>CAVQLO010000001.1:0-76040 GCA_963713385.1 uncultured Solirubrobacterales bacterium
GCACCTGCACATTGAGTCTGATCCCTCAGGCATCACGCGAAGTACCCTCCGGTGGGTCGCGCCCTTCCACCCGTCGCATTAGCGTCCATCCCAGGTTTGCCCGGCCGCGGAGTGACGGCATCGCACCGAAGATGCAGCGAGTGCCTCCGTGATCCCCATGAGTCCCCCCACGCTACCAGTCGTGGTGCTGCGCTCGCATGGCCGGAGGCGACGGGGGGCAACTGCCACCGGTACTGTTCGCTTCGGTGAACCGGTTACCGCCGCATTCAAACTTCCGCAAACACGTCACCCTCGCGCACGACTACCTGCTCGTCATGCGTGGCGCCGAGCGGACGTTCGCGGCGATCGCCGACCTCTACCCGGACGCGCCGATCTTCACGCTGCTCTACGACGAGCGCGGCACGGACGGGCGCTTCGCGCGAACGCCGGTCACCACCTCGCCGCTTCAGCGTCTCGGCGTCGGGCCAGTCGGGCTTCAGGCGTCTGTTGCCGCTCTACCCGCTGGCGCAGTCGAGCGGCTGAAGCTTCCCGAGTCGGACGTCGTCCTGAGCAGCAGCAGCGCCTTCGCCCACGGCGTACGCGTCCGGAGGGCGCAGTGCACATCTGCTACTGCTACACCCCGTTTCGCTACGCGTGGTACGAGGAAGCCCGCGCTCTCGCAGAGACTCGACCCCCGCTGCGTCCTCCGCTGCGCTGGCAACTGCGTCGGATGCGCCGCTGGGACCTCGCCGCGAGCCGGCGCGTCGACGCCTACATCGCAATCTCCGAGCTCAGCCGCGAGCGGATCAAGCGCTACTACGGCCGCGACTCCGCGGTCATTCATCCGCCGGTCGAGACCCACCGCTTCACACCGGGCCAGCCCGGCGACTCGCTGCTGGTCGTCTCTGAGATCGTGCGCCACAAGCGCCTGCAGGTCGCGCTCGAGGCCGCTCGCCGCGCGCGCGCGCCGATCCGTGTGGTCGGCTCGGGGCCCGACCACACAGCGCTCAGCGGGGCCTACCCCGAGGCCGAGTTCCTCGGGCGCGCCAGCGACGAGGAGCTCGTGGAGCTGTACGCCAGCGCCCGCGCGCTCGTTGTGCCGAGCATGGAGGAGTTCGGCATCGCCGCGGTCGAGGCCCAGGCCGCGGGACGGCCGGTGATCGCCGCCGGCGCCGGGGGAGCCCTGGAGACCGTGCTCGACGGGCAGACCGGGAGGCTGGCGAGGCTCGACGACGTCGAGTCGTTCGCGCGCGCAATCGAGACAATCGACCAGCTCGACTTCGATCCGGCGCTCGCCGTGCGCAACGCGCAGCGCTTCTCGGTGGCCCGTTTTCAGAGCCGTCTGGCTGCGGAGGTGTCTCGGATCAGCCAGGCCAGAGGTAGCGCTGTGTCGCGGTTGTGATCGCGAGCGCCCTAGGGTGGCCGCAACGACCGGTAGATGCTTCAATTCATCCCCCCAGGTTCGGGCGCTCGTGCAGGCCCACGGGCGGTGACTTCGCTCTGAGCCGAAATGCAGCGCCGAAGGCGGATGGACTCCGAGCAGACAAACCTAACGCTCCAGCAGGCTCTAGGCGTCCTGCGCCGCCGCGCGCCCTGGGTGCTGCTGTGTGTCGTCCTCGCGGGGGGCGCCGCCTTCGCCTACTCCAAGCACCAGACCAAGCAGTACACCGCGACGGCCTCGCTGCTCTTCAACAACAGCCAGCTCAGCCAGCAGCTCGCGGGGCTGCCGGTCACGACCAGCACCAACCAGCAGGCCACCAACGTCAAGCTCGTCCAGCTCGGCGACATGTCCGAAAAGACCGCGAGCCTTCTGTTCAAGCGCACCGGTGCGCGCGTCAGCGGCGCCGTGAGCGTGAGCGCCGAAGGCGAATCGAGCATCGTCGACGTCTCCGCGACGTCGAGCTCGCCGCTGCTCGCGGCCGACATCGCCAACACCTACACGAAGATCTTCGTCAAAGAGCAGCAGAGCGCCAACCACGCGGCCTATGTCTCCGCGCTGGCGCTAGTCGACAAGCAGCTGGCGGCTCTCCCGCGCAAGGAACGAAACGCCACCGCGGGGCTGGCGCTGCAGGAGCGCGCCCAGTCGCTGGGAACGCTCGCGGAACTGCGCTCGGGCGACGTGCAGGTTGCGCAGGCCGCGGGCGTCCCCACCGTCCCCACCTCGCCGCGGGTCGCACGCAGCACGATCCTCGGCGCCGTGCTCGGCCTGCTACTCGGCCTCGGCATCGCGTTTTTGCTCGAGCACTTCGACCGGCGGATCAGGGAGCCGAAAGATCTCGAGGCGGTCTACGGGCTTCCGATCCTCGGCATCGTCCCGCGAAGCAGGGCGATCGCGCGCTCTTCACGAGGCAAGCAGGGTGCGCCGGCGGCCCTGCCGCGCGACGAGGCCGAGGCGTTTCAGCTGATCCGGGCCCATCTGCGCTACTTCAACGTCGATCGCGAGCTGCGCACCCTGCTGATCACCTCGGCCGCCCCCGGCGACGGCAAGACGACGATCGCCCGCCATCTGGCCGGCGCGGCGGCGAGCGTCGGCTCGGCGGTGCTGCTGCTCGAGGCCGACCTGCGGCGCCCGACGATGGCCAGGCAGCTCGGCGTCGCGTCCGGACCTGGCCTGTCCGACGTGCTGATCGGCTCGGTGTCGCTGTGGAGGGCGACCCAGCTGATCGAGCTCGATGCCCCCTCCGAGAACAACGGACAGCCGCGGATGCTCGACGTGCTCGTCGCCGGCCGCTCCGTTCCGCCGAACCCGAGCGAGCTGATCGAGAGCCAGGCGATGGAGGCCCTGCTCGAGCAGGCCAAGGAGACGTATGACCTGATCGTGATCGACAGCTCGCCCCTGGCCGCGGTCTCGACGCGTTCCCGTTGCTGCGCAAGGTCGACGGCGTCGTCATCGTAGGCTGGGTCGGGCGCAACAGCCGCGACCTCGCCGTGCACCTCAATGAGGCGCTGACGGGGGCGGGAGCCCCACTCTTGGGCATCGTTGCAAACGGCGTCAAGCGTCGCCGCTCGGACTCCTACGTGTACGCGTATGACTACGCCGCCGACGAGGACGAGCCGCCGCCGAGTGAACCCATCTCCTCAAACGGCGCCTCACCGCACGCAGGGACCCGCGCGACCGCCAAGACTTAGAGCGCGGTGCCCGACGGCGTCGCGATACGGCCGGGCACGTCGGTGAGCCGGGAGGCGCCCGCCAGGGACGAGGAGTCGACGTCCTCCAGAGCCGCCGAGCTCGCGCTCAGCGCTCTGATGTTGCTGCCCGGCGCCCTGATCGTGTTCATGGGCTTCAACGCCGGTGGCTACTTTCCCGCAGCGCCGGCGCTGGGGGCGCTCGTGCTGGCCCAGATCCTGCTCGTGAGGATCATGCTGGCGCGCCATCCGTTCGAGGGGTTCGCGCCGGCCACGCTCCTCGCCACCGGCGCGCTCGGCCTGTATGCGCTGATGACGCTCGTCTCGGCGTCCTGGTCTCACGCCAAGGGCAGCGCGCTGATCGAGTTCGACCGCGCCTGGCTGTACCTGCTCATCCTGCTCCTGTTCGGGAGCGTGCGCGCGAGCGCGGCGCATCTGCGGCTGCTCGTCGAGAGGGCTCGTGCTCGGCATCTCGATCGTCTGCGTGGCAAGCCTGATCAGCCGCGTGCTGCCCAACGTGTGGCACACCCCGCCCGGCATCTCGCCGGAACGGCTCAGCTACCCGGTCACCTACTGGAATGCGCTCGGCGCGCTTGCCGCGATTGGCATCGTGCTCGCCTTCCACCTCACCTGCACGCTGCGCGAGCGCCGCGCGGTGCAAGTGCTGGCGGCGGCGGTCCTGCCACTGCTCGCCGCCACGCTCTTCTTCACCCTCTCGCGCGGAGCGATCGGTGCCGGGATCGTGGCGCTGGTCGTATACGTGCTCCTCGCCCGACCCGCCGGGCTTCTCGGCGGCGCGATCGCCACGGTCCCCGCCGCCGCGCTGCTGGTGCGCGCGGCCGATCACGCCAACCCGCTGAACACCTCCGATCCGACCACGCCCGCCGCTGTCTCACAGGGACATCACGTCGCACTGGTAGCGGTCGCCTGTGTGGTTCTCGCGGCGGGCCTGCGTGCGATCCTCGCCGTTGGGCTGGACCCCCGTCTGCGCCGCGCGGGCGACGGGGCCCCGATCAATCGCGACTGGGCGGTCGCAGCGGCGGTGGGCTGCCTCGCTCTGATGGCGGCGCTGGCGATCGCCTTCAACGCGCCGCAGCGCCTGGTGCACGACTGGCAGCGCTTCATCCGCGGCGCCCCGACCACGACCACGGAAACCCACCTGAGCCAGCGGCTGACCGACGTGTCAAACGACGGGCGCACGGACCTGTGGCGGGTCGCGCTGCACGGCTTCTCCGCATCGCCGCTGCACGGCTACGGCGCGGGCATGTACCACACGCTGTGGGAGCGCAATCGGCCGACCGCCATCTACACGATCAACGCGCACAGCCTCTACTTCCAGGCGATGGCCGAGCTCGGGCTCCCCGGCATCGCGCTGCTCGCGATCCTGCTGGGCGCGGTCTTCATCGGGCTGGCAACGCGTGCGCGGGGGCCGTGGCGCTCGCTGTACGGGGCGCTGCTCGCGGCGGGCGTCGTGTGGGCGTTGCACGCCGGGGTTGACTGGGACTGGGAGATGCCCGTCGTCACGCTTGCGTTCTTCGCGGCCGCCGGCGCGGCGCTCAGCCCCCGCGGGGGCGCCCCCCCCGGCTGGGTGCCGAGCGGATCCAGGCGCATGATCCTCGGCCTGCTGTGCCTGGCCAGCATCGTGTTGCCCGTCCTGATCATCGGCTCCCAGAACCGCCTGGACGCCGCCGAGACAGCGCTCTATGCATCTCAGAACTGCACCGCTGCGAACTCCGCGGCGCTGTCCTCGGTCGGCTGGCTGGACGTCCGCCCCGAACCGTATGAGGTCCTCGGCTTCTGCGACCTCGAGCGCGGCCAGCCGCGCCTCGGCACCTACGCGATGCAGCAGGCGGTGCACGTGGACCCGCGCAGCTGGGAGCCCTATTACACGCTCGCGATCGCCCAGGCGGCCGCGGGCATCGACCCGCGGCCGGCAGCCGCGCGGGCACTGGGCATGAATCCCCTGGAGCCGCTCACCCGCCAGGAGGTCAGGCTGTTCGATACCTCAAGCCCCGAAGCATGGGTCAACCGCTCGACGCTCGTGCGCGCCGCGGCGCTTCATAGTCCCGACCTGTCGATCGTACCGTCATAGCGTCTGTGCGTCGATCTGCTCGCGCATCTTGCGCAGGCCCCGGTATACGCGGCCCTCGACGGTGGTGAGCGGCTCTTTGGTCAGCCTGGCGATCTCGGGCACGCTCAGATCGGCCCCGAAGCGAAGCGCGATCGCCTCGCGCTCGCGCTCGCTCAGGGCCGCGAGGCTGCGGCTGAGCAGATCGCGGTCTGCGACCTGCTGCACGGCGCTGTGAGCTTGCGGGCTTGATCCTCGCGCGACGCGCTCGAGCGCACGGCCCTCGCTGGCGCTCCGGCGGGCATGGTCGCGCAGCCCGTTCAGCGCGATCGCGTACAGCCAGGTCTTCTCGCTGCCCCGGCGCGGGTCAAACATCCGCCGGGCGCGCAGGGCGCGCTCGAAGGTGTCGGCGAGCAGGTCCTCGGCCAGCGCGCGATCGCCGGTGCGGTAGCTGAGAAAGCCGAAGAGGCCCTGGGCGTGCTCGGCGTAGAGGCGCTCGAACTGCTCGTCGCGCATCGGCGAATCATGCCGATCAATTCGCTGTCGGGAATCCCGCGGCTCGTGCGTATAAGCGCACATGAGCCGATCCGCGCCCGAGCCTCTCCCGCCTGAGCTGCAGGCGCTCGCCGATGTTCTGCGCAAGCGCCGGCGCGAGCTCGACGCGCCGGCGCTCGAGCGCGTCAGGCTGCGGGCGATGAGCGGCGCGCCTCGACCCGCCCCTCGACGCGGAGGCTTCTCGATGCGCTCGCGCCTGGTCGTGGCGCTGACGGTCGTGATGCTCGCCGTGGGCAGCGGCAGCGCGATGGCCGGCTTCGTCGACTTCGGCGGCGGCTTCGGCGGCTTCTTCGACGACAACAACGCCGGCTACCACCAGTACAAGCCTCCCTGCCAGGACGACTACTACTTCAGCGCCGGCAAGTGCCAGCATGGCCCGCCCGGCTACTACTGGCATTTCATCCACGGCTGGTGCTGGATTCCCAACGCCAACGGCGGCTTCACATGGGGCTATGGCAACGGCTGGTCGTTCCAGTAGCGTGGGCGTGAGCGACCGCCGCCGCGTCTGAGCGTCGGCGCGATTAGGCTAACCGAGTGCGGACCGCGCTGGCGGCATGGGGTGTCTTGCTCCTCGGGGCAGTTGCAGTGCTCGTCGCGCTCGATGCCCGCGGCAGCGAGGACGCCTTCAAAAGTGCTCAGTCACAGGCCCTGAGCAGCGCGGCGGCGCCGGGCGTGCTCACCGCGGCGCGCGTGCAGGCCGGGCTGGCCCGGGCACCCGAGCCCGTCGCGGTTGCTGCCCGCACGCCGGCCGTGCAGGCGCGTTGCCAGCCCAAAGGGGGCGGGACGCTTCGCAACCCCTGGCAGTGCACGGTGCTCTACCGCTCAGGGGTGCGCGCGCACTACCTCGTGCAGGTGCAGCCCGACGGCTCCTACAGCGCCGTCGGCAGCGGGCTCATCAACGGCTGCTGCATCAGGGTGCCGACGCTCGACTGACGCGTCGCGCCTCACTCAGGTGAGAAACGGCACGAAGTGTGCAAGACTGCAGCGTTGCGATGGTCTTGTCATGGATGACTACTTATGCGCACGGTTCCGCGACCACGTAGATATGTGGCGTGGCATTGGCTGCGGCTGTTGACGCCGGTGTTGCGCTATAGCTCGTCGCGAAGGGCCTACCTGCTGCGCGGCGTGGGCGACCGCTTCGGTCCCGTGCTGCGCCCCGAGCGCCGGGCGACGCAGCGGGCGCTCGTCGACCACGTCGACCGCCGCCAGCACGCGAGCACGGCCTAGGCTCAGCCGGCTCCGGCCTCCAGCGAGCGCTGCAGGCGCTCGAGCACGCGCACCACGCGCAGACCGCTCTCGCCGTCGGAGCGCGGGGTCTCGCCGCTGCCCAGGCAGCGCACGAAGTGCTCACACTCGATGCGCAGCGGCTCGGCGTTGGCGATCCGCGGCGAGAAGATGTCGCCCGAGCGCGCGATGTACTCGCCCCAGGAGCGCGCGTCCTCGTCAAAGCCCTTGTCGTAGACGGTCAGCTTGCCCTCCAACAGCATGTCGTCGAACGTCGCCATCCGGCGCGCGCCGACGACGGTCACGCGTCGCTCCTTGTGGGGATCAAGCCAGGACAGGTGCAGGTGCGCGACGATCCCCGAGGGGAAGCGCAGGTAGCAGAAGACGACGTCCTGCACCCCCTCGCGCAGGTAGGAAGCGCCGTGGGCCAGGCACTCCTCGGGCTCCTCGCCGACGAGGTGCAACACGACCGCCACGTCGTGCGCGCCGAGGCTCCAGAGCGCGTTCTCGTCGGCGCGCAGCTGGCCGAGGTTCAGCCGGTTGGCGTACACGTAGTAGAGCTGCCCGAGCTCCTCGTCGTCGATCAGCGCCTTGAGACGATCGACGGCCGGGTGGTACTCCAGCAGGTGGCCGACCATCAGGATCGTGCCCGCGTGCGCCGCCGCGGCGACCGCGCGCTCGGCGTCGGCGACGTTCGTCGCGAGCGGCTTCTCGACGAAGCAGTGCTTGCCGGCGTGCGCGGCGCTCGTCGCAAGTCGCGCGTGCGTCGGCACCGGCGTGGCCAGCACGACCGCGTCGAGCTCGGGGTCCTCCAGCAGGTCCGACATCTCAGCCGTCGCGATCGCCCGCGGAAAGGACGGCGCAACCGCCTCGCGCGCCTCGCGTCTTGGATCGCAGATCCAGCGAAGCTCACAACCGGGGATCGCGGCGAAGTTGCGCGCGAGGTTGGGGCCCCAGTAGCCGAGCCCGACCACCCCGACGCGCAAGGCGCGCTCGTCGCTCATCGCCCCACGAGCTCCAGCGCAGCGAGCGAGTCGATCGCCTGCACGCAGCGCTGCGCGGCGTTGCCGTCGCCATACAGCGCGGGTCGCTCGAGCGGCGGCGGCTTGGCCAGCGCGTCCAGCGCCGCCTGCGCGTCGAGGTCGACGAGCGTGTTCCAGCCGCTCTCCACCGTCTCGACCCACTCGGTGGTTGCTCGCAGCGTCACGCACGGCACCCCCGCAAGGTACGCCTCCTTTTGGACGCCACCGGAGTCGGTGAGGACCGCGCGCGCCTGGCAGAGCAGCGCGCTGAACGGCGCGTAGCCGAGCGGCTCGGCTGAGCTCCAGGCCGTCGAGCTGCGCCAGCTCTGACAGCAGCCCCGCGTCCGCCAGGCGCGCGCGCGTGCGCGGGTGAAGCGAGAGGATGACCGGCCCCGCCAGCTCCGCCACGAGCTCGGCGAGCGCGCGCAGGCGCGCGGGGTCATCGACATTGCCCGCGCGGTGCGCGGTCAACAGCAGGTAGTCGCCGGGCGTCACGCCGTGTGCGCGAAGCGTCTGCTCGTCGGCGCGCGCGCTCGGCTGGCGGCGCAGCGCGACGTCGACCATCACGTCGCCCACGACCTGGACGCGGCCGGCGACCGATTCGCGCGCGAGGTTCGCCGCGGCCGTGTCGGAGGAGCACAGCAGCAGCGCGGCCAGATGGTCTGTCAGCACGCGGTTTTGCTCCTCGGGCATCGCCGGCTCGAACGAGCGCATGCCCGCCTCCACGTGGATCACGGCGGCGCCCGCCTGCGCGCCCGCCAGGGCGCCCGCGAGCGTCGAGTTCGTGTCGCCGTAGACGAGCACCGCGGCGGGCCGCTCGGCCGCGAGCAGCGGCTCGAGCGCCGCCAGCATGCGCGCCGTCTGAGAGGTGTTGGAGCCGCCGCCGATGCCGAGCTCGCGGTCGGGCGCGGCGAGCCCGAGCTCGGCGAAGAAGACCCTCGACAGCGAGTCGTCGTAGTGCTGGCCGGTGTGCACGAGCAGCTCCTCGTGGCGCTCGCGCAGCGGGCCCGACACGGCGGCGGCCTTGATGAACTGGGGCCGGTTGCCGACGACGGTGAGGATCCGCACGCGCGTAGCGTAGAGGCCCGCGGGGTCCCAGCGGCGGTGGGGCGCGAGCGTTGGCCTGTTCACAGCGGACTTCGCAGAGCGTGCTCGAGCGCTATACTGAACTACATGGTTCAGTATCAAGCGGAGCTCGACCGTACCTTCGCGGCGCTCGCCGATCCCAGTCGCCGGGCGATGCTCGAGCGGCTCGGTGGCGGCAGTGCGACGATCAGAGAGCTCGCGCAACCGTTTGGCATCTCGCTGACGGGCTGCAAGAAGCACGTGCGCGTGCTCGAGGAAGCCGAACTCGTGATCACCGAGAAGGTCGGGCGCGCGCGGCGCTGTCGGCTGGGCCCGCGCCGTCTGGAGGACGCGAGCAGCTGGATCGACACCTATCGGCGGATGCTGGACGCTCGCCTAGACCGACTCGGCGAGTTTCTACAAGATTCGAAAGGAGCGAAGCGATGAGCAGCGAGCAGTCGACCGTCGCAAACGAAACCATCGTCACCACGCCCTCCGAGCGCGAGATAGTCATGGAGCGCGTGTTCGACGCGCCGCGCGAGCTCGTGTGGGCGGCATACACCGACCCCGAGCTGATCGCGCGCTGGTGGGGACTGAAGTCGACAAGGACGATCGTCGATCAGCTCGACCTCCGCCCCGGCGGAGCATGGAGGTTCGTCGAGCACAACAGCGACGGGTCGGAGCAGGGCTTTCGCGGCGTCTACCGGGAGGTCTCACCGCCCGAGCGCCTCGCCTACACCTTCGAATGGGAGGGCATGCCAGGCCACGTGCTGATCGATACCGCGGTCTTCGAGGATCTCGGCGACCGGACGAGGCTGACGATCACCGCCCTGTTCCACACGCAGCATGAACGCGACGGGATGCTCAAGGCTGGCATGGAGCGCGGTCTGAGAGAGTCCCATAGCTCACTGGATGAGCTGCTGGCGCAGCTCGTCTCTGGCTGAGGCGTGCCCGCGGCCTGGCGCGGCGCTGCGCCGCCGCGCTAGTGACCTGAGTCGTTGATTCGTTGGCAGTAGTGGGCGAGGCTGTCGAGGATGTCCTCTGCGGTCTTGTGCCAGACGTAGGGTTTTGGGTCTTCGTTCCAGGTTGTGATCCAGGTGCGGATCGAAGCGACGAGGTCGCGGACCGAGCGGTGCGCGCTGCGCTTGATCCATTTCGTGGTCAGCTCGGCGAACCAGCGCTCGACGAGATTCAGCCAGGAGCTGTAGGTGGGCGTGAAGTGCACGTGGAAGCGGGGGTGGCGTAGTAGCCAGCGCTGGATCGAGGGTGTCTTGTGTGTCGAGGAGTTATCGAGCACGACGTGAACGTCCAGATCGGCTGGCACGGCGTCCTCGATGACGTTCAGGAACCGGCGGAACTCCTCGGCGCGGTGGCGAGGAGTCATCTCGGCGATGACCTGCCCGGAGGCGACGTCGAGAGCGGCATAGAGGTTCGTCGTTCCGTTGCGGACATAGTCGTGGGTGCGCCTCTCGGGCACGCCGGGCATCAACGGCAGCACCGGTGCTGAGCGGTCGAGCGCCTGGATCTGGGCCTTCTCATCGACGCACAGCACGACAGCGGCATCGGGCGGGTTCAAGTAGAGCCCGACGATGTCGCGAACCTTCTCGATGAACAGCGGGTCCGGCGAGAGCTTGAACGTCTCGCTCTGGTGAGGCCTGAGCCCAAACGCCCGCCAGATCCGGCTGATCGCGGTCTGGCTCATCCCTGTCGCGGCTGCCATCGGGCGCGTCGACCAGTGCGTGGCGTCCCGCGGCTGCTCCTCGAGTGTCTTGACGATCACTCGCTCGACGTCCTCGTCGGTGATCGAGCGCGGTTTCCCCGGGCGCGGCTCATCATGCAACCCATCCAGGCCGCGTCGCGCGAACCGGCCCCGCCACTTGCCGACCGTCGAGTCCGTGCAACCCAGCCGAGCCGCGATGTCCTTGCTCTGCTCCCCATCGGCCGCCGCCAACACGATGCGACACCGCAACGCCAACGCCTGCGAGCTCTTCCGGCGCCGCGCCCACCGCTCCAGCACCTCCCGCTCCTCGTCGCCGAGCACGACCTCTGCACGCTGTGCCATGACCGCCTCCCATCGTCGTTGATAACGACGAAGTTCGCGGCCACAACAGCCATCCCTGCGAACTAACGACTCAGGTCACTAGGTGGCCGCGCCCACGACCGAGGTCGACCAGTCGATCACCGACGTCGGCCTGACCACGTGGCGGTTGAGCCCGAGCTCCTTCGGTCCCAGCCCGAGGGCCAGCCCGACCAGCTGGGGAAGGTGCAGCACGGGCATGTCAAGCTCTCTGCCGACCACGCCTTCCGCCAGCGGCTGCTGCAGGTCGAGGTTCAGGTGGCACAGCGGGCAGGGCGTCACCAGGCAGTCGGCCTGCGCGTCGACGGCGTCGCCGAGGTGACGCCCGGCCTGCTTGAGCGAGGCCTGCTTGTTCATCGTGATGATCGGAAAGCCGCAGCACTTGCGCATGCCGGCGTAGTCGATCACCGTGCCGCCGAGGGCCTCGATCAGCTCGTGCAGGTAGTTGTCGCGACGGTGCTCTGCGTCGATCCCAAGCCGCTCGCGCGGGCGCACGATGTAGCAGCCATAGAACGGGCCGACGCGCAGGTCGGTGAGCGGCCGGCGCACTCTCTCGCGCAGCGCGTCCAGCCCGATCTCCTCGACCAGCAGCCAGAGGAAGTTCTTGTTCGTCAGGCCCTTCTCATATGACAGGCCCTCCGGCGCGAGCGTCTGGTTGACGTGCTCGCGGTACTCGGCGCTCGCGTCCAGGCGCTCCTGGCACTCGCTCTGCGCGCCCTGGCAGGTCGAGCAGATGTTCATCATCAGCTCGGCGCCCTGCACCTCCTGGGCGAGCGCGAACGTGCGCGCGTTGAGCGTGTCCGCGAGCTCCTGGTTGTGCTCGGCGAGCACGCCCGCGCCGCAGCAGCTCGCGCGATCGAGCTGCACCAGCTCGATGCCCAGCAGCGGCGCGACCTTCGCCATCGAGCCGTGCAGCTCGGGGGTGAAGCCGCGGCTCACGCAGCCCGGCCAGTAGGCGACCTTCATTGGCCGCTCCCATCTGCCGCTGGCGGACCCGGGTCGACCGGTGGCGGCGCCGAGACGGTCGGCGGCTCGCCCTCGGCGGCGACGTCGTGCGTGTCCTCGCGAGTCGGTTCGCCGCCCCTGGCGGCGCCGACCTCGCGCGCGGTCGCGTCGTCGTCTTCGTCGCTGCCCGACACGTAGAGGTTCAGCTCATACCGTTCCGGGCGCGTTTCGACGGTCTCGTAGATCGACTGGACGCGCTTGAGGTCGTCGCGCGGGATGCGGTGCGGTTTGAGCGCGGCCATCGGCTTGACCTTGCCGCGCAGCAGCGCCTTCACAATCGCCGGCAGCGAGGACAGCATCTCTTTGCCCGCCGATGGCGCGAACTTGCCAAACCAGGAGTCGCCGCCGTATGAGCGCGGCAGCAGCTCGGCCTCCCACAGCAGCCCGTTGTCGCGGATCAGCGAGCGAACGCGGCCTCGTGGCGCTCGCCGTTGTTGTGGTCGACGATGTGCTGGTCAGACGTCGTGATCGCTGCGAAGGCGCATGATCTGTCCCATCGGGTTGACGTCCTTGGGACAGGCCTGCACGCACTTGAAGCAGTGCGTGCAGTCATAGATGCCCTGCGGGTCCTGCGCGAGATCGTTCAGCCGCTCGCGCTGGCGGTCGTCGCGCGGGTCGCCGACGAAGCGGTAGGCCTTGGCCAGCGCGGCGGGGCCGATGAAGCCCGGGTCGACCTCCATCGCCAGGCAGTCCGACACGCACGCGCCGCATTGGATGCAGGCCATCGACTGGGTGATGTCGGTCATGCTCTCTTTGGGCACGATGTACTCGCGCTCGGGCACCGGCTGCTTGTTGATCAGCCACGGCGTCACGCGCTGCACCTTCTTCCAGTGGACGGCGTCCATGTCGACGATCAGGTCCTTGATCACGGGCATGTTGCCCATCGGCTCGATCTCGATCACGCCGCCGTCGGCGCCCTGTCGCGCGTGGTCGAGGTGCGTGTGGCAGGCGAGCCCGGGTTCGCCGTTGATGCGCACGCCGCAGGAGCCGCAGATCGCCGCCCGGCAGGAGCAGCGGATGCCGATCGAGCCGTCGAAGCGCGCTTTGGCCTGCAGGATCCCCTCGAGCACCGAGCGGTGTGGCTCGAGCTCGATCGTGTGCTCGTCCCAGTAGGGCGCCTGGCCGGACTCCGGGTCATAGCGGCGCATCCGCAGCGTGAAGGACTCGGGCGGCTTGTGGGTTTCGGCCATCAGTACTTCCTCTCCTCGGGCTGCCACTGGGTGATCGTGACCGGCGAATAGGTCACCTGCGGGCCCGTGCCGTTGAGTGAGATGTCGATGTGCTTCAGCCACTGCTCATCGTTGCGCTCGGGGAAGTCGGTGCGGAACTGCGCGCCGCGCGACTCCTTGCGCTCGATCGCCCCGACGACGGTCGCCTCCGCGCAGTCGAGCATGTAGCCGAGCTCGATCGCGCCGAGCACGTCCTGGTTGAAGACCGTGCCGCGGTCGTCGATGTAGGCGCTCTGCGCCTCCTCTTTGAGACGCCCGACGATCTCGAGCGCCGTGGCGAGGCCGGCCTCGTCGCGGTAGACCGCGACGTACTGGTTCATCGTGTCGCCGAGCTCCTGCTTGATCTCCGACACGCGCCGCCCGCTGCGCTCGCGCGCGATGATCGAATCGATCATCGCGACGTCCTCGTGCAGACGCGCGTCCGGCGCCTTTGGCATCGGCAGCGTCTGCGCGCGCGCGGCGGCGTGCTCGCCGGAGCGCCGCCCGAAGATGAGCGTGTCCAGCAGCGAGTTGGCGCCCAGCCGGTTGCCGCCATGCACCGACACGCAGGCGACCTCGCCGGCGGCGTAAAGTCCGGGGATCGAGGTCGCGCCGTTGTTGTCGGTCTTGACGCCTCCCATGATGTAGTGCTGGCCGGGGCGGATCATGATCGGTTCGCGCGTGATGTCCACGCCCGCGAAGTCCTTGCCGATGTTGACGATCTCGCGCAGCGCCTCGAGCGTGCGCTTGCGCGGCACCTTCGTGATGTCCAGGTAGATGCCTTCGCCGTGCGCGCCGACGCCGCGCCCCTCGAGGATCTCGGTCTGCTCGGCGCGCGAGACGACGTCGCGCGAGGCGAGGTCGAGCTTGTTCGGCGCGTAGCGCTCCATGAAGCGCTCGCCCTCGCTGTTGAGCAGGATCGCGCCCTCGCCGCGCGCGCCCTCGGTGATCAGCAGGCCGTTCTCGACGAGCGTCGTGGGGTGGTACTGGACCATCTCCATGTCCATCAGCGGCGCGCCGATGCGGTAGGCCTGCGCGATCCCGTCGCCGGTGACGATCAGCGCGTTGGTCGTCGGCCGGTAGACCTGCCCGGCGCCGCCGCTTGCGAGGATCACGTTCTTGGCGTGGAAGACCTCCATGGCCCCGCTGCGCACGTCGCGCGCGACCACCCCGCAACAGGCTCCCTCCTCGTCCTGCAGCAGCGAGGTGGTGAACCACTCCTCGAAGCGCTCGACGGTCTCGTGGTGCTTGAGCAGCTGCTCGTAGAGCACGTGCAGGATCGCCTGCCCGGTGATGTCGGCCACGTAGGCGGTGCGCTTCATCGACGCGCCGCCGAAGGCCCGCAGGTCCAGCTCACCCACCTCGTTGCGGTGAAAGGTGACGCCGATGTGCTCGAGGTGCATGACCTCCGCCGGCGCCTCGGAGCACATGATTTCGATCGCGTCCTGGTCGCCGAGGTAGTCAGAGCCCTTGACCGTGTCATACGCGTGCGAGCGCCAGTCATCGTCGACGCTGATCGCGGCGTTGATCCCGCCGGCGGCGGCGACCGAGTGCGAGCGCACCGGGTGGACCTTGCTCATGATCGCCACGCCCGCCCCCTCCTCGGCTGCCGCCAGCGCGGCGCGCTGTCCGGCGAGGCCGGCTCCGATGATGAGGACGTCGTGCGATGGCATTGAGCTTGCGGGAGCGGGGGGCTAGACAGAGAGTCGCCCGCGAGCGCGGGCGTCAACCGGGACTCTATAACGCCCGCCCCCGCGCCCGTCCTCGCGGCGGCTCGCCAATCGGCGCCGCGGCGTTGCGCGGGCGCTATGTGGCAACGCGCAGCGCGCGGCGCACGTCGGCGAGCGTGACCACGCCCTTGAGCACGCCGTCCTCATCGACGGCGACCATCGCCCCGAGCCGTCCGAGGCCCTCGGCCGACAGCAGCGACTCGAGCGGCTGGTCTTCGTCGATCCTCACCGGCAGGTCCTCCTCGAGCACGTCTCCGACCACGAGCGCCGGGCGTCCCGCGGAGATCTCCTCCTCGATGCGCGCGCCGCGCACCACGCCGAGGAAGTGGCGCGCCGGATCGACGACCGCAAACCATGGCCAGCGGTAGCGCTGAAAGAACTGCTCGCGCGCGTCGAGCAGCGTGGCCGCGGCGGGAATCGTGACGGGCTCGCGATCCATCACGTCGGCGACGGTGATGGTCTGGATGCGCTGGCCGACAGAGCCCTGGACGACCGCGGCGCCGGCGCCCTGATAGAGGAAGAAGGCAAGCAGCAGCGTGAGCAGGCCGAGCCCGCCGCCGCGCGACAGTTCCCACAGGCCGAACACCCCCAGCAGCACGGCGAACCCCTGGCCCGCGCGCCCTGTCAGGTGCGTCGCGCGGTGGCGATCGCCGGTGCGCCACCAGATGATCGCCTGCGCGATCCGCCCGCCGTCGAGCGGAAACGCGGGGACCAGATTGAAGATCAGCAGCAGCACGTTCAGCGCTGCGACCCAGCTCAACCACACAAGCGCCGGCGAGGCGCGCACGCCGTTCTCGGCGACGGCCACGTCGACGAAGCTCTTGTCGCCCGACAGCGCCAGCGAGCCGACGAGGCACGCCAGGACGATCGCGAGCGTCACCAGCGGGCCGGCGCTCGCCACGCGCAGTTCGACTCCGGGGGTCTGCGGCGGCGTCATGCGGGTGATGCCGCCGAAGGCCCACAGATCGATGCCCGCGACGCTAAGCCCGTTTTTGCGCGCCACGAGCGCGTGGCCGAGCTCGTGCAGGATCAGCGAGGCGAAGAACGACAGCACCGATGCCACCGTGATCAGGTAGGCGGTGGTCTCTGATCCGCCGATCACTTCATGGAAGTAGGGCGTCAGATAGAGGAGGAAGAAGAAAAGGATGACAAAGCAGCTGATGCCGACGCCGATGCGGATGCCGAAGACGCGCGCGAGCTGAAAGTTTGTGCGCGGGAACACAACTGCCATGGTAGGCGTCCGTCGCGGCGGCGCGCGCGACGCCGTCAATCGCCGCGTCGCGGGCGGCTATGAAGAGCGTTTAGCAAACACGCGCAGGGTTCAAGCTCGATCGGGGCGCCTGTCGATGCCTGTCCAGGTGGAACTCACCCTCCACAGTCCGCGCTTCATCCGCGCTGCGGGCGGCGCGCTCGCGACGAGCGCGCTGTTCGGGCTGTGGATCGCGCTCGAGCTGGGGGGCGCGAGGGCGACGCTGTGGATGGATGACCTCGTGACGCCGCTCGCGGCGGGTGTCGGCTGCGCGCTGTGCTTCAGGGCCGCCGCGCGCCACGGCGGGCGGATGCGCACCTTCTGGGGGCTGTTGTGCGCCGCGATGGCCTGCTGGACGCTTGCGGAGGTCATCTGGGGCGTCTATGCGCTGGTTCTCAACGAGGAAGTGCCGGTCCCCTCCTGGGCTGACCTCGGTTACCTGTCGGCGATCCCGCTCGCGGTCGCGGCGCTGATCATGCACCCGGCGACAAGGGGTCGCGGCTCGCGCACGGTGCGCTCGACGCTCGATGCTCTGACGGTCGCCACGGCGCTGCTGTTCCTCAGCTGGACGCTCGTGCTCGGACCGCTTTGGCACAGCAGCGACCTGACGACGCTGTCGGGAATCGTCGCGGTCGCCTATCCGTTCGGCGACGTCGTGATCGTGTTCTTCATCGTGCTGGCGATTCACGGAATGACCGGCGACGACCGCCTGTCGCTGTGGTGTCTGCTGGCAGGCCTGCTGGCGATGGCGCTGTCTGACAGCACCTACACCTACTACACGGAGGTCGCCAACTACTCGAGCGCGAACGCGAACCTGATCGACACGGGCTGGGTCGCCGCGTACCTGTTCATCGGCCTTGCCGCGTTCAGCTCGGGCACGGGCAACGTCGCGCGGCGCGTGCGCGAGGAGAGGCCCTCGCTCGTGTCGCTCGTGTTCCCGCTGCTGCCGATGCTGCTCGCGCTGTGCGTCGCGGCCGTGGAGATCGAGGTGGGCAATAGCCTCGACAGCGCCGCGGTAGCGATGGCGCTGGTGCTGATCGTGCTCGTGCTCGCTCGCCAGGCGCTGTTGCTGCGCGACCTGTCCGGACCGGGACGGGGAGCGCAATCCGGCGCGAACGCGAGCCTCCCACACCCAGCCCTTGGAGGCGCTCTCGCCGCCGGCGGGGTGGACTCAAACTACCGGGCTGCCAGCCATGATCGGGCGTAACCCCGACAGCGGGGCCTCCGACGGGCCGCTGCCGTCCGCCGCGGGCGACAGCTCGTTTGACTTTCGCTGGATCCCCGAGCCCCACGCCCAGGCTCAGCCCACGCCGCTCAGCTCGGCGGGGTCGGGCGCGTCCGCGCCGGCGATGAGCCGGGAGGACTCGCAGAACCGGATCGTCATCGCCCTGACGATCGCTTGCACGACGATGGCGCTGCTGGACCTCTTCCTGCTCGCCTCGGGCCTCTAGCCACGCCCCCGGCGCCCTCGCCGAGCGCGGGCTGTCAGCTTGACTGGCTTGCCCGCCCGCGCGCGATGATCGCCTGAAAGTCGCTGCCGGCGGGCAGCGTGCCGTACTCGAGGCCGCCGTCGGCGCCCAGCCGCGAGGCGCAGAACGCGTCGGCGAGCGCGGGCGCGGAGTGGCGCACGAGCAAGGAGCCCTGCAGGCACAGCGCCATGTCTTCCACGACGCGACGCGCGCGCACTTCAAGCGTGGCGGGGTCGGTGAACTGCTGCTTCAGGCGCTCTACGCGCGCGTCCAGGCGCGCGTCGGCGCCGGCCGCCTGCTGTACCTCGGCGAGGAAGATCTCGAGCGCGCGCGGCGTGCGGCTCAGCGCGCGCAGCACGTCGAGGCTCATCACGTTGCCCGAGCCCTCCCAGATCGAGGCCAGCGGAGCCTCGCGGTAGAGGCGCGGCATGCCCGACTCCTCGACGTAGCCGTTGCCGCCGAGGCACTCGAGCGCCTCGAAGGCATGGTTCGGGATGCGCTTGCACGCCCAGTACTTGCCGACCGCCGTGGCCAGGCGCTTGAACAGCTGCGCATCGCTCGAGTCATCACCGGCCAGCGCGTCGGCGTGCGCCTCGTCGTAGGCGCGCGCCAGGCGCATCGCGAGCAGCGTCGTCGCCTCGGACTCCAGGCAGAGGTCGGCGAGCACGTTCTCCATCAGCGGCTGGTCGATCAGCAGCCTGCCAAACGCGCTGCGATGCGCCGCGTGATGGGTGGCGTTGACGACCGCGACGCGCATCGCCGCGGCCGCGCCGATCACGCAGTCAAGCCGCGTGTGACCGACCATCTCGATGATCGTGGCGCACGCCGCGTCCGGGCTCGCCGACCATGCGCGCCCAGGCGCCGTGCAGCTCGATCTCCGAGGAGGCGTTTGAGCGGTTGCCGAGCTTGTCCTTCAGGCGCTGGATGTGAAACGCGTTGCGACTGTCGTCGGGCAGGATGCGCGGCAGCAGGAAGCAGGAGAGGCCCTCCTCGGCCTGCGCGAGCACGAGGAAGATGTCTGACATCGGCGCCGAGCAGAACCACTTGTGCCCGGTCAGCTCATACTCACCGCCGGAGCCACCCTCGCCGCCCATGCCGAAGCGCTCTGTCGCGGTTGCGCGCGTCGTGTTCGCGCGCACGTCGGAGCCGCCCTGCTTCTCGGTCATCGCCATGCCGGCGATCGCAGAGCCCTTGTGCGTCGCCGCGATCAGTCGCGGGTCATAGCTCGTGGCCGTGACCAGCGGCTGCCACTCGGCGGCGAGCGCCGGCTCGGCGCGCAGCGCCGGCACGACCGCGAAGGTCATCGTGATCGGGCAGGCGAAGCCCGCCTCGGCCTGCATCGCGGTCATGTAGAGCGCCGCGCGCGCGGTGTGCGCGAACGGCTGCTCGCTGGTCCAGGGAAGGGAGTGCAGCTCGTGTTCGACGCCGAGCTTCATCAGCCAGTGCCACGCCGGGTGGAACTCGACCTCGTCGATGCGGTTGCCGTAGCGGTCGTACGTGCGCAGGACGGGCTCGTTCTCGTTTGCCAGGCGACCCCACTGCTGCTGGGGCTCGCCGCCGACGAGCAGTCCGAGCGCCGAGGCGCGCTCGCTCACCCAGCCCGCGCCCTCGCGCTGCACCGCCTCGACCAGCGCCGCGTTGCTGGCGAAGACATCGACCCCCTCTAGCGGCGGAACCTGATTTGCGACCGCGTGCGTTTTCCACGGCGCGGCGTCCTCGCGCGGAGGCTGGGAGACGGTTGCCATGCATTGAAGTGAAGCAAACGCGAGCGCGCGCACCCGCTTGCGCCATTCCCAGCCACCCGCCGGTCAGCGCGCGGGCGATAGCATCGACGACCCCCGTCCTCACAGGCGAACCCGCCCGCGACACCGCAAGGACTGAAGACATGGCCAAGATAAAGGTGCTGAACCCCGTCGTGGAGCTCGATGGCGACGAGATGACCAGGATCATCTGGGCGTTCATCAAGCGCAAGCTGATCCTTCCCTACCTGGACATCGACCTTCGCTACTACGACCTCGGCATCGAGAGTCGCGATGCCAGCGAGGACCGCGTCACCGTCGAAGCCGCCGAGGCGATCAAGCTGCACGGAGTCGGCGTGAAGTGCGCGACGATCACACCCGACGAGGCGCGCGTGCAGGAGTTTGGCCTCAAGCAGATGTATCCGCTCGCCCAACGGCACGATCCGCAACATCCTCGGTGGCGTGATCTTCCGTGAGCCGATCGTCATCTCAAACGTTCCGCGGCTCGTTCCGGGCTGGACGAAGCCGATCGTGATCGGCCGCCACGCGTTCGGCGACCAGTACCGGGCGACCGACCTCGTCGTGCCGGGGCCGGGCAGGCTGACGCTCGAGTTCGCGCCGGCCGACGGCGGCGAGCCGATCGAGCTCGAGGTGTACGAGTTTCCCGGCGCGGGCGTCGCGCTGTCGATGTACAACCTCGATCGCTCGATCCGCGATTTCGCGCGGGCATCGATGCGCTACGGCCTGCAGCGCGGTTACCCGGTCTACCTGTCGACCAAGAACACGATCCTCAAGCGCTATGACGGGCGTTTCAAGGACATCTTTGCTGAGATCTTCCAGACCGAGTTCAAGGCCGACTTCGAGGCGGCCGGTCTCAGCTATGAACACCGTCTGATCGACGACATGGTCGCCTCGTCGTTGAAGTGGGAGGGCGGGTATGTGTGGGCCTGCAAGAACTACGACGGCGACGTCCAGTCAGACACCGTCGCGCAGGGTTTCGGCTCGCTCGGGCTGATGACGAGCGTGCTGATGAGCGCCGACGGCAGGACCGTCGAGGCGGAGGCCGCGCACGGCACCGTCACGCGCCACTACCGCCTGCACCAGCAGGGCAAGCCGACATCGACCAACCCGATCGCGTCGATCTTCGCGTGGACGCGGGGCCTGCTCGCGCGCGGGCGGATGGACGACACGCCGGAGGTGAGCGACTTCGCGCAGGCGCTCGAGCGGGTATGTGTCGAGACCGTGGAGAGCGGCAAGATGACAAAGGATCTGGCGCTGCTGATCGGGCCCGACCAGCCTTGGCAGACGACCGAGGAGTTCCTGCAGTCAGTCGATGAGAACCTCAAGCTGGCGATGGTCCCAGCGTGATCGCCGCGAGCAACCCAGATCGCTATCCAAAAGCACATCCCAGGAGACCAACGTGACCAACCCAGTACGAGTGACCGTCACCGGCGCGGCCGGGCAGATCGGCTACAGCCTCATCTTTCGCATAGCCTCAGGTCAGCTGCTCGGCGCCGAGCAGCCGATCGACCTGCGGCTGTTGGAGATCCCGCCGGCGATGGGAGCGCTCGAGGGGGTGGCGATGGAGGTCGTCGACTGCGCCTTTCCGCTCGTCGCCGGGCTGGACCTGCACGACGACCCCGACGAAGCCTTCGATGGCGTGAACATCGCGCTGCTCGTCGGCTCGCGTCCGCGCACGAAGGGAATGGAGCGCGCCGAGCTGCTCGCCGAGAACGGCAAGATCTTCACCGTCCAGGGACGGTCGCTCAACGAGCACGCCGCCAGCGACGTGAAGGTGCTCGTCGTCGGCAACCCGGCCAACACGAACTGCCTGATCGCGATGAACAACGCGCCCGACATCCCGAGCGCGCGGTTCACGTCGATGATGCGACTGGACCACAATCGCGCGATCGCCCAACTGGCGGGAAAGCTGGAGCTGGCGGTCACAGACGTGACGCACATGGGCGTCTGGGGCAACCACTCGCCGACGATGTACCCGGACCTGTTCCACGCGCACGTGCGTGGCATGTTGGCGGCCGGGGCCGTCGACGACCAGGCGTGGATCGAGAACGACTTCCTGCCCAACGTGGGCACGCGCGGCGCGGCGATCATCGAGGCGCGCGGCGCGTCCTCGGCCGCCTCCGCGGCCAACGCGGCGGTCGATCACGTGCGTGACTGGGTCGCCGGCACCGACGGCGAATGGGCCTCGATGGGCGTTGTGTCAGATGGCTCCTACGGAATCGCCGAGGGTCTCATCTGCGGCTTTCCGTGCACCTGCTCCGACGGCGAGTGGTCGATCGTGAAAGACCTGGAGATCGACGACTTCTCGCGTTCGAGGATCGACGCGTCGGTAGCCGAGCTGGTCAGCGAGCGTGACACCGTCAAGGGTCAGAACCTGATCTGACATAAATAAGGGCGCGGCGGATGCCGCGCCCTTATTGGCGCAAAAAGTCCGAGTGCGCGAGGCTAGCCTTTCGGGTGCCAGCCACGCCCGCGCTTGACGACCTTGCCTTCCGAGCGAAGGCCGGGCAGTACGCGGTAGAGGTAGTTCTGCTTGATGCCCATTTTCTGGGCGAGCTCGGGAATCGCGATGCCTGGCTGTCCTTTCACCAGAGCCAGCGCTTCGGCTGCGCGCGTGCCGCTGCCTTTGCGCCGTCCTGCCCTCCCTTTGGCTTTGGTTGCTGCTTTGGCTTTGGCTTTGCCAGGCGGGCGACCGGGTTTTTTGCGTGCCGGTTTTTTTGCTGTCGCGGTTTTGGCCGCCGCCCGGCTGACAGAGCCTTTCGGACGTCCTGGACCACGACGGCGAGACGCGGCCGCGGCGCGGGCTTTGGCCGCCCCACCGACACCAGCCAGGGCTGAAACAGCTTTCTGCAGGCGATTGTACTCGTCCACCGCCGGTTTTAGCTCGGCCAGCCTACCGGTGATCTCTCGGCGCTTCTCGTCAAGGAAATCGGTCACGATTGAATCCTCTTCACTAGTGTCAATGTGATCTAGGTCACATCAGTTCTGTGCGGCACCCTACACTAGCTCACCGTCAGAGAAGCCGCTTTGCATGTACTCACGCAACCGTGCGAGAGTTCGCTTGGCTTCCCTTTCTGGCATCCCCCCGACGAGCGCGCGACTGACGATCGCGCCGAACACGCCGAGCGGGGGGTGGAACTCGTTGCGATAGTCAAAACGCGTCTCATCCTCGACCGCGTGAAGGATGTACTCGGTGTGCGCGCGGGAATGCGCGGGGCCGGCGCCCTCCCACACGGCATGCTCAAACGGGCGGCACTCGACAAGCGTCCAGTGCACGTCGATGTTGACGCCGCGCACGTGCAGCTGCTGATCCATCTGAAAGCCCAGGCGCGGCGGTCCGTCGTCGAATCGCAGCAGCTTGCTGTGAATCGTGACCCACTTCGCCAGGCGCCGTGGATCCATGACCGTCTCCCACACCTCCTCGGGGGTCGCTGCGATCTGGATAGACGCTGTGATGACGCTCATCGGGTTTGTGACACGGCCCGGAGGTCGTGCGGGAACCGTAGCTTGTCAGCGCGCCGCCAGTGGTTCGCGGCGCTCCCACTCGCCGAGCGCGTGCTCGACCGCTGAGTCAAAGCCGTGCAGGCGCACGCCGACGAGTTGCCCGACGCGATCGTCGTCGGGCAGGAGATCGCCGCCGAGGCTCTCCATCAGCGCCGTCACGAGCTCCGGGTCCTCGCCGGCGACGGCCGCCGCCAGTCGCGCGCCGAGCGGCCCTCCGTCGGCGCCGATCGTGAGCACCGGCCGGTCGACGAGCATCAGCTCGGCGATGCGGACCATCATCTGCTGGTAGGTCAGCACGTCGGGTCCGCCGACGTTCAGCGGGCGCTGCGGCGCGCTCATGCTCACGTAGGCGGCGAGTATCTCGGTCATGTCGCGAGCGTCGACCGGTCGCGTGCGATACGAGCGCCAGGGTGGCAGGGCGAGCACGGGCAGACGCTCGATCAGGCGCACCATGAAGCGAAACGATCGCGAGCGTGCGCCGATGATGATCGAGGCGCGCAGCGCCACGAGCTCGCTGCTCGCGCCGGCCAGGATGCGCTCGACGGCCACGCGGCTGGCGAGGTGGCGCGAGGGTGCGCGATCGCGCACGACCGGGCCTCCGAGGTAGACGATCCTTGACACCCCGGCGCCCTGCGCGGCGGCGGCGAAGTTCTCGGCGGCGGCGCGCTCGCGCTGGGCGAACGTGGTGGCGCCGTCGCCCGTGTTCGCCCGCTGCATGGAGTGGATCAGGTAGTAGGCGAGTTGCACCCCCTCCAGCGCGCCGGCGAGTCCCATGCCCGTGACCGCGTCGCCGTAGAGGAGCTCGGCGCGTCGCGGCTGTCCGGCGGCGTGCGAGGCGCCCTGCTGAGGTGACCCGATCGCCGGATCGTCGATCGGGTGACGCGCGAGCGCTCGCACGTCATGCCCGTCGGCGAGGAGCTTGGGTATGAGCGCTGAGCCGACGGCGCCGCTCGCGCCGGTTACGAGGATGCGCATGTCGACAGATCATGACGGCCGCGCTGATCGCGACCAAATAACGCGCAAAGTGCGAGCGCGTGAGCGCGGCAGTCACAGAAAATGACTATTTGCGACCTCTTTCGCGGGTCGGAAATCGTTTTCTCTGCGATTTGCGCGATGGCCGCCGAGCCGCGCTTGAGCGACCGGCGCAAGGGTGCTTTGATGCCCGTCTCGAACGTAGGTCAAGGTTCGCCACGAAGAAGGGGACACGTGCAGAGAAAGCAGAGTGGACGGTCGCCGCGCAAGGTCAGTTGTGAGGAATGCTACTTCCGCCGCAACCTCCTGTGCGCGCTGGATCTGCCCGAGCCCTGCGCGACGTTTCGTCCCAACGAGGCCCAGCTCAAGCCGCCCCAGCAACTGCGCTTCGTGTTCCGCCAGGAGCGCCGCTCGCGGCTGACCTGGTCCTTTCCCTCCGCGCAGGAGCAGGCGGCGCTGCACACCTGAGGGTCCGGTGGTCCTGCGCGGAATGCGCAGCGGGCGTATATTGTAAAGGCTCGAACTTTGAAAGCTCTCCCATAGGCGGTGGCCAAGATGGCGGCGAAGGACAGGATCGGCAAGGCTTCAGCAGCAGCGCGCGCGGCTCAGCGCAATCGGTATCTGCAGCGCCTGCTCGAGGACGATGAGCTGCGCAGCAACCTGATCGTCGCCTACGGTGCGGCGCGCAGCGCCTACGGACGGATGAACAACGGCAAGCCCGCGAGCAAGGTGCTGTTCGAGGATCGCAAGCTTCAGCGTGAGCTCAAGGAGGCGGCCAACGCGCTGCGCGACGCCTCCAATGCGCTGCGCGAGCCTCCCAAGCGCCGCCGGCGCCGCGGCGGGCTTGGACGCTCGCTGCTGCTGCTCACGGTCGCCGGCGTGCTCGCGCTGGCGCTCAGCGAGAGCCTGCGCTCCAAGGTGCTCGACCTCATGTTCGGCGCCGAGGAGGAGTTCGACTACAGCTCGATGTCGACCGACGGCGAGCCCGCCGCCACCAGCGCTTCGGCTGCCTGAGGATGAGGCGCAGACCGCGATGAGCACCATTACGAAGATCGGTCCCGACGACCTCGAGGACGCCCCCAGATCCCTGGTCGCCGAGGCGCGGCGCAGCCGACCGCCGAGCGACAAGGCCGAGCGAATCGTCGAGGCGATGCGGCTCAGCGTCGCAAGGCGCGGCACAGCCGGCTCCACCTTCGACCAGGTCGCACGCGAGGCCGGCGTGTCGAGGGGGCTGCTGCACTACTACTTCGGCTCCAAGGAGCACCTGCTCGTCGAAGCCGCGCGACGCGACTTCGAGCTGCGCATGGAGGTGCTCGAGCGCCAGCTCGCCGCGGCGACGACGGCCGACGACTTCGTCCACCTGATGGCCAGGCACCTGGAGGAACGGGTCTCTGAGGATCCCGATCTCGTGACGCTGATATTCGAGCTGTTCAACCTCTCGCGGCGAAACGGCGACATCGCGGTCGAGTACAGCGAGCTGATGCTGCAGAGCCGCGCAAAGGTTGCGGGCATGCTCGCGAC
The DNA here is from genome assembly GCA_963713385.1 of uncultured Solirubrobacterales bacterium. Taxonomy (GTDB): domain Bacteria; phylum Actinomycetota; class Thermoleophilia; order Solirubrobacterales; family Solirubrobacteraceae; genus Palsa-744. Next base: position 25,535 of record CAVQLO010000001.1, read on the forward strand.
GGCGCAGCGAGAAGGCGTGCTGCACCTCAGCGCCGCGCCGGAGTCGGTCGCGGAAATTCTGTTCGCGCTGGCCGATGGTCTTGCGCTGCGCATGCTGCTCGAGCCCGACCGCGACTTCAGCGCGACGATGGACGCTGGCATCGCCGCCGCGCGAGCGCTGCTGACCGACTGATCACAGCGGTCCTGGGCTGGGCGCGGCTGCGGTGGCGCATCCGCGCCCGCCGGTGCGTGGACCAAGGGCATGGCCGCGAAACCCCGGCCGTATAACCATGGCGCTCTTATAATCGGGTGGCAATGCCGATCTATGAGTACAGACGTCCCGACGGGACGACGTTTGAGGTTCAGCAGTCCTTCTCTGAGGAGCCGCTGACCACCGACCCCGAGACGGGCGTGCCCGTCACGCGCGTGCTGCACGCGCCGGCGCTTCACTTCAAGGGCAGCGGCTTCTACAACACCGACTACGGCACGCGCAACCGCCAGCGCGAGCTCGCCTCGGCGGCGAACGGGTCCTCGGGCGAGTCAAAGGACTCCGGCGGGGACTCGAAGTCCTCTGACTCCTCTGACTCCTCCGCCTCCTCCTCGGACTCGGGCGCTGCCAAGGAGAGCTCGAGCTCGAGCGAGGGCACGGGTAAGGCCAAGGGCAAGGGCGAGCAGAGCGCGAAGACCTCCGAGAAGTCAAAGCCCGCCAAACCGACCTCGGCCAAGAGCTGAGCCGGCGCAGGGCAGCTGCGCTGCTCAGCCGCTCATGAACTGCGCCGCGGCGGCGCGGCGCTCGCCTTCTGAGACGGTGAACCCTTCTTCGCCGTCGGGCAGCGTCAGGCTGCCGGACGGTTTGAGCACGCGCGTGGGCGGCGTGCCCGAGACCGCGAGCGCTCCGAACAGACCGAGCAGCGTCGGGCCGCTCATGTCGGAGATGATCGCCGGCGGCGCGTTCCAGGCGATCAGCGGCAGGCGCAGGAAGCTCGTCGGCGACAGCAGCGCGCTCTTCATGTCGGTGAACAGCGCCTGCTGGTGTTCCTCGCGCTGCAGGTCTGTCTCGTTGGGCGCGCACAGGTTCTCGCGCGTGCGCGCGATCGCCAGCGCCTGCTTGCCGTTGATGTGATGCGTGCCGGGGGGCAGGCGCAGCGTGTAGCCGCCGCGGGCAAAGCCGCCGTCCAGGCGCGACACGATGCAGCCGCCGCTGTATGTGACGCCGCCCATCGAGTCGATCAGCTGGGGAAAGTTTTCGAAGTTGACTTCCACGACGTGGTTGATCGGCACGTTCAGCAGGCTCTTGACGACCGACACCGACAGCGCGGGCCCGCCGAACTCATGCGCGGCGTTGATCTTCTGCAGGCCGTGTCCGGGAATTTCGACGATCGTGTCGCGCGGAATCGAAAGCCTCGCGGAGTGACCGCCGCCGATGCGAATCAGCATGATCGTGTCCGAGCGTCCAAAGCCGGAGGTTTCAGCGCCGGGTTCCTTGCTGTTCTTCTGGCGGCGGTCAGAGCCGAGCACGAGGATGTTGTTGGCAGACGTGAGCGGGGAGCCCGAAGGGTTGAGCTGCGCTGAGACTTCGGAGGGCAGCGGCGTGCGCTCGAAGTGCGAGCTGAACAAGAACAGCAAGAGCGAGAACGCGATCCAGGCGAGCGCGAGCGCGAGCAGTCCGAGCAGCACCCGTTTGACCGTCAGCCGCCGCAGCCATCCCCTCCAGCGCTCCGTGGCACCGGGGCGCTGTGTCCGTGTCAGCTCGTCGGCGTCGCTTCGGCGCAGCAGTCGCCGAGCCGCGCGATAGCGGGTGTACTGCGGCGGGTCGGCGCGGTCTGCGGGCACGGGGCGCACCCTATATTTGCGACATGACCCCTCAGCAGGAGCCGGTTGGGCGCCTGGTCGTCTGTCCCACGCCGATCGGCAACCTGCAGGATGTGACGCTGCGGGTGCTCGCGACGCTGCGCGAGGCGGATGTCGTGGCCTGCGAGGACACGCGCCACACGCGGGCGCTGCTGCGCCGTCACGCGATCGACGCGCGTCTTGTCAGCTTCCACGAGCACAACGAAGGCGCGCGCACGCCACAGCTGGTGACGCGCATGCGCGACGGCGCGCTCGTCGCGCTGGTCTCAGACGCCGGCATGCCGCTGATCTCAGACCCCGGCTTTGCGCTCGTGCGCGCCTGCCTGGCGGTCGGGCTGGCGGTGGAGGTGCTGCCCGGGCCGAGCGCCGTGACGACGGCGCTCGTCGCCTCCGGCCTGCCCGCCGAGCGTTGGCGGTTCGTCGGCTTCCTGCCACGCCGCGGCGCCGGCGCGCTGCAGAGCGTGCTGGGCGACAGCGACGAGACGCTCGTGGCGTTCGAGTCCCCGCGGCGCCTGGCGCGCACGCTCTCGCGCTGGCCGCGCTGGACGCCGAGCGGCCCGCGTGCGTCTGTCGCGAGCTGACCAAGCGCCACGAGGAAGTGGCCCGCGGAAGCGCCGCCGAGCTCGCCGAGCGCTACGCGGCGAGCGAGCCCAGGGGCGAGGTGGTGCTGGTCGTCGGCGCCGCGCGCGAGCGCGCGGGTTCGCACGAGCAGGCGCTGGACGCGCTGCGTGAGCTGATCGGCGCCGGCGCCAAGCCGCGCGCGGCCGCCGCGGTGGTGGCGAGGCTGACCGGCACGCGCGCCAACGAGCTCTACCGCCGGCTGACCGGCGCGATCAGCGCCGCGGGCCGCGAACAGTAGCCTGGGCCGAGCATGTCCTTTTATGTGACGACCCCGATCTACTACGTCAACGCCGCGCCGCACCTGGGCCACGCCTACACGACGATCGCGGCCGACGTGATGGCGCGCCATCATCGCCAGCGCGGGGAGGACGTGTTCTCGCTGACCGGCACGGACGAGCACGGCGAGCCGGTCGCCGACGCCGCGCACGCGCTCGGCGTGGAGCCCCAGCAGCTGGCAGATCAGAACGCCGAGCGCTTCAAGGCGCTCGTGCCGCTGATCGAGGCGCAGACCGACTTCTTCATACGCACGACCGACCCGCAGCACATGGCCGGTGTGCAGGAGGTGCTCACGCGGGTGCGCGAGAACGGGTTCGTCTACGAGGGAACCTATGAAGGCTGGTACTGCCCGCGCTGCGCGGACTTCAAGGCCGAGAACGAGATCGACGAGGGCAATCGCTGTCCGATTCATCACATCGAGCTCACACGCGAGCAGGAGGACAACTACTTCTTCAAGCTGTCGAGCTTCCAGGAGCGACTGGAGGCTCTGTATGCCGAGCGCGAGGACTTCATCGCGCCGCGCACGCGCCGAAACGAGGCGCTCTCGTTCATCCGCTCGGGGCTTCGCGACGTGCCGCTCACGCGTCACAAGCTGACGTGGGGCGTGCCCGTTCCGTGGGACCCGGAGCACGTCTTCTACGTGTGGTTCGACGCGCTGCTCAACTACTACACGGCGCTCACCTACGCGCCCCCGCCTGCGCCGCCGCCCGGCCTCGACGCCCGACGGGGACCTCATGGCGCGCTTCTGGCCGCCGAGCTATCACGTGATCGCAAAGGACATCCTGCGCTTTCACGCGGTCTACTGGCCGGCGCTGCTGATGGCCGCCGAGATCGAGCTGCCCGAACGCCTGATCGTGCACGGCTATCTGCTGACAGACGGGGAGAAGATGAGCAAGTCGCTGGGCAACGTGCTCGACCCGTTCGCCGTGATCGATCGCTTCGGCGCCGACGCGCTGCGCTTCTATCTGATGCGCGAGGTGCCCTTCGGGCAGGACGGCTCGGTCTCGACGCCGGCCTTCGAGCAGCGCTATGAGAGCGAGCTGGCCAACGAGCTCGGAAATCTCGCCAGTCGCTCGCTGGCGATGGTGATGCGCTACCGCGACGGGATCGTGCCCGCGGTCGACCCCGATCCGGCGCTGGCCGGCGACTTCGAGGGGCTCGGCGAGCGCGTGAGCGAGCTGATCGACCGCGCCGAGCTGACGAGCGCGCTGGATGAGATCTGGCAGCGCGTGCGCCGGCTGAACCGCTACGTCGAGCAGCAGGCGCCGTGGCAACTGGCCAAGGACGACGCGCGCGCGGGCGAGCTCGACCGCGTGCTGGCCACGCTCGCCGAGGGGCTGCGCGCGGTCGCGGTGCTGCTGTGGCCCTATCTGCCGGCGAGCAGCGAGCGCCTGCTGCGCGCGCTCGGCGCGCCGGACGTGGCGCTCGCCGGCGCGACGCTCGGCGCCGGCGCGCTCGCGCGCGTGCAGACGATCGAGCCGCTGTTTCCCAAGGACGACGGCGCCAAGGCCGCGTGAGCGCGCCGCGCGGGCGATGATCGACAGCCACACCCATCTGGACCTGTGCGAGCCGCCGGACTCCGAGCTCGTCGCCGCGGCCGACGCCGCCGGCGTCACGCGCATGCTGACGGTGGGCATCGACGGCGCGTCCTGCCGCGCGGCGCTGGCCGCCGCGCGAGGCCTTCCCGCAGGTGTACGCGGCCGTCGGGCGCCACCCCAATGCGGCGCGCGGGCTTCGACGACGCCGACCTGGCCGAGCTGCGCGCGCTGGCGGCTCACGAGCGCTGCGTGGCGATCGGCGAGACCGGGCTTGACTTCTTTCGCGACGGCGCTCCGCGCGCGGACCAGCAGCGCGCCTTCGCCGCGCAGATCGCGCTGGCGCGCGAGACCGGCAAGCCGCTCGTCATCCACTCGCGCGACGCCGCGCCGCAGACGCTCGCGCAGCTGGCGGCGGAAGCGCAGGGCGTGAGCGTCGTGCTGCACTGCTTCTCGATGCCCGAGCAGCTGCGAGCAGTGCCTGGAGCGCGGCTACACGATCTCCTTCGCGGGGAACGTCACCTACAAGAGCGCCGCCGAGCTCGCGCGCGCCGCGGCGATCGTGCCCGAGGAGCGCCTGCTCGTCGAGACCGACGCCCCCTACCTGACCCCGCAGGCGGTGCGCAAGCAGCGCAACCAGCCGGCGTTCGTCGTCCACACCGCGGCGTTCATCGCGCAACTGCGGGGGGTCTCGGCGGAGGAGCTCGACGGCACGCTGACGCGCAACGCGGCCCGCGTGCTCGGCTGGGGATGAGCGAGCCCACACGCGAGCCGGTCCAGCCGACGCTGCGCCGCCTGCGCCGCTTCGACATCCATCCCGACCACGATCTCGGGCAGAGCTTCCTGGTCGACTCGAACATCCTCGGCGTGATCGAGCGCGCCGCCGAGCTCTCGCGCGAGGACGTCGTGCTCGAGATCGGAGGCGGCCTGGGAGCGCTGTCCGAGCATCTCGCGCAGCGCGTCGCGCACGTGCACGTGATCGAGGTCGACGAGCGCCTGCGCGAGGCGCTGTCTGACGCGACCGATCCGCACGCCAACGTCGAGGTCCATTGGGGCGATGCCATGAAGCTCGACCTCGGCGCGCTGGAGCCGGCGCCGACCAAGCTCGTCGCGAATCTGCCATACGGCATCGCGGCGGGGGTGCTGCTGCGCACGATCGAAGAGCTCGCGAGCATCGGCAGCTGGGTGGCGATGGTCCAGCGCGAGGTCGGCGAGCGCCTGGCGGCGGCTCCCGGCGGCGGCGCCTACGGCGCACCCTCGGTGATCGCACAGCTGCACTGCGAGGTGCGGGTGGCTGCGGGCGGTCCCGCGCACGGTCTTTCACCCGGTGCCGAACGTCGACTCGGTGCTCGTCGTGATGCGCCGGCGCGCGGGCGACGGCGCGAGCGCGATCGCCTGCCCAGAGCGGCGAGCTGCGCGCGCTGGTCGCGGGCGCCTTCGCGCATCGGCGAAAGACGCTCGCCGGCTCGCTGGCGCTGTCGGATAGCGCGGGCGATCACTCGCGCGAGCGCGTGCGCGCTGCGCTGTCAGAGCTCGGCCATCCCCCCGATGCGCGCGCCGAGCGCCTGGCGCCCGAGGACTTTGCAAAGCTCGCGCGGATGCTGCAGACATGAGCTCGACCTCCTGGCGGGCGCGGCTGCCCGCGCGCGCGAGCGCGCCCGCGAAGGTGAACCTCGGGCTGTTCGTCGGGCCGCTGCGCGACGACGGCAGGCACGAGCTCGCGACCGTCATGCAGTCGATCTCGCTCGCCGATGAGCTGACGCTTGCAGCTGGCGCGCGAGGGCGCGCCGCAGGACGAGGTCCGCTGCGAGGGCCTGCGCGGCCCGGACCGGGAGAACCTCGCCTGGCAGGCGCTCAGCGCGTTTCGCGCGGCCACCGGGTGGGCCGCGCCGGCGCTTCGCCTGACGATCGACAAGGCGATCCCGATCGCGGCCGGCCTGGGGGGCGGCTCGGCCGATGCCGCGGCGGCGCTGCGCCTGGCCTGCCACGTGTCGGGGCTGGGCGATGAGCGGCTGCTGCGCGAGCTCGGGGCCGAGCTCGGCGCCGACGTGCCCGCCCAGTTGCGCCCCGGCAGCTGGCTGGCGACGGGCGCAGGCGAGGAGCTGCGCGAGCTCGCCGGCCTGCGAGCGCTCGCTCGCGCTGCTCGTGCTGCCGGTCGACGCCGAGTTGTCCACGGCGGCCGTCTACGCGCAGGCCGACAGGCTGGGCCTGGCGCGAAGCGCGGGCGCGCTGGCAGGATCGCCGCCGCGCGCTGGCGGCGGCGTGGACGGCGGCGGGCGAGGATCTGCGTGCGCGCCCTGCTGGCGGACGGCGAGCTGCTGCACAACGATCTGCAGCAGGCCGCCGTCGCGCTGTGCCCGCAGATCGCGCAGGCGCTCGCGCAGGCGGGCGCGGCGGGTGCGGACGCCGTCCTGGTCAGCGGCTCGGGGCCGACCGTGGTCGGCCTGTTTGGCCGCGGGCGATGGCGGCGGTGGGGGTGCGCGGGAGTCGGCGGATGCGCTGTCTCGCGCGCGCCGCGGCGCGGCGCAGCTGGCGGGACGCCTGCCGGCGGCGATCTGCGCTGTGGCGCTGGACGGCCCGTCGGCCTGGTCGCCGGCGGGGCACGGCGTCTCGCCGGCCCGGGCAGGCGACAGCGCCTTAAGGCACAATCAGCGGCGAGATCGCGATGAACAGGACAGATGTCAACTATCTCGTCGCCGTGTGCGCCGGCGTGTTCGGGCTGGCGGCGTATGCCGGCCTGATCCTCGTCCCGGCCTGGACGGCGTACTCGCGCCTGTGGGAGCGGCTGGCCGCGACGGTGCTGTCCCTGTACGTGCTCGCCGTGCTCGTCGGCGTGGGAGCAGCCGGAGCGCTGGTCATCGTCTATTTCTGGGGCTGACCCCGCGATGTCCGAATTCGCGGCGATGGACGCGATCACCGAGGCGGTCGAGTCCGGCGCGGGCCTGCCGGAAGTCGTGCGCGCGGCGGCGAAGGCGCTGGAGGCCAGCCTCGCCGTCACCGACGCCTGGGGCGCGACGCTTGCGGTCGCGGCCGGCTCGCCGGCCGAGGAGCGCGCGCTGCTGTCCGGCGGAAAGGGCGTCACGAGCCTGCCGCTGCGCGTCGCCGACGCCGTCGTCGGCACGCTGCACATGCGCGCGCGAGCCAAGCCGAGCGCGTCGCTGCAGCGTCTGCTGGTGACGATGATCGCCTCGGAGGTCGAGCGGGTCAGGGCGCCCGAGCGCGTCTCGGAAACCGCCGCCGCCGACTTCCTGCGCGCCGTCCTGCGACGCGAGCTGACCGAGCGCGATCAGGTGCTCGCCGGCGCCAAGGAGCTCTCGCTGGACCTCGACGGCGGCGCGAGCATGATCGTCGCGCGAGCCCGCGCGCAGACGCCGACCGAGGAGGGCTGGCGCGGACGCGTGCGTGCGGTCGCCGAGCGCGGCGCGCGCGCGCTGGTCAGCCGCTCGATCGCCGCGCTGTCCGAGCGCGACGGCGTGCTCGGCGCCGAGGTGCTCGTGCTGGTGCCGGGCGGCGAGGAGGCGCTCGCGGCGCGCGCGGCCGACGCGGTCATGCGCGAGATGGAGGTGTCGCTGGCGGGCTATACGTTCGCCGTCGGGCGCAGCCGCATCGCCGAGGACCCGGCCGACCTGTCGCGCGCGGCCAGCGAGGCGCTGCTGGCGGCCAACGTCGCCGAGGGATCCAGCGATCGCGAGGCGCTGGCGTTCGAGCAGACCGGCGCCTACCGCCTGCTGCTGTCGACGATGAGCGAGAACCCGAGCGAGCTGCAGCGCTTCTACTCGGAGACGGTCGAGCCGCTCGTGGCCTACGACGAGCAGTACGAGACCGAGCTCGTGCGCACGCTCGAGGCCTTCCTGGAGGCCGACGGCAATGTCGCCGGGACCGCGCAGCGGCTGTTCACCCACCGCCACACGATCTACTACCGCCTGGAGCGCGTGCGCGAGCTCTCGGGCCTCGACGTCAGCTCGAGCGACGGGCGCGAGAAGCTCAGCCTCGGGCTGAAGGCGATGCGGGTGCTCGGCATACCCTCCGCCGCCGGGCCGGCCACCGAGGCCGGCGCCGAAGGCGGTCGCGTGCCGCGCCGCTCCCGGGCGCAGCGCCTAGCCCCGGATGCTCATCCCGACCGCCTATAGCCGGCGCGCGCCGAACTCGATCGCGTAGGTGGCGCCGGGCGGGCTGACCTCCAGCACCGACGGCACGGCCGCCATCACGTCGACGCCCGCTTCGACGAACTTCGCGGTGAGGATGATCGCGCGGTGTTCGGGCGAGGCCATCAGCGCGAGCACGATCTGCGCCGGAGAGGACGCAGAGCCGGTGCCCCAGGCTATGTCCTCGCCGATGCTCAGCGCCGCGGCATGCGCGGCGTATCGCGTGGCGCCGATCAGACGCCCCGGCGTCTGCCCGCTCGGCCCGTCGTCGGCGAAGTAGTCGCCGCGCAGCATCGAGTGAACCTGGCGCGAGGCGACGTGCTGCAGGTCGTGGTTGGGCAGCAGGGTCCTCAGGTGATGCGCGGCTCGCACCCGGTTGACGAGGCACAGCGTGGCTTCGTTGACGGCCCGCGTGTTGCTCGCGCTCGGGTGCAGGTTCACGCCGCGGCAGGGCGCCGGCGGTCGTGTGCGCCGCGTCGCCCGTGCGCCCGCCAGCCGGGCGCCGAGCAGCGCCGTAGAGCGCGAGCGCGAGCAGCAGCGCCAGGCCGAGCATCCGTGCAATTGGTCGCCTTCCCTCGAGCAGAGTGCAGGCATACTTGCAAAACCAGGAGTCGCAAGCTTCGTTTCAAATGCGGCTTGGCAGTGCGTAACAAATGCGGCTTGGACGTGCGTGACAAATGCGGCCTGGCCGTGCGTCGCCCCTTCCGCGTGTGCGCGTGCGAGGATGTGAGCGCCCTTGGGGGGTCGTCCAATGGCAGGACATCAGGTTTTGGTCCTGAGAATCAGGGTTCGAATCCCTGCCCCCCAGCTTGCACAGCGTGCCGATCGCCACTTTTGGGCGAGTCGGCAGCAACCATCGAGCTAGCATCCCGCGGATGACGGAGCCTGTGACGGTCGTGATTCTCGCCGCCGGGAAGGGCACGCGGATGCGCTCGCGCACGCCCAAGGTGCTGCACGAGCTGTGCGGGCTGGCGATGGTGCTGTGGCCGGTGCGGGCCGCGCTCGGCGCCGGCGCCGGAGCAGGTCGTCGTCGTCGACTCGCCCGCGCGCGCGATCGAGGGGATGCTTCCCGACGGTGTCCAGCTGGCGGTGCAGCCGAGCGCCAACGGCACCGGCGGAGCGCTCGTCGCGGCCGTCGAGCAGCTGGCCTCGGCCGGCGTGGCCGACGACGGACCGCTGGTCGTGCTCAGCGGCGACGTGCCGCTCGTGAGCGCAGAGACGATCTCTGAGCTCGTGCGCGCGCACGAGCAGAGCGCGGCGGGAGCGACGATGGCCAGCGCGCTGCTGGAGGACCCGAGCGGCTACGGGCGCGTCGTGCGCGACTCAGACGGCTCGGTGCTGCGCGTCGCAGAGACCAAGACCGACGGTGACGCCACGCCGCAGGAGCTCGAGATCCGCGAGGTGAACACCGGCGTGTACGTGTTCTCCGGCGCCGCGCTGCGGGCGGCGCTGCCGAGGCTCACCGCCGACAACGCGCAGGGCGAGCTGTACCTCCCGCAGGCGCTCGACCTGATCCGCGCGGATGGCGCGAAGGTCGCCGCGCACGTGGTCGCCGACGAGCGGCTCGTGCTCGGCGTCAACGACCGCGCCGGGCTGGCGCACGTGCGCCGGCTGGCGCAGCTCGCGATCAACGAGCGCCACATGCTCGCCGGGGTGAGCATCGTCGACCCGCGCGCGACCGTGATCGACGTCGACGTGCGGATCGGCCAGGACACGACGATCGAGCCGTTTACGACGATCCGCGGCGCGACGAAGATAGGCGAGGGCTGCACTGGTGCGCCACTCCTACCTGATCGACTGCACGCTCGAGGATGGCGTGAGCGTCGGGCCGTTCGCCTACCTGCGCCCGGGTGCGGTGCTGCGCGCGGGCGCGAAGGCCGGCACGTTCGTCGAGATCAAGAACTCGGACATCGGCGCCGGGGCGAAGGTCCCGCATCTCTCCTACATCGGCGACGCGGACGTCGGCGAGGGCACGAACCTCGGCGCGAGCACGGTGACCGCCAACTACGACGGCTGGGCCAAGCACCGCACGTCGATCGGGCGCCACGTGCGCAGCGGGGTGGACACGACGTTCGTGGCGCCGGTGACCGTCGGCGACGGCGCCTACACGGCGGCCGGCTCGGTCGTGACAAAGGACGTCGCCCCGGGTGCGCTGGCGGTCGCGCGCGCGCGCCAGCAGAACGTCGAGGACTACGTGCAGCGCCGCGCCGAGCACGCGCGCACGGACGAGGCGCCGCCCGCGCGGCGCGCGAGCGCGCGGACGACGCGCCGCCCGCCTGATGGCCCCGTTGCGGGCCCGGCCTGTCGCGCGTTTACACTTCACGGTGAGATGAGCAGCGTGATCGACACGCGTACCCAGCAGGCCGCTCAGACGAGCCTGCCGATGGACTACAACAAGCGGCTGATGCTGTTCAGCGGGCGCGCGAACCCGCAGCTGGCCATCGACATCGCGGACAAGCTCGGCGTCGACCTCGGCCCGATCACGCTGAAGACGTTCTCAAACGGCGAGGTCTACTGCCGCTATGAGGAGTCGATTCGCGGCGCCGACGTGTTCATCGTGCAGCCGACGTGCGGCAACGCCGCAGACCGGGGTGACGGCGAACGACTCGCTGATGGAACTGATGTTCATGATCGACGCGGCGGTCGGCGCCTCGGCGCACAGGGTGATCGCGGTCACGCCGTGGTTCGGCTACTCGCGCCAGGACAAGAAGTCCGCGCCGCGCGAGCCGATCTCCGCGCGGCTGGTCGCGCGCATGCTCGAGGCGGCCGGCTCGGACAGGGTGCTGACGATGGACCTGCACGCCGGCCAGATACAGGGCTTCTTTCAAAAGCCGGTCGACCACATGACCGCGCTGTTCATGCTCACGCAGTACTTCGGCGATCTGGGGCTGTCGGACCTGGTCGTCGTCGCGCCGGACGCCGGACGGGTGAAGCTCAACAAGAAGTTCGCGTCGAAGATCGGCGCCGAGCTGGCGATCCTCGACAAGGAGCGCCCGGCCCAGCAGGTCGCGGAGATCGGCTACGTGATCGGTGACGTGAAGGGCAAGACGGCGGTGCTCGTCGACGACATGATCGACACCGCCGGCACGCTGAAGGCCGCGGCGAAGACCGTTCTCGAAGAGGGAGCCGCGCGGGTGTATGCGGCCGCGACCCACGGCGTGTTCTCCGGGGACGCGTTCGAGAACCTGAGGACCTCCGGCCTCGAGCAGATCGTCGTCACCGACACGATCCCCATCCCTCCGGATCGCCCGGAGAACATCCGCGTGCTGCCGTGCGCAGAGCTGCTGACCGACTCGATCAGGCGCATCTTCATCGACGACTCCGTCAGCGAGGTGTTCGGCGGCGAGAACCAGCTGTTCTAGCCAAGCGCCGCCGTGAGGGCCAGGAAATGGCTCTACAGAGTGTTGGAGGGTCCTGTAGGAGCGGTCAGTGTGACTTTCACAGTCACACCGTCAGCCGCACGTAACGATTCCGTCACGGGCGACGTGGGTTTGGCAGGCACCTAGCAAACTGATACCGTCCCGCGCATGGAGGCAAGGAGGCTCGGCGGGATGGCGGCGCTTGCGGCTTGCGCTGCGGCGCTGTGCTGGTCGGGGACGGCGTCGGCGACGACGCGTCACGATGGGCGATCCCGAAAAACTGCCGGCGTTTGCCCTCGGGACGCTCGAATGTCACCCGTGTGGGGGCACGCACATTCGCTCAGGCCTTCTCGCCGGACGTCGACTTCGCGCCCGCCACGGGGACGATCACGAGCTGGCGAGTGACCGGCGAGGGAAAGCTGAAGCTGCGCGTGATCGAATCGGGACCGGAAGGCGGGTGGTCGGGCGCCGGCACGAGCGCGGCCGCGACGAATCTCGAAGGCCAGCCCAACGCCACGAGCCTCCCGATCGAAGTGGGCGACATGATCGGCGTTGACTTTCCGGCCGGCTCTGGTCTGAGCGTGATCGGGTGGGACAAAGTGGCGAACGCCGAACGCTTCGAGTGGTTCTCTCCTGAACTGAGAGACGCCGGCGAATTCAGGGAACCCGGTTTTGTCGAACGCGAAGAGCGCCTTCTCCTCAGCGCTGAAGAGGTGCTCGAGCCGGTCCTCTCCTCGATATCGCCGCCGGTCGGCGGCACGGCCGGAGGGAATACCGTCACGATCATGGGCAAATACCTCGACGGCGCGACGGGCGTCACGTTCGGCTCGACGCCGGCGTCGAGCTTCAGGGTCGACTCCCCCAACCAGCTCACCGCGGTCGCGCCGGCCTCGGCAGCGGGCGACGTGTCGGTCCGCGTGACTGGTCCGGGCGGCACCAGCGAAGTCAGCTCCGCCGCTCGCTATACGTTCACGGGCCCCCCGGCGATCGCGATGACGACCACCAACCCGCTGACCGGTGCGGTCGGACCGTCGCTCGCGCCCAAGCCCACGATCAGCGACTTCAGCCAGTCGGCCGCCAGGTGGAAGCGGGGCGGCTCGCTGGCCCGGATCAGCAGAGCGCCGGTGGGAACGACGTACGGTTTCAGCCTGAACGAGCCGGCCACGGCGGCCCTCTCGTTCACCCACCTCGTGGCGGGGCGGCGGGTCAATGGCAGATGCGTCGCGGCCACGCACGGCAACGCGGGCCGCCCGAGATGCAAGCGCGACCTGGCGGCCGGCTCGCTGCCGGTCTCCGCTCACGCGGGCGCCAACACGGTGCGCTTCCAGGGGCGCCTGTCGAACGCGAGGACGCTGCAGCCGGGCAGCTACGGCGTGACCATCATCGCCCGCGACGCGCGCGGCCTGCAATCGTCGCCGCAGTCGCTGAGCTTCACGATCGTCCCAGGCTAGCCGCGCGCTCCTGCGCATGGCGTGACGGGCGCGCGGACGCCAGCTGCAGCTGAGGCTCGGGCTCAGGTCGCTCTAGGCTGTGGGCGAGTTGCCTGCAGATTCCGCTCCACAGCAGCGCACGCCGCGCGCGTGGTGGAAGGCGATCCCGCTGCGGCGCCGCGTAGCGGTCATCGTCGGCTGCGTGGTGCTGTTCGCGGCCGTCGGCTTCGTGCTCGCGCGCTTCCTGGCCGCGGAAAACATCGAACGCGAAGACATCCTCTCGGTGCTGCAGGCCCAGGCGCGGGGCGACGCCGCCGGCGAGCTGTCGCTGCTCGCGCAGTGTCCGCCGGGCAGCAGGTGCGCGCGCCGCTGTGCGCGCGAGCGCCGCGTCGCTGAGGCGAGCGGGCGCGGTGAAGATCGTCTCGCTGAAATCGACGTCGAACTCCTCGCTGTCGAGCTCGACGGGAACGACGCGCGTGGCGTGGACGGTGATCGGGCGACTTCCGGTGGTGCAGTGCGTGCGCGTGCGCCGCTCGGGCAGCGTGCTCAGCGGCGTATCGGTGAGGCTGCTGTCGCTGAGCGCGCCGATCGAAAACGAAGGCGATTGCTAGAGTCTTCAACCCTGCGATGGCCGAGAAGACCGCCAAGCTAGAGGTTGAAAGCCGCGCCGCGGACGGCTCGCGCGCGGCCAGGCGCCTGCGCCGCAGCGGCCGCGTGCCGGGAGTCGTGTACGGCGGCGGCGGCGAGTCCGTGGGCTTTGACGCCGACGCGCGCGAGCTGCGCCTGGCGCTCGCCTCCGCCGGCGCGGTGCTCGATCTGAGCGTCGACGGCGACAAAGCGACGCCGGTCGTGCTCAAGGAGGCCCAGCGCGACCACGTGCGCGGCGGCGTGACCCACGTCGACTTCCTGAGAGTGCGCCTGGACCAGGCGATTCACGCCGTCGTGCCGCTGGAGCTCGCCGGCGTCGACGAGTCGCCGGGGGTCAAGGAAGGCGGCGTGCTCGAGCAGATCACGCGCGAGCTGAACGTGGAAGCGCTGCCCACGGCGATCCCCGAGTCGATCGTGCACGAGATCGGCGAGATGCAGATAGGCGAGACGATCGCGCTGTCTGAGATCGCCATCCCCGACGGCGTCACGCTGCTCGACGATGCGGACGAGACGATCGTCGCGACCCTCTCCCCGCCGCGGCTGCAGGCCGAAGTCGAGGAGGAAATCGAGGCGGAGACCGAGCTCGTGGGCGAGGGCGAGGAGGGCGAGGGCGAGGGCGAGGACGGCGCCAAGGCCGACGAGGGCGCCGAGAGCTCCTCCGACGAGGAGTAGCAGCTGCTGCGACGCCTGGGCGGCGGCGGCGGAGCGATCGACTGGCTGATCGTCGGGCTCGGCAACCCGGGCTCTGAGTACGCGCGAACACGCCACAACGTCGGCTTCATGGTCGCCGAGGCGCTGGTCGCGCGCTGGGGCCTTGGACGCGCGAAGGACCGCTTCAAAGGGCGCATGGTCGAGGGTCGGGCCGGGCAGCCCGACGTCGGCGCTGCCGCGCGCCGGGCGCCGCGCGTGGCGCTGCTGTGCCCGCAGACCTACATGAACGACGCGGGGCGCTCGGTCGGGCCGGCGCGCGGCGCGCTGAAGGTGCCGCTCGCAGCGCGTGCTCGTCGTGCACGACGAGATCGACCTGCCCTTCGGCGAGGTTCGAGCGCGTCTGGGCGGCGGGCTCGCCGGTCACAACGGGCTGAAGTCGATCAAGCGCGAGCTGGGTAGTGCTGACTTCATGCGCGTACGCGTGGGCATCGGGCGCCCGGAATCGACCGATCCAGAGATCGTCTCGGCCTACGTGCTCGGGCGCTTCGGCGAGGGGCAGGAGGAGGTCTCGGAGCTCGTGCAGCGCGCGTGCGAGCAGGTGGAGCAGGTGGTGCTCTCAGAGGACCCGCCGGACTCCCCGGCCAACGAGGGGCGGGGCTGATGGCACGCGACGGCGGCGCGCTGCGCACGCTGCTGGGGCTCGTCGAGGACGATGAGTCCGCGCTGGCGCTCGCGCGCGAGGGCGGGCATGCGTTCGTCTCAAGCGCGCTGCGCCCCTACCTGATCGCGGCGCTGACCGAGATCGACGAGCGCGCGCGCCAGCGCCCGACGCTCGTGGTCGTCGGCGACGACCGCGCCGCGCGCGACCTGGCCGGGGACCTGCGCGCCTGGCTGGCGCCGCGCAGGGTGCGCTACTACCCCTCCAGGGGCGTCGCGTACGAGTCACACCTCGCCCCGCCGCCGCACCTGGTCGGCCTGCGCGTGGCGGCCCTGGACTCGCTGCTCGCGGCCGAGAGCGACGGCGGCGGCTCGGAGGTCGGTCAGCCGGTCGTCGTGGTCAGCGCGGTCGCGCTGTCTGAGAAGGTGCCAGACCCGCAGCTGCGCCCGCACTCCTTCGTGCTGCGCGTGGGCGAGCTGCTCGATCTGGACGAGTGCGCGGTGCAGCTCGGCGGGCGCGGGCTATGAGCGCGTCGACCAGGTCGAGGAACGCGGTCAGTTCGCGCTGCGCGGCGGCCTGCTGGACATCTTTCCCGCGACCGAGGAACGCGCCGTGCGGGTGGACATGTTCGACGTGGAGATCGAGTCGCTGCGCTGGTTCTCGACGTTCACCCAGCGCTCGCTGGGCGAGGCGCAGCGAGGTCGAGATCGCGCCGGCGGCCGAGCTGGCCGTCGAGCACCGCGAGCTCGCCGAGATCGCGGCGGCCACCGGCGCGTTCGATGCCGACGAGGACCAGGCAGAGCGCCCTGACATCGCAGAGCTGCTTCCGCTCGAGCGCTTCGGGGCGCTGCTCGAGCTCGTCGGTCCGGGCACCGAGGTGCTCGTCGCCGCCGAGGAGGAGCTCGCGCCGGCGCTCGCCGATCACTGGACGGACGTGGGCGCCGCGTTCGGCGACCGCGACGCCGACCAGCTGTACGTCAGTCCCGAGGGCGTCCAGGCGACGCTCGCGCAGCGCACGCGCGTGTGGCTGTCGGCGCTCGCCGCCGGGCAGCCGATCGAGCTGCGCGCGCAATCGCCCGACACCGCCGCCCGCTCGCTCGCCGAGGCCGAGCCCGAGCTCGAGAAGCTCGTGCGCTCCGGGCTATCGCACGGTCGTCGCCTTTCCACGCCGCGGCGAGGGCGAGCGCGCGGCCTACAACCTCGGTCGCCTGAAAGCCACCTGGCTGGCGGAGAACGTCGACGCCGGCGCCCAGGCGATCGAGCCCTCGCTGCGCTTCACGGCGGCCTCGCTGCGCGAGGGCTTCATCGCCCCGCAGCTGAAGCTCGCGGTGTTCCCCGAGCACCGGCTGCTGCGCCGCCGCCGAGCCAGAGCGCGCCGACGGCGCGGCGACGGGCTGTCGCGGGCGGGTCGGGCGCGGCGCGGGGCGCTTCGCTCCTTCAGCGATCTGCGAACGGGCGACATCGTCGTGCACGAGGACCACGGCGTGGCGCGCTTCGCGGGCTTTGAGACGCGCACGGTGGCCGACGTCACGCGCGACTACCTGTATCTCGAATACCAGGGCGACGACCGCGTGTTCGTGCCCACCGACCAGCTCGCGAAGATCTCGCGCTACGTCGGCGCGGGCGGCGAGCACCCGCCGCTGTCAAAGCTCGGCGGCACGCGCTGGGAGACGATGAAGGCGCGCGCGCGCCGCGCCGCGCAGGAGCTGGCCGGCGAGCTGCTCAGCCTGTATGCCGAGCGCCGGCGCCGAAGCGGTCACGCCTTCGAGCCGGACTCCGACTGGCAGCGCGAGTTCGAGGAGCGCTTCCCGTTCACAGAGACGCCCGACCAGCAGCAGGCGATCGAGCTGGTCAAGGCAGACATGGAAGCGCCGCGCCCGATGGACCGCCTGATCTGCGGCGACGTCGGCTACGGCAAGACCGAGGTCGCGCTGCGCGCCGCATTCAAGGCGGCCGGCGAGGGCAAGCAGGTGCTGATGCTCGTGCCGACGACGATCCTCGCCCAGCAGCACTACGGCACGTTCGCCGAGCGCCTCGCCGACTATCCGTTCACGCTCGCTCACGTCTCGCGATTTCGCACGGCGGCCGAGCAGCGGGCGGCGATCAAGGGCTTTGCCGAGGGCCGCGTCGACATCCTCATCGGCACCCACCGGGTGCTCTCGCGCGACGTGCGCGCCAAGGACCTCGGGCTGTTGATCGTCGACGAGGAGCAGCGCTTCGGGGTCAAGCAGAAGGAGCTGCTGCGCCAGCTGAAGCTGAAGGTCGACGTGATCTCGATGTCGGCGACGCCGATCCCGCGCACGCTGCAGATGTCGCTGGCGGGGCTGCGCGACATATCGGTCATCGAGACGCCGCCCGAGGGCCGCCGGCCGGTGAGGACCTACGTCGGCGAGTACGAGGAGGAGCTCGTCAGGCGCGCGATCGTGCGCGAGCACGAGCGCGGCGGCCAGGCGTTCTTCCTGCACAACCGGATCGAGTCGATTCAGGAGACGGCCGAGCGCCTGCGCGCGCTGTGTCCGGGCGTGCGCTTCGCGGTGGCCCATGGCCAGATGGGCGAGGGCGAGCTCGAGGCGACGATGATGGATTACCTGCGCGGCGGAGCCGACGTGCTCGTGTGCACGTCGATCATCGAGTCGGGGATCGACATCCCCCAGGCCAACACGCTGATCGTCGAGCACGCCGACGCGTTCGGGCTGTCCCAGCTCTACCAGATCCGCGGGCGCGTCGGGCGCAGCCGCGAGCGCGCGTATGCCTACCTGCTGTATGACTCCGCCGCGGCGCTCACCGTCGAGGCGGCGCAGCGGCTGGCGGCGCTGTCTGACTACACCGAGCTCGGGGCGGGCTTTCAGATCGCGATGCGCGACCTCGAGATCCGCGGCGCGGGCAACCTGCTCGGCGACGAGCAGTCCGGTCACGTCGCCGCGCTCGGCTTCGAGCTGTACATGCAGATGCTCGACGAGGCGGTCAAGGCGGCCGAGCCGCAGGGCGAGGGGGAGACGCTGCCCGAGCCGGTGCGCCTGGACGTCAACGTCGACGCCTACGTGCCGCCCGACTACATCCCCTACGAGCAGGCCAAGATCGACGTGCACCGCCGCGTCGCCAGCGCGCTGGAGGTGGCAGACGTGGCGGCAGCTGCGCGAGGAGCTCGAGGATCGCTTCGGGCCGGTGCCCGAGCCGCTGCAGAACCTGCTCGCGCTGCAGCAGGCGCGCATCAAGTTCGGCCAGGCAGGCGCGCAGACGGTCAGCTTCCGCGGCGATCGCCTGGCGGTCGTGCCGATCGAGCTGGACTCGGCGCGCGCGAAGCGACTGCGCGAGGAGCTGCCCGGTGCGGTGTATGAGTCGGGGCGCTCGCAGGTGTCGCTGCGTGTCCCCGAGGAGGCCAGCGAGCGCTTCCCGAGCGTCGTAGCGGCGGCCGACGCGCTGCTCGCCGTGGCGCGCGAGGGGACGATCGAGGTAGCCGCTGCAAGGTCCTAGTCGCTTTGAGAACTTTTTTAGAACTTTTCGCTAGAGTCCCCGCGGTCGTGTCCAAACTGACCCGCTGCACCTCGGCGCTGGGCGCCGTTTTATTTGCCCTCGTTGGCCTCTCGGCCTGCGGAGGGGTGCCCGGCAACGCGGTCGTTCAGGTCGGAGGCTCGCCGATCACCAAAACGACGTTCGCCCACTGGATGGAAGTTGCGGCGCGCGTCGACGGCGACCACGCCCGGCAGCAAGCCGGTCATTCCCGTCCCGCCGGACTACACGCAATGCATCGCGCACCTGAAAGCCACCCAGCCGGCGCCCGTCAAAGGTCAGCCGGCGCCGACTGAAGCCGCGCTGAAGTCACAGTGCGAAGCAGCAGTACAAGTCGATGCAGCAGGAGGTGCTCGGCTTCCTGATCTCCTCTTCGTGGGTGCTCAACGAAGCGTCCGCGATGGGCGTGACGGCGAGCGACAAGGAAGTCCACAAGAAGTTCGAAGAACTCAAGAACCAGGAGTTCCCGAAGTCTGCGGAATTCCAGAAATTCCTCGCCACATCCGGCCAGACGGTCTCCGATCTGCTGCTGCGCGTCAAGCTCAACCTGCTGTCCTCAAAGCTGCAGCAGAAGGTCGTCAAGAGCAAGGCAAACCCGTCTGAGGCGCAGATCGAAAAGTACTACAAGGAACACGCCTCCCAGTTCGGCACGCCGGAAAAGCGAACCGTCAACCTGATCCTCACGAAGACCGAAGAACAGGCCAAGAAGGCAAAGCAGGAAATTGAATCCGGCAAGAGCTTTGCGAGCGTGGCGAAGGCGGTATCGATCGATCCTACGAGCAAGGCCACGGGAGGGACGATCACGGTCGTCAAAGGCCAGGAGCAGCCCGCGCTTGACGCCGCGATCTTCACGGCCAAGCCGGGCACGCTCGGCGGACCGGTCAAGACGCCGTTCGGCTACTACATATATGAAGTCAAGGCGATCAGCGCCGGTAACCAGCAGACGCTCGCGCAGTCCAAGGCGACGATCAAGCAGCAGCTGATCGCCACGGGGCAGCAGGCGGCGCTGAGCAAGTTCGTCGCCAGCTTCAAAAAACGCTGGACGGAAAAAACTGAATGCAAATCGGGCTATGTCGTGACCGACTGCAAGGAGTACAAAGCTCCCAAGGGCTCACGGGCACCACCGCGACACCGACGCCCCTAGCGGGCGTGCGGCGCGGTCGCCAGGCGCCGAGCGCGTCGCAGCGATACGGCGGTGAGCGCCGCGCCTCGGGCGCGCCGGCAGTCCCGCGGAGTCCGCACTCGATGCGATGAGCCAGATCGAGCGCGTCCACGCCAGGCAGATCCTCGACAGCCGCGGCAACCCGACGGTCGAGGTGGAGGTCGGGCTTCGCTCCGGAGCGCACGGTCACGCGGCGGTGCCGTCGGGCGCCTCGACCGGGGAGTTCGAGGCCACCGAGCTGCGCGACGGCGGCGAGCGCTGGCAGGGCAAGGGCGTGATGGGGGCGGTGGGCAACGTCAACGGCGAGATCGCCGCCGCGGTCGCGGGCATTGAGGCCGCCGACCAGGAGGGCCTTGACCGTACGCTGATCGAGCTCGACGGCACGCCCGCCAAGGGGCGGCTGGGCGCCAACGCGATTCTCGGCGTGTCGCTGGCCGCCGCGCACGCGCAGGCGGCCGAGGAGGGCCTCGCGCTGTGGCGCTATCTCGGAGGCGAGGCCGCGCGCGTGCTGCCGGTGCCGATGATGAACGTGCTCAACGGCGGCGCGCACGCCGACAACAAGGTCGACTTCCAGGAGTTCATGGTCGTGCCGTGCGGCGCGCAGAGCTTCAGCGACTGCCTGCGCATGGGCGCGGAAGTGTTCCACGCGCTCAAACGCACGCTGCACGAGCGCGGCCTGAGCACCGCGATGGGCGACGAGGGCGGCTTCGCGCCCGACCTGAGCTCCAACGAGCAGGCGCTCGAGATGCTGATCACCGCCATCGAGGCCGCCGGCTACCGGCCGGGGGAGGACGTGGCGATCGCGCTTGACCCGGCGACGAGCGAGCTCTTCTCAGACGGCGCCTACGTGCTCGAGCACGAGGGCCGCACGCTCAGCGCCGAGCAGCTGACCGACTACTGGGCGCAGCTGGCCGCGCGCTACCCGATCGTCTCGATCGAGGACGGCATGGCCGAGGAGGACTGGGAGGGCTGGGGCGCGCTGACGCGGCGCCTGGGTCAGCAGCTGCAGCTCGTCGGCGACGACCTGTTCGTGACGAACACCGAGCGCCTGCGCCGGGGCATCGAGCTCGGCGTGGCCAACTCGATCCTGATCAAGGTCAACCAGATCGGGACGCTGACCGAGACCCTGCAGGCGATCGCGATGGCGCGCGAGGCGGGCTACACGGCGGTCATCAGCCACCGCTCCGGCGAGACCGAGGACGTGACGATCGCCGACCTGGCGGTGGCGACGGGGTGCGGGCAGATCAAGACCGGCGCGCCGGCGCGCTCGGACAGGGTGGCGAAGTACAACCAGCTGCTGCGCATCGAGGAGCAGCTCGGGGCCGACGCGCAGTTCCCGGGGCGCGCGGCATTCGCCGGTCGCTAGCAGGAGCATCGCGCCAGAGCGCGAATGCGGTCAAATGCCCGCGAGCTCAGCTGCGCGCCGGAGGCCCCCGGCGGCGGCGCGCGTGCGCTGGGATCGCCTCGGGCGCGTGGCGATGGCGCTCGTCGCGCTCGCGCTCGTCTATCTGTACGTGAGCGCCGGCGTCCACATGCTGTCGACGTGGAATCAGGCGCGCGGCGACAGCGCGGCGGTCGTCGGGCTGGAGCGCGAAAACACGCTGCTCACGCGCGAGCACGAAGCGCTCGGGCGCCGCGGCACGCTCGAAGAGGAGGCTCGCAAGCTCGAACATGACCAAGAAGGGCGAGCTGCAGTACCTCGTCAGCGGCCTGCCCGACAACTGAGCAAGCTCGCAGCGGCCCGCTGCTAGCCTGCGGCCGGTGTCGTTCGAGACCGCGATCTACCAGTGGCAGCAGGGCGAGCGGCGCCTGCGCGCCGCGCCGCCGGAGCGCCATGCGCTGCTCGAGCGCGTGACGGACACGCTCGTGGCCGAGCTTCGCAGGCGACTGGGCGGGCGCTTCTCCACGCAGGAGCTCGTCGAGCTCTATGAAGCCGGCACGGGATGGTGCCTGCAGATCTCGATGAAGGTCGCCCCGAAGGACCCCTGGGCGTGGGAGGAGGGCGTGGTCGTCGACGCGGCGTTCGCGCGCTACGGGCGCGGCGCCGCCGACTACGCCGGCGGGCGGCGGGAGATCAGAGCCTAGTCTCCTCGCCGATGCGGCGAATGATGATCTGATCCTCTTCGACGATGATCTCCACGGGCCGGTGTCCCGCCCAGTGCTCGGCGTAGATCGGGTTGTCCTGGATGGCGGGGTCCAGCCACAGGCCGTAGCCCTCCTCGCCGTGGTCGAAGGTGCCCTCCAGCGCGTCTGGACTCGCCGCGCGCGAGCCGCCGGTCCGACGACCGCGGCCGCCTCGCCGGCTGCGTCGCCGCGGGCGCGGCGCGTCTGAGTCGTCGGGGTCCTCGTCGTCGACGGCGTTCGCCTGCTGCTCGGCGCGCACCCGCTCGGCCTCGAGCTCGGCGGCTTCCAGCTCGGCGGCGATCAGCGCGTCGTCCTCGGCGCGCAGGTCGATCTCCTCCGGGTAGCTGGTGGCGGTGGTGCTGTCAGACGCCTCCCCGTTGCCGACGAGCTCGTTCTGGCGCTTGAACTGGTCGATGTCGCGCACGGTCACATCGAGCTGGTGTGCGACCCAGGCGTCGGTGCGGCCCTGTCGGACCCACGTGCGGATTTGGTTGAGGTGCGGGCGCAGAGATCTACGAGGCATCGACGGTTCGTGAGACTAGCGCATAGCCGCCACTTCGCGCGGGGGAAGCGAAGCCGCGAATCTCGCAGGGCTTTGCGGTTTGAGCGCGAACTGTGGACGATGATGCCGAGCTACGTTCCGCCGTCCATCGCACTATGCTTGCCAGAACGGTGGGATGGGGGTTGCGCCGGTCTGCCTGTCGCCAAAGAGGAAGGTGCACCGAAGTGCTGGTTCTGACGCGCAAGGCCAACCAGAGCATCATGATCGGAGACGATATCGAGGTATCTGTGCTTTCGGTCATGGGCGAGAAGGTGCGCATCGGCATCCAGGCGCCCCAGGAGGTCCCGGTCTTTCGCACCGAGATCTACATCGAGATCCACGGTGAGGAGGAGAAGGGCGCCGAGGGCGCGCCCAAAGGCGACGTGCGCGCCGAGGTCAGCGACGCCCTGGACGACCTGAGCGACGAGTAGGCGCCGGCGCGCCTGGCGCGCGCGGTCCTCGCGGAGGCGCAGGTGACGCGGGCGGCGTGCGCCGGCGAGGCGGGCGATCAGCCGAGCAGCAGGTACAGCGTGCGGAACATGACCACGGTGACGAGCACCGCGGTCAGCACGAGCGTGAGCACGAGCAGCAGGAAGCGGACGGTGCCGCGCTTGTTCGTGCGCGCGATGCCGCGCTTGTGCGAGCGGCGCTGCGCGGTGCGCTGAAGCGACGCGCGGCGCACGCGGTCCAGCGAGATCTCCTCGACGAATGCCTGCTCGAGTTCGGCCAGGCTCTGGCGCATCCTCATGGCGGCGCTACCCGACCGGGGTCTTGCCGGTGGCGCGCTCGTAGACCTCGACGAAGCGCAGGTAGTTGGCGGCGATCGTCTGCGCTCCCTGGGAGCGTTCGATCTTGCCGTCGACGTAGGCCTTCAGCGGGTCCCACCAGATCGAGCGCCCGATCGCAAAGCCGACGAAGCCGTCGACGGGCGCCGCCTGGGTGAGCCAGTGGTCGACCTTCGCGTCGTCGGCGCCGCGCCCGAGCACCACGCAGACGACATGGTCGCGCCCGCCCTCGCGCGCCTGGGCGACGAGCATCTCGCAGTCTGAGCGCTCTTCGACTCCCTCGATCTTCCAGACGTCGACCTCGACGCCGGCGTCCTGGGCGATCGCGATCGTGCGGCGCATCAGCTCGGGGCGAAGCTCTGCGTCATAGCGGTCGGTGTCTCCGCCGACGGCCTGCAGCTGGGCATCCTCGGCGGGCACGAGCAGCTCGAACAGGAACTTGCGCTCGTGCTGCTTGAGCCAGTCGCTCAGCAGCTTGAGCTTCGCCAGCTGCTCGCGGTTGGCCTCGGCGTCGCCGTCGGGGTTGTAGCGGACGAGCACCTTCGTGAAGTTCGGGTCAAAGCGCTCGATGTGCTCGCCGAACTGATCGCCGTACTGGAAGTCGAACGTCTTCTGCCCGGAGCGCTCGGCGGGCATCGCGAGGATCAGCCCCCGCTCGCGCGCCTCTGCGGGCACGGTCGAGCCGAACTGCTCGTCGACGAGCACGCCGGTCACCGACGGGTCGGCGCCGGCGCTGCAGGCGCGCAGCATGCCCTCGAAGATGAGGTGCTTGGCGTCGGCGATGATCGCGGTCTGCTCGGGGTCGGGCTCGCCCTCGATTCCGAAGAACTTCGTCTGAAAGGAGCCGCGGTGGTCGAAGGCGAGGATGTAGAGGTTCTGGTCGTAGCCGAGTTGCATGGCTTGAGTATCCCAAAGGCGCTCAGACAGGGTCTGTAGGTCATCGGGGCGGCCCTAGAATGGGTCGCCATGCCCTCGGGTGCCGATCTGTTCGTCGTCTGCAAGCAGTGCGGGTCGGAGGTCAGCCCGTACATCACCGAGTGCCCCTACTGCGGTCACCGGCTGCGCCGCCGCGCGCCGAAGCTGCCGCGCGAGAAGGCGCGCGAGGCTCGGCCAAGCGCGGCCTGAGCGCCCGCCTGCGCCGCCGGCGCACGCACGAACAGCCGACGGCCTCGCGGCGCTCGCTGGGCGTCGGGCTGGCGCTCGGGCGCCCCTACGTCACGATCGCGCTCGTGACGATCAGCTGCGCGGTGTGGGTGGCCTGGCGCGGCGACTTCGTCAGCCTCGACAAGCTCGTCATCGCCGGGCCGCTGCACGGCGACTGGTGGAAGCTGTTCACGACCCAGTTCACCTACCTCAACGGCTGGTATGAGTTCGTCACGCTGATCGCGATCGCGCTGTTCGGCTGGCTGATCGAGCGCCGCCACGGGCCCGCCGTGGCGCTCGCGCTGTTCCTCGGCGCCGGCGCCACGGGCGCGCTGGTGGCGAGCGCGATCTACGCCGATCCGCTCGTCAGCGGCGGCAACGCCGGTGCGCTCGGGCTGCTCGGGGCGTGGGCGGTCCCAGACCTGCAGGACGCGCGCGCGGGCTCCTACTACGAGGGCGATCTGCTCGGCACGGGGATGATCGCCGCGCTGCTGCTGGCGATGCCGCTGGCGCGACCGGAGGCGAGCTGGGTGGCCGGCGTGACGGGCGGCGCGCTCGGGCTGCTCGTCGGTCTCGGGCTGAGCCGCGTCGGCGCCTCTGAACGCCTGTGAGCCCCGCGCTCACGCGCGACGTGACGCGGGCCCGGCGCGCTCATATGATGTGAGGCGATGGCGATGACCCACGCGGTGGTGCTGATCGAGGCCGAGCGCGACGCGCTGTCGTCGCTCGGGGGCGCGCTCGCGGACATCGACGGCGTGGCGGAGGCCTACTCGGTCACCGGCGAGTGGGACTTCGTGGCGCTCGTGCGCGTCCCCCACCACGAGCAGCTGGCCGATGTCGTCACCGGCGAGATCAGCGGGCTGTCGGGTGTGACGCGCACGCAGACGATGGTCGCCTTCGCCGCCTACTCGCGCCACGACCTCGAGGCGCTGTTCTCCATCGGCGAGTGAGCGGCTGATGGCCGCGGTGCCGATCAAGCCGCAGTACGGGCCCACGCTCGGGCGGCTGCTGTCGCCGCGCTGGCGCGCGGCGTCGCCGCTGCTGCGCGGCGTCGCGATCGCGGGCGCGGTGGCGCTGACCTCGTGCTCGCCGGCGCGGTGCTGACGCTCGTGAACCCCACCTACTCGCGCGGCGGCGCGGTGCCGTTTCACTTCGGCTATCGCGACCTGTATCGCGCGCCCGCGCGAAGCGGGGCAGTTCGTGCGCGTGCAGCGCCTGCGCGCCGACGGGCGCCTGAAAGAATCCTTCGCGGTGGGGCCGCTGCGCCTGCCGCCGTACTCGGGCGAACTGTCGGCCGCGCTGCCGGTCTACTCGGTGGGCCTGATCCGCGCGCTGGAACGAAGCTATACGCGCTTTGCTCTGCGCGGCGAGGGCAAGAGCACGGTCAACGGCGTGCCCGCCTACAACATCTACTTCAGCGCGCGCGTGGACGGGCAGACGATGTACGGGCGCCGCGTGCTGCTGCTGCCCCAGCGCGCGGGCGCGCGCGACGGGCTGCGAAGCGACGCTGCTGGCGGTGCCGTCATCCTCGGCGCGCTCGCCGCTTGAAGTGGCGTCGATCGGCCCGCTCGCGGAAACGCTGAAATCGCTGACGCTCGGCTGAGCGTCGCGGGTCCTCGGCGAGCGTCGTGGCCCCCGCGGCGCGTCAGGGGCCGCTCGAGGGCGGCGGCGCGTCGGAAGGGGCTTCCGGCGTTTGCGAGGACGGCGTGCCCGAGGAGCCCTGCGAGGGGGGGTCGGCCGTTTCGCCGCCGGGCGGCGTACCCGACGCGGCGCCCGAGCCTTCCGTGCCGCCAGACGGCGCCGCGGGGCTCGTTTCGACGCTCGACGGAGTCGTGGCGGGCGCTTCGCCGCCGGCCGGTTCGGCGGGGGTTGCGGGCGGCGCGGGTGTCGTGCTTGCCGGCGGGTCGGCCTGCACGGTCGCCGGCGGGGAGGAGGGAAGCTGGGTGGTCTGGCTGGTCACCTGCGTGATCTGCGTGCCGTCGGGCCCGGACGGTTTGGGGTCGCTCGGCTTGTCGGCCGCGACGGGCGGTGTGCTGGTGGAGGCGGCCGTCGCGGCGGGCGGCACGGTCGCGGTCGCCTTGACGAGCGCGCGGCGGTGGGTGTGGCGCGCCGCCGCGGCGAGCGGGCGTGGTGCGGCGGCGGACGCCGGCTGGGCCTGCTCGCGCAGGACGACCGGTTCGCTCGCGCGCGTGACCGGCGCGTAGGCGACCTTCGCGCGCAGGTGGTGGTGGCTGGAGTGGTCGGTGGCGACCGCGGTGACGATCGCGGCGGCGGCAAGCCCGGCGACGGCCTTGGTCGCAAGCGCTCCGGCGCCGGCCGTGAAGACCCCGCCGGCGACGCCCGCCCCGCCGCTCGCGGCGGCTCCGCCGGCGGCCGTGGCTGCGCCGCTCGCGCCGACGGTCGCGCCCGCGCCCCCGGCGACGTGCGCGCCCGACGCGGTGGAGCCGAGCTTTGCGAACCCGAGCTTCACCAACAGGAGCTTCTTGAAGATCAGCAGCGGGCCGACCGGCAGGATGGCGGCGAGCGCGTGGTTGTTGGCCTTCAGCTGCTTGCGGAAGGAGCGGCAGCGTTCGCAGTCGCGCGTGTGGCGCCGCGCGGCGGGGCTGACCTTGACGAGCCCCTCGGCGACCTGGCCGAGCTCCAGGCGAACCTCCTCGCAGCTGAGCTTGCGCGCCTCGGCGGCCTCGGCGAGCGAGATGCGCGCGCGCACGAGCAGCGACTTGACCGACGGGACGGTCGTCTCCATCGCGTGCGCGATCTGCTCGTAGGAGAGGGAGTCGATCTCGCGCAGCAACAGCGCCGTGCGCTGGGTCTCGGGCAGCTGCTGGACGTCTGAGAGCAGCTGGCGAAAGCCCTCGCGGCGGATGACGCGGTCGCCGGTCGAGAGGCCGTGGTCGGCGAAGTGCACGTCCATCGAGTCCACGCCGATGGCCGAGGCGCGGCGCAGGTGGTTCAGCGAGCGGTTGCGAGCGATGCGATACAGCCAGGGGCGCACGTTGATCTCGCGCTCGTCGGCGAGCACGGCGTTGAACGCCGCGGCGAAGACCTCCTGCAGCACGTCCTCGGCGTCCTCGCGCGAGTTGAGCATGTGCCGGCAGAAGGACAGCAGGCGCGATTCATAGCGCGAGCAGAGAGTCTCGAAGGCGGCGTGCTGCCCGCGGCGCGTGAGGCCGATCAGGCGCTCGTCGGACTGCAGGCGAAGCAGCGGAGACGGGCCCCTGAGGCCCGGCAAGCTGCTTGTATGTGTTGCTGTCGAAGCCTCCACGACGTCCCCCGGTGCAGTTGGGTAGCTCTGCTGTTATCTACACGGTAGTCGGGGATAAGTTGCGGTTCATAAAGACCGCCGGAAGCCTGCATAAAGCTGCCCATCTTCGACGCTCATAGATGCGCAAAGCCCCTGCTGGGGCTGGGCGTAGACTGATCCGGCGCCCGGGTGGCGGAATGGTATACGCAGCGGATTTTAAAATCCGCGGCTCGCAAGGGTATGTGGGTTCGACTCCCACCCCGGGCATCGGCCCGCCGCGGCGTTCGCGGGGAGCGTCGCGAGCGATAGAGTCGCGCGCAGATGGCCAGCGGCGTCGGCAGCGAGGACACGGTCGAGACCTTCCACGGCGGCAGGCTGGTCGCGCGCAGGCTGAAGGCGCACGGCGTGAGCAAGCTGTTCACGCTGTCGGGAGGGCACCTCTTCTCGATCTACGACGGCTGTCGCGCGGAGGGCATCGACATCGTCGACGTGCGCCACGAGTCGACGGCCGCGTTCGCCGCCGAGGGCTGGGCGAAGGTGACGCGCGAGGTCGGCGTGTGCGCGCTGACCGCCGGGCCGGGCGTGACCAACGGGATGAGCGCGATGGCCTCGGCGCAGGCCAACCACTCGCCGATGCTCGTGCTCGGCGGCCGCGCGCCGGCGGCGCGCTGGGGCAGCGGCTCGCTGCAGGAGATCGACCACGTGCCGTTCGTGCGGCCGCTCAGCTTGCTCGCGACGACCGCCGGGAGCACCGAGGAGATCCCCGGCCTGATGGACGAGGCGTTCGCCGCCGCCACCGCGCCGCACGGCGGGCCGGCGTTCATCGACTTCCCGCTGGACTACGTGTTCGCGACCGCGCCGGACTCCTCGTCTGAGGCAGATGACGAGGCGGGCGAGGTCTCCGCCGGCGCGAAGGGCCAGGCGCGCGCGGACAGCGCGGCGATCGACGCCGCGGGGCTGTTGCTGTCAGAGGCCGAACGGCCGGTGATCATGGCCGGCAGCGACCTCTACTGGGGACACGGCGAGCGGGCGCTGCTGGAGCTCGCGCAGACGCTGCGCATCCCGGTGTTCCTCAACGGACTGGCGCGCGGGTGCGTGCCGGCCGACCACGAGCTGTTCTTCTCGCGCACGCGAGGCCAGGCGCTGAAGGGCGCCGACGTGGCGATCGTGATCGGCGTGCCGATGGACTTCAGGCTCGGCTTCGGCGGCGCGTTCGGCGATGACACCGACATCGTCGTCGTCGACGTCGCAGAGCCCCAGCGCAGCCATCCACGCGCGGTGGCCGCCGAGCTCTACGGCGATCTGACCGCGACGCTGAGCGACCTGGGCGCGTTCGCGGGCGGTTCGCCGTTGTCCAGCGAGCGCTGGGTGAGCGAGCTGCGCGCGGCCGAGAGCGAGAAGCGCGAGGCCGAGCACGAGGAGCTCTCAGACGATCGCTCGCCGCTTCACCCCATGCGGCTGTACGCCGAGCTCGCGAAGGTGCTCGAGCGCGACGCGATCGTGATCGGCGACGGCGGCGACTTCGTCTCCTACGCGGGGCGCGTGATCGACAGCTACCAGCCAGGCTGCTGGCTTGACCCCGGTCCCTTCGGCTGCCTGGGCACCGGGTCGGGGTACGCGCTCGCGGCCAAGCTCGCGCGGCCCGACAGCCAGGTCGTGCTGCTGCTGGGCGACGGCGCGTTCGGCTTCTCGGGCATGGACTTCGACACGCTCGCGCGCCACGGCGTGGCGGTCGTCGGCGTGATGGGCAACAACGGCATCTGGGGCCTCGAGAAGCACCCGATGGAGTTCCTCTACGGCTACTCGGTCGCGGCGGACCTGCGACCGGGGACGAGGTATGACCAGGTCGTCGAGGCGCTCGGCGGCTACGGCGACATGATCGAGCGCCCCCAGGACCTGGCGCCGGCGCTGGAGCGCGCCTTCTCGGAGGGCACGCCGGCGCTCGTCAACGTGCTGACAGACCCGTCGATCGCCTACCCGCGCCGGTCAAACCTCGCTTAGCCCTGCCGCGAGCGAACGGCGCCCGGCGGGGAGCGGCGGCCGTCGTTTCGATGCGCGCGTGAGCGGGCGCGGCTAGCCGGCGCCGGCCAGGCGCAGGGCGCCGCCCTGCAGGATGTCGTGCTCAGAGACCTCAACCTCATCAAGGTTAAATGCGCGCAGCGCCTCTCCCAGCAGGATCATGCCGGCCACGATCGTCGGCGCACGGTCGGGATGCAGGCCGACGACCGCGCGGCGGCGGCCTTCGTCCATGTCGGCCAGGCGCGCGAGCAGCATTTCGATGGTGCCGAGCGACAGCGGGTAGCCGTGCACGCGCGCGGGATCGTAGGGGTCGAGCTGCTGGTCGATCGAGGCCGCCGAGGTGGCGGTGCCGGCGACCGCGATACCGCGCGTGACAGATGAGCGCTCCTGCTGTGGCAGGCCCTTGCGCAGGATGCGCCGCACGTCGCTCGTGATGTTCTGCAGCTCGGCCGGCGCGGGCGGGTCTGAGTGGATGTGGCGCTCGCTCATGCGCACGACGCCGGCGGGCAGCGAGACGTGAAAGCCGGCCGCGCGCCCGCTGCCGATGACGAACTCCGTCGAGCCGCCGCCGATGTCGATCACGACCGTCGGCTCGCTCAGCGCCGGGCGGCCGGACATGGCGCCGAGGAACGTCAGCTGCGCCTCCTCGTCGCCGCTCAGCACTCTGGCGTCCAGGCCGTAGTCCTCGCGCACGCGCGCGGCGAACGAGGCGCCATTGGCCGCGTCGCGCACGGCCGAGGTGAGCACGGCGAGGTTGGCCGCGCAGTCGTGGGAGTCGATCGCCGCGCGGTAGTCCGCGAGCGTGTCGAGCGTGCGCTGCATCGCCTCTTGTGAGAGCGAGCCGCCGGAGTCCACGCCGTCGCCCAGGCGGGTGACCTGCGAGCGCCTGAGCAGTTCGTCGATCGCCCCCGTGGCGGGGTCGACGTCGGCGATCAGCAGCCGCGTCGAGTTGGTTCCGATGTCCACGACGGCCACGCGCACGCGCGGGATGCTAGAGGTGTGTGCGTACACGAGCGAGAGGGGCGGCGATGAGCGAGCAGAACGGCGGTGTGGCGCTGGTGACGGGCGCCAACCGAGGCATCGGCAAGGAGGTGGCGCGCCAGCTGGCCCAGCGCGGCTACCGCGTGCTGCTCAGCGCGCGCGATGGCGCGAAGGCGACCGAGGCGGCGCGCGAACTGGTCGAGGACACGGGCGCGGACGTCACGCCGCTGATGCTCGACGTGGCCGATCCGCAGAGCATCGCGACGGCCGCCGAGCAGGTGCGCGCCGACCCGGGGCGGCTTGACGTGCTCGTCAACAACGCCGGCATCGGCAGCGACTTCGGCGTCTCGGGCGCCGACCCGGACTTCGACGCCATCCAGCGCGCGCTCGACACGAACTTCTTCGGCGCCTACCGGCTCACGATCGCGCTGCTCGGGCTGCTGCGCGAGAGCGAGCACCCGCGCATCGTCAACGTCTCAAGCGGCATGGGCGGCGTCAACGAGATGGGCGGATGGTCGCCCGGCTACCGCGTGTCGAAGGCCTCGCTCAACGCGATGACGCGCATCCTGTCGACCGAGCTCAAGGACGCCCGCTTCCTCGTCAACTCGGCCTGCCCCGGGTTCGTCGACACCGACATGGGCGGGCCGATGGGCGCGAAGAAGCCCGTCGCCGATGGGGCGGCCGGGATCGTGTGGCTGGCGACACTGCCCGACGACGGGCCGACGGGCGGGTTCTTCAGGGACGGCAAGGCGTTGGTGTTCTGAGCGGGGCGGGGGTGGGCGCCGGGCGGGGCGTGCCAAGGGCTGGCGACCGGAGCTACGGTGGCGCTGCAACGGCGGCGGCGGGGGAGGCGCGCGGGGTTTCGAGTCGCGCGGTTCTTTGCTAGAACGTAGGGAGCGACGCGGGGTGGAGCAGTCTGGTAGCTCGTCGGGCTCATAACCCGAAGGTCGCGGGTTCGAATCCCGCCCCCGCTATGGAGGAAGGCCCCGGTAATCGGGGTCTTTTTTCGTGGGACGGTGGGCACCGGTGCACGGCCAAGGTTCCAATAGGGTTCCGTTTGCTCTCCTGGTGCACCTTGGCGATCGGGAGTCGCCGTTCCCTTGGAGGACCGGGGCGTGGTCGCTCGCCCCGAACAGGCACGAATCCGGTCCCACGTCGTTGACCCTCCTCCGCGGCACCCGGGTCTTCCCGCCAGATCCCGACCATAAGTCCCGGAAAACCTGAGCTTCTCGCCGTGGTTGCTCTCCGGGGAGGGTGCAGCGCGATGTATCCTGAAGATGCGCTGCCCTATCAGGTCCGGCGCGAGGTAAAAGCGCCGGTTCACGAGCGCGGCAGGGGAGGGCGCGTCCGAGAGAACCGGACCAGCCCTCCCGATCCAGTTCGAAGCGCAGGATCGGCATGGCAACGACACGGATCGAGATCACCACCGAGCTGATCACAGAGGGCCTCGGAGCCTTCGACGAGCTGGAGCTGCTGGGCAGCGGCGAATTCGGCACCACCTACCGGGCCCTCCGCAGCGAACGCGAGGTCGCGATCAAGGTTATCCACCGCCTCGACATGCCCCGCTACCTGTGGGACCGGGAGATCGCGTCTCTGCGCGGGGTCGACCATCCTAACGTCGTCGGGTTCTACGACGCCGGCAGCTTCCGGGCCGCTGGCCACGAGCTCCTGTTCCTCGAGTGCGAGTACATCAACGGCGGGTCCGTCGAGCGCAATCTGGCGCGTGGGAGCAAACCAGACAGCGACGAGTTGCGCCAGCTGTTGAGCGGTCTGCTTGCAGGCATCGGCGAGATCCATGACCTCGGCATCATTCACAGAGACATCAAGCCCGCCAACGTCGCGCTAGGAGATCGCGCATGGGGTCGTCCGGTTCTTCTGGACTTTGGCCTCGCCAAGGTGCTCGAGATGTCGACCCACACGATAATCGGCCAGATGGTCGGCACGACCCGATACATGGCGCCCGAGCAGCTCCGCGGCAAGCGAGCCAGGACACGCAGCGACCTCTTCGCGGTCGGTGTCGTCGTGTACGAGGCCGGCACTGGCCGCCATCCTTTCCTCGGGCCCGACGTGACGACGGTGCAGACGCTGTATGACCGCATTGCAGCCGGCCCGCCGGAGGACCCGCGCGACGCCCACGACTGGCCAGCAGATGTTGCGAGCGTCGTCCTGCGCATCCTTTCCGCCGAGCCACACGAACGACTCAGCGTCGCCCGCGCTATGCGTGATCTGGCAGGAGCCTGATGCCCGACATCGCCCACGGGTTCCAGCTCCATCCGGGTCGCGAGGCGTGGGCCGCCACGAGCGACTTGCTCGATGATCTCGCCGACGCCCACCCCGATTGGCGTGTGGGTGCCACGCTTCGATCTCCCGCGCCAGCGACTGTCTTACTGGACACGGGTGTCAGCCGCCTGGGACCCATTGACGGACTTCCTCGTTGCAGACCCCGAGAGCACGAGGATGGACCGCGATTTCGAAGAACGCGGCCGCGGCCGAGCGGACTTCGAATATCTCTCCGAGAGCGACCCGGCAGCAAACCAGGACCGCTTCGTCGCGGGCGTGATCGAGGCGCAGCGCGACGCCGGAGCGAGCGTCCTCATCTCACCATGGATGCTTCACGGCACCAGCCAGACCGAGCATGAGCTCTCGGCCACCGTTGAGTTCGCCGAAGCGGCGCTCGCGCTGGTCGACGACGAGGAGCATCTGCTTATGGGCGTGGAGGCGACCGAAGGTGTGTTCGCGACCACCGAGGCACGCAACGCGATGATCAACGAGCTGGTGGAGGGGCCAGAGCTCCCGGTCTACCTACGGATGCGCGTCAGCCCGCCCGCCGGCTACATGCCCTACCAGCAGCTCGATGCCCTCGCGGGCCTGAGGGAGGTCGTGCAGGCGCTCGATAGCAACGATCGCCCCGTCGCCCTGCCGCAGAGCGGACTCGCCGGGTGGCTCATGTGCGCCTTCGGCGCTCGCTCGTTCGGCGCTGGCGTGTCGGGCTCGATGCAACGCAACACCGCACCGACGAGAGGGGGAGGGGGACTCCCACCACTTCACTGGTACTTCGTTTCACAGCTCCTCGGATTCGTACAGGCCGAGGAAATGTCCGACGTCGCGGACGTCGAAGGTTTTGGGCAGTGCGGCTGCCCGTACTGCTCCGCCGGACTTCCCGCTGTCGGTGCTAGCTTCGATTCTGATGCGGCCGGCAAGCACTTCCTGTGGTGGTGCGCGCAGCTGGCGGCCGAGCTCGACCCGGCCGATCCAGCCGCCTCGGTTCGGGCTCGCGCGACGGCGGCATCGACGTTTGCCGGTGCGCTGGATCAAGCTGGAGTCCAGCTCGACCCCCGCTCGCAGCCCACACACCTCCCAGTCTGGCGGGCGGTCCTCGACGGCTAGTGCGGGATTACTGAAGCGCGCCGCGTAGACCGGAGAGCCAGTCGGCGTCGGGTCCTTCGATGATCGGCTCCGAGTCCTCCGAGAGGCGGTGACCGTGCGGCAGTCGCCGCTCCGGCCGATCCATTGAAGGTGCACCAAGGAGCCGTGCCAGAGCACGCTCACCCATGAGGCTCGCTTCGAGGCGATTGGATCGACGCTTTGCTTGGGAACGCAGGACGCGCCGCCAGCCGGTGGGGCTCACCTCGAACAGCCCCACGCCCAGCCGACTGTACTGCTCGCGTAGCGCGTCGAAACGCTCGGTGTACCTCGCGTCACAGGCAATGTAGGTCTCGTCAGCCCACGCACGATGCGCGCGGGCCTGGAGCAGCGCGCCGCGCGGGTCCTCTCGCTTGGCCTCAAAAGAAACGACCCGCTGCGCGATCGCCCGAACGGTGGCGAGACGGCGGTAACCGCCCACGGCGTCCTCTGCGATGAACCCGTCGTCCGCGAGCCCGCGAAGGACCCGGGCGGCGCTCGCCGGCTCCACCCGGACCCGTGCTGCGACCGTCCCGACGCTCGTCGGACGGTCGGGCCGCAACGCGTTCAGGGTACGAAGCTCGTTGAGCCGAAGCGGGCGCAGCCACCCTCCCTCAATGCGCGCCCGCACAGCATCGACGTCGACCCGCACCAGCACGAGATCCGCTATCCGGCTGTGCAGGAGCTGCTCCTCGAGGAGTAGCCAGGTGTCGGTGGGGGCCGCATCAACCCAGAGCGTCGTTGCGGCTGCTCGCAGCTGGGGCAGCATCTCGGCCTCTGTCCTGAACGACGGCCGGATCGGCGCCGACGGCTGCGATGAGAACTGCCCGTCCGCAGGGTCGCGCGGAAGCAGTCGGTGGACGACGCGGCCTGCGTGAACCAGCCCGAGGCGCATGAGGTCTTCCAGCAGCCGGTCCGGTGACTTCACGGGCGCATCATGCCATCGGGCAGACGGGCGGCGCTCGGCGACCTTGGCCGCCTCCCCGGTTGGGTCGTCCGGTCCAACAACCGCGTCTCCTGTCTGACGATGCTGTGTGAGCAGGTCGCGGGCTTGCCCACATGTACCCGTCGAGCGTGGGGAGCTCCCGCGGCGGCTCTCAGCTTGCCAGCGCCGCGCCCCTTATCGTCCTGATGGCCTGCACGGCGGCGAGTCCAGACTCCTCGGTGCCGCCGACCCGGGCGGCGTCGAGGACCGGCCGAAGCGACGCGAACTCCCCGGCGACCACTGGGTGCAGCGTCAGCGGCTCCCCTGGCGCGACCGCATAAAGCAGCACCGCCATCAACAGCTGGCTGCGCTGCGAGCCGGGATCGACGGTGCTTGCCGGCTCTCCTTCGCGCGTCCTGTACTCGCAGAGCATCTGGCGCACCGTCTCTCCCAGCCACCGCTCCAGCGGACCGTCAAGCTCCGGGTCAGCCTCGGCGCCCCGCGCTGTGATCCGCCCGTCCTCACACAGGTTGAACAGCCGCTCGACGATCGGCTGCCACCCCAGAGGCTCCAGGTCACGTTCACGGGAATAGGACCCAACCGAGCCGGTGTGACGCGCGTGAAGCGACTCGTGCAGCACGCCCAGCAAGGTGTATTCCGCGACGTCCGCGGGTGCCACACCCGGATGTACACCCGGTCTCTCGACCGTTATCCGCCTGCTCGCCTGCTCCCAGAAGCTCGGGTGGCCTGGCGCAGCCCAGTCCAATGCGACTTCGTGCACACCGAACACAGGCGCCAGCGCGCCTTCCAGCAGCAGACGGTGTTCCTCGGAACCTAGCCACTCCGGCTCGCGAGCCGCCCGCTCTCGGCAAAACTCAAGAAGCTCGACGACCGTGTCTGGCACATCCGCAGCATAGGCCCGGGCAAGAGACATGCAGACCGACCCGGCGCCCTCTGGCGTCGGTAGCAAACGACTGAGCGCCCGAACAAAAGCCGAACCGAACAGACCAGATGCACGGGTGTGCGGTCGCTGTGCGAGCGCTGTGCAATTCGTTGGCCGTTTTGGGGCGCTCAGGGTCATCACACATGTGATGACGGCAGCAAGCATCCCTGCGTCCGGAGGCGGCGGCTACGCCCGCTACCTGGAGAGCAAGACGGTCGCGCCCGAGCGCGGGGACTACTACCTGACCCCGGACGGCGAGATGACGCAGGCGCCGGGTCGTTGGCTCTCCGATGAGGAGACGCTGACCAGGCTCGGGGTGCAGGCGGGCGAGGCGGTCGATGGTGCGGACTTCATCGCGTTGATGGATGGTCGCCACCCGGGCACCGGCAGGTGGCTGCGACCCGAGGGCGCCGGTGGCGGCAGGGGCGGCGGGATCGACGTGACGTTCAGCGCCCCGAAGTCCGTCTCGACGGTGTGGGCGCTCGGCGACCCGTGGCAGCGGGAGCAGATCGAGGCCGCGCACGCCAGGGCCGTGGAGAGCGCGGTCAGGTATCATGCGCGAGCAGGTTCCGGTGGTGCGCCGCCGCTACGGCGGCCAGGTCGTGGAGGAGCACGCCAAGGATGTGATCGCCGCGGAGTACCGGCACACGACCGCGAGGGGAGTCAGCGGGGCGCAGGCCCCCGATCCGCAGCTGCATAGTCACGTCGTGATCAGCGGCGCGATCCGGGAGGACGAGAGGATCGTCGCGATCGCTTCGCGGCCGATCTTCCGCTCGGCCCGCGAGCTGGGGGCGTTCTACCGCTCATCGCTCGCCGAGGAGCTGGCCGAGGAGGGCTATGAGATCGAGCGCGGCACGGGTAAGGACGGCCGGTACTTCGAGATCGCCGGGGTGCCGCGTGGCCTGATCGAGGAGTTCTCCGGACGCAGCCGGGAGGTCGCCCGAGCTGCGGAGCGTTTCCGTGCTCGCCACGGCCGGGCACCGGAGCGCGGGGAGCTTCGTAACCTCGCGCTCGAGAACCGCCGCGCCAAGGAGCTGACGACCCGCGGGGACCTGCAGCGGGTGTGGAGCGAGACGGGCCGTCGCCACGGGTTCGGGCCCGACGAGGCCGTGCGTCTGATCGGAGCGCCCGAACGGCCAAGGGTCGAGCGCCCCGTCGAGGATCGCATCGAGGCGAGGCTGACCGAGCAGCACGCCGTCTTCCAGGCGCGTGATCTGCACGCGGTGGCGCTGGAGCAGACAGCCGGGGAGATGCCACCGGAGCAGGCGCTCGCGGTCGCTCGCGGAGATGGTCCGTGACCGGCGGGTGCTCACCCTGGAGGGCGGGCGGATGACCACGCTCGCCGTGCGCGCTCAGGAGCAGGCCATCGAGCGCCGTGCTGAGCTGCTCGCCCAGCCAGCGGGCCGGGACGTCGGCGAACACGCTCGCGCAAACGCTGTGCGTGTGGTCTCCGAGCGCATCGGGGGACCATTGAGTCCGGAGCAGAATCACGCGCTGCGAGTCCTCACGGGTCCCGAGCGTGCCGCAGTGCTCGTCGGCCCGGCGGGGACCGGGAAGGGCGTGGTGATCGACGCTGCCGCCCGCGCCGAGCAGCACGCCGGGCGCCAGACGATCGGGATCGCCGTGTCCGGGTCCACCGCCGAGCGGCTCGGAGCCGACAGCCCAGCACTAACCGACCGGACGCTGACACTCGACTCGCTGGTCGCCCGCGCCAAGACGGGGACCATCGAGATCGACCAGGCCACGACGGTCTTCCTCGACGAGGCCGGGATGGTCGACCACAAGCGCATGGATGCCCTCACCGAGCTGGTCGAGCGCTCCGGAGCAAAGCTGATCGCCGTCGGTGACGGCAAGCAGCTCCCCTCGATCGGGCCGGGCGGGATGTTCGACCGGCTCGCCACCCATACCCCAACCGCAGAGCTCACCGACATCCGCCGCACCCAGGACCCCGACGAGCGCAGGGCATGGGCCGCCCTTCGGGCCGGCGAACCTGAGCGCGCGATGGCGCACTACTTCAAACGCGCACAGCTTCACTTCTCGAACACCCGCGACGAGGCCGGCGAGGCCGCCATCCAGCGCTGGATGACACTCGCCGAGAAGCACGGCATACGCCAGGTCGCGTTGATCGCCGACGCCTCCAACAAGGAGATCGACCGACTCAACGCTCGCGCCCAGCACCTCCGCGCTGAGCGCGGCGAACTCGGCCACCGAGAGATCCCACTCGAACACACCCACTACGGGCTGCGTGAAGGCGACATCGTCGCCTTCACATCCCAACACCGCCCAGCAGGCCAACCACGGGTGGAGAACGGAACCCGCGGCCAGGTCACGCGCGTGAGCGAGCGCGGCGCGTTGACGATCGAGCTGGACGGCTCAGGCCGTTCGGTGCGCCTCGCCGGCGAAGACGTCGACTCGCTGCGGCTCGGCTACGCGCAACACGTCTACCGCCAGCAGGGCGCAACGGTCGAGCGGACCGTCGTGGTGACCGGCGGCTGGCAGACCAGCAAGGAGAGCGCCTACGTCGAGGCGACCCGCGCCCGCCAGGGCACCGACTGGTTTCTCGCGCGCGAGGAGCTCGGCAGCCAAGGGCAAGACGCCGACCGCGTCATGCAGCTCGCGCGCAGGATGGGCACCAGCCGAGCGCAGAAGCCCTCGCTCGCCTACGAGCCCTACGACCCTGCGTTCGGCCCCGGCTACGACCTCGGGCCGCTACGAATCCTCCGCGTCCCGGCCATCCTGATGCGCTCCAGCCGCAATCACGACCGCGCAACGGCCAACCGCAACATCGATCGCGGGCGCTGACCGGGCCGCCCCAGACGGCGTCAACGCTATTTGACGCCGGCGAACAGATCCGAGGGCGGGATATCGAGCGCCGCAGCCAGGCGCATGATCAGACCAAAGGAAGGAGTGGCCTTGCCGGTCTCGAGTCGAGAGATGTACGTGTACAACACGTCAACCTTGCGCGCGAGGTCGGATTGGCTGAGGCCGCCTCTCTCCCGGGCACGAGCGAGATTGGCGCCGAACTGCTGCTCGGGGCTCATGGGCGGGAGCCTATCCACAGGGCTATAGCACTCTACGTGCTACATTTTACCGTGCGATAGCGGTCGCGCGATCGGTTCTCAGACCATCGCGACAGACACCACAAAACTAAGTGGCCCCGGCGCAGTTGAAGCTGCCCGGGGCCCGGCAAAGAAGGAGTGACCCTTCCATGCAAGATCAACCTAGCCAAGTTCTGGATGAGTGCGACCCGCGGATCGAACGGGCGATCATCCTGCAGTTCCTTCGCGATGATCACGGGGAGGTTAGCGCAGATGCAAGATCAACCTAGCCAAGTTCTGGGCGAGTGCGACCCGCGGATCGAACGGGCGATCATCCTGCAGTTCCTTCGCGATGATCACGGGGATCGCTGGTCGCGCGCAGAGCTGGAGGTCGAGATCTCCAACGTAGAGCCGCTCGACATCAGCGACGCACTCGCGAGGCTCGATCAGGACGGCATCGTGCAGATCTCCGGCGAGTGTGTCTCGGCGTCTCGCGCGGTCAGGCGGCTGGATGAGCTCGGGCTGATCGCGATATAGGCGCTTCGGGATGCCCCGGCAGGCACCCAGCAGCAGGGTCGGTGGCTCCGACTGCGACGAGTCTCGCGCGACGCGCCAATGCCGTCCCTATCTACTCCTCGCCCAACTCGTTGGCCGTTTCCGGCCACTTGGGGTCATTAACGGGGATGAGCGGGACAGAACCCACAAGCGCCGCCGTAGTCGAGTCGATACTCGCCGAGGGGCCGCTGCTGTGTCCGCACGAGGCGGCCGCGTTGCTGTCCGTGAAGCCGAGCTGGGTCTACGAAGCCGTGCGCGCCCACCGGATACCGTGCCTGCGCGTCGGCCGGCACATCCGCTTCACCCGCGCGATGCTCGAACAGTGGCTCGCCGAGCAAGTCGACGGCTGATGCCCCGCACGACATCGGACACCGACACAGGGGTCGCCGGCGATGAGTAGGCGCTCCTACGGCAGCGGTCGTCTCTTCGAGCGAGCCGACGCGGCTGGGCAGGTGAGCTGGTACGGCTCGTGGTGGTCCGGCGCCACGCGCGTCAAGCGCAAGATCGCCGCCAAGCGCACCCCGGGCACCGCGGACGGACTCACGCGCGCCCAAGCCGAGAAGGAGCTGCGCAAGCGCATCGAGCGCGACGTCATCGTGTCCACAGCCGCCCGGCGCACATTGGAGGAGGCCGGCGGCGCCTACGTCGATCACCTGGAGCACGTGATGGAGCGCAAGCGCTCCACGATCCAGGATTACCGCGGACATCTGCGCCGTCATCTCGTGCCGTTCTTCGGCGAGCGCCCGATCGACAAGATCGAGCCAGCCCAGGTCGCGCAGTACCTCAAGCGCAAGCGCAACGACGGCCTGTCCTCAAAGACCGTCCAGAACCACCTGAACTTCCTGCACGGCGTGTTCGCCTTCGCGATCAAGCGCGGCTGGGCGCAGAGCAACCCGGTCGCCTACGTCGACCGCCCGAAGAAGAACCGCTCCCCCCACCAACGCGTCCGCTTCCTCCAGCCAGCCGAACTGGACAAGCTGATCGACGCCGTGCCCGAGGACACCCTCGGCGGCGTCGAGCGGGCGCTGTATCTGGCCGCCGCGCTCACCGGCCTGCGCCAGGGCGAGCTGCTCGCGCTGAAGTGGCTCGACATCGACTGGCAGGTCGCGCGCGTGCGCGTCGCCGACAACTTCACGCGCGGGCAGATGGACACCCCCAAGTCCCACGAAGGCCGCTCGGTCCCGATGGCCGCACGGCTCGCCCGCGAGCTCGAACACCTACGCCGACGCTCCCGCTTCCCCGCAGACAGGGATCTCGTCTTCTGCCACCCCGACACCGGGCATGTCCTCGACCCTTCCAAGATGCGCAAGCGCTTCAAGGACGCCCTCGCCGAGGCAGGCGTGCACGAGATCACCTTCCACGAGCTCCGCCACACCTTCGGCACGCAGATGGCCGCCGCCGGCGCCCCGCTGCGCGCGATCCAGGAGTGGATGGGCCACGCCGACGCCAAGACCACCGAGATCTACCGGCACTACGCGCCCGACCCGTCCAACGGGGCGGCGTTCGTCGAACGGGCGTTTGGCAGCGGAGATCA
Organism: uncultured Solirubrobacterales bacterium; assembly: GCA_963713385.1. Classification (GTDB taxonomy): domain Bacteria; phylum Actinomycetota; class Thermoleophilia; order Solirubrobacterales; family Solirubrobacteraceae; genus Palsa-744. Next base: position 66,594 of record CAVQLO010000001.1, read on the forward strand.
CGCTCCGTCGGACACCGCCTGACCCCGTTACTTCGGGTCCTACGCCACCCAGCGGGCGTCGGCCAGCTCGTGCTTGTACTTCCCGGTCGCCAGATACGCCCGCAGGCGCCGCCCGGAAACCAGAGGGCGGACCTTTGCGACCGCCTGATTGGGAGTTCTCGCCTCGGTGGTGTAGACCTCGCAGTAGCCGGGCTCGTCCGGGGAGACCGTCGGGTCGGTCGCAAACACGAGGTAGCCCCGATTGCGTATGCGTGCTGCGTTGATGCTTTGGGCGCGCGCACGTTCCTGGTGGAGCTCGTCGACCTCGCTGAGAAGATCGATCTGGTTGTCGGCGGTTGGGCTCATGGATCGCGCTTAGAAGGGGCATTGTTCCAGACGCTCCGACGGCTCCGGACGCAAACCGGTTACGTTTCGAGCGTGGCGAACGGGGACGACAACGGGCAGCCCAACGGCCATGCGCTGTTCGAGGCCGCGAACAAGATGCGCGGGTCGCTCGAGTCCGCCGAGTACAAGCACCTCGTCCTCGGCCTGATCTTCCTTAAGTACATCTCCGACGCCTTCGAACAGCGCCGCGACGCACTTGAGGCCGAACTCTCCGACGCGAAGAGCAAGGAGTACATCGCAGACACGCTCGCGCGGGCCGAAGAACTTGACGATCGCGACGCATACGCAGAAAAGCAGGTGTTCTGGGTGCCCGAGCAGGCCCGCTGGCCGGCGATCCTCGCCTCGGCCTCCAGCCCTGACATCGCCAAGCGCATCGACGACGCGCTCAGCGCGATCGAAGGCGAGAACCGCGAGCTGCGCCGGATGCTGCCGCGCGTCTACTCGCGCGCACCGCTGTCAGCAGAGCTGCTCGGCTCGCTCGTTGAGACGATCGCGAAGATCGGCTTCGGCAAGGACCCGAGCGAAGCACGCGACATCCTCGGGCGCACCTACGAGTACTTCATCAAGGAGTTTGCGCGCGCCGAGGGGCACCGAGGCGGCGAGTACTTCACCCCCGCGCCGGTCGCCCGGCTGCTCGTCGAGATGCTCGAGCCGTACGAGGGCCGGATCTTTGACCCCGCGTGCGGGTCGTGCGGACTCTTCGTGCAGTCGGCGAAGTTCGTCGAGGCACACGGAGGGCGTCCCGAGAAGATCTCGGTCTACGGCCAGGAGCGAAACCAGGCGACATGGCGGATCGGCCGCATGAACCTCGCGATCCACGGCCTCTCCGGCGAGGTGCAGTACACCGAGGGCGGCTCGCTGCTCGATGACGCCTTCCCCACGGCTGAAGGCCGACTTCGTGATGGCCAATCCGCCTTTCAACCAGAAGGAGTGGTCGACCCCCGCTCTCCTCGACGACGTACGGTGGGCGCACGGCGTGCCGCCCGCCGGCAACGCCAATTATGCCTGGATACAGCACTTCCTGCACCATCTCGCGCCCAAAGGTCGCGCCGGCTTCGTGATGGCCAACGGTTCACTCACAACGATGAGTGGCGGCGAGGGCAAGATCCGCGAGAACTTGATCAGAGCCGACGTCGTCGATTGCATCGTGGCGCTGCCCGCACAGCTCTTCTACACGACGGGCATTCCGGTGTGCCTGTGGTTCTTCGACCGCGACAAGTCCTCGCTCCAGCGAGCGCGACCGTCGCGAAGAGACACTCTTCATCGACGCGCGCCAGATGGGCAGCAAGATCAGCCGCACCCAGATAGAGCTGACCAAGCAGGAGATCGAGCGGATCGCGTTCACCTACCACGCTTGGCGCGGGACGACGGATGAGGACTACAACGACGAGCCCGGCTTTTGCAGAGGCAGCGACCTCCAGGAAGTCGAGGCTGGCGGGTTCAACCTGTCGCCCGGTCGCTACGTCGGTGCGCCGGAGTCCGAGGAAAGCGAGGTCGCTTTCCAGGAGCTAATGGCAACACTCGTCGACGAGCTAGCCGAGGAGATGGGCGAGAATGAGCGGCTTGCTCGCAAAGCCCGCGATGCATTGGTACGGGTGGGTTATGTTGTGTAATACTGGCGAAATTGCAGTTGGGCATCGGCGCGCGGTCGCCAGATGAGCCGCAAAACTCCTGCGGCGTGGAGGACCGTGACGGTAGACGAAATCAAGGCTCCCGGCCACTCTATCGCGATCGGACCATTCGGTTCGCGCATGAAGGCAGACACGTACACCTCTGCGGGTGTTCCTGTCGTGCGAGGTCTGAATATCGGTGACACAAGCGCCCTTCGAGGCGACTTCGTATATATCCCTGAGTCACTCGCGAATACCATGGGATCTTCGCTCCTCAAGCGAAACGACCTTTTCTTCCCCCACCGGGGAGCGATCGGCGAGGTGGGCATAGTCGACGACCGCGCAAACCCCCCATATGCTCTCGACGAGTCTAATGAAGTTGTCACCTGACCCAAACCAGGCTGATGCGCGCTTCTTGTACTACTTCTTCCGATCTCCTCAAGGCCGGCATCGTGCTACGCAACTGTCGCAGGTGGGTACTCCCCGGCATTGCGACGCCACTCGCGTCGCTTCGTCGCATCGAGTTGGTGCTCCCGCCGCTACGAGCAGGCGGCGATCGCGTCGGTACTCGCCCCTCGATTACAAGATTGATAGTAACCGTCGTCTCGCTGCGCTTCTCGAGGAACTGCGCGGCTGTGTTCCGTGCGCGGTTTATCGACTTCGTCGGGGTCGAGGACTTCGAGGAAAGTGAGATCGGACCGATCCCGACGGGGTGGCAGGTGCGAGTATTTTCCGACGCGGTGGACATCAACCCTGCAGTGAAGTTGACTAAGGGCACGGTGGCGCCGTTTGTCGAGATGGGGCCGTTGCGCCGTGGGCGATGCGTCCAGACCGGCTTGCGGAGCGACCCTATCGTGGTGGCGCGCGCTTTCAACCAGGTGACACCTTGATGGCGCGAATCACCGGATGCATAGAGCACGGCAAGGGGGCATTCATTGATTTCCTGGAGGGACCAGGAAGCGGCTCGACGGAGTTCCTCGTCTTCCGAGGGAAACCGCCCCTGACTCCGGAGGTTGTCTTTTTTATGACTCGCGATGAGCGTTTCCGTGCGCACGCTATCGCCAACATGACCGGCTCTTCAGGTCGGCAGCGAGTACAAACGACGTGCTTGGATCACTTCAAGATCGCCGTGCCGCCTGAGGAGGGGTCGTTTCGAGACGACGCGACGATCCTTGGCACAGCGTTGGCCCAGAGCCGCGGGCTGTGGCGCGAGTCAGCGTGCCTGGGTTCCATTCGCGACGCCCTGCTGCCGCGAGCTCATCTCGGGCGAGATCGGCGTCGTGGACCAACGAACGCGCAGGAGATGATCGGACCACGGCGGAGCAGGCTCGCGGGGGCAAAGACATGACCTCGCCCGCGAGCGAGGACGCGCTCGTCGAGCAGCCAGCGCTCGAGTGGCTGGCCGATGCGGGCTGGACGCACGTCCATGGCCGCGATCTCGCGGCCGAAGCCCGGCGGCGAGCGCAAGCTCTGGTCGGACGTCGTGCTGGTCGAGCGGCTGCGGCAGGCCGTCGCGCGGATCAACCCGGATCTGCCGGCGATGCCGTGCAACGTGCGTGCGAGCTGGCGATGACCGGGACTTCCCCCGCTCTGATCGAGGACCACAAGGGATTTCACGAGCTGCTCACCGCGGTGTTCCAATCCCCTACATCGACGACGACGGAGTCGAGCAGGCCGAGCGCGCCAAGCTCGTCGATTTCGAGAATCCCGAGCAAAACGAGTTGCTCGCGGTCAACCAGTTCACGATCGTCGTGGGCGGGAAGAACCGCCGGCCGGACATCCTGCTGTTCGTCAACGGGCTGCCGCTCGGGCAGATCGAGTTGAAGGCGCCCGGACTCGCGGAGTCGGCGCAGGCTGCGGTCAATCAGGTGCATCACTACACCGAGACGATCCCCAGCCTGTACCGCTACGTAGGGATCGTCGGCGTCTCAGACCTGATGTCTGCGCGGGTGGGGACAGAGCACGGCTGCAGAGCATTTCGCGGAATGGAAGACGATGGGCGCGACCGACCGGCAGCCCCGTGGTCGCTCGCAGCTGCAGGTGATGATCGAGGGTGTCTTCGCGCCGGCGCGCCTTCTGGAGCTGATCCGTGACTTCGTGCTGTTCGAGACCGATGGCGCGAGGACGTGGAAGGTGATGGCCAAGTATCACCAGGTCGACGCCGTTCACGCCGCCGTGGAGTCTGTGGCGGCCGCGATGGGTGGCGACCGCCGCGGCGGGATCGTGTGGCACACGCAGGGCGCCGGCAAGAGCTACACGATGGTGTTCTTCGTGAACAAGCTGCGGCGTGACCCACGCTTCGCCAACCCGACCGTCGTCGCGGTGACCGACCGCACCGACCTGGATGACCAGCTTCTGGAAACGTTCACGCGCCACCCACCTGGAGCCCTTCTGCCACCAAGCGCAAGAGATCTCTGGCGGCAAGGAAAGCCTGCACGAGCTGCTGAAGGTGCCCGCCGGTGGCATCGTGTTCACGACGATCCAGAAGTTCGCGCCGGCCAACGACGAGGCCGATGCCGGTGCTCTCAGAGCGCGAGAACGTCGTCGTGATGGCAGACGAGGCGCACCGCTCGCAGTACGCGGCCTACGCGCAGAACATCACGCTCGCGCTTCCCAACGCGACCCGGATCGGGTTCACCGGCACGCCGGTGGAAAGCGCCGACCGCTCGACGCGGCTGGTGTTCGGCGACTACGTCTCGGTCTACCGAATGCGTCAGGCCCAGGAAGACCAGGCGACCGTCCCGATCTACTACGAGTCGCGCCAGATACCGCTGTCCGTCGCGGACCAGGAGCAGCTCGCCGCAGGTCGAGGAAATCCTCGAAGCTGAGGAGCAGGAGGCCGCGAGCAAGCTCATCACCAGCTGGGCAAAGCTCGAGAAGGTCGTCGGAGCGCCAGAGCGGATCGAGACATTGGCGAACGACATCCACAGGCATTTCACGACACGCTGCGAGGCGCTGCCGGGCAAGGCATGGTCGTCGCCTACTCGAGGCGGATTGCCGCCGAGCTCGCCGGGAGTCTACGCGAGCGCTTCGGCGAGGAGGCCGTCGACTGCGTGATCTCCGCCAGCGCGACCGACGAGAAGCCGATCTCGCTGTTCCGCCGCTCAAAGCCACAGCTCCTTCAGCTCGCCAAGGACTTCCGCGACCCCGACCACCCGCTCCGGATCGTCGTCGTCAAGGACATGTGGCTTACGGGCTTTGACGCACCGGTGCTGCACACGCTCTATATCGACAAGCCGATGCGCGACCACGGCCTGCTGCAGGCGATCGCGCGCGTAAACCGTGTGTTCCGCGAAAAGAGCGGCGGCCTCGTCGTCGACTACATCGGCATCGGCGAGGACCTGCGCGCCTCGCTGCGCGCCTACGACGAAACCGAGCTCGAAGATCCCGCGATCCCGATCGCGAAGGCGATCGCCGGGCTGTGGGAGAAGTACGAGGTGCTCTGCGCGATGCTCTACCCGGCCGGGTACCGCAAGGGCGAGCTCAAAGTCGCCGCCGACCCCTCGCGGTTGATCCGGACTGCTGGGACTACGTGCTGGCTGACGAGCAGCGCATCCGCGAGTTCCTCGACGCGCAGGCGGCACTCGCCAAGTGGTACGCGCTGATCGGCACCCAGCACGCCGTGATCGAGCTGCGCGAGGAGATCCGCTTCTTCAAGAAGCTCGCCGCCGAGGTGCGCAAGATCACCACGCCGGACCCGCAGGCAAGCGCCGAGGCCGAGCAGGCCATCCGCCAGTTCATGTCCGAGGGGCTCGCCGCCGGAGAGATCGTCGAGACGCTCCAGATCGCCGAGCAAGACCGTCCTGATATCTCGGTGCTCTCCGAGGAGTTCCTCGACTCGATCGCGGCGAAGACCGAGCACCCAAACATCCAGATCCGGCTGCTCGAGAAGCTGCTGAAGGGCGAAGTCAAAAGCCGTAGCCGCACCAACCAGACACAGGCCAAGATCTTCGCCGAGCAGATCGAGGCCGTCCTGCACCGCTATGAGCTGCGCCAGATCTCAAGCGCCGAAGTTGTCCAGCGCCTCGTTGAGATCGCCAGGAGCCTGCGCGAAGCCGGCCGCCGTCACGAGCAGCTCGGCCTCACGGCGGAGGAGGCCGCCTTCTACGACGCGCTCGCCGGTGGCGCCGACGCGCCCAACGTCGACCCGCAACTCGCCAAGATCGCACGAGACCTCGTCAAGAGCATCAGGGCCGACCTGACGGTCGACTGGGCCGACCGGGCATCGACTGAGGCCGCGATTCGCCGCAAGATCAGGCGCCTACTCCGCGAGCACCAGTACAAGCCACCGGTTGCGCCGACTGGTGGCGGGAGTGTCCAGGACATCAACCACTATGCCCAGCTCGTGCTCGACCAGGCCAAGACCCTCTACAGGTACTGGCCGGACGTCGAGGGCCGGCTGCCAGCGAGGACGCCCTCGTCGAGCAGCCAGCGATCGACTGGCTGTGCTGACGCGGGCTGGACGCACATCCACGGCCGCGATCTCGCGCCGGAATACTCCGGGTGCAGAGCGCAAGCTGTGGTCCGACGTCGTGCTGATCGAGCGTTTGCGTCAGGCGGTCGCGAGGATCAACCCGGGCCTCCCGAGCGACGCGTGCAGAGAGCCTGCGAGCTCGCGATGACGGGCACGTCGCCCTCGTTGATCGAGGATCACCGCGGCTTTCACGAACTGCTCACCGCGGGCGTACCAATCCCGTACGTCGATGACGCGGGAGTCGAGCAGGCCGAGCGCGCGAAGCTCATCGACTTCGAGAACCCCGAGCGCAACGAACTGCTCGCGGTCAACCAGTTCACGATCGTCGAGGGCGGGCACAACCGCAGGCCGGACATCCTGCTGTTCGTCAACGGCCTGCCGCTCGGCCAGCTCGAGTTGAAGGCGCCCGGACTCGCGGAGTCTGCGCAGGATGCGATCAATCAGATCCACCACTACACCGACACGATCCCCAGCCTCTACCGCTACCTAGGGATCGTCGGCGTCTCGGACCTGATGTCGGCGCGGGTGGGGACATGGAGCACGGCTGCAGAGCACTTCGCTGAATGGAAGGAGATGGGCGCGGCCGACCGGCAGCCCCATGGTCGCTCGCCGCTGCAGACGATGATCGAGGGTGTCTTCTCGCCCGCGCGCCTTCTGGAGCTGATCCGTGACTTCGTCCTGTTCGAGAGCGACGGCGCGAGGACGTGGGAGGTGATGGCCAAGTACCACCAGGTCGACGCGGTTCACGCCGCTGTGGAGTCTGTCGCGGTCGCGATGGGTGGCGACCGCCGCGGCGGGATCGTGTGGCACACGCAGGGGGCCGGCAAGAGCTACACGATGGTGTTCTTCGCCAACAAGCTGCGGCACGACCCACGCTTCGCCAACCCCACGATCGTCGCGGTGACCGATCGCACCGACCTCGACGACCAGCTCCAGAAAACCTTCAGCGCCACCCACCTGGAGCCCTTCTGCCACCAGGCGCAAGAGATCTCTGGCGGCAAGGAAAGCCTGCACGAGCTGCTGAAGGTGCCCGCCGGTGGCATCGTGTTCACGACGATCCAGAAGTTCGCGCCGGCCAACGACGAGGCCATGCCGGTGCTCTCAGAGCGGCAGAACGTGGTCGTGATGGCAGACGAGGCGCACCGCTCGCAGTATGCGGCCTACGCGCAGAACATCACGCGCGCGCTTCCCAACGCGACCAGGATCGGCTTCACCGGCACCCCCGTGGAAGGCGCCGACCGCTCGACGCGCCTGGTGTTCGGCGACTACGTCTCGGTCTACCGAATGCGCCAGGCCCAGGAAGACCAGGCAACCGTCCCCATCTACTACGAGTCGCGCCAGATACCGCTGTCCGTCGAGGACCAGGAGCAGCTCGCGCAGGTCGGGGAAATCCTCGAAGCCGAGGAGCAGGAGGCCGCAGGCAAGCTCATCACCAGCTGGGCAAAGCTCGAGAAGGTCGTCGGATCGCCAGAGCGGATCGAGACGTTGGCCAACGACATCCACCTCCATTTCACGACACGCTGCGAGGCGCTACCGGGCAAGGCACTCGTCGTCGCCTACTCGAGGCGAATTGCCGCCGAGCTCGCCGGGAGTCTGCGCGAGCGCTTCGGCGAGGAGACCGTCGACTGCGTGATCTCCGCCAGCGCGACCGACGAGAAGCCGATCTCGCTGTTCCGCCGCTCAAAGCCACAGCTCCTTCAGCTCGCGAAGGACTTCCGCGACCCCGACCACCCACTCCGGATCGTCGTCGTCAAGGACATGTGGCTGACGGGCTTCGACGCTCCGGTGCTGCACACGCTCTACATCGACAAGCCGATGCGCGACCACGGCCTCCTGCAGGCGATCGCACGCGTAAACCGGGTCTTCCGCGAAAAGAGCGGCGGCCTCGTCGTCGACTACATCGGCATCGGCGAGGACCTGCGGGCCTCGCTGCGCGCCTACGACGAAACCGAGCTGGAAGATCCTGCCATTCCGATCGCGCAGGCGATCGCTGGGCTGTGGGAGAAGTACGAGGTGCTCTGCGCGATGCTCTACCCCGCCGGGTATCGCAAGGGCGAGCTCAAAGTCGCCGCGGACCCCTCGCGCTTGATCCTGGACTGCTGGGACTACGTGCTGGCCGACGAGCAGCGCATCCGCGAGTTCCTCGACGAGCAGGCAGCACTCGCGAAGTGGTACACGCTGATCGGCACCCAACAGGCCGTGATCGACCTGCGCGAGGAGATCTCCTTCTTCAAGAAGCTCGCGGGCGAGGTGCGCAAGATCGCCACGCCGGTCCCGCAGGCAAGCGCCGAGGCCGAGCAGGCCGTGCGACAGTTCATGTCCGAGGGACTCGCCGCCGGCGAGGTCATCGAGACGCTCGCTCTCGCCGATCAAGACCGTCCTGACATCTCCGTCCTCTCCGAGGAGTTCCTCGACTCGATCGCGGCCAAGACCGAGCATCCAAACATTCAGATACGGCTGCTCGAGAAGCTGCTGAAGAACGAAGTCAAAAGCCGAAGCCGCATCAACCAGGCACAGGCCAAGCTTTTCGCAGAGCAACTGGACGCCGTCCTGCACCGCTACGAGCTGCGCCAGATCTCAAGCGCCGAAGTTGTCCAGCGCCTCGTTGAGATCGCCAGGAGCCTGCGCGAAGCCGGCCGCCGTCACGAGCAGCTCGGTCTCACCGCGGAGGAGGCCGCCTTCTACGACGCGCTCGCCGGTGGCGCCGACGCGCCCAACGTCGACCCGCAACTCGCCAAGATCGCGCGAGACCTCGTCAAGAGCATCAGGGAAGACCTGACGGTCGACTGGGCCGACCGGGCATCGACCGAGGCCGCGATTCGCCGCAAGATCAGGCGGCTCCTCCGCGAGCACGAGTACAAGCCACCAGTTGCGCCGACTGGCGGCGGGAGTGTCCAGGACATCAACCACTTTGCGCAGCTCGTGCTCGACCAAGCCAAGACTCTCTATCGGTACTGGCCAGACGTCGAGGGCCGGCTG
>CAVQLO010000002.1:0-306860 GCA_963713385.1 uncultured Solirubrobacterales bacterium
TGCGGATGATCAGCACCGAGCACGGGCGCGTGGTGGGACACCTTGTTGGGCACCGAACCCAGCAGAAAGCGCTTGGCGCCGGTCATGCCCTTGTTGCCAACGATGATCAGATCCGCCTCGCGCTCCTCGGCGACGTCGAGGATCGCGTCGGCGGGATCGCCTTGACGCGGATACACGTCGACATCCACACCCTCGTTGCGCACCAGCGCGGCTGCCGCCTCGAGAGTCGCATCGACATCCTCGCGCGGGTTGATCGCCCACTGGAGGTCCTCGGGCGTCTCTCGGCGTTCGGCCTTCAGGCGCTGGGCCGGGACCGGCTCATATGCGCTCACGAGGTCGACCTTGGCGCCGACCGCGCGGGCGAGGTCGATCGCCTGACGCACTGCCTGGGTGGCTGTATCCGAGCCGTCTGTCCCGACCACGATCGACTTGAACATGACTCTCCTTGCCCCTTATCTCGTTGAGCTGTGTCGTTGCAACGTGCGCGATCATACCGGCGGGACCCGTAACGTTGGACGCGCCGTGATCGACATGCACAGCCACGTGCTCCCCGGCATCGACGACGGTCCCGACTCGATCGAGGACTCGCTGGAGCTCGCAAGGGCCGCCGTGGCGGCAGGCACGAGCACGCTCGTGGCGACTCCGCACGTCAGCTGGCGCTACGCCAACGACTCGCACACGATCGCGCGCCTGGTCGACGAGGTCAACGCCCGGCTGTCGCAGGAGGGCGTCGAGCTGCTCGTCCGCACCGGTAGCGAGATCGCGATGACCCGGTTGCCCGACATCGAGCCCGACGAGCTGTCGAGGCTCGGCTTCGGCGAAGGTCGCTGGCTGCTCGTCGAGCCTCCCTTCGTTCCCGCCATCACCGGCCTGGACGCGCTCGTGCTCGGGCTCCAAGAGCAGGGCCACCGCGTCCTGCTCGCCCACCCCGAGCGCTGCCCGGCGTTTCACCATGATCGCGAGATGCTCCAGTCGCTCGTGGCCGCCGGGGTCCTCACCTCGATCACCGCCGGCTCGCTCGTCGGGCGCTTTGGGGACACGGTGCGGCGCTTCGCGCTGCAGCTCGTGCGCGACGGCATGGTCCACAACGTCGCCTCCGATGCACACGACCACTCGACCCGGCCACCGGGCGTGTCCGCGGAGCTCGAGCAGGCCGGGCTCGCTCGCGCTGTCGGGGTGGCTCACAGAAGAGGTGCCCGCGGCGATCCTCGAGGACCGGGAGATCCCTCCGCGACCGCTCGATGACCGCGAGGTGGCGCCATGACGCGGCCCTCGCAAACTCGCGGACGATGGTGGCGCCGGCGTTAGTAGGAGCCCCGGCGAGCCGAACGCGGCTAGCGTTTGGGGATGCGTCTCCCGCGACACGCGCAATCGCGCGGCCCCTTCGCGCCGCGCCCACAGCCTCTCCCACGCCGGCGAACATGGGCGGTCACGGGCCTCCTCACGGGCCTGCTGCTGGCCGGCGCGCTCATGGGCCCGCTGACGCAGGCCGCCCTCGGCGAAGCGCAATGGACGACCTACCATCGCGACGTCGAACGTTCGGGCGACGACCCAGACGCCTCCGCAACCCCGAGCCCCACGTTCTCATGGCAGACGGAAAACCTCGGCGCGCCGATCTGGGGACAGCCGCTCGTGCTCGGCTCGCACGTATACGTCGCGACCGTCGGCGACAAACTGTTCGAGCTCAACGCATCGACGGGCCAAGTGGAATCGAAAGCGAGCGCCGGCACGCCGGTGCCCTCCGGGGAACTGCCCTGCGGCGACATCACGCCGACCGTCGGCATCGTCAGCACGCCCGTGATCGACACCGAAAACCAGACGATCTACGTGGTCGCCGACACATGGGACGGCAGCGAAGCGCATCACATGCTCGAGGGGTTCGCGCTGTCGAACATGGCGAACAAGCTCTCCGAAGTCCCCGTCGACCCGCCGGGCGTCGACGCGAGGACGCTGCTGCAGCGCAGCGCGCTGACGCTCGACCACGGGGACATCGTCTTCGGCTTCGGCGGCAACGACGGGAGCTGCAGCCAAGAACTGGCGCCCGTCGTCGCCGTTCCGACGAGTGGCGGGCCGGCGCGTTTCTGGCAGACCCACAGCGCCTCGCCCAACGACCGCCGGGGGACTGTGGGCGACCAGCGGAGCCGCGCTCGATGAAGCGGGCAACATCTACGCCTCGACCGCCAACCCGATCCCGACCGGCGAAATCACCGAATACGACTACTCCGACAGCGTCGTGAAGCTCTCGCTGTCGGACTTCGTTCGAGCATCCCACAGAAGAACCGCTGCAGCAGCTCGGCGCGTTCGAGCCGCCCAACTGGGAATTCCTGAGCAACAACGACCTCGACCTCGGCTCGGCCGGAGCCGAGCCGCTGCCCGGCGGGCTGCTCTTTCAGGCCGGCAAGGACGGCATCGGTTACCTGATCGACGAGGCCACGATGGAATCCGTCTACAGCCACCAGGTGTGCGGCGGCCTCGGCAGCTTCGGCGGGGACTCCTACGCCGACGGCGCGATCTACATCCCGTGCCTCAACGGCGTACAGGCGCTCTTCTACGACCAGGCCGCGCGAACGTTCACCCCGCTCTGGCAGGGCCCGAGGAACGCCACCGGGTCGCCGATCGTCTCCGGGTGTGAGGTCTGGACGCTCGACACCGGGGCAAGCGGCCCCTTCAGCGGCGGCGGCGACACGCTGTATGGGCTGGACCCCGCCACCGGCACGCCGCTGCAGACCGAGACGCTGATCAGCCCGGTGGCCGATCACTTCGGATCGCCGAGCGCGGCCGGCGGCAGGCTGTTCGTGGCGGCCGAGTTCGACGAAAACGGCAAAGTCGTCGAAAACAGCGGATCTGTGATCGCCTACCAGCTGTCCGAAGAATCGGCACCCGGCGCCACCTGTTCCCCGCCGCCGCGCCCCGCGAAGAAGGCAAGGGCGGCGCCGGAGAAGGCAATGGCGGCGCCGAAGCCAACACCGGCGCCGAGAGGCCGGGCCGGCGCCACGACCGCCACGGGCTCGCCGCCGGCGACCAACCCGCCTCTCGCCGTCGGCGCATCGGCGCCTCCGCGGGGCCACCGCTGCTGCTGCACACGCGCCTGCGCGCGAACGCGAGCGGCCGCGTCAAGCTCTCGCTGCGCTGCACGGTCGCCTGCCGCGGCGCGGTCAGCCTGCTGGCGAGGCTGACCGTCACAAAGCGTCGGGGCGGCCACAGCGTGCACGAGACGGTCTTCCTGAAGCTGGCGAGGGCCGCCTACGCACACGCGCGCGGGGACTTCACGATCACCGCGCGGCTGAGCGCCGCCGGGCGCGCGCATCTGCGCGTGCACCACGGTCGCCTGGCGCTACGCGTGGCGATCAGCTCCGGGCAGGGAGCTCGCGCGGTCTCGGCCGTGCTGACGGCGGCGCCTGGCTAGCGCCATATCAGGCGAGCTTGGTGATCGCGATGATCATGCCGATCACCACGAAAACGACGATCGCGATCTGCATCCAGATCCAGGTGGGCGACATCGCCGGGCAAGCCTACTTCGCCAGTGATCGTGCAGCTGGCTCATTACAAGTCGGCGGCTATCTATCGTGTAGTTGATGATCACGCGCCTACGCACGCCCGCCGTGGCGCTGGTGGCATTGATTTGCGGGCTCTGCAGCTTGCCGGCCGGCGCGTCGGCGCAGGCGCGCAGCGCGGCCTCACCCGCCGCCCCGATCGGCGGCGTCAACATCAACGGGCCTACGGCGACGGCGACGCTCGCCTACGCCGATCACGAGATCGCCCAGGCGCGCGAAGTCGGCGCCAAGGTCGTGCGCGTGGAACTGCCGTGGGCGGTCTTCGAGCCGCGCGGACCGGCTGAAAAGAGCCCCAACGCGGTCGCCTTCACCGACCGCCTGATGGCCGACGCCGGAGCCGCCGGGATAACCGTCATCGCCTTCGTCGACACCACCCCGTGCTGGGCTTCCTCCGCTCCGGATTCGCTGCTGCGCAAATGCCCGCCCGAAGGACTCGGCGGAGCGCACGCCTGGCCGCCGCGAAGCCCGGCCGACTACGCCAGCTTCGTCGCCTTCCTGGCCCAGCGCTACGGATCGCACCTGCAGGCGATCGAAATCTGGAACGAGCCCGACCAGGCAAACCAGCTCTACTTCGACGGGCCCGAAAAGCCCCAGCACTACGCGGCCATCCTGCGCGCCGCCTACACGGCGATCAAGCAGGTCAACCCCAACATCACCGTCCTCGGCGGCTCGCTCGTGGGCTCAAACGGCGTGTTCCTGCGCGCGCTCTACGCCGCCGGCATCAAGGGCTACTACGACGGCCTGTCGGTGCACTTCTACACGCTCACGCTCGCCGCGCTGCGCGCGCTGCACGAAGTGCAGATCGCAAACGGCGACACAAAGCCGCTGTGGCTGGACGAGTTCGGCTGGACCAGCTGCTACCCCAAGCGCAAGGTCCAGGAGGAACAGGGCTGCGTGACCGCGGCGATCCAGGCGCGCAACCTCACCGACATCTACCGCTCGCTGGCGCGCACGCCCTACGTCGCCGCCGAGATCAGCTACGACCTGCAGGACGCGCCGGGGCAGCTGTTTGGCGTGTTCAACGCGAGCTCGCAGCGCAAGCCGTCCTTCGCCGCGCTGCGCCAGGTGCTCGCCTCGCCCTTCGGCGCCCCCAGCCCGGTCACGCTCGCCCTGCGCCACAGCCGCGGGGCCGTCGTCGCGAGCGGCTCGGGCCCGGTCGGCGACTACATGCAGCTGGAAGCCTTCGTTGGCGGCACGCTGCGCTACAGGGCGCTGTTCACGCTCGACCGCTTCGACCGTTACTCGATCGCGCTGCCGCGCGTGCTCGGCACGCACAACCTGCGCGTGCGCGTCTACCAGTACTGGGCGGGCATCGGCCGCGCCGCCCAGAAGAGCATCTGACTCACTCCGCGTTGCGGAACAGCGCCGTCACGGTCAGCGCGAGGATCTTCACGTCCAGGCCCAGCGACCAGTGGGCGATGTAGTAGTTGTCCCACTCCACCCGCTCGGCCAGCGAGGTCTGTCCGCGCAGCCCGTGCACCTGAGCCCAGCCGGTGATCCCCGACTTGACGCGGTGACGGTCGCCGTAGCGGCTGATGTCCTGGCGGAACAGCTCGACGAACTCGGGGCGCTCGGGGCGCGGCCCGATCAGGCTCATCTCGCCGCGCAGCACGTTCAGCAGCTGGGGAAGCTCGTCGATCGACGTGCGACGCAGACAGGCGCCCGACCAGCGTGCGCCGATCGTTGCCCTCGACGCCCCCCGGCGCCGTGTCGCCGCCGAGCAGGAACTCGAGCGCCGTCTCGTCGTCGCCGTTGAGCTGCGCCGGCACCGGGTCGACGCGCATCGAGCGGAACTTGTACAGATCGAACATCTTGCCGTCGCGGCCCACGCGACGCTGGCGGAAGAGCACCGGCCCGGGCGAGCTCAGCAGCACGGCGAGCGCCGCGCCGAGGATGATCGGCGACAGCGCCACCAGCAAGAGCAGCGCAAGCACGCGGTCGGCGGCGTGCTTGAACGCGAACTGCAGGCCCTTCGGATCGACGGTCGTAAAGGACATCAGCGGCAGCCCGCCGACCGTGTCATAGCCGACGCGGTTGTTGATCGTGTCGAACATCCGCGGCACCACCGAGACCTCCAGGCCGAGCTCCTGGCAGCGCTGGATCAGGCGGCTGACGCGCGCGTCGGCGACCGAGGAGAAGGCCACGATCAGATGCCCGACACCGGTGCGCATCACGGTCTCGTCGAGGTCCTCGATCGTCCCGAGCACCGGCACGTCGCGTCCGCCGACCTCGGCCACCGAGCGAGGCTCCTCGTCGAGGAAGCCGATCGGCACCAGCCCGTACTCGGGGTGGCTCTCCAGGCGCCGGGCGACCTGCGCCCCGACCACGCCCGCGCCCATGATCAGCACGGGCTTGCCCACCAGCACGCCGCGCCCGCGCGGAGCGCTGGGCCAGCGAGAGCGCGACGCGCCCGGTGCCGACCGCGAGGATCCCGAACAGCCATGCGCGAACCCACGCCGACTCGCTCGGGACCTGTCCGACGGTGAACAGGCCGAGCATCGCGACGGCCATCGCGCCGATCGACATCGCGCTCACGACCGGCACGACCCCGTCGAGCACGAGCGCCCGCAGACGCGTCCGGTACAGCCCGCGCAGATAGAAGAGCAACAGCACGAGCGGCGGCAGCGCCAGCAGCGGCGCCGTCAGCGGCGGAGGTGTTCAGCGTGCCGCTCCACACCGCCCAGCGCGAGCACCACCGCGACGCACAGCAGCGCGAAGTCGGTCGCCGGGCGCAGCACGTCCCAGCCCGGGCCCTCGAGCACCCACTGCAGGCGCCCGCCGAAGGAGCCGGACTCGAGCGACGTGGGCGGCGGCGCGACGCGCACCCCGTTGCCCGAGAGCGGCAGCGCGGTGGATGTCTGCTGGGTGATGCTCGAACGATCCATGTTCTCGGTCGTGTCGTCCTTATCGGCTTCAGTTGTCTGCTTCGGTTAGTCGCTCGTGTGATTCGGGGGGTCTGATCAACTATTCGGGTTCTGGGCGGCCGCCCTTTAGCCGCCGGCGCCCGCCTGGTGGCCATCCGTGTCGCGCTGCTGTGCGCTGCGGGTCAGGCGGCGGGTCAAAAGGCCCGTGAGGACCAGCGCACACAGCACCAGCACTCCCGCGAGCAGATCGCCGCCAGAGAGACCCAGCGCCGGCTGATCGCCGGCGCGGCAGACCTCTCCAGTGCTGTGTACGTGCCAGCGGGCAATTCGGATGCCTCGCGCGCCGCGACGCCCGCCTGCGCGCCCGCTCGCGACGGCGCTGAGGCGCGCGCGCCGCTGTGGCCCTTGGCGCCCTGCCCGGCCGCCAGCGAGCCGTGCGCGCCTGCTGGCGCGCGCCCCGCCTGCGCGGCGCCTGCCGCCTGCGACGCCGCCGGCGCCGGCTGAGCGCTCGAGCTGGCCGCGAGCGTCGAGGAGCCAGAGCCCGCCGCCCGAGCCCGAGCCCGATCCGCCGCCCGAGCCCGATCCGCCGCCGCCGCGCGGGCCGTTGACGAGCGCCGAGCCGAGTATCGCCTGGCTGCCCTGGCCGGGGCCGCCGTAGCCGCTGAGCAGCGGGCTCGCCTGCGCGGACGCCGGCAGCGCGAACGCGAGCGCCGCCGACTGTGGCGCTCAGCAACGTCACCTGTCGGTGGCCTGTCATGCGTCCCTGCTTTGGCTTGTCATGCGTCCCTGCCTTGAGCTCTTCCGCTCGCCCGAACGACACCGTTTCAACCCTTCGTGGCACACTGTCGTCACCGGGCTGAACTCCCCGTCGCCTCCCTTGAGCTGGCGCAGGCTCCTATGGACAGATCGACGAGACTTCGCGCAACACGCTAGCGGACGGCACGGCCGGTGTCGAGGTAAAACCCGTCGTTCGGCAAAGAAAGTCCTCGTTCTATGCGAGCTGCTGAGCTTTGAGCAGGATCGAGCGGTTCAGTTCCTGTACGTCGATGCGCCGCCCGGCCCGCGCGAGCGCGAGCGCTTCGCGTGTGAGCGCGTCGCGCGGGTTCAGGCGCGCGGCGCGCGCGAGCAACCTCAGCGCCCCGGCGCGGTCGCCGCTGCTCGAGGCGATCGCGCCGAGCTCGAGCGTCGCATAGGCGTCCTGCGGCGAGCGCGCGAGGGCCTCAGAGAAGTAGCGCTTGGCGCGCGCGAGATCGTCGAAGCGCAGCGCGATGCTGCCGGCCACCACGTCGGCTTCGTCGCTGAGCGGGTTCAGGCTGGCCGCGTCGCTCAGGCGGGCGTAGGCCGCCTGGGGCGCCTGCGGCCAGATGCGCGCCGCGCCCTGCAGCTCCAGCTGGCTGAGCCACGGAGCGACGAACGACAGCGCCGCGAGCAGCGCCACCGCGCACGCCGCGCCAACCGCGAGCCGCCTCTGCGCAGCGCCGGGCGACGGCGACGGCGACCGCCTCGCCCATCGTCCGGCGCGGCGCCAGCGAGCAGGCGATGCCAAGCAACGCAAAGGCCGGCGCGCCGAGGCCCGCGAACTCCCAGAACCAGTCAAATGAGCCGTGAACGACCCAGTAGGCAAAGCCGGCCAGCGCCGCGCAGGCGACCGTCGCGGCGAGCGGGTCGCGGGCGCGCAGCGCGACCGCCCGCCAGCCGCCCAGCAGCGAGGCGCCCAGGCCGACGAGCGCCAGCAGCGCGCCGATCAGCCCCGTCTCTGCGAGCGTGCGCAGCTCGACGCTGTGGGGGTAGCGCGGGGTCTCTTCGCTGCGCCCGTGGCGCAGGTACTGCTGCTGGTAGTTGTCGGCGCCGATGCCGACGATCGGGTGGGCCACGAATTCGTCGAGCGCGACGCGGTAGAAGTCATAGCGGTTGCTCCCCAGCCCGCTCGTCAGGCGGTTGCCGGAGCCGTTGGCCGCGTACCCGCTGCCGCTCTTGAACGTGTCCCAGGCGTGGTGCGCGCGCGAGATCGGGTTGCCGGCGGCCGCCCAGCCGCCGATCAGCAGGATCGCGAGCGTCGCGAACGCGGCGGCGCCGACGCCGCGATGCCAGCGCCTCGCCGCGGCCTGGGAGAGCTCGGCGCGGCTCTCAGCGCGGCCCCCGCGGCCACCACGACGCCCACCACCAGCGCCGCCAGGAACGTCGCCGCCGTCGCGGCGTGCAGCGCGGCGTGCGCGTCGCCGCCGTGGCGCACCCGTTCGCCGACGCGCAGCACCGTCGGCGCGGTGATCCCGATGCCCGCGACGACCGGCACGAGCAGCGCGAAGGTGCGCACGCGACCCGGCAGGATCGCGAAGATCAGCACGAGCATCACCGGCGTCGAGTACAGCGCGCCGCGACTCTGGCTGAGCAGCGCAAGATCGGCCAGCACCACGACGCCGCCGGCGAGCAGCCCGCGCAGCGCCCACGGCAGGCGAGGCTCGCGGGCCAGCAGCAGCGCCGGCCACAGCGCCATCACCCAGGTCGCTGCGCTCGCGTTCTCATAGCCGGCCGGATAGCTCAGGCGGCCTTCGTCGGCAAACCACGCAAGGCTCCCATGGCCGTTGACGTGCAACAGCACGAACGCCGCGAGGCCGATCATCGCGAGCACCCACGCGCCGAGCAGCAGCGCCGCGCTCTCAGCGCGCGCCGGCCACAGCGCAAACAGCGCGAACACGAGCAGGTAAAGCAGCGTGCGATTGGCGCCTTCCCACGCGCTCCCGGGCACCGCCGCCCAGAGGATCGACAGGAAGCTGAGCGCCGTGTACAGCGCCAGGCAGGCGAGCGCGACCCTGATCGCGACAGGCACCTGCGCGAGGCGCAGCGGCACGCTCCACAGCGTGATCGCCAGCAGCGCGAGCAGGATCACCCCCCCGGGCGCCCAGTGGGTGACCGGGTAACCGGCCTGGTTGGCGGCCCAGAAGACGAACAGCACGAGCGCGCCGAGGGCCGGAACCGTCGCCGGCGCGTCGCGCAGCAACCGCGTGAGCCTGGCTGTCGACGTGGCCGAGACGGGCACCCGCCGCTGAGACTACCGAGCGCACATCTCGTCACCGACCGCCTCCCGGCGGGCGCCGCGCGGGCGCCCTAGCATGACCGTCTGCGCGCGCTGCGCGCGCGCTCGCCGCGGCGCGCCGGCGCCGGGCGCTCGCCAAACCCCGCCATGCGCACGCTCATGTATCACGACATCGCAGCGCCGGCCGAGCGCGAGGCCGTCGGCTTCCCCGGCCCGCTCGCGGCGCGCTACAAGCTCGACCCCGCGACCTTCGAGGCGCACCTCGACGCGCTGGCGGCGACCGGCCTGCGCGTGGCCACGCTCGCACGCCGGCGGCCCGGCGCCGCAGCTGCTGCTGTCCTTCGACGACGGCGGCGCCTCGGCCACGGTGGCGGCCGCGGCGCTGGAGGCTCGCGGCTGGCGCGGCCAGTTCTTCATCACGACCGGGCGCATCGACACGCCCGGCTTCCTCTCCTCCCAGCAGCTGCGCGAGCTCGCACGGCGCGGGCACGCGATCGGCGGGCATTCGCACACCCATCCCGACCTACATGGGCAAGCTCAGCCGCGACCGAGCTCGATCAGCGAGTGGACGCAGAGCCGCGCCGCGCTTGCGCGCGTGCTCGGCGCGGCGCCGGCGAGCGCCTCGGTGCCCGGCGGCTACCTCTCGCGCGAGGTCGTCGCCTCCGCGGCGGCGGCCGGCTATGAGCTGCTGTTCACCTCTGAGCCGACCGCGCGCGAGGCGCGGCGCGAGCTGCAGCTGCGCGGCCGCTACACGATCTGGGCGAGCACGCCCGCGCACGTCGCCGCCGCGTACGCGCGCGGCGAGCGCCTGGCGTGCGGGCGGCTGTGGCTCGAGTGGAACGCCAAGAAGCTCGCCAAGAGCGCCAGCCCCGCGGTCTATCAGCGCCTGCGCCGGCTCAGGGCCGGCCGCGCCTGAGCGCCGCTCACGGCGCGTCGGCGAGGAAGCGCGCCAGCCGCGCGGACGCCGCCTCGAGGCTGCCTTCGCGCGCGCGCTGCGATCCGGCGCTGATCAGCTGCTCGCGCAGCTGCGCGTCGGCGGCGATTCGCTCCAGCGCCCGCGCGGCGCCGTCGGCGTCGCCCGGCGCCACCAGCAGCGCCGCGCCCTCGGCCGCGGCCGGCACGCCGCCGACGGCCGTCGCGACGACCGGCAGGCAGCTGGCGAACGCCTCCACGAGCACCTGCGGGAAGCCCTCGGTCAGCGACACGTGCAGGAAGGCGTGGCTCGAGCGGTACAGCGCCAGCAGCCCGTCGTCGATCGGCACGTAGCCGCGCAGCTGCACGCTGTCGAGCAGCTCGAGCTCTGTCAGGCGCCGCTGCAGCTGCTCGCGCAGCGGCCCGTCGCCGCACACGACCAGCCGCCAGCGGCGCGGGCCGGCGCGCAGGCGCGCGAGGATCTCGGCCAGCAGCAGCGGGTTCTTCTCGGCGTCGATGCGCCCGACGGTCAAGAGCGTCAGTTCGCCGCTGTAGTCGCGCTCTGCGACCTGCGCCGGCGAGACGATGTCGCGCTCTGACACGAGCGAGACCTTCGTGTCCAGCAGCGCCCGCGCGCCGTGGTACTTGCGCGCCAGCTCGGGACCGACGACGACGACCGCGTGGCGGCGGGCGAGCAGCCTCCAGATCGCCTCCAGCACATCCGCGCCCAGGTGCATCCAGCGCCGGTCCGGACGGCGGCTGCGCACGTAGACCGGCATGTCCTGGCGCACGCCGAGCACCAGGCGCCGCCGGCGCGCGAGCGTCACCAGCGCGAGCGCGACCGAGTGCGGGTAGGGGCCGAGCACCCAGACGGTGTCGACGTCGTCCAGCAGCGCCCAGAAGCAGCTCAGCGAGGAGATCAGCGAGCGCAGCACCGACCACGGGTGCGCGAGGCTCTCGTAGTGGGGCAGGCCGACGAGCTCGGTGTCCTCGTGCAGCGGGTAGTGCGAGCTGCCGGGGCGCGGGTCAAAGCGCCCGACGAGCACCAGCCGATCGACCTTGTCGCGCAAGGCCTCCAGGAACACGACGAAGGCCCGCTGGCCGTAGCGCGTGACGCCGTCTGAGCGGTACTCGTAGTCGGTGTAGACGGCCAGGCGCATCGTCAGGCGGCCCGTTCGTGAAGCGAGGGCGCATACACGCTCTGCGCCTCGCCCGCCTCAGGCGGCGCCGGCGCCCTGCCCGCGAGCTGCGACAGCGCCCCGATCGGCGGCCCGAAGCGCAGCGCGCCGACGAGCGTGCCCGAGCCCCATCCGAGATGCATCGTCGCCAGCACGAGCGCCAGCAGCGCGCCCTCGCGCGGTTCTCCCGAGCGGATCGCCACGTTGGCGCCGGTCGCCGCCACCGAGCCCAGATACAGCGCGAGCAACGCGCGCGCGGCGCGGCGCGCGCGGCGCGGCCCGAGCAGCGCCGCCACGAGCACGAGCACGAGGCCCGGCGCGATCAGGTGCGAGACGCGCATGCTCTGCGGATGGCGGCGGAAGGTCCGCGCGCGATAGAAGCCGTAGCGGAAGTACTGGCGCGCGAGGCCGCGCAGCGAGTCGCGCGGCACGTAGTGGCCGACCATCTCGGGCAGGCACACCAGGCGTGCGTCGCGCGCCAGAAAGCGCGAGGCCATCTCGGAGTCCTGGTTGATCGGCCAGCGCTCGTCCCAGCCGCCCATGCAAAGCACGGTCGCGCGCCGCCAGACCCCGCCGAACACCCCGCTGTCGAGCTCTCGCTCGCGCGCGTCCTCTGCGTCCTCGTCCCACTTGCGCGAGCCGCCGCGCCCCAGCCAGGAGGCGAGCGCGAGCGAGACCGCCCGCGAGACCGCGCCCGTCGGGCGCGGCACCGCCGGGCCGCTGACCCACTCGGTGTCACCGCGCTGCAGGCGCGCCACGCCGGCCTGCAGGTAGCTGTCCGCGTAGAAGGTGTGCGCGTCCATGCGCGCGACGTACTCCCCGCGCGCCTCGCGCAGGCAGACGTTCAGCCCGCTCGCGGTGCGCCGGCGGGGGTTGTCGAGCACGCGGATGCGCGGGTCCTCGGCGGAGAGCTCGAGCAGGATCTCGCGCGTGCGGTCCTGCGATCCCCCGTCGGCGAACAGCAGCTCGACGGTGCCGTCGAAGCGCTGCGCGCGCATCGCGGCGACGGTCTCGCGGATGTGGCGCTCCTCGTTGAGCACGGGCACGAGCACGCTGATGTCAACGCGCTCGTCGGACCCCCGCGGGGCGGGAGAGCTGAATGCGGGGAGGGCGCTCACGCTCGTTCAATTATTGTTCGGCGTGCTCGGCGAAATCCTGCAGCCGTGGGCGCCGCGAGCCGGTTCGCGGCGGCGCCACGGCGACGACCGAGAGCGCCGCCGACCATCGTGACCGAAGTAATCGTCCTCTGCTACCACGCCCTGAGCCCGACGTGGGAGGCCGACCTGTCGATCACGCCGCAGCTGTTCGCGGGCCACATCGAGCTGCTCGTCAAGCGCGGCTATCACGGCGCGACGTTCACCGAGGCGGTCTGCTCGCCCCAGCGCGGGCGCGTCGTGGCGGTCACCTTCGACGACGCCTACACCTCGGTGCCCCAGCTCGCGCGACCGATCCTCGACCGCTTCGGGCTGCCCGCCACGGTGTTCGCGCCGACCGACTACATCGGGTCCGAGGCGCCGCTTCGCTGGCCGGGCGTCGATCGCTGGCACGGCGGACCGCACGAGGCCGAGCTGATGCCGATGTCCTGGGCGGCAGCTGGCGGAGCTGGCCGCGGCCGGCTGGGAGATCGGCTCGCACACCGTGTCTCATCCGCATCTCACGCAGGTCGACGACGCGACGCTGCAGGACGAGCTGACCCGCTCCAAGGACGCCTGCGAGGAGCATCTCGGCGCTCCCTGCAGCTCGCTCGCCTACCCCTACGGCGACGTCGATGCGCGCGTCGTGGCCGCCACGACGCGCGCCGGCTATCGCGCGGCCGCGGCGCTTCCGCCGCGCCTGGGCTCAGACGACGTGATGCAGTGGCCGCGGATCGGCGTCTACAACGTCGACGACCAGCGGCGATTTCGCCTGAAGGTCTCACCGACGATGCTGCGCCTGCGCCGCTCGCGCGCGTGGGACTCGCTCGACGCGCTGCGCCACCTGCTCGGGCGCTAGGCCCTCACAGAGCGCTGTCGCGCTCGCCCGCCGTCGCCTGACACGGGCGCCGCACGGCGCCAATGCGGGCTCGGCGCCCGCGCGACGGGGCGCTGGACGAATGTCGTAGTGACGGTCTGCGCCCGTCACAGACGCCCCCGGCGGGTCGATGTGTTCGGAGTCGGATAACTCGCAGCGACAAGGACTCCACACCGGGGGATGTGATCAAGATTTCGCTCTCAGCCCGCTCCGCCGCCGCCGCAAGCGCTCTCAAGCGCGCGAGCGCGTTGGGGCTCTGCACGGCCGCCGCGGGACTCGCGGCCCTGCTCGCCGGCTCGCCCGCGCGCGCCGAAAGCGCCGCGAGCGCGTGCTCGAAGTTCGCCTCCACGCAGGGCTCTGACGCGGCCTCGGGCAGCGCGAGCGAACCGTACGCGACGCTGCAGAAGCTCGTCTCCTCGCTGCAGCCCGGACAGACCGGGTGCCTGCAGTCCGGACAGGTGTTCGACAGCTCAGAAAACGTCACGCTGGAAGAAGGCGAAGTCAACGGCCAGCCGGGAGCGCCGGTCACGATCACCTCCACCGAACCGTCGAACCCGGCGATCATCACCCACAGCCTGTCGCTCGCCAAAGGCGCGGACTGGATCACCTTCACGCACCTCGTCTTTCGCTGGTCGATGCCCAAGCCGTGGACCTGCTGGAACGCGGCCGGCAACCCCACCGGCTTCACCTGCCCGCTGACCAACACCCAGCCCGAAGACCCCGAAGACGCCACCCAGATCGCCGTCAACGCCCATCACGACAGCTTCACCTATGACGACGTCAGCTCTGAAGGCACCGACATCTGCATCAACTCGGGCAGCTGGAACGGCTCCACCTCGGAATACCTGCTGATCGAACACGACCGCATCCACGACTGCGGCCCGGCGATCACAGGAGCCAAGAAAGTCAACGAAGAAAACGGCTGGCACGACCACGGCGTCTACGACTACGGCAAGTTCACGCTGATCAAGAACAACTACATCTACGACAACTCCCGCAACGGGATCCTCTTCTACCCGACCGGCGAAGGCGGGGTCGCAGAACACAACATCATCGACGGCAACGGCAACGGCATCACGTTCGGCCCCAACCGCAACGCGGTCGCGCGTTACAACATCATCACCAACAGCTCGAGCGTCTGCGGCAAGCGCTGCTTTGACACCGGCATCTCGAGCAACGAATCCGGCGCGGGCAACGAAGCCAGCCACAACTGCCTCGACAACAACCTCTCCGGCGAAATCGTCGTCGCCAACGTCGCGCTCAGGGAAAACAAGCTCGACACCAACCCGCAGTACCTCGACGCGGCCAACCACGAATACGCGCTCGCTGCCAACTCGCCGTGCCTGGGATACGGCCCCGACACCGCGCAGCCCGGCCAGTCAGAACCGCTGCTGAGCGGCTCACTGAAACCGATTCGCCTGGGCGCGTCTTCGCGCAGCCGCCTCGCCGCCAGGGCCAGCCGCGCGAGCCGCTCGAGCGCCCACGGTCAGGGCGCGAGCACCGGCGTCCAGGGCCGTTCGCGCTCCCACAGGGCAGTGCTCGCCAGACGCCGCCACGCCCGCTCGGCTGCCCGCCGCCACGCGCGTCGCCTGCACCGCAGGCGCAAGCGCGTCGCCTAGCGCTGGTCAGTAGGACAGCGCCAGCAGCCGCCGGCGCTGGCCGGTGACACGGCGCGCGACCGCGGGCGCCGCGTACCAGGTGCCGACCACGAAGCGCATGATCGGTCCGAAGGAGCCCGCCGCGGGCGCGCCGACGAAGTGCAGCCCGGCGACCGAGGACTCGAGGCCCGCGCCGAGCACCGGCAGGCCGCTCGCCAGCTTGATCTCGCCGGCCAGCGACGGCGAGAGGAACGGGTAGCGGCGCACGTCGATCTCATAGCCGGTGCCCAGGAACACGTGATCGACGCTGCGCCTGCTGCCATCGTCGAGGACGAGCTCCACCTGCTCCCCGACCCGCGCGCGCTCGTCACCGTGCGCCCGAGCGTCAGCGGGACGTCGCTGAGGCGGTCGGGCAGCCAGCCGGCTCCGGCGGGGCGCACGCAGCGGAACATCACCCAGTCGCGCGCGCGGCGCGAGGGGATCGCGCGGAAGGACTCCGGCGCGGCCGCGATCCAGCCGGTCACGCGACCGCCCACGTCGGTCGGCGGTTTGGGCCAGTGGATCGTCGGCGGAGGGGTCGCGCCGGCGGGGTCGAACCCGAGCCACACGACGGTCGGGTTGCGCGCGATCACCTCGACCTCGGCGCCGTGCTCGCCGAGCAGCGCCGCGGACTCGAGCGCGCTCTGACCCGAGCCGATCACGGCCACGCGCTTGCCGTTGAAGGCGCTCAGGTCAACGTGCTCGGAGGCGTGTGAGATGTCCTGCTCTGACAGCGAGTCGAACACCGCCGGGCGCCGCGCGAACGGGAACAGGCCGGCCGCGACGACGACGCGGGCGGCGAGCAGCTGCTCCCCGTCCTGCAGCGTCAGCGAGAAGCCATCCGCGACGCGCTCGACGCTCGTGACCAGCCGTTCGTCGAGGTCGGGCGCGGTCTGCTCCTGCAAACCAGTCGCCGTACTGCAGGAACTCGCCGATCGTGATCGGGCGCCCGAGCGCGCGACCCATCTCCTGGGCGTGGCGCTCGATTTTCAGCGCGCGGTGGGGGTCGGAGATCGACGAGGCCTGCATCGAGGAGCGCAGCAGCATGTCGGCGGGCATCTGCTCGCGCCAGTAGGACATCGGGCGCCCGAACTGCCTCACCTCGATGCCCGCGTCACGCAGGTGGGCGCCTACCGCGAGGCCGTAGGGCCCGGCGCCGATGATCGCCACGGGCAGCCGCGTGGCTGCGCTGCCGTTGGACGTCGGCGAGGCATGCGACGTCGGCTTCGCCGGCGCCTGGGCGGGGACGCTCGCGAAGACGGCGCTCGCCGCGCGCGGCCGGGCGCTCACGGCCAGCGCGCGACGCGCGAGCAGCAGCATGCGCGCCGCGAACGGAGCGGGGTCGCTGCGCGAGAAGTCGGCGTGAACGCAGTCGCGACGCGGTCGCAGCACGTCGAGCGCCGCGCGCGCCGAGCCGCGGCGCGCGAGCGCGGCGAAGTTGCGCGCCTCGCCCTCCTCCCAGCGGTAGTAAAAGCCGGCCTCGGCCACGCGCGGCGCGACCTTGCGCCCGAGCAGCGAGTCACACCAGACCGCCGGCAGCGAAGCGCCGGCGCGCACAGCCAGGGCCAGCGACCCGTACACGCGAGGGTTCAGATCGATCGCCACGTAGCTTCCATCCTCACGGGTCATGACCTCCAGCTCGAAGATTCCGCGCCAGTCCATCCGGTGCAGCAGAGTAGCGACCAGCTCCGCCAGATCCGGGGGTGGGACGACCGTTTGCGCAAACGATGCATTGCCGGCCTCCGGGCGCCATGTGCGGATGTAGCGCGCAACCGCGAACGCCAGCATGCCTGAGTCGCTCATCACGCCCGCGCAGGACAGCACCGTCCCGCTTTCACAGGCCTGGATCAACGAGGGGCCGGGCTGCTGAGCCAGCCACGCCTGCAGGCTCGCCGCGTCGGCGATCAGACGGGTGTCGGGGCGCACGATCCTGTCCTGCTGCGCGAGCACCGCAGATGCCGACTTCGCGAGCACCGGCAGGCCGAGCTCGGCGACCGCCGCGCGCACCTGCTCGGGCCCCTCGCAGGGGATCGTGCGGGGCACGCGCAGGCCCACGGCCTGTGCGGCGATCGTCAGCTCCAGCTTGCTGAGCGCCGCGCGCACGGTCTCGCGGGCGGGCAGGCCGAGCTCGACGTGGCCCTGCAGTCGCTCGCGCTGCTCGGAGATCGCCAGCAGCGAGGCGTCGCCGCCGCCGAGCAGGATCGCGTGATCTCCGCCCGCGACGATCTGCTCGAGACGATCGACGAACCCCGCGCTGTCCTGTCGGGGATCGGGCACGCGATGGTGCGCGTCGCATGCGCGCGAGCAGGCGCCGGGCGCCAGGCGCAGGTGGGATGTCGCCGCGACGCGGTAGCCGCCCGCGTGCAGAGCCCGGATCGCCGCGACCACGGAGCGCTCGCCGGCATCCGTGATGAGCACGCCCGCTCTGGGGTCTGGAGTCATCGGCCGGCGCGTAGCTTACGCTAGCGATATTGGGAAAAACGCATTCTCGGCGCGCCGGCGGGGCGCCGCGCAGCTAGATGGGTGATCTGCAGGATCCGGTGGGCCGCTCGCCCGAGCGGCTGCGTCACCACTACGAGGTCGAGCGCGAGCTGTCCGACCGCCTACGCAACGCCACGCGCGAGCAGCGCGCGAGGCTGTACGCCGAGACCTACGACGAGCTGTTTCGACGCGTCGCCGACCACCCGCAGCTGATCGAGAAGGCCGATCCGAGCGTGCGCGCCGCCTGGGTGCGCAGCGAGGTCGCGCTGCTGCGCCGTTACCTGCCGCCCGGGTCGGCCTTCCTGGAGGTCGGCGCAGGCGACTGCGCGCTCTCGCTGGCGATGGCCGCGCACGCCGCGCGCGTCTACGCGATCGACGTCTCAGCCGAGATCGCCCGGACCGACCAGGCGCCCGCCAACTTCGAGCTCGTGCTCTCAGACGGTCGCGACATCCCCGTGCCGGCGGGCAGCGTGGGGCTGGCCTACAGCAACCAGCTGATGGAGCACCTGCATCACGACGACGCAGCCGAGCAGCTGCGCAACATCCTCGCCGCGCTCGCGCCGGGCGGCGCATACGTCTGCATGACGCCAAACCGCCTCAGCGGGCCGCACGACATCTCGGGGCTGTTCGACGACGTGCCGCGCGGCTTTCACCTGCGCGAGTACACGACCGGCGAGTTGCGCACGCTGTTCATGGACGTCGGATTCTCCCGCGTGCGGGCGTTCGCGCGCATGAAGACGTGGGGCGCGCAGCTGCCCGCGCGCCCGGTGATCGCCACCGAGCACGTGCTCGAACGCCTGCCCGCGCGCTGGCGGCGACGCGGCGCGGGGCTGCCGCTCGTCAGAAACGCGCTCGACGCCGTGATCGCCTACCGCTGAGCAGCCGGCGAGCAGGCGGCTGGGGCGGGGACCGGACGTCCGCCGACAGACGCCGTGCAGCGCTTCAGAATGCGGCTCTGGAGCCCGAGGAACGTCTCGTGCGCCCCTGCTATCGCACCCTGCCGGTCGGCTACCATCCGATTCAATGGCCTTCGACGCCGCGTCGCCGCCTGCCGTGACTCCTGGCGCACCAGAGCCGGCGCTCGGCCCCTACCTGAGAGCCCTGCGGCGTCACTGGCGATTGATCGCCGCGATCACCGTGCTGACCGCAGCCGTGGCCGCGGTCACCGCGCTGCGCAGCGGGCAGACCTACTCGTCAACCGCAACTGTCCTCGTATCTCCGCTGGACCAGGGCGACGCGAACTTCGTCGACACCGGCGTCGTGCTCGAAACAGGCGAACCGGTGCGCACGGTGCAGACCGCCGCCGCCTTGATCAACTCTCTGCCGGCTGCGCGCACGACCGCGCAGAAGCTCGGCGGCGGCTGGAACACCGGGCGCGTGCAGGCCGCGGTCAGCGTGACGCCGCTCGGCCAGAGCGACGTGCTCAACGTCACCGCGCAGGCCGAAAGCCCGGCGCAGGCGGTCAAGCTCGCGAACACCTTCGCCCAGGCAGCGGTCGCCTACCGCGCGTCGATCGTCCAGCACAACATCGAAGCCCAGCTGCGCGAACTGAACAACCACCTCGAACTGATCGGCGGCAGCGGCGTAGCCAACCTGAGCCTCGCGCAGGAGCTCGCGACGCGCATCGCCGCGTTGCGCGCGGCGCAGGTCGGCGGCGGAGACCCGACGCTCGCCGTCTCGGGCCTGGCCAGGACCGCCTCGACGACCGGCGCGCCGCGCTGGCTGATCGTGCTGCTCGCGCTGATCGGCGGCTTTGCGATCGGCAGCGTCGCCGCGCTCGCGGTCGACTTCTTCAACCGGCGCGTGCGCGACATCGACGAGATCAAGTCGCTGCTGCCGGTGCCGGTGCTGGCCGCGGTGCCGCACCTCAACGACCCCGAACGCGGCGGCATCCTGCGCCCCGGCGCCTTCACGCCGGCCGCGTTCGAGCAGGTTCGCATGCTGCGCGTGCAGCTGGCAAGCCGCAAGCGCGCGCCCGTGATCATGCTCACGAGCGCCGGCGCGGGCGACGGCAAGACGACGCTCGCCGCCGCCCTCGCGGCGGCGTTCGCCGAGACTGGCGAGGAGGTCATCCTGATGGACCTCGACATGCGCAAGCCCGAGATCGCGCGCATCTTCGGACTCAAGCAGCGCCGCGCCGTGAGCCTCGCCGACGGCGTGCTCGAGGAGCTGCTCGTCGAGGTGCCCGACCTTCCGCGCGTCCGCGTGCTGCCCGCGCCGCGCGGTGACATCGCGCAGTTCGCGACGCTGCTGGCACGCCTTCCCACGCTGCTCGACGAAGCCGAGTCAAAGGCCCGTCACGTGATCATCGACGCTGCGCCCGTCGGGGTCGTCAGCGAGTCCCTGGAGGTCGCCAAGGTCTGTGACCAGGTGGTCGTGGCCGTGCGCCCGGGACACACCGACCGCCAGCGCCTGTCGCTCACCGCCGACCTGCTCGCGCGAGCCAACGCTCCGGTCGTCGGCGCCGTGGTGATCGGGCAGAGCGCGGCCACCACCGACGAGGTCTACACCTACGGCTATGGGTACGGCTACGGCTTTGAGACGCCCGGGCAGGAGCCCGCGAGCAGCGGCGAGGTCGTCACGAAGGGCGAGGCGCTCGTGCATCGGCGCGCACGCGCGAAGTCGGCCTAGGCGGGGGGCCTGGGACAGATGTCCGCGAGCGGGTCCTCGCTGGCGCCTCGCAGCGTCGCCTCCGCGCGGGCCGAGCTGAACGTGCTCGCGGTCATCGACCACCTCGTGCTCGGCGGCGCCGAGATGCTGCTCGGCCAGTTCGCCGCCGCCGCGCCGCGCGCCGGCATCCGGCTGCAGGTCGCCCATCTCGACGACGACGACGGCAGCCCGGCCGCCGAGTCGCTGCTGGCCGCCGGCGTAGAGCCGGTGCACCTCGACGTGCACGGCCGCCCGGGGCGCCGCCACCTGCGGGCGATGCGCCGCCACATTCGCGCCGTCAAGCCGGACATCGTGCACACCCACCTCGGCACGTCAGATCTCGTCGGGTGTGTCGCCGCGCGCTCGCTCGGCGTCCCGGCGGTCTGCACGATCCACGCGGTCACCCAGCGCCACAGGGGCATCGCGCGCGCCAAAGACGCCGCGTTCGCGCTCAGCCGCCGCTACTGCGCCGCGCGCGTGATCGCCGTCTCTGACAGCGCGCGGCGCGCCTATCTCAAGCAGAGCTGGGGCATGGGCGATCGCGTCGTGCGCATCTACAACGGCGTCGACGTCGTGGCCGCCCCGGGCGCCGGCGCGGCCGTGCGCCGCGAGCTCGGCATCGCCGAGGACGACCTGCTCGTCGGCATGGTCTCGGCGCTGCGCGAGGAGAAGGGACACGACATCGCGATCGACGCGGTCGCCAAACTGCGCGAGCGCTTTCCCCGCCTGCGCCTGCTGATCGCCGGCGTCGGGGCGCGCGAGACCGAGATCGCGCAGCTCGCCCGGCCGCTGGGCGACGCGGTCGTGCTCGCGGGACGCCGCACCGACGTGATGGCGGTGTTCGACGCGCTCGACGTGTGCGTGCACCCCTCGCGCATGGACGCCTTCCCGACGAGCCTGCTCGAGGCGCTCGCGGCGTCGGTGCCCGTGATCGCCACAGCCGTCGGCGGGATACCCGAGATCATCGACGACGAGCTGACCGGTGTGCTGCTGGACGCCCCGCCGAGCGCCGAGGCGCTCGCGGCTGCGCTCGAGGAGCTGCTGCAGGCCCCCGACTTGCGGCGCACGCTCGCCGAATCCGGCCGCCGCGTCTACGCGCAGCGCTTCACCGCCGACCCGTGGGTGGCGCACACGCGCGCGCTGTATGACGAGGTTCTCGCCGAAGCCGGCGCCGCGCCCGCAGACCCGCGGGAGTGGTCGGCGCGATGAACAGCTTCCCCGCGCCCGGCCTCCCCGCGCCCGTCGGCAGCGCGTGGGGCTCCCGACGCGAGCGCGAGCACGAGCCGGTGGGCATGATCCCGGCGATCCCGCCGGCCGCGATCGCCGGGCTGGCCGTCGCATTGAGCATCGTCGCCGGGCGCTTCTTCGCCGATGGGCGCGCGACGCTGGCGGGCTCGCTGGTGCTCGCTGTCTGCTTCCTGCCGATCGTGCTGCTCGACCTGCCTGTGGCGCTGGCCGTGTGGGTCGCGATCCTGTTCTTTCAGAACATCAACGCGCTGAGCGCCGGGCCCAACGCCGTCGGCGCGCTGGTCTTCCTCGGCTGGCTGGGCACACTCGTGACCCGCTCCTCGCGCCCGGCGATACTGCGCGAGAACTCGCGCCTACTGGGCGTGGTCGTGCTGTTCGTGCTGTGGCTGATCGCGTCTGTGATCTGGGCCGAAGACCCGGGCAAGACGCGCATCGTGCTGGAGGACTGGGTGGTCGCGGGCCTGGCGTTGGTCGTCACGATGACCGTGCTGCGAAGCGCGCGCGACGTCACGATCGTCGCCGTCGCGTTCATCGTCGGCGCGGTCGTATCGGTCGCCTACGGCATCGCCAGCGGGGCGCTCGCGGCAAGCGTGGAAAGCGTCAACTCGACGGTCGTCGACGGGCGCTTCACCGGTGGCGGCGGCGACCCCAACGTGCAGGCCGCCGGCTTCATCGTCGCGATGTTCCTGTGCGCGGGGCTGTGGAGCCTCGCGCGCCCGCGCCTGGCGCGGCTGGGACTGCTGGGCGCTTTCATCGTCGTCGCGATCGGGTTCTTTGCGACCGAGTCGCGCGGCGGCCTGCTGGCGCTGGCCTTCGCGGCGGTCGTCGGGATCGTCGTGCTGCCGCGCCAGCGCAAACGACTGCTGTGCCTGGCCGGCGGCGCCGGCGTGGGTGTGGCGATCGTCGCCGCCGTCAACCCCGGCGCGATCGCGCGCATGACCGACTTCAGCGGCGGCACGAGCGGCCGTTCGGACCTCTGGAAAGTCGCCTTGAACGTCTTCGCCCAGCACCCCTTCGCGGGCATCGGCATCAACCAGTTCCTGATCGTCGAGCCGCGCTTTACGCTGAACTCCGGGCCGCTGAACAGGGTCGACCTGATCGCAGAATCTCCCCACCTCGTGCACAACGTCTATCTGCAGCTGCTCACCGAAACGGGCGTCATCGGCGCCATCCTGTTCCTCGTCGTAGCGCTCACCTGCCTGCGCGCGAGCTGGCTGGCCGCACGCATGTTCGACGCGGTCGGGCGCGTCGCCTATGGCGACATCGCGCGCGCGGTGCTGATGGCGACGATCGCGATGCTCGCCGCGCAGTTCTTCATCTCAGACGGCAACGACTGGCGGCTGTGGGTCCTGTTCGGCCTCGGACCGGTGCTGCTGTCGCTGGCGCGCCGAGAACAGCCGCGCGCCGCGGCGCGCGCCCCAACGAGCGCGCCGCAGCCAGGCGCGCTACGCGGCGCGCGCGCCACATAGCCCGCCCGTGGCGAGCGCTGGCGCTCGGCTGCGGGACGCCTGGCGCTCGGCTGCGGGACCCCGGGCGCTCGGCTGCGGAACCCGGGGCGCTGGGCTGCAGGCGATCAGCTCGCCGGCGCCAGCAGCGACCGATACAGCCCGCACAGGCGCGCGCACCACGCGTCGACCCCGCTGTGCTCGCGCGCCCAGCGACGGCTGCGCTCGCCCGCCTGGGCGCGCTTGGCGAAGGGGTCCGCGAGCAGCTCGTCGAGCCGTGCGACGAGCGCACGCGAGTCTTCGCTTGGGAACGTCAGCACGTTGGGCGCCTGCGCCCAGCTGGCCGTGCCCGCGATGTCGGACATCACGACCGGCACGCCGCAGGCGAGCGCCTCGCCGACAGCCGCCGGCTGGCCCTCGTGGCGCGAGGCGCTCACGAACACGTCCGCCGCCGCGAACAGCCACGCGGCGTCGCTGACGAAGCCCGACTGGCGAAGCCAGTGCGGCTGCTGTGGCAGCCGCTGCGCCAGGAAGGAGCGCATCTCCTCCTCGCCCACGAGCAGCGCGCGCAGCTTGGGGCGGCGCTCGGCGGCCACCGCCAGCGCGTCTGTCAGCACGTCGACCCCCTTGGCCTCCGGCCACCAGCCGAAGGCGAGCACCACCTCGGCGTCGGCCTCCAGGCCGAAGCGCTCGCGCGCGGCGGCGCGGTCGGGCAGCTGCGCGAAGCGCTCGACGACGATCGGATTCGGCACGACCTCGATCAGCCGCGACGGCACGCCCCGCCGCCTGGCCAGCTCGCCAAGCCAGGGAGACACAGCGACCACGCGCGCGACGTGCCGGCGGGCGACGCCGCGCATCTTCACCAGGTCCTTGAGCCGCTGTTGCAGCGAGTAGCCGTTGAACCCCGAGTGGATGTGCCACACGCACGGCAGGCCGAGCGACGCCGTGGCGCGCGCGGTCTTGATGTCGGCGTGCGTGAAGTGCGTATGCGCCAGCGCCGCGGCCTGCTCCTGCAGCACGCCGTCGAGGTGGGTGCGCCAGCCCGACCGCGCTCGCGGCAGCACCGACCACGTCACGCCGGCGGCGTCGAGCTCTGCCAGATAGGGCTGGCCGAGCGCGCCATCGCCCAGCACGAGGTGCGTGCCGAGGCCGAGCTGCTCGCGCACCGCCGCGGCCAGCACGAGCTGGCTCGACATGAAGTTGCCCAGGTAGGTGCTGTTCCAGAGCGTGACCTGGACGATCGAACGCGCGAGCTCGTGGCCAGGCACGCGGCGAGTTTAGCGTCAGCAAAGTCGCGTGGAGCGCGCGTCAGCGCGAGCGCGTCAGCGCGACGCGCGGCACGCGCCGGCGCAGGTCGATCGCCTCAAAGCGCGCGTCGGCCGAGTAGGAGTGCGCGGCGCGCGCATCGCGCACGTCGCGGGCGTCGATGCGCGCTATCTCGTGCTCTGCGTAGTCCTCGCGGCTGAGCGCGTCTATCTCGCGAAAGGAGATCGCCGCGCCGTAGCGCCTGCTGCCGTCCTGGCCGGGGCGCACGAGCCGCGAGCCCCAGCGCTGCACCGCGCCCGCCGGTCGTGCGCAGCGCACGTCTGAGACGACCGGGTTGCGCGCATGCGGATGCCACGGCCCGCGCAGCGCGCCGGCCCAGTAGAGGTGCAGCTCGTCGAGCAGGCTCGCGTCCGGCGCGGCCACCCCGACGAACATCCACAGGCGCTCGCCGTGGCTGAAGATCGTCGCGTCGACGGCCTCGCAGGTCGTCGAGCAGCACCGCCTCGCTGCGCCAGCGGCGCGGGAACTCGACGGCGCGAAAGAGCTCCACGCGCCGCGCCTGCGAGGTCTCGGGCACCATCCACACCTCGCCGTCGTGCTCGAACACGAACGGGTAGGAGAGGTGGTGGGGCGCCGTCAGCACCGGCGTCGGAGGGTCGGCCACGGCGCCGTCGGGCGAGAGCTCGCTGTGTGAGATCACGCCGCGCTCGCCGCCGAGCTCGATCTCCTCGCAGAACAGATGATGGCGCCCGTCGCGCTCGAGCAGGAACGGGTCGGCGTAGACATGTCCTGGCCGCAGCGCGACCAGCTGCTCGCGCGCGGACCAGCCGCCAGCCGGGTCGGGCGCCCGGCGGCGCACGCGCAGCGTCCACGGCCGGCGAAACAGCAGCCGCGTCGCGAGCACGCGCGACCAGCTCAGTGCCGCCTGCGCGATCAGCCGTGCGCCCGACGGCGCGGCGCGGCACGGGCAGCGCGTCGGGCGCCGGCAGGTCCAGACCGGGCAGGCGCTGCAGCGCGCGCGGGATCAGCGCCGCGAGCTTCCACAGCATCAGGTTGCGGCTGAGCGCGATCGAGAACGGGCGCATCCCCGACGTCGTGCGATCGACCACGACCGAGCCGCGCGCGCCACTCAGCAGGACCTCGGTCGCCACGCACGCGACGCCAGCGAGGATCGCGCGCTCGACCGCCTGCTCGGGCGCCTGCGCGCTGTGATCGTGGCGCAGCTGCACGAGCTCGCCGGGGTGGCCGTCGGGCGCCGGGCGCTGCGAGAGCCAGACCAGCAGCCCGGCGGGCTCGATCGGATTGCCGCCGTCGCTGGGCAAGCGCTGCACGACACGCGCCGCCAGGGCGTCGGCGCCGAGCTCGAACATGTGCCGCCCCAGCGCGTCGAGCAGCCGCCGCGCCGCGCCGCGGTCGCACGGCCCGGTCAGGCGCACCTCGACCACCTCGAGCTCCGCGCAGCGGCGCAGGTTCTGCGAGCGTGCGCTGCTGCCAGGCCGGCGTCGGGTCTCCGTCGAGCGCCACCGCGATCGGTCGCGGCGGGCTCATCGCCGCCGCCCGCGCCCGCGCTCGCCGAGCAGCTCGCAGTAGAGCGCTTCAAAGCGCGCCACCATCACGTCGACGTCGAACTCCGCGCGGCGGCGCTCGTGGGCGCGCGCGCCCATCTCTCGCGCGCGCTGCGGGTCGTCGAGCAGCTGCTGCACGGCGCCCGCCAGGGCGCTCGGATCGCCCGGCTCCACGAGCAGCCCCTGCTCCCCGGACTCGATCAGGTCGGGGATGCCGCCGACGTTCGTCGAGGCGATCGGCAGCGCGGCGTCCATGTACTCGAGCATCGCGATCGGGCTGCCCTCGAAGCTCGAGCTGCAGACCGCGACGTCCAGCGCGGCGAGCACGCTCGGCACGTCGTCGCGGAAGCCGAGCAGATGCACCGCCGACTGCAGGCCGAGCTCGCGCGCGAGCTCTTCCAGGCTCTCGCGCTGCGGCCCCTCGCCGACGATCAGCACCTGCAGGTCGGGGCGGCGCGCCTTCAGCAGCGCGCTCGCGCGCAGCAGCACGTCGTGCGCCTTCTGAGCGCGCAGCAGCCCGACCGTGCCGATCACCGGCGCGTCGCGCGCGATCGCGAGCTCGGCGCGCACGTCGTGGCGCTGACCCTGCGGCGCGGGCGCGGTGCCGAGCGCGACGAACAGCGTGCGCGCGGGGTCGATGTGCTCGACCTCGCTCATGCGCCGCTGATCGGCGCGCGAGACGGCGATGAAGCGGTCGGCGCCGCGCGCGATCAGCTCGCGGTCGAGCAGCCGGCGAAGCGGCTGGCCCTCGTAGGACCACGTGTGCTCGTGCGCGAGCACGACCGGAACGCGCGCGGCGCGGCCGGCGAGCGTCCCCCACACGTTGGAGCCGAACTTGTGCGCGTGCAGCACGTCGACGCGTTCACGGCGCAGGAAGCGCGCGAGCCTGCCCCACACCCACACGTCGAGCTTGCCCGAGCGCCCGAGCCCCAGCAGCCGCACGCCCGCCTGCGAGAGCTCCTCGCGCGCGGCGCTCAGAGCGCTCTTGCAGCCGAGCCGGCGGCGGATAGCGGCTGGCGCACAGGATCGACTCGAAGCGCTCGGGATCCAGGCGCGTGGCGATCGACAGCGCGACCCGCTCGGCGCCGCCGCTGGCGAGCAGGAAATCGATCAGCGTCACCACCTTGATCCGACCGCGCGCTCGCGGGGCTTGCACCGTCGGATCCATGCGTTGGCATCGTATGGGCCAACGCCGACAACCGCTACGCTCGCGCCGTGAGCCGACGGTGCGAGCCAGACACGGACGTCAAAGCGCTGGCGCGCCGGCTTCTTCTCGAGCGCCTCGAGCTTCTCGCTGCCCACCGGCCGGCAGTTCGATCGCGGGCAGCTGCGCGGCTACTACATCGACATGAGCGTCAAGGCCGAGACGCCGAGCTGGCCGCCGCCGTGGATGCCGCCGCCCGCCTCGCGCCTGCACGTCGTCGCGATCCAGTGGGGCCTCGGCTCCTACGAGCGCTACCTCGCCGGCGACGGCGAGCAGTGGCTGGC
Source organism: uncultured Solirubrobacterales bacterium (assembly GCA_963713385.1). GTDB lineage: Bacteria > Actinomycetota > Thermoleophilia > Solirubrobacterales > Solirubrobacteraceae > Palsa-744. The sequence goes on from CAVQLO010000002.1 coordinate 27,332, forward strand.
GGCGCGCGCAGAGCTGCGCCGACGAACTGCTCGCGCTGCAGCAGAGCGACGGGCCGCAGGCCGGCGGCTGGGTGCACCACGAGGCCTTCAAGCACACCTTCTCGCTGACGCCGCCGTGGCTGTCCTCGATGGCCCAGGGCGAGGGCGCGAGCCTGCTCGCGCGCATGTTCCTGGCGACCGGGCAGGAGCGCTACGCCGAGGGCGCGCGCCGCGCGCTGCTCGCGCTCGACGTCGACTCGGGCGACGGGCGGCGTGCGCGCGCGCCTGGGCGGGCGCGCCTTCCCCGAGGAGTATCCGACCGACCCGCCGTCGCTGGTGCTCAACGGCGCGATCTTCACGATCTGGGGCATGCACGACGTCGGCGTCGCGCTGGCGGCAGCCCGACACGCTCGCGGCCTTCGAGCAGGTCGTCGACACGCTCGCCGAGAACCTGCACCGCTGGGACCTCGGCTACTGGTCGCGCTATGACCTCTTCCCCCACCCGGTCGCCAACGTCGCGAGCTCCTTCTACCACGACCTGCACATCAACCAGCTGCGCGCGCTGCAGGTGCTCGCCCCGCGCCCGCAGATCGGCGCGGCGGCCGAGCGCTTCGCCGGCTACGTGACCTCGGCCGCCAACCGCCGCCACGCCTTCGCCCGCAAGGCGCTGTTTCGCGTGCTCGTGCCGCGCAACAGCCTGCTCGCGCGCTGGCACCCGTCCTCGCCGCTGCGCGGCGCCTGACGCACGGCGCTAGGACCGCGCCGGCGCCCGGCGCCGGCGCCCGGCTTGCGCACGATCGAGAACACGCGCTGACCGTCGTCGGCCATGCACCACAGCGGCTCGCGCCCGGCGCCGCCCTCGCGGAAGCGCTCAAAGCCCCAATTGCAGTCGACGTCGTCGACGATCACCAGCCCGCCCGGCGCGAGCGCGCGCCACGCGGTCTCGAGCTCCCAGCGCACGTTGCGCGTCGAGTGCAGGCTGTCGTGGACGAACATGTCGATGCGCCCGAGCTCTGACAGCAGCGCGCGGCAGCCGGCTGCGACTCGAGCCCTGCAGGTAGGTCCAGCGGTCGCGCAACCCCTCGGAGACCGCCACGCCGACCTCGTGCTGGCGGTCGTGGATCGTCATCGGCGGCAGGTCGATGCTCCACAGCCGGCCCTCGCCGAGACGCTGCATCGCCTCGAGCATCGTGCGGCTGCTCAGCCCGTGCGCGACGCCCGTCTCGACGGCGTCGGCGGGGCGCAGGTGGCAGACCGAGCACCACTGCGCCCGCGCGAGGCCCGGATCGGCGTCGTCGTCGCCGCCGTAGTTCTCGCGCCCCACGCGCAGGCCGTGGCTGGCCATGTCCTGCTTGGCCTGCGCCCACACGGCGGCGAACGCGTCGGCCTGCGGACACGGCCAGGGCGCCGCGAGCAGCTCGTGCAGGCGACGCTCCCATTCGGGGTCGCTGCGGTTTTCGGGCAGGCGTCCGCGCTTTGCCACGTCCTCCCAGCGGCGCGCGGCCTTCTCGGCGACCTTCTGGACGGCGTCGCGCGGGTTGGCGCGCGCGGAGCGCAGCGCGCGAGCGACGTAGGTGGCGCGCGACGGCGCGAGTGGATCTCTGCTCATGGGCGAAGTCGTGAGTCTAGATAGCGCGCTCGTCGCGCCCTGCGACGACGATAATCCACGCGTGCGCGACCCCGCCGAGCTCGTCAGCTTCTACGAGGACGCCTACACGCGCGACCCCGCCGAGGGGGCGCGCTACGCGCGCTGGCGCGCGCTCGGCGCGGTCGCCAAGGCCGAGCACGTGATCGCGCTGTGCGCGCGCGCCGGCGTGCGCCCGCAGAGCACGCTGGACGTCGGCTGCGGCGACGGCGCGCTGCTGTCAGAGCTTCACCGCCGCGACTTCGGCGGGCGCCTGGCGGGCGTGGAGATCGCGCCGGCGGCGGTCGCGATCGCGCGCACGCGCGCTGAGATCGACTCGGTCGAGCTCTACGACGGCCGGCGCCTGGCGGCCGGCGACGCGTCGTATGACCTCGGCGTGCTCTCGCACGTGCTCGAGCACGTGCTCGACCCGACCGCCGTGCTCGCCGAGGTCGCGCGCGCCTGCGCGGCGGTCGTCGTGGAGGTCCCGCTGGAGGCCAACCTGTCGGCGCGACGCGCCTCAAAGCGCGCCGGCGCGGCGCACGTCGGGCACCTGCGAAGCCTCGACCGCCGCGCCGTGCGGCTGATCGCGCAGCGCGCCGGCCTCGCGATCGCCGCCGAGCTGACCGATCCCCTCTCGCGCGAGGTCCATCGCTTCTTCGCGCAAACCCGCCGCGCGCGGACCGCGGCGGACGCGAAGTGGGCGATCCGCGCCGGGCTGCACGGGGCGTCGGCGCCGCTGGCGCAGCGCGCGTTCACCGTCCACTACGCGTGCCTGTGCGTAGCGCGTCACAGCACGTGATTTTGCGCTAGATTTGAAAACTGGCCGTCTGGCCAAAAATCTTGCACAGGAGGGATAGGAAACGATGGCGACCGTCAGCCCGCGCGCGGATCAGACAGGCTCAGGACAGTCCCTGCCCAGCGACGCGATCTCCTACGAGGACCTCTACGCGCGCTGGGAGCGCGGCAACTGGAGCGCGACCGAGCTCGACTTCACCGAAGACGCTCGCCAGTGGCGCGAGGACTTCACCGAGTTCGAGCGCAAGGCGGCGCTGTGGAACTACTGCCTGTTCTTCTGGGGCGAGGACGCCGTCGCCGACAACCTCTCGCCCTACATCGACGCCGCGCCGCTCGAGGAGCAGAAGTACTTCCTCACGACCCAGCAGGTCGACGAGGCGCGCCACGCGGTCCTCTTCAAGCGCTTCTTCCACGAGGTCTGCGAAATCGGCGACGGCACGACCGGCGAGCGGGCTGGCGGACGATCCGCCACCAGCTGACGCCCGGCTTTCGCAGGATCTTCGACCGCTTGGACGTGATGGCAGACGAGCTGCGCGCCGACCGCTCGCCGGCCATGCTCGCCGCCGCGGATCACGCTCTACCACATCGATGATCGAGGCCTCGCTCGCGCAGCCCGGCCAGCACTTCATCACCGGCTACCTCGAAGACCGCGACGTGCTGCCGGCCTTCCGCGAGGGGATGCGCAACGTCGCCGCCGACGAGCAGCGCCACATCGGCTTCGGCGTCAAGCTGCTGGCCGACCTCAACCGCACGGACCCGGTCGGCGTGCCGCGCGCGGTCGCGCGCATGCTGCGCGAGATGACGCCCTTCACCCCGCAGGTGCTGAGCCCTCCGGGCTGGGATGAGAGCTACGTGACGGTGTTCGGCTCCAGCTACGACGAGGTCGGCGTGGAGGGCATGGAATCGATGACGAGCAAGCTGCGCTCCGCCGGCCTGCCCATCGAGACGCTCCCCGGGCCGCCGATCCTCACGCCAGGCCTGTCGCCGCTCGAGCTCTCCCAGCGCGGCCGCGCGCTCGCCAAGGCCGGCGTGATCGGCGTGCGCGAGGGCCCCTCGCAGCGCGACCGCAGGACGCTCGAGCTGATGTTCGACAGCGTCAGCCGGGCGATCGACCCTGCGCACAGCCTCGGCACGCCGACGACGCTGCAGTGGGAGTTCACCGACCCCGACGTCCCGACCTGGCATCTGACCGTCGACAACGGCTCGAGCGCCGCCGCCGAGGGCGAGGTCGCGCACCCCGACGTGCGCCTGCGCGTCGCCTACCAGGACTGGGTGGACGTCGTCGGCGGGCGGCTTGATCCGCTGCGCGCGATCGCCACCGGCAGGCTGCGTCCGCGCGGCAACCCCAGGGCGATCGCCCGGCTGCGCCGGCTGTTCCCGCGCGACTGACGCTCGCCGCGGCTCGCGCCGGCGCGGGTCAGCCGATCCCAAACTCGCGCTGAGCCTGCGAGGCGCCGCCGGCCTGGCGACCGGCGGCCGACACCGACTGGGCGGCGCGGTCACTCGCCGCCGCCGCGCCGGAGCCGCCCGAGCCGCCCGCGCCGGCGGCGACGGCGCGCTCGGAGCGCTCGCCGGGCGCCGTCGCCGGCGTGCTGCTCGCGTCGGCCGCGCCGGGCCGCTCGGGGCCGAACTCCTGACTGGCCCTCGCCTGGGGCGTGAGCGTCGCCGAGCGCGCCGGCGCCCGCGACGGGGATCGCCGGACGCGCGACGGCTTCGGCGCGCGCCGCCGACAGGCCCGGGCCGGCCCGCTGCGCGAGCGTCCGGTGCGCCGCCGCGCGCGCGCGCGCGCCGTGATCGGCGCTGTGCGGGCGCACCGCCGGCAGGAAGTTGAGCGCCACGCAGCCGGCGCCCACGCCGGCGGCGACCAGGCAGCCGACGACGACCTTCGTCGCCGCCCCGCCGCCCGCGACCAGCCACCCTCCGCCGGCCGCGCCCCCGCCGGCTCCGGCCGCGCCCGCGCCTGCGGGCCCGCCCGCGCTCGACCCCGCGCCGCCCGCCCGCCCCGCGAGGCCCGGCGTGCAGCGAAATGCCGCCGTGCGCGCCGGCGCCGGCGCCGGCCCCCGCACCCGCACCGGATGCGCCGGCGCTCGCGAGCACCGAGCGAAGCAGCGCGGGCGCGGGCGGCAGCACGACCGCGAGGCCGCGCAGCGAGCGCACGTAGGCGCGACAGGCCGGGCACTGGTCGCGATGCGCGCGCGCAAGGCGGTAGCGCTCGCCGGCCGGGTCGAGGATGCCGAGCGCCAGGCCGCGCATCAGGGAGCCCTGCTGCTCACACCAGTCGCCGTCGCGGATGCTCGCCACGAGCACGCCGACCTTGCCGGCGACGCCCGGCCTGCCGGGGCCCTGGCCCTCCATCAGCTTGCGCATGCGCGCCTCGCTGACGCCCATCCGCGCGGCCGCCTGAGAACGCGACAGGCCGTGCAGGTAGCAGAGCGTCGCCGCCTGCAGCTCGCGCGTGCTCAGGCGCGAGCGCAGGCCCTCGAACAGCTCGCGCAGCCGCGCGCGATCGTCGAGCTCGGCGGCGAGGTCACGCGCGCCCCGGCCGGCGAGCGCGACGTCTGCGCCGCGCGCGTGCGCGTCGGCCTCGGCGGCGTCGCGCGCCACGCCGAGCTCCAGGCGCCTGCGCGCGCGATGCTCGTCGATCGCGCGGCGAAAGGTGACGACAGCCAGCCAGCCCGCCGGGTTCTCGATCTGCTCGCCCGACAGCACCGCCGCGTACAGAGCGTGCCAGGCGGTCGCGTAGCAGGCCTCCAGATCGACGTCGTCGAGGGCCACGCCGCGGGCGCTCAGGCGCCTGGCCACGGCGGCGACGACGCCGGTGTGCAGCGCCGCGAACTGCTGGCGCAGCAGGCGCTCGGCGCGGTAGCGGCGCAGGCTCAGCGGACTCACCGCTGGATTATGGATACCGGCGTCCGCTCGCAGGCGGCGCACGTCCGCCGCGTGTCCGCAAATTGCGCGCTTTGCAGCACGTCCTTAAACGCGCCGCCGGGGGCGGCGCCGCGGAGTATCGTCGGGCCATCATGGGCGTAACCCCCGACCCCCAGCCCTCATCATCACCATCGGCTGACACGCCTGCGCTTCCGCCGACCGCCGAGGTGCTCGGCATCCCGCTCGCGGTGAGCGACTACGGGCAGGTGCTCGACTGGATGCAGCAGACCGTCGACGCCGGCGCGCGCGCGTCCGTGACCGCGGCCGCGGTCAACCTCGTGATGGCCGCGCAGGAGCAGGCCGACACGCGCGCCGCCGTGCTCGCCGCGACGCTCGCCGTTCCCGACGGCCAGCCGCTCGTCTGGGCGCTGCGCGCGCTCGGCCAGGCGCACGCGACGCGCATCTACGGCCCCGACCTGATGGCCGGCTTCTGCGCGCGCGCCGCGCGCGCCGGCACGGCCATGTACCTCTACGGCGGTCGCTCTCCCGAGGCGCTTGCGCTGCTACGGGCGCGCCTGTGCGAGCGCTTCCCCGGGCTGCGGATCACCGGCGGCTGGTCGCCGCCCTTTCGCGAGCTCAGCGCCGAGGAGGAGCGCCGCGCGATCGAGGACATCGAGCGCTCTCGCGCGCAGGTCGTGTGGGTCGGCATCGGTCAGCCCAAGCAGGAGCGCTGGATGCACAACATGCGCGCGCGTCTGTCGGCCCCGCTGCTCGTCGGCGTCGGCGCCGCCTTCGACTTTCACGCGGGGCTCGTCTCCCAGGCGCCGCCCTGGATGCAGCGAAGCGGCCTCGAGTGGGTCTACCGGCTCTCGCGCGAGCCCCGCCGGCTGTGGCGACGCTACGCGCGCTACAACCCGCGCTTCCTGCTCGGCTTCGCGCGCCAGTACGCGGCGTACCGGCGCGGGCACACGGCATAGACCTCACCTGGTACTCGACGTGCGCGACGCGCTATCGCGCAGAGCGCGACGTCAGGCGCGACCCGGCAGCGCACCCCGGGCCACCCAGGAGGAGGAACGGCCCGGGGTGTCATCCACTGCATTCCGGCGTTCATCCACGCGCCGCGACCATCGTGCACCATGGCGAGGACGTCACCGCTTGCGCCGCTCGGTTGGCAGACGAAACGATCGTCCTGTAGAAAAACTCGGTATAGCGATGGTATATATGCTGGCCCGCGCCGTGCGCGCGCGCGGATATCCTTTGCGTGCACATGGCGAGCCCGCAGAGCACAGCCGATGTCTCGGTCATCGGCCTCGGTCGCGTCGGACTTCCGCTCGCGCTGTCATTCGCCGACCGCGGCCTGAGCGTCGTCGGCGTCGACAACGATCGCGGCTCGCCTCGGCGCCGTGCGCGACGGGCGCATGCCGTTCTCTGAGACCGGCGCGCAGGAGCTGCTGGAGCGCGTGCACGCGGGCGGGCGGCTGTCGCTGTCTGAACGCGTCGCCGACGCCGCGCGCGCGCGGCAGATCGTGATCACGCTCGGCACGCCGTCCTTCTCGCACATCGAGATCGACATGCGCGACATCCGCTCCGCGCTGGACGACCTGCTCGGCGTGCTCGCGCCGGGGCACTCGCTGATCCTGCGATCGACCGTCGCGCCGGGCACGACGGAGTTCGTCGCCGGCTACCTCGCCAAGCACCGCGACTTTCAGATCGGCGAGGACGTGTTCGTCGCGCACGCCCCCGAGCGCATCGCCGCCGGGCGCTTTCTGTCTGAGATCGACACGCTGCCGTGCATCATCGGCGGCGTCGGCGCGCGCTCGGGCGAGGTCGCGGCCGAGCTGTTCGGCGTGTTTGACGCGCCGATCGTGCAGACCACGCCGGTGCAGGCCGAGCTCGCGAAGATCTGGGCGAACATCCTGCGCTACACGAACTTCGCGCTGCCCAACCTGCTGATGATGGACTGCGAGCGCCACAGCGCGAACGTCTTCGAGGTGATCGACCTGATCAATCGCGACTACCCGCGCGGCGGCATCGCGCGGCCCGGCTTCACCGCCGGCACGTGCCTGCGCAAGGACTTCGCCTTCTCCGAGGAGCGCTCGGCCGCGCCGGGGATGCTGCTGGCGGTCTCGCGCGTGAACGAGTCCGTGCCGCTGTTTCTGCTGGAGGGGATCAAGCGGCGCGTCGGCTCGCTGGCCAACCGCAGGGTCGCCGTGCTCGGCCTGGCCTTCAAGGCCGACACCGACGACGAGCGCGACTCGCTCTCGCACAAGCTCGATCCGCATGCTCGAGCGCGAGCTCGCCGACGTCGCCGCGCACGACCCGCACGTGCCCACGCCGACCGTGTCGCTGACAGGACGCCGTCGACGGCGCCGACGTCGTGATCGTCGCGACCGACCACTCCGAGTTTCGCGAGCAGCGCACGCTCGCGCTGATCGGCGAGCGCGCCGCCGGCGACTGCCTCGTCGTCGACCCGTGGGACTGCTGGGGCGCCGCGCAGGTGTTCGCCTACGCCTCAGAGCTCGCCGCGCTCGGCAGCACGGCATGAGCCGCGTGCTCGTCACCGGCGGCGCCGGCACGATCGGCGCGGCCGTCGTGCGACGCCTGCTCGCCGACCCCGCCTATGAGGTGCGCGTCTCCGACCAGCGCGCCGGCGCCGCACTGGATGCGCGAGGGCTGTGAGGTGCACACCGGCGACCTGCGCCTGCCCGAGCAGGCGCGCGCGGCCACGAAGGGCTGCACGCACGTGATCCATCTCGCGGCGATCGTCGGCGGCATCGCCAACTTCCACAAGCTGCCGCACACGCTGACCGAGGTCAACAACGCGCTCTACAACAGCGTCATCCGCGCGGCGCTCGATCACGAAGTGCAGCGCTTCGTGTACGTCTCATCCTCGATGGTCTTCGAGCAGGCCGAGATGTTCCCCACGCCCGAGGACTACCTGCCGCGCTGCCCGACGCCGATCTCCGCCTACGGCTTCTCCAAGCTCACCGGCGAGGTCTACTGCCGCGCCGCGCACGACGAGCACGGCCTGCCGTTCACGATCTGCCGCCCGTTCAACGCCTACGGGCCCGGCGAGGCGCCCGACGCCGAACCGGGCATCGCGCACGCCGTGCCCGACCTGATCAGCAAGGTGCTCGCCGGGCAGCGCCCGCTGCAGATATTCGGCTCGGGCGAGCAGACGCGCACGCTCACGCACGTCGACGACATCGCCGACGGCGTCGTCTGCGCGATGAGCTCGCCCGCCGGGCTGTGCGAGGACTTCAACATCTCCGCCTCGCGCGAGCTCACCGTCGCGGAGATCGCGCGCATCATCTGGCAGGCCTGCGGCGAGGACCCCGACGCCTTCGCGCTCGAGCACCTGCCGACGTTCGCCGTCGACGTGCAGCGCCGCTGGCCGTCGGTCGAGAAGGCGCGCACGCTGCTCGGCTGGCAGGCGCAGATCGAGCTCGAGGACGGCATCGCCTCCACCGTGCGCTGGCTGCGCGAGCGCGACGCGCCGCTCGCCCGCCCGGCGCCCGTCGCGTGAGGCCGGCGGCGATGCCCAGCCGCATCGGCGGCGGTCTATAGGCTCCCTGCGCGTGACCGAGCCCCGTCCTGGAGAACCGACCCGATGAGCGACCGCCCCAGCGCGCTCGTCACCGGCGTGACCGGTCAGGACGGCTCCTACCTGGCCGAGCTGCTGCTCGAGAAGGGCTACGAGGTCCACGGCATGGTGCGCCGCGCCTCGACGGAGAAGTTCGAGCGCATCGAGCACCTGCGCGATCGCATCACGCTGCACCAGGGCGACCTGCTCGACCAGCGCTCGCTCGTCGACGCCCTGCGCGCCTCGCGCCCGAGCGAGATCTACAACCTCGCCGCCATGTCCTTCGTCGCCGTCTCCTGGATCCAGCCGACGCTCACCGCCGAGTTCACCGGCGTCGGCGTCACGCGCATGCTCGAGGCGATGCGCGAAGTGTGCCCCGACGCGCGCTTCTACCAGGCCTCCTCGAGCGAGATGTTCGGCAAGGTCCGCGAGGTCCCGCAGACCGAGACCACCCCCTTCTACCCGCGCTCGCCCTACGGCGTCGCCAAGGCCTACGGCCACTTCATCACGGTCAACTACCGCGAGTCATATGACCTGCACGCGACGTCGGGGATACTCTTCAACCACGAGTCCGAGCGCCGCGGCCTGCGAGTTCGTCACCCGCAAGATCACCTGGCACGCCGCCGCGATCAAGCACGGCCTGACCAAGGAGCTGCGGCTCGGCAACCTCGACGCCGAACGCGACTGGGGCTACGCCAAGGACTACGTCGAAGCGATGTGGCTGATGCTCCAGCAGGACAACGCCGGAAGACTTCGTGATCGCCACCGGCGAGGCGCACTCGGTGCGCGAGTGCTGTCAGGTCGCCTTCGACGAGGCCGGCCTCGGGCGACTTCGAGCAGTACGTGACGATCGACCCCGCGTTCGTCCGTCCCGCGGAGGTCGACCACCTGATCGGCGACCCGGGTAAGGCCGAGCGGGATCTCGGCTGGAAGCCGCAGACCTCCTTCGAGGAGCTGATCAGGGTGATGACGCGCTCCGACCTGAAGCTGCTCGCCCCGGGCTGATCGCCGTGGGGGTGGCGCTGTTCGACACCTCGACGACGCTCGCGCCGCTGCGCGACGAGCTGCGCGCCGCGGTCGAGCGCGTGCTCGACTCGCAGCGCTTCATCCTCGGCCCGGAGGTGCAGGCGTTCGAGCAGCGAGTTCGCCGGCTACTGCGGCGCCGAGCACGGCGTCGGCGTCGCCAACGGGACCGACGCGATCACGATCGCGCTGCGCGCGATGGGCGTGGGGCCGGGCGATGACGTCGTCGTGCCGTCGTTCACCTTCTACGCCTCCGCCGAGGCGATCCCGCCGACCGGCGCGCGGCCGGTCTTCTGCGACATCGACCCGCAGACCTACTGCGTCACGCCGGACACCGTGCGCGCCGCGCTCACGCCCGCGACGAAGGCCGTCATCGCCGTGCACCTGTTCGGCAACGTCGCGCCGGTGGCCGACATCCAGGCGCTCGGCGTGCCCGTGCTCGAGGACGCCGCGCAGGCCGCCGGCTCGCGCAGCGCCGCGGGGCGCCCGGGGTCGCTCGGCAGCGCGGCGACGTTCTCCTTCTACCCCTCGAAGAACCTCGGCGGCTTCGGCGACGGCGGCATGATCACGACCTCGGACGCCGACATCGCCGCAGCGCGCGCGAACGCTGCGCTTCCACGGCTCGACCGACAAGATCACCCACGAGCAGGTCGGCTACAACTCGCGCCTGGACGAGCTGCAGGCGGCGATCCTGCGCGTGCAGCTGCCCCACCTCGACGAGCTGGTCTGACGGTCGCCGCCGCGCCGGCGAGCGCTACGCGCAGGCCGGCCTCGGCGAGCTCGTCGCGCTGCCGCGTCCCGGTCGCCGGCGCCGAGCCGGCCTGGCATCTGTACGTCGTCGATCACCCCGACGCCGAACGCCTGCGGGACGCGCTGGCGCGCGGCGTCGATCGGCTGCAAGGCCTACTACCGCACGCCCGCGCACCGCCAGCCGGCGATGCGCGCATGGGGCGCCGACGCGCGCCTGCCCGCCACCGACGAGGCCGCCGCGCGCCACCTCGCGATACCGATGAGCCCCACGCTCAGCGCCGCGGACGCCGAGGCCGTCGTCGCGGCCGCGCGCGCCGGCGCCTAGCGTCCTAGAGCAGGTCCTGCTCGGGCACCTCGCGCACGACGCGCGCGGGCACGCCCATCACGACCGCGCGCGCGGGCACGTCGCTCGTGACGACGGCGCCGGCGGCCACGAACGCCTCCTCGCCGACCTCGACCGCCGGCGTCAGCACCGCTCCGGCGCCGATGCGACAGGCGCGCCGCAGCGTCGCGCCGCGCAGCGCCATCTCGGGCGGGTGGCGCGACATCGTGTCGTCGTTGGTCGTGATCACGCCGGGCGCGAGGAAGACGTCGTCCTCGACGAGCGTGTGCGCGGTCAGGTACACGTTGGTCTGAACGCGCACGCGCGAGCCGAGCGTGACGTCGTTGTCGACCACGCTGCCACGCCCGATGACCGAGCTCGCGCCGATCTGCGTGCGCTCGCGCACGAACGCCTGGTCCCCGATGATCGACTGCGGCGCCGACCGCCGCGCCGGCGAACACGACCGCGCCGGCGCACACCGTCGCGCGCTCGCCGAGCACCAGCGCGCCGACCTCCCCGTGCGTGTTCGAGCGCGCCGCCAGGCGCGGGCGCTTGCCGAGCACGGCGTGATCCTCGATCGCGCAGCCATCGCCGATCACGACGCCCTCGTGCACGACCACGTGGGCGCCGAAGACGACGCCCTCGCCGATCGACACGCCCGGCGCGACGAGCAGACCCGGCGCGCGATCGTCAGCGCTCAGCACGGCGTCCCGGCGTCGCCCGTGGTCTGCCGCCGGTCACAGGCGCACGACGTTGCGCCGCGCGCGACTCGCGCGTCACGCCGCGCAGGTCGACGACCAGCCGCGCGCGCTTGACGACCGCGCCGTGGTCGATGCTCGGGTGAGCGGTCACGATCAGCGCGAGGTCGGAGTCGGCGAGCACCTCTTCGAGCGGCACGCTGCGCAGGTCGAACTCGGCTCAGCTCGGGCACGTGCGGGTCGTGGTAGCGCACGTCGGCGCCGAGCTCGCGCAGCAGCTCGATGATCTTCAGCGCCGGCGACTCGCGCACGTCGCCCACGCCCGGCTTGTAGCTCACGCCGAGCACCGCCACGCGCGCGCCCTTCACCGGCAGCCCGACGTCGTTGAGCGCGCGCTGCACCTTGTCGACGCAGTGGTAGGGCATCTGCTGGTTGACCTTGCCGGCCAGCTCGATGAACTCCGTCGCCATGTCGAACTCGCGCGCGCGCCAGCTCAGGTAGAAGGGGTCGACCGGCAGGCAGTGCCCGCCCATGCCCGGCCCCGGCTCGAAGCGCATGAACCCGTACGGCTTGGTCGCCGCGGCGTCGACCACCTCCCAGATGTCGATGCCCATGCGATCGGTCAGCATCGCGAGCTCGTTCACGAGCGCGATGTTGACCGAGCGGAAGATGTTCTCCAGCAGCTTCGTCAGCTCCGCCGCCTCGGGGCTCGAGACGCGTATGACGTGGTCGCAGATCAGCGCGTACAGCGCCTCGGCGCGCTCCGCGCACGCCTCGGTCAGGCCGCCGACGACCTTCGGCGTGGTGCGCAGCGTGAAGTCGGTGCGCCCGGGGTCCACGCGCTCTGGCGAGAACGCCACGTGGAAGTCGCGGCCCGCGGCCAGGCCCGACTCCTCCAGCAGCGGCACCACCCGTTCGCGCGTCGTGCCCGGATAGGTGGTCGACTCGAGCACGACCAGCTGCTCGCTCTGCAGCACCTTCGCGATCGAGCGCGTGCAGTCGATCAGCGGGCCCAGGTCGGGCTCGCGGTTGCGCGTCAGCGGCGTCGGCACGCACACGAGCATCGCCTCGGCCTTCGCCAGGCCCGCGTAGCGCGTGTCGGCGTGAATGCGCTCGGCGACCTCGGCGAGCTCCTGCGAGGAGATGTCCTCGATGTAGGACTCGCCCGCGTTGATCGCCTCGATCTTGCGCGGGTCGGCGTCGACCGCTATGACCTCGCAGCCCTCCCGCGCGAGCGCGACCGCGAGCGGCAGGCCAACGTAGCCGAGTCCAATCACGCCGACGGTGGGCATCCGCGCGCCAGTCTACGACGTGTTCCCGACAGGGACCGCAATCGCGGACGGATCGCCGGGCGCCCGGATCGGCGCGCTCAGGGCGTCGCCGGCACCGCTTCCAGCGCGCTCAGATCGGCGCGCACCATCCGCTGCACGAGCTCTGCGAAGGACACCTGCGGCTCCCAGCCGAGCGCCTCGCGCGCCTTGGTCGCGTCGCCGACGCTCGGCACGCGCTCGCGCGGGCGCACGAGCGCCGGGTCGACGCGCAGGTAGCGCTCGGCGTCCAGGTCCACGCACTCAAACGCCGCGCGCGCGAACTCGCCGACGGTGTGCGCCTGCCCGCTGGCCAGCACGTAGTCGTCGGGCTGCTCCTGCTGGAGCATCAGCCACGCGCCGCGCACGATGTCCCCCGCAAACGACCAGTCGCGCACCGCGTCGAGCGCCCCGAGCGTCAGCTCGCGCTGGCGCCCGAGCGAGATCGCCGCCGCGGCGCGCGTGATCTTGCGCGTCACGAACCGCTCCGGGCGGCGCTCTGACTCGTGGTTGAACGTGATGCCCGAGCTCGCGTGCAGCCCGTCGTGCCCGCGCAACACGCCGAGCAGCTGGTGCGCGGCCAGGCGCGCGATCGCGTAGGGGTTGGTCGGGTGACACGGCGTGCTCTCGCGCTGCGGGCTCTCGTCGGTGTCGCCGAAGATCGCGCCCGAGGCGGGCACGAACACGCGCGTCGCCCGCTCGAGGTCGCGCGCCGCCTCGAGCACCGCGACCGTCGAGCCGACGATCGCAGACAGCGTCTCGGCGGGCCGCTGCCAGGAGGCCGGCACGAACGATGGCGCGGCCAGGTGATAGATCTCGCGCGGACGCACCCGCTCGATCGCGCCGCGCAGCGACTGCGGCGCGAGCAGGTCTCCCTCGACGCAGCTGCACGTGCGCGCGCAGGTGCTCGGCGTAGCCGAGCGGGCGATCGCGCGGCGCGCGCACCACGCCCGTCACGCTGTAGCCCTTCTCGAGCAGCAGCTCGGCCAGGAACGAGCCGTCCTGGCCGGTGAGACCCGTGATCAGAGCGCTGGCGGGGTCGGGCACGGCGAGAGCTTATGCGCTGACCTGCGCCGCGCGCGTCGCCGTCGCCGTCGTAGACGCTCGCCAGCGCGCTCGGCGACGACGCGCGGCGCGCACACCGCGCTCACGCGGGCGCGCCCCCGCTCGCCCGCCGCGCGATCGCCGGCGAGGCGCCCGATCGCGTCCGCCAGCGCGCAGCGCGTCGCCGGCCGGCACGAGCCCCTCCTCGCCGACGAGCTCCGGCAGCGCGCCGACGCGGCTTGCGGCGACCGGCAGGCCGGCCGCCATCGCCTCCGCCGCCGCCAGCGCGAACGTCTCCGCCGAACGCGACGGCGCGAGCGCGAGCGCCGCGCCGTCGCGCAGCCGCGCCAGCTGCGCGTCATCGACGCGACCCGCGAAGCGCACGTCCGCGCCGCGCGCGCGCTCGCGCAGCTCACCCTCCGCCGGCCCGTCGCCGGCGATCACGAGCGCGATGCCCGCCATGCGGCAGGCCTCGATCGCCACGTCGACTCCCTTCTCCGGCGACAGGCGCGACACGACCAGCGCGTAGGGCGATGCGGGCGCCTGCGCGTCGCGCCCCGCGGGCGCGACGGCGTGCGATGGCGCGTCGCGAGCTTGCGCGGCGAGCGCGCGCACGGGCGGCGCGAGCACGACCACGCGCTCCCACGGCAGCGGCGCGCCCGAGCGCGCGCAGGCGCTCGCGCGCGAAGCGCGCTGGGCACGATCACGGCGTCAGCCTGGTCGATCAGGCGCCGCTGCCACAGCGACAGCGCGAGGCCGTAGGCGAGCGCCTCGGGCAGGCTGCCGCGACAGTTCAGGCGCACGCCCGGCAGCGTGTTGCGCGCGTGACAGCGCGTGCACTGCGCGCCGCGCGTGTAGCACACGCCGGTCGCGCACACGAGCCGGTACTGGTGCAGGTGCAGCACCACGCGCGCACCGGCCGCGCGCGCCGCCGCGAGCGCGCGCCAGCCGAGCGCGGGCAGCAGGTTGTGCGCGTGCACGACGCGCGCGCCGCCGGCGCGCACGCTCCGTTCGACGTCCGCCGCGCTCAGCCCGCCGCGCAGCAGGCCCGCCGCCGCGCGCACGCCCGAGATCGCCGCCGAGTCGCGCGCCAACAGCTGCGCCGGCTCGCCGAGCTGCTCGCGCACGAGCCACAGCAGGTCGCCGACCACGCGCTCCTCGCCGCCGGTCGTGCGATAGCGGTTGTGCAGGAACAGGACCATGCTCGCAGGCAGACTAGTGCGGGCGCGAACCTAGACTGTCTGCGCGATGAGCAAGCCGCCGGCGTCGATCGTCATCCCAACGCGCGGGCGCGCGTCCTACCTGGAGGTTGCGCTCGCCTCGATCGCCCCGCAGGCCTCACAGCTCGGCGCGCAGCTGCTGGTCGTCGACGACGCCGGCGCGACGCCGGCCGTGCGCGCGCTCGCCGAGCGCTTCCACGCGCGCTATGAGCCCCATCCGCGGCCGCTCGGGCTGAACGTGGCGCGCAACACCGGCGTGCAGCGCTCGCCGAGGGCGAGCTGGTCGTGTTCGTCGACGACGACGTCCGCGTGGCCGACGGCTGGCTGGCGGCGCTGCTGGGAGCGGCGCGCGAGCACCCCGACGTCGACGTGTTCACCGGGCCGATCCGCGCGCGCCTGGAGGGTGCGCGGCTGCGCACCTGCGGGCGCGAGGCGCCGCCGATCACCTCGCTCGACCTCGGCGGCGACGACACGCCCGCGCGCTATGCGTGGGGCGCCAACATGGCGATCCGCGCGAGCGCGCTCGAGCGCGTCGGGCCCTTCGACGTCACGCTGCACAACGGCGGCGACGAGCAGGACTGGCAGGACCGCCTGCGCGCACAGCGCCCGGACGCGGTCGTCCTTTACGTGGCGCGCGCGGCGCTCGAACATCGCCGCGCCGGCGCCGACGCACGCCTGCGCGCGCTCGCCGCGCGCCGCCTACGCGCGCGGGCGCGCCGCGCGGCGCTTTGACGTGCGCGACGGTCGCGCGCCCTCGCTGGCAGCGCGAGCTGGCGACGCTCGCCGGGTGCGTCGGGCACGTGATCCGCCGCCGCTGTCCGGCCGGGCTGACGATGGTCGCGCACAGCGCCGGGCGACTGCGCGAGGGCCTCTCGCCCCAGCCGCCGCCGGCGCCCGCGCGCGAGCGGGACGTCGGGCGAGGACGACTTCCTGTCCGGCACGAGCGGCACGGTCGGGGGCCTGGACTCGCTGCGCCGCGCCGCCGCCGACCGCGCCAGCGACGCGCTCGCGCTGGCCAGCGGACAGCGCCTGCGCCTGGAGCTCGCCGCGCGGCGGCGCCCGGCCGCTGCAGCGCGTGCTCGTGCTCGGCGTCGTGCGCGCCGAGAACCACGCGCTCGCGCAGCAGATCCGCGCGCAGCTGCTCAGCTCGCGCCACGACGTCGCGCTGCACACGCGCCCGGCGCAGGGCGCGGGCAAGTTCGAGAACCTCAACCGCCTGCTCGCCGAGCACCCGCCGGGCGACAGCGACTGGCTGCTGATCGTCGACGACGACGTGCAGCTGCCGCACGGGTTCCTCGACCGCTTCCTGTTCCTCTGCGATCGCTTCGACCTGCAGCTCGCCCAGCCGGCGCACCGCCTGGACTCCCACGCCGCCTGGCCGCAGACGCGCCGCCATCCGGCGAGCGTCGTGCGCGAGAGCAGCTTCGTGGAGATCGGCCCGGTGACCGCGTTCGCGCGCGCCACCTTCTCGACGCTTCTGCCCTTCCCCGAGCTGGGCATGGGCTGGGGCCTGGACGTCCACTGGGCGGCGCTCGCGCGCGAGCACGGGTGGCGCTGCGGCGTCGTCGACGCCGTCTCGATCCGCCACCGCGAGGCTCCCGCCGGGGACTCCTACTCGCGCGATGCCGCCGTTGCCGAGGCGCGCGCCTTCCTCGCCGACCGTCCCTACCTGAGCGCGCGCGAGGCGCAGCGCACGCTCGCCACCCATCGCCGCTGGTGAACGGCTCGCACCCCAAGGTCGCCGTCGTCGCCGAGTTCTATCCGAGCCACCGCGATCCGGTTCTCGGCGTCTGGGCCCATCGCCAGGCGCTCGCCGCCAAGCGCGCGGGCGCCGAGCTGCGCGTGCTCGTGCTGCACCGCGTCGTGCCTCCGCGAGCCGCGCTTTCCAGCGGCCCGAGCGCGGCCGCCGGCGAGCTCGCGCAACGGCTGCGCGAGCCGCGCACGCAGACGCGCGACGGCCTGACCGTCAGCTACCTGCCCTACGTCTCGCCGCCGCGCGACAGCTCCTACGCGGCGTGGGCGGCGTGGGCGGCGCCGGGGCTCGCGCTCGCGCTTCGCCGGTTGCAGCGCAGCTTCGCCTTTGACCTCGTGCACGCGCACAACGCCGTACCGGCCGGCGACGCCGTGCGCCGCGCGCTCGGCCGCCGCGCGGCTGCACAAGCCGCTCGTCGTGTCGGTGCACGGCGGCGACGTGCTGTACACGGCCGCGCGCGACGCAGACGGCGCGAGCGCCGTCGCGCGCGGGCTGGGCGCCGCGCGCCTGGTGCTCGCCAACAGCGAGGGCATCGCGCAGCTGTCGCGCGCGCACGGAGCGGGCGAGACGCGCGTCGTTCACCTCGGCACCGACCTGCCGCCCGCCGGGCGCGCGACGCGCGCCGACGCGCCGCCGACGCTCGTCACCGTCGGGCACCTCGTCGCGCGCAAGCGCCACGCCGACGTGCTGCGCGCGCTGGCGGTGCTCAGCCGCCGCCACCCGGCGCTGCGCTATCAGATCGTCGGCGAGGGACCCGAGCGCGCGGCGCTGGAACGACTCGCCGCGCGCCTCGGCGTCGCCGACCGCGTCGAGCTCGCCGGCCAGCTCGATCCCGACCGAGCGATCGAGCGAGCGCGCGCGTGCACGCTGTTCGTGATGCCCTCGACCGAGGAGGCGTTCGGCGTCGCCTACATCGAGGCGATGGCCGGCGGCGTCCCGGCGATCGGCTGCCGCGGCGAGCCCGGACCCGAGGAGATAGCCGCGGCGGGCGGCGGCATGGTGCTCGTCCCGCCCGGCGACATCGAGCGCCTGACGCAGCGCATCGACGAGCTGCTGTCAGACCCGCACGAGCTCAACGAGGTCTCCCACCGCGCGCGCGTGACCGTCGCCGAGAACTTCACCTGGGAGCGCTGCGGCGAGCAGACGCTCGCCGCCTACGAGCACGCGCTGCGCGGCTGAGCGACGTTCGGCGCCGCGGCGGGTTTCATACGACACAGATGTCCTCGCAGCCCTCAAGCAAGCCCGTCCTGTTCGCAACCGGCCACGCGCCCGCCTATCGCGTCGGCGCGTTCGCGGCCCTGCACGAGCGCGAGGGCATCGAGCTCGCGCTGTTCGGCGGCGCCGACAAGCACGGCGGCGGCGCGCACGAGGGCGAGCTGCCCTTCCCCCACCGCCATGTCAGCCAGCGCGCGCTGTACGCGCTGGCGGCCAGCGGGCGCTACCGCGCCGTCGTCTGCCCGACCGGCGGGCGCGTCGCGCCGCTGGCGCTGTGGGCCGGCGCGCGGCGCGCGCGCGTGCCGCTGATCCTGTGGGCGTCGCTGTGGGCGCACCCGCGCAGCCTCGCGCACGCGCTCGGCTATCCGGCGCTCGCGCGGCTGTATCGCGCCGCCGACGCGGTCGTCACCTACGGGCCGCACGTCAGCGCCTACGTTGCGGCGCGCGGCGCGCGCAACGTGCACGTCGCGCCGCAGTCGGTCGACAACGACTTCTGGAGCTCGCCGCAGGTGAGCGCGCCGAGCGAGCCCCGCTGGCCGAGCGACGCGCAGCCCATGTTTATGTTTGCCGGCCGTCCCGCGCGGGAAAAGGGACTCGGGGTGTTGTTGGAGGCCTGGGGTGCATCGGGCTTGCCCAACACCGCCGCCGCGCTCGTCCTTGTCGGCGTGGGATCCAGGCCCCCTCGGATCCCCGTCGGCGGCGCGGCGGTGCCCGCGACCGATGACGTCATCTGCCTCGACCCCGTCTCGCCGCCGCAGCTGCGCGACATGTACGCCGCGTCGCAGGTGCTCGTGCTGGCGTCGATCCGCACACGCACGTTTCGCGAGCCCTGGGGCCTCGCGGTCAACGAGGCGATGAACCGCGGCCTCGCCGTGATCGCGAGCGACGAGGTGGGCGCGGCCGCCGGCGGCCTCGTGCGCGACGGCCACAACGGGCTGATCGTGCCGGCCGGCGACAGCGCGGCGCTCGCCGCCGCGATGCGCCGCCTGGGCAGCGACGACGGCGCTGCGCGAGCGCCTCGGACAGGCAGGCGCGCGCGACGTGCGCGCCTACAGCCACGAGGCCTGGGCGCGGGGCTTCTCGCGCGCGCTTCACAGCCGTCGGCCTCTCCCGCGAGCATTGGTAGCGTTGCCGCACTCTGCGATGACAGCCATCGTCTCCAAACGGCAGTCCGCGCCGCGCGCGCGCACCGGTCGGCGCCTGCTCGCGACGGTCGCGCTGATGCTCGCGCTGGCGCTCGCGACCGCGGCGCCCGTCGCGGGCCGACGTCGGCGCGACGATCATCGAACGGTGCACGCACGGGCAGTCGCTGAGCGGCTTCAGCGAGCAGGACTACCGCCAGGCGCTGCACGAGCTGCCGACCGAAGTCGAAGAGTATTCCGACTGCGCCAACCTGATCCGCCACGCCGAGCTCGCGGCCGCCGGCGGCGGCGGCGGGCCCTCGAGCGGAGGCGGCGCCGCTGCGATTCCGCTCACGCCCGCCGAGCGCCGCGGCCTCAGCCATGCCGCGGCGGCCGGCTCGGAGCCGCTTGAAGTCGGCGACAAGATCATCCGCCCGGGCGTCGTGCACGTCGACATCGCGTCGGCGCTGAACGCGCTGCCCACCCCGCTGCTGGCGACGCTCGCGTTCCTGCTGGCATGCCTGCTGCTCGTGATCGGCGGCGCCATCCGAGACCGTGTCCGCGCACGCCGCACCAGCTGAGCGCCCGGCCGCGCCGGCGCCCGCGCCCGCGCCGGCGCCGCAGCAACCGGACCGCGGCGAGCCCGCAGCGCGTGGAGCGCCGCGGGGCATGGCACAGACGCGCGCAGGCGATGTGGTGGCCGACGCTGCTGCTCGCTGGCGTCGTGTGCCTGGTCACCTTCTACGCCAAAGGCGGGCTGAACCCGGAATCCTCGGCGATCACGATCACCGAGATGGCGCTCACGCTCGGCGCCGGCGCGATCGTCGCCGCCGCCGCGCTGTTCGCGCCGAGCGAGCTCATCTCGCGCTCGTCTCGGCGCGTGTATGGAGCGTGGCCGGTCGGCCTGCTGCTCGCGTTCACCGCGCTCACCGCGCTGTCTGTCGCCTGGTCGGTGCAGCCCGACGAAAGCTTCCGCGAAGCCGGGCGGATGCTCGCCTACAGCGGCGTGTTCGCGGCCGCCGTCACGATGGCGCGCGTGGCGCCCTCGCGCTGGCCGGCGGTGATCGGCGGCGTGACGCTCGGCGCGCTGATCGTCTGCGCGTACGCGCTCGCGACGAAGGTCTTCCCCGGCCAGCTCGATCCGCACGACCAGTACGCGCGGCTGCGCGCGCCGTTTGGCTACTGGAACGCGACCGGCCTGACCGCCGCGCTGGCCGTGATCGGCTGCATGTGGCTCGGCGCGCGGCGCGCCGGGCACGCGCTGCTCAGCGCGCTCGCCTACCCGGCGATGGGGCTGGCGCTCGTGACGCTGCTGCTCGCCTACTCGCGCGGCGCGCTCGTCGCGCTGGCGATCGGGCTCGTGCTGTGGTTCTGCATCGTGCCGCTGCGCCTGCGCGGCGCGGCCGTCTTCGCGGCTGGCGGGCTGTGCGCCGCGGGAACCGTCGCATGGACGTTCGCGACACCGGCGCTCAGCACCGAATCGGTGACGCTCGCGGCGCGCTCGTCGGCCGGACACCGGTTGGGAGCGCTGCTCGTCGCGATGATCGTCGTGCTCAGCGCGATCGGCGTGGCCGTCGGCTTCACCACCGCGCGGCGCGCGCCGAGGCGACGGATCCGCATGCGCGCGGGCGTCGCGCTGATCGCGCTCGTGGTGCTCGCGATCCTCGCCGGAGCGGGCGCGCTCGCATACAGCCACCGCGGCTTCACCGGCAGCATCTCGCACGCGGTCAACGCGCTGACGAACCCCAATGCGAAACCGCCGCCCAACACGCCCGGACGGCTGACGGCCGTCGCCAGCGTACGCGCGCGCTACTGGAAGGAGGCGTTGGACGTTTTCGACGCGCACCCGCTGATCGGCGCCGGCGCCGGCGGCTATCAGACGGCGCGCCTTCGCTACCGCACCGCGCTGCTGGAAGTCAAGCACGCGCACGGCTTTGTCGTGCAGACGCTCGCCGACCTCGGCCTCGTGGGCCTCGCGCTCGCGCTCGCGCTGCTGCTCACGTGGATGGCCGCGGCCGGGCGCGCCACGCACATGTTCAACCGCCGCTGGAGCGGCTGGCGATCGTGGCTACAGCTGCGCTCCGGCGGGCGCCCCGGCTGGCGGCGCTCGCCCGAGCCCTACCCGCCCGAGCGCATCGCGACGCTCAGCATGCTCTGCCTGGTCGTCGTGTTCGGCGCGCATTCGTTCGTTGACTGGACGTGGTACGTGCCCGGCGACGCGTGCATCGCGCTCGTCTGCGCGGGATGGCTCGCCGGCCGCGGGCCGCTCGGCGAGCCGGCGGTCAGCGCGGGCGCGTGGGGCGCGCGCTCGCCGCGCCAGCTCGGCTACGTGCGCACGGGCAGTCGCGGTCGCCGCGGTCATCGGCGCGCTGCTCGCGGCGTGGACGCAGTGGCAGCCGCAGAGCTCGGCCAACGCCTCCCAGCAGGCGCTCGCGCAGCTGGCGACCAACCCTCGCGCCGCCGTGTCCGACGCGCAGACGGCCGTGCAACGCGACCCGCTCTCGGCGCAGGCGCTGTTCGTGCAGGCGCGCGTCGACGAGTCGGTGGGCGAACGAGCGCTCGCGCGCGCGTCGCTGCGCCACGCGGTCAGCCTGCAGCCGTCGAACCCCGAAACGTGGCTGCACCTCGCGCAGTACGACATCGCGATCGAACCGCGCGAAGCGCTGCGCGAGCTGCAGGCGGCGATCTTCCTCAACCCCGAGTCGATATCTCCCGAAGCGGTCGCCGCGGGCAACCCGGAATCGATCGAAATCGAGAACGCCTACGCGCAGGCCTCGCGCGCGATCAATCCGCAGTCGGCCCCCTAGGGTCCGCGGCCGGCCCACCGGCTCCGATCGACGTCGGCCCGCTAGAAGCGCGCGCGGCGCGCCGAGCAGAGCAGCAGCCGGCGCGCGAGCGGCGGCCCGCCGCGCTGGCGCACCTGCACGTCGTCGAAGCCGAAGTCGTCGAGCAGGCTCCTCAGCGTGCGCGCGCTGTAGAAGCGCAGGTGGTCGGCGCGCGGATCGAAGTGCGCGTCGAACGCGCGCCCCGACAGCGCCAGCGCGAGCATCGCCGCGCGCCCGTGCGCGGGCGTGCTCAGCAGCAGCCGCCCGTCCGAGCGCAGCACGCGACGAAGCTCAGACAGCCAGCGCGGACGTGTCGAGCACGTGCTCGATGACCTCGCCCGCCCACACCGCGTCAAAGCTCGCATCGGGCAGCGGCCACGGCTCTTCCGCGGTGATCGCGCGCAGGTCCAGCGCCTCGCCGCCGGCGTGAGCGCGCGCGCGGCGCAGCGGCTCGTCCGCGACGTCGACGCCGACGACGCTCGCCCCGGCGCGCGCGAGCTCGCGCGCGAAGCAGCCCTCGCCGCAGCCGACGTCGAGCACGCGCTCGCCGGCGTGCACGCGCTCCAGCAGGAAGCGCCGGCGCAGCGCGAAGTCCCGCGGCGCGGCGCCCGCCGGCACGCTGTCCCAGATCGCGTCGTGGTAGTCGCGCAGCGACATCTGCGCAGAGGCTAGACGCCGTCAGTGCAGGGCGCTCGTGCGCGGCGCGGTTGCAGGAGGGCTGTCAATCCTGCACAAAGCGACGCAAAGCGATTATGTTGCCTGCGTGCCGCATGCGGGCCATCACGCAAGGTGCGCCAAGCGCCCATGAGGGTCGCGTTCGACAGCCGCCCCATTTCGGACCAGCACGGGCTCGGCCGCTACGCGCGCTGCCTGCTGCAGACGCTGCGCGGCACGGCCGGCGCACGCGATCAGCTCGTCGAAAGCCATCGCCCGCGCGGCGCCGACGTCTTCCACGCGCCGTGGCTCGACGGCGCGATGCTGCACAGCCCGTGCCCGATGGTCGTCACGATCCACGACCTGACCTCGCTCAAGCGCCGCAGCGAGCAGCTGCGCATGAGCCTTCGCCCGCGCCTGCGCCAGCTCGCGCTGCAGCGCGCAGCGCGCGTGATCGTGCCGACCGACACGGTCGCGTGCGACGCCGTCGAACATCTCGGCCTCGAGCGCGAGCGCATCGCGGTCATCCCCGAGGCCGCCGACGCGTCGATGTACCCGCGCTCCGCGCCGCAGATCGCCCGCGCGCGCGAGCGCTTCGGCCTGCCCGAGCGCTACCTGCTGTGGGTCGGCTGCCTGCAGCACCCCGATCCCAGCCGCCACGTCGCCGAGCTGGCCGCGACCGAGCGCGAGCTGCCGCTCGTGCTCGTCGGCAGCACCCGCCCGTGGGCGCACGAGCTGCCCGACGTGATCCTCACCGGCCACGTCTCAGACGAGCACCTCGCGGCGATCTACAGCGGCGCGCACGCGCTGGTCGTTCCCTCCGAGCACGACGGCTTCGGCCTGCCCGCGGTCGAGGCGCTCGCGTGCGGCACGCCGGTCGTCGCGCGCGAGGTGCCCGCGCTGCGTGAGGTGCTCGGCGACCGCGCCACGTTCGTGGCGCCCGGAGACCTGCGCGCGCTGATCGTCGCCGCGCAGTCCGTCCGCCGCCCAGCGCCCGAGCCCTCCGCGTGGACGTGGGAGGACACGGCACGCGCGACGTGGCGCGTCTACCAGGACGCCGCCGCGCAGGCCGAAAGCCCGCGCGCGGCCGGCCACGGGCTGCGCCGTCGCCCGCTCGGGCCCGCCGAGCTTCAGTAGGCGCCGCGGCGCGTCAGCACCGCCGGCAGGGTCTTCAGCAGGATGCTCAGGTCGAGCGCCAGCGACCAGCTCTCGAGGTAGAGGAAGTCGAGGTGCACGAGGTCGTCGAAGTCGAGCTCTGAGCGGCCGGATACCTGCCACAGGCCGGTGATGCCCGGTAGCACCAGGTAGCGCTTGCGGTGCCAGTCGTCGAGCATCTCGTAGTCGCGTTCGGGCAGCGGGCGCGGGCCGACCAGCGACATGTCGCCGCGCAGCACGTTCACCAGCTGCGGCAGCTCATCCAGCGAGAAGCGCCGCAGCAGGCGCCCGACCGGGGTCAGCCGCGGGTCCTCGCGAATCTTGAACAGCGCGCCCGAGGCCTCGTTGAGTTCTTCCAGATCGGCCTGGCGCTGCTCGGCGTCGGTGTGCATCGTGCGGAACTTCAGGCACGGGAACGGCCGCTGGCCGATGCCGCGGCGCATCGAGTGAAACAGGATCGGACCGCGCGAGGAGAGGCGCACAGCGAGCACGATCGTCAGCGAGCAGCGGGCTCAGCGCGACGAGCAGCAGCGTCGCGCCGACGATGTCAAAGGCGCGCTTTAGCGCGAAGTCGACGCCCTCGAAGACCGGCGGCCCGAGCTCGAACAGCGGGACCGACTGCCCGGGCACGAACTCCGCGCGGTGGATCAGGATCTCCATCGTCGACGGCGCCAGCAGCACCCGCACGCCGCGCTGGTGGCACTGGTCGACGAGCTCGAGCGCGTCGACCTGCGGAAAGTCCGGGTCGGCGATGATCACTTCGTCGATGCGCTCGCCGCCGAGCGCGTTCGAGAGCTCTCCGAGCGTGCCGAGCGAGCGCAGCCCGTCCATCGCGCTGCGAGCCATCGACCGCGGCGCCAGGTAGCCGACGACCTCGATCGGCGAGTGCTCATCGGCGAGCGCGTGCGCGACGTCGCGGATGTGCTTGCCCGTGCCGACGAGCAGCGCGCGCCGGCGGTAGCCGGCCGCGCGCAGCGCGAAGCCGCTGAGACGCTCGAAGGCGTAGCGAAACGACGACACGTACAGCACGGCGAACGCGAGCGAGCCGTAGAACAGGTAGTAGCTGGAGAAGTGTTCGCCGCTGACGACCGCGAAGATGAGCGCCACGACCGCGACCTGGAACAGCGAGCCGACGATCCGCGACATGCCCGGGCGCAGCGAGCGCGCCGCATACAGGCCCGAGCGCCAGAACAGCAGCGCCGTCAGCAGGTAGGCGAACGGCAGGAAGCGTTCGGTCTCGTGCAGCGAATTTTCGACGATCACGTCGCCGTGCACCGCTTCCTTGAGCACGAGCGCCGTGAAGATC
The DNA here is from genome assembly GCA_963713385.1 of uncultured Solirubrobacterales bacterium. Lineage (GTDB taxonomy): Bacteria > Actinomycetota > Thermoleophilia > Solirubrobacterales > Solirubrobacteraceae > Palsa-744. Next base: position 52,577 of record CAVQLO010000002.1, read on the forward strand.
GCGAGCGCCACGCCGGCGAAGTCCAGCGCGAGCAGCAGCAGGATCCGCGCCGGCGCGCCGTGCGGTCGCGACGCGCAGCAGGAACGAGAGCGCCGGCGGGCGCTTGGCGCGCATATCGCGGTCAGACGGCTCGCGGCGCTCGGTCCGCTCCGACAGCACCGTGCGCGGCGGGCCCAGCGTGCCGGGCTCCGGCGCAACGCCCGGCCCGCGGCGCAGCGAGCGCTCACGGGCCGCGGGGGGAGCGGACGTTGCAGACGAACGAGGCGCCATCTCGCTGCTCACAACCCGTCAGCCTGCCAGATGTAGCGGTCGGTTGACCGCCCGGTGCACGCTCGGCGCGACGTCAGCGCGCCCCGCCGCCGATGAGCAGCTCCACGCCGGACTGCTCGATCGTGCGCTGCAGCCCGTCGCGCAGCGACACCTCCGGCGCCCAGGCGAGCAGCTCCTGCGCGAGCGCGATGTTCGGCCGGCGCTGCTTGGGATCGTCGACCGGCAGCGCCTCGAACACGACGTCAGAGCTCGCGCCCGTCAGCTCCTTGACGGTCTCGGCCAGCTCCAGCAGCGTGAACTCGTCGGGGTTGCCGATGTTGACGGGGTCGTGGTAGCCGGACTCGGCCAGCGCGATGATGCCGCGGATCAGGTCTGACACGAAGCAGAACGAACGCGTCTGGCTGCCGTCGCCGAAGACCGTGATCGGGCGGCTGGCGAGCGCCTGGCGCAGGAACGTCGGGATCGCGCGGCCGTCGTGCGGGCGCATGCGCGAGCCGTAGGTGTTGAAGATGCGCACTATCGCCGTGTCTACCCCCTGCTGGCGGTGGTATGCCATCGTCAGCGCCTCGGCGTAGCGCTTGGCCTCGTCGTACACGCCGCGCGGGCCGATCGGGTTGACGTGCCCCCAGTAGCTCTCTGACTGCGGGTGCTCCTGCGGGTCGCCGTACACCTCGCTCGTCGACGCGAGCAGGAAGCGCGCGCGCTTGGCCTTCGCCAGCCCGAGCGTGTGGTGCGTTCCATAGGAGCCGACCTTCAGCGTGTGCAGCGGCAGGCGCAGGTAGTCGATCGGCGAGGCCGGCGAGGCGAGGTGATAGACGAAGTCGACCGGCTCGTCGACGAAGTACGGCTCGATGATGTCCACGCCGAGGCAGCGAAACCGATCGGCGTCGCGAATGTGCTCGATGTTCGCCAACGACCCCGTCTCGTAGTTGTCGACGCAGATCACGCGGTGCCCGCGCGCGAGCAGCTCGTCGCACAGGTGCGAGCCGAGGAACCCCGCGCCGCCGGTCACCAGGCAGGTGGACACGGCTTGCAGGATAGCTCCCGCGCAGGACGTCGGGCTCGCGCGCCCAGGCGTCGGACGCGCCGCTTCGGAAAGAGCCACCCCGCGCGCGCGGGCTGGTCCTTATCATCTGAGACATGGCCACCACCGAGGATCGCCCGACGGTCGCGCCGATCGTCGGTCCCGACGACCCGCGGCGCTTCACCGACTCGGGCATCGAGATCTCAGAGCTCTATGACCGAGTCGGACATCCCCGAGCAGCTGGACCTCGGCGAGCCCGGCGAGTACCCCTACACGCGCGGCGTGCATCGCGAGATGTACCGCAAGCAGACCTGGACGATGCGCCAGTACGCCGGCTACGCCTCGGCGAAGGAGTCAAACGAGCGCTACCGCTACCTGCTGAGCAAGGGCTCGACCGGGCTGTCGATGGCCTTCGACCTGCCCACGCAGCTGGGCCTCGACTCCGACAACCCGCGCTGCCTGGGCGAGGTCGGGCGCACGGGCGTCGCGATCGACACGATCGACGACATGCGCACGGCCTTCGACGGCATCCCGCTCGACCAGGTCTCTACCTCGATGACGATCAACGCGCCCGCCGCGTGCCTGCTGCTGCTGTATGAGCTCGTCGGCGAGGAGCAGGGCGTGCCGTCGCAGCAGCTGCGCGGCACGACGCAGAACGACGTGCTCAAGGAGTACATCGCGCGCGGCAACTACATCTACCCGCCCGTGCCGACGATGCGCCTGACGACCGACATCTTCGAGTACTGCCAGCAGCGCGTGCCGAAATGGAACACCATCTCGATCTCCGGCTACCACTTCCGCGAGAAGGGCTGCTCGGCCGTCCAGGAGGTCGCTTTCACGCTGTCCTCGGGCATCGCCTACGTGCAGGCGGCCGTCGATAAGGGCCTGTCGGTCGACGAGTTCGCGCCGCGGCTGGCCTTCTTCTTCAACGGCCACAACAACGTCTTCCAGGAGGTCGCCAAGTTCCGCGCCGCGCGGCGCATGTGGGCGCACATCATGCGCGAGCGCTTCGGCGCGACCAGCGAGAAGGCGACGATGCTGCGCTTCCACACGCAGACCGGCGGCGTCACGCTGACCGCCCAGCAGCCGGAGAACAACATCGTGCGCGTCGCCCTGCAGGGCTTCGCCGCGGTCTGCGGCGGCACGCAGTCGCTGCACACCAACGGCTTCGACGAGGCGCTCGCGCTGCCCACCGAGCGCGCGGCGAAAATCGCGCTGCGCACGCAGCAGATCCTCGCGCACGAGTCCGGCGTGGCCGACACCGTCGACCCGTTCGCCGGCTCCTACTTCGTCGAGGCGCTGACCGATGAGATCGAGCTGCGCGCGGGCGAGCTGATCGCGAAGGTCGACGAGCTCGGCGGCTCGGTCAACGCGATCCAGTTCATCACCGGCGAGATCGACGAGTCCGCCTGGGGCTACCAGGAGCGCTACCGCATCGGCCAGGACATCGTCGTCGGCGTGAACGCCTACGAGGAGGACGACCTCGAGGTGCCCGAGCTGCTGCGCGTCGACCCCGAGTCAGAGCGCGAACAGCTCGCGCGCCTGGCCGAGTTCAAGGCCGCGCGCGACCAGCCGCTCGTCGAGCGCCGCCTGGAGGAGCTGCGCGAGGTCGCGCGCGGCGCCGACAACCTGCTGCCGGCCATCCGCCAGGCGCTGAAGGACCGCTGCTCGCTCGGCGAGGTGTGCGCCGCCATGCAGGACGTGTTCGGCAAGTACGCGCCGACGTTCTGAGCGCCCAATAGGATTGCGCGCGTGATCGCCGGCGTCGCGTTCTTTGAAGTCGTGCTCGCGCTGCACATCATCGCGGTCGTGATCGCGTTCGGCGCGACGTTCGCCTACCCGGTCATGCTCGGCACGGTCAGCGCGCGCAGACCCGCGCGCGCTGCCCGCCCTGTATCGCGCGATCCACGCGATCAGCCAGCGCATCATCAGCCCCGGGGCTGGGGGCGGTCCTCATCTTCGGCATCTACCTCGCCTCCAAGCTGCACGTGTGGAGCGCGTTCTTCGTGCAGTGGGGCCTGGCCGTCGTCATCGTCATCGGCGCCGTCGAGGGCGCCTATCTCGGCCCGCGCGAGAAGCGCCTCGTGGCGGTCGCCGAAGCGGACGTCGCGGCCGCGGGCCCGACGGCGAGGTCACGCAGAGCGCCGAGCACCAGGCGCTCGTGCGCAACGTCGGCGCGGTCGGCGCGCTGATGGACCTGCTCGTGCTGCTGACGATCTACTTCATGGTCACGCGCACCGGCGCTTAGAAGCATTCGTCTTGACAATCCCACCGGCCCCCTGCATTCAACAGCCAATCAGGGCCAAAGTTGACAACACCGCCACAGAGGTGACGCGGCGACCGCGCCGTATCCCGCTCCATACCGCCCGCCTGGAGATGTCATAATGCATCAGAGCCGGCGACAGTCGGCTCTTTCTGTGTCGCTACATCAGCATGCCGCCGTCAGCCACGATTGCCGCCTTTGATTTCGATGGAACACTCACAACGCGGGACAGTCTTCTCCGCTTCATCTCCTGGAGAAGAAGACGCGCCGATGTAATTCTCGATCTCGCCAGGACCCTGCCGCTGCTGGCACTGTACAGTGCGCGCCTGGTGGGCAACGAGAGACACAAGATGGCCCTGTTCGCGAGGGCATTTCAGGACATGCCGGCCGACGCCTTCGAAAGCTGGGCACGTGATTTCGCGCGCAGCGAGGTCCCAACGATGATCCGAGCCGAGGCCTTGGAGCGCGTCAGGTTCCATCAGGAGCGAGGCGACCGCGTCGTCCTCGTCAGCGCCTCTCCGACCGATTGGATAGTGCCCTGGGCCGTGAGCGAGGGCATCACAGAGATAATCGGCAACCCCGCAGAGGTGATTGATGGAAGGGTCACCGGGCGCTTGGCTGGTACCAATTGCTACGGGCCGGAGAAGCTCCGTCGGCTGCTCGCACTCAACCCAGAGCGCGAGAGCTACACGCTGTTTGCCTACGGCGACGGACGCGGCGACAGGCAGCTGCTAGCAGCTGCCAACCACGCCTACTACCGCCGCTTTGAGTGAGCCGTCCTATCGCCATCGTAACCGATGCACTCTGGCGTAAGAGTGTTAGTGCGATCCGCGCTCTGGGAGCATCGGGTTACTCGGTGTTCGCGCTCGGGGACGGGAGGCTGACGACCGGCTTTTACTCTCGTTACACCAGCAGGCGATTCATCGGTCCCGTGGCCGCCGAGGATCCGGACGGGTTCGGCGAGACCCTCGGGCGCGCAATCCAGGCGACGGGCGGCCAGCCGGCGGCCCTGCTGCCGATGGAGGACGCGACGTGCGAGTGGCTGCTGTCACACGGCGGGGAGCTGGCGGAGAACATCGAGTGGCTCCTGCCACCGGCGGACTCCTTCGCGCTCGCCCGGGACAAGGCGAGCACGTTCTCACTAGCCCAGCAGCTTGGGATTCCGGCTCCACGCACCTACGCGCCTGCTTCGGTCGGCGAGCTCGCTGACCTCATAACGGCGAATCCGATGGAGGAATTTGTGGTGAAGCCACGGACCGGCTCAGGCTCCTCGGGGGTTGTCTATGGGTCCGACATTCGTGCGATATCGCTCGAGAACCATTGGGAGCTCCATGGGCCGCTCCTGCTACAGGAGCGGATACCTCGGGACGGGGTGGCATACGGAGTGAGCCTGCTGTTCGACCGGGCGGGACGGGAGCGTGCCGCGTTCTCCCACCGGCGGCTTCGCGAGTATCCAGTGAGTGGCGGACCGAGCACACAGCGAATCAGCACCGAGCTCGGAGAGCTGCACACCTACAGTCAACGGCTCCTCTCCGCCCTGGACTGGAGTGGGGTCGCCATGGTGGAGTGGAAGGTTCACCCCGAGGGCGCCCGTCCGATGCTGCTCGAGATCAATCCCCGATTCTGGGGGAGCCTCGCGCTGGCCGTCCGTGCCGGCGTGGACTTCCCGACGCTCTATGCCGATGCCGCGCTGGATCGGCCGCTTCCATCGGCACTACCTGCATACCGCGCCGGGATTGTTTCCCGCTGGATGCTGCCAGGTGACATCCTGCGTTATGCCACTTCACCAGCCGATCAGAGAGAGTCCGTCCGGGAGTTCCTCCGAGGCTCGCTTCGCGACGCGGAGGAGTACGACGTCCGCGATATCCGGGGAAGCATCGCGTGTGGGGTATGTCAGGCGCTTCTTGCCACCAATCCCAAGTACTGGCGCTACGTGCGCCGCACGTAGCGAGATCAACCATCTCTACCGGACGCCGGGCTCATGCTGAGCCTATCCGCGGAAGCTCCCGCGAGCCGAGCTCGGTCGCGATCTCGCCCAGCGGCGGCGCCGCCCCGCCGGCGGCCGCGATCAACGCCTCGAGGCGGGTGAGAGTGGCGCCGCGGCGGGTGTGGAGGATCCGGCTGGTAAGCCATCCGGCGTGGGGCATGACGAAGAACGGCTCATCCGGATCGATGTCATAGGGGTGAGAGTAGCTCCACGGGGCCGAGCCGTCGCCGAGACCGCCAAGCAGGCGCCGCGCCAGCCCAAGCGGCACGTAGCGCAGGTAGATGCCGCCGAGGAAGGGAATCGACAGGCGGCCAGCTCCGGCGACCGGGCAGGGCAGCTCGATGAGGCCGTTTGCCCAGCGACATGGCTGGCGCGGGGCTCCCGGCCAGCCGTGCAGGGGATTGGCGGCGGGCAGGACACTCGAGGAGTAGGCAAAGCCCGCGCTCGCAATCTGCTCCACTGCCCACTCGGTGGCCGGGGTCAGCGAGAAGATGGGCGCGCGAAAGCCGCCCACGGGAGCCTGGGCAGCGTCTTGCAACAGCGTCCGGCCCTCATCAAGCTCCGCCCGCAGGCGGGACGCCCCCACATCGCCGAGCACCACGTGGCGCAGCCCATGCAGGCCGATCTCGTGCCCCCCCTCGGCGATGCGGCGCACCAGGCTCGGATGGCTGCGGGCGATCTCGCCGACGATGAAGACGGTGGTGGCGATCCCGCGCTCCTCGACAAACTCCAGGAAGCGATGGCTCATCGCCACAAAACGCTCCTCCTGAGACGGGGAGCTGCGGACGTCCTCGAGATCAAAGTTTACGGTGAGCGGCATGCGCGATCTGGTCATCGAAGTCAATCACGAGCCCACCGATACGGTCACTGGGGGATATGACCGGCGGCGCATGACAGCCGCGTCGAAGCGCTCGTCGAGTCCTCGATCAGGGTTTCGAGCGGCCCGCGATCGGACGCACAACTATGATCAGCCGAGCGTGAGAATCCACGGGTCCGCGAAGCAAAGTCCACCACGGCGGGCCCACGGCGCGAGGGATCGGCGGCGAGCTTGAGCGATCCCGAGCCCTACGTCGTCGTTGGCGCCGGCCCGACCGCCGCGGCCGCCGCGAAGGCGCTCTTGGCGGCCGGCCAGCGGGTCGTCGTGCTTGACACCGGCCTCTCGCTCGAGCCCGAGCGCGAGGCGGCGCGGAAACGCATGGCCGCCACCTCTCCGGCGATGTGGCAGTCCTCTGACGTCGCGCTCACTCGCTTCTCGGATCAAGGTGAGAGTGGGCTCGGCTAGAAGCGCCTGTTCGGCTGCGACCTGGCTTTCCGCGAAGACGGCGTGCTGTCGCTGTCGGCCGCTCCGGGCGTGGGAGCGCGACCGTGGTATGCGCTCGGGGGGCTCAGCAACGTCTGGGGATCTGGCCTGCTCCCCTATACCAGTCGGGATCTCGCCGGCTGGCCGATCACCGCAGAAGAGCTCGCCGACGGCTACCGAGCCGTGCTCGATTTCATGCCCTACGCCGCCGAGGACGACGAGCTCGCGGAGCGCTACCGCTCTTGCGCGCGCCCGATGGACCGCTCCTTCGCACGCAAGCCGGCGAGGCGCTGCTTGCTCGACTACGCAGCCATCGTGGCGCGCTTGCTGCCGGCGGCTATCACTTCGGAGCGCCGCGTCTGGCGGTCCGCGTCGGGCACCCGGCACCCTCAAACGGGTGCGTGTACTGCGGGCACTGCCTTGACGGGTGTCCGTACGGCCACATCTACAACGACGGCCAGACGTTGGCGGACCTGCGCGAGAAGGGACTGATCGAGTATCGCTCGGGCCTGCACGAAGACCGGATCTCAGAGCGCGACGGCGAGGTCCTGATCGAGGCGACCGCGCTCGCGGGCGGACGAGGCGTCACACGGGCCGCGCCACGCGTGTTCCTGGCTGCCGGCGTCCTATCGACCACGATCATCCTCCAGCGCTCCGGGCTGCTAGCGCCGCGAGCCGAGATCGCCGACAGCAAGGCACTGTACTGCCGTTTATTTGGATCGGGCCCACGGGCCGTACCAGCAGAGAACCCGCGTACACGCTGGCGCAGGTGATGATCGTGCTCGACGACCCAGCCGTCTGCGCCAATCCGATTCACATCGCGCTGTACACCTCCAATGATGGATTCAGCGAGCGCGCGCGGGCAGTTTACCCCCGCCTCAGCGCGCTGCTCGGCCCGGCGCTCGGCGGCATCACCCGTCGAATGGTCGTCGGGATCTGCTTCTTCCACAGCGAAGATTCCGATCGCGTCGCATCCAGCTGGGTGCAGGACAGCGAATCGGTTCGCCTGGACCCTGTGCTCAGCCCGACAACGGCCGCAACCGTGAGGCGGATGCAGCGGGCGCTGGCCCGCTCTCTGGGGCGCATCGGTCTCGCCCGCGCGCGCCGCTGGCAACGATCGGGCCGCCTGGCGGCGGCTATCACTACGGCGCGACGATCCCGATGTCTTCGAGGCCCGTCTCTGGGCAGTGCGACACTCTCGGGCGGCCAACCTCTACGCAGCGCATCCACGTCGTCGACGCCTCGTCCTTTCCGTCGGTTCCCGGTGGGGCGATCACCTTCTCGGCGATGGCGAACTCGCACCGGATCGCTACGGTCTCGACGCGCGAAGACACTGCATGATCGCGGTCTTTGACGTAAATGCCCCGCGCCCCGCGCTGCGCACGCGGGCCCTGCCGGCGCGATACGCTGACGGCCATGGGCGAGGGCTACCGGATAGCAGTCGTCGGCGCCACCGGCCAGGTGGGCACGCTCATGCGCGCGATTCTGCGCGAACGAGGGTTCCCGGCGCGCGAGATCGTCGCCTTCGCCTCGCAGCGCTCGGTCGGGCGCGAGCTCGACGACGGGCTCATCGTGCAGGGCCTGAGCGACGAGTCGATCGAGGGCTTTGACCTCGCGATCTTCTCCGCGGGCGGCTCGACCTCGGGCGAGTGGGCGCCGCGCTTTGTCGACGCGGGCGCGATCGTGATCGACAACTCCTCGCGCTGGCGCATGAACGACGACGTGCCGCTCGTCGTCAGCGAGGTCAACCCCGACGCACTGTCACGCCACCGCGGCATCATCGCCAACCCCAACTGCTCGACCATGCAGATGGTCGTCGCGCTCAAGCCGCTGCACGACGCCGCCGGCATCGAGCGCCTGGTGATCAGCACCTACCAGGCCGTGTCTGGCACGGGCAGGCGCGCGGTCGACGAGCTGCTGGACCAGTCACACGCGGTGCTGCACGAGCGCGACATCGCCGCGCCGCAGAGTTACGCGCACCAGATCGCCTTCAACGCGCTCCCCCACGCGGGCGGCTTTGCCGACGGCGACGACCACACCGACGAGGAGCGCAAGTTGATCAACGAGACGCGCAAGATCCTCGAGGACCCGGCGATCGCGGTGAGCGCGACGTGCGTGCGCGTGCCGGTCGTCAACGGCCACTCCGAGGCGGTCAACGTGCAGACGCGCGACCCGCTCTCGCCGCAGCGCGCGCGCGAGCTGCTCGCCGCGGCGCCCGGCGTCGCCGTGCTGGACGACCCCGCGAGCGCGCTGTACCCGCTCGCGATCGACGCCGACGGACGCGACGAGGTGTTCGTCGGGCGCATTCGCCGCGACCCCGGCCACGAACGCGCGCTGGACATGTGGATCGTGTCCGACAACCTGCGCAAGGGCGCCGCGCTGAACGCGGTGCAACTGGCCGAGGCGCTGCACGAGCGCGGCCTGATCGCCACGCAGGGCGCACATTCCGCTGCGTAGCGCGACCGCCGGAAGGAGTACCGCGAGATCGCTCGAATTGGGGGGCAATGAGCGTCTCCACCGAGGTGCAGCGAACCCTCGTCAAGTCGCCGCCTGAGCTCTGGGCCGAGCTGAGCGATCCCGCCGCGCTCGCCCGCCACCTGAGCGAGCTCGGCGATGTCCGTATCACCAACACCCGAGCCCGAGCGGACCGTCGAGTGGCAGGCGACCGGACCCGACGGCGCCACCGCCAGCGGCAGGGTCGAGATCTCGCCGTCGGGCTGGGGCACGAAGGTCACCTTCAGCGCCACGCAGGCGCTGCCCAGCGCCCCGCCCTCCGAGCCCTCCGCCCCGCGCGCCGGCGGCGAGCCGCTCGCCCAAGGCGGACGCGCCCACCGGCACCCTTTCGGCTGCCGCCGACCCCTTCGCCCACGCCGTTGATCCCGCAAAAGCCGACCCCGCCGAAGCGCCCGACCCCGCCGAGGCGCCCGCCGCCCCCTTTGGCCAGGCCAGTGACGCTGTACTCGCCGACGCTGTACCCGCCGACCCCGAAGCGCCCGCCGACCCCTTTGCCGAGGAGGACACGCTCGACGACCCGCTCGACGACGAGCCGTTCGACGATCCCTACGACGACGAGGCCTACGAGGACGAGCTGGTCGACGAGGAAGACGACGACCCGCTGATCGACACCGAGCTGTCAGGCTCGGCCGCTGCCGCGCGAGGCGCAGTGGCGCAGCGCGAGCGCCGGCCACGACGCGCGCGCTGGAGCGCGAGCCGCGACGCGGCTTCTTCGCGCGCCTGTTCGGTCTTCGCCCGCGTGCGCGGGCTCCGCTCGCCTACGAGCGCGAAGCGCCCGACGCCCACCCCTACGAGCGCTACGAGGACACGGCCGACGCGCGGGACATGGCCGACGCGCTGCCCGGACCGGAGCTGCCGAGCTCGCTGGCGATGGCCGAGCAGGTCACGCAGACCTACGAGATGGTCGGAGCCGCGCCGCCGGTTGACCCCGATGGACCGCCCGCCGAGCCGCCGCTCGCGACGCCGGCGATCGACGAGCCGGCCGAGCCCGAGCCGGCCGAGCCGGCTCGCGCCGTCGGACGAGCCGCTCGCGGAGCCGGTCGACCGCAGCGGACGAGCTGCTCGCGCAGCCGGTGCAGAGGGACGGGAGCGAGCTGCTCGCGGAGCCGGTGACGCCGCAGGCCGGCGGGCAGGCCGAGGCGTCCGAAGGCGACGTGCGCGACATCGCGCGCGAGCTCGAGGAGGCCGAAGAGGTGGCCGCCGAGCACGTCACCGCGGTGCTCACCTCCGCGCTCGACCACCTCGGCGCCGCGCACCACCGGCCGTTCTCGCGCGGCTAGCGGCGAGCGCTGCGGGCGCGCGCGGATAGGATCCGCTCGGATGCCCAGCAGCTCACACGACCGCCAGACCGACGCCGCGCTGCTCGCGGCCTCGCGCAGCGGACACCGCAAACCGCCGCGCCAGAAGGCGCCGGAGACCTACGAGGAGAAGCTCGCGCAGCTCAACGAGCTGCGCGAATCCGCGCTTCACTCCGCGCCGGAGGCCGAGGAGAAGCAGCACGCGCGCGGCAAGCTGACGGCGCGCGAGCGCGTGCAGAAGCTGCTGGACCCCGACTCCTTCCAGGAGCTCGACACGTTCGTGCGCCACCGCACGCACGACTTCGACATGCAGGCCAACCGGCCGTGGGGCGACGCGGTGGTTACCGGCCACGGCACGATCGACGGGCGCACGGTGTGCGTGTTCAGCCAGGACTTCACGGTGTTCGGCGGCTCGCTCGGCGAGGTGATGGGCGAAAAGATGTGCAAGCTGATGGACCTCGCGGCGAAGATCGGCTGCCCGGTGATCGGCATCAACGACTCCGGCGGCGCGCGCATCCAGGAGGGGGTCGTGTCGCTCGGCGCCTACGGCGACGTATTCGTGCGCAACGTGCGCTCATCTGGCGTGATCCCGCAGATCAGCCTGATCATGGGCCCGTGCGCCGGCGGAGCGGTGTACTCGCCGGCGATCACCGACTTCATCTTCATGGTGAAGGAGACCTCGCACATGTTCATCACCGGGCCCGACGTGATCAAGACGGTGACCGGCGAGGAAGTCGGCTTCGAGGAGCTCGGCGGGGCGATGTCGCACAACAGCAAGAGCGGCGTCGCGCAGTTCGCCTCCGAGGACGAGGAGGCGTGCCTGGAGGACTGCCGCTACCTGCTGAGCTTCCTGCCGCAGAACAACCTGCAGACGACGCCGCGCGTGACGCCGGGCGACGACCCGCAGCGGATGGACGCAGCGCTCGACCGCGCCGTGCCCGACAACCCGAACAAGCCGTATGACATGCGCGACGTGATCGGGCCGATCGTCGACGACGGGGAGTTCTTCGAGGTGCACGAGCACTACGCGAAGAACATCGTGTGCGGCTTCGCGCGCCTGGACGGCTATGCGGTCGGCGTCGTCGGCAACCAGCCCAACCAGCTCGCGGGCGTGCTCGACATCGACGCGTCGGCGAAGGCGGCGCGCTTCGTGCGCACCTGCGACGCGTTCAACATCCCGCTGATCACGTTCACCGACGTTCCCGGATTCCTGCCCGGCACCGCGCAGGAGTGGGGCGGCATCATCCGCCACGGCGCCAAGCTGCTGTACGCGTTCGCCGAGGCGACCGTGCCGAAGATCACGGTGATCACGCGCAAGGCCTACGGCGGCGCCTACGACGTGATGGCGTCCAAGCACCTGCTCGCGGACTTCAACTTCGCCTGGCCGACCGCCGAGGTCGCGGTGATGGGGCCGGAGGGCGCCGTGAACATCATCTACCGGCGCGACATCGCCAAGAGCCCGACGCCCGACGAGCGGCGCAAGAAGCTGATGGACGACTACAAGGCGCGCTTTGCCAACCCGTACACGGCCGCGGAACGCGGCTACATAGACGACGTGATCATCCCGCACGAGACGCGCCCGAAGCTGATCGGCGCGCTGCACACGCTGCTGAGCAAGCGCGAACCGGGCCCCAAGCGCAAGCACGGCAACATCCCGCTCTAGCTGCCTATGCATCCGTCGCGAGACCCCCATGCGGTGGCCATGCGCGAGCCGTCGCGGCCGGACCCGCTCAGGCTGATCACCCCGGCGACCTCCGCGGAGGAGGCGGCGGCGATCGTCGCGGCGGTCGAGCAGTTCGTGCGCGCGACCGCTCGCGTGGACGAGCGGACGACGCAGCGGCCGGACGAATGGCTGCGCGCGGCTATGCTCGACGGCGTCTCCCGCGCGGACCGCACGGACGCGTCGGGAGCCCTGGATAAATACCTGAAAGCCGCTAGGCTTTAGAGTCAATACTCGGCCCGAGCGGTAAAGGCAGTCGGTCCCGCACGGGGCCGGAGCACGGATCAGGAGGTTTCGTCGATGGAGCCAGCTTCCATACCCGCCCAGCGCGGCACGCTTGATGACCCCGAGATCCTGCAGAACGTGCCCGGGCACGTGATCCCGATCCTCCAGCGCGAGTACGACGACTTCAAGACCGAGGCGACGAAATTCCTCGCGGGCGAAATCGAGGAGGACGAGTTCATCAAGTTCCGCCTCAAGCAGGGCGTCTACGGCCAGCGCCAGCCCGACGTGCAGATGATCCGCGTGAAGCTCCCCTTCGGCGGGGTGACGCCCGAGCAGATGGACGCGTTCGCTGAGGTCGTCGAGAAGTACGTGCCGCTGAACAAGGGCCACATCACGACGCGCCAGAACATCCAGATGCACCACATCCCGCTGCCCGACGCCGAGAAGGCGATCCGCGAGCTCGGCGAGTCCGGCCTGTCCAGCCGCGAGGGCTGCGGCAACACGATGCGCAACGTGACCGCCGATCCGTGGGCGGGCGTGGCGAAGGACGAGCTGTTCGACCTGACGCCCTACGCGGGCGCCTACGTGCGCTACTTCGTGCGCCACCCCACCACGCAGGCGATGCCGCGCAAGGTCAAGACCGCCTTCGACGCATCGCCCGCCGACCGCGCGATCTCAGAGATCCACGACGTCGCCTTCCGCGCGCGCGTGCGCGAGATCGACGGCGAGCAGGTGCGCGGCGTGCAGATGCTCGTCGGCGGCGGCACCTCGATCATGCCGCGCAAAGCGCAGGTGCTGTACGAGTTCGTGACGATCGACGACGGCGAGTACCTCAAGCGGACCGAGGCCGTGATGCGCATCTTCGATCGCCAGGAGTGGCTGCGCGAGAACCGCGCGCGCGCGCGGATCAAGGTGTTCGTCGACAAGTTCGGCATCGACGAGCTGCGCCGTCAGGCCGAGGAGGAGCTGCAGGGAGACTGGGTGGCAGAACGCGACTTCTCCGTCGAGCACCGCCTGTATGAGCACGACGAGCGCGAGGGCGCGCCCGCGCCGCCGCAGAGCTTCGGCAGCCCCAACGGCGACGTGTCCGAGTTCGAGCGCTTCCGCGCGGCCAACGTGGCCGAGCAGAGGCAGGAGGGCTTCGTGGCCGTCGAGGTGAAGATCACGCGCGGCGACCTCACGCCAGAGGACTTCCGCGGCCTCGCGCAGATCATGCGCGACTTCTCCGGCGGCTACGCGCGCACGACCGTGCAGCAGAACCTCGTGCTGCGCTGGGTGCGCGAGGAGAGCGTGTATGACCTCTGGCGTGCGCTGTCGGAGCTCGGCTTCGGCGAGGCGGGCTCGCGCGAGATCACAGACGTGGTGAGCTGCCCGGGAACCGACTCGTGCAAGCTCGGCATCACGAGCTCGATGGGCGTCAACGAGGCCCTGCAGGAGCGGATCGAGTCGATGCAGATCAGCGACCCGCTGACGCGCCAGATCAACATCAAGATCAGCGGCTGCCCGAACGGCTGCGGGCAGCACCACGTCGGCAGCATCGGCTTCACCGGCGCGTCGATCAAAGTCGGCGAGCACACGATCCCGGCCTACATCCCGCACGTCGGCGGCGTGTTCGAAGGCGGCGAGGTGAAGTTCGGCGCGCGGCTGAAGCTGCGACTGCCCTCCAAGCGCGTTCCGGAGGCCGTCGAGCGCTGGGTGCGTCACTACGAGGGCGCGCGCGAGGACGACGAGCGCTGGGGCGACTTCGTGGAGCGTGTCGGCACGGGCGAGCTCGAGGGGCTCGTGAAGGATCTCTCGATGCCGGTCGACTTCTCGCTGGAGACGATGAACCAGTTCATCGACTGGAACCGCGACGTGCCGTTCGAAGTGATCCGCGGCGAGGGCGAGTGCGCGGTCTAGGTCTATGCGATGTCAGCACAGGGCGACATAGCAGCCGCGAAGCTCACGGCCTGATCCGGCGATCGGCCTGCAGGAGACGCTGCGCGAGGCGCTCGAGCACGGGCCGCGCGCTGTGCTGCTGTGCAGCTTTCAGAAGGAGGAGTCGGTGCTCATCGACGAGCTGCTTGCAATCGGCGGCGCGGGCCCGGGCGGCGTTCGCCTGGTGACGATCGACACCGGCGTGCTCTTCCCCGAGACGCGCGAGACGTGGCGAAAGTTCGAGGAGCACTTCGGCGTGAGCATCGAGGTGCAGGACGCGAGCGATCCGGACGGCGCGTGGAGCGGCCCCGAGCACTGCTGCTCGGCCGCGAAGGTCGCCGCGCTGGAGCGCTCGCTGGACGCCGCCGAGGCCTGGATCACGGGCATCCGCCGCGAGCAGGGCCCGACGCGCGCCGACACGCGAGCTGATCGAACGCGACGAGACGCGCGGCCTGATCAAGTACAACCCGCTCGCGGACTGGACCGAGAAGGATCTGTGGCGGCGCATCAACGAGCGCGACCTGCCGTACAACCCGCTGCACGACCAGGGCTACGAGTCGATCGGCTGCGCGCCGTGCACGCAGCCGGGCAGCGGGCGCGAGGGCCGCTGGGCCGGCACCGACAAGACCGAGTGCGGCCTGCATATAGAGCCGGCGGTCGGCTGACATGAGCGTGGCGACGAGCGCGCAGCTGTCGCACCTGCGCGCCCTGGAGAGCGAGGCGATCCACGTGATGCGCGAGGTCGCCGCCGAACTCGAGCGACCGGTGCTGCTGTTCAGCGGCGGCAAGGACTCGATCCTGCTGCTGCGCCTCGCCGAGAAGGCGTTTCGCCCCGGGCCGTTCCCGTTTCCGCTGATGCACGTCGACACGGGGCACAACTTCCCCGAGGTGATCGAGTTCCGCGACCGCCGCGTGGCCGAACTGGGCGAGCGGCTGATCGTCGCGAGCGTGCAGGACTCGATCGACGCCGGGCGGGTGGTCGAGGAGACCGGGCCGCGCGCTTCGCGCAACCGCCTGCAGACGGTGACGCTGCTGGACGCGATCACCGAGCACGGCTTCGACGCGGCGTTCGGCGGCGCGCGCCGCGACGAGGAGCGCGCGCGCGCGAAGGAGCGCATGTTCTCCTTCCGCGACGACTTCGGCCAGTGGGACCCGAAGAACCAGCGCCCGGAGCTGTGGAACCTCTACAACGGGCGCATCAACAAGGGCGAGAGCGTGCGCGTGTTCCCGCTGTCGAACTGGACAGAGCTCGACGTGTGGGAGTACATCGACTCCGAGCAGCTCGAGGTGCCGTCGATCTACTTCGCGCACGAGCGCGACGTGTTCGAGCGCGACGGCATGCTCTACGCCTGGCGCGAGGGCGTCGAGCTGATCGATGGAGAGCAGGTCTTCTCAGAGACGGTCCGCTACCGCACGGTCGGCGACATGAGCTGCACCGGCGGCGTGCGCTCGCAGGCGACCACGCTGAGCGACGTCGTCGCGGAGATCGCCGCGACGCGCATCACCGAGCGCGGCGAGACACGCGCTGACGACCGCGTGACCGAGGCCGCGATGGAGGATCGCAAGAAGGCCGGCTACTTCTAGATGACGCTCGACCTGCTGCGCATCTCCACCGCCGGCTCGGTCGACGACGGCAAGAGCACGCTGATCGGGCGGCTGCTGTATGACACGAAGTCGATCCTGCAGGACCAGCTCGACCACGTCGCGCAGGCCTCTGAGCGGCGCGGCGGCGAGGGGGCGCTGGACCTCGCGCTGCTGACCGACGGCTTGCGCGCGGAGCGCGAGCAGGGGATCACGATCGACGTCGCGTACCGCTACTTCGCGACGCCCAACCGGCGCTTCATCATCGCCGACTGCCCCGGCCACCAGCAGTACACGCGCAACATGGTCACCGGCGCCTCGACGGCGGACCTCGCGGTGGTGCTGATCGACGCGCGCAACGGCGTGCTCGAGCAGTCAAAGCGCCACGCCTACATCAGCGCGCTGCTGGGCATCCCAAAGCTCGTCGTGGCGGTCAACAAGATGGACCTCGTCGACCACTCGCAGGAGCGCTTTCAGGAACTGTGCGTGGAGTTCGAGAGCTTCGCGCCGGCGCTGCGCGAAGGCGGGCGAAGGGCGGGCGACCAGTACGAGATCATCTACATCCCGATATCGGCGCTGCACGGCGACAACGTGGTCGAGCGCTCGGACACGATGGGCTGGTACGAGGGGCCGGCACTGCTCGAGCTGCTCGAGCAGGTGGAGGTCGCCTACGACCATCCGCACCAGACGCCGGCGCGCTTTCCGGTGCAGTGGGTGATCCGCCCGTCGAGCGGACCGGGCGCGGGCGACTACCGTGGCTACGGAGGCCAGCTGGCGAGCGGCGCGCTGCGCCAGGGCGACGAGGTGGTCGTGCTGCCGGGCGGCCAGCGCACGCGGATCGCCTCGATCGACGCGTTCGAGGGGGAGCTCGACGAGGCGATCGCGCCGATGTCGGTCGCGCTGCGCCTGACGGATGACATCGACGTCTCGCGCGGCGAGCTGATCTGCCATGCCGACCACGAACCGACGGTCGCGCGCGAGGTGCAGGCGGACGTCTGCTGGATGACCGAGCGCCCGATGCGCCCGGGCGGGCGCTATCTGGTCAAGCAGACCACGCGCAGCGCGATGGCGGTCATCGACACGATCGACGACGTGCTCGACGTGCACACGCTGCAGCGCGACCCGCCGCCCGAGCAGCTCGCGCTCAACCACATCGGCCGCGTGCGCCTGCGCACGTCGACGCCGCTCGTGTTCGACGCCTACAAGCACAACCGCCGCACCGGCAGCTTCATCCTGATCGACGAGTCCAACAACGAGACCGTCGGCGCCGGCATGATCACCGACGCGATCGCCTAGTGACCTGAGTCGTTGATTCGTTGGCAGTAGTGGGCGAGGCTGTCGAGGATGTCCTCTGCGGTCTTGTGCCAGACGTAGGGTTTTGGGTCTTCGTTCCAGGTTGTGATCCAGGTGCGGATCGAAGCGACGAGGTCGCGGACCGAGCGGTGCGCGCTGCGCTTGATCCATTTCGTGGTCAGCTCGGCGAACCAGCGCTCGACGAGATTCAGCCAGGAGCTGTAGGTGGGCGTGAAGTGCACGTGGAAGCGGGGGTGGCGTAGTAGCCAGCGCTGGATCGAGGGTGTCTTGTGTGTCGAGGAGTTATCGAGCACGACGTGAACGTCCAGATCGGCTGGCACGGCGTCCTCGATGACGTTCAGGAACCGGCGGAACTCCTCGGCGCGGTGGCGAGGAGTCATGTCGGCGATGACCTGCCCGGAGACGACGTCGAGAGCGGCATAGAGGTTCGTCGTTCCGTTGCGGACATAGTCGTGGGTGCGCCTCTCGGGCACGCCGGGCATCAACGGCAGCACCGGTGCTGAGCGGTCGAGCGCCTGGATCTGGGCCTTCTCATCGACGCACAGCACGACAGCGGCATCGGGCGGGTTCAAGTAGAGCCCGACGATGTCGCGAACCTTCTCGATGAACAGCGGGTCCGGCGAGAGCTTGAACGTCTCGCTCTGGTGAGGCCTGAGCCCAAACGCCCGCCAGATCCGGCTGATCGCGGTCTGGCTCATCCCTGTCGCGGCTGCCATCTGGCGCGTCGACCAGTGCGTGGCGTCCCGCGGCTGCTCCTCGAGTGTCTTGACGATCACTCGCTCGACGTCCTCGTCGGTGATCGAGCGCGGTTTCCCCGGGCGCGGCTCATCATGCAACCCATCCAGGCCGCGTCGCGCGAACCTGCCCCGCCACTTGCCGACCGTCGAGTCCGTGCAACCCAGCCGAGCCGCGATGTCCTTGCTCTGCTCCCCATCGGCCGCCGCCAACACGATGCGACACCGCAACGCCAACGCCTGCGAGCTCTTCCGGCGCCGCGCCCACCGCTCCAGCACCTCCCGCTCCTCGTCGCCGAGCACGACCTCTGCACGCTGTGCCATGACCGCCTCCCATCGTCGTTGATAACGACGAAGTTCGCGGCCACAACAGCCATCCCTGCGAACTAACGACTCAGGTCACTAGCGACCGGCGCCGGGCGCGACAGTCACCGCGGGCTTTCAGATCAAAGCCCCGGCGACGCACTAAGCTCTGCGCCGATGTTCGAGAAGGTCCTGGTTGCCAATCGTGGCGAGATCGCGGTGCGAATCGTGCGTGCGCTCGACGAGCTCGGCGTGGCGAGCGTGGCCGTCTACTCAGAGCTCGACCGCGACACGCCGCACGTCGCGCGCGCGAGCGAGGCCTACAACCTCGGCGACGGCCCCGCCGCGGACAACTACCTGAACGTCGAGAAGATCCTCGACGTCGCGCGACGAGCCGGCGCCGAGGCGATCCATCCCGGATACGGCTTCCTGGCTGAGAACGCGCCGTTTGCGCAGGCGTGCGAGGACGCCGGCATCGTGTTCATCGGCCCGCCCGCGAGCGCGATCGAGGCGATGGGATCGAAGACGCGCGCGCGCGAGCTGATGCAGGCGGCCGGCGTGCCGATCGTGCCCGGCACGACCGAGCCGGTGGCGACCGTCGCCGACGCACTGAAGATCGTCAAGGCCGACATCGGCTTCCCGGTGGCGGTCAAGGCCGCCGGCGGGGGCGGCGGCAAGGGCTTTCGCGTGGCGCTGTCGCAGGATGAGCTGCAGGACGCCTTCGAGGGCGCGAGCCGTGAAGGCGAGAAGTTCTTCTCCGACGCGACCGTCTACCTGGAGCGCTACCTGCACGACCCGCGCCACGTGGAGGTGCAGGTGCTCGCCGACCGCCTCGGCAACGTGATCCACCTCGGCGAGCGCGACTGCTCGATCCAGCGCCGCCATCAGAAGGTGATCGAGGAGTCGCCGGCGCCGGAATGGGTCGTCGATCCGCAGACGCGCGAGCGGATCGGCAAGATCGGCGTGGACGCCGCCAAGGCGGTCGACTACGTCGGCGCCGGCACGATCGAGGGTCTGTTCTCGGCCAGCGAGGGCGACGAGCCCGAATACTTCTTCCTGGAGATGAACACGCGCGTGCAGGTCGAGCACTGCGTGACCGAGATGACGACCGGGATCGACATCGTCAAGGAGGGCATCCGCGCCGCCGCGGGCGAGGAACTGCGCTACGCGCAGGAGGACGTGGAGCTGCGCGGCCATGCGATCGAGTGCCGCATCAACGCCGAGGACGCGTCGCGCAACTTCGCGCCGGCGCCCGGGCGGATCGGCGCCTATCGCGAGCCGAGCGGACCGGGCGTGCGCGTGGACTCCGGCGTGCAGGCGGGCGGCGAAGTCTCGCCGATGTATGACCCGATGGTCGCCAAGCTGATCGTCTGGGACGCCGACCGCGAGCAGGCAACGAGGCGCATGCTGCGCGCGCTGGGCGAATACGAGATCGAGGGCCTGAAGACGCTGATCCCCTTTCACCAGGCGCTGCTGGCAACCGAGCAGTGGGCGCGCGGCGAGACCTGCCGCGACCTGCTCGAGGACAAGGACTGGCTGAAGACGCTCGCGCAGCCGACGGCGCAGGCGTCCGCCGACGACGCCTCCGGCCAGAAGCTCGAGCACACCTACGAGGTCGAGGTCTCGGGCAGGCGCTTTGACGTGCGCGTGCTCGGCCCGCCCGGCCTGGCCGGCGCGGGCGCAGGCGCGCTCAACGGCGCCGCGCCCGCGGGCGCGCGTGCAGCGCCCAAGCGCGCGCAGCGCACGAGCTCGAGCGTCGGCGGGCCCGACACGCTCTCCTCGCCGCTTCAGGGAAACATGTGGAAGGTGCTCGTGAAGGCGGGCGACACGGTCGCCGAGGGTCAGCTGCTGTGCATCATCGAGGCGATGAAGATGGAGAACGAGATCACCGCGCACAAGGCCGGCACGATCACCGAGCTGCCGATCTCAGAGGGCGCGCCGATCGCCGCCGGCGCGCCGATCGCGACGATCGTCTCAGAGCAGGCGAGCGACGGTTAGGACGGCGTCGGGCGCGAGGGCCCGTCGGCCGGGGCGCTCGGCGCGCGCAACGCCGCGACGTTCAGTCGGTGCTGGCGCTGGTGGACCGGGCCGTCGCGCCCGCGCGGCAGCTGCGCGTCGAGACCGCTGGCGGCGAGCTCTCGCAGGTAGTCGATGTCCTGCTCGAGCACCGCGAGAGCGTGCTCTGCGTCGAGTATCGGGCCGTGCCCAGGGATGATGTGCTCGGCGCCCGCCGCGAGCGGGCGAAGACGCTGCAGCGTCGCGAGGTAGGCGTCGAGGTCGCCGCCGTCGCCGAACGAGGGCAGCTCGGCGCTCGACAGGTAGTCGCCCGCGACGAGCGCGCGCGCCCAGTCGATCACGATCGCCATGCCGTCGGCGGTGTGCCCCTGGGCGGGGTGCAGCGCAAGCTCGTGCTCGCCGAGCTGACAGCGGCCGGGCACCGGCAGCGCCTGGATCGCCGCGAGCGTCAGCGGCCGCGCGCGCTCGATCATCAGCTGTTCATCGAAGTCGCGCAGCTCGCGCGCCGCCGCCGCGGGCCGCGCGCGCAGGCGCGCGACCGTCGCCTCGCCGGCGCCGAGCGTGAGCGTCGGGAAGGCGAGCGCCGCCAGCAGGTGGTCCCAGTCGCCGTGCGTGACGAGCAGGCCGCTGACGGCGGGGAAGTGCGCCTGCGCGACGAGCGACTGCAGCGCGTCGAGCTCCTCGGGCAGGATGGGCGAGTCGATCAGGAACGTCGCGGCATGCTCGTCGCCTGCGTCGGG
This sequence comes from uncultured Solirubrobacterales bacterium, assembly GCA_963713385.1. Lineage (GTDB taxonomy): Bacteria > Actinomycetota > Thermoleophilia > Solirubrobacterales > Solirubrobacteraceae > Palsa-744. The sequence goes on from CAVQLO010000002.1 coordinate 73,783, forward strand.
CGCATCCGCCCCGCCCGCCGCGCCGCGGACGATCACGCAGTTGAGCGCGAGCAGCGCGCTCGTGACCACGAGCACGTCGCGATGGAGCGACACGGCCCGCACGGGGCAGGACGCTAGGAGATGCCCAGCAGCTTGGCCGCGGCGCGCAGGTTGGTGACCTCCGCGGTCGGCTTCTTCTGGGAGGAGTCGAGCGTCTCTTTGTTGCGGTTGACCCAGATCACCGGCACGCGCTGTTTGACGCACGGAACGACGTCGTGGTAGTGGCTGGCCGCGACGTGCACCCACCCGCGCTTCGTGCCCATGCGCCTGGCGCACTCGGTGAAGTGCGCCGGTTCGGGCTTGTAGGAGCGCACCTGCTGCGCGGTGACGACGAGGTCGAAGTCGATCGGAATGTGGCGGCGGGTCTGCCCGAGCAGCTTGTCGTCGATGTTCGAGAGCAGGCCGAGGCGGTACTTTTTCGCGAGCTTCGGCAAGCTGTGGAGCGGTCTCCTTGAACGGCTTCCAGCGCTGCACCGAGTCGGGCAGGAAGCCCGAGCGCGAGGGCTCCAGCGACCATTCCATGCGTTTGGCGATCTCGATCGCGGTCCGCCGCAGCACCTCCGCGTAGAGCTCGTAGGAGCCGCCCTCGATCTCGCGCGAGACTTCGTGGAAGAGCGGCAGGAGAACATTGCGGTCGATCTCAAAGCCGTCGCGCTGCGCCTCCTTGGCGAAGGCCTCGTAGATGCCCGTCTCCCAGTCGATCAACGTGCCGTAGACGTCGAAGGTGACAAAGGAGATGTTCTTGGGCAGCGCCATCGCGCGATGATTATGCCCTGCGGGGGCTCATTCATGAACCGCGGGCACCTCGCGCGTGCCCAGCGCGTCAGCTAGAGTCCCGCGTCGCAGATGGACCTGTTGGAGTACCAAGGCAAGCAGCTGTTCGCCCGCCACGGCCTGAAGGTGTCGCCCGGGGCGGCGGTCGCGACCGTGCAGGAGGCCGTCGACGCGGCCAACGAGGTCGGCTACCCGGTCGTCGTCAAGGCGCAGGTGCTGATCGGCGGCCGCGGCAAGGCGGGAGGCGTGAAGCTCGCCGTCGACGAGCAGCAGGCGCGCGAGCACGCGCAGAACATCCTCGGCATGGACATCAAGGGCCACATCGTGCGCACGCTGTGGATCGAGCACGCGTCTGACATCGCCAGCGAGTACTACGCCTCGGTGCTGCTCGACCGCTCGGCCAAGCAGCCGCTCGTGCTGTTCAGCGTGGAGGGCGGCGTGGACATCGAAGAGGTGGCCGAGCGAACGCCCGAGAAGCTGATCCGCCACCACGTCGACGCGCTCGCGGGACTCTCGCGCGAGGAGGCGGTCGACATCGCGACCAAAGGCGGCGCAGACGCCGACGTCATCGACGGCGTCGCCGACGCGCTCATGGCGCTGTATGAGGTGTGGACGCAGGAGGACGCCATGCTGACCGAGATCAACCCGCTGATCGTGACGCCGCAGCGCGAGGTGCGCGCGCTGGACGCCAAGGTGTCGCTGGACGGCAACGCGCTGTACCGCCATCCCGACAACCAGGGCCTGTCCGACCGCGCCAACGAAGACCCGATCGAGCGTCGCGCCTCAGAAGAGGGCGTGCAGTACGTGGCGCTCGACGGCGACATCGGCATCCTCGGCAACGGCGCCGGGCTGGTCATGTCGACGCTGGACGTGGTCGCTCAAGCGGGCGGCTCGCCGGCCAACTTCCTCGACGCGGGCGGCGGCTCGGATGCCGAGAAGATCAAGCAGGCCGTCGAGCTGATCCTCTCCAACGACGCGGTGAAGGCGGTGCTGTTCAACATCTTCGGCGGCATCACGCGCTGCGACGAGGTCGCCAGGGGCCTGATCGCGGCGTTCGCCGAGATCAAACCGTCGGTGCCGTTCGTCGTGCGCCTCGACGGCACCAACGACGTGCAGGGGCGCGAGCTGCTCTCACAGGCCGACCTGCCCAACGTGCACGCCGCGCGCACGATGAACGAGGCCGCCGAGAAGGTCGTCGCGCTGGCGGGCGCGGGCGCCAGCAACGGATCGGTCGCCGCGAGCGGGGCGAGCGCCTGATGTCGGTGCTCGTCGACGAGGGCACGCGGCTCGCGGTCGCCGGTATCACCGGCAAAGAGGGCGCCTTTCACACGCTGAACAACAGGCGCTACGGCACGAACGTCGTCGGCGGCGTGACGCCCGGCAAGGGTGGGCAGGACGTCGAGGGGATCCCCGTGTTCGACAGCTGGGCGCAGGCGGCGCAGGAGGTCGCAGCCGAACACCGCGATGATCTTCGTGCCGCCGCGCTTTGCCGCCGACTCGATCCTCGAGGCCGCGCAGGCCGGCGTGGAGCTCGTGATCGCGATCACCGAGGGAATCCCCGCCCACGACGAGCTGCGCGTCTACAACACGCTCGTGCAGCAGTACCCGGGCACGCGGCTGGTGGGCCCGAACTGCCCGGGCATCCTCTCGCCGGGCAAGGCGAACGTCGGGATCATCCCGGCGTCGTTCTTCTCGCAGGGAAACGTCGGCGTCGTCTCGCGCTCGGGCACGCTGACCTACCAGATCGGCAACGAGATCGCGCAGGCCGGCTTCGGCTGCAGCTCGATCGTCGGCATCGGCGGCGATCCGGTGCCGGGCTCCTCGTTCGTCGACGTGCTCGAGCTCTTCCAGGGCGACGAGCAGACCGAGCTGATCGTGCTCTCGGGCGAGATCGGCGGCAGCGCCGAGGAGGAGGCGGCCGAGTACATCCGGGAGCACGTCAGCAAGCCCGTCGTGGCCTACATCGCCGGCTTCACCGCGCCGCCCGGCAAGCAGATGGGCCATGCCGGCGCGATCGTCTCCGGATCGGCCGGAACGGCCGCCGCGAAGGCGGCGGCGCTCGAAGCTGTGGACGTGCGCGTCGGGCGCACTCCGACCGAGGTCGCGGCGATCGCCGTCGAGATCCTCGGCGGCGCTGTCCGCTCCTAGCCGCTCCGAGCGCGACCGCTACGCTTGCGCACAATGGACCGGGACGTCGCACAGACGCTTGACGCGCTGGAGCGCAAGCTCGGCGAGCTGGAGCGCACGCTCGAGGCGATCACCGCCGGCGCCGGCCCGCCGGCGAGCATCGCCACGGCGCCGCAGCCGGCGCCCGAGCCCGTCGCGAGCCACGTGGCCAGCCACGCGCCCAGCCGCGTCGTCGACGAGACGATCGAGTACGAGCGACCGGACGCGCCCTCCCGTGCGCCGGGCGCCGCAGCGGGCGCACCCGCCTCGGTGTGGCAGCCGCCCGCGCCGCCGCCGGGATCGCCGTTCGCGTCCGCCCAGCCACAGCCGCCGCCCGCGCCGCCGCCGCCCGCGCCGCCACAACCCGCGCATGAGCCGCTCGGACAGCCGCCCGCCGGTGCGCCGGCGGCGCACGGCCTTCGCGAGCGCCCGTCCGCGCCCGTGCCGGATCGCCCGCCGAGCGCGGCCGAGCTGCTCGGCTTTCGCGAACGGCTCGAGTACGTCGCGCGCGAGCTGACCCACGACTACGACGAGCTGCTCGGACGCCTAAGCTTCGCCGCTATGCCAACTCCCACCGGTCCCACGATCTCCTTCGCGCGCGGCGTTCCATCGCTTGACATCATCGACGTGCAGGGCCTGCGCGACGCTGCGGTGCGCGCGTTCGACAGCGACCCGGCGGGCGCGACCGCGTATGGAACGTCGGTTGGCTACCCGCGCCTGCGCGCCTGGGTCGCCGACCGCCACGGCGTCGAGCCCGAGCGGGTGTTCGTGACCAACGGCTCGCTGCAGGCCGACGCGTTCCTGTTCGACCAGCTCGTGCGCACCGGCGACGACGTGATCGTCGAGAGCCCGACGTATGACCGCACGCTGCTGTCGCTGCGCCGCCGCGGCGCCAACGTGCACGCCGTCGCGCTGGAGCCCGATGGCATCGACACGGACTCGCTCGGGCGACTGCTGGGGCGCGGCGTGGAACCCAAGCTCGCGCACATCATCCCCAACTTCCAGAACCCGGCCGGCTACACGCTCTCGCTGGCCAAGCGCCAGGCGCTGCTGGCGCTTGCCGCTCAGCACGGCTTCTTCGTGCTCGAGGACGACCCCTACGCCGAGCTGCGCTTCAGCGGCGAGCCGATCCCGACGATGGTCTCGCTCGACCCCGACCGCGTCGTTTACGCGTCGTCGTTCACCAAGACGGTCTGCCCGGGCGTGCGCGTGGGCTATCTGATCGGGCCGCGCGACGTGATCGACGCGATCGTCGCGCAGGCGACGAACACCTACATCTCGCCGAACATGGTGTCCGAGGCGATCGTCTATGAGTTCTGCGCCTCGGGCGCGATCGAGCGCTCGATCGAGACGGTCAAGGCCGCGCTCTCACAGCGCGCTGCCACGCTGGGCGACGCGCTGCGACGCGAGCTGCCCGACGCCGAGTTCGTCGCGCCGCAGGGCGGCTATTTCATGTGGGTGACGCTGCCGCCCGGCACGAACGTGCACGCGCTGTTCGACGCCGCCGGCGAGCGCGGCGTGACGTTCGTGAAGGGCACCGACTTCCTGCTGGAGGGTGGCGAGAACACGCTGCGCCTGGCCTACTCGGGCGTCACGCCCGAGCAGATCGAGGAGGGCGTGCCCGCCTCGCCGACGCGTACCGCTCGCTGGGCTAGCGGCCGTAGCGCTGGCCGAGCACGAGCTGCTCGGGCAGCGCGGTGCGCTGTGGCGGCGAGGGATCGGCGATCACCGACACCGTCTCGGCGACGCTCGGCGTGACCACGCAGCGGCGCCCGTCGGCGGTCTGCACGACCACCCCTTCTGCGTCGCGCTCGGCCAGCGTTCCCTCCAGGCCCGGCTCCAGCCCCGTGCCCTTGAGATAATGCAGCAGGTCCTCGGCCTCGTTCTCAAAGCGCAGCACGCGCACGGCGGCGCCCACCTCGACGTCTGCGAGCGGCACCCCCGCCAGGCGCGCGCCGGCGACGATCGGGTGCCCGTGCGGGCAGGTCTTGGCGTCGCCGATCGCGGCGAGCATGCGTTCCTCGAGCACCGGCGACATCGCGTGCTCCAGGCGCTCGGCCTCCTCGTGCACCTCGTCCCACGGCACACCGAGCACGTCGGTGAGGAAGCGCTCGATCAGCCGGTGGCGGCGCACGATCTGCTCGGCGTGCTCGGCGCCGGTCAGGGTGAAGGCGATCGTGCGATCGCTGGCGCGGGTGATGTATCCGTCGTGCTCCAGGCGACCGACCATCTCGTGCACCGTCGGCGCCGACAGCTGCATCGCGCGCGAGATGTTGGCGCCGGTCATCGGCAGCCCGGCCTCCTGCAGCCAGAAGAGGATCTGCAGGTACTCCTCCTCGGCGACGGTCGCCGTCTCGGTCGTCATGGCGGTGATGCTAGACGACGGCCGTCGCCGCGCCGAGCGCCGGCGCGGGTCGGGCGCAGCGGTCAGCTGCAGAGGGTCAGCTGGAGAGCTGCTCGAACGTGCACTCGCGCGGGCTCTTGTCCTCGCGCCAGCGGCGCAGCTTGGCGCCGTGGCGGATGCGCCCGGCGGAGACGTGGTCGAAGTCGATCTCGACGACGAGCTCCGGGCGCAGCTGCACCCACTCGAGCTCTCGACCGGCGCTCCAGCGACTCGGGTCCGCGCTGCCGCGCTGCCCCGTCTCATACGGCGCGAGGAACGACACGAGGCGGCTCTTCTCGCTCGCGCGCAGCCCCGAGCAGTGCCCGACGACGCGCAGCTGCTCGCCGTCGTAGAGCGCGAGGATCAGCGCGCCGACGGTGTCGGGCTCCTTGCCCGGACGCCAGCCGGCGACGACCGCGTCGATCGTGCGCACGCGCTTTACCTTCACCATGCCCTTGCGCTCTCCCGGCCGGTAGGTCGCGGCGCGCTGCTTGGCGATCGCGCCCTCCGCGCCGACCAGCCATCGGCGGGCGTCTTGCGCGGCAGACGTGGAGACCATCAACTCGACGGGCGCGTCGGCGAAGCCATCCTGCGCGAGCAGGCGCTCGAGCTCGGCGCGGCGCTCCTGGAAGCCGAGCTGCAGCAGCGAGCGCTGCTCGCGCGCGAGCAGATCGAACGCGACATACACGGCGGGCGTCTCCTCGGCGAGGCGCTGCACGCGCGAGGCCGCCGGGTGGATGCGCTGCCCGAGCGCGTCGAAGTCCTCGCGCCCGTCGGCGCCGCGCACGACGATCTCTCCGTCGAGCACGTAGCGCCCCCGCGGGAGCACGAGCTCGGGAAAGTAGCGCCCGAGCGGCTTGCCGCTGCGCGACTGCAGGAAGACGTCCTCGCCGTCGACGAACGCCAGGCAGCGAAAGCCGTCGAGCTTGACCTCATACACCCACTCCTCGCCGAGGGGCAGCTCCTTGCGCGAAAGCGCCAGCTGGGGCTTGACGGGCGGCGAGAGCGCGAGGCTCATGCCGTCTCCCGGCGCGCGCGGCTTGGCTGAACGCGCTTGGGCTCGCCCTTCTGCTTGCGAAAGTGCGGCGGCCAGGGGGCGTCGCCGAGCCCTTCTCGCTCATCGCGCGCGGCGAGCTCCAGCAGCGCCTCCAGGCGCCCCGCGTGCTCGTCGATGTCGGCTGCGGGGTCGCCGCGCTCGCGCAGGCGCGCGGGAACGGTGTCCAGGCGCAGCTCGGAGGGATCCACGTCGGGGACCTCGTCCCACGTCAGCGGGCAGGAGACGCGCGCGTCCGGCACCGCGCGCACCGAGTACGCGGACGCGATCGTGCGATCGCGGGCGTTCTGGTTGTAGTCGATGAACACGCCCTCGCGTTCCTCCTTCCACCAGCGGCTCGTCGCGCGCCCGGGCATCCGCCGCTCCACCTCGCGCGCCAGCGCGAGCGCCGCCGTGCGCGTGTCCTGGAAGTCATAGCCGGGCGCGATGCGCACGTAGACGTGTATGCCGCGCGACCCCGACGTCTTCGGGAAGCCGATCAGCTCGTGCTGCTCGAGCACCTCGCGCACGCCGAGCGCGACCTCGCGCACCTCTGAGAACGGCACGTCGGGGCAGGGATCGAGGTCGATGCGCAGCTCGTCCGGGTGGTCGAGGTCCTCGCGGCGCACCGGCCACGGGTTCCAGTCGATGACGCCGAGGTTGACCCCCCACACGAGATGCGCCGCGTCGTTGGGCACGAGCTCGCGCGCGTGACGGCCGCTGGGGAACGTGACCGTCGCGGTCTGCAGCCACTCCGGCGCGCTGTCGGGCACGCGCTTTTGAAAGAACGGCTTGCCCTGCACGCCGTCGACCCAGCGCTTCATCACCGTCGGGCGATCGCGCAGGTGGCGCACGACCGCCTCGTCGCAGCGCACGTAGTAGTCGACGAGGTCGAGCTTCGTCACGCCCGCGCCGCGGCCGCCGTCGCGCTCACCCGGGAAGAACAGCTTGGCCGGGTTGCTCACGCGCAGCTCGTGGCCGCAGACGTCCACGATCGCGTGCTCGCTCTTGGCGGCCATCCTGGAAGGATGCCCGATCGTGATCAGCCACACGCGCCAGGCACGAGCAAGCGGCCATCGACACCGCCCGCCATGGCCGTTGTGATCCCCACGCGGGCGCTCGTCGCTGCCTGCGCGATGGGCGCCGGGCTGACGGCGCCGCGCGTCGCGCAGGGGATCGCGAGAGGACTGCGCGCGGGCGGAGCGCCGGCGCCAGACGCCTGCCCGCTTCAGGTCGAGCGCGAAGACCGCGACGGCGCGCTGCGGCGCCATCTCGACGAGCTCGACTTCGACGCGCGCATGCGCGCCGCGCGCGCGGTGATCGTCGCCTGCGAGTGCCTGCAGGAGCGGTCGCTGCAGGGCAGCGCCGCGTTTGAGGTCGCGACGCGCGCTCGCCAGGCGGGCGTGCCGGCCTACGCGGTGACGGCTGACAACCGCCTGAGCCTGTTCGACGCGCGCGTGCTCGATCTGCAGACGATCCTGCTCGCAGCGAGCTCGCGCTCGTTGGCCGCGGCCGGGCGCAAGCTCGCGGGGCTGCTGTAGATCGCCGGCCGATAGCACGCCGCCCGGGGCTGCGTGCTCGGAGATCACCCGCCGATAGCGCGCCGCGCGGGCCGCGTGCTCGGCGCAGGCAGACCGTTAGGCTCGCTGCCCAGATGGCAGAGCCACAGCCCCCGCCAGCGCCGCAGCCGGTCTCGCCGCTGAGCCCCCAATCAGCGACGGCATCCTCGACGCAGCCCGGCGGATCGCCCGCCTCGCGCCCGCGCGCACGCTCGCTGCCCACACCGGGCACGACGCGCACGACGGTGATCGGAGCGGGGTCATTCGGCACCGCTCTCGCCGTGCTGCTGACGCGCGGCGGCTCGCGCACGACGCTTCAGACGCGCACTCGCGAGCAGGCCGCGCTGCTGCAGTCAGAGCGCGAGAACCGCGTCTACCTGCCCGGCGTGCAGCTGCCATCGCAGCTGCGCATCGAGCCGGCCGATTCCGGCGTCGCGCGCGCTGACTACGTCTTCCTCGCGGTGCCCTCGCACGGGCTGGGCGAGGTGATCGCGACGCTCGCCGACGCGGGGCTCGCGCGGCGCACCGCGATCGTGTCGGTCGCCAAGGGCCTCGTGCCGCCGCTCGGGTTGCCGCCGACCGCGATGCTCAGCGCGCGCTTTGGACACGAGCGCGTGGCGTGCGTCGGCGGCCCGGCGCACGCGCAGGAGATGGTGCACGCCGGCGCGGCGCTCGTCGCGGCCAGCGCGTCGGAGGACCTCGCGCACGCGATCGCGCAGCTGTTCACGCGCGCGGGCGTCGTGTGCGAGCAGTCAAACGACCCGCTCGGCGTGGAGCTCGCGGGCGCCGCGAAGAACGCCGCGGCGCTCGCCGCCGGCGCCACCGAGGCGCAGGGGCTGAACGCGGCGGGTGCGGCGGCCGGGCACATCTTCGCCGAGGTGTGGCGCTACGCCGAGGGGCTCGGCGCGCGCCCGGAGTCGATGATCGGCCTCGCCGGCGCGGGAGATCTCGTCGCGACCGCGCTCGCGCGCGAGAGCCGCAACCGGCGCGCGGGCGAGCTGCTCGCCGCCGGCGTGCCCGCCGCGGAGATCCCGCAGCGAGTCGGCCAGGCCGTCGAGGCCCTGGAGTCGGTGCCGCTGCTGTGCGCGGCGCTGGCGCGCGCGGGCGTGCAGGCCCCGGTCACCGGCGCGCTCGGGCGGCTGATCTCCGGCGAGCTGCCGCTCGCCGACTGGGTCGCGCTGGTGCGCGCCACCGTGCCACCGCCGGCGCGCTGGCGACGAGGACGCAAGCCGGGGCTGTGGCAGCGCCTGCGCCGGTGGCTGTCGCGCGGCGGCCGCGAGCCGGACTGAGGGCCTTGCGTGGCGTAAACTCGCCGCATCGTGCGACACAGCCTCGACCGATGACGCAGAGCGATCGCCTGATCGCCGAGAAGGACCGGTGCTCGATGTGCACCGGCGTGGGCTGGACCTGGTTCGAGGCCGAGCCGGAGGGCAAGTGGATCGTCTGCCGCGAGTGCATCGGGACCGGCCGCACCGACCACAAGGGGCGCAAGCGGATCAAGCCGGAGGACTCGCCGGGCGCCTAGGCAGGGCTCGAGCGCCGGAGTCGCCATGCTGCTCGGCGAGTTGGCACAGGCCCCACGCGCCGGGGCGACAAGACAGCGCCGCCCCCACGCGCGGTCCAAGCCAGGCCGGAACCTACTCCTGATTCGGCCATGCCCAGACGCCGCACCCTACACCGTGTTGGTCACATCCCGCTACAAAAGTCGCTGGCGCGCTGAGCCGCCTCGGCGCCGAGCGCTGCCTGAGCCTGCCTGAGCGCCTCCTGAGCACACCCGTCCGTATAGCGATAGTATCTCGCCGTATCTACCATAGCTCTCACTCGCCAAAAAGGAGACACTGCAATGACTCGCCGCGCCGAAGAAGTCGACCCGGTGAAAGGCCTGTCGCTGGATCCCGACGAGTTCTTCGAGCAGGAGGACAGGCGCCAGAAGATCCTGCGCATGCAGGACGCCATCCGCCCCGGACGCACGACGCCGATCGCCGTGCGCTTCGACCAGTTCACGCTCAAAAGGCTGCGGACGTTGGCGGCCGCGCGCAACATCGGCTACCAGACGCTGCTCAAGGAGTTCGTCGTCGAGCGCCTGTACGAGGAGGAGAAGCGCGAAGGCATCATCGACGGCTGAGCGACCGCGCCCGCGAAGCTGGTTCGTCGTCACTGCATGAGCGTGCTGACGACGGCCTCGTACACGCCGGCGCCGTGGCCTGACTCGGTGATGCGCACGTTCTCGTGCGGCGCGATCGCATCGCGGATCGATGGGTCGCGCGCGACCGCGTTTGCGACCAGCCAGAAGACCGCGACCTCGGCGGCGCAGGCGAGGTCCTCGCGCGAGTCGCCGACGGCGAATGTCTGCTCGCGCGCGTAGCCGCGAGCGCGCCTGTGCAGGCCAACCGCGGCGACCTTGGAGGCGCTGGCGGGCACGAGGTGATAGCCGCGCACGTGCGGCAGGTCGGCGAGCGCCGGCGAGCGGCGGTTGACGACGCCGTTGTCGACGAGGCGCAGATCGTCGTGCCCGTGCTCGCGCAGGACGCTGTCCACCTCGGCGACGTCGACGAGACCCCTGAACAGGTGCGAGACTTCGCGCCCGACATGCCACGGCTCGTGGTGCTCCAGGCGCCCGGGGTAGAGCTCGAGCAGCAGGTCGGGCGCGCCGGAGCGTTCGATCTGCTCGGCGATCGTCAGCTCGCCCGGCTGCAGATCGCCGGTCAGCCAGTGCTCCTCGGAGGCGGCCGGACGGGCGTCGGCCCAGCCCGAGGGCGTCTGCGATCCGAGCACGACGCACGCGCCCGCCTCGAAGATGTAGGAGCTCTGGCCGAGCAGCCGCGCGTCCTCGTGCACCTGCAGCCGTCGGCGACCTGACATCAGCACGACCTCCACCTCGGCGCGCAGGCAGGCCTGCACGGCGCGCACGCCCTCGATCGACACCTTCCCCTCGCCGTCGTGCAGCAGCGACGCGCCGCGTCCGAGCAGCGTGCCGTCCAGGTCGACGTACATGCAGCGCGGCGCCGCGGCGCCCGTCACGCCGCCTCCCGCCCCGCCAGGCTGGCGTGCGACGGGCGCTCCACGGGCGCATCGTCGCGCGCGATCGCGGCGTCGTGCTCGCTCAGGCGCCCTTCGCGGCGCAGGCGCTCGGCGATCGTCGCGAGCACGGCGAAGGCCATCGGCGTGAGCGCCGACAGCGGCTGGCTGCGGTTGCGGTGCTCGTCGAGATCGACCTGCGCGATTCCCTGCAGACCGACCGCGCGCCAGACGTCGATCAGCATCGCCGTCTCGACGCCGTAGCCGGTCGTGAAGGGCACGCTCCACAGCAGGTCGCGTCGCGCGGCGACCTCGCCCGCGAGCGGCTGTCGGATGGCGGCTAGCGGCGGGTAGAACAGCTGCTAGCGCCGGGCGCGCGGTGAGATGGTTGACGCGCCCGCCGCCCTCGGGCAGCGTCGTCTCGCCGTGGCGCAGCGCGCGGCGGTAGAAGGCCTTGACGAACGCGACGTCGGGCTCGCACAGAAGCGGGCCGAGCAGCCCGGTCGCGAAGTGCGCGGAGAAATCCTCGCTGTCGGCGTCGATGAAGCAGACGAGCTCCCCCGCCAGCGCCGGCAGCGCGCGCCACATCGCGTCGCCCTTGCCGAGCACCGGACCCTGCTCGGGCATCAGCTCGGCCTCCTGCAGCACGACCGCGCCGGCGCGCTCGGCGACCCGCGCGGTGCCGTCGCGCGAGGCGGCGTCGACGACCACGACCTCATCGAGCACGCCGCGCGCGCGAAGATCGTCGAGCGTGGCGACGATCGCTCCCACGGTGGCGGCGCACTGCCGCGCGGGCAGGCAGACCGACACGCGCAGGCCGCGCTGCGCTCGCGCGGCGGCGAGCTGCTCGGGCGTGTAGCGCGAATGGTGGAACGTGCGCGTTTGCGCCGGGCGCCCGCCGGAGGAGCTGTCCATCGCCTCTACTATCGCAAGCCGTGGCCAAGCAGGATCGCAAGATCGAGCCCTGGAGCGCGCTGTTGGACGAGGGGCTCGCCGATGGGCGACTCGTGCGCGAGGCGCGCGAAGGGCCCGGGCGCGCGAGCCTCGTGGCGCCCCCGCGCGAGCTGCATCCCGACGTGCTCGCCGCCCTGGAGCGCCTTGAGATCGACCAGCTCTACGCCCACCAGGCGCAGGCGATCCACTCCGCCTGGGCGGGGCCGACGATCATCACCACGGGCACCGCGTCGGGCAAGTCGATGTGCTTCAACCTGCCGACGCTCGACGTGCTCTGCCGAGACGCGCGCGCGCGAGCCCTGTACGTGTATCCGACGAAGGCGCTCGCGCAGGACCAGGCGCGCGCGCTGGCGACGTTCGGCCTGACCAAGCGCGTGCGCCCGGCGATCTACGACGGCGACACGCCGCGCCAGGCGCGCGCGCAGATCCGCAAGGACGCCAACCTCGTGCTGACCAACCCGGACATGCTGCACGTCGGCATCCTGCCCAACCACGCCGCGTGGGAAGACCTCTTCTCCAACCTCGCCGTGGTCGTGATCGACGAGGCGCACGTCTACCGCGGGGTCTTCGGCTCGCACGTCGCCAACGTGCTGCGCCGGCTGCGACGGATCGCCGCCGCCTACGGCACCCAGCCGCGCTTTCTGCTGACGTCGGCGACGATCGCAAACCCGGTGCGAGCTGGCCGAGCGCCTCACCGGCCTGGAGCCGGTCGCGCTGGTCGACGACGATGGATCGCCGGCGCCGGCGCGGCGGATCGCGATGTGGAATCCGCCGCTGACGGACGAGGTCTCCGGCGCGCGGCGCTCGGCGCTCGGCGAGGCGGCGGAGCTGCTCGCGCGCCTGGTGGCAGAAGGCGCGCGCACGATCTGCTTCATGAAGTCGCGCAAGGGCGTAGAGCTGCTGAGCCGGCTGGTCAGGCAGGAGCTCGGCGACTCGCGCCCCGAGCTGGCCGAGCTGGTGGTGCCCTACCGGGCCGGCTACACCGCCCAGCAGCGACGCGAGCTCGAGGGCCGCCTGATGCGCGGCGAGCTGCGCGCGGTGATCACGACCGACGCGCTGGAGCTCGGCATCGACGTCGGCGAGCTCGACGCGGCGGTCGTCGTGACCTTCCCGGGCACCGTCGCGTCGCTTCGCCAGATGTGGGGACGCGCGGGGCGCAGGCGGCGCGGCCTGGCGGTGTACGTCGCCGGCGAGGACGCGCTCGATCAATTCTTCTGTCGCCACCCCGACGAGTTCCTCGACCGCCCCGTCGAGGCGGCGATCCTCGACCACGAGAGCCCGCTGATCTACGCGGCGCATCTCTGCTGCGCCGCGCACGAGGGCCCGCTCGCGAGCGAGGACGCACAGTACCTCGGCCCGCGCTGGGAGGCCTATGCGCAGCAGCTGGTGAGCGCGGGAGAGCTGCGCGCGCGAAGCGCCGGCGGGCGCCGCGCGGGCGCCGCCGAGCACGAGCTCGCCCGCGACAGCTACGTTCCGCGCCGCGCCGACCGCTACCCGGCGGGCGAAGTCTCGCTGCGCTCGGCCTCGCCGGACAGCTTTGCGATCGTCGACGTCTCCTCGGGCGAGCTGCTCGGCCAGACCGAGGCGGCGCGCGCCTACTCGACGGTGCACGACGGCGCGATCTACCTGCATCAGGGGCGCTCCTATGAGGTGCGCGAGCTCGATCTCGCCCATCGCCGTGCGCTCGTGTCGCCGTTCGACGGCGACTGGTACACGCAGCCCAAGCGCGAGACGCAGACCGACGATCGAACGCCTGCTCGACCGCCGCGAGGCGCTCGGCGTGACGCTCAGCTTCGGCGAGGTGAGCGTGTCGGAGACCGTGCTCGCCTACCAGCGAAAGCTGCTCAGCGACCACTCGCAGGTCGATCTCGTCGCGCTCGATCTGCCGCAGACGAGCTTCCCCACCCAGGCGCTGTGGTTCGAGCTCGACGCCGACGAGCTCGCCGAGGCGGTCGGCCTGGCCTCGCTGCTGGGCGCGCTGCACGCGACCGAGCACGCGCAGATCGCCGTGCTGCCGCTGATCGCGATGTGCGATCGCTGGGACATCGGCGGGCTGTCGACGAACATGCATCCGCAGACGGGCTGCCCGACGATCTTCATCTACGACGGCCATCCCGGCGGCGTGGGCATCACGCGCACGGCGTTCGCGTGCTTTGAGCAGCTGTGCGGCGACGCGCGGCGGCTGATCTCGGAGTGCCCGTGCGCCGACGGCTGCCCCTCGTGCGTGCAGTCGCCCAAGTGCGGCAACCTCAACGAGCCGCTGTCGAAGGCCGGCGCGGGCCTGCTGCTCGGGCAGTTGCAAGCGGCGGACGTCGAGGTCGCGCCGCTCTGATCGCCGCCGCGCGCTGTTGAATGAAGGCGATGCCACGCGCGCACGGCGCGAAAACCGAGGCTCAACGGCCTGACCACGGCGATCGCGCTCGCCGCGCTGCTGGCGGCGGCCGCGCTGGACCTGCTCTCGCCGGGTTCGGCGCGCCCGGAGCCGGCGGCCGTGCAGGTGCTCTCCAGCCAGTCGAGCATCGCCGAAGGCCCGGGCGGGCGAACGGCGCTGACGCGCTGGACGCTGCGCACCGACCCCGCAAACCGCGGTCTGGCGCGCGGCTGGCAGCGCGGAGGCTTCGGCGGGAGCACGGTGAGCGTCCCCGACGTGATCGACCCGACGCAGTTCGAGGGCAAGGCCGGGGCGCGCAACTACGAAGGCTCGGTCGCCTGGTATCGCACGAGCCTTGACGCGCCCAGCGCGGGCACCTACGCGGTGAGCTTTCAGTCGGCGAACTTCAAGGCGAGCGTGTGGGTCGACGGGCACGCGCTCGGCACGCACGAGGGCTCCTACCTGCCCTTTGAAGTGCGCGCCAAGCTGGCGTCGGGCGAGCACACGCTGGTCGTGCGCGTGGACTGGCGCGACCCGAACGCGCAGTCGCAAGCCGGCTTTCACCGCACGTGGTTCAACTGGGGCGGCATCGACGGCGAGGTCGACGTGCGCGAGATCGGCGAAAGCGAGCTGTCGAGCCCGACGATCTCGACTACGCTGACGCCCGACGAACCGGGCGCCAAGCAGCGCGACGGTGACGCTCGGCGTGCAGGTGACAAACGACGGGCCGGCGCGCGCGATCACCCCCGAAGGCACGCTCACACACGGCTCGCAGACGATCGCGCTGCACTTCGCGAGCGTGACGCTCGCGCACGGCCAGAGCGCTGCGGCGAGCACGAGCGTGACCGTCGAAGACCCGGCGCTGTGGTCGCCGAGCAGCCCCAACCTCTACCAGCTGACGCTCGCGATCGGCCAGGAGAGCAGCTATTCGGCGCGCGTGGGCCTGCGCCAGCTGACCTGGCACGGCGGGCGCATGTATCTCAACGGAGTGCGGCTGACGCTGCACGGCGCGACGATCCAGGAGGACGCGGTCGGGCGCGGCGACGCGCTGACCTCCAACGATCAGAGCCAGATCGTCTCAGAGCTCAAGGCGATCGGCGCGAACGCCGCGCGCGCCCAGCACCCGCTCGACCCGGGGCTGCTGGAAAAGCTCGACGCGGCGGGCATCCTCGTGTGGCAGGGCATCGGGCCGGTCGAAGGGGCGGGCAACTGGTACTCGGACACGCCGGCGCTGCTGCGCGACGCCGAGGCGCAGGCGCGCACGGCCGCGATCGCCGAGCAGCTGCACCCGTCGGTGATCGCGTGGAACCTCGTCGACGAGGTCGCCGGCAACGGCCGCGACTCCGACGAGGTGCGCTACGTGCAGTCGCTGACCAGCTGGCTGCACGCGCGCGACGACACGCGTCTGGTGGCGGTGGACGTGTGGGGCGATCACCCGCCGCGGCAGCCGGGCTCGCTGTATGCCCACGTCGACGCGATCGCCGAGACCGACTACACCGGCTGGTATGACCATCCCAACGCCTCGCCCGCGCGCCAGAGCGCCGAAATGCGCGCGCGGCTGGCGGCGATGGGGCGCACGTTCGCCGGCAGGGTGCTCGTGATCAGCGAGTTCGGCGCGGAATCAAACGCGCTGAACCCGAGCGGCAGCCCGGGCAGCTACTCCTTCCAGTCGCGCCTGCTCGCGCGCCACATCGCCGTCTACAAGGGCGACCCGCAGCTCAGCGGCATGCTCATCTGGGTGCTGCGCGACTACCCGCTCGAGCCGACCTTCGAGGGCGGCTCGATCCACTCCTCGCTGCCGCACCTGCGGCTGATCGAGGGGCTCAACCAGAAGGGCCTGTTCACCTACGGCGCGGCGGCCAAGCCGGCCGTGAGCGTCGTGGCGCCGCTGTTCAAAGCGATGCCGAGCCCGCTGAGCTAGCTGGGCACGAGCAGATAGACCCGCACGCCCGCCTGCGGCGCGGCCGCGACGAACGAGGTGACCGTGTAGCTCACGCCCGTGGTAGCGCACCGTGCCCGCTGTCGGCAGGGCGCGGCCCGGGCGTCGTGCTTGCCGGCGATCTGGTGAGAGCCGCGGCGCACGAAGCTGAGGCCGCCGGTGAGGCTGGCGATCGAGTCGACGAAGGCGGAGGCGGGGGCGCCGTCGTGCTGGAAGCGCCCCAGCACCAGCTGGGCGATGTGCTCGAGCTCGTCGACGCGGATCGTCGCGCAGCTGCTGGCGGCGAGCGTGCCCGGCACGGCAGCAGCAGCGAGATGCGCAGCGTGCCGGTCGGGAAGGCCTTGCCGTCGAACGAGAACGCCTGATAGCGCGTGCCGGCGTAGGTGACGGGACCGTGATCGGGAATGCTCGACGGGCCCGGCGCGAGCGTGCCTTCGACGGGGATGCGCGTCGAGCCGACGCGCAGGATGAGCGGCGCGTCGATGAAGCGCGTCTCGAGCTTGACGTAGCCGAGGTCGTCCTGGACGGAGAGCACGTAGTGCCCGACCGTGTGCCCGTCGAAGCGAAGCGACCCGCCGACCGGCGCGACGATGTAGGGGCCGCCGACGTCTGCGATGAGCGTCGAGCCCTGTGTGACGCGCAGGCGCACGATGTGCGTGTGGGAGTAGACGAGCGTCGTGACGGCCGCCTGCGCGCCGGCGCGATCGCCGCTGGAGAGCGCGCTGAGCAGCGGCGGGAAGCCTTCGACCTCGCGCTGGTCGGCTCTGACCTCAGAGCTCGCGAGCTCGCGGTTGTAGATCTGCTTGGCGACCGCGCCGGCGGTCTGCGCGAGCGTTTCCGGCGCGGCCGCGCCGCAGCGCTGCGAGGCCGCCTCGGCTGCTCGTCGGGGCCGACGCGCCGCACGCGGCGAGCGCGAGCACAGAGCGCCAGCGCGGCGAGCGCGGCCGACGCCGGCGAAGTGGGCGACCGCGAACCATCCTCTCGCAGGCCGTGCGCGATCACCTCGCCGGCTGGTTGCCGCGCGCGATGCGGCGCAGGTCGATCGTCTCGTCGTAGAGCTTGGGATCGACGCCGGCCTCGAGCGCGACCTCGCGCAGCGGGCGACCGGAGGCGGTCGCCCGCTTGACGATCTCGGTGCCCTTGTCGTAGCCGATCGCGCCGTTGAGCGCGGTCGCGACGGCGAGCGTCGCGCCGGCCGACGCGGCGGCGCCGGCCCTGTTGGCCTCGATGCCGTCGACGCACTTCTCGGCGAACACGCGCGACGTGGAGCTGAGCAGCTGCAGGGACTGCAGCAGGTTGCGCGCGATCAGCGGGATGCGCACGTTGAGCTCGAACTGCCCCTGCGAGCCGGCGACGGTGATCGCGGTGTCGTTGCCGATCACCTGCGCGCAGACCTGCAGCACGACCTCGGGGATGACCGGGTTGACCTTGCCGGGCATGATCGAGGAGCCCTTCTGCAGCTCGGGCAGCAGCAGCTCGCCGATGCCCGCGCGCGGGCCCGACCCCATCAGCGCGAGGTCGCCGGCGATCTTCGTGAGCGACACGGCGAGCACCTTCAGCGCGCCGGAGAGCTCGACGAGCGCGTCGCGGCTGGCCTGCGCCTCGAAGTGGTCGAGCGGCGCGGCGATCTGGCGCAGCCCGGACTCGCGCTTCAGGCGTGCGCGCACGCGCTCGGCGAAGCGCGGGTGGGTGTTCAGCCCGCTGCCGGTGGCGGTGCCGCCGAGCGGTATCTGGCCGACGTGCACGAGCGCCGAGGAGACGCGCTCCTGGGCGAGCGCCATCTGCGCGGCGTAGCCGGCGAACTCCTGCCCGAGCGTGACGGGCACGGCGTCCATCAGGTGCGTGCGACCGGACTTGACGATGTTCTTGAAGCTTTTCGCCTTGCGCGCGAAGGACCGCTCGAGCTCCTTGAGCGCGGGCAGCAGCTCGTTCTGGGCGACGTCGAGCGCGGCGAGGTGGACGGCCGAGGGGAACACGTCGTTTGAGGACTGGCCCATGTTGACGTGGTCGTTTGGATGGATGCGCTCGCCGGCGAGGCGCGCGATGACCTCGTTGGCGTTGGTGTTCGTCGAGGTGCCCGAGCCGGTCTGGAAGACGTCGATGGGGAACTGCGCGTCGTGCTCGCCGGCTGCGATCTCGGCTGCGGCTTTGGCGATGCTCGACGCGCTGCGCTTTGGCATCAGCCCGAGTTCGCCGTTGACGAGGGCGGCGGCGCCCTTGATGCGCGCCAGCCAGCGCACGACGGACACGGGCACGGTCTCGCCGGAGATCGGGAAGTTCTCCACGGCCTTGGCGGTCTCGCCGCCCCACAGCTGCTTGTCGGGCATCGGTTCTCCTTGTTGGTTGGCGAGCGAGACCCTATCCGCAGAACGCCACGATCTCCCGCGCCAGACCCACCGGATCATCGTAGGCGACGAGGAAGCCCGTGCTCTGCAGCACGCGCAGCTGGCCGTTGGGCAGGCGCGCGAGCGCCTCTTCGGCGGGCGCGAGCGGATGGAAGCGATCGCGGTCGGACCACAGCAGCAGCACGGGCATGTCCAGGCGCGGGTAGAGCTCGAGCAGCTCGCGCTGTGCGCCGCGCGGCCAGCGCCGTGCGCACCTGGCCCACGAGCGCGCGAGGCTCGAGTCGCCGGGGACGTCGGCGAAGGCGTGGCGCGCGAGGTCGCCGGCGGCCGGGTTGGCGCGAGCCGACAGGCGCGTGCGCGCGCGCGGGCGTGAACACGACGCGCGTGCCGTGCGACAGCAGGAGGTCCAGGCCCGGGACCGCGCCGGCGCACGCGGCGAGCGCGCCAGCTCGCGCGCAGCGCCGGGCGCGCGGGCGGCGCGTGCAGGCGGTTTGCCATCAGCACGAGGCGCGCGGGGCGCACGCCGCCGTTGCTCACCGCGCGCAGGATGATCTCGGCGCCCGCCGCGTGGCCGGCGAGCAGCGGGCGCGGGCCGAGCACCTCGGCGCTGAAGCCGGCGAGCACGTCGGCGAACCAGTCGAGCGTGTAGGGGTGCGACGGACGGTGTTCGGAGTCGCCGTGCAGCGGCAGGTCGGGCAGCACGACGCGAAAGCGATCGGCGAGCGGCTCGACCGCCGGCTCCCACTCCTTGTGCGACAGCAGCCCGGAGTGCAGCAGCGCGAGCGGCGGGCCGGCGCCGAGCTCCCGGTAGGCCACGCGCGCGCCGTCGGCGTGGTGGTACAGGCGCAGCCTCATATCGTTCATCGTAGGCTCGCACCGACGCGGGTGCGCGGGGCGGCGCGCACCTACAATGGGCCGCCCCGTGACGGCCGCGCCCCGACACCCGCTGATCCCGCCGCGCGACGTCGATGCGCGCCGCGAGCTGCCCGAGCTGGAGCTCGAGGTGCTGGAGCGCTGGCGCGAGCGCGACGTGTTCGCGCAGTCGCTGCGCGCGCGCGAGGGCGCGCCGGAGTGGGTCTTCTACGAGGGCCCGCCGACGGCCAACGGCCCGCCCGGCTCCCACCACGTTCTGTCGCGCGTGTTCAAGGACATCTACCCGCGCTTTCAGACGATGCGCGGCTTTCACGTGCAGCGAAAGGGCGGCTGGGACTGCCACGGCCTGCCCGTCGAGATCGCGGTCGAACAGCAGCTCGGCATCCATCACAAGTCAGAAATCGAGCGGTACGGGATCGGCGAGTTCAACGCGCGGTGCCGCGAGTCGGTGTTCGCCTACCTGCAGGAGTGGGACCGCCTGACCGAGCGCATCGGCTTCTGGATCGACCTCGAGCACGCCTACCGCACGCTCGATGAGAGCTACATCGAGTCGGTCTGGTGGGCGCTGTCTGAGATCGACCGGCGCGGTCTGCTCTACGAGGGTCACAAGGTCGTGCCCTACTGCCCGCGCTGTGAGACGACGCTGTCCTCGCACGAGGTGGCGCTCGGCTATGAGGACACGGTCGATCCGAGCGTCTTTCTGAAGCTCCCGGTCGCGGGCGGCGAGGAGCGGCTGCTCGTGTGGACGACGACGCCGTGGACGCTGCCGGGAAACGTCGCGCTCGCGGTCTCGCCGACGGCCACCTACGCCAGGGTGCGGGTCGAGGATGAATATTTTCGTGCTTGCCGAGGCTCGTGTGAAAGCGGTGCTCGGCGACGCGTCCGAGATCGTCGAGCGGTTCTCGGGCGAGGAGCTTGCGAGCGCTATGGCTCCTATGAAGGCCCGATCTTCGCCACCGGGCAGAGCGGCGCCGTTTCCGCTGCTGGTCGACGACTTCGTGACGACCGACGACGGCACCGGGATCGTGCACATCGCGCCGGCGTTCGGCGAGGACGACTACCGCGTGGCGGCGGCGGCAGGCATCTTCGACCCCGAGCAGCCGGGCACGCTGCTGAACCCGGTCAGCACCGACGGCACGTTCGACGCGCGCGTGCGCAGCTACGGCGGACGCAGCTACGAGGGGCGCTTCGTCAAGGACGCGCAGCTGGCCGACGAGCTGATCGAGGACCTGGGCGAGCGCGGGCTGCTGTTGCGCGCGCAGCCCTACGAGCACTCCTACCCGCACTGCTGGCGCTGTGACACGCCGCTGATCTACTACGCGAAGACCTCGTGGTACATCGCGCACGACGGCGCTGCGCGATGAGCTGCTGGCCGCGAACGAGACCGTCGCCTGGCACCCGCCGCGCGTCAAGCACGGGCGCTTCGGCGACTGGCTGTCGAACAACGTCGACTGGGCGATCTCGCGCGAGCGCTACTGGGGCACGCCGCTGCCGGTGTGGCGCTGCGCAGCGCGGCCACAGGCTCGTGGTCGGCTCCTTCGAGCAGCTGCAGGCGCTGTCGGGCGCGAGCCTCGCCGACCACCACCGCCCCTACGTCGACGACGTGACGTTCTCCTGCCCGAACGGCGAGGACGGCGACGCGCGCCGTGCGGGCAGCCGATGACGCGCGTGCCCGAGGTGATCGACGTGTGGTTTGACTCGGGCTCGATGCCGTTCGCCCAGCACCACTACCCGTTCGAGAACGAGCTCGCCTTCGAGCAGGGCTTTCCGGCGAACTTCATCTGCGAGGCGCAGGACCAGACGCGCGGCTGGTTCTACTCGCTGCTCGCGGTCTCGACGCTGCTGGGACGCGCGGCGCCCGTACCGCAACGTCGTGTGCCTGGGGCTGATCCTCGACGCCGACGGGCAGAAGATGTCCAAGTCCAAGGGCAACACCGTCGAGCCGTGGCAGGTGCTCGACGCGTACGGCGCCGACGCGTTTCGCTGGTACTTCTTCACCTCCAAGCAGCCGTGGGACGGCTACCGCTTCTCGATCGACGCGATCGCCGAGGGGGTGCGGCTGTTCCTCAAGCAGCTGTGGTCGACGTACTACTTCTACACGCTCTACGCGCACGCCTCGGCCGCGCAGCTGAGCGCCCCCGCGCAGGGACGTGCCGCCAGGACGCGCTGGACCGCTGGGCGCTGTCGCGCACGGCCGCCACCGCGCAGGTCGTGGCCGAGCGGCTGGACGCCTACGACGCGACGACGGCCGGGCGCGCGATCTCGGCGCTCGTCGACGAGCTGTCCAACTGGTACGTGCGCCGCTCGCGCAGGCGCTTCTGGGACGGCGACCGCGACGCGTTCGCAGACGCTGCGCACGTGCCTGGTGACCGTGGCGAGGCTGCTCGCGCCGTTCTGCCCGTTCATCGCCGACGAGATCTACGACAACCTCGACGGAACGCTCGCGAGCGTTCACCTCTGCGACTTCCCCGCGCCCGAGGAGCTGCCCGCGCGCGATGAGCCGCTCGAGCAGGCGATGGCGCTCGCGCGCGAGACGGTGCGCCTGGGGCTGGGCGCGCGCGGGAAGGCGAAGATCAAGGTGCGCCAGCCGCTCGGCGAGGCGGTCGTCGTCGCGCACGGCCGCGAGCGCGAGGCGATCGAAGCGCTCGCGGAGGTGGTGCGCGAGGAGCTGAACGTGCGGCGCGTGCGCTTCGTCGCGGCCGCGGAGGAGCTCGGCAGCTATGAGGTGAAGGCCAACTACCGCACGCTCGGGCCGCTGTTCGGCAAGGACATGCCGCTCGCGGCGGACGCGATCGCGGCGCTTGACCCGACGCGCGTCGCGGCGGCCGTGCGCGACGGAGACGTGGCGATCGGCGTGACGGTCGCCGGGCGCGAGCACGTGCTCTCAGCCGGCGACGTGATCCTGACGATGCGCCCGCCCGACGGCTACAGCGTCGAGCGCGAGGGCGCGCACGCGGTCGCGCTGGACCTCGCGATCGATGACGACCTGCGCCGCGAGGGCCGCGCGCGCGAGATCGTGCACGCCGTGCAGAACGCGCGCAAGAGCGCCGGCCTGGCCGTGGAGGACCGCGTGCACCTGACGCTCGACGGCGACGCGGCGCTGATCGGCGCCGCGCGCGCGCACCGCGACTACCTGAGCGGCGAGACGCTCGCGGTGGAGCTCACGCTGGTCGACGAGCGCGCCGTCGAGGACGCCGTGGGCCTGGGCATCGGCGACGAGGTCGCGCTGGCGGTGTCGGCGGAGCTGGAGGGCGCCGACTACCGCGAGCACGACGACTGTCGACGGGCTGGATCTGACGATCGCACTGCGCCGGTCCGAACGCCGCTGAGCGACGTTCGGACCGTGCGGCCAGCCGGAGGAGGGACCGGCGCCGCATGGCGCAGCGGGCGCTTGGGAGCCTGCTGGCGGCCGAGCGCTGAACAAGCGTGTGTCGGGCGGCGGTGCCGTGGCTAGGCGGCGGTGAGGGCCGATTCGAGCTCGGCCTCGATCTTCTTCTTCGGGTAGGCGCCGATGACGGTCTTGACCGGCTCGCCGCCCTTGAAGAGGATCATGGTCGGGATCGAGAGGACCTGGAAGCGCGCGGCCGTCTGCGGGTTCTCGTCGATGTCCAGCTTGACGATCGAGAGGTCGTCGCGCTCTGACGCGATCTCCTCGAGGACCGGCCCGACGACGCGACACGGACCGCACCAGGGCGCCCAGAAGTCAACGAGCACCGGGCCGTCGGCTTCGATGACCTCGGCGTTGAAGTTCGTGTCCGTGACTTGGTTGAGAGTGCCTGCCATGCTGATCTCCTTGGTCGCTCGCTTACCCATCACTATACAAAGTAAAGGGGACGGAACGCCGTCGCTCAGCGCACGGTGACGATGTAGCCCTGCGAGACGCGCACGATCGGCGGGTGGATGCCGGTGAGCGTGGTGAACAGGTGCGGTGAGACGTACACCTCGATGAACGCCGCGACGACGAGCATCGGCACGGCGATCGCGACGGTCACGGCGGTCGCCGCCAGCAGCTGGTCCCACTCGCCGCGCCGGCTGGCGATGATCCAGGCGGCCAGCGGCAGGAACAGCGCGATCAGCTCGAGCAGCGCATGCGGCAGCACGCCCAGCAGCAGCACGCCGGGCGCGACGCCGAGGAAGTGCGAGACGCCGGCGAGCGAGTGGCCGATCACGTACGCCTGCGCGCTCAGCGAGAACGCAGTCGCGCAGGCGACGAAAGTGATCGCGAGGCGTCCGCCGTTTTCGTGCACCCAGCGCGAGACGCCGGTGCGACCCTCTGCCTGCAGCGGCAGCGAGCTGCCGGCGATGAACCCGGCGACGCAGGCCATCGCGTGCAGCGCGAGCACGAGCAGGTTGCTCATCAGGATGGCGAGCACGTCGGCGCCGTCGCCGACCGCGAACGGCGGGCGCAGCGCGAGCACCTGCTGGTAGCCGCTGTCGAGCAGCGCGACGCCCCACACGGCGAGCAACAGGCCGACGGCCGCGACGGCCGAGCCCGCCACCCAGGCCCCGAGCACCGGCCCGGGGTCGCGCTGCCAGGAGCGCAGCGCGAGGCGCGTCTGGCGCATCCCGTAGTGGAACGCGTAGGCCGAGGACTGCGTGGCCATCGTCATTACATCGGCGCGGCCGGGCGGGTTCGTGAGCCCCTCAGCCCGAGGCGTCCGGCGCGCAGCGGGTTCTCGCGGCGGCGGGTCCTGCGACGTGACAACGATGCGCGAACTGGCGCTCAGCGCAGGCGCAGGCGCGGCACCAGCCACATCGCCTCGGCGGCGATGCGCCAGGACATCTTGCTCTGGCCGAGCTGGCGGTCGCGGAAGACGATCGGCACCTCGACGATGCGAAAGCCCGCGCGCGCGGCGCGATAGGTCAGCTCGACCTGGAAGGCGTAGCCCTGCGAGCGCACGCCGTCGAAGTGGATCGCTTCGAGCACCTCGCGGCGAAAGCACTTGAAGCCGCCCGTCAGGTCGCGCACCTTCAGGCCGAGCACCCAGCGCGCGTATGTCGAGCCGCCCTCGCTGACGAACCGCCGCAGCCAGCCCCAATCGGTAACGCCGCCGCCCGGCACGTAGCGCGAGCCGAGCGCCAGGTCCGCCCCGCCGTCGGGCGCGCTGGGATCGGTCGCCGCGAGCAGGCGCGCGAGGTCGGCGGGGTCGTGGGAGAAGTCGGAGTCCATCTCCATCACATATCCCGCTGCCGTGATCGAGCGCGTGGCGAAAGCCCGCGAGGTAGGCGGGGCCGATGCCGTTCTTCTGCGAGCGGTGAAGCACCTGCACCCACGCCTTCTCGGCGGCCAGCCGGTCGCCGATCTCGCCCGTGCCGTCCGGCGAGCCGTCGTCGACGATCAGGATGTGAAAGCCCGGCTGCGACGGCGCGACGTCCGCGTCCAGCGGCTGGCCGACCGCGCGCGCGAGCACCTCGCCCGCGGCGGCGACGATCGCCTCGATGTTCTCGGCCTCGTTGTATGTCGGCAGGATCAGCCAGGGCTCAGCGGGCATGCGTCGGCGTACCCTAGATGCTGAGTCACACGTTCGCGACGCTTGTCGCCGGCGCGTGTGCGCGCGCAGCTCGCGTGTGGTCGCGCGCCCTAACCTGCGCAGGATGGCGCCTGGAGAGCTCACCAACGGTGCGATCGCCGACGCGCTGGCCGAGCTCGGGGACCTGTATGAGCTCGACGGCGCGATCGTGCACCGCGTGCTCGCCTATCGCAACGCCGCCAAGGCGGTGCGCGAGGCCTCGGTGCCCGTCGCGATGCTCGCGCGGGAAGGGCGCGCGACCGAGCTCGCGGGGATCGGCGCGACGCTCCAGGAGAAGATCGTCGCGCTGGCCGACACCGGGTCGATCCCCGCGACCGTGAAGCTGAAGGCGAAGTTCCCCGCGGGTCTGATCGCGATCACGCGGCTGCCGGGCGTCGGGCCGAAGCGCACACGGCTGCTGTACTCAGAGCTCGGCGTCGACTCGCCGGCGGCGCTGCGCGAGGCGGCGCTCGCGCAGCGCGTGCGCAAAGTGCGCGGTCTCGGCGCGAAGTTCGAGCAGAGCGTGCTCGCGGCGCTGGACGCCGGAGAGGCCGAGCGGGCGCCCGCGAGGCTGCTGCTCGCGCCGGCGATCGAGCTCGGCGAGCAGCTCGCGGCGGGCCTGCGCGAGCGCAGCGCGCGCGCGGACACGGCCGTGGCGCTCGCCGGATCCGCGCGACGGCTGGCCGACAGCGTCAAGGACATCGATCTGGTCGCGGTCACCGGCGCGCCGACCGCGCTGGCCCGCAGCCTCGCCAAGCTGCCGCAGATCGAGCGCGTCGCCTCGGCGGGCAGGGCGGGCGCGCGCGGACGCACGCACTCGGGCGTCGGCGTCGACCTGAGGATCGCCAAGCCGTCGCAGCGCGGCAACCTGCTGCAGCACTTCACGGGCTCGGGCGAGCACAACGCGGCGCTGCGCGAGGCGGCCGTGCGACGCGGCCTGCACGTCTCCGAGTACGGCGTGCTCGACGACGCGACCGGCAAGAGCACGCTGTGCGCGACAGAGCAGGAGGTCTACGCGCTGCTCGGGCTCGCCTACATCGAGCCGGAGCTGCGCGAGAACCGCGGAGAGCTCGAGGCGGCGCGCATCGACGGCGGCAGCGGGCTGCCGCGCCTGATCGAGCCGGGCGACCTGCGCGGCGATCTGCACAGCCACACGGTCGCCTCCGACGGGCACGCGACGATCTCAGAGATGGCGCTCGCTGCGCGCGAACGCGGCTATGAGTACCTGGCGATCACCGACCACTCGGCCTCGCACGGGTTCGGCAACGACGTCTCGCCCGAGCAGCTGCGCCGCCAGATCGAGCTCGTGCGCGAGGCCGACGCGGATATCGACGGCATTGCGCTGCTCGCGGGCAGCGAGGTCAACGTCCTGCCAGACGGCTCGTTGGACTACGACGATGAGCTGCTGCGCGAGCTCGACTGGGTGATCGCGAGCGTCCACACCGCCTTTCGGATGGGCGAACAGGCGATGACCGAGCGGATGATCGCCGCGATCGAGCACCCGCTGGTGCGCGCGATCGGCCATCCGACGGGTCGGCTGATCGAGCGCCGCGAGCCCTACGCGATCGATCTCGACGCGGTGTTCGAGGCCGCGGCGCGCACCGGCACGATGCTCGAGATCAACGCCAACCCCGACCGCCGCGACCTGTCAGACGTGCATGCGCGCGCGGCGGCGGCTGCCGGCGTGCTGCTAGTGATCGACTCAGACGCCCATCGCACGCGCACGCTGGCCAACATGCGCTGGGGGGTGGCGACCGCGCGCCGCGCCTGGCTGACCAGCGAGCAGGTCGCCAACACGCGTCCCTGGAGCGAGCTGGCGGCGCTAGCCAAGCAGCCGCGGAACTAGCTGCTCGGCGACCAGCCGGTCGACAGCCTCTCGGCGAAACGGCGCGAGCGCCCGACTAGCGCGCTCGGCGTACTGCGGCGAGGGGTCATCGAGCGCAGCGCGCAGCGCGCGGCCGAGGTCCTCGCCGACCAGGCGCGCGTCGAGCTCGCGCGCGATCGGCAGCGCGGCGTAGGGACCGGGCGCGGGCGTGGTGACCAGTTGACAGCCGTCGGCGAGCGCCTCCAGCTGGGCGATGCCGTAGTCCTCGCGACGCGGCGCGCAGACGAACACGCGCGCGCGGCGCAAGAGCGCGCGATAGTCCTCGCGGCCCAGCACCCCGACCGAGCGCACCGCTGTCCGCGTCGGGGTGGACGCCCGATGCGCCGCAGATCCTCGTCCGGCGCGCCGGCGAGCACGAGCTGCTCGCCGTCGCGGCGATACCGCGCGCCATGCGGCGAGCACGCGGTCGATGCCCTTCTTGGCGGGGTTGGCGGCGTAGGCGATCGCGGCGATGTCGCGCGCCGCGGGCGCTGGCGACGGCTGCGAGGGCTCGACGGCCACCGGCACGGTCAACGCGCGCGCGCCGCGGCGCGCGCTAGCCGGCGCCTCGCCCAGCGCGCCATCGCTCTGCGCGAGCAGCAGCGGCGCCTGGGCCAGGCGCCGGCGCTCGAGCGGTCGCTGCCAGATCCCATCGCGCCCGGGCCGGTTGCCCGCCGCCGGCGCGTCGAAGCGGATCGCGCCCGGCGCCGGCCACAGCAGCGCGGCGGTCGTGGTGCAGTAGACGACCGAGCGCGGCGACAGGCGCTCGATCTGCGCTTTCGCCGCTCGCCGCGCGGCGAGCGCCCACGCGAGGTCGGTCAGCGCGAGCGTGCGCAGCGGGCGCGGCGGGCGCGCCGTTGCCAGCGCGACGCTCACGCCGGCGCTGCGCAGCGAGCGCGCGAGCTCCTCGTCTGCCGCGCGCAGGCCGGCGGTGGAGCCGAGCGACACGAGCAGGACGTCCACCGGGCCCGGCGGCGCGGCGCTCACGTGACGGCGCCGTTGACGCGCTCGGGGCGCAGCGCCTTGAAACCGGGAGTGCGCTCGAGTGAGATCGGCTGCACGGGCGAGGTGCGCTCGATGTAGAAGCGCGCGCCGTCGCGCTCCTCGATCGCGGCGACGGCCGAATGCTGCCGGCGCCACGCCAGCGACCAGATGATCGCAAAGCCCGCCGCTATGCCCGGTATCTGCGGCGCGAGGAACGCCAGGCCGCCCGCGACGAGCGTGAACACGAGCAGCGGCCACAGCCGATTGAGCAGCGTGGCTCCGGGGCGATGCTCGGGCAGCATCGTGCTGACCTTCGCGCGCGCGAGCAGCTTTGCGATCGGCGGGCTGGTCTCGGCGCGCCGGCCGAGGCGCAGGCCGATGACCGTCGCGACCACCCACCAGCCGAGCGAGATGACGACGAGGCTCTTGTGCCCGCCGGCGCCGGCCGCGAGCACGGTCACGGTCGCCAGCGCGGTCGCCGCCGCGGCGCTCAGCAGGACAGTCGTCTTGAGGAACTCGACGAACCGCACGCCCCTACTACAGCAGCGCCTCGAGCAGCCCGCGCACCTCGCCGGTTCCGTCGAGGGACAGGTCGGCCTCGGCGGCCAGCTCGGCGGGCGCTTCGTCGGAGCTGACGGCGACGCACAGCGCGCTTTGCAGCGTGCCGGTTCGCACGTGCTCGCGCAAAGCGCGAAACGCGTCCAGGTCGGTGCTGTCGTCGCCGACGTACAGCGCTGCGTCGACGGGCGCGGCGCGCAGCAGCGCACTGACGCCGAGGCCCTTGCTGAGGACGATCGGCGGGCGCACCTCGAGCACCTTGCGCCCCCAGTGGACCGCGAAGCCCTCCCGCTCGGCGAGCGCGGCTATCTCGCCGACCGCCTCGGCCGCCGCCTGTTCGTCGGGCGCGCCGCGCCAGTGAAACGCGGCGATCGCGTCCTTGTCCTCGCTGCGAATCCGAAGTCGCTGGTGGCTCGGCCGTGTAGGCGCTCGCGGCGAACGCGCGCACGCGGGCGGTCCACGCGGCGAGCCCCGGGTCGACCTCGGGGCTGGACGCGCCCGGGCGCAGCAGCTCGCCGCCGTGGTTTCCGACGTAGGCGATCGTCCCGATGGCGACGATCTGGCGCGCCGTCGCCGCGCGGCGGCCGCTGATGCAGCCGACGAGCCGGTAGCGCCTGGCGATCTCGATCAGCAGCGTGCGCGTCGCCTCGGGAACGTGCGCGTCGTCGGCGTGGCGGACGATCGGTGCGAGCGTGCCGTCGATGTCGAGCAGCACGGCGGCGCGGGCGGGGTCGCTGCGAACCGGCTCGACCGCCTCCACGAGCGTTGCGGCGGGGGACACGACCTTTAGTATGGCGCGCATGCTCGCTGATCCGTCTCCTCGTGCAGGCGGTCGGTGAGAGCCTTGCAAACGGTCGCCGACGGCTCGCTGCGGCGCACGCTGACGCTGATGATGATCGGCACTCTGGCGGGCCTGTTCAGCGGCCTCTTCGGCGTCGGCGGCGGCAGCGTGATCGTGCCGCTGCTGGTGCTGTTGCTGGCCTACGACGAGCGCGCCGCCACGGCCACGTCGCTGGCGGCGATCATCTTCATCGCGGCCTTCGGCGCGGCCACGCAGGGGCTGTACGGGAACGTGAAGCTGGCTCGACGCCCTGCTGGTCGGCCTGCCGGCGATCGGCGGAGTGCTGATCGGCACCTGGCTGCAACAGCGCGTCGCGACGCGCTCGATCTCGCTGCTGTTCGCGGCGGTGCTCGTCGCGAGCGCGATAGAGCTGGTGGTGCGGTGATCGGCGCTGATCGCGATCGGCGCGATCGCGTCGCGCGGGCGTGCTCGCCGGGATGCTCGGCGTGGGCGGCGGCGTCGTGTTCGTGCCGGGCCTCGTGATCCTGCTCGGGCTCAGCCAGCACCAGGCCGAGGCGACCTCGCTGCTGGCGATCATCCCGGTCGCGATCGTCGGCACGATCAGGCAGGACCGCTACGGCAACGTGCGCCGCGCCGACGCGCTGACGCTCGGCCTGCTTTCGCTCGCCGGCGCGGGCGGCGGGGTGGTGCTGGCCAACGCGCTCTCGGGCGCGCTGCTGCGCGACGGGTTCGCCGTCTTCATGGTGATCGTCGCGGCGCAGCTCGTGCGCAGGGTGCTCGCGCGAGGACGGCAGCTCGCCGTCGCCTCAGCCCGGCGGACGCTGACCGCCGGCGCCGGATGAGCGCGCGTGCGCATTCGCAGAGGTGGCGATGTTCTAGACTCAGCACTAGCGAATGGGACTCGACAACCCGCTTCACATCCTGTTTCTGGTCGTGATCCTGCTGCTCGTTTTCGGAGCCAAGCGGCTTCCCGAGATAGGCCGCTCGCTCGGCACGGGCATGCGCGAGTTCAAGCACTCGGTCACCGGCGAGGATCACCACCCCCAGCAGACCAGCGCGCCGCTGGCGGCGCCCCAGCCCGTGCAGGCCGCGGCCGTGGCGCAGACGCCCCAGCCGGCCCCCGCGCAGGCGCCGCCCGCCGCCCAGCCCGTGCAGGCGCCCGCGGCACCCCAGCCGCCCGCCGCGCAGGCGCCGCCCACCGCCCAGCCGCCTGCCGAGAGCGTCGCGACGACGCCAGAGCAGGCGCCCACCGCGCCGGCGACCTAGGCGCGATCGCGCCGCGCCGCGCCGGCCGCGGCAGCGCTATCCGCGGTGCAGGATCGGGCCCGTCTGCACCGCCTGGAAGGCCGAGCCGGGCACGCGCTTTATCTGTTCGAGGTCTTCGTCGTTCCAGCGCGGGTCGGGTGCCCCGGTGATGTACCACGAGGAGCCGTTGTCGGCGACGATCAGGCCGTAGCGCTTGAGCGCGCGCAGGATGATCAGCGACTCGCCGTGGAAGTGAGCGAGGCTGTAGCTCGACTTCAGGCGAAGCCGCAGGCCCATCGGCGGGAGGTCGGGGTCTGAGCTTGAGGATGCGAAGTGCGTGGCCGGGTGGATGTAGCCGCGCTGGGTGCGCTGCACGGTCACGCGCAGCGCGTGGTCGATCTGCCCGGCGCGGACCTCGGGATAGCGCACGAGCAGCGGGAAGATCGGCAGCCCGGCGGCGTCAGCCGAGGTGAAGCCTTCGGGGCGAAGCGCGTTGCTGCGCAGGTTGAAGACGGCTCCCGAGCCGGCCTGCCAGCCGCTGCCGCTCCGCCGTGCGTTGTAGAGCTCATAGAGCTTGCAGCTGCCCGACTGCAGGACGAGCACGTGGCGATCGCCTTCTTCGCCGGCGCCCTCGACCGGCGCATCCGCGGGCACCGGATAGGGGCCGGGATTGGATTCTTCGCCGTATTCGCTGAAGGAGATCGGAACCTTCGGCTGGCGGGGACCGACGACCACATAGGGAATGCCGTAGCCGGGGTTGGTGCCGAAGTCGGGGTGCAGGTGCCCGCCGGCGCCGATCGATGCGATGTAGGCGGCCGAGCGGGGATCGACCGGCGCATGGGAGATGTCCTCGTTGATCGGGTTGCTCGCGGGGAAGATCGGGCAGGAGGCTTCGCGCGGCGCGGGCCGGCCCGCCGGTGCCCGGCGCGCACGCCCGGAGGCGCTCGAGGCGCCGACGGCCACCGCGCAGCAGTGCGAGCAGCGCGACGATCGTCCGATTCATCCTCAACACACGCTAGGGGAGCACGCCCGGCCGGCGGCGCAGCTGGACGATCGTCGCCGCAGCTAGAGCAGGCTGGTCGTCATGCGTTCGACCTCGGCGATCGAGGTCAGCCCCTCGCGCACCTTCAGCATGCCGTCGTCGCGCATGCGGCGCATGCCTTCGCCGAGCGCGACCTCGACGAGCGCGTCGACGGAGGCGTGTTCGAGGATCATCGCGCGGATGGGCTCCGAGACGGACATCACCTCATACACGCCGACGCGGCCGCGGTAGCCGGTGCTGGCGCAGCGCGAGCAGCCGACGGCGTCGAACGGCTGCGCGCCGGTCAGGCCGTGCTCGGCGAGCACCGCCTCGGAGACGTTCAGCGGGCGCTTGCAGTGCTTGCACAACATGCGCACGAGTCGCTGCGCGACGATGCAGTCGATCGCCGAGGAGACGAGGAACGGCTCGATGTCCATGTCGGTCAGCCGCCCGAGCGCGCTCGGCGCGTCGCGCGTGTGCAGCGTGGAGAGCACGAGGTGCCCGGTCAGCGCCGCCTCGACGGCGATGTGCGCCGTCTCGCGGTCGCGGATCTCGCCGACCATCACGACATCGGGATCGGCGCGCAGCATCGAACGCAGTCCGACGTCGAAGGTGACGCCCGCCTTGGGCGCGATCTGCATCTGCTTGATCCCCTGCATGCGCTGCTCGACGGGGTCCTCGATCGTGAGGATGCTGCGTTCGCCGTCGTTGAGCTCGGCCAGCGCGGCATACAGCGTGGTGGACTTCCCCGAGCCCGTCGGGCCGGTCACGAGCACGGTGCCGTTGGGCTTGTGGATCGCCGCTTTGAACAGCTCGAGCTCGGCCGGGTGCATGCCCAGCGAGTCCATGCCGGAGACCACGGCGCCTTTGTCGAGGATGCGCATGACCACGCCCTCTCCGTAGACGAGCGGCAGCGTGACGACGCGGATGTCCACGCGCCGCCCGTCGACCTGCAGCGCGAAGCGGCCGTCCTGGGGCATGCGCTTCTCGGAGATGTCGAGGTCGGCCATGATCTTGATGCGCGATACGACGCCGATCGCCATCTTTTTCTTGATCGCGGCGGCCGGCATCAGCACGCCGTCCACGCGAAACAGCACGCGCGTGTCGCCTTCTTCGGGGTTGATGTGGATGTCCGAGGCGCCCTGCTGGACCGCCTGCGCGACGACCGAGTGCACGAGCTTGATGACCGGCGCGTCGCGGTCGGCCTCCTCGACGAGCAGGTCGGGCTGGCCGTCGGCGTCGGGTTCGTCTTCGCTGATGTCCTCGATCGACTCCGCCATGCCCGAGAGGCGCGTGAGCAGCAGGTTGAGATCCTCGACCGAGGCGGCGGCGGCCCTCACCCGCCGGCCGGTCATCATCGCGATGTCGTCGATCGTCAGGACGTTGGTCGGGTCGGCCATCGCCAGCAGCAGCGTGTCGTCGTCGAGAAAGCCGACCGGCAGCGCCTGATAGCGGCGCGCCACCTCGGCGCTCAGCAGGTTGACCGCGCTCGTGTCGACGTCATAGGCGCTCAGATCGACGTAGGGCAGGCCGAAGCGCTCGGCGACGACGCGCGCGAGCTGGTCGTGGCGCAGCACGCCGGACTCGACGAGCACCATGCCCGTCGGGCGGCCCTGCGCGCGGGCGCTCTCGACCGCCTCCTCGACGGTCTCGCGGTCGGTGAATCCGAGCGAGACGACGACCTCGCCGATCATGCGCGTGGAGCGCCCGGAGTGTTTTGGCAGGTAGAGACCGTCGCTCGGCCTCTCGGCCGCGACGTCCTCGGGCGTCTCGCTAAGAGCGGGCACCGGTGCAGCGGTTGGCGTGGCGACGTCGCCCATCGCCCTATTTATCGGCATCGTTGGGGGTCGGCTTGACCCGAGAACACCGCGGCGGCGCGGGCATTTCGCAACGCCGCCGCCCACACCGCCTGGACGCCGACCCGCGCGGGCCAACAGGCGTCCACCGGCGCGCCCGCGCGCCGCTAGCTCGCGCTCTGCCCGAGGCCGCGCTCGAAGGCCCCCTTGACAGCGGCGTCCAGCGCGTTGCACCGAAACAGCGCGAGCGCCTCCGGCGAGGCGAAGCGAGCGCCATCGCCGCCGTGGTGTGAGATCACGCAGTGCTCGAGCGCGAGCCGGCGCTGTCCGTCCAGCTCGCGCGGGACGTGCTCGGCGATCACGCGCAGGCCGAGCTGCACGTGCCCGAGCATGCGACCCTCGTCGCTGCGCGTTATCTCGGCGCCGTAGCTGAACTCGCGCGTCTTGCCGAGATCGTGCACGATCGCCGCGCTCAGCAGCAGGTCGCGATCCAGGCGCGGGTGAAGCGTGCACAGCTCGAGCGCGAGCGTGGCGACCGCGACGGTGTGCTCGAGCAGGCCGCCGAGATAGGCGTGGTGCGCGGACGCCTGCCGCGCGCCGGCGCCCTGCTCGGCTCCCGCGCGCGCACCCGGCGCCGCGCACGGCGCGCGGCGGATCTCGGCGCGCAGGTCGCGATCGCCGAGAAGCCGGCTCAGCAGCCCCTTCAGGCCGGGGTCGTAGACCTCGCGCGCGAGGTGCTCGAGGAAGCCTTCGAGCTCGTCGAGGTCGCGGTAGGCGACGGGCAGGAAGCGCGCCGGATCGGCGTCGGGCCCGTCGGCGCGGGCGATCGTCGAGACCTCGATCTGCAGATCGTCGCGAAAGCGCGCGACTCGCCCGCGCACGCGCACCAGCTCGCCCCGCTCGAAGCGTCCAGCGAGCGTGTCGGCGTCGCGAAACGCCCGGCCGAGGATCGTGCCGGTCGAGTCGCGCAGCTCGACGGTCAGGTACGGCGCGCCGGTTTTGGACATCTGGCGCTCCTTGCGCGTGCACGCGAAGACCGCGTCGACCTCGCCGTCGCTGCGCAGCGTGGCGACCGTCTGGGCGTCTTTCGGCGGCAGCGAGATGGCGGAGGCCATCTGCTCATGATGTACGGTGCTTCGGATGCAGCCCCTCATCTGGGACCGCCGTCCGGATGGCCTCAGGGCCCCGGCGATGATCTGCGCCTTTCAGGGTTGGAACGACGCCGGGGACGCGGCGTCGAGCGCCGTCGCGTTCCTCGCCTCCTCCCTGGACGCGAGGCGCTTTGCGCGCATCGACCCCGAGGAGTTCTACGACTTCCAGGCCAACCGCCCGACGATCGCCTTCGGCGACGACGGCGCGCGGGAGATCTCCTGGCCGACGGTCGAGGTGTTCGAGGCGTCCGTCGAGCGCGCCCCGCGCGACCTCGTGCTCGTGCAGGGCGTCGAGCCGTCGATGCGCTGGCGCGCGCTCAGCTCGAGCCTCGTCGATCTCGCCGAGGCGCTCGGCGTGCAGCTCGTGGTGTCGCTCGGCGCGCTGCTCGGCGACCTGCCGCACAGCCATCCCGTCGCGATCACCGGCCACGCGTCGGACCCGGCGCTCGGCGAGCGCGCCGGCCTGCAGTCCTCGACCTATGAGGGGCCGACCGGCATCGTCGGCGTGCTGCACAGCACGTTCGTCGCAGGCGGGCCTGCCCGCCGCGACCCTGTGGGCGTGCGTGCCCCACTACGCGGCGGCCGCGACCAGCCCCAAGGCGGCGCTCGCGCTCGTGCGCCGGCTGGAACGCCTGATCGGCATCTCGGTCGACGTGACCGAGCTCGAGTCCGCGTCAGCCGACTACGAGCGCCAGGTGGAACTCGCGGTGCAGAGCGACCCGGGCATCCAGGAGTTCGTCGAACGGCTCGAGCAGGCGGCCGAAAGCGACCAGCAGGGCCCGCCGGAGAACGTGCCCTCCGGAGACGTGCTCGCGCGCGAATTCCAGCGTTTCCTGCGCCAGCGCGGCAAGCAGTAGCCGCCGCCGGCGCCGCGCGCTACTGCTCGGCGACCGGACAGGCGAGACGGTAGTCGCAGACGGCGCACACGGCCTTTGAGGGCTTGGGCTCAAAGCGCTGCGCGAGGATGCCCTCGCCCGCCTCGAGCACGACGTCGCGGACCGCCTGCACGTCGTTCTCGTCTGTCGGCACGGGCACCTTGCGATCGTCGAGCACGTAGTGGTAGGCCTGGCGCGAGGAGCCGAGCTGCCAGGCTTCGCGCGCCGCCAGCGCGTACAGCGAAAGCTGGATGTCATCGTGCAACTGCGCCGCGTCCTTGGGACGCGAGGTCTTGTAGTCGATCAGCTCGTATTCGGCGTCCTCGCCGGCCGGCAGGCGATCGACGCGGTCGACGCGCCCGCGCACCTGGTGGGGACCGAGCCGGAAGGCGAAGGAGCGCTCGAACCACACCGGCTCAGAGCGCTCGTGCTGCAGGCGCGCGTGGTAGCGCTCGAGCGCGACGCGCGCCTTCTCGCGCAGCTGGCGCTCGGGATCGCTGAAGCCGAAGCCGCCCCTGCGCCAGGCGTCGTCGAGCAGGTCGAGCATCTGGTGCAGCGTCTGCCCGCCCTCTGAGTGGTAGCGCTCGAGCACGCGGTGCACGGCGATCCCGAAGCGCTGGTGAAGCGTCTGCGCGGTCGGGATGCGCAGCACGCGCGCGAACTTGTAGCGCAGCGGGCAGCTGCGATAGGTCTCGACGTCTGACGCCGAAAGCGCCAGGCCGAGCCCCTTGCGCGGCAGGAACGGACCCAGCGACGGCTCCTCGCGGTGGCCGATCCTCGAGCGCACGACCGCCTCTGCGGCGGCGTCAGCCGCCTCCTCGCCGGCCAGCAGCACGTCGTCGAGCGTCGAGGTCTGCAGGATCTCTCGCTGCAGCGGCGTCGCCGCCGCGACCAGGCGCGCGTTGAGGTCATCGAGCGCCTCCTGCACGCTCTCGCCGGCGGGGCGCTTGAGCAGCGCCGCCAGCTTGAGCAGCTCCAGATAGCGCACGACGCCGTGGGAGATGTCGAGGTCGGTGTCCAACCGAAGCTCGCCCAGCCGCCCGCCGATGCGCGCGACGCTTTCGAGCACCTCCTCGCGCATCATCTGCATCGTCTGTCGCAGCTGGCCGAGCTGCGCGCCCTCCTCGGCGGGCCGCGTCGGGGACTCGCGATCCTCGCGCTCGCCGCCGAGAGCCATGCGCGCCAGCAGGTCCGGGCGCACGCCGTCGAGCGCCGCCTCGGCCGCCTGGCGCAGATCGAGGAAGCGCTGGATGCGCTCGCGCGCGTCGGGGGGTACCTGCGGCAGCTCGATCGCGAGCGTGAGCGCCGAGACGATGTCGAGCTTGCGCCGGCGCGCGATCTGGATCACGCGCGCGAGGTCCGCCTGTCCGAGCTCGATCGGCGGACGCGCGAGCGCCCGCACGACCGCCGCCGCGTCGTGCGGTTCGATCAGCAGGCGCGTCCAGGCGAGCACGTCGCGAACCTCGGCGCGCTCCAAGAACGCGGCCGCGTCGTGCGTCGCGGCCGGTGACCCGCCCGGCGGGGCGGGCACGATTCTGGAGGCTGGCACAGCCTTAGAATACGAGCGTCCACGCCTCGCGGCGCCTGGCGCCGCGCCGGGCGCGCAATGGTGGGCGGCGAGCAGGTGGGGCTACGCTCTGTCGGTGGACGCGATCAATTGGGGCACCGCCCAGCAGATCGGGGAGCTGGTCGCCGGCTCGCCGCCGTTCGGGGGCGTGCGCCGCTCCTCGGTGCAGCCGCTGGCCGACGATTTCGCGCGCCGCGTGGCCGCCTACAGCGAGCTTGCGCTCAGCGCGCCGCCGCCTCCGCTGGAGGTCGTCGACCGCCCGACCTGGATCGCCGCGAACCTGCGCAACATGGGGCCGCTGCTGGGCACGATCACCGAGCAGATGACGCAGGGCGCCGGTCCGCTCTCGGGCCCGTTGCGCGCGGTCTCGCGGCAACTGGTGGGGGCACAGGTGGGAGCGCTCGTCGGCCTGCTCTCCCAGCGCGTGCTCGGCCAGTACGACCTGTCGCTGCTGGACGGCACCCAGCCGCCGCGCCTGCTGCTCGTCGGTCCCAACCTGGCGCTGACCGCGAGCAGCCTCGACGTCGACCGCGAGCAGCTGGTCGTGTGGGTGACGATCCACGAGATCACCCACGCCGTGCAGTTCGCCGGCGCGCCGTGGCTGCGCGGACACCTGGAGGAGATGGTCAGAGAGCTGATCGACGGCATGACCGTCACGATCGACGGACACGACGGCGCGTCGCGCGGCTCGCTCGCCGACACGCTCGGCGGCCTGCTCGACACGAGCGAGCTGCGCGAGATGCTCGAGCGTGCGCGCC
Organism: uncultured Solirubrobacterales bacterium; assembly: GCA_963713385.1. Lineage (GTDB taxonomy): Bacteria > Actinomycetota > Thermoleophilia > Solirubrobacterales > Solirubrobacteraceae > Palsa-744. The sequence goes on from CAVQLO010000002.1 coordinate 111,368, forward strand.
GCGGGGAGCTGCTGCGCCTGACGCTCGGCGAGGACCGCTGGCAGCTGGTCGAACGCATCCAGGCGGTCATGTCGCTGATCGAGGGACACGCCGAGCACACGATGGACGTGATCGGCGCCGAGGCCCTCCCCTCGCTGGCGCAGCTGCGCGGGGCGATGACGCGCCGGCGCGAGACGCGCAGCCTCTCCTGGCGGCTGATCGAGCGCCTGATGGGGCTCTCGATGAAGATGCGCCAGTACGAGCTCGGACGATCCTTCTGCGACGCCGTCGTGCGCGAGGGCGGCCCGCACGCGCTCGCGCACGCCTGGAGCGGGCCAGACGCGCTGCCCGACATGGCCGAGCTGAGCGATCCCGCCGCGTGGCTGGCGCGCACCACCGCGCCCGCGCTGCCCGGCGGCGAGCGACCGACGCTCGCCTGAGCATCGCCCGCTCGGCTCGCGAGCGAACGCATGTTCCTCGTGTTACAAGCCCGACGGCGATCTACGCGGCCCTCACGGGCCTTTCTCCCATTTTGTGAGAAAGCTGTAACAATCTCTGCAGAGCGGGTTACAAACACATGTTCGCTGCTAGACTCGGCCGCGAGCGTCCGTGAGAGCAACTCGCAAACGTTCCTCGCGATAGAGGAAGAAGAGGAGACCCCTCCATATGCCCACGACCAGCACAACTTCTGCCAACGGCACCAAGCGCTCCGCCAAAGCGGCGCGCAAAACCGGCGCGGCCAAAGCCGCAGCCGCCCGTCGCAACGGCTCGGGCTCGGCCTCCCGCGGTCGCGCTCGCGCGAAGACGACGGTCAACACTCGTGGCGCCGATCGCGCCGCCGGCGCCATCGGCGAGTACGCCGAGCGCGCTGTGCTCATCCAGGTCGGCGCCGCGCTGGCCGCCCGCGAACGGGTCGTCTCGGGTGTGAGCGGCACCGTGTCGCGCTACTCCTCGACGTCCAAGGCCAAAGCGCAGCTGCGCCGTTTCGAGCGCCGCGGCGCGACCGCGCGCAGCCGCCTCGAGCGCGAGGTGCGCAAGGTCCGCGTGCGCGTCGAGCGTGAACTGCGCCTGCGCCGCAAGGATCTCGAGAAGACCGTCACCGGCTTCGATGAGCACCGCGAGAACGTCGCCAAGAACAGCACAGAGCTCGCGGGCCGCGTGCAGGAGCGCATTCTCAACCTCGTCTAGCCACAGCAGCCATCTTCCCCCGACCCGGACCAGAGAGGCCGGGGCGCCGCCGCCGCGGCGCGATCGGGAAAGTCTGCCGGCCTCATATCCCGCCGGCAGTCGCAGCACTCTCTCCTCCCCGACCCGCGGGGCGACCCCCTTCGCCCCGCGGGTCTTTTTTTCAGCGCGGCGCCGCACGAACCGGTCGGCTCTCGGCGCGACGCACGGCGCCGGCGGCGCGCGTCGCGCGCGGACACTCGGCTTGCGTTTGCCACAATGAGCCGATGACCCACCGAGACGAGATCATGCAGGCGCTGCAGGCCGTGATCGATCCCGAGCTTCACCGCTCGATCGTCGAGCTGGACATGGTGCGCTCGATCGACGTCGGCGCAAACGGCGTCGTCGACGTGACCGTGTCGCTGACGACGCCGGGCTGCCCGATCAAGGGCCACTTCCAGACGTCGGTCGCAGACGCCGTCTCGGCGCTCGATGGCGTCAGCCACGTGAACGTCTTCTTCGACGTCCTCAGCGACACCCAGAAGGCGGCGCTGCAGCAGAAGCTGGGACGCGGCAGCCTGCCCGACGGCGCGCTCGCGCAGGTCAACAACGTGCTCTGCATCGGGTCGGGCAAGGGCGGCGTGGGCAAGTCGACGCTGACCGCCAACCTGGCCGCCTCGCTCGCCGCCGAAGGCAAGCGGGTCGGCGTGCTCGACGCCGACGTGTGGGGCTACTCGATCCCGCGCATGTACGGCCTCGGCTCGACGCGCCCGCCCGTCTCGGCCGAGCGCAAGATCATCCCGCTCAGCGCGCACGGTGTCGACGTGATGTCGATCGGCTTCTTCGTCGAGGAGGACGCGGCGGTCGTTTGGCGCGGGCCGATGCTGCACAAGGCGCTCACGCAGTTCCTGCAGGACGTCGACTGGGGGGCGCTCGACCACCTGCTGATCGACCTGCCGCCCGGCACCGGCGACGTCTCGATGACGCTCGCCCAGCTGCTGCCCCAGGCGCAGTTCCTGATCGTCACGACACCGCAGCCGACGGCGCAGAGGGTGGCTCGGCGCGCGGCCGAGATGGCGCACAAGGTCTCGCTCGAGATCGGCGGCGTGATCGAGAACATGTCCGGCTTCACGACGCCGGCGGGCGAGCGGTTTGCGATCTTCGGCGAGGGCGGCGGGCAGGAGCTCGCCGACGAACTCGACGTGCCGCTGCTCGGCAACGTGCCGCTGACGATGGCGCTGCGCGAGCACGCCGACAGCGGCGTGCCGCTCGTCGTCGAGGACCCCGACGACCCGGCCTGTCAGGCGATCCGCCAGGTGGCTCGCGGGATCGTCGCGATGGCGCCGATGAGGCTGCCCGCGCTGCCGCTCGTGCAGGTCGACCCGGGCGCCGGCGCGGCGCCCGCTGCGCCGCCCGCGCAGGAGCGAAAACCGGCGGGCATGTCGCTGCCGATGGCCTGACGAGCGCGCGCTCGCGCCTGCGCCCAGCGACACACACCGGGGGCGTTCGACCGTCCTCAGCGGGGATCGCGCACGGGCGACGTGGCGATCCCCAGGGGTCGCTCGAGCGCTTGACAAGCGCAATTCAGCTGAGAGGATCGTCCTGATGCCAGTGCAAGACCAAGAGGAGGAGGATCGCGAGCAGGCGTCCCAGGAGGGCGCCGGCGCCGATCAGGACGGCGCCGTCGAGATCGACGCGCGCCGCGAGAAGATGCAGCGGCTGCGCGCGGAAGGCATCGACCCCTATCCGCCGGTGACGCTGTGGGGCAAGCGCACGCGCATCGCCGATGTGCTCGCCGCCCACGACCCCTCTTCGCTTCAGCAGGGCGAGCATCCCGAGCTGAGCTATCAGATCGCCGGGCGGCTGATCTCGCGCCGCGGACACGGCAAGACCGCCTTCCTGGACGTGCGCGACCTGTCCGGGCAGATCCAGGTCGTGGTGCGCGTCGACTCGCTCGGGCAGGAGACCTATGACCGCGTGCTCAACCTCGACATCGGCGACATCATCGCCGTCGACGGATGCGTGTACGTCACCCAGCGCGGGCAGCTCGCGCTCGCCGTCAAGCAGTGCACGCTGCTGACAAAGGCGCTGCGGCCGCCGCCGGACAAGCATCACGGCCTCGGCGACACCGGCACGCGCTACCGCTATCGCGAGCTCGACCTGATCGCCAACGAGGCCACGCGCGAGCTGTTCCAGACGCGCTACAAGATCGTCTACGCGATCCGCGAGTGGCTGAACGAACGCAACTTCATCGAGGTCGAAACGCCCGCGCTGCAGTCGCTCGCCGGCGGCGCCGGGTCGCGGCCGTTCACCACCCACCACAACGCGCTCGACCGCGACCTCTACCTGCGCATCTCCGTCGAGCTGTTTCTCAACCGCTGCATCGTCGGCGGCATGGAGAACGTCTATGACATGGGCAAGGTGTTCCGCAACGAGGGCATCTCGCCCAAGCACAGCCCGGAGTTCACGATCATCGAGTTCATGTGCGCCTACTCCGACTACAACGACGTCGCGACGGTCACCGAAGAGATGTTCCGCGACGTCGCTCAGCGCGTGCTCGGGCGAACGACGATCAAGCGAAACGGCGAGGAGATCGACCTGGCCAAGCCCTGGAGGCGGATCACGATGCGCGAACTGATCCTCGAGCGCTTCGGGCTGGACTTCATGGAGTCCACGCGCGAGCAGCTCGCCGAGATCCTCGACGAGCCGATGGACCCCGATGCGACCTGGGCGGAGGTCGTCGCCGACGTCTACTCCGAGAAAATCGAGAGCACGATCAACCAGCCCACGCACGTGTTCGACTTCCCGCTCGAGCCGTTCCCGATCACCAAGCGCCACTCCGTCCACCCCGAGCTCGCCGAGCACTTCGACGCGGTCATCGGCGGCATCGAGCTCGTCAGCGGCGACACCGAGCTCAACGACCCCGTCGACCAGTGGCAGCGCTTCGTCGACCAGCGCAAGCGGCGCATGATCGACGACGCCGACGTGCCGCACCCCAACGACGAGGAATACGCGCGCGCGATCGAGTACGGCTACTCGCCGACCGCCGGCGGCGGCATGGGCGTCGACCGGCTGGTGATGATCCTCACCGAACGCGACACGCTGCGCGAGGTGATCCCCTTCCCGATCGTTCGGGACATGAAATGAGCAGCCGACGCGCGAGGCGCGCATGACGGGCAAGCTCGACCTCGATCCCGGGCTGATCGACGGCTGCCGCCAGGCCGCCGGCGAGATCGCCGCGCAGGTCAGCGAGCGGATCGCGCACAAGACGACCGTGTCGGTCGAGCGCACCGTGACGCGGCTGCTCGGCGTCGACGGCGCCAACGAGCTCGACGCCCCGCTGCCCAACGTGCTCGTCGATCACGTGCGCGACCGCGGCGAGCTGGGCAGGGGCATCGCCTACTGGCTCGGCAACGCGATGCTCGCGCGCGATGGGCAATCCGCGCAGCAGATCGCCGAGGCGGTCGATCGCGGCGAGCTCGACCTGTGCGCGCTTGCCGCGCTCCCAGGACTCAGAGATCCGGCAGCGCATCCTCTCAGAGTGCGAGCAGCGCCTGGCCGCGATCTCCAAGGGCATGGACGAGCGCCGCGCGATGCGCGAGCGCCTGGGCGAGAGCCCGCCGCCGCTTCGCTACGTGCTCACCGCGACGGGCAACGTCTATGAGGACGTCGTCCACGGCCTGGCCGTCGCCGAAGCCGGCGGGGACATCGTCGCGGTCATCCGCTCGACCGCCCAGAGCCTGCTCGACTACGTGCCCTACGGACCGACGACCGAGGGCTTCGGCGGCACGTTCGCCACGCAGGCCAACTTCGCCATCATGCGCGCGGCGCTCGACGAGTGGTCTGAGGCACACGGGCGCTACGTGCGCCTGTCGAGCTTCTGCTCGGGGCTGTGCATGTCCGAGATCGCCGCGATGGGCGCGCTGGAGGGCTTTGACAACATGGTCAACGACGCGCTGTACGGGATCCTCTACCGCGACATCAACCCCGTGCGCGGCCTGATCGACCAGCGCGTCTCGCGCATGATCAACGGCTTCTTCGGCGTCGTCATCAACACCGGCGAGGACAACTACCTGCGCACGGCCGACGGCATCGAGGCGGCGCCGTCGGTCACCGCGTCGCAGTTCATCAACCGCCAGCTCGCGCGCGACTCGGGCGTGCCCGACTCCCAGATCGCGCTCGGCGACGCCTTCGAGATCGACCCGCCGGTGGTCAACGGCCTGCTGTACGAGTGGGCGCAGGCGCAGCTCACGCGCGAGCTGTTCCCCGACTGCCCGGTCAAGTACATGCCGCCCACGCGCCACATGGACGGCAACCTGTATCGCACGCACGCCACCGACTCGATGTTCAACCTGGTGACGATCGCCACCGGCCAGGGCATCCAGACGATCGGCGTGCCGACCGAGGGCATCTTCACGCCGCACGTGCACGACCGCGTGATCGGGCTGGAAAACGTCAACTACGTGTTCAACTCCGCGCGCGACCTGCACGACGAGATCGAGTTCAAGCCGGGCGGCATCATCCAGACGCGCGCCCAGCAGGTGCTCGCAGAAGCGCATGAGATCCTCGAGCGGATGGCGTCCGAAGGGCTGTTCTCGGCGCTCGGCGACGGCGTGTTCGGCGACGTGCGCCGCCACGACGACGAGGGGCGCGGCATCGAGGGAATCGTCGAGACGAGCGCGGACTACGTCAACCCGGTCACCGAGCTCATGCAGGGAGCGCCGAGCGGTGCCTGAGCCGCCCGCCGCGGACGACGGTCAGGGCGCTTCGCGGCGGCGCGCAGCGTCCCGTCGACCTGCAGCGCGTCAAGCCCTACGCCGACCACCTCGGCGACGGCCTCGTGCAGCTGAGCTTCACGCTTCCCGTGCCGCACGGCCTCGCGGCGCGCAGGGCCGCGCAGGAGCTCGCGCTGAAGATGGGCTTCGAGCAGCCGGAGGTCGTCCACTACCAGCGCCTGACCGAGGGCTACACGTACTTCGTCATGTTCGCCAGCTGCCAGCAGACCGTCGACTACGCGTCGCTGAGCAGCGAGGGCTTTGACATCGAGTACATGACCGAGGACGAGATCGAGGACTTCGCCGAGCGCGAGCTGGGGCGCAAGATCGTCGTCGTCGGCGCGAGCACGGGGACCGACACGCACAGCGTCGGAATCGACGCGATGCTCAACCTGAAGGGCTTCCACGGCCACCACGGCCTGGAGGGCTACCGCGCGTTTGACACGCACAACCTCGGCAGCCAGGTCCCCAACAGCGTGCTCGTCGCCAAGGCGATCGAGCTCTCGGCCGACGCGATCCTCGTGTCGCAGACCGTCACCCAGCAGGACCTGCACATCAACAACCTCACAGAACTCGTCGAGATCGTCGAAGCCGAGGGGCGGCGCAAGCAGCTGATCCTCGCCTGCGGCGGGCCGCGCGTGTCAAACGAACTCGCCAAGGAGCTCGGCTACGACGCGGGGTTCTCCAAGGGCACCTATCCCCACCACGTGGCGAGCTTCATCGTGCGCGAGCTGGCCGCCCGCGTCGCCGACGGCGCCCGCGCGCAGGACGCCCCCGTCGGTGGCGATGGCTGAGGCCGAGGCCTCGCCCGCGCCCGCCCGCACAACGGCCGGGGAGCCCGCTGCGCTGCTGGAGCTGATCGCGCCCGCGCGCACGCTGGCCGTCGTGGGCCTGGCGAAGAACACCGGCAAGACCCAGACGCTGACCACGTTCCTGGCGGAGCTCGCGGTCGCGAGGCGGCGTGTCGGCGTGACGTCGATCGGACGCGACGGCGAGGAGCACGACGTGATCGACCGGCGCATCGCCAAGCCTCGCGTGCGGCTGGCCGCCGGCTCGCTGGTCGCCACGACCGACGCGCTGCTGCGTGCCAGCGCGATCCCCAACGAGCGCCTGCTCGCGACCGGCGTTCGCACGCCCATGGGCGAGGTGCTGGTCGCCGAGACTGCTCGGCGAGGGCACGATCGAGGTCGCCGGGCCGAGCTCGGCCGAGGACGTGCGCTCGGTGAGCGAACGGATGACGCAGGCGCGGCGCCGAGCAGATCCTCATCGACGGAGCGATCGACCGCCGCGCGGCCTCCTCGCCGGCCGTCGCCGACGGCCTGCTGATGGCCACCGGCGCCGTGCTCGGCGAGGACATCGAGCAGGTGGTGGCGACGACGGCCGACGCCGTGGAGCTCGTCGCAGCTCCCGAGTGCACGCGCGGCGACGCTCGCTGCGCGAGAGCCTCGAGCTGGAGCGCGGGCTCGTCCTCACCAGCGATCCGCAGGAGATCGCGACGCTGCTGCGGAGAACACCCGGACGCAAGCGTGCTCGTCTGCGACGGCGCGCTGAGCGAGCGCTTCCTGGAAGGACTGCTGGCCGCCCGGCGCGAGCGCGCCGGACGCGAGCTTCAGATCATCGCCGGCGACCCCACGAAGGTCTTCCTCTCGCGCCACGGTCCCGGCTGGTATGCCCGCCAGGGCATCACGCTCGAGGTACGCGAGCCGATCGAGCTGAAGGCGATCACCGTCAATCCCGTGGCGCCCGAGTCACACCGCTTGGACTCCCGGCGCCTGCGCGAGCTGATCTCAGAGGCGGTCGGCGACGTGCCCGTGCTCGACGTGCTCGACCAGTCCTATCCCGGGTGCTGATCGAGGAGATCCTCCGCTGAGCGTCGTAGCGCCTGGAGCTTCCATGCATGCAGCAGTCGTCCGATCCTTCGATCTGCCCCCCCGCTACGAGACGTTTCAGACGCCGGAGCCGGGCGGCGAACATGAGATCGCCGTCGATGTCCTCGCCGCCGGTCTTCACCCACGGGTGCGCTCGGGCGCATCGGGCAGCCACTACACCAGCACCGATGCGCTGCCGCTGATACCGGGCGTCGACGGTGTGGGCCGCTCCGCCGACGGTCAGCTCCTCTACTTTGTCGCCTCCGATGGGGCGTTCGGGACGATGGCGGAGCGGACCGTGATCGACAGGCGACGCGCCGTTGTGCTGCCCGACGACTCGGACGTGACGGCGGTCGCCGCCGCCATGAATCCCGGCATGTCCTCGTGGGTGGCGCTTCGCAATCGGATCTCCTTTCAGTCAGGGCAGAAGGTGCTCGTGCTCGGCGCGACCGGGAACGCGGGGCAGATGGCTGTGCAGATCGCGAAGTTCCTCGGAGCTGGCTATGTAGCTGCAGCCGGTCGCGACAGCGAGCGACTTGCCCAGCTGAGGAGCTTGGGGGCTGATGAGGCGGTCGCGCTGAGCGGCGAGCCCGATGAGATCACGCAGGCACTCGTATCGGCCGGCGCTGATGTGGATGTCGTGATCGACTATCTGTGGGGCTCGGTGACCGACCAAGCGATTCCCGCGCTCGTCAAGGGCCGGACCGAGCGCAGCAAGCCACTGCGGTGGATACAGATCGGATCGATGGCCGGTACGACGATCACGCTGCCCTCTGCGGCCCTTCGAGCGGCCAACCTGCAACTGCTCGGCAGCGGCCAGGGCTCGCTCACGGCCGCTCAGATCGTCGCGGAGCTACCCGAGCTCGCCGATCAAATCACCGCGGGCACGTTCGTCGTCGATCCCCTCTCCGCTCCGCTCAGCGACGTCGAGTCCGCCTGGAACGCCGCGAGCGCGCCCGGGCAACGCATCGTCTTCACCCCCTGAGCGGCTCGCCCGTGGTGCGCGACGCGCGCAAGCACCGCGAAGCGGAAAGGCTCCTCGCTTGCGTCAGCCGGCGGCGGCCGCCGCGCCGCCGTCGCTTTTGAAGTAGTCCGCGTTGATCTGCGAGTACTTCTGCCACTCGTCGGGCAGCTGGTCCTCGGCAAAGCAGGCGTCGACCGGACACGCCTCTACGCAGGCGTCGCAGTCGATGCACTCCTCGGGGTCGATGTAGAGCATCTCGGCCGCGTCGTATCCGGACTCGTCGGGCGTGGGGTGGATGCAGTCGACGGGACAGACCTCGACACACGAGTTGTCCTTGGTGCCAATGCACGGCTCGGCGATTACGTAGGCCATCTGCTTCTTTCGGTCGGTTTGCGGGTTTCGACGGGCGAGCCGGCCCTGGCCGGCTCGGGCAGAGGCATATTGTACGAACGATGCTCCTCCTTACCGGCGCGACCGGCCTCGTCGGCTCCGCGCTGCTTCGCCGACTGGTGGCCGAAGGAGCCGACGTGCGCTGCCTTGTTCGCGACCCGCGGCGGCTGGGCACACAGCGCGTGCGCGTGCAGATCGCGCTCGGCGACCTCGCCGACCCGCCCTCCTTTCGCAACGCGCTGCGCGGCGTCGACACGGTCGTCCACCTGGCGGCGTCGATCCGCGACCAGCCGCGCGGGTCGATCGAGGAGCTCAACGGCATCGCCACGTGGCGCATGGTGCAGGCGGCCGAGCGCTCCGGCGCGCAGCGCTTCATCTTCTTCTCGGCGCTCGGCGCGAGCACCGAGAACCGCACGCGCCTGATGCGGGCCAAGGCGCTCGCCGAGCAGGCGGTGCTCGAGGCCTCGCTGCACAGCACCGTGTTCGCGCCGTCGATCGTCTATGCCCCCGGCGACCCGTGGCTGCGGCTGCTCGCACGCATGGCGCTGCTGCCGGTCATGCCGATCTCCGGGCGCGGGCGCGCCGAGTATCAGCCGATCTGGGCCGAGGACGTCGCCGACTGCCTGATCGCGGCCCTGCGCGCGCGCGACGGCGAGGCGCAGGAGCGCTATGAGCTCGCCGGACCGCAGACGCTCAGCCACGCGGACATCGTGCGCGGCGTGCTGGACTCGCTGCATCGCAGCCGCCCGCTGCTGCACATCCCCACGCCCGCCGTATCGCGCGGCCTGCGCCTGCTGGAGGCCACGCTCGGGCAGCGCGCGTTTGCCACCTGGGACGAGGCCGAGCTGATGGAGGTGCCGATGGTCTCCGCCCATGGCACCGCCGACGCCGAGCGCCTCGGCGTGACACCCCGGCCGATGTCCGCGGTGCTCGCCAACGGCGCGGTCTGTCTGGGCCTGACGGCGTCGCTACGCGCGCAGCTCGCGCGCCACGGGCGAGCGGCGGTCAGCCCACGGACAGGCCTCTTCCAGCTGCGCGCCGAGCGCCAGCAGGTTCGCCCTCGCCGAGCGGGCGCCCGACGATCTGCACGGCCGGTCGGCAGCCCGTCCTCGCCCATGTACAGCGGCAGCGAGATGGCCGGCAGCCCGAGCACGTTGATGACCGGAGTGAACGGGGTGAACAGGCCCGAGCGGGTGAAGGTCTGCATCGGGTCCGGCGCCGCGGTGTCCAGCGTGCCGAGCGGCAGCGGGCGCTGCGCGAGCGCCGGCGTCAGCAGCGCGTCGTAGCTGTCGAGGACCGCGATCAGCTCGCGTGCGAAGGTCTGCAGGCGGATGACCGCCTCGTGGCCTTCGAGCGCGCTGAGGCTGCGCGCCATCGAGAAGACCGCCCAGCTCATCGGCTCCATGTCCCGCTGGCTCGGCTCGCGACCTGCGACCGCGCCCGCGTAGACGATCGAATGCGAGACGTCGATCGCGAAGACCGCCCCGAACAGCTCGCTGAGCCCGGGCTGCTGCCAGGGCGGGTCGACCTCGACGACCTCGTGGCCGAGCGAGCGCAGCAGCTGCGCCGCGTCGCCCACCGCCGCTGCGCAGGGCTCATCGACCGCCGCGTCGGGGTTGGGCGACAGCGTCGTCGCAGCGATCCGCAGCCCGCCGAACGAGGCACCGCCGGCCGCCAGCGACACCGGCGGCTGGCCGGCGGCGGCCGCGAACGGCCGCGCGGGCGCCGGCGCCCAGGTGGCGTCACCGAGCTCATAGCCGGCGAGCACGTCGAGGATCGCGGCGGTGTCCGCCACGGTGCGCGTGAGCACGCCGTCGATCGACAGGCGCGAGTCGCCAAGACGCGGGGCGGATGAGATCCTTCCGCGGCTTGACTTCAGGCCGACCAACCCGCAACACGCTGCCGGGATGCGGATCGAGCCGCCGCCGTCGCTGCCCTGGGCGACGGGCACCATGCCGGCCGCCACCGCCGCGCCGGCGCCGCCGGACGAGCCCCCCGGCGTGCGCTGCAGATCCCACGGGTTGCGCGTGGGGCCGAAGATGCGCGCTTCGCTGACCGGCAGGATCGCGAACTCGGGCAGCGTGGTCGTGCCGACGATCACGAACCCCGCCTCGCGCAGGCGGCGCACGACGTGGTCGTCGTAGTCGGCGACGTGCTCGCGCAACAGCTCGCAGCCGTAGGTTAGGCGCAGGCCCTTCACGGCGCGGTTGTTCTTGATCGCGATCGGAACTCCCGCGAACGGGCGCTCATCGTCGCCGGAGATCGCGTCTGCGGCGGCCAGCGCGCCCTCCTCGTCGACCTGCACGAAGGCGTTGACCTGCGGGTTGAGCTCCTCGATTCGCTCAAGCGAGGTCTGCACGAGCTCGCGCGCCGAGACCTCGCCGGCGCTGACCATGCCGGCCAGCTCGCCGGCTGAACGCAACATCAGATCGCTGTCTGGCACGGATCCTCCTCTCGGTGTCTGGCACCAGGCCACCCTAGCGCCGAGTCGGCGCAGGCGTCACGGTCGGCCGCTGCTGCGGCCCAGGCCACCCTAGCGCCGAGGATCGGCGCAGGCGCTCGCGGGTGTCTGCGAGCGCCCGCGTCGACCGCGCGCATGCAGCCGTCGACGCACCCGCAGGCGCGATAGGTGCGAGGATATGCGCCTGCCCACAAGGCAGCAACCCCGTCACGCATCAAGCCCAGAAAGCGAGTGCCATGAGCGAGGTAGAGACACCTACCGGCCAATCATCTTCCGTGAGTTCCCCAGCGCCACCGCCGAGTCCGCAAACGACCGACACGCGCGAAGTCCAGTCGGGCCTGGAGGGCGTCGTAGCGTTTGCGACCGAGATCGCAGAGCCCGACAAAGAGGGAGGCTCGCTGCGCTATCGAGGCGTCGACATCGAGAACCTCGTCGGCGCCGTTCCCTACGAGCAGGTCTGGGGACTGCTCGTCGACGACCGCCTCAAACCCGGCCTGCCGCCGGCCGAACCGCACATGCTGACCGTGCGCTCCGGCGACCACCGCGTCGACGTGCAGTCGGCGCTCGCGATGCTCGCGCCCGAGTGGGGCTTCGGTCAGCTGATCGACATCACCGACGAGCAGGCGCGCGACAACCTCGCGCGGTCCTCGGTCATGGCGCTGTCGTTCGTCGCCCAGTCCGCGCGCGGCGTCGGCCAGCCGCCAGTCCCCCAACAGGAGGTCGACAAGCGGCGAATCGATCCCCGAGCGCTTCCTGATCCGCTGGCGCGGCGAGGCCGATCCCGAGCACGTCAAGGCGATCGACGCCTACTGGATCTCCGCCGCCGAGCACGGCATGAACGCCTCGACGTTCACCGCGCGCGTCGTCGCCTCGACCGGCGCCGACTGCGCCGCGGCGCTGTCTGCCGCTGTCGGCGCGCTGTCGGGGCCGCTGCACGGCGGCGCGCCCTCGCGCGTGCTGAAGATGCTCGACGAAGTCGAACGCGCGGGCGACGCCGAACGCTGGGTCAAGGACGCGCTCGACCGCGGCGAGCGGCTGATGGGCTTCGGTCACCGCGTCTACCGCGCCGAAGACCCGCGCGCACGCGTGCTGCGGCGCACCTGCCAGGAACTCGGCTCACCTCGCTTCGAGGCGGCCGAGGCGCTCGAGCAGGCCGCGCTCGCCGAGCTGCACGCGCGCAAGCCGGATCGCGTGCTCGCGACCAACGTCGAGTTCTGGTCGGCGCTCGTGCTCGACCGCGCCGAAGTGCCGCCGGACCTGTTCACGCCGATGTTCACCTGCGCGCGCGTCGCCGGCTGGTCGGCGCACATCCTCGAGCAGAAGCGCGAGGCCAAGCTGATCAGGCCGACCGCCAAGTACGTCGGCCACGGGCCGCGCTCGCTGGACGAAGTCTCATAGCGCGCAACGACGAGGCGCCCGCGATGCGGAAAGGAACGCCCCCGCGCGGAGTCAGTTAAGCACCGAGGGCCCGGCAGGATGCCGGGCCCTCTTGCGATGCGGGGCGGGGTCGACGAACGGCGGCCCCGCCCGCTCGAGCTCGACGCGCTGGAGCGCCGAGCTCGGCGTCCTCGCTACATCATCCCGCCCATGTCGGGCATGCCGCCGCCGCCACCCATCCCGGCGCCTTCCTTCTCGGGAACCTCGGCGACGATCGCCTCGGTCGTGAGGATGTTCTTGGCGATCGACGCCGCGTTCTGAAGCGCCGAGCGCGTGACCATCGCCGGGTCGATCACGCCGGCCGCGACGAGGTCGACGATCTCGTTCGTCGCCGCGTTCAGGCCCTGTCCCTTCTTGGCCTTGCGCACGTCGTTGACCACCACCGAGCCCTCCAGGCCCGCGTTCTCGGCGATCTGGCGAAGCGGCTCCTCCAGCGCACGCAGCACGATCCGCGCGCCGGTCTGGACGTCCTCCTCGCCCGCGCCGTTGGTCGAGACCGCCGCGGAGGCCTGCAGCAGCGCGACGCCGCCGCCGGGCACGATGCCCTCCTCCAGAGCCGCGCGCGTGGCCTGCAGCGCGTCCTCGACGCGGTGCTTCTTCTCCTTCATCTCGGTCTCGGTGGCCGCTCCGACCTTGACCACCGCGACTCCGCCCGAGAGCTTTGCCAGGCGTTCCTGCAGCTTCTCGCGGTCGAAGTCAGAGTCGGTGTTCTCGATCTCGTTTTTGATCTGGTTGATGCGGCCTTTGATCGCCGCGCTGTCGCCGGCGCCGTCGACGATCGTCGTCTCGTCCTTGCCGACGACCACGCGGCGGGCGCGACCGAGCTGGGACACCTGGGTGTTCTCCAGCTTCAGCCCCATCTCCTCGGTGATCACCTCGGCTTTGGTGAGGATCGCGATGTCCTCGAGCATGCGCTTGCGCCGGTCGCCGAACCCGGGCGCCTTGACGGCCACGCCGGTGAACGTCCCGCGCAGCTTGTTGACCACGAGCGTCGCCAGCGACTCGCCCTCGACGTCCTCGGCGATGATCAGCAGCGGCTTGCCGCTCTGGATCACCTGCTCGAGCACCGGCAGCACGTCGCGCACGGAGCCGATCTTCTGGTTGGCGATCAGGATGTAGGGGTCCTCGAGCACCGCCTCCATGCGGTCCTGGTCGGTGACCATGTAGGGCGAGATGTAGCCCTTGTCGAACTGCATGCCCTCGGTGAACTCGAGGTCCATGCCGAACGTCTGCCCCTCCTCGACGTTGACCACGCCGTCCTTGCCGACCTTCTCGATCGCGTCGGCGATCACGTCGCCGATGTCGTCGTCGCCCGCTGAGATCGTCGCCACGCGAGCGATCTGGTCCTTCCCCGAAACGGCCTTCGACTGCGTCGCGATGTTGGCCACGACCTCGTCGACCGCCTTCTCGATGCCGCGCTTGAGCGCCAGCGGATTCGCGCCGGCCGCGACGTTCTTCAGGCCCTGGCGGACGATCGCCTGTGCGAGCACGGTCGCCGTCGTCGTGCCGTCGCCGGCGACGTCGTTGGTGGCCGTGGCCACCTCGCGCACCAGCTGGGCGCCCTGGTTCTCGAAGACGTCCTCGACTTCGATCTCGCGGGCAATCGTCACGCCGTCGTTGGTGATCGTCGGCGCTCCGAACTTCTTGTCGAGCACGACGTAGCGTCCCTTCGGGCCGAGCGTCACCTTGACCGCGTTTGCGACCGCGTCGACACCCGCCTCGAGCGATTTGCGCGCCTCTGAGTTGTACTTCAGTTCCTTGTGAGCCATATCTGTGTCTCCTCGCAGGGCCCCTCAGGCCCCACGTTCTCAGTTGGTTTGACTACCTGTCGCCTGGCGGGGAGCTAGGCGACCTTGGCCAGCACGTCTGACTCGCGCAGCACGAGCAGCTCGTCGCCGTTGTCGGGGTCTTTGACCTCGGTCCCGCCGTACTTGCTGTAGAGGACCTCGTCCCCCGTCTTGACCTCAAGCGGGATGCGCTTGCCGTCATCGTCGATCTTGCCATCGCCGACTGCGACGACCTTTCCCTTCTGCGGCTTCTCCTTGGCCGTGTCGGGCAGGACGATGCCGCTCGCGGTCTTCTCGTCCTCTTCGATCGCCCGCACGATCAGTCGATCGCCGAGGGGCTTGAGCTTCATATTGGACATACCTCCGTATCGAAAGAGCAACCGGGCTTTAGTCCTCTCGCTGAAAGGATCTGCGGCCTCCTTTTGGCACTCTACCCATGAGAGTGCCAACGCGCTGTCAACTATAGACGACCCCTGGCCAAAACGCGGTCACGAGATTGCAACGCGCTGGCAGTTGGACGTCGCGACTGCCAGAGCGCGCTCAGGGCGCCGCGAACGGCTCCGCAGCGCTACTAGTTCTGCGCCCCGCCGAAGCCCTTCATCGCCTCGGTCATGCCGGTCGGCTTGTCGAGGATCTGCGAGAAGCGCACGACCGTCACCGTGTCCTGCGTCGAGACCTCGCGGCCGTAGATCTGTTCGAGGAAGTGGATCAGTTCCTCGTGGCGGCGGAACTCGGGGTTGTCGTGCTTGATGTCACGCGGCGAGAGGTCTGCGACCTTCATCACCTCGACCTGGTCGATCACCGCTTCGAAGATCCGTTCGCGCGGCGAGTACTGGTAGCCGATCGTCACCAGCACCGCCTGGTTCTTGCGGTACTTGCCGGACTTGTCGCCGAGGCGGATCGTCGCCGTCTTGCGCCCGCGCTTGAGCTCGTCGGCGAAGATCGTCGAGTAGAAGTTCAGCACCTGCACGGACGGCAGGCTACCGGTCTTGCGCTTCGTTCTCCATCAGGCGCGCGCGCGCGAGCGAGACCATCTCGCGCTCGGCGGCGTGCGTGAGCGCCTTCTCGGCGTCGGCCAGCGCCATCCAGCGCGCCTCCTCCACCTCGTCGTCGTGATCGGCGGTGTCGCCGTCGAGGTAGCGGAACAGATAGAACGACACCACCTTCGACACCAGCCGCCGCCCGCGCGTGTACTTGTAGTACGTGTCGCCCAGCAGGCACACCGGCTCGGCGCGCACGCCCGTCTCCTCGAGCACCTCGCGCTGCGCCGCCTCGAGCACCGTCTCGCCGGGGTCCACGTGGCCCTTCGGCAGCCCGAGCACGCGCGAGCCGTCGGGCGCGCGCCGCGTCGGCACGATCACCACCACCTCCCCGCCGCGCACCACCACGCCGCCCGCCGAGACCTCTTGCGCGGACGCCCGCGACGGCGCCTTGCCGGCTTGCCGACGCGCCTTGGCGGGCTTGCGCGACGGCGCCTTGGCGGGCGCCTTGCGCCCGGCGCGCTTGGAGCCCTTTGGCGGGCGCACCTCAGAAGACATACTGCTTGAGCGCCTCGGGATCGTGCACGACCAGACGCCCCCTGCCCTGCGAGATCACCCCGGCGCGCTCGAGCACCGCGAGAAAGCGACTCGCAGACTCACGCGAGGAGCCCGCGAGCTGCGCCAGATCGGCCTGCGTCGCCGTCACCAGCACGTCGCCCCTGCCCGCGGCGCCGAGCGCGAGCCCGTCGCGCGTGCTCGTCGCCGCGCCGCCGCGGGCGATCGGCGCCGCGCCGTCGTCGCCGGCGGCGCCGGCGCTCGCGAGCGCTTCGCGCTCGGAGGCGATCTCCTGGTCGACGAGCTCTGACAGCACGACCGCCACGCGGCTCTGCACGGTCTGAAAGGACTGGCGCGAGAGGCGCTCGTTGCTCTCGCGCAGGCGCTTTGCCAGCGCGATCACCAGGCGCGTGGAGATCTGCGGGTGCTCTGTCATCAGCGCGCGCATGTCCGGCCCGAGCACCGCCACCACGTCGGTCGGCTCGATCGCTTCGACCGTCGCCGAGCGCCGCTCGTCCTCGAACATCGCGAGCTCGCCGAAGATGTCGCCCGGACCGAACCTCGCGAGCGTGATCGTGCGCCCGTCGCCGTGGTGGCGCGTGGCGCGCGCGTGACCGCGTCGCACGACGTAGCAGGTGTCGCTGGAGTCGCCCTCGCGGAACACCACCTGGCCGGCCTCAAAGCGTCGCGGCACCGCCAGCTGAGCAATCTGCTGCAGGTCGGCCGGCACGAGCGTGGAGAACACGGGCACCCGCGCGAGCAGCTCCACCACCTCCTCAGAGCGCACCTGAGCCATAACTGGTATCGATTATCACACGCCGGAGGTCCGCCCACGGGGCCGGCGGCGCGCGGCGCGCGGCGGCGCGTCAACCGGCTCGCCCGCGCCCAGGCCGGCGCTATCTTCAGGAGGCGTGCAGCGGACAAAGCCAATCTTCGCGGCGGTCACCGTGCTCGCGGCGCTCGCGCCCGCGTCGTCGCTGGCGGCCTCGACGCGCGCGAGCAGCTCGCAGTCGAGCTCGACCGTCAGCGAAACGACGCTGCGCCGCTCCGAACAGCTGTGGGCCACGATCGACGTCTGCAACCCCGCCGATCAGCCCCAGACGATCGGCATCCGCGGATCGATGCCCGGCGACGGCAAGGCGCACGACACGATGTACATGCACTTCCGCCTGCAGTACATGACCAGCGCGACCAAGAAGTGGGTCGACCTGGCCAACGGCTCCCAGAGCGGCTTCGTCGCGCTCGGCTCGGCCAAGGTCGCGCGCCAGACCGGTTGGAGCTTTCGCCTCGCCTCCGGGCAGCCGACCTTCCAGCTGCGCGGCGTCGTCACCTTCCAGTGGCGCCGCGGATCGACCATCGTCTACTCCTTCTCGCGCCCGACCACCGCCGGGCACCACAGCCTCGCCGGCGCAGATCCGCCCTCCTTCAGCACCGCCAGCTGCGCGGTCGACTGAGTCACGGCGCGCTCACGCCGTGAGCGTCAGCCTGCGCGGGCCCGACTGAAAGCCCAGCTCGACGAGCGCGCCGGCGAGCTCTGAGGCGATCGCCGGCTCGCCGTCGATCCGCTCCAGCGCGAGCTTGCCGACCCGCCCCGCGCGCACCGCGTCGGCCAGCGCGCGCAGCGCCTGCACCACCGGCGGCTCGCCGCGCTGGCCCGGCGTCGCGTCGCGCGCCTCGGCGCCCGCGAGCGTCAGCAGGCCGCGCCCTCCGCGCTCGACGTACAGCAGCGGCTCGTCGGCCACGAGCACCACGTAGGCGCCCGCCACGCGCGCCGCGCGGCGCTCGGCGCCCTCGCGCTTGGGCCACGGCAGCGCCGCGCCGTAGGGCTGCGCCGGGTCAGCCGCCGCGATCACCAGCGCACGGCGCTCGCCGCCGTCGCGCGCCCCGAGCCGCGCCCTCCCGCGGCGCCGACGCCGCCCCGCTCCTCGCGCGCAGGCGCTCGACCGCGCCGGGCAGCGCGAACTGCGCTCCGCCCATGCCCTCGATGAAGTAGCCGCGCCGGCAGACCCCGAGCGTCTCGAGCGTGCAGAACGTGTCATAGAGCATCGCGAAGCCGCCCTTGATTCCCTCCGCGAGCACCTGCTCGCGGGTCACGATCCCGTAGCGCTCGAGCAGCAGCTCGGCCAGCACGCGCCGTCGCTCGGCCGCGCCCGAGGGTCCCTCGAGCGCACCGGCGAAGACCGGCCCCGTCAGCGACCAGCGCCCCTGCACCTGCGACTGCGTGCCCGACCGGCGCGCCGCAAAGCGCGCGCGCCCGACCATCGCGCGCCCGCCGCGCGAGCCGCCCGACGAGGCCTGCGGGCGCGCGGCGCGCGCGAGCGCGAGGTGCGGGGCGCGCAACGGCGCCCACGCGTCGTTCGTCGCCTCGCCCGCCCACACGAGGTCCCACAGCGCCTCGCGAAGCGCCTCGGCGGGCGCGTCCAGCTCGCCGAGCAGGTCGCTGAAGAAGCACGGACCCTGCGCCAGGCGCGCGCGCAGCAGCTCGTGCTCTGGCGAGCTCGCGCGGCTCGCCCGCGCGCGCGAGCGCCGGCGGACCGATCGCCGGCGCGTCCTCGCGGAAGTACAGCGCCACACGGCCCGAGCGTCCGATCGGCCCCGCGCCCACCCACACGAGCTCGCCGCTCGCGCACAGGCTGTCCAGCCAGGTCTGCGAGTAGGCGCCCGTGCGCCGCGGCAGCACGTCGCGCTCCCAGATCTCCGCCGGCAGCGCCAGGCCCTGCAGCGCCACGAGCACCTCGCGCAGGCGATCCACGCCCGCTCCCGCGCCGGAGTGGCGATCGACGCCCTGCCAGGAGGGCAGGAACGCCGCCAGGCGCCGCTGGTCGGCCGGCTCGATCTCCTTGCGCAGCGCCGCCAGCGACGCGCGCCGCAGCCGGCGCAGCACCTCGACGTCACACCACTCGCGCCCGTCCCCGCCCGGGCGCAGCTCGGCGCGCACGAGCGTGCCGCCGCGCTCCAGCTCGCGCAGCGTCGCGCTCGCGTCCACGCCGTAGCGCGCGTGCAGCTCAGCGGCCGTGAACGGGCCATGCGTGCGCGCGTAGCGCACGACGAGCTCGCGCAGCGCGTCGCCCACCGGCTCCAGGAACGCCTCGGGCAGGCCGCCCGGCGGCATAACCGCGAGCGCGTCGCGATACAGGCCCGCCTCGTCGGCGGCGATGAAGCGCTCCTCGCCGCCCACGCGCACGCCGATCGAGCGCCGTTCGCGCACGAGCTCCTGCAGCAGGCCGCGCGCGTCGATCCCCTCGAGCACCCGCTCGCGGACCTCCTCGACGGCCAGGTCTCCGACACGCCGCAGCACGTCGTGCAGCTCGTCGCGCCCTGTCGCGCGCAGCATCGGCGAGCGCCGCTGCAGGTCGTCCTCCAGGCGTGCGAGCGCGTCCGCGTCGATCAGCTCGCGCAGCTCCTCCTGTCCGAGCAGCTCGCGCAGCAGGTCGCGATCGAGCGCCAGCGCCGCCGCGCGACGCTCGGCGTTGGGCGTGTCGCCCTCATACATGTACGTCGCCACGTAGTCGAACAGCAGCGACGAGGCAAACGGCGACGCGGTCTGCGTCTCGACCTCCACGAGCCCGATCTCGCGCGTCTGCAGCGCCGCCAGCAGCGACTGCAGCCCCGGCACGTCGAGCACGTCGCGCAGGCACTCGCGGTAGGTCTCGAGCACGATCGGGAAGTCCTCGAAGCGAGCCGCCACCTCGAGCAGGCTCTGCGCCTTCAGCCGCTGCTGCCACAGCGGCGTGCGCCGCCCCGGCCACGCGCGCGGGATCAGCAGCGCGCGCGCCGCGTTCTCGCGAAAGCGCGCGCCGAAAAGCGCCGAGCCGCCGAGCTCGGCGGTCACCGCCTGCGTCACCTCCTCGGGCTCCAGCGCCACCATGTCCGCGACGCCCGGCAGCGAAGGCCATCTTGGCCTCTGCGCCCTCGGCGTCGAGGTCTGGCAGGTGCACGATGATGCCGTCGTCAGACCAGATCGCGTCGGCCTCCAGGTCGAAGCGCTCGCGGATGCGCGCGCTCAGCGCCAGGCCCCACGCCGCATGCACGCGCGCGCCGTAGGGCGACAGCAGGCACAGCCGCCAGTCGCCGATCTCGTCGCGAAAGCGCTCGAGCACGATCGTCTGATCGCTCGGCAGCACGCGCGTCGCCGCCTGCTGCTCGCGCAGATAGGCGAGCAGGTTGCGCGCCGCGCGCTCGTCGAGGTCGTACTCACGCACGAGCGTGCGCTCGTCCTGCTCGACCGCCCAGCGCGCGAACGCGCCCACAGCCGCGCCCAGCTCCTTCGGGCGCCCGACCGAATCGCCCTTCCAGAAGGGCACCGCGCCCGGCGCGCCCGGCGCGGGCGTCACGATCACGCGGTCGCGCGCGATCTCCTCGATGCGCCACGTCGAGGCGCCGAGCAGAAACGCCTGCCCCGGCCGCGCCTCATAGACCATCTCCTCGTCGAGCTCGCCGACGCGCCGCCCGTCGGGCAGCGTCACGCTGTAAAGCCCTCGGTCGGGGATCGTGCCCGCGTTCGCCACCGCCAGCTGGCGCGCTCCTTTGCGCGCGCGGATCGTGCCCGCGACGCGGTCCCACACGATGCGCGCGCGCAGCTCGCCGAAGTCCTTGCTCGGGTAGCGCCCGTCGAGCATGTCGAGCACGTTCTCCAGCAGCTCGCGCGAGAGCTGCGAGTAGGAGTGCGTGCGCGTCACGAGCGCGTGCAGCTCATCGACCGCCACGCCGTCGGGCTCGGCCGCCACCACGATCGCCACGATCTGCTGCGCGAGCACGTCCAGCGCGTTGCGCGGCACGACCGTCGGCTCGATCAGCCCCTCGCGCATGCGCCGCGCGACGACCGCGCACTCCAGCAGGTCGCCGCGGAACTTCGGGAAGATCCGCCCGACGCTCACCTCGCCCACGCCGTGCCCCGCGCGCCCGATCCGCTGCAGGCCCCGCGCGACCGACTTCGGCGACTCGATCTGCACGACCAGGTCCACCGCGCCCATGTCGATGCCCAGCTCCAGCGAGCTCGTCGCCACCAGGCACGGCAGCTCGCCCGCCTTCAGCAGCTCCTCCACCTTCGTGCGCTCCTCGCGCGCCAGCGAGCCATGGTGTGCGCGAGCGATCTCGCGCACCTCACCGGCCGCGGCGCGCTCACCGCGAACCCCCGCCGGGCCGCCCGCGGCGGCCTCATCATCCTCCTCAGCCCGCCCGGCGTCGGCCAGCTCGTTCAGCCTCAGCGCCACCCGCTCGGCCGAGCGGCGGTTGTTCACGAAGATGATCGTCGAGCGGTGCTCGCGCACGAGCGCCAGCAGCTCCGGGTAGATCGCCGGCCAGATCGACGCGCGCGTCGACTCGCCGCCCGCGACCGGCTCGAGCGGATCGCGCTGCTCGCCGCCCGCCAGCTGATCGGGTTCGGTCATCGACTCGACCGGCACCTCCACGCGCAGGTCGAGCGGCTTGCGCACGCCCGCGTCGAGGATCGTCACCTCGCGCTCGGGGCCCACGAGGAAGCGCCCGATCTCCTCCAGCGGGTTCTGCGTCGCGCTCAGCCCGATCCGCTGCACGTCTGCACCGCGCCCGCCCGCGCGCGCCTGCTCCTCCAGGCGCTCGAGCGTCAGCGCCAGGTGCGAGCCGCGCTTGGAGTGCGCCACCGCGTGGATCTCGTCCACGATCACCGCCTCCACCGCGCTCAGCGTCTCGCGCGCGCCCGACGTCAGCATCAGATACAGCGACTCGGGCGTCGTGATCAGGATGTCCGGCGGCCTGCGCGCCATCGCCGCGCGCTCGCGCTGGGGCGTGTCGCCCGTGCGGATCCCCACGCGCACGTCCTCCGCGCCGATCCCGCGCAGCGGCGCGCGCAGGTTTCGCTCGATGTCATACGCCAGCGCCTTCAGCGGGCTGATGTACACGACGCGCGTGCCGCGCGCGCGCTCCGCGGCGTCCGGCGGCTTCGCCGGCGCGGGCATCGCCGTCGGGCGCGCTCAGGCGATCGAGCGCCCACAGGAACGCCGCGAGCGTCTTGCCCGAGCCGGTCGGCGCCGACAGCAGCACGTGGTCGCCGCTCGCGATCGCCGGCCAGGCCTTCACCTGCGCCGGCGTCGGGCCGTCGAAGGCCTGCGCGAACCAGTCGCGCACGCGCGGGCTGAAGGTCGAGAGGGGCACGTGCCCAGGCTATCGCCGCCCGCGCGCCATACACTCATCCTCCGATGGACAAGGGTGTTCTGCCGTCCCAGCGACTGCGCGAGGCCGTCGCGCTGCAATGGCTGACGGCGGGCGCCTACCGGATCGCGCCCGAGTCCATCCAGCCGGCGAGCCTCGACCTGCGCCTCGGCGAGCACGCGTGGGCGCTGCGCTGCAGCTTCCTGCCAGACAGCGACTCGACCGTCGAGCAGAAGATCGACGGGCTGGCCTTCGAACAGATCGACCTGCGCGACGGCGTCACGCTCGAGCGCGACCGCCCCTACCTCGTGCCGCTGCTCGAGCAGCTCGCGCTGCCCGACGAGATCCGCGCGCGCGCGAACCCGAAGAGCTCGACCGGGCGCCTGGACGTGTTCACGCGCGTGCTCACCGACCGCAGCCACCGCTTCGACGAGATCGCCGCCGGCTATCACGGCAGGCTCTACCTCGAGGTCGTCCCGCGCTCCTTCGCGATCCGCATCAAGACCGGGCTCGCGCTCAACCAGGTGCGCCTGATCGACGGCGATGCGCGCCTGGACGACGCGGCGCTCGCGCGGCTGCACGAATCCACGCCGCTGCTCTACAACGACTCCGCTCCGGTGCCGAGCTCTGAGCTGTCGCTCGGCGGCGGGCTGTTCGTCAGCCTCGACCTCTCGGGCGGACCCGATCGGATCGTCGGCTATCGCGCGAAGAAGAACAGCCTGCCGATCGACCTCGCGCAGATCGGCGAGTGGCCGTGGCGCGACTTCTGGGAACCGGTGCACCCCGAGCAGGGCGCCCGCATCGTGCTCGAGCCCGAGATCTTCTACCTGCTGCTGTCGGCAGAGGGCGTCAGCATCCCGCCCTCTTACGCCGCCGAGATGCTCGCGTACGACCCCACCGCCGGTGAGCTTCGCACCCACTACGCCGGCTTCTTCGATCCCGGCTTCGGCTACGGCCGCGGGCGACGCGCACGGCAGCCGCGCGGCGCTCGAGGTGCGCGCGCGCGACGTTCCGTTCATGGTCGAGCACCGCCAGCCCGTCTGCAAGCTCGCCTTCGAGCGCATGGCCGCCGAGCCCGACCTGCTCTACGGCGCCGACGCCGGCTCCAACTACCAGGGTCAGCAGACCATGCTCTCCAAGCACTTCGTCGAGCAGACCGCCGCGCGTGCGCGCGACGGGCAGCCCGCCTGATCGCCGGTCGCGTACTCTGCCGCCAACATGCTCGTCACCGCACAGCGCCTGCGCGCCCCGCTCGTCCTCGCGCTCTGCGCGCTCGGGCTCTCGGCGTGCGCGAGCACGAGCTCGAGCCACGAGCTTCACCGGCGAACAGAAGGCGGTCTCGCAGACGATCTCAAAACTGCAGAGCGAGGCCACCGGCGGCGAAGCGAGCAAGATCTGCAAGCAGATCCTCTCCGCCGCGATCGTCGCCCAGTTGCAGGCATCCCCCGGCGGCTGCCAGCACGGGATCAAATCCCAGCTCGGGGAGATCGACAACTTCGAACTGACCACGCAGTCCGTCCAGATCGCCGGCAGCGCCGCCAAGCCGACCGCCACCGCCGTTGTCAAGAGCCTGCACTCGGGCAAGAGCCGCCCGAGCAGCCTCACGCTCGTCAAGGAAGGCGGCGCTTGGAAGGTCTCGGGGCTCGGCTAGCGCCGCGCCACCGCAGCTCAGCCCAGCGAGCGCCCGTACTGGCGCTCGTAGTAGTCGCGATACTCACCCGAGCGGATCGGCTCCCACCACCAGGGGTTCTCGCGGTACCACGCGACCGTCTGCGCAAGGCCCTCCTCCCAGCGCACCGCCGGCTCCCAGCCCAGCGCGCGCACCTTCTCAGAGGACAGCGAGTAGCGGCGATCGTGCCCGGGGCGGTCGGCCACGTACTCGATCTGCGAGTCCTCGGCGCCCGTCAGCGCGACGATCCGCCTGACCACGTCGATGTTCGCCTGCTCGTCGGGTCCGCCGGCGTTGTAGACCTCTCCGGCGACGCCGTGCGCGAGCACGTGTCCGATCGCCGCGGCGAAGTCGCTGCTGTGGATCCAGTTGCGCACCTGCATGCCGTCGCCGTACACCGGCAGCGAGTCGCCGTGCATCGCGTTCAGCACCATCAACGGGATCAGCTTCTCGGGGTACTGATAGGGGCCGTAGTTGTTCGAGCCGCGGCAGATGACCGCCTGCAGCCCGTAGGTGTGGAAGTAGCTCTGCACGAGCAGATCGGCCCCCGCCTTGGTCGCCGAGTAGGGCGAGCTCGGGCGCAGGCGCGACTGCTCGCTGAACGTGCCCTCCTCGATCGACCCGTACACCTCGTCGGTGGACACCTGCACGTAGCGCAGCCCACGCTCGCGCGCCGCCTCCAGTAGCACGTACGTGCCGAGCGCGTGCGTCGCCACGAACGCGTCGGGGTCGGCGATCGAGCGGTCGACGTGCGTCTCGGCGGCGAAGTTGACGATCGCCTCCGCGCCACCTCCGTCGAGCGCTCCCGCCACCGCGGAAGCGTCCTCGATCGCGCCGCGCACGAAGCGAAAGCCGGCCGCGTCGGCGAGGTCCTGCAGGTTCTCCTCGCGCCCCGCGTACGTGAGCTTGTCGAGCACGGTCACCTCGTCGCCGCAGTCGCGCACACGCTCGCGCGCGAACGTCGAGCCGATGAAACCAGCCCCGCCGCAGACAAGCAATTTCATGCTCGCATCATCCCAGCGCGCGCCGCGAGATAGCCCGCCAGTCCGTCGCGCCAGTCGGGCATCGGCAGCACGTCGTCGCGCTCTGACTGCAGCGCCGACCAGGCGGGGCGCGGCGCCGGCCGCGCCATCTGCTCGCTGCTCGCTCCTGCCACCTCGCAGCGCACGTCCGCCTGGCGGAAGATCTCACGCGCAAAGCCGTTCCAGGAGACCTCCCCGCCGCCGGTCAGGTGAACCAGGCCGCTGACGCCTCGCTCGATCAGGCCGAGCAGCGCCGGCGCGAGGTGTCCGGCCCACGTCGGCGAGCCGATCTGGTCGGTAACCACCTGCACCTCGTCGCGCTCGCCCGCCAGCCGCAGCATCGTCTCGACGAAGTTCGGCCCGTCCACGCCGTACAGCCACGCCGTGCGCGCGATCACGTGGCGCGGCGACGCGGCGCTCACCTCGTCCTCGCCCTCGAGCTTGCGTCGACCGTAGACCGAGCGCGGGCCGGTCGGATCGGACTCCACGTAGGGCCGCGGACTTGCCGTCGCAGTCCAGCGGCGCGGCGCCGTCGAACACGTAGTCGGTGGAGACGTGCACCAGCGGCACGTCAGCCGCTGCGGCCGATCGAGCGAGTACGCCCGCGCCGGCGCGTTCACGGCGCGCGCCTGCTCGCGCTTGCTCTCGGCGCCGTCGACGTCCGTCCAGGCCGCGCAGTTGACGATCGCATCCAGGCCCGCGGGCTCCGCCGCCAGCGCGCGCACCAGCCGATCGACGCCCGCGCGGTCGGTGATGTCGACCTCGGGGAGGTCGACGGGCACCAGCTCGTGACCCGGCGCGCTCGCCCGCGCGCATCACGTCGTGTCCGAGCATCCCCTCCGCACCCGCCACCAGCACCCTCACCGACGGCGCGCCTCACAGGATCGAGATGTCGGAGTTGTCCCCGACCATGAAACGGTATGCACGCGGCTGGCGGTCGCCCCGGCGCACGGTCACGTTGCGCCCGAGCAGCGAGGACTCCATGCGGCCGTCGAGGTCGCACACCGAGGCGCCCTCCAAGCAGGATCGAGTGCTCGACCTCCGAGCCCGTGATCTCACAGCGCTCGCCGATCGCCGTATACGGGCCGATGTAGCAGTCGCGCAGCACGGCCCCCGCGCCGACGATCGCCGGCCCGCGCACCTTCGTGCGCTCCAGCAGCGCCCCCGCCTCGACCACGACACGCCCGTCGACCTGCGAGTCGATCAACTCGCCGTCGACGCGCGCGCTGAGGTTGTCGAGGATCAGCCGGTTCGCCTCGAGCATGTCGTCCAGGCGCCCGGTGTCCTTCCACCAGCCGCGCACGATGTGCGGCTCGACGCGCATGCCCGCGTCGACCAGGTGCTGGATCGCGTCGGTGATCTCGAGCTCGCCGCGCTGCGACGGCTCGATCGCGCGCGCCGCGTCGTGGATCTGCGGCGGTGAACATGTACACGCCGACGAGCGCCAGGTCGGTCTTCGGCTCGCGCGGCTTCTCCATGAGCGCGCATCACCCGGCCCGGGCGCCCGTCGTCGCTGCGCTGCTAGCTCGGCGACGCCGTAGTTCTGGGGATCGGACACCGGCGTCAACAGGATCAGCGCGTCGGGCGCATGCTCGACAAACGCCGCCACGAGCTCTGAGATCCCGCCCTGGAGCAGGTTGTCACCGAGATACATCACGAACGGGCTGTCAGCCGAGGAACGGCTCAGCCGTGAGCACGGCATGCGCGAGGCCCAGCGGCTCGGCCTGCGGGATGTAGGTGATCCTCACCCCGAAGCGCGACCCGTCGCCCACGGCGCGTTCGATCTCCTCGCCGGTCTCGGGCGCAATCACGATCCCCACCTCCTCGATGCCCGCCTGCGCCATCGCCTCGATGCCGTAGAACAGCACCGGCTTGTTTGCGACGGGCACGAGCTGCTTGGCGCTCGTGTGCGTGATCGGTCGCAGGCGCGTGCCCTTGCCGCCCGAGAGGATCATCCCCTTCATCGCCGTGAAGCGTAACCGACCGCGTCGTGGCGCCCGCGGCCTTTTGCTCCACCACTAGGCCGCTGACGACGAGACGGCTCGATCGCGCGTCGGTCCAGGCCGCTGGCCGCGTCGCGCCCGCGTCAATCTATGGGTCAACCCCTAGGGATTGGGGTCCTCGTTCCAGTTGGAAATCAAGCTGCGGATCGAGGCCACGAGCTCGGCGCGGGGCGCGCGATGGCGCGCCCCGCGTTGGCTCACTGGCTTTGTCTGCGGCCTTTGTTCTCGGCGGGCGTCGTCAACACCCCGTCAGGAACACCCCGTCAGGCAGCTGGCATTCCAGGCTTCGGTGAGGATGGTGCGGCCATTAGCCGATTGGGCGAGGCTGGACGTCGAGTCATCGAGGACGAGGTCGTTCTTGCCCGCCGCTGAGGGCAGGCCCTCCTTGAGGTTGATCGCCGCGTCGAGCACCGGGCTCAGCAGCGCACCGCCGCAACCGCTCGTGCCTGGAACCGCAAACTTGCTGTCACCCTGGGTGGCGCCTGTGATCGTGAGGAAGGTCACTTTGTACCCGTTGGGATCAAGCACAAGGTGTTGCAGTTCCCCGAGGGCGGTTGTTTCAGGGTGTAGCACGATCGGTTCCGCGTCGGAGCCGATGTAACAGCTAGAGCCCAGCAGCGGGTTCTGCAAGTGGATCTTGACCGGCAGCGTGACGATCGGTTCCGTGAGTCGCTCGCCGCCAAACGGGTTGAAGTCGGAGGGGGCGCCGGCAGCTTCGGCGGTGGCCGTGACAGCGTTTAGGCCGTTGTCCACGGCCGTGTTGCAGAGTTCGCTGACGACCAACACGTTGCTCGGGCACATCAGCCCGACTAGGCCGCCGGGAATCTGCGCCGGCGCGGCGACGAGCGTCTGGCCGTCGGTCGCAGGCACGAGCCCCGAGCTGTCAGCACCGAACTGGACGGTCTGGCTTCCGGTCTGAACGGTGGTGTTGCCGATCGTCAAGCTGCCACTCGGCGAGGTCGTATATACGCAGCGCGCGAATTCTTTCGTTTCCGGGGAGTTGACGAACGCCGGTTCGTTGACCGGGCAGTTGGTGAACGGCGCCCAGGGACCGGACAACGTGGCCGCCGACGCCTGACCGGCTATGGCGAGTACGGCGAGCGCGGCCAGCCCGCCGAACACCGCAAAGAATACCTTCAAGTTCTTGGAGCTCACGCGTCCTCTCTCGAAGCTCACAGCTCTCTCCTTTTCGCATCCCCGGCGACCCGCTCCGTGGTAGTTGCAAAACGCACCCCAAACAGCGACTTCGCCCTAGTTAGTTGACCAGCCAGTACCCGTGTACCAGGTGGCTAAACATTGATTTCTAATGCCCAACGGGTAGCACGCAGTCCGCACGCGCTCTTGGCGCTGGCGTGGTGCGCCTCCTAGGCGAGCGACCGAGCATGCCGCCTCGCGCCTGCGGCCCCATTGCGTCCGCACTTGGGTCTACCTTGAATGTCATGCTGGTGAACGAGCTCACAGACGGTGCGAGATCGACCAGGTGCTGCTGGTTCGCGAGGTCGAGCGCCGGCAGCGGCGCGACGGCGGCGACTACCTGCGCCTGCAGCTCGGCGACCGCACCGGCGCGGTCGACGTGCATGGTCTGGGAGGGCCTCGAGGAGATCGAGCAGCTCGCCGCGCGCCGGCGCCCCCGTGAGGGTCAGCGGCCGCTACACCGTCCACCCCCGCTACGGCCCGCAGATCAACCTGCGCGAGCTCGAGCGCCGCCGCACCCGGCAGCTACTCGCTCGACGAGCTGCTCGACGGGCCCGCGCACGACGTCACGCAGATGGAAGGCGAAGATTCGCGAGCTGCTGGGCACGATCCGCCAGCCGCAGCTGCGCGAGCTGCTCGGAGCGCATCTTCGGCGAGGACTCGCGAGCTGTGGGCCGGCTACCGCGTGGCGCCGGCGGCCAAGTACTACCACCAGGCCTACAGGCACGGCCTGCTCGAGCACTGCCTCGGCGTCGCGCAGGCGGTGAGCGCGATCAGCGCCACGTTTCCCGGCATTGACCGCGACGTCGCGGTCACCGGCGCGCTGCTGCACGACATCGGCAAGCTCGAGGCCTACACCGACGATCCCCAGAACATCGACCTCACCGACGCCGGGCGCCTGCAGGGCGAGATCCCGCTCGGCTACTACCGCGTGCGTCGCATGATCGAGGACATCGACGGCTTCCCGCCGGACCTCGCGCAGGCCGTCTGTCACATCATCCTCTCCCATCACGGCACGCTCGAGCACGGCAGTCCGGTCGTGCCGTGCACCCGCGAGGCCACGCTCGTACACATGATCGACAACCTCGGCGGTCGGCTGGGCAGCTTCGATCGCCTCGAGAAGGAACTCGCGCCCGGGCGCGCGTGGTCGTCCTTCGATCGTGCGATCGGCAGCGGCGCCTACTTCGGCGCGCGCGCGCCCGAGCCGCCCGCCGAGCCGCCCGAGCACCGCCAGGGCCAGCTGACCGAGATCGGCCAGCCGACGCCCGCGACGCGCGAAGCCGCCTGAGCCCCCAGCCGCCGCCGCACGCGTCGGGCTGATGGCGCGTTGAAAGCTCGCAAATAGCGCGTCGCCCTGGCCTCGGCGCCACAGTCGCCTCGCCGGCGAGTTCTATGGTTTAGCGCCATGGCGAAGGACACCGAGAAGCTGATCCGCCAGCTTTCGCTGATCTCATACCTGATGGCCGAGCGTCGGCCCGTCACGGCGATGGAGATCAGGCGAGACGTGGAGGGCTACAGCGGCATGAACGAGGACGCGTTCGCGCGGCGCTTCTACGCCGACCGCTCAGAGCTCGAGTCGCTGGGCATCCAGCTGACCGTCGAGCGCCCGGCCGACGGCGCGGCCGAGCAGGAGAACTACTCGCTGCGACCGGAGAACTTCCACCTACCGCCAATCGCCTTCACCGACAAGGAGCTCGCGGCGCTGCAGGCGGCGCTCAGCCTGCTCGACGGCGAATTCGCCTACGCCGAGCCGCTGCGCCTGGCGCTGCAGCAGATCACGTGGGGGCGCCCGAGCCCGCTGCGCGCGCCCGAGCAGCGCTCGGTCGCGCTGGGCATCACCGCCTCGGCCGGCGGCCACGAGCTGTCGGCCCGCCTGGCGAAGGTCGAGACGGCGATCTTCCGCAACAAGACGATCGTCTTCGACTACTACACGATGGAGCGCGACGAGGTGGGCACGCGGCGCGTCGATCCCTACCACCTGCTCTTCCAGGGCGGGCAGTTCTATCTGCTCGGCTACGCGCACGAGCGAAAGGCGATCCGCGTCTTTCGCCTCACGCGCATCCGCGGCAAGGTCTCCTACGCGACCAAGGCCGAGCACGACTTCCGCCGGCCGGAGGACTTCGACCCGCGCGCCTATGCCAATCGCGCCGACTGGCATCTGGGCGAGGAGACCGGCGTGGCCGAGATCCTGATCTCACAGCGGATCGCCTGGCAGATCGAGCGCCACTTCGGCCGCTACGGGGAGATCCGCGAGGAGGGCGAGGACCGGCTGTTCTCGACCGACTACTCGAGCGCGCGCGGCATCATCTCCTGGGTGCTCGGCCTGGGCACCAACGCGCGACTGCAGGGACCCGCCGAGCTCGTCGACGAGCTCACGCGACGACTCGAGCTGCTGCACGAGCGCCACGAGTCCGACGCCCCGGCGATGGTCCTCCCCGACGGCCCGATCGAGGATCACGAGCGCGCAGGGCGACGCTCCGGCGCCCGACCGCGAGGACGCTCCGGCGCGCAGCGAAGCGGCGATCCGCCCGGAGCGCTTCGCGCGCCTGGTGACGCTCGCGAGCATCCTGATCAAGGCGGGTCGCAGCGGCGGCGCGCAGGCCGGCCAGCTCGGCCGCGTCGCGATCGAGGAGGTCTGCGAGCAGCTGCAGATCACAGAGCAGGAGCTGCGCGAGGACGTCGACGTGCTCAACGTCGTCAACTTCGGCGGCGGCTCCTACGTGCTCTACGCTGAGTTCAAGGAGGAGGAGGGCGAGATCGAGGTCGATCCCGAGCCCTACAGCGACAACTTCGACCGCCCGGCGCGCCTGCTGCCGGTCGAGGCGAAGGCGCTCGTCGCGGCGATCGACCTGATCGGCGAGCACATCCCCGAGGGGTCGCTGACCTCCGCGCGCGAGAAGATCGTCGCGGCGCTCGGCGAGGACCCGATGGACCAGGGCCTTCAGGTGGCCGACTCCGGCGGCGACGATTCCGACGTGGCGAGGCTGATGTCCGAAGCGATCGTCAAGCATCGGATGGTCGAGCTGGAGTACTACAAGGAGAACGAGGACGAGCTCTCGCTGCGCACCGTCGAGCCCTACGCGCTCACCAACGGACGCGAGGGCTGGTACGTGGCTTCGTTCGACCCCGAGCGCGACGGCATGCGCCACTTCCGCCTGGACCGCATCAAGCGTGCGACGGTCAGCGACACGAAGTTCCAGCCGCGTCCGGAGGTCGACCCGGCCGCAGAGGTAGACGGCTGGCTTCGCACCGGCGAGGTGCAGACGTCGCGCAGCGCGCGCGTGTGGATCTCGCCCGAGCGAGCGCGCTGGGCGCGCGAGGCCAGGCGGGTCGTAGCCGAGGGGCAGGACGGGTCTGTCGTCGTCGAGCTGAGCTTCGCGGGCGTGCAGTGGCTCGTGCGCGAGATCCTCAAGGAAGCCGGCGACGCCACGGTGCTCGCCCCCGAGGACGCGCGCGAAGCCGTGCGTGAAGCCGTCGCACGCCTGCGCGAGGCCTACGCCGCCACACCCGCTGCGGCCTAGCCGACAGGCGGTCCGGTACGTGAGCAGGCGCGAGCAGATCAAGATGTCCGCGCAGGAGGTGGACGCCTTCCTCGCGCACGAGCGGACCGTGACGTGCGCGACGGCCGGCCCGCGCGGCTGGCCGCATCTGATGCCGCTGTGGTACGTGCTGCGCGACGCCCCCGCCGGCGAGCCCGGGCCGCGCCTGTGGGCATGGACCTATGCGGCCTCGCAGAAGATGGCAAACCTGCGGCGCGACCCACGCGCGACGCTGCAGGTCGAGGCCGGCGAGACCTACGACCAGCTGCGCGGCGTGATGCTCGAGTGCGAGGTCGCCGTGCACGAGCATGTGCAGCTCGTCGCCGAGCTCGGACGCGACCTGTTCGCGCGCTACGCCGTCGGCCCCGGTGAGCCGCCGGCCACCGAGCTGCCCGAGAGGTCGCGCAGATGATCGACAAGCAGGCCGTCAAGCGCGTGGCGCTCGAGTTCATCGAGCGCCGCCGCGCGACCTGGGATCACCGCAAGCTGGGCGGGGTGTACTAGCGAGTCGAATTATTGCCTCTTCAAAAAGTTCGGTCTTACCATGGTATCTATTCGCATATACCATGGTGGGACGGCGGCTCTGACGAGTGACCCTGCTCGCTGCACCTCGCTTTAGCCCCGGCCGCCCAGCCGTCGCGACTAAGGCTCGAGGCGATGCGGCCCGCGGTACAGGAACGTCACCTCGCGCACGTTGTCCTGACCGAGCAGCTGCATCAGCAGGCGCGTGAGGCCGAAGCCAAAGCCGCCGTGGGGCGGCGCGCCGAAGCGAAAGAAGTCCAGGTAGTACTGGATCGGCTCGGTCTCCACGCCCTTGTCCTGCGCCTGGGCGATGAGCCGCTCATAGCGATGCTCTCGCTGAGCGCCGGTCGTCAGCTCGAGGCCCCGCCAGAGCAGGTCAAAGCTCTTGGTCAGCTCGGGCTGATCGTCGTAGCGCATGTGGTAGAAGGGGCGCACGGTTGTCGGGTAGTCGGTCACGAACGCGAACTCGTGGCCATGGCGCTCGGCGATCAGCGCCGACAGGGCGCGCTCGCTGGGCGGATCGAGGTCGTGCCCGGCGCCCGGCGCCTCGTGGCCGTGCTCGCTCAGCAGCTGCTTGGCCTCTGCCAGCGTGATCCGCGGGAAGGGCACCGTCGGCACGACCACCTCTGTGCCGAACGTCGATTCGATCCGCCCGCCGTGGCTCTGCTTGATCGCGCCGAGCGCGTGCGCCAGCCACGCCTCCTCGAAGGCCATCACGTCCTCGTGGGAGTCGATCCACGAGATCTCGACGTCGACGCTCGTGAACTCCGTGTCGTGTCGTGAGGTGAAGGACGGGTTGGCGCGGAAGACGGGGCCGATCTCAAATACGCGCCCAAAGCCCGCCGCCATCGCCATCTGCTTGTAGAACTGCGGCGACTGCGCGAGGTAGGCGGCGCGTTCGAAGTACTCGACCTTGAACAGCTCGGCGCCGGACTCGCTCGCCGAGCCCATGAACTTCGGCGTGTGCAGCTCGATGAAGCCGCCGTCGTGCCAGAACTCGCGCATCGCGTGCTCGACGGCCGTCTGCACCTCGAAGATCAGCCGCCTGTCGGGGCGGCGCAGGTCCAGGTAGCGCCAGTCGATGCGCTTGTCCAACGCGGAGTCCGCGGCAATCGGCACCTCGGGCTCGGCCAGCGAGTCCACCTGCAGCTCCGCCAGCGCGATCTCCAGCCCGCCGAGCTTGACGCGCTCATCGGCGACCACCGTCCCGGTCATCGTCACGGCCGACTCCGGCGTCAAAGCCGAGATGCGCTCGTTGAGCTCGCTCGGCGGATCGTCCTTGCTGAGCACGACCTGCACGAGCCCGGTTTCGTCACGCACGATCACGAACTGCACGCGCTTCTGGTCGCGCACGGCCTGCGCCCAGCCGCGGATGGTCACGCGCTCGCCGACCGCCTGCGGCAGCTGGGCTATCAGCGTCCTCTTCACTGAACGGACCCTATACGGCGTCCTGCGCGAACTGCACCTCGACCGAGAGCTCCTCCCCCTCGGCGACGTCCAGCTGCTCGATCGCGCCGGCCTGCACGACGTCGTCAGAGCCGAGCCCAGCGCGCGCAAGCGCTGGGCGGTGTCGGTCACGAGCGCTCGCGCGACCGGCGCGCGCATCGCGCGCCTGGTGTCCGACTTGGCCTTTCGCACCTCTCTGAGCACATCCGCCGCGACCGTCAGCGCCAGCTCCTCGATCGCGCCGCTCGCCGTCCTCGACGGCCGCCTCGGCGGCGAGCTCCTGCGCGTCCGGCCACCGCGCGCGGTGCACCGAGCCCTCCTGCCACCACGACCACACCTCCTCGGTCGCGAACGGCAGAAACGGCGCGAACAGCCGATGAAAGGTCGACAGCGAGAGGCGCAGCGCTCGGCTCACGGACGCCGCCGCCAGCGGCGCGGGGTCATAGCGCCGGCCCTTCACGAGCTCGACGTAGTCGTCGCAGAACCACCAGAAGAAGTCCTCCGCGCGCTCGAGCGCGCGCGTGTACTCGTACTGCTCGAAGCTGCTCGTCGCCTCCGCGACAACCGTCGCCAGGCGAGCGATCATCGCGCGGTCCAGCGGGTGCGTCAGCGCGTCGCCCTGCGCCGGCAGATCGGCCAGCGCGAACTTCGACGCGTTCAGCAGCTTGACCGCCAGGCGGCGGCCGACCTTCATCTGCTGCGCGTCGAACGCGGTGTCGGTGCCGGGGCGCCCTCGCGCGGCCCAGTAGCGCGCGGCGTCGGCGCCGTGCTCTGACAGCAGGTGCATCGGCGTCACGACGTTGCCCTTGGACTTGGACATCTTCTTGCGGTCGGGGTCGAGCACCCAGCCGGAGATCGCCGCGTTTGACCACGGCAGCGCGTCGTAGTCCAGGTGCGAGCGCAGGATCGTCGTGAACAGCCAGGTCCTGATGATGTCGTGCGCCTGCGGGCGCAGGTCCATCGGGAACACGCGCGCGAACAGGTCCTCGTCCTCACCGGCCTGCCCGGCTATCTGCGGGCGTCAGCGACGAGGTCGCCCACGTGTCCATCACGTCGCGGTCACCGCGAAAGCCGCCAGGCTGGTCGCGCTGTCGCGCCTCGTAGCCGTCGGGGACGTCCGTCGAGGGATCGACGGGCAGCTGATCGTCGCGGGCCGCGATCGGCTGCTCGAAGCGAACCGTGCCGTCCTGCTCGATCGGATACCAGACCGGGAAGGGCACGCCGAAGAAGCGCTGGCGGCTGATGCACCAGTCGCCGGTCAGTCCCTGCACCCAGTCCTCGTAGCGCGCGCGCATGTACGGCGGATGCCAGCGCAGCTCGCGTCCGCGCGAGAGCAGCTCCTCGCGGTGCTCGACGGTGCGCAGGAACCACTGACGACTCGTGACGATCTCCACCGGGCGCTCGCCCTTCTCGAAGAACTTCACCGCGTGCATCAACGGCTGCGGATCGCCGATCAGGTCTCCGGACTGCTCGAGCATCTCGACCATGCAGCGGCGCGCCTGGTTGATCGTGCGCCCGCGCAGATGCTCATAGCTCTCCCGCGCGCGCGCCACGTCGGCCGACTCCCAG
This sequence comes from uncultured Solirubrobacterales bacterium, assembly GCA_963713385.1. Lineage (GTDB taxonomy): Bacteria > Actinomycetota > Thermoleophilia > Solirubrobacterales > Solirubrobacteraceae > Palsa-744. The sequence continues at coordinate 146,821 of CAVQLO010000002.1, forward strand.
CCGGGCTCCCCCCACGGAACGTCCACCAGGCGTCCGTCGGATCCGAGCACCGAGCGCACCGGCAGGCCCAGCTCGCGCCACCACACGACGTCGGTGAGATCGCCGAACGTGCACACCATCACGAGGCCCGTGCCCTTGTCGCGCTCGACGAGCGGGTGGGTGAGCACGGGCACGCGCGTGCCGAACAGCGGCGTGAGCACCTCGCGCCCGACGAGGTCGCGCTTGCGCTCGTCGTCGGGGTGGGCCAGCAGCGCGACGCACGCCGCGATCAGCTCCGGTCGCGTCGTCTCGATCAGCGCCTCGCCCGGCGAGGCGCCGTTCTCGCCCGTCGGCGAGAAGCGCACGCGGTGCATCGCGCCGGGGCGCTCGCGATCCTCGAGCTCGGCCTGCGCGACCGCCGTCTGGAAGTCGACGTCCCACAGCGTCGGCGCCTCCAGCTGGTAGGCCTGCCCGCGCGCGAGCAGCGAGAGGAACGAGCGCTGGGAGACGCGCTGGGCGAGCGGGCCGATCGTGGTGTAGGTCATCGACCAGTCCACCGACAGGCCGAGCGTGCGCCACAGCTCCTCGAACACCTTCTCGTCGCTCGTCGGTGAGCGTCAGGCAGAGCTGCACGAAGTTCGGCCGCGACACCGCGACCGGCTCCTTTGCGGAGGGCTCGGCGGGCGGGGTGAAGTCCGGGTCGTAGGGAATCGACGGGTCACAGCGCACGCCGAAGTGGTTCTGCACGCGGCGCTCCGTCGGCAGGCCGTTGTCGTCCCAGCCCATCGGGTAGAAGACCTCCATCCCGCGCATCCGCTGAAAGCGCGCGATCAGATCGGTGTGCGTGAAGGAGAACACGTGCCCCACGTGCAGCGAGCCGCTGACCGTCGGTGGCGGCGTGTCGATCGCGAACACGCGCTCGCGCGGCGCGCTTCGATCGAAGCGGAACGTGCCATCGCGCTCCCACGCCGCGCTCCACTTCTCCTCCAGCCCATCCAGCGTGGGTCGCTCGGGGACCGACGCGCTCACGCTGGATGTGCTGTCTGATGCTCTGCACGGCGGCAAGCGTGGATCGTAGCCGGAGAGCGCACGAGGGCCTCGGATCGGCCGGTGAAGCGCCCTGGACGCTTGGAAGCTCGCGTGCAGTGCGTCTAAACGGGTGTGGAGTCGGCTCAAATGCGCTCAAGCACCGGCGCGCAAAGCCGATTCGGTCTCTATGCACCTCGATGTATCTGAGTCGGCTGCGCCGGAGGACGTCGCGCAGGAGATCTGCTGCGAGATGACTAAGGTGCTCTTGGGGCTCGTGCGCAGCACCAGTGGCGACGCGGCCGTGACGTCTGTGATCGAACGTTCCGGGAGCAGGCACGACGAGGCCTACCTGACCAACGGCGACCACTGGATCTCGCTGGACGAGGCCTGCGACCTGCTCGAGGCGGGCGTGCATGGAGACGGGAGATCCGCTGTTCGCTCGCCACGTCGGCGAAGTGACGGTGCCGCAGAACGCGGGCAGCCAGGTCGCGACGGTGCTTCGCTCGCTGGGCTCGGTCGAGGCCCTGATGCAGGCGGTCGCGCAGAGCTCCTCGAAGTTCAGCACCGTCACCGAGATGGAAGCGGCCGAGGCCGTCCCGGGCCGCGCGGTGGTGATCGCGCGCGCCAAGGAGGGCTTCACCAGACGGCGCCTGCACTGCGACTGGGCGACCGGCCTGATCGCGGGCACGCCGCTGCTGTTCGGCCTGCCGCCCGGCAACCTGCACGAGAGCGAATGCCAGGCGCGCGGCGACGCCCAGTGCAAGTACACGCTGACGTGGAATGCCGACGACGCGGCCATCGCGGCCGATCCCCAGCAGCGCGTCACCGCGCTGGAGGGCCAGCTCAAGGCGATGTCAGAGCCGCTTGCACAACGTCTACCAGATCGCCAGCGACCTCGTGTCCACCGACGACCTCGACACCGTGCTGCATCGCATCGTCGAACGCGCGGCCAGCGCGGTGCGCGCGCCGGGCTACATCCTCGCCGTGCGCACGACGCCAGACGCCGAGCTGCAGGTCTACAGCCGCGGCATAGAGGCGCGCGAGGCGCAGAGGTTCGCCGAGGCGGCAGTCAAGCGCGACGCGCCCGACAGCGACTCGGCGCTGGTCGCCGAGGTGACCTCCAGCCGCCGTCACTACGGGCGGCTGATCGCCCGCTACCCGGCCGCGGTCGGGTTCCTGCCCCAGGAACAGGAGATGCTCGACCTGTACGCCAAGCACGCCGCCGCCGTGCTCGACATCGCGACCGCGCTGCAGGAGTCCGCTCAGCGCAACGCCCAGGTGAGCTCGCTGCTGTCGCTCGCCCACGCCTCCGCCCAGGCGGGAACGAGCGCTGAGGTCGGTGAGCGCCTTGCGTCCGCGGTGCCCGAGGTCGTCGATTGCGACCGCATCGCGGTCTGGCTGTGGGATGAGCACGAGGAGTGCCTGAGGTTCCTCACCGGCTGGGGACAGACCGACGAGCAGGAGGCGGTCGTCGCGAAGATGAAGATCTCGCCGCGCGACACCCCGGCCCTCACCACGATGATCACCGAGCCCGAACCGCGCTTCTACGACTACCAGACCGAAGACCCGTTCATGTCCAAGCTGATGAGCGCGCTCAACATGGCTGCGCTCGTGCTCGTGCCGATCGTCGCCCACGACGTCTTCCTCGGCCTGCTGATCGTCGTCGTCGAGGAGAACCCGCAGCGCCTTCGTCCCGACGCCGAGCTGCTCGATCAGCTGACGGGCGTCGCCGCGGTCGCCGCGCCGGCGATCCAGAACGGCCTGCTCGTCGACGAGCTTCGCCACAAAGCCAGCCACGACAGCCTCACCGGCCTGCTCAACCGCGTCGGCTTTCGCCAGCACATCGACCGCACGCTGGTCGGCGTCGGCGAGCGCGAGGGCCAGGTCGGGCTGCTGTTCGTCGACCTCGACGACTTCAAGCACGTCAACGACGAGCACGGCCACGACTTCGGCGACGAGCTGCTGCGCCAGGCGGCGCGACGTCTCGCGGGACTGGCTCGCGGAAGCGACGAGGTCGCGCGACTCGGCGGCGACGAGTTCGCGGTCATCCTCTCAGACGTACACCGCGACGATCAGGTTCATGCGGCCGAGCGGCGCGTGCGCGCTGCGTTCGCCGAGCCGTTTCAGCTCGGCGAGCTGTCGATCTCGGTCAGCGCGAGCGTCGGCGGCGGCGTCTGGCCCGAGGACGGCGACACGGTCTCAGACCTCGTGCGCCACGCTGACGCGGCGATGTACCAGGACAAGGCGCAGGGTCGACGGCGTCGCGCCGACGTCATGCCCGTCGGGCGAAAAGTGCTTGCAGCAGCGCGCGCCCCGCAGTTCGGCCCGCTGTGAGCCTCAGCGCGGGCTGCTGAGCTGGCGCTGATAGGGCCCACGGCCGGTGAGGCACATCGCGCCGCAGCGTGCCGCCAGCGACAGCGCATCCGCCAGCGCGGCGCCCGACGCCCAGTCCATAGGTGAGGCCTGCGGCAAAGGAGTCTCCGCAGCCGTAGGAGTCGACCGGCTCGCCCGGGACCGCGGCCGGCGCCCACCTACCCGAGGCGCCGTCCCGGCGCTCGTAGACCCCACCGCGCTCGCCCTCGGTACAGACTATCGCCGCGGCGTCACGGCGCGCACGCGCGGCCAGCCGCTGCTCGGTCAGATCGTCTGCGCTCAGCACGAGCGCGTCGAGCGCCACCCCATGCCCGAGCGCATCCAGCGCGCGCGGGGTGGCCACGAGCACCCGCGCCGCGCGCGCGGCGCGCAGCGCGCCGGCGTCGCCGGCGGTGAAGTAGACGGCGTCCATCTCGGCCAGGCGTTGCCATGGCACATCCGCGTCGGCCGCGACCGGGTCCAGGCGCTCGCCAAAGGTCACGATCGTTCGCTCGCGCGCGTCATCGACGAACGTCAGCGCGCGGCGCGTCGGCGATGCGCGGCGCGTCGCCCACACCTCGACGCCGAGCTCGCGCAGGCGCGCGACCGAGCGCCGACCGTGGTCGTCGTCGCCGAGCGCCGTCACCAGCACCGCCTCGCCCGCGAGGCGCGCGAGCTGCACGGCTGCGACGGCCCCTCCGCCGGCCGGCTCCTCGAAAGGCGCCCCGGCGTGGAGCACCTCGCCCGCGCGCGGGACCGCCGGCAACGCGCGCGAACTGCACCCACTCGACGTGGCCAACGACGGCTACCCGCAGCCGGTCCCCCTGCATCGCGACAGTCTCACACACGCCGCGTGCGCGTCAGCGGCGCGCCAGCGCGTGCAGCGGCTAATAGCCGACGCTGAAGTGGCTGATGTGGTCGCAGCCGTGCAGCTTGAAGCTACGTTCGCTGACCCTGCTCAGGTATACGACGATCCCCGGCGACTGGCAGTGGATGATCCCACCCGTCCCGGGGTTGTGCGCGTGCACGACCGTGCGCGGGTCGGTCCCTGTCCAGACGTAGTTGTGCGTGTCGTTGGCGTAGATGAAGTTCTGGCCGTTGCCCGCGTGGATGACCGCGGTCTGATCGGAGGGCGCGCCCGTCGGGTGGTAGTCGCCCCAGATGACATCTCCGCTTTCGCCGCCGATGATCGTGTCGTTGCCATAGCCGCCCAGCAGCCAGTTGTGCACGTCCGCCTCGCCCACGAGCGTGTGGTGGCGGCCCGCGCCCTCCTTGTCCATCTTCAGGCATTCGTCCGGCGGCCAGCCGGCGTGGCTGGTCGACGCCGAGTTCGCCACCGGTACGCCACGCCGCGCCTCGGTGCCGTTGCGCGGGCAGTAGTGGACGTAGACGCCGCGATCGAGCGCCGCCGCGCCGCCGGCCGCCGCGCCCGGCGCGAGCGCCCCGGCTGCCGGCGCAAGCGCGATCAGGCCGCAGGCCAGCAAGGCCAGACGCCATCGCGTGCCCGTGCGGGCTGGAGCTCGGAGGCTGCGCACGCGGACATTGTTCCCAGCGTCGCGGCGTTCTGAGCCAGTCTGGACGGACGGTCGATGCCCCGGCCCGCCGGCGCGCGCGTGAGCAGGGCCGGCGCGTGACAGCATTCGCGCCCGATGCCAAGCGCCCAGATCGCGGTCCGCCTCACCCCGCGCGCGCACCGCGAGGAGTTGCTCGGCATGCGCGACGGCGTGCTGCTCGCGCGCGTCAGCGCGCCGCCGGTGCAGGGGCGCGCCAACCGTGCGCTGTGCCGCCTGGTGGCGCGCCGCGTCGGGGTCGCGCCGTCGCGCGTGACGGTCGTGCGCGGCGAGAGCTCGCGCGAGAAGCTCCTGCGCATCGAGGGCGTCGACGCGCCGGCGCTACAGCGCGCGCTGAGCGACGACCGCCCATCCTGAGCCTCATCGGGCGCTCGCGCGAGCGGTTCAGGCGGGGACCACGCGAAGGCCATCCGCGTGCAGCTCGCGCACGCTCGCGCCGACCAGCTCCCCGGCGCTCGCGGCGCCGGCCGGGAGATAGCAGCGCGTGTAGTCCTCGGTGTAGCCCGAGCACTGCGTGTCGGCGACCTTGTCGACGAGCACGCGCACGGCATGGGAGAGCTTGGCCGTGCGGTGGTGGCGCGAGCGCACCTCTGACAGGCCGCGCATCTCGCGCGAGCGGCGCTTCTTCTCCTGGGGTGAGACCAGGTCGCCAAGCGACTCGGCGGCGGTGCCCGGACGCGGCGAGTAGGGGAACGTGTGAACCTTGCTGATGGCGGATGCCGTCACGAGGTCGAGCGTGTTCTGGAACGCCGTCTCGTCCTCGTTTGGAAAGCCCACGATGACATCCGTCGTCACGTTCACGCCGGGTACCGCCGCGCGCAGCGCGCGGATCGCGTCGAGATACTCGGCTGCCGAGTAGTGGCGGCCCATCGCCGCGAGCACCGCGTCGTCGCCGGACTGCATCGGGACGTGCAGGTGCGGACAGACCTTCGGCTCCTCGCGCAGCGCCGCAATCAGCGTGTCCTTGACGTGGATCACCTCCACCGAGGAGAGCCTCACCCGCTTCACGCCCTCTACCCGCGCGGCGGCCATGCAACAGCTCGCCGAGCTCCAGGCCGCGCTCGGGGTCGCGGTAGTCGCCGACGCTGATGCCGGTCATCACGACCTCCGGCTGGTTGTGCTCGACGCGCCGCGCGACCTCGTCGAGCACCGCCGACGCCGGCCGCGAGCGGGCGCTGCCGCGCACCGTGGGGATGATGCAGTAGGCGCAGTGGCAGTCACAGCCGTCCTGCACCTTCACGAAGCCGCGCGTGCGCCCGCCCCAGGCTCCAGCCGGCGCATGACGCTCGCGCGCGAGCACGTCGTGCTCGACGTCGACGCAGGCGCCCGCGTCTCGCCGGCGGCGCCGCGGACGGGCCGCCCCGCGCGCGCCATCGCCGCGGCGACCTCCTCGGCGGTCCCCTGGAAGGCCTGCACCGCCGGGGCGATCTCGCTGAACTGCTCGGGATGCAGGTTGACCGCGCATCCGCCGACGAAGACCTGCCCGGCGCTCTGCAGCGAGCGGCGAGCCGACTGGCGCGACTTGGCCTCGGCCTCGCGCGTGATGCAGCACGTGTTGATGACGTGCAGCTCGGCGTCGGCGTCTGCGACCTCCTCGTGCCCCGCGGCGAGCAGCTCGCGGCGGGCGAGCATGGCGTCCGCCTGAGAGACCTTGCAGCCGAGGAACTTCACCGCAAAACGCATTGCCCGCGCAGCGTAGCTGGTGAAGACGGAGCGGAGGCGAGCGCCCATGTGCGCCCGCACGCCCCGCGTATATTGGATTCATGGTCGCCCCGCAGCCGCTGCAGATGACGTTTCTCGCCGGAGCTCAGGCGCTGCTGGAAGCTCACGCGCGCGAGCTCCCCCAGCGCGACGACCTGTGCGGCGCGTTCTGCGCGGCGCTCGCGTTGCGCGCGGCCGGCATCCTGGAGCGAGACGGCGAGCCTGTCGATCAGGACGCGCTCGCGCTCGCGGCGGGCAGCGTCGTGTCGCGGCTGCGCGATACGAGCATCCTGCCCTCGCGGCGAGCTGGGGCGCCGCGACTACCGCGTGCCGATTCCCGTCGTCGAGGACCCGCACGTCTCGGGCACGACCGCCGGCGGTCTGGTCGAGGCGATCGCCCGCACGTCGGACGGGCGGCTGGTCGCGATCCCCTACAGCGGGCCGTGGACGGCGCGCGCCCTCGGCGGCCTGTTCGAGGTCGCGGCGACGCTCACGCGTCCGGTGACGCTCGTCGCCAACCTCGCCACGAGGCAGCTGTGGGGTGGACATCCGCGCCCCGACCAGCTGCTCGCGTATCTGCTGCACGGCGAGCAGACCGGCCCCGAGCCCGACTGGGACGTCGGTCACTTCGCCTGCGTGATCGGTCGCGCGAGCGGTCCCGGCGGCCGGCTCTACGCCGATCGCAGACACCTACCCCTCGCTCGGCGACGCGGGCGTGCACCTGCAGCCCGCAGGAGCGCCTCGCCAGCGCGCTCGCGAGGCCCGGCATGTCAGCCGGAGGCCTGATCGTCGTCGCCGATGCGCAGGACGCCGACACCGTGCGCCGCGGCGCGGCGGCGCTGCAGCTCGTCGAGGAGATCTGGGACAACGGCACCGTCGCCGAGGCGACGCCCGCGTGAGCGCCACCGACCTGGTCGGGCTCGTCTGCTGTGACCTCGGCTCGATCGTGCGCGGGCGCTCGCTGTTGCGCGGCGATCTGGATGCGCAGCGCGAGTCTGGCGTCGGCTGGGTGCCGGCCAACCACGCGCTCACGCCGCTCGGGCCGCTGGCCGAACCCAACCCCTTCGGCTCCACCGGCGACCTGCGCCTGCTGCCCGACCCCGACACCCACGTGCGCGTCGCCGCCGCCCCGGGGCAGACGCCGCTGGAGCTTCTGCTGTGTGACATCGTCGAGACCGACGGGCGTCCGTGGGAGTGCTGCCCGCGCCATTTCCTGCGCAGCGCGCTGCGCGAGCTGGCAGCCGAGTTCGACGTTCACCTGAGCGCGAGCTTCGAGCACGAGTTCCAGCTCGCGCTCGACGTGGCGCCAGCGCTGCCGTTCTCGCTGGAGGAGCAGCGGCGAGCCGAGCCGTTTGCGACGCAGGTCATGGGCGCCCTCCTGGAGGCCGGCGCGCAGCCCGAGCGCTTCTTCCCCGAGTACGCGGCGCACCAATTCGAGATCCCCGTGGGCGTCGCGGAGGGACTGGCGAGCGCTGACCGCAGCATCGTGCTCAAAGAGGTGGTCCGCGAGGTCGCGCGGCGCAACGGCCTGCGCGCGAGCTTCTCGCCGCTGCTGAGCCCGGCCGAAGCGGGCAACGGGGTGCACATACATCTGAGCCTGCGCGACGCCAGCGGCGCGCCGCTGCTGTACGACCCCGACAGGCCCGCCGCGCTCAGTCAGCTGGGCGAGCGCTTCGCGGCCGGCATCCTGCTGCGCGCGCGAGCGCTGAGCGCGCTCACCGCGGCCAGCCCGATCTCCGCGACGCGCCTGACGCCTCACCGCTGGAGCGCCGGCGCCGTATGCCTGGCCGAGCGCAACCGCGAAGCGCTGCTGCGCATTCCCCCGCTCGTCTCCCTCTCGAGCGCCGACGCGGCGAGCCAGCTGCATCTCGAGTACCGCGGCGCCGACGCCACTGCCAATCCCCACATCGCGCTCGGCGCGATCGTGCATGCGGGCCTGGAGGGGTTGCGAGCCGCGCTGCCGGCGCCGCCGATCCTCGACCGCGATCCCGCAGAGCTCGAGGAGTCCGACGCGGCGCGTTTTGGCGTCGGTGGGCTGCCCAGCTCGCTGGAGGACGCGCTGGCGGCGCTCGCCGAGGACCGAACCGCGCGCGCATGGATGCCTCCGCTGCTCTACGACGCCTACCTCGCCGTCAAGCACAGCGAGCTTGCGTCGGTGAGCGACCTGGACGTCGAGGAGGCGTGCCGGCGCTATGCCGACGATCTACTGAGGCCCGCCGGCTGCTGGAGCGCCTGCTCGCCGCCATCGAGCGCGAGCTGCCGCGCGCGATCGAGCTGCGCCATCGCCTGCACGCCCATCCCGAGCTGGCCCACGCCGAGCAGCAGACGTCCGCCGCCGTTGCGGCAGAGCTCCCGGTCGCGAGCACGATCGTCGCCGGCAGCGGGCGGATCGCGCGCATCGGACACGACGGGGCGGGCGCGATCGCGGTGCGCGCCGAGCTCGACGGGCTGCCGCTGCAGGAGCGCACCGAGGCTCCCTTTCGAGCGTCGGGCGACGCCATGCACGCGTGCGGCCACGACGTTCACATGGCCGCGCTCGTCGGCCTCGCACGCGCGGCGCACTCGCTCGCAGACGACCTGCCCGCCGCGCTGCTCGCGCTGTTTCAGCCCAGCGAGGAGGCCTACCCATCCGGAGCGCAGCAGCTCGCCGTCGGCGAGCTCGCGGACGTCGCGCCGCGCGCGATCGTCGCCGCGCACATTCATCCCGAGCTCCCCTGGGGCAGCGTGGCGCTCGACCCCGGCAGCGTGAACGCGTCCTGCGACGCCGTCGAGATCACCGTCGAGGGAGAGCCCGCACACGGCGCCTACCCCCATCGCGGGCGCGATCCGATCCTCGCGCTCGCGCAGATCGTCGTCGCGCTCCACGCACAGGCGGCGCGGCGCATCGACCCGCTGAACCCCGCCGTGCTGACCGTCGGCGTAATCGAAGGTGGCAGCGCGGAGAACGTCATCCCCCAGCAGGCGCGCGCGCGCGCCGCGCTGCGCGCCTACCGCCCGGAGGACCGTCTCGAGCTGCGCGCGATAGTGCAGGAGGTCGTCGCCGGCGTCGCCGCGGCCAACGGCTGTCAGCGGGCGCGTGGAGCTCGTCCCGGGCGAGCCGGCGCTGGAGAACGACCCGGTCGATAGTCGCCGGCGCGCGCGAGCTGCTGCACTGCGCGCAGCTTTCCGCGGCGCCGCGCGTGGCGCTCGTGCGGCTCTGACGACTTCGCCTTCTTCGGCGCGCTGGCTCCCGTCGCGATGGCGTTCGTAGGGCTCGCCGGCGCGAGCGGCTTCCGCGAGCATCCGCTTCACCACCCGCAGCTGCTGCCGCCCGACGACGCCGTCGGCGCGGTCGCGCGAACACAGGCGGTGCTCTACGTGGCCGCCGCGCTCACAGCTGCGCCGACGCCCGCTGCGCGCGAGACGGCGGCTGGCGCCGAGCCGGCCGTGGCGCGCGAGGATCGCTCCTAGCTCAGCTTCGTCCAGCCGCTCGCGCCTGCGCGACCGCCGCATCGGGAGCGTCGCGGAAGGGCTCGCCGTGGCCCACCAGCACGACCTGCGCGGGCAGCCCCTCGATCGCCGCCAGCGACTGAAAGCACTGATCGGTGCTGACGTTCGTCGGCGAGGCCATCACCTGCGGCCCGCTGCCGGCCGGTCAGCCCGTTGGTCGTGCACAGCCCGTCGCCGACGAACAGCGCGCCGTGCTGCTCGAACAGCAGCGCGCTGTGCCCGGGCGTGTGCCCGGGCATGTGAACGACGCGCGGGTGACCGGGAACGTCGAGCACATCCCCTTCCGTGAACGTCTCGGCGCCCTCGACCTTCGGTGGTTTGGCGCCGCCCTGTTTGCCGATGTGCATGAGCAGTCGCCACAGGTTCCGGTTGAACAGGTGCGGGAGCAGGTGACGCGGGCTCGCATCGCCCTTCTTGGGTCCCGGGTGAGCGAGCGTCTGCTCGTCATCGGCATGGATCAGCACGCGCGCGCCGGCCTCGCGCAGCTGCAGCGTCACGCCGGTGTGGTCTGCGTCTGAGTGCGTCAGCACGACCGCCTTGACGTCCGCGAGCGACAGTCCGAGCGCCGCGAAGTCCTTCTCGAGGTCCGCGGCGAACCCCGGCAGCCCGGCGTCGACGGCCGTCAAAGAGTCGCCTTCCCTGACGAGGTACCAGTTGACCCAGGGCGAACCGAGGCCGTACACGTCGGGCACGATCTCAAACGGCTTTTCAGTTGTCATCTTGGCCTTTCGTCGGGTGGGTCCCGTACACCAATGGGTCCTGGACGATCGTCCCCGGCAGACTAGTCACCGCGCGCATCCGCCGCACGGTCCAATCGGCGCGCGCAGGCGCTCGCCGAGATCCGGCCACGCGGCGCCCGGCGCGATAATCGGCGGGCATGGCCGACGCCCAAGCCACGCCCTATGTCCGGCGCACCGCATGGGCGCGCAGCCTGGCCGCTCCGGTGCGCGATTTCCTGAGCACCGAAACCGGCAGCGCGGGCCTGCTGCTCGGCGCCGCGGTCGCCGCGCTCGTGTGGGCGAACTCGCCGTGGTCTCACTCATACGAGACGCTGTGGACGACGAAGCTGTCGATCCAGCTCGGCGGCGGGGAAATCTCGGCCGACCTGCGCCACTGGGTCAACGAGGGTCTGATGACCTTCTTCTTTCTCGTCGTCGGGCTGGAGGCCAAGCGAGAGCTCGACATGGGCGAGCTGCGCGAGCGCAGCAGGCTGGCGATTCCGGTCTTTGCCGCACTCGGCGGTATGACCGTGCCGATCGCCATCTACCTCGCGTTCAACGCCGGCGGAGCCGGCTCGGGCGGCTGGGGGGCGGCGATGTCGACCGACACCGCTTTCGCGCTCGGCGCGCTTGCGCTGCTCACCCCGCGCTCGGCAACCCGCCTGCGCGTCTTCTTGCTGACGCTCGCCGTCGTCGATGACCTCTGTGCGCTGATCGTGATCGCGACCGCCTACACACGCCATGTGGTGCCCGTCGCGCTCGTCGTCGCGCTCGGCCTGTTCGGGGTGCTGCTGGCGCTGCGCTACGCGCCCGCCGGGCGCCGCCAGCTCTCGGTCATCGTCGGCGTCGCGCTGTGGGTCGCGATGTTCAAGTCAGGCATCGATCCGGTGATCACCGGGCTGGCGATCGGGCTCGTGACGAGCGCCTACCCACCCTCGCGCGAAGACCTCGAGCGCGCGACCGCCCTGACGCGCTCCTTTCGCGAGCAGCCGACGCCCGAGCTCGCGCGCTCGGCGCAGCTCGGCGTGCTGTCGGCGATATCGCCCAACGAGCGACTGCAGTACGACCTGCACCCGTGGACGAGCTACGTGGTCGTGCCGCTGTTCGCGCTCGCAAACGCCGGGCTGCACGTCACGGGCGGTCTGATCGGCGACTCGCTGCGCTCGCCGATCACGCTCGGCATCCTGCTCGGCTACGTCATCGGCAAGCCAGTCGGGATCCTCGCGGCCTCCTGGCTTGCCTCGCGACCGGCCCTGCACGGAACGCGTCCGGCGCTCAGCTGGCCCATACTCGCCGGTGGCGGGACGGTCGCGGGCATCGGCTTCACGGTCTCGCTGCTGATCTCGAGCCTCGCCTTCCACGGCCGCCACCTGGCCGAGGCGAAGCTGGGCGTGCTCGCCACGGGCATCGTGGCTCCGCTGCTGGCGTGGGGGGTGTTCGCGCTCGTCAGGCGCCTTCCGGGGTCGGTCAGGGCGCGCCAGATCGTCGGCACCGCCGAAGACATACTCGACCTCGCCGAGGACGTCGACCCCGAGCGCGATCACATACGCGGGCCCGACGATGCGCTCGTGACGCTCGTGGAGTACGGCGACTTCGAGTGCCCGTACTGCGGGCAGGCCGAGCCCGTCGTGCGCGAGCTGCTGACCTCCTTCGGCGACGACCTGCGCTACGTCTGGCGACACCTGCCGCTCAACGACGTGCACAGCGGAGCCCAGCTCGCCGCCGAGGCGAGCGAGGCGGCGGGCGCCCAGGGGAAGTTCTGGGAGCTCTATGACGCGCTGCTCTCCCATCAGGACGCCATATCCGCGCACGATCTCGGCCAGCTGGCCCAGCGCCTGGAGCTCGACGTGGATCGCTTCTGGGAGGAGCTCAGGCACCACGTGCATGCCGAGCGCGTCGCCGCCGACGTCGCGAGCGCCGACGCGAGCGGCGTGTCGGGCACGCCGACCTTCTTCGTCAACGGACGCCGGCACCAGGGCGCCTATGACCTCGACACGCTGACCGCGATCGTACGCTCGGCGCGCACCCGCGCCGGGCTGTTGGTGGCGACCTGTGCGCATGTTGCGCCGCGTCGCGACGGGATCGGCATCCGCTGGCGTCTCGGGAAGGGATCGACATCCGCTGGCGTCTTTAAGGGCGCGCGGTCCCTCTGAGCCAGAGCATGGGCGCGCAAGCGGCTCGCAGGGCGTCCTCCTGACCTGCAGGCCAGACGCGACGACCGCGGCCCGCTTCTCGACCTCGCCCTCCGAGGTGGGACGCGGGCCGCGCGCTTTGGCGCGCGTGAGCCGACGGCGCGCGGCGGCCACTCGCATGGACGCAGGCGCGCAGCGTGATGCGCTCAGCGATAGTCGGGGTTCGGGAAGTCAAAGCGACATCCGGCTTCCCATGCCGAGCGCTGGTTACCGTGCGCCGGGATGCCGCCCGCGTCCTTGAGCATACGCGCCAGGTGAAGCAGGTTCCACGTCATGAAGGTGGTGTTTCGATTGGTGAAGTCGTTCTCGGGTCCGCCCGAGCCGGCGTCCAGATAGCTCGGACCCGGACCGACCCCGCCCAGCCAAGCCGAGTCGGCCTGCGGCGGGATGGCAAAGCCAAGATGCTGCAGCGAGTAGAGGATGTTCATCGCGCAGTGCTTGGCCCCGTCCTCGTTGCCGGTGATGAGACATCCGCCAACCCGACCGTAATAGGTGTACTGGCCCACGTCGTTGAGCAGGTGGCTGTTGCCGTAGAGACGCTCTATGACCTGCGTGCAGACCGACGATTTCTCGCCCAGCCAGATCGGCGAGAGCAGTACGAGGACGTCGGCGGCTAGCACCTCCTCGAAGATCTCCGGCCAGCCGTCTCGCTCCCAGCCGTGCTCGGTCATGTCCGGCTGCACACCCGTCGCTATCCCGTGGTCGATGACCCGGATGACCTGCACCGAGACGCCGTTTGCCTCCATAATCGCAACCGACAAATCCGCCAGCGCACGTGTGTTTGACACGTCGGGCGAGCGCTTGAGGGTGCAGTTGAGGAAGACCGCCCGCAGGTCGGAGAAGTCCCAGCGCGATTCCTCGCTGAGGGCCTGCTGTCTGGCATCGAGATCCACGACCGTCCTCCCTGTGTTGTTCGGGGCGCGTGCGGTATCGCGCGCACTCATCTTGCCTGCGAGCGCCAGCTGCGATACAGCGCCGAGAATTCGTCGCGCATCTCGGGCGTCAGATCCTCAGCCCGCAGCCGACCGGTGAGCGCGATCGTCGCACGCATCTGCTCGAGGTACTCGCTGCAGTGCTCGCAGCCAGCCAGATGCGCCTCAAAGCGTCGCCGCTGCGATCGCGACAGCCCTCCCTGCAGATAATCGGTCACGAGCTCGACAACCTGCTGGCAGACCAGCTCATTCCGTGAAAGGAACATGCTCACGCGCCTCCGAGCTCGGTCTCGAGCGTTTGGCGCAACCGGCTTCGCCCGCGGTGCAGCAGGACCCTCTGGTTGCCCTCGGTGATTCCCAGCGCATCACAGACCTCGACGCTGCTGAGCCCATCGACATCCCTGAGCAGCACGATCTCTCGCTGGCGTGGCGGAAGCTCTGACAGCGTCATCTCGATCAGCTGCGAGAGCCCCTCTGCGAACAGACGGTCATCGCTGTCCTCGACCCAATGCTGTGGCGGGGACATCCAGGCGCCCGACGCGTCGAAGCGCGAGGCGTCGACGACCGGCCCGGTGTCGGGGACCGCGACGCTGCGGCGCTCGCGCGCGCCCGTGCTGCGCGCGCGGTTGACGAGGATCGCCAGCAGCCAGGTCCGAAACGACGACCGTCCGGCGAACCCCTCGAGCCCGTTCAGCACGGCCAGCCAGGTGTCCTGCACGACCTCCTCGGCAACGGCCGGGCTGGAGACGAAGGACGACGCGAGGCGCAGCATCATCGCGTGATGGCGCGCGACGAGTGCAAGGAAGGCGTCCTCGTCGCCGTCGCGCAGGCGCACCAGCAGCTCGCTGTCGCCGTCGGGCGCAGGTCGGCCACGTCGCGGCCAGAGCCGCCGGGTGCTCACCGCGATGTCGCTCACCGGCGGCCTGAAAGCTTGAAGAGCACATCTGAATGGAAGGCCATGCGGCTTAAGCGCGCCTGAGGCGGAGCCCCGCCGCCGGCCCGCTCGTCTGCCGGGCCGGCGGCGGAACCTCAGTCGCTCAGTCGGTCACGATCCCTGCGGGGAACACGCCTGGCGGCAGAGCCGTCGGTGAGCTCGCCAGCTGGGTGAGTTCTCCGCCGTTCACCGAAAACGACGCGATCACTTTCGCCTTGCTTCCGTCCACCAGCAACGTCCGGCCATCGGGCGACAGTCGCAGGTCCACGGCGCCGGCTCCCGCGGAGCCGAACGACGTGCTGCCAAGCAGCACCAGCGACCCGTCGGGGTTGATCGAGAAGCGCGAGATCTCCCCGGAGCCGGTGTTCACCGTGAACAGGAACTGCCCGTCCTTGCTGATTTCAACCCAGCAGGGCGCCGTCTGCAGGTCGCCGAACGGAGGGGCGCTGATCGGCGCCAGCTGCCCGGAACCTGCCACCAGGAAGGCCGAGACCGTCCCTGCTTCGGCCGCACCATGCGCGTTGCTGACGAACAGCTGCGATGGATTCGTCGGGCGGAACTCGGCGCCGAAAGGCCCGGGTCCCTGCGCCGCGATCGGCGAACCAGGCGCGGCGGTCAGCAGACCATCGTGCTGGACGTGAAAGCTCGCGATCGAGGAGGTGTTGTCGAGATCGACGACCAGCTTGTGACCCTTCGGGTCAAACAGAACGTCGTCCGGACCCGAGCCGGCGGGCAGCGCGACGGTCGAGCCGGGCAGCGCGAACAGCCGCCCGCCGGGGCTGAGGACGAAGCCCGTGACATTCGTGGCGCCGGCGCCGGCGTTGGCGACGTACACGAGATTGCCCGACACGGCGATGCTCAGCGGTTCGCTGCCGCCCGAGGACACCGGGCTGCCCACGAGCTGCGGCACGCCACCCGGGGCCGAGGCGCAGCACCGAGATCTGGCTGCTCGCTGCGTCGACGGCGAGCAGGTAGCGCCCGTCGCTCGAGAGCTGAATCGCGCCCTGGGACGTCAGCCCGGCGCCGGGCCCGACGCCGCCTGCGGGGAAGGGCGAGCCGGGTATGGGGGTAAGAGAGCCGTCGGCGTGCCGGTCAAAGCCGGCGACCGTGTTCGACACCGCAGTGTTGTCATCGACGTAGGCGTGACCCACGACCGAGGATGCATGCGCATAGGGATGGGCCGCTGCCACGGTGGCACCGGATGAGACGATCGCTGCTGCCAGAACCACTGCCGGCAGGACGACCAGACGGGGGAGCTTCATGCTCGATCCTCCTGAGATTGGGGTTGAAGGGAGCTTCAACCCTTCAGTCCCGCGAGCGCTCGCAGCGTTACACGAGCGCTGTCGGGCGCGCTACATCCCTTGACGCGGCGGCCCGCCGCGGCGCATCTGGCGCACGCGGCGAAGCTCTTGCACGGCCTCGTCCACACCGCCGAGCGCCGGCTGGCGCTCCCCTCCGAGCAGCTCCGGCGTCAGGCGGTTGCGCACGAGCTCGCCGGCCACCGCGTCGACGCGCTCGGCGCCCGCGCCCGGACGCGAGCTGACCAGGCGCACGGGCCGGCGACCCTTGAACAGCAGCGCAACCCCGTCGTCCAGCGCCCAGCCTCCCGGCAGGGTGCCGTCGCGCACGCTCGCCAGCCAGACCGGCAGGCGCTCGGGCTCGCCGTCGGCGTGCACGGTCAGCGAGCCGGGCAGCAGTCCGAGACCCGGAAGCGACTCGGGATCGCGGCTGGAGCGAGTCGTCCCACCCTCAAACCAACACATCGCGCCGGCGCTCAGACCGGCGAGCACGATGCCCGACCGCCAGGCCTGCACGAGGATGCGATCCAGCTCATGCGCTTTCCAGATCGCCAGCAGGTTGCGCATCGAGCCACCGCCGACGTAGACGATGTCCAGCGGAGAGCACGGTCTTCTCCAGCGGCACCTTGATGTCACGCAGGTTGAACAGCGAGAGGTACTCGGGGACGCACATGCGATCTCCGAAGCGTGCGCGGAAGGCGTTTATCTGCGCGGTCGTGTCGCCGGAGGCCGTCGGCAGGAACAGAATCCGCGGCTCCTTGGCGGGCGTCAGCGAGAGCACGAAGTCGTCGAGCAGCGGATTGCTCGGCTCCATCGTGAAGCCGCCGCCGCCCATCGCGAATATCTGCCGGTCGTCCATGCCGGCAGGCACCACGAGGCTCATGCCGCCACGGAGCTCATGCCGCGATGCTAGCCGCGCCGGCGAAGCCCTCCGGGGCAGGCGGCGCCGCGGGCGTGGAAGCGGCGGGCGCCGAGCAGCTCTCAGGCGTCAGCAGTGAAACGTCACCGTCCGTGAGCAGTGTCGCCTCAGGCGCTGCTCGACGACGCCGTCTGCCGTCGGCTGCACCAGGAACGCCGCCGCCTCGGCACGCGACGTGACCACGCGCTCGAGCTGCGTTGCGCGGAAGTGAAGCGCGACACCGTCCTCGACGGCGTACCCGAGCCGCATGCCATCCCCGACGAAGCGGTGGTACTCATGACGTCGCGTCGGCTCGGCGTCATAGTGAACGCAGTTGGAGTAAGGCAGAAGACCGAGCCCGCGCACACTGCGCGGTGCGCCGTGGAAGGCACTGAGAGCCTCACGAAACCAGCACAGCGAACCCGCCGACGGCCCACACATCACCACACCCTCGCGCCACGCCTTGCGCAACACGCTGTCCAACCCGTGTGCACGCCAGGCGCCCAACATGCTCACGACGTTGCCGCCGCCGACGTAGATCAGATCCTGGGCGAGCAGGTGGCGCTCGAGGTCGTCCTCGACGCCACCCGCGCCCTGATCCCGGCGAAACAGCGACACGTGGCTCGCGTCGCAGACCGGCGCAAAGCGTCGGTAGAAGCGCACCACGTAGTGGTCGGCGTCGCCCGACGCCGTCGGTAGGAAACACACACGCGGCCGCGACACCGACGTCAGCGACAGCACGTAGTCGTCCAGCAGCGAGCTGTCCGTCTCCATCGAGAAGCCGCCACCTCCGAGGGCGACAATTTGGGGGGTTCTCGGTCGCATAGTTCACTTAGTGGCTGCCCGCTCTTGGTGACCTGTCAAGGAGAAACTGCCTGTCGGCAGCTTCGCCCGACGCGGGCCTCGCGGCTATGGACCGTGGTCCGAGATTCGCCTGCTCAGGATCGACATCCGAACATCCGCCAAGCGACTGGACCGCGCGTTGGCCTTGCGACAGATGGGCACATGCGCAGGTGTCGAGTTCCTCCACTCGTCGAAGGCGCGGACGGTATCCCGGACGCGAGAATCCGATGGTGAGCTCCCAGACGAGGACGCCTGCAGATGAGCGCTACCGGCCCGACGCGCCGTTCCTGGACGAGCTGTTCGAGCACGACGGCACCCCGCGACCGGTGGCAGGGCCGCTCGTCGAGGTGCTCGACGGCCTCGGACGCGAGGGCCTTGTCGAGGCCGGCCGCCGCCGCGACGCGATCTTCATGCAGCAGGGAATCACGTTTGAGACGAGCGGCGAGGGCGAGCCCTCCCACGAACGGCCGTTCCCGCTGGACTTGGTGCCGCGCGTGCTCAGCGGCGAGGAATGGCGAGCGATCAAGCGCGGCCTGGCGCAACGCATCCGCGCGCTGAACCACTTCGTCGACGACGTCTACCACGCGCGCGAGATCGTGCGCGAGGGGCTCGTGCCTTGGCGGCTCGTGGCTTCCTGCTCGCACTTCGCGCGCGCCGTGCACGGGATCCGTCCACCCGGCGGCGTCTACACGCACGTCGCCGGCTGTGACCTCGTTCGCCACAGCGACGGCAGCTGGAAGGTGATCGAGGACAACGTGCGCATTCCCTCGGGCATCTCCTACGTGCTCGAGAACCGGGCCGCGATGGCCCGTCTGGTGCCCGAGCTGTTCGCCTCCTACCGGGTTCGACCGGTCGACCACTACCCACAGCTGCTGCTCGGCGCGCTGCGCTCGGTGGCGCCCTCGGCCGAGAGCGAGGCGACGGTCGTCGTCTGGACGCCGGGTCCGGCCAACCCGGCCTACTTCGAGCACGCGTTCCTGGCGCGACAGATGGGCGTCGAGCTCGTCGAAGCATCCGACCTCGTCGTGCGCGACGACGTGCTGTACATGCGCACGACGCGCGGGCTGGAGCGCGCGCACGCGGTCTACCGGCGCTTGGACGACGACTTCGTCGACCCGCTGGAGTTCAGGCCGGACTCGCTGCTGGGCGTCCCCGGCCTGGTCAGGGCATACCGCGCGGGCAGTGTCGCGATCGCCAACGCCTTCGGGACTGGTGTTGCCGACGACAAGGCGATCTATTGCTTCGTCCCGGCGATGATCCGCTTCTACCTCGGCGAGGAGCCGATCCTGCAGAACGTCACGACCTACCTGCTGTCAGACCCGGAGGTGCTCGAGCACGTGCTCGGGCGCCTCGATGAGCTCGTCATCAAGCCGACCGGGGAGTCCGGCGGACGCGGCGTGATGATCGGGCCGCACGCCGAGGAGGCTGAGATCGAGCGCATGCGCAAGGTGCTCGGCGTCCATCCCGAGCGCTGGATCGCCCAGGACGTCGTGCGTCTGTCGACGGTGCCGACGGTGGGGTCAGACGGCGTGCTGGCACCGCGCCATGTCGACCTGCGTCCGTTCGCGGTGTTCGGCGAGCGCATCGACATCGTGCCGGGCGGGTTGACCAGGGTGGCGCTCGATGAGGGCTCGCTGATCGTCAACTCCTCGCGCGGCGGAGGCTCAAAGGACACCTGGGTGCTGGAGGACGGCGACGGCGACGACCGCGCCGGCCCGCCGATCGCCGACACCCAGCCGCCGGCGCTGCCCGACCTGCGCTACGGGTCGTGGACCGGACAGCAACAGCAACAGCAGCAGGGCGTCCCGCGCTGATGCTCGCGCGCATCGCCTCAGAGCTCTACTGGCTTGGACGCAACCTCGCACGCGCCGAGTTCACCGCTCGCGCCGTCGAGGCGGTGTTCCAATCAGAGCTGCAGGGGGCCTCGGACGCGATGCCGAGCGTGACGTTCGGCTCGGGCGGCCTGCTGGCCATGCTCGGCGACGGCGAGCGCGACGAGGCGCGGCGCACGCAGGCGCTTGGACAGCTGACCCTCGACGCCGACCGTCCGGGCTCGATGCTCGCGAGCATCGAGCGCGCCCGAGAGGGGGCGCGCACGGTGCGCGACGTGATCAGCGCGGACATGTGGGAGGCGATCAACACGACCGCGCTGGGGCTGCGCGGCGGCGGCCAGCCCGGTTGGGCGGCGCCCGCCGGGCCCTACCTCGCCTCCCAATACGTCAAGGAGCGCACGGCGCTGATCTGGGGGGTGGCGGCGCGCTCGATGCTGCGCGACGAAGCCAAGTGCTTTCTCGACGCAGGCGGCCTGATCGAGGTGTCGGACATGGTGCTGCGGATGCTGCGGATCGCGCTGCCGGCCGGCGACAGGGCGCAGGCCGACGGGCACGCGCTGATCCTGTTGCAGGCGGTGGGCGGCTTTCACGCCTACCTGCGCGCGGTGACCGCTCCTCCCAACGCCCACCCGGTCGCCCGCTTCCTGCTGTTCGAGCGAGCCTACCCCGACAGCGTCGCCGCCTGCGTGGACTCGCTGCACGAGGTGTTCACCAGCGCCGACGCCGGCCCGCGCAACTCAAAGCCGGTGCTGCGGGTCAGCCGCCTGGCGGCCGACCTGGACTTCCAGCGGCGTGCGCTGCCCGATGGAGCCGAGCTGACCGGCATCTGCCAGCAGACCCAGCAGGAGCTCGCGCGGATCGACCAGGACGTAGCCGACCGCTATTTCGCCGGCGCGGCGCCGGCGGGTGAAGGAAGATGAGCGCGCACATGCACTTCGCGATCCGCTACCTGACCGAATACCGCTACCACGCGCCTGTGACCGACAATCTGAACGCGCTGCGCGTGCGTCCGGCGACGACCTCCTCCCAGCGCTGCGACGAGTTTCACACGCGCATCGAGCCCGAAGCGCGGGTCAGCCGCCACCTCGACTACTTCGGCACCGAGGTGCTCGAGTTCGGCATCCCGACCGGTCACGAACAGCTGACGATCGACGTGCGAGCGCGCGTGACCACCTCTGACCCGACCGATCCCCCGCGCGGTCCGTGGGAGAGCCTGCGCCGGCCCTCCTATCTCGACGCCGCCGGCGAGTTCGCGCTGCCCTGGCAGGACCAGCCACCGATCGCCGGGCTGGACGAGCTGCACGAGGCGCTGCACGCCGACAGCCCGCTGCAGACGCTCACGCTGCTGTGTGAGCTGGTGCCCAGCCGCTTCGAATACCGCCCCGGCGCCACCTATGTCGGCTCGAGCGTCAGCGATCTGCTCGATGTCGGCGCCGGCGTGTGCCAGGACTTCGTGCATCTGTCGCTCGTGCTGCTGCGCCGGCGAGGTATCGCCGCTCGCTACGTCTCGGGCTATCTCTGGGCAGCCCCCGAGGATGGCGGAACCGATTCGCTGGAGGTCGACACGCACGCCTGGCTCGAGGCGCTGCTGCCCAGCAGCGACGGACGCGGCGAGCCGGTGTGGGTGAGCGCCGACCCGACCAACCGCATGCTCGCCGACGAGACGCACGTGAAGATCGGCCACGGGCGCTTCTACTCGGACGTCCCGCCGGTGAAGGGGCTGTATCGCGGAGAGGCGGCCTCCGAGCTCGCCGCCGCGGTGACGATGTCGCGCCTGGATCCTCAGGCCAGCGCAAGAGCCTGAGTGAGCGCATCCACCTCGATCCTCGTGCTTGAGCACATCGAGTGCGAGCCCGCGGCGGCCTACGGCGATGAGCTACGGCAGGCGGGGCCTGCGCCCGCACCGGGTCCTGCTGGCGCAGGGCCAACGGCTTCCCGACTGGCGCGGCTTTGCCGGCATCGTCGCGATGGGCGGGCCGATGGGCGCCTACGACGACGCGCTGTACCCGTGGCTGACGGACGAGAAGCGGCTGATCGCCGAGGCGGTGCGCGCCGGAGCGCCCTATTGGGGAGTGTGCCTTGGGGCGCAGCTGCTCGCCGCGAGCCTCGGCGCGGCGGTCACGCCGGGCGCGCGTCCGGAGGTCGGCGTGGCGCCCGTCACGCTGACATCCGAGGCCGCGGCCGACCCCGTGTTCTGCGCCGCCCCGCCGGCAGTTTGAGGCGCTGCATTGGCACGGCGACACCTACGATCTGCCCACGGGTGCGACAAGGCTCGCCGGATCGGCGCAGTACGAGCAGCAGGCGTTCGTCTTCGATCGCGCGTACGCGCTTCAGTTCCACCTCGAGGTGCCGGCCACGCTGGCAGGCGACTGGGTGCGCGTGCCCGCCTACGCGCGACAGCCTCGAGCAGGCGATGGGCAGGGCGCGAGCACCGCGCTGCTGGGGCAGCTGGCGGCGGTCGAGGCGGCGCACGACGGCGCTGGCGCGGCGCTGTTCGGGCGCTGGCTCAGCGGGTGGCCGGGCTGGACGACCGGCGCGTGGCGCACAGCCGCGCGCGTGTGAGCGATCGCGACCGCGCGCGCCGCGTGAGGCGCCGGCGCGTAGCATGACCACATGCCCGACGAAGACTCCAGCGAGCCCGACAGCGCCAACGGCAGCGCGGGCGGACGCGCATCCGCCGATGCACCGCGACAAACGGGGCTGGCACGTGGCGCCCGCCCCCGACGGCCGGGGCATGCCCGAGCAGGCGCCGAGCGGTCCGCCGGCACACCGCAGGCCGGGGTTTCTGTGGTTCGTGGTCATCCTCATCGCGCTCAACTGGCTGTCGGTGCTGGTCTATCCAGCCGTCCTCGGACCAGCCACGCGTGACAGATCCCGTTCAACCCGTTCTTCCTGCCGGAGGTTCAGGCGGGTCAGGTGAAGTCGATCTCCTCCAAGGGCGACACCGTCCAGGGCACGTTCACGACCAAGCTGCGCTACCCGCGCACACGATCAGCAAGGCGACCCCCACCACGCTGTTCGCCACCGAGATCCCGACCTTCTGGAACAACACCCAGCTGTCCGCGCTGCTGAAGGAAAAGCACGTGGAGATCAACGCGAAGTCCACGACGACGAGCCAGTCGCGTGCTGGCCGAGCTGCTGCTCGGCTTCGGCCCGACGCTGTTGATCGTCGGCCTCTTCGTGCTGCTGGCGCGGCGCGCGGCGCGCGGCGGCGGCGGCATGGGCGCGCTGGGCAACTTCGGGCGCTCGCAGGCGCGGCGCGTGGACCCCCAAAAGATCCGCGTCACCTTTGCCGACGTCGCCGGCATCGACGAAGCGAAGGCCGAGCTGACCGAGATCGTCGACTTCCTGCGAGATCCCGAGCGCTACGGGCGCCTCGGCGGGCGGATGCCCCACGGGGTGCTGCTGTCCGGCCAGCCGGGCACCGGCAAGACGCTGCTCGCCAGGGCCGTGGCCGGCGAGGCGCACGCGGCCTTCTTCTCGATCTCGGCCTCGGAGTTCATCGAGGCGATCGTCGGCGTCGGAGCCTCGCGCGTGCGCGACCTGTTCGCCAAGGCCAAGGAGGCGGCCCCCGCGATCATCTTCATCGACGAGCTCGACGCGATCGGGCGATCGCGTCAGGGCTCGGTCGCGGTGACGGGCGCCAACGACGAGCGCGAGCAGACGCTCGATCAGATCCTCACCGAACTCGACGGCTTCGAGCCGGCCGAAGCGGTCGTCGTGCTCGCCGCGACCAACCGGCCCGACGTGCTCGACTCCGGCGCTCCTGCGTCCGGGGCGCTTCGACCGCCGCGTCGCCGTGCAGCCGCCCGACCGCACCGGGCGCAGGAAGATCCTCGAAGTCCACACCCGCTCGATCCCGCTGGACAGCGACGTCGATCTCGACGCGCTGAGCGCGAGCACGCCCGGGATGGTCGGGGCCGACCTCGCCAACCTCGCCAACGAGGCGGCGCTGCTGGCCGCGCGCCGTGGCCACGCGAAGGTGCAGATGGGCGACTTCACCGATTCGCTCGAGAAGATCATGCTCGGCTCGCCGCGCGGCATCGTGCTCTCGCCGGCCGACCGCGAGCGCACCGCCTACCACGAGTCCGGTCACGCGCTTGTCGGCATGCTCACGCCCGGGGCCGACCCGGTGCGCAAGGTCTCGATCATCCCCCGCGGGATGGCGCTCGGCGTGACGCTCTCGACACCCGACGCAGACCGCGTCTCCTACTCGCGCGAGGACCTGGACGCGAAGATCCGCGTGGCGCTCGGCGGTCGCGTCGCGGAGGAGGTCGTCTACTCGACGATCACCTCGGGCGCGGAGTCAGACATCCAGCAGCTGACACAGATCGCCCGTCAGATGGTCGGGCGCTGGGGCATGAGCGACGCGATCGGCCCGATCGCGGTCCTGCCGGCCGACGGTCAGGGGCCGCTGCTGCCAGGCGTCAGCGAGACCTCGGAGTCAACGCAACGCCAGATCGACGATGAGGTCCACCGGATCGTGCAGGGCGCACACGACGAGGTGACGCGACTGCTCGTCGAGCACCGCGACCAGCTGGAGAGCCTCGCGCAGGCGCTGTTGAAGGCCGAGACGCTCGATGCGCCCGAGGCCTATGCGGCCGCCGGCGTGCCCGCTCATCAGGACGAGGCGGCCGTCGTCGGCTAGTCCCGCGAGCGACGCCCGAGGCGCAGGGCGACGCTTCACTAACTCAGGTCGAGCACCGTCGTGGGCGCTTCGATCGCGCCGTCGTGACCCTCGCTGGCGATGATCCCTGTCCCGACGGCGAAGAACTCGATCGTGTGGCTGCCCCAGCTGTGGCTGGTCTCCTGCAGTTTCACGCCGACGATGCCCTCGGCCTTGATCTCCTGCGCCTCGCCCTGCATGCGCTCCATCGCGAGCTCGCGCGCGTCATACAGCGCCTGGGTGAAGTTCGACAGCTCCACGTTGCGTCCCGTCTGGGCCATCGACTGGAACATCCCGCGGTGTGCGACGTGATAGACGCAGCTGCCCATCACCATGCCGACCGGGCGAAAGCCGGTGCGCAGCAGCGTCCAGAAGTCCTGCCCGGACAGATCGCTCGTGAAGGGCCGGCCGTTGGGCGCGCGGTGAAGCACCCCCTCGCGGTGCTTGACCGCGGTGCCGATCGCGATGAACTCGGCCATGTCCTGGCCCCACTCATAGCGACCGATGTCCAGGCGCACACCGACGACGCCGTCGGCGCCGAGCTGATCGGCCTCCTCCTCCATGCGCGTCATCGCCAGCTGGCGAGCTCCGTACATCGCCTCGGACAGGACCGTCATCTCCTGGCTTTTCTTCCACCCCGACACCTGGATGCCGATGTGATAGATCGAGCTTCCGACGACCAGGCCAAGCGGCTCGAATCCCGCCTGCTTGATCAGCAGGAACTCGTTGACGCTGAGATCTGAGGTGAAAAGCCCGGCGCGGTTCTGCTGCAGGCGCGCGCGGCCGGCCTCGGGGACGCCCTCCAGCGATGCGGGGTCATAAGTTGGCTCGCTCATGCGCTCCTCTTCTCTAGCTCGATAGATCGATGATCGTCTGCGGGGGCGGCTGGCCGGTGGCCGCGGAATCGCGCACCGCCGTGCCGATGGCATCGAATGTGATCACCGCGCCGCCGCGGCTGCGGTTGGCGCTGCCGACCTCCTGACGGCGCACCGTGTGCCCGACGCGTACTCCCACGATGCCCGACGCGCCGTGCCGGGCGGCCTGTTCGCCGAGACGCTCCATCACCTGCTCGCGGGCGCCGTACACGCCGGCGGTGAACTCCGTCAGCTCGTAGTTCTGCGCCGGACTCAAACGGTTGGCTTGCATCACCCAGTTGTTTTCATACGCGGCGAAGAAGACCGAGGTCCAGGCGACGATCCCCAACGGCTCGATGCCGGCGTTCACGAGCTTTGCGTAATCGCCCACCGACAGCTCGGTCAGGATCGGGGGATCGTCGCCTGCTGCGCCGGCCCGACGCACGGCGGTGCCGAGAACCGCGAACTCGATCGCCCCCTGTGACCAGTCGTGGCCTTCGCTGCGCAGCTGCACCCCCACGACCGCATCCGCGCCCGCGTGTGCCGCCTCCAGCGCGAGCCTGTTCAGCGCCCGCCGGCGTACCTCGTTCCAGGCGTCAGACAGCGTGGTCAGCTCCGTGAGCACGCTGCCGCCCATCATCATCGGCCACGTCGAGCCCTGGTAGCCGACCTGATAGATCGAGCTGCCCATCACCTGCGAGAGCGGCTCGAGCCCGAGCTTGTGACACAGCGCGAAACCGCTGACCGACAGGTCAGACGTGAAGCAGCCCCCGCGCTCGCGCAGCTCCTTCAGGCGGCGCTCTGCCGAGAGCGGGATGTCACCGGCCTCGATGCGCGCGAGCGACAGCTCTGCTTCGCGCTCTTGCGCTGGCGACTCGGGCGGTTCGACGGAGCCCATGTCAGTCCAGCAGCTGCGACAGCGCCTCGCGCGCCTGCGCGCTGCGCTGCGCCTCGGCGCGCAGGCCGTCGGTCAGAGCGGTCACCCAGGCCTGCGCATCCAGCGACTCGCGCTTGATCGCGATCCCGCCGACTTCGCGCACACGCGATCCCTGCAGCCGCCCGCCGTCGACCGCAAGCTCATAGCGCCAGTCGCCGAGCGCGACCAGCACGCGCGACACCTGCTTGTCGCCGCGACCGAGCAGACCGCCGCCGCGGCGCTGCACACGCGTTGCCCCCGGCAGGGCCTGCTCGAGCTTGGCCGCGAGCACCTCCACGGAGATACGCAGCTCAAGGCCATCCGCGCGCAGTCCCGCCGCAACGAGGTCGAGATCGGGATCTGGGGCCGGCGCGCCGGACACCACTGAAGCCTACCCGCTGACGGGCCGCCTCAACAGCGCCTGGCAAGTAGTAGTTTGCGCCCACCAGGCTGAGAACTAGGGGTGCGCCGCGGCGCATCAAAGGAGAGGTGCAGATGACCGAGGGCGCCAACGCATCCGAGCTCACGAGCAGCCAGATCGAGAAACTCGAGGGGATCTACGGCAACCGCTACCTGCTCGAGCCCGCACCGGACAACAAGTTTCCGAAGTCGGGCATGACGGCGGCGGAAGCGATGGGCCTGATCCAGCACGAGACCGTGCTCGACGGCCTGCCCGCGCGAAACCTCGCGACTTTCGTGACGACCTGGATGGAGCCCGAGGCCGAGCAGATCATCCAGGAATCGCTGCGCGTGAACTTCATCGATCACGCCGAGTATCCGCAGTCGGCCGAGATCGAGCAGCGCTGCATCCGCATGCTCGCCGACCTCTTCAACGCACCCGGAGAAACCACCGGCGCGCGCACGCAGGGCTCCTCGGAGGCGATCATGCTCGGAGCGCTGTCGCTGAAGTGGAAGTGGCGGGCTCGCAGGGAAGCGGCGGGGAAGTCGACCGACCGCCCCAATCTCGTGTTCGGCGGCGACGTGCACGTGGTGTGGGAGAAGTTCTGCCGCTACTTCGACGTGGAACCGCGGATCGTGCCGCTCAAGGAAGACAAGTACACGATCGGTCCGGAGGACGTCGAGCCTCACATCGACGAGAACACGATCGGTGTCGCGGCCGTGCTCGGTACGACGTTCACCGGCCACGCCGATGACATCCGCGGAATGAACGATCTGCTCATCGTGCTCAAGAACGAGAAGGGACTCGACGTGCCGATGCACGTCGACGCCGCCAGCGGCGGCTTCGTGTGGCCGTTTCTCTACCCCCACTCAGAGTGGGACTTCCGCCTCGAGCAGGTGCACTCGATCAACGTCTCAGGTCACAAGTTCGGGCTCGTCTACCCGGGTATCGGGTGGTTGGTGTTCAGGGAAAAGAGCGACCTTCCCGAGGACCTCGTCTTCTATGAGAACTACCTCGGCAAGCGCGACGCCACGTTCACGCTGAACTTCTCGACCGGCTCGGCGATGGTGCTCGCGCAGTACTACAACCTCGTGCGCCTGGGCCACAACGGCTACCGCTACATGATGGAGACGATGAAGTTCAACGCTCGCACGCTCGCGCAGGAGATCCTCGACTGCGAGCTCGAGGTCGTGGGCGACGAGCGCGACGAGCAACTGCCGCTGGTGGCCTTCAAAGTGGCGGGCGACCACCCCTATGACGAGTTCGACGTCGCGGCCCAGCTGGCGGCCGACCGCGGCTGGATGGTGCCCGCGTACACGCTCCCCCCCAACGCCGAACACGTGAAGATCATGCGCGTGCTCGTCAAGGAGACGCTCAGCCACTCGCTGACGACCGCTCTCGGCAGCGACATCGCCCAGGCGTGCGCCACGCTCGCCGCCAAGGGCGGTCTGCATCCGTCAGAACGCAAACGGGTCAAGACAAACCCGGGATTCTGACTCGAGACGGCGAGCGGTCGGCTCTGATTGGCCGTGTGCCGCCTGTTTGGCATGAGCGCCGGGCCGCGCGCGGCGAGTGCCACGTTCTGGCTGCTCGACGCGCCCGACAGCCTCTCCACGCAGAGTCATCGCGAGCCGGACGGCACCGGGCTTGGATGGTTTGATCAAAGCGGCAGGGCACACATCAGCAAGCAGCCGATCGCGGCCTTCGATGACCGGACGTTCGCCCGGGAGGCGCACGAGCTGACCTCAAAGACGTTCGTGGCGCACATCCGCTTCGCATCGACGGGCGCCCTAACGCGCGAGAACACGCACCCCTTCGAGCAGGACGGCCGGCTGTTCGCGCACAATGGCGTGGTCGAGGACCTGCCTGCGCTGGACGCGCACCTCGGCGACTCTCTCGACCTCGTCAAAGGCGACACCGACTCCGAGCGCTTCTTCGCGCTGATCACGCGCGAGACCGCCGCGCGAGACGGCGACCTCGGCGAGGGGATCGCCGCCGCGTGTGCGTGGGTCGCCGCGAACCTTGCGCTGCTGTCGATCAACTTCGTGCTCGCCACCGCCGAGGAGCTGTGGGCGCTTCGCTACCCGCAGACGCACGAGCTGTATGTGCTCGAACGCGCCGCGGGCGCCCCGCTCGAGCACTCGAGCAGCTTTCGCACCCGCGTGAGCTCCGCGGACGGCGCGAGCCACCCGCTCGTCACGATCGCCAGCGAGCGGATGGACGACGATCCCGGCTGGCGACCGTTGCGGGCGGGCGAGCTGCTGCATGTCGGACCATCGCTGCGGGTGAGCTCGCGACGGATCCTCACGCGCCCTCCGGCACGGCCGCTGAGGCTCGAGGATCTCGGCGCTCGCGCGCGCGCCTCACAGGCGAAGGTGCCCACGTGAGCGGGCCGCCGCGCTAAGAAGCCGGCGAACCGGGGACCATCTGGCCTGGCTGTTCGGCGACGGCCGGCTGTTCTCCCCAGGTCACGGTGAAGGCCCCATCGGGAGCGAGCACCGAGGAGGGCATCGCGTCGATCGGCGTCCTCGCGCCGACGAAGCGGGGCCTTGGGCGAGGTCCGCGGGCGGCGCCGACCCCTTGGCGCAGTTCGAGCTCGGTCGCGGTCCAGAGCGGGTCGACGATCGTGCCGGCGTGACCGCCCGCGGTGGCGCTCGCGCTCGTGAAGGTGACCTTGCCGAAGTCCGTGAGCGCAAGCGTCGAACACACACGCGAGCCGGCGCATATCGATGGCGCCTCGACGATCCACTCCGCCGAAGAGGTGTCGGGGGCGCTCACGCGCCGCTTGGACTCCAACGCTCAGGCCGATCGTCAGATCGCTGATGCGCAACGAGACCTCGTGCCCGGACACCGTCACCGACGCGGCCATGCGATCGCCCGGGTGCACGTTGAGCTTCAGGTCTTCCGGCGCCTTCGGGACAAGCTCCAGCCAGGTGGAGTAAGCGGTCGCGCCCGACCGCGTGCAGTCGGCCTCGGTGCCGATCTGCTCGAGCGCCCGCGAGCTGCTGGCCAAGCCGCCGAGCCCGACCCACACGGCCGAGTAGCTCGCGGCGCCCGGGCCTGCAGCTCGCGGCGGGCTGTACCCAGGAGCCGACGACGCGCGTGAAACGAGACGAGGCGACGGTCGGTCGCGCCACGGCATAGCCAGCCCAGTTGGAGCTGACCACGACGGCGGGGCTCATCTGCTGCGCGCCGGGAGCGGCGGCCTGCGCGCTCGCGGCGCTGGCGGCGAGCGCGAGCATGGCCGAAACGCCGGCGAGCGCGGGTAGCCGAAGCAGCGATGTCGACGCGCGCGCCGACACACCCAGCATTCCGGCGCGAGCCTAAAGCCGGATAACCGGCACATAAGAGCCCTCTAGGAATCGGCGCCGCCGGCCGCCCGCGCGGGCAGAATACGCGCGTGCACAACTCCTCGCCAGGGCAGGCGCGCGCTCGGCGTGTCGCGGCTGCGATCGCCCTGGCGCTCGCGCTGTCGCTCGGGCCTGTGAGCGTCCCGGCCTCGGGCGCACAGGCAGCGCCCGCGTGCGCGCCATCGACGCTCGACAGGTCCGCGGCGCTCGATCACGGCGCGATCACGGTCTCGCCCGAGCCCTACTCGCTGGACGCGTCCTACCTAACGCAGATCAGCTTTCTCGCCACGGTGGGCGCGCAGATCGGCGATGTCTCGGTCGTCGGCTCGCGCAGCGGCGCTCACCGCGGGCGGCTGGTCGCCTACTCACAGGGAGACGGCGCGAGTTTCATCCCGAGCAAGCC
The DNA here is from genome assembly GCA_963713385.1 of uncultured Solirubrobacterales bacterium. Classification (GTDB taxonomy): domain Bacteria; phylum Actinomycetota; class Thermoleophilia; order Solirubrobacterales; family Solirubrobacteraceae; genus Palsa-744. The sequence goes on from CAVQLO010000002.1 coordinate 177,179, forward strand.
GTTCCGCCAGGGCGAGGTCGTGACCGTCAACGCCATGCTGCATCTGGGGACGAGCAGCACGCCGCTTCAGTGGCACTTCACCGTGGCCGAGGTCGACTCGGTCAGCAGGTCGCTGGAGAGCCCCCCGCCTCCGCCTCCGCCACCCAAGCCAAGCGAACTGCAGCATTTCGTCTCGCGCCCGGAACTGCAGCCGCCGACCGTCACCGTGACCGCCAACTCGGGCTCGCAGTCGCCCGGCGACCTCTTCCTCGCGCCCTACGCCGGGCCGGGTCAGTACGGCCCGATGATCCTCGACGACGCCGGCGGGCTGTTGTGGTTCAAGCCGCTGCCAGCGGGTGCGCGCGCCGCGGACCTGCGCGTGCAGGAATACGCCGGCCAGCCGGTGCTGACGTGGTGGGAGGACCCGCTCGTGGCGGGCGGGCAGCGCGACGCCGGGGTCGTGATCGCAAACAGCGCCTATCAACCGATCGCGATCGTGCGCGCCGGAAACGGCTATCAGCCCGACCTGCACGCGTTTCAGATAACCCCGCAGGGCACTGCGCTGTTCACGGTTTACGACGCGATTCGCTGCAACCTGAGCGCCTACGGTGGACCAAGCGACGGCGCGGTCGCCGACACGCTCTTTCAGGAAGTGGACCTCAGGACAGGGCTCGTGCGCTTCGAGTGGCACGCGCTGGACCACGTCGCGCTGGCCAACTCCTACCAGCCGACCAGACCAGGGCGCTGTGACCTCGCCGTGGGACTACTTTCACATCAACGCGGTCACGCCGATGGGCGAAGACCTGCTCGTGGACTCGCGCAACACGTGGGCCGCCTATGCGATTCACCCCCGCACCGGGCAGATCATCTGGCAGCTCGGCGGCAAGCACTCGAGCTTCTCGATGGGGGAGGGAGCGAGTCCCGCCTGGCAGCACGACGTGCGTGCCGACCCGGACGGCACGATCTCCTTCTTCGACAACGGCGCCACGCCCAAGGTTCACCCGCAGTCGCGCGTGATCGTGTTGTCGCTGAACCTCGCGCAAATGACCGCCACGCTGGTTTCGAGCTTCGCGCACCCGACGCCGCTGGTCGCGCCCAGCCAGGGGGACTTCCAACCGCTGGCCGACGGCACCTGGCAGGTCGGCTGGGGACAGGAGCCGTGGTTCTCGGAGTTCAGCGCGAGCGGCCAGCTGCTGTTCGATGCGCACCTCCCGGCCGCCTACCAGTCGTACACCGTGCTCAAGTTCCCGTGGTCGGGGCACCCGGCGAGCCGCCCGCAACTGGCGGCGCACCGCCACGGCCGCCTTGGCGTGATCGCCTACGCGAGCTTCAACGGGGCGACCGAAGTGACGCAGTGGCGCCTGCTGAGCGGCCCCAGCGCGAGCTCGCTGACACCGGCATCGACGGTGGCGCGCGCCGGCTTTGAGACGACGATCGCGCTCCCGAACAGGCCCGCCTATCTGGACGCACAGGCGCTCGGCGCGCAGGGTCAGGTGCTCGGCACCTCGGCGATCATTCGCGGCTGAGGCGCCTCTCGTGGGCGGCGGCGGGGAGGGCACGCGGCGGCGAGGCGTGTGGGTTACGCTGCTGCCTGAGCGCTCCTGCTCACCCAGGCAGCGTCTTGATAGGCGGCAGCGCGCCGCGCCTACGATCTTCGCCGACAGCGAAGGGGGGACAGATGAAGCTGATAGGAGCAGGGATGCCGCGCACGGGCACCCTGACGCAGAAGGTGGCCCTGGAAATGCTGGGGCTCGGGCCCTGTTACCACATGGTCGACGTCCTCGCAGACCTCGACCAGGCCGCGCTCTGGCAGCGGGCGCTCGACGGTGAGGCTCCCTGGCCTGAGCTGTTCGACGGCTTCAACTCGACAGTCGACTGGCCCGGCGGCTACTTCTACCGCGAGCTGATGGACGTCTATCCCGACGCCAAGGTCCTGCTGAGCGTTCGCGAGCCCCAGGCGTGGGAGCGCAGCATGCGCCAGACGGTGTGGGCGGTGCGCAACGGCGAGTCGCTGATCCGGCTGCTGTCAAGCGCACAGGCCCATGTCGACCCGCAGTGGCAGGGCTTCCTGGACATGATCGATCGACTCATCTGGACCGGGCAGGGAACGTTCGCCTCCGGACACGCCGAGCCTCAGCAGCTGATCGACACGATGGAGCGTCACAACGAGGAGGTCAAGCGCAACGTGCCGTCCGAGCGGTTGCTCGTGTGGAGCGTCGGGGAAGGGTGGGGGCCGCTGTGCGAGTTCCTCGAGCTGCCGGTGCCCGAGGAGCCCTTCCCGCACGCCAACGACAGCAAGGAGTTCCTCAACCGCATCATCGATGGCTCGCTGCAGACGCTCACCGAGTGGCGCCAACGCGAGATCACCGTCGAGCCGGAGTTCGCGGTCAGCGGCTGAGCTGATCGCCGGCGGCGGCAACGGTGCCCGCCGCCGGCGATCTGGCGCTGATCAGCGCCATCGGCATGCTCAGTCCGGCGCCGGCGCGCAGGCTCGCGATGCGCCGACCCGGCTGAACGGCGCGACGGATCGGGCTGACGTTCTCACCGAGATAGGCGACCGTGCGGTCGAGGTCCTCGGCAAGCAGCGCAAGGCCCCACAGGTGCGCCGCACGCTGCGATGCGCTCTCGCTGCCGGGGGCCTGAACGACCTCGAGGATCTCGGCGCCGAGGCGAAAGAAGGCCTGACGCGGCGCGCCGGTCGCGCTCGGCAGCTCGCGGATCCTGCGCAGCGAGAGCCCTCGCCGCCTGAAGAGCCGCGACCGTGCGATCCAGGTCCGGGGAGACCGCGACCACATGGTCGATGGCGAGGACGCCGTTTGGATGCGCCGGCGCCGGAGCCGGCGTTGGCGAGTGCGATCGCGTCGTGGGCAGGCCGTCGAGGCTGGCCGCCGCGATCTCGCGAAGCGACCAGCCGACGATCCCCCGCCCGGCGGCGCGGCCGGCGAGGCGGATGCTCACCGCGCCCAGCCAACAGCGCCCGGCGGCGACGGCAAAGCCGAGCGCCAGCCAGCTGTCGGGGTCGTCTGCGACGACGATCTCATCGATCGTGGCGGTGGCGCCGAGCGGGGTGCTGGCGTCGGCTGCGCACATGACAGAAAGCCTAGGCGAGCGCGTGGACCATCTGCGAGCCCGCCGGCGCGCGTCGGAAACTGCGCACCTAACGTCCCCGCCGCGGGTTATCCAAACCGAAGGGCGCACGAGCGCGGGTGCTCGTCGCACAGGCAACCGTTGGGAGCGAACATGACGCGACTCACAGCAGGGATCGCCTTCACGGTCCGGCACGGGCTCAGAAGGACATTCATCGCGACCGCCATGCTTACGGCGCTGGCCGGCGCGCAGCTCGCCGGCGGCGCGCAGGCGGCCACTCCCTCGCCAACCGTGCACACCGGCGGCTGCACAGCGGATCGGCTTCGCCTCGGCGACGCTGACCGGACGCATCGAACCGCACGCCAGCAACACCTCCTACTACTTCCAGTACGGCCCGACGATCGCCTATGGCCAGCAGAGCGCCGTGGCAGACGTCGACGCGAACGTCACCAGCCAGAGCGTGAGCGTGGCGATCTCGGGGCTCGTGCCGGTGACGACCTACCACTACCGCTTGATCGCGGTGAATGCCAACGGCGCGAGCGACCGGCGGCGACCGGACCTTCGTGACGGCGAAGGTCCCGCTCTCGCTCGCGATCCTCGTATCGCCGAACCCGACCCCGTTCGGCGGCGCGGCCCTCGTCCAGGGAACGCTGTCGGGCACCGAAAACGCGCAGCGCGCCGTGGTTCTCCAGTCCAACCCGTTTCCCTACACGGCCGGCTTTGCAAACGTCGGCAACCCGCAGCTGACGAGCGCCACCGGCGGCTTCTCCTTCCCGGTGCTCGGCCTGACCGCCGCGACGCAGTACAGGGTGGCGACGACCACCAAGACGCCGGTGGCCAGTCCGATCGTGATCGAGGGCGTGGCGGTGAAGGTGAGCGCGCGCATCGCGCACGCACGCGGGGCTCACCGGGTGCGCATCTACGGGACCGTCACCCCGGCGGTGAACGGCATGGAAGTCGTGATCATGCGCGTCGTGCTGGGGCGCAACGTGCGTGTCGCGGGAACGATCCTGCGCCCGCGCGACGTCGCGAGCTCGCGCTTCAGCCGCGTGCTGGGCGTGCACAAAGGCCTCTACCGCGTGTTCGTGAACGTCACCAACGGCTCGCTGACCTCCAACTACAGCACGCCGCTGCTGATCCGCTAGGCGCCCGGCGGGCGGCGCTCGCCGCCATCGGCTGGGCCGGCGCCTGGCCCAGGGCGGCGGGCGGCGAACGGGTAGGGTCTGGTCGTGGCCGACGCCGAGCCTGCCCAAGAGGCCGTTCCAGCGGCCAACTTCCAGTTCGAGATCTACGCACAGGGTCTGGGTGGAGCGATTCCGAGCATTCCCGTGTCGGTCGCCGAGCTCGCGCAGCGCGCACGCGATGCGCTCAGCGCCGAGGCCTACGGCTATGTCGCCGGAGGAGCCGGCGCCGAGCGGACGATGCAGGCGAACCTCGCCGCCTTCGAGCACTGGTCGATCGTTCCGCGCATGCTGCGCGACGTCTCAACGCGCGACCTGAGCACAAGCGTGCTCGGCACGGATATGCCCGCGCCGCTGATGCTCGCGCCGATCGGCGTGCAGTCGATCGTCCACGCCGAGGCGGAGCTCGCGGTCGCGCGTGCCGCAGCCTCGCTGCAGCTGCCGTTCATCCTCAGCACGGCGTCGTCGTATTCGATGGAGGACGTCGCGCAGGCCGCCGGGGACGCGAGTCGCTGGTATCAGCTGTACTGGCCTCGCGAGCGCGAGCTCGCCGCCAGCTTCGTCAGCCGCGCCGGCGGCGCGGGCTACAGCGCGATCGTCGTCACGCTGGACACGTGGCTGCTCGGTTGGCGCCCGCGCGACCTGGCGCACGCCTACCTGCCCTTCCTCAAAGGCGAGGGGGTGGCCAACTACTTCAGCGACCCGGTTTTCCGCGCTGCGCTGCAGGACGCTCCCGAGCAGCGATCCAGGCCCGGCGATCGGCCACTGGGCATACCAGTTCGCAAATCCGGGCGTGACCTGGGAGGACCTCGGCTGGCTGCGCGAGCAGACCGATCTGCCGATCGTGCTGAAGGGCATCCTGCACGCCGACGACGCTCGGCAGGCGGTGCAGTGCGGCGTGCAGGGAGTGATCGTCTCAAACCACGGCGGGCGCCAGGTCGATGGAGCGATCGGCGCGCTGGACGCGCTGCCATCGGTCTGCGAGGCGGTCGGCGATCAGCTGCCCGTGCTGTTCGACAGCGGAATCCGCACCGGATCTGACGTCTTCAAGGCGCTGGCGCTCGGAGCAAGCGCCGTCTGCCTGGGACGACCGTTCGTGTGGGGACTCGCGCTGGGCGGGCAGGCAGGCGTCGAACAGGTGCTTCGCTATCTGCTCGCCGAGCTGGACCTGACGCTCGCGCTCAGCGGCGCCACGACGATCGCCCAGGTCGATCGCGCGACGCTCGTGCGCGCGAGCTGACCGGCCGCAGACGCGGCCGGCTGCGATCACGGTGCGCGCGGGCGCCGCGCTGCACGCCCGCGTCACTGCACGAAGCGCTTTACGAACGCAAGTGCCGTGTCGGCGACCTCACGCCAGCCGCCGTCGATCGTCAGCGCGTGGCCGCGGTCTGCCAGCTCCACGAACTCCGTCACACCCTCGTTGCGCCGCTGTTTCTTGTATGAGGCCTTTGCGATCGCCACCGGCACCGTGTGATCCTCCTCGCCGTTGAGGATCAACATCGGACCGCGCTTGGGGTTCTTCGCGTCGACCTTCACCTCCGTCCACGGATTGAGGTTGGCGGTCGCGGCCTGAAACAGCGGCAGCCCGGCGGCCGGCACCGCGAAGGTGCTGTACAGCTGCTTGGCCTCTTCCTCGTCGACGGCATTCGCGAAGCCGTAGCGAAACTGCTCGTAGGTGAGCGGGACCGCGCGATTGCGATTGGCCGGGTTGCCGAGGACGGGGCTGGCCGACTTCAACGCCGAGATCGGAAGCGGCAGCACCCCGCGAAACGGGGCGGGGGCGATCGCAACCGACACGTCGGCCAAACCGCGCCCTGCGAGAATCTCCGTCAACAGGCCTCCGAAGGAGTGCCCGATGATCGCGGGCCTGCGATCGAGCTTGTCGATCACCTCGTCGAAGTGATTGGCGACCTGACCGACCGTCTTGTGCGCGAACACCTCCGGTTTGGCGTTTGCCTGCTCGACGGTCTGTGGGTCATCAGGCCATCCGGGCGTCAGCGCGGTGTAGCCGGCCGCCTCGAACAGCTCCGCCCAACGGTCCCAGCTGCTTGGCAGTAGCCACAGCCCGTGGATGAAGACGACGGGCGTCAGTGCCGTCGCGTTTGCCTTCTCGATCTGCTTGGACTCATACTTGGAGATCGCCATCTCGTGCCTTTCGCCGAAATCGGGGTGTGCCAGGGCAACGTAGCGATCTGGGTCGCCCGCTGTCGCTTCACGGGCGGGCCTGAGCGCGCCGCCGCGACTATGATCGGCATCCGCGGCGTGGAGCCGCGAACGGCGGCGAGCAGAGCGCGAGACCCGTTCAACGATCGTGGGAGGAAGCATGCGAGTCGACTCAAACGGCGTGGGCATCGAGTACGAGGTGACCGGCGAGGGGCGCCCGGTTCTCCTGATTCACGGCTTTCCCGATTCGGGTCGCCTGTGGCGACACCAGGTCTCGGCGCTGGCAGGCGCCGGCTTTGAAGTGATCGTGCCCGACATGCGCGGCTACGGGGCCTCGGACAAGCCGACCGACGTGCAGGAATACGGCATGCAGGCGCTCGCCGGCGACGTGCTGGCGGTGATGGACGAGGTCGGCGCCGAGCGCGCGCACGTCGTCGGACACGACTGGGGCGCAGCGGTCGCCTGGGCGCTCGGCGCCGTGATGGGCGACCGCGTGGACCACCTGGTCACGATGTCGGTGGGCCATCCGGCGACGTTCCTCGCCAACGGCTTCGAACAGCACGAAAAATCGTGGTACATGCTGTTGTTCCAGTTCCCCGAGATCGCCGAGCAGTGGCTTTCGGGCGATGACTGGGCGAACTTCCGCGCGTGGGGGCATCCGGACATCGACGCCGTGATCGCCACGCTGGAGGCCAACGGCTCTCTGACTCCAGGGCTGAACTACTACCGCGCCAACGCGCGCCCGGAGAGATACCTGCGCGCAGCCCTCCCGATTCCGCCCGTGCAGTCACCGACGATGGGCATCTGGAGCTCGAAGGACGTCGCGCTGACCGAGGTCCAGATGGTCAGCTCGGCGGCCAACGTCAGCGGCCCATGGCGCTATGAGCGCCTCGACGGCGCCGGGCACTGGATGCAGCTGGAGGTGCCTGAGGAGGTCAACCGCCTGCTGCTCGACTTCCTGCCCGCCTGAGCGATCAGCCGCGCGCGCAGGTCGATATCAGCCGGCTTCCAGCGACCCTTCCCACGTTCCGGTCGACGAGCGCTCGAGCACGCCAAGGCCGTCGCCCACCGTCTGATAGCCGACCCACAGTTCCCCGTTGCTCTCCGATCACCTCGGAGGGCGCCGAGCCGGTCGTGCCAGCAGGACCCTCGCGCACGACTCGCGCGCCGCTGCCGTCGCCCCGGTCGACGGCGTCCCACAGCGAGCTTCCCGGGCCGCGGAACGCTATCCAGACATTGCCCGCGGAATCTGACGCCAAGGCCGGCGTCGCGTACACCGTTTCGGCGCCGGTCAGCGTCGAGCTGCTCCAGGCGCCCGAGCCCGCCATGCGCTCGGTCGCCAGCAGCGTGTTGCTCGGCCCCTCGACGCCCAGCCAGACGTTCCCCGCGGAGTCGACCGCCGTCGACGGCGCCGAGTAAGCCTGCGCCGGCGGACCCTCGTAGGCGATTCGCGCATTGGCTCCATCGCCTTCGTCGCGTGCCACCCACAGCGAATCGCTCGGGCCCTGGAAGGCGATCCAGACCGCGCCCGTCGGGTCCGCGGCCACAGAGGGCGCGGAGTAGACGGTTTCGGCGCCGGTCACCGTCGAGCTGCTCCAGCTGCCGGTCGCGGCCGCTCGCTCGGTAACGATGAGCGTGTTGTCGGGACCCTCGGCGCTCACCCAGACATTGCCCGCGCCGTCGATCGCGATCGACGGCGCCGAGTAGGTCGTGCCTTCGGCGCCCGCATAGCTGATCCATGCAGGCGGCGCCATGGCCCCAATCAGTGGCTATCCACAGCGAGTGCCCGGGGCCCTGGAAGGCGATCCAGATGGTTCCGCCCGAGGCCGCGGTCGAGGGTGCGGTAAGCGGTCGGCCAAGCGCCCCCTCCAAGCGGCGCGCTCGGCCAGGCCGTCTGGTCGGGCCCCACGCCGGTGATAAACAGCGCGCCGAACAGGCCTCTGCTGACAAACGCAACGCTCCCGTCGGCGAGCACACCCGAGGGGCGCCCGATTGTGAAGGCCGGCGAGTCGCCGATCGGCGGACTTTGCGCGGACGTCGCGCTCGCGCTGCCGTAGGCGTTGGTCGCGGTCACCGTGACCGTCAGGCTGTCTCCGGCATACTGAGCGCTCGGCGTGTACGTTTCACCGGTCGCCGCCGCGATCGCCGTGCATGAGTCGCCGGCGCATGCGTTCCACTGGTAGGAGTAGTCCGCCGGCGCGCCCGACCAGCTGCCGACCAGCGCCGTCACGGCCTGCCCGACGATCGGCGCGCCGCCGGCCGGCGACACGCTCACCGAGGGCGGTTGCACGTCGACGGGGGCCGCCGCCGCCCGCAGGCTGGGCGTCATCGGGTCCGTAGCCCAGGCATGGCGAGGCGGGCGATAGCGTGTAGTCGTGGCTCGCCGCGTCCTCGTAGAGCGGGTTCTGTCTGAAGGCGGTTGCCGGCGACCGTCACGCCGGGGAGCGGCGCCGGTTCCGACAGGGCGCCTTCGATTTCACCCTGACAGGTTGCCGTCGAGGCAGTTGTCTTCAAGCACATCGCCCGCCGCTTCGTACTGTGCAACGCCGAAGTCAAAGCATCCGCGCGGCGCGCAATCCCCGACATCGTCGAGCGAGTTGTTGGTGATGATGTTCCATCTGGCGGTGCTGTCTATCGTGTTGCCGAACGTGATGCCGTTGCCGTTTGAGTCGATGATGTTGTGTTCTGCAACACCGCCGCTTCCGTGGCCGTAGAAGACGATCCCGTTACGTGAGTTGGAATAGATGTAGTTGTTGATGATTTTCGTGCCGATGCCGTAGTCGTAGATCCCGTGGTCGTGCCACGCCGGTTCTTCGTCCACCGGTTTTTCACCTTTGAACGGCAGCCCGCAGTTGTGGATGCGATCGTGTTCGATCAGCGTTTCGTGCGCCTGACTGCCCTCATAGTCGACGATGTTCATGCAGATGTCGGTGTTGAAGTTCTGAATGTCGTCGTAGAGCCAGCGCGTGTGACTCGAGCTGACGGCGATCTGGACGTTGTCTTCGGGATTCTGCGGTTCCCCGTTGCAGGCCTGTCCGGTCGCGTTGCCTTCGGCGTTCCAGCAGGTGTACGGTGGCGGCTGTGCCCACCAGAACCGCAGATGGGTGAAGTCGATCCAGTCCGAGCCCTGATCCAACGCCAGCGAGCTCGTGACCGTCGCGGGTTCGCTCGGATCGGTCGAGGTGATCGTGATCGGCGCGCCTTCGCTGCCGTGGGTCTCGTCCTCGAGCGACTGCGGTTCGTGGGTGTCGATCGTCTGCCCGGAGAAGATGCAGCCCGTCTGCCCCGCGCTCAGCGACGAAGCAAGCTTTCCGAGCGTCGCGTAGGGATGCGCTTCGTCTCCGCTGTTGGCGTCCGAGCCACCCTTGCTGCGTTCAGCCGCGAACTTCACACAGCTCGCGCTGGTGGGCGCGGGCGCGGCCGCTGAGATCGCGGCGAAGGCGCCGAGCGCGGCGCCAACGGCGGCGATGAGCGCCACCGCCAGGCGCCTGGCGTTGCGCCGGCGCGAGGCTGCTCGCTTGAAGGCTCGCGCGTCGCTCATCGTCATCATCCCGTCCGACCCTCCGCTCTCGCTCGGATCCGCGGGCCCCGTACCGCTCGCCGGGCGCGCGAACGACCAAAGCGCGACCGACCGGCGATCCGGCACCCGCCGACCCGATCGCCAGACAATTGTTTTTACTCCACCAGACCGCGACGTTCACCCGTTCAGGCTCCGTTTCGATCGCAATTTGCGCCTGTTTCGCCGGTCGGCCGTTTCCCCGAGCGCCGCGCCGACCGGTCACACAGCCTCGTCACTACCCACCACGCGCTGCCGGCTAACGGCGATCCAAGCCTGGGCTGTCGGTTCAAGCGGCAAAGCTCGCCCGGCTGCTCGATAGAGCCGCTACCTGGCCTCGTCGGCCATCGCCAGCAGATTCGTGACGGTGGCCCAGTTGCGCGCCGTGGCGGTCACGCCCAGCCTGCGACCGCCCACCTTTGCCCACAGCCGAGAGTGCGCGATGCCCTGCGGGTGCCACGCGTAGAGCTCGCGTCCGATGGCCACGAAACGCTCCTCCGTCGCGACGAGCGCCTGGAGGCGCTGAACGAGCTCGCCGTCAGGCTCGGTGGCGCAGAAGCTGACCTGGTAGCGCTTGGGGTCCAGTGCGATGTCCGCCAGCGGGTTGCGGCGCACCACCTCGGCGAGCTCGTCGCGGGTGCGCGCGACGACGTCGACGTCCAGGCCGAAGCGCTCGGCGATCTGCCTCCTGCAGTCGCGCGCCAGCTCCTCAGGCGAAGCGTCGCTGTCGAGCACGACGTTGCCGCTCTGCACGTAGGTGCGAACATCGCCGAGTCCCGGCCTCCGACAGCAGCTCGCGTAGCGCCGGCATCGCGATCCGGTTGTGCGCGCCCACGTTGATCCCGCGCAGAAGGAGGACGTGGCGCATGCCCTTCAGACGATAGAACGGCTCCGGTCCAGTCGCGCCCGGCGCAATATTGCCGGTATTTGCGAACATCTTCGCGCGCGGGACGATCTGGCAGATGCGCAGTTTTGCTAGCTTGCCCCGCAGAAACGCCGAATCTCTGACCGGTGTCAGGGAGCGGGGGACCCAGGTTGTTTTGGGGCTAATCCCACGGATTCGTGGGAAGCGCAGGCTCTTTCAGCGCTCGCCCGTCAGCTAACCCCGCAGGCCGACGAGAGAGGTGCATGTCGTGCGGTTGCCAGGGCTTGGCGGCGATCTGTCCTTTCGGGCATCCGGCCCCGGCGCTGGCAGATCCCGACCCCGCGACAACTCGATGAGCGCGGGCGCCCCAGAGTTGACGGCCGTCGTCGTGGCCTGTGCGGTGACCGTCTGGTGCTCGGCTGTCATCGTGGTGCTGGCGCTGTGTCGAGGTGCCGCGGCGGGTGATCAGAGCGTCGACGACTCGGCCTCCAAGACGCGAGCGCGCCCGCCCGTCGGCGCAATTCGCCGGCGCCGTCGGCGGTCCACTCCGCTGGCTCGGCCAGGCAGCCGAGGGAGTCAGCGGACCGCCACGCGCCGGCTGTGCCGCGCAGGCAGACCGGCGCACGGCCAGGCGCGTCTGTGCGGTCCTGATGTCATGTCGAGCGCTAGCCCGGCAGGATGCGCGCCAGCATCTTCGGCACGTCCTTGATCGAGTCGACGATCGCGGTCGGAGTCACGCGCGCGTTGAGGGCGTCATGGCGGTACTTGCCGGTCCTCACGAGTATGCCGGGCAGGCCGGCAGCCATCGCGCCGCCGACGTCCGCCTCGACGTCATCGCCGACCATCACGCCACGCTCGAGCCCCAGCTCGGCCATGGCGGTCAGGAAGAACTCGCGCGCCGGCTTGCCGACGGTCACGGCGTCGCGTCCGCTGGCGTACTCCAGGGCGGCGGCATATGCGCCGACGTCCAGCGCAAGCCCGTCACTGCGCCGCCAGTAACGATTGTGCTGCAGCGCCACGAGCTCGGCTCCATCCATCATCGCGCGGAAGACCCGATTGAGAACTTCGGGCGTGAACCCGTCGCCAAGGTCGCCGAGCACGATCGCGTCTGCGCGCGTCCCTGGGGCCGCGCTCTCCAGCGCCGCGAGGTCCTCGCGCAGTCCGTCGCTGACGAGCAGGCTCACCGATTGATATTCGCGCTCACGGCAGTAGCGCTCGGCCATCGACGCCGGCGTGAGCACCTCCTCCAGCGCGACATCGAACCCGAGCCCTAGGAGATGGTCGCGCACAGAGCGTCGCGACCGCGACGTCGTGTTCGTCAAAAGCCGCAGGCCGGCGCTCAGCTCGCGCAGTTCCGACAGGGCCTGATGGGCCCCGTCCACCGGCGCGTCGCCCACATACAGGACTCCATCGATGTCGAGCAGCACACCGAATGGCCCAGCGCTTCCGACGTTCATCGGCAGTCGACCGGATCGGGGTCGATCGTGGGGGCGTCCGCTAGCGCGGCAGGGCTCTGGGGCGCGACCAAGACCGCGATCCTAGCGAGGTCGGTTCTCGGCTGACTTCTTCGCCGTAGCGCCCGCGTCGGGCATCGCGTCGCCTGGCGCTGGCGGGCCTGCTAGGCCGCGCTCGCAGCGCTCAACCGAGCGCGCCACTTGATGGCGTCTGCACTGCGCGGGCTCGGTCTCTGACAGAAACTGCTCGAGCACAGCCACGAAACGTGCCGGCTCCTCGAGCTGAGGTGAATGACCGACCCCGTCGAAGACCTCTAGGCGGCTGCCGGGAATCGTCTCGTGGGCGAGCTCACCGTGACGCGCGGGAATGATCGAGTCAGACGCGCCCCACACGATCAGAACCGGTACGCCCTCGGTGAGGTAGAGGCGGTCGCCGGCGTGGATGCGCTGGCCGTCGGTGCCAACGACCGAACGCAGCGTGGCAAGGAACGCCGCGCGACGGTCGGGATCCGCGAGCGATGCATACCCGCGCGCGACCTCGGCGACGTCGGGGCTCGGGTGCAGGCCCACGGCTGCAAGGCCGCGCGCGAGCGCCTCTCCGGCGGCCCGGCCCGGCCCGGCCGTGGCGGCGATGAACCGGCTTGCCCCGGGCAGCGCGGCAGCACGCAGCACCGGGCTGACGTCACGCCCGAGACCGCCGCTTGAGACGAGCACGAGCCGCTCGGTGATCTCGGGGAACTGGTAGGCGAACTGCATCGCGATGCCGCCGCCGAGCGAATGCCCGACCAGCGTCGCGCGCTCGTGGCCGAGCGCGATCAGGAGGTCGCGCAGTGCGCTGGCAAGCGCGCCGAGGGAATAGTCGCCGGCGCCGAGCTGCGAGGCGCCATGCCCAGGAAGATCGGGCGCCACCACCGTGTGATCCCGCGCCAGCAGCTCGATCACCGCGTGCCAGTCATCCTGAGCACTCGCGCCGATGCCGTGGATCAGGAGCAGCACGGGGCCGCTGCCCGCTTGTGCGTAGCTCACCGAGCGGCCGTGAAGCTCGACCGTCCTCGTCTTCGGCGCATTTGGCCTGCGCGACACCCGTCGAGCATACCGGCCGTGGGCGCGATGCTCTCGACGCCTCGGTCGCTAACTTGCTTTCGACGAAGAGATTGCAACCGCCGCCTCGGCCGTCAGCACGCGGAAGGTGTAGGACTCCTCCAGGTAGAGGGTCACCGTGGCGCTGTCATGAGACTCATAGCCGACGGAGAGATCCTCGCCGCAGTCAAACGCGAAATCGCCGCCGCGCATGCTCACGACGACCGCGCCTTTGACTCCCGGCGCCCAGACGATCGGGCCGTGCAGGATCTTGCGCAGGTGATCGAGAAGCGGATAGCCACCGTGCTCGGCGGTCTCGACGACGCGCGTGTAGTCCTCGCGGCCCAGCGCGAGCCCGTACGGGCCGCCGACGCCGCTGCGCAGCAGCACCTCGACGGCTCGCGCGACGCTCGTCGGGTAGTTCTGAAAGCTCCCCACGCGCTTGATCGTGTTGTGGGACGAGCACCTTGTGATCCCCTCGATTCCCGCCTTCGGCCACGAGTGAAACACCGAGACGTTCTCGGCCTCAACGAGTCGTTGGGCGGCGGAGTCCAGGCTCTCGAAATCGACGTCTCGCGCGCCACGATCGCCGGCACGCAGCTCCTCGCGAGACAACGAGAATCGCGCGCGTAACTCGACCAGGGGCAGCACGACACGGCGGCTGGCCTGCACGCCTTTGACGTCGCTCACATCCGCGCTCTCGACGCGCCCGAGGTTGGTTGCCGAGTGCTCCCAGCCACGAGGTCCTTCGAAGTCGACGAGCCGCCGGGTGGCCAGTCCCGGGAGCAGGCGCTGGCGGGCCTCTTCGTCGATCATCCGCCAACCCGCCTCCGTGATCGGCGCGTGCTCGCGTAGCAGATGGGTCACAGGCCCTCCCCGCGGAGGCTGCCAATGCCCAGCGAGCCGCCTGAGGGGGCCGGTTGCAGGGCGCCGCCGTCGAGCGAGTCCTCATCGTCGGCGCGCGCCTCCGCCGCCTCGCCGTGCCCGACGATGTCGCCCGCCTGAAAGAGCACCCCCCGCGCGATCTCGCGCCACTTCGGCGTGCGGCGCAGCAGGAACTCGAGGTCCATGCTGAAGTGCTTGTACTCCTCGCCGACGGCGTCGGCCATGATCGCACGCGCATCGGAATCGCGCTCGACCGCCAGGCGCTGCTCGTACCAGCCGATCGCTTCCGCCTCCTCGGTCAGCGAAGCGCACAACCTCGCGAACGTCCGCGTGTCCTCTCCCAGCTCGTCGGGCGGCTCGTGGTATTGGTCGAAGCCCATCGTGACCTCCTGCTGGACTGGCTGTCGGCGGATCGCACGCTGCTCGCGCACGCGCGCCTAATCATGACGCGAATCGCGCGATCGCGGCTGCCCGTTCGCCGTTGCGCTGTGACCAGGCGCTCGTTGCCAGGGCCGTCAGCTCTGCTTGGTCTGCCGCGCCCAGTCCGACGCGTTGACAGAGAGCACGTGCGCGCTGAGCGCGGTGATCGACAAGATCGCGGCGGCGATGCCGAGCGGCAGCACGAGGTCGACGTTGATCACGAGCAGCGCGCCGACCAAGGCGCCCGTGAACATCGCGCCGACCGCGATCAGGCGACGCGCGGGGTGCCCTCCCGTGCCGCCGCCCAGGCGCGAGTCCGCAGCAAGCCCCGTGAGTGTGAGCGTGAGCACGGTCGTGGTGAGATCAGGCACGGCGAGGCGGCGCGCGGTGGCGTTCTGAACCCCCATCGCGATCGCCAGCGGCGCGATCAGCGCGTAGCGCGCACCGTGGGAGACGGGCTGGCCGACGATCGCAGCGAGAATGACTGCGACCAGCACCGCACAGGAAGCGATCGCCGTCGCCGTCCTCAGATGCCGACCTCGATGCTCGCCGCCGATCCGCCCACCCGCAAGCGCCCCAAGCAGAAACGCGCCGAGCGCGGCCAGCGAAGCGGTCGCCGAGAGCCCCGGCGCGCCGGCCAGCGCAAATCCGAGGAACACGACGTTGCCGGTCATGTTGGCGACGAACACGTGCCCGAGCGCGACATAGCTGACAGCGTCGACAACGCCGGTGACGGCGGTCAGCGCGACCAACAGGGGCGGCAGCGGACCGTGCCCGCTCCTCGCCCAGGGCCAGCGTGTCCGGACAAGATGTCCGAGGGTGGCGGTCAGGACGCCCCGCTCATCGCATTGATCGATCACGCGAAGGCGCACGATCGGCGCGTTCTGCGCAAGCACCGCTCATCGCCGACGAACCTAACAGCTCAGTGTGAGCATTTTTGGCCGCTGGCCCATACGCCTACGTCCTCCCCTGGCCCACGATATGTCCCGGCGCGTGGATGAACGCCTGAACGCATCGCATGACACCCCGGGCCGCTCCCTCCTCCTGGCGGCCCGGGGTGGGCCTTCTCCCCAGGACACGCGGGCCGCCGGCGCCAACGCGCGCGCCGCATCACCCCACACCCCGTCAGAGCATCAAGCTGGCTGCGATCCCGCCGAGTCGCCCTGCGGCGATGAGACGACCACGCGACCGAGCCCGATCACCTCCATCTCCGTTTGCGGCGCGCAGACGGCGATCTTGTAGGACTCGTCGCGCAGAATCCGCCGTAGGGCGACGAACGCCACGGCGCCGAGGACCGCCGGCACCCACAGCGCGATCGCGCGGTAGGCGAGCACAGCCGAGGCCGCGGAGGTGATCGGCACGTTGTAGAGGACGAAGGTTCCCACGAGGCCGGCATCGACGCCACCGATCCCACCCGGTACCGGAATGAGGCCACCGAGCTCCCCGATCAGGTAGGCGATCCACACGATCGCAAGCGGCGGGGCGGCTCCGAACGCGCGGAACGTGGCCCACAGGATCATCACGTCAAAGACCAGGTAGGCGACGATCCCGCCGATCAGCCAAGGGTTGCGCTCGCGCAGGAGCGCAACCGCCTCCTTGACGCCATCTGCCATCGCGACCAGGGTCTTCAACGTCGCCTTTGCGGCTCGCGAGGTCTGCGCGCTTTCGCTCAGCGCCAGACGCCGGTGCAAGCTGACCGACGCGCGCCCCGCGAGCAGCGCGCCGACTATCGCCACGGCCGCGACCACGGCTGGCAGGACGGTCAGCAGCGGGTTCGTCTCACCCGGAAAGACGCGCGCCGCGAGCCCCGCGCCGACGACGATCACGCCGACCACGTTGGCCACGCTCGTGAGCAGAAAGAAGGCGACGGTGCGCCGCGCGATGTCGCCCCCACGCATCCCGCCCCGTTTGAGCGCCCACGCGCCGAGCGCCAGGCCACCGGCGCCGCCCGTCGGAAAGAGCGCGTTCGCCCCGAGCTCAGACATGCCGATTTGGTAGCTGACCCGCCAGCTCATACGGCGGCAGAAGACCATCCGAAAGACCGCGATATACCCAAGGCCGGAGAGCACCTTCAGGCCGACGCCGAGCGCCAGCCAGCCCGGCTTGGCCTGCGAGAGGCGTGCGCGCAGGCCCTCGAGGCCGGGGAGCAGCGTCACGACAGCGACGACGACGAGCACGAGCGCGGCCAATAGGAGCAGCCGCCTGCGCAGCTTTCGCCGGCTCAGCTCCTCGGGAACCGCCAGATCCTCGGCGGCCACGACAGCCGAGTCGTCTCGATGGGCGTCGACCACGGACATGCTCGCAACCACTTTCGCACTCACGGCGCGCCGTAACGGTGCCCTCGCGCTTGCGCGGCTTCCGCGGTCCCAATGTCGATCCTCGCGCGTGGGTCGCGCC
This sequence comes from uncultured Solirubrobacterales bacterium, assembly GCA_963713385.1. Lineage (GTDB taxonomy): Bacteria > Actinomycetota > Thermoleophilia > Solirubrobacterales > Solirubrobacteraceae > Palsa-744. Next base: position 194,246 of record CAVQLO010000002.1, read on the forward strand.
GGCTCGCGCGCGCGATCCCACAGCTGGCGGGTTCCGGGCCCTGGGTGAACACTCGTAAACGACGCGTCGCCCGCGCCTATCAACTTCTCGGCGCCGCAAACCCCGAGTAGGCCGCGGCTGCGTGTCGGAGCTAGGTCTAGCCGCGCGGCACTGGATCGCGGCTGGCGACGGTCGGCGGCGCGGACTGCTCGGCTGGCCTGCGCCACAGCTGGACGCCGATCGTGATCATCCGCATCTGACGCCGCGCGGTCGTGACGATCTCGGCCTCGGCAGCGGGATCTTCGGCCGGCGCGTCGAGGATCGCTTCGGCCGTCGAGACCATCGTGTTCACCATCAGCCCGGCCAGCAGCTGGAGGTCCTCTGTCGTCCAGCGATCGAGGCCGGGGAAGCGCGACAGGTCGGTGGCCAGGTCGCTCACAAAGAGGCGGATCTCGCTGCGGATAGCATGGCGCAGCACCGCCACACCGCCGAAGCGCTCGCGCGCGATGAAGCGAAAGTGTCTGTTGTGCTCGTGCACGTAGTGGACGAGCACCTCGACCGAGCTGCGGATCACTTCCTCGTAGTCGACCGAAGTGCGGATCGCGTGTTCGTAGGTCGTCTGCGGGTCTGTGCGCACCGCGCGAATCATCATGCGAAGCGTGCGGAACGACTCGTCGATCAGCGCGAGGCCCAGTTCGTCCATGTCATCGAAGTGGCGGTAGAAGGCCGTTGGGGCTACGCCCGCCTCCCGCGTGACCTGCCGCAGGCTGATGCTCGAGAAGCTCTCGTCCTCGAGGAAGCCCAGGGCCGCATCGAGCAGCGCCTGGCGTGTGCGCTGCTTGCGCTGCTGCCGAACGACGCCGCGCTCTAAAGGCTGTTCGGACACGCGTCCAGTGTGACGAGCTTCACAGATTTTTGGGTTGACGAAGTCGTATTCTGGGTACCCTGTGCTCAGGTTTCAGTGTACGACTGTGCACGAGTCACGGATGCCACCAACCGCCACCTCCCCGAGTAGCCTGGGTCGCCGTCTGTTGCGCTCGAACTTGGTCGAAGCGCTCGCCTATCCGCACGGAGTCGACCGTTATGTCGAGCTCCTGCGCCCTCTGTCGGTACGGCGCGAGGTGCGCGCCACGGTGACCGCTGTACGCCTCCAGACGCCGAAGAGCGTCACGATCACGTTGCGCGCGAACGAGACCTGGCGCGGACTGCGTGCCGGGCAGTTCGTCGGATTGAGCGTCGAGATCGACGGGGTGCGCGAGACACGGACCTATTCTCCGGCCAGCTCACAGCACGCCGACTGCATCGAGCTGACCATCTCGACCCATCCGGAGGGCAAGGTGTCGCGCTATCTGCGCGATCACGCGCGGGTGGGGATGATCGTCGGCCTGACCCAGGCCAGCGGCGACTTCGTGCTCGACGACGCGCGACCAGAGCGCGTGCTGCTGATCAGCGGGGGCAGCGGCATCACGCCCGTGATGGCGATCCTTCGCACGCTGTGCGATGAGGGCTTTGACGGCGAGATCGGCTTTCTCAACTACGCACGCTCGCCGGAGCTCGCTCTCTACGACAGCGAGCTCGCGCGGCTCGCCGATCGCCAGGCGCGATTGCGTGTCGCGCGCGGCTTCACGCGCGGGCGCAGCGCAGGCATCGGCGGACGCTTCCGGCGCGAGCACGTGGCCAGCGTGATGTCCGACCACGCCAGCGCGGCGACGTTCGTCTGCGGTCCGCCGGCGCTGATCGACTCCGTCCGCGCGGTCTGGGCCCAGGAGGACATCGCCGAGCCGGCCGTCGAGACGTTCACCGCGCCGGCGCTGAGCTTGGACACCGATCACGCCGAGGGCTTCGTGAGCTTCACAGCAAGCGGCTCGGTAGCGCCCAACAGCGGCTTGGCGCTGCTCGAGCAGGCCGAGGACGCTGGACTGACGCCCGAGCACGGCTGCCGTATGGGCATCTGCAACACGTGTAGTTGTCGCAAGACGGCGGGCACGGTGCGCAATATCCTCACGGGCGAGACCTCGACGGCCGGCGAAGAGCAGATCCGCATCTGCGTGTCGGTGCCGGTCGGCAACGTCGCGCTGGATCTCTGAACCTGAACCATTACCGAAAGGCACTCGCATGCCCACGCCACCACCCGATCTCACATCCGAGCAGCTGGACGCGCTCGGGCAGGAGTTCGACGCCATCCGCGCCCGCGTGGTCGCCGACCTCGGCGCGCGCGATGCCGAATACATCAGGGCGGTCATCCGCGCTCAGCGGGGGCTGGAGGCGGCCGGGCGCGGGCTGTTGTTCGTCGGCTTTCTACCGCCGGCCTGGATCGGCGGGACCACCGCCCTGGCGCTGTCGAAGATCCTCGACAACATGGAGATCGGCCACAACGTCATGCACGGGCAGTACGACTGGATGAAGGACCCGCGGCTGAACGGCAAGACGTTCGAGTGGGACACCGCGTGCCCCGGCGACCAGTGGCGCCACTCGCACAACTACATGCATCACACGCACACGAACATCATCGGCAAGGACCGCGATATCGGATACGGCATCCTGCGCATGTCCGACGAGCAGCGCTGGCATCCGTACTACCTCGGCAACCCGATCTACGCGACGCTGCTCGCCGTCTTCTTTCAGTACGGCGTCGCGCTGCACGACCTCGAAGCCGAGCAGATCACCGCCGGCGGCGTGCGTCTGGACGACAAGCGCGCGATGCTCGCGGACATCTGGAGCAAGTTGCGCCGTCAGACGCTGAAGGACTACGTGCTCTTCCCGCTGCTGTCCGGTCCGTCGCTTCCCTTCGTGCTGGCCGCCAACGCGACCGCGAACCTCACCCGCAACCTGTGGGCGTTCACGATTATCTTCTGTGGCCATTTCCCCGACGGCGCACAGCAGTTCACAGAGGCGCAGGCCAAAAACGAGACGCGCGGCGGTTGGTATTACCGCCAGCTGCTCGGCTCAGCCAACCTGACCGGCGGCAAGCTGTTTCACCTTCTCGCCGGCAACCTCAGCTTCCAGATCGAGCACCATCTATTTCCCGACCTACCGGCGCACCGCTATCGCGAGATCTCGACAGAGGTGCGCAGCATCAGCGAACGCTATGGCATTCCCTACAACACGGGCCCGCTGCACCGTCAGTTCGGCAGCGTCCTGCGCAAGATCTTCAAGCTCGCACTGCCGGCGCCGCGCGCCGACAGTCACGAGCCGTCGAGAAGATCGACCACGACGCCCGCGCCCAGCGTCTCCCACGCTGCGACGTGATCCTCCGCGCGAGCGTTGATTCTCGGCACCTCGGCCGAGGTCCCGTGAAGGCTTCCTGACCGCCCCCGCGGGCGTCTAGTGACCTGAGTCGTTAGTTCGCAGGGATGGCTGTTGTGGCCGCGAACTTCGTCGTTATCAACGACGATGGGAGGCGGTCATGGCACAGCGTGCAGAGGTCGTGCTCGGCGACGAGGAGCGGGAGGTGCTGGAGCGGTGGGCGCGGCGCCGGAAGAGCTCGCAGGCGTTGGCGTTGCGGTGTCGCATCGTGTTGGCGGCGGCCGATGGGGAGCAGAGCAAGGACATCGCGGCTCGGCTGGGTTGCACGGACTCGACGGTCGGCAAGTGGCGGGGCAGGTTCGCGCGACGCGGCCTGGATGGGTTGCATGATGAGCCGCGCCCGGGGAAACCGCGCTCGATCACCGACGAGGACGTCGAGCGAGTGATCGTCAAGACACTCGAGGAGCAGCCGCGGGACGCCACGCACTGGTCGACGCGCCAGATGGCAGCCGCGACAGGGATGAGCCAGACCGCGATCAGCCGGATCTGGCGGGCGTTTGGGCTCAGGCCTCACCAGAGCGAGACGTTCAAGCTCTCGCCGGACCCGCTGTTCATCGAGAAGGTTCGCGACATCGTCGGGCTCTACTTGAACCCGCCCGATGCCGCTGTCGTGCTGTGCGTCGATGAGAAGGCCCAGATCCAGGCGCTCGACCGCTCAGCACCGGTGCTGCCGTTGATGCCCGGCGTGCCCGAGAGGCGCACCCACGACTATGTCCGCAACGGAACGACGAACCTCTATGCCGCTCTCGACGTCGCCTCCGGGCAGGTCATCGCCGAGATGACTCCTCGCCACCGCGCCGAGGAGTTCCGCCGGTTCCTGAACGTCATCGAGGACGCCGTGCCAGCCGATCTGGACGTTCACGTCGTGCTCGATAACTCCTCGACACACAAGACACCCTCGATCCAGCGCTGGCTACTACGCCACCCCCGCTTCCACGTGCACTTCACGCCCACCTACAGCTCCTGGCTGAATCTCGTCGAGCGCTGGTTCGCCGAGCTGACCACGAAATGGATCAAGCGCAGCGCGCACCGCTCGGTCCGCGACCTCGTCGCTTCGATCCGCACCTGGATCACAACCTGGAACGAAGACCCAAAACCCTACGTCTGGCACAAGACCGCAGAGGACATCCTCGACAGCCTCGCCCACTACTGCCAACGAATCAACGACTCAGGTCACTAGACGCTGACAGGCGCTGTTCGCAGGGGCCACCAGCGGGAATCGGTCTTCGCCAGCCGGTCAGGTCCGATTCCCGCCAGACGCGCGGGTCTCGATGTGCCACGGTGTGGCCGTGGTCTTCGATTCAGAGCGACTCTGGCAGGTGCTCGAGCGGGGCGACCCGCGCTTTGACGGCTGGGTGTTCTGCGGCGTGAAGACGACCGGAATCTACTGCCGTCCCAGCTGTCCAGCGCGCACGCCAAAGCGCGAGAACGTTCGCTTCTTCGCCTCCGCCGCAGCCGCCCAGTCGGCGGGCTTTCGCGCCTGCAAGCGCTGCCGCCCAGACGCCACACCCGGTTCCCCCGATTGGGACCTTCGCGCCGATCTCGTCGGGCGAGCGATGCGCCTGATCGCCGATGGCGTCGTCGACCGCGAGGGCGTCGGCGGACTCGCGAGCCGTCTCGGCTACACCGAGCGCCACGTGCATCGCCAGCTCGTCGCCGTCGTGGGCGCGGGACCGCTCGCGCTCGCACGTGCGCAGCGCGCGCAGACGGCTCGAGTGCTGCTCGAGACGACGACGGTGCCCGTCGCTGCGGTCGCGTTCGCGGCGGGCTTTCGCAGCGTGCGCCAGTTCAACGCGACGGTGCAGGAGGTCTTCGCGACAACGCCGAGCGATCTGCGCTCGCGAGCGAGGCGGGGGGCGCGCCCACAGGACGACGGGGCGCTGTCGCTACGACTGCCCTACCGATCGCCGCTGGATGCCGAGGGCCTGATCTCGTTTCTCTCGCTGCGAGTTGTGCCAGGAATCGAGGAGGTCATCGACGGCGCCTACCGCCGCAGCCTGCGCCTGCCGCACGCGACGGGCATCGTCGAGCTGCGGCCGGTCGACGATTTCATCCACGCGCGCTATTGGCTGGGCGACCTACGCGACCTTGCGGCGGCGGTGCAGCGCTCGCGCGCGCTGCTCGACCTCGATTCAGACCCTCAGGGCGTGGCGGAGGCATTGGGGGAGGATCCGCTGCTGGGAGCGCTCGTGCGCGAGGCTCCCGGGCGCCGCGTGGCGGGGCACGTCGACGGTCACGAGCTCGCTCTGCGGGCCGTGCTCGGTCAGCAGGTCTCGCTTGGGGGCGCTTCCACGCTTGCGGGCCGGTTGGTCGCCTCCTGCGGCGAGCCGCTCGAGCGCCCACTCGGCGGCGTGACGCACCTGTTTCCTTCGGCTCAGACGCTCACAGAAGCAGACCCCGCGACGTTCGCAATGCCACAGGGCCGCCGTCGCGCGCTGCTCGCCCTGGCCGGCGCGCTCGCGAACGGCGAGCTCGCGCTCGACGCGGGGGCAAGGCGCGAGGAGACGCGCGACCAGCTGCTCGCGCTGCCGGGAATCGGCCCCTGGACTGCCGAGTACATAGCGATGCGCGCGCTGCGTGACCCCGACGCGTTCCTGTCAGGCGACCTCGGCGTGCGCCACGCACTGCAGGCGCTCGGCCACGACGGGCGCCCCGCTGCGACGGAGAGGCTCGCCGAGCGTTGGCGCCCGTATCGCGCATACGCGGTGCAGCACCTCTGGGCCTCGCTGGACCGATCCCGCCAGGCCGAGCCCAGCCGGCGCGCGCGTGACCTGGATCGGCTCGCGGCATGAGCGCGATCAGCGGTCCGATGCCCGCCCTCGCGTTCTCTTCGTCATCGAGCTACACGACGATCGACAGCCCGATAGGCGAGCTGCTGCTCGTCGGCGACGGCCGAGCCCTACGCGGCCTGTACATGCAGGGCGGCCGCAAGCCGATGACGATCGCCTCAGCGTGGACGCGCGACGCTGCACCGTTCACCGCCGCGCGAGAGCAGCTGCACGAGTACTTCAGCGGCCAGCGCAGGAGCTTCGACGTGCCGCTCGCCATGGACGGGACCGCATTCGAGCGCCTGGTTTGGCGTGCGCTGCAAGATATTCCCTACGGCACGACCGTCAGCTACGGCGAGATCGCTCGCCGCGTCGGGCAGCCCTCGGCGGCGCGCGCAGTGGGTCTGGCCAACGCGCGCAATCCGATCTCGGTGATCGTGCCGTGCCACCGCGTGATCGGCGCAAACGGCACCCTCACGGGCTACGGCGGCGGGCTGGAGCGCAAGCGGCTGCTGCTCGAGCTCGAGAACGGGCAGCAATGGCTGGGGCTGTGAATGAACTAGCCCAACTCGCAATCTCAAAACGTGCGATTTGCGCAGAAATCACACCCCTCGCATGAACCCTCTGCTCGCCAATTTCCGCCACCCTCGGCTGCGTGCTGACGAGCCGCCGGTGCGGCCTGCCGTCGCTTGGGCAAAGGAGTAAGTTGACCCGAGGGTCGTCCATGAGCCGCGGCTCGTGGTTCACCCAGCGACCATGCCCGGCCTGACGGGCCGGGTGCAACGCTCAACCGAAGGAGCGTCATGCCATTCGCAAGTGTTGGTGAGGAGAACTCCGGGTCGATCGACCTGTACTACGAGGACCATGGCTCGGGAGCGCCGATGGTCCTGATCCACGGCTATCCGCTGAGCGGCCGTGCATGGGACAAGCAGGTGCCGATCCTGATGGAAGCCGGCCACCGCGTGATCACCTACGACCGGCGCGGGTTCGGCAAGTCCAGCCAGCCGACGTTCGGCTACGACTACGACACGTTCGCGGCAGACCTCGATGCTCTGATGGAGATGCTCGACCTGCGCGACGTCACGTTGGTCGGGCATTCGATGGGCACCGGCGAGGTGACGCGCTACCTGGGCGCCTACGGTTCGGCGCGGGTCAGCCGGGCGGTGCTCATATCCCCGATTCCGCCGTTTCTGATGCAGACCGGCGACAACCCGGAGGGCCTGCCTGACAGTCTGTTCAAAGGCTTCATGCAGGAAGCCGCGGGAGACGGCACCAGCGTTCTTGAAGGGCTTCCTCGACAACTTCTACAATATCGACGAATTCGGCGGGAATCTGGTCAGCGAGCAGGCATTTCAGGCCAGTTGGAACGTCGCGGCCGGCGCATCAGCCACGGCTGCCGTGGCGTGCATCCCGACGTGGGAGACCGACTTCCGCGAGGACCTGCCGAAGATCGACGTGCCGGTGCTCGCCGTACAGGGCGATGCAGATCGAATCCTGCCGTTTGACAAGACGGGCAAGCGTCTTCCAGGCCTGATCAACGACATGGAGCTCGTCGTCATCGAAGGTGGCCCACACGCCATCGCGTGGACACATTCCTTGCAGGTCAACAAGGCGCTGCTTCAGTTCATCGGCGCGCAGACCGCGGCGACGGCACCCGACGCGGTCAGCTGACAAGCGGAGGTCCCGGCGCGATCGCTGCCGGCAGGTCAGCCCTTGGGCGCCAACGTGCGGGTGAACTCCAGCCCCCGTTGCGCCCAGGCGGCGGCCTGGCGCCGGGTCTCGACGGCGAGCTGCCCGCAGATCGCGCATTTGAGCTCGTTGCTACTTTGCTACGGCGCCGCCCGATGCTCGTGATCGACTCCCTCCAACGGCCGCCTCGCCACCGATGAGCGCCCGCGAGGAGCCCGACTCGCTCGCCTCGCCGCTTCTGAGCGCGTCTGAGCTCGCCGAGATGGCCCCGTTCGGCAGCGAGAAGCCGGTCGCGGCCGGAGAGCTCCTCTTCCAGGCGGGAGAGGCGACCCACGATCTGTTCGTGGTCCTCGAGGGCGCGGGTCGAGGTCGTGCGACCCGATGGAGACCGACGAGGTCCCAGTGATCGCATTTGGACCCAGCAATTTCGTGGGCGAGCTGACCCTGTTGACCGGCCAGCGGCGCTTCCTGACCGGCCGGGTCACCGAGGCCGGGCGGGTGCTGGTGATCGGCCAGACCGAGTTCCGCCGCCTCATGAGCCTTCGCCCGGCGCTGGCGGAAAAGATCTTCAGCGCGATGGTCGCGCGGCGCGAGCTTCTGCGGTCCGGACCGGGCGCAGAGGCGATCCGGATAATCGGGTCCAGATACTCGCCTGAGGCGATGAGCCTGCGGTCGTTTGCCGAGCACTCCCGTCTCGCCCATACCTGGATCGACGTCGAGGATGCCGAGGACGTCGAAGCCCTCCTGCACACGATGGGCCTGGGCCCGCAGGACACACCGGTCGTGATCACGCCCACCGAGATCCTGCGTCGCCCCACGACGGCCACCTTCGCCGAGCACCTCGGGCTGACGTTTCGCCCCATACCCGGCTATATCTTCGATCTGGTCGTCGTGGGCAGCGGTCCGGCCGGCCTGGCCGCCGCCGTCTACGGCGCATCGGAGGGCCTGAGCACGGTCTCCCTGGACGCGGTCACGATCGGCGGTCAGGCTGGCACGAGCTCGCGAATCGAGAACTACGCGGGGTTCCCGAACGGCATCTCCGGAGAGGATCTCACCGCGAGAGCGGCCATCCAGGCGATGCGGCTCGGCGCTCGGTTGAACGCGCCCTGCGAGGTCGCGGGTGTGCATGCCGAGGCGGGCTTTCACGTCGTCGTGCTCAAAGACGGCAGCGAGATTCCGACCCGCGCGATCATCGTTGCCTCCGGGGCGCGCTATCGACGGCTGGCCGTGGAGGATCTGGAGCGCTTCGAGGGCGCTGGCGTGTACTACGCGGCGACCGATCTGGAGGCGCGGGTGTGTGACGGCACGCCGGTTCTGGTCATCGGGGGCGGAAACTCCGCCGGGCAGGCGGCGATCTACCTCGGACAGCACAACTGCAAGGTCACGCTCGCGATCCGCCGCGGGGATCTCAGCCAGAGCATGTCGCGCTACCTGATCGAGCGGATCGAGGCCGATCCGAAAATAGACCTGCTGACAGGCGTCGAAGTGCGCGCGCTCGCCGGCGAGGAGCACCTCGAGCAGGTGACGCTCGGCCACATCGCGACAGGCGAGCAGCAGACGATCGGCTGCTCGGGCCTGTTCTGCTTCATCGGCGCGAGTCCCGCGACCGCGTGGTTGGGAGACGGCGTGCTGCTCGACGAGGACGGATTCGTTCTCACCGACCGCCAGCTTCCGACTGCGCCGGCCGGCGGCGCATACGCGCCGCTGCCGTTCGAGACCTCGACGCCCGGCATATTCGCCGCCGGCGACGTGCGTCACGGCTCGCTGAAGAGGGTCGCCGCTGCGGTGGGCGAGGGGTCAAGCGCCGTGCGATCGGTCTACGAGCGCCTCGCCACGAAGACCTAGGGGCCGGTGGTCGCAGGCGTCAACCGCGGGATTCGAGAAGCCGCAGCCAGACCTCGCTGACCGTGGGAAAGGACGGCACCACGTGCCAGAGCGTCTCGAGTGGCACGCGGGCGACGATCGCAGTGGTTGCGGCGTGGAGCAACTCCGCGACGTCAGGGCCGACGAACGTGGCGCCGACGAGCGTGTCTGCGGCTCGATCGACGACGAGCTTGGCGCGACCCTCGTAATCGTCGCGCAGCAGGGCCGCGCCGCGGACCGACCCGAGCTCGTATTCGAGCGCCTGCACGTCGATCCCCTTCCCGCGAGCCTTCGCCTCGCTCAGCCCCACCGCGGCGACCTGCGGATCGGTGAAGACAACCGCTGGGACCATGTCGTGGTCGGCGATGTCGCGGTAGCGCGGGCCGTCGGTCGAGCGTCCCTCGGCGCGGGCCGCGATCACAGCCCCGGCGATCCGCGCCTGATACTTGCCCATGTGCGTCAGCAGCGCCCTGCCACAGACATCGCCGACCGCGTACAGCCAGTCACCGCCGCCGACGACGGCCATGTGATCGTCGGTTGCGAGGTAGCCATGTGACTCACCTACGTCCAAGCCGATCTCGTGCAGCCCGATGTCGGCCGAGGCCGGTGTTCGTCCGGCGGCGACGACGATCTCGTCCACCTCAAACATCGATCCGCGAGCGCTGATCGCGGCGGGGCCGCCGTGGATCCTGCCGGGCCCGCTGTCCTCGACGGCCGCCCGGCGCACGGATTGCACCTCGGTGTCGAGGAGCACCGTGACGCCGAGCTTCGCGAACCGCTCGGCGATCAGCTGGCCGGCGAACGGCTCGTGCTCGCCCAACAGAGACGGCGACTGCTCGATGACCGTGACCTCCTCGGCTCCGAGCCCCTTCAGCCACGTGGTCGCCTCGCAGGCGACGACCCCGCCGCCGATGACGGCGACGCGGCGCGGCACCTCTCGCAGGTTGGTGACGTCGCGCGAGGTCCACGGACAGGCCTCGCGCAGTCCCTGAACGGGCGGGATGGAAGCGGTGCTGCCGGTGGCGACCACCACGGCCTCGCGGGCGTGCAGCTCGCGGACGGCGCCGTCGGCGGTCCTGACCTCGACCGTCTTCTCGGCGACCAGGCGACCGCGGCCTCGGACCACGTCGACTCCGACCCCGTTGGCCCATTCGACCTGTCCGGCGTCGTCGTGGTCATGGATGAACGAGTCGCGCCGTGCGAGGACCGACTCGACGTCCAGCGAGCCGCCGAGCATCTCCGCCACCCCCGGAAGCGCGCGTCCCGCGTCGAGCAGATCGACAGGGCGCAAGAGGGCCTTGCTGGGGATGCACGCCCAGTAGGAGCACTCGCCGCCGAGCAGCTCGGCCTCGACTATCACGGCCGTGCGCTCGCTGCCCTTGATCGCGTACCGCGCCGCGTTCTCGCCGGCGGGGCCGCCGCCGATCACTACGACGTCCCAGGTCTGCGGGGCTTCTGTGGCGCGCGCGGGCATGGGGCTGCTCCTCGGTCAGGCCAGACGCGGCGATTCTTGGCTCATCCCAACTTGCCAGGATCAGGCGGATTGGGATCGCGCGCATGGACCGTCGCGGCGACGTGATGGACGACCACATCGCTCGGCCGCGCCAACAGCGGATCGACCTGCTCGCGATAGCGGCGGTAGTGAGGCGTCGCGTAGTGCGCGCGCAACGCGGTCTCGCTGCTCCAGCCGCAGAGCAGCACGAACTCGCCCGGATCATCTGCGGCGAGAACCTGGAACCCGACGCATTCGGGCTCGCCGCTCGCGCCCTCGGCCAACTCGCTCAGCAGCGCGCGCAGCTCGACGATCAGACCAGCGCGTCCGTGAACCTCTGCGACGAGTACCACCCCGGGATCGCTCATCGCGAGAAGTCTTGCGCACAACGGCTCTGTGCGGCGCTCGCGTGCCCTGTCGCGCGAGCGCAGATCGATGCAGCTGCGTCCCGCTGGACGCGGCGGGCTATCTACTGCCAGTAGCGCTCGACCGTGTCAGGGTCACGCGGCTTTGCCTGATCGGGATCCACGCCGGCGTCGCGCAGCGCTCGGCGCTGGCGCAGCACATCCCAGCAGACATCGAGTTCAACCTCGATGGCGCGCAGGCGCGCCGTGTCTGACTCCAGCGCCTCGGGCGTATCGCTCTGCTCGCGGTTTCGAAGCTCATGCTCCTCGGTGACCAGGCGCTCCACCCGCGCAGCGATGCTCTCGTCGCTCATCGGCCCCATGCTACGCCTTCGCGCGATCTCGATCGGCGTCGAGCTGCGTAGTGAGCGACGAGCGCTACGATCGCGCTGTGTCCGACACGACCGCGCTAGTGGACGAGATCGCCAACGAGCTTGACAGCTGGCCCGGAGTGCGTATCGAGCGACGTTCGGAGCACGTCGCGCTCGTGCAGTACGAGAGTGTCGAGCTGGGCGTCCTTGATCGCGACCGTGGCCTGGTGGAGCTGCGCTTCGCGCTTCCCGAGCGCGACGAGCTGATCGAGCGTGGTGATGCGCAGCCGACCGACCCGTCCTACGACTCCGAGAACGTCAGCCATGACGTCCGCGGGCCGGCCGACGTCACCGCTGTGCTCGAGCTGTTCGACCGCCGTTACCGCGACCTGCGTGGCGAGGACGACCCGTACAGCTCGCGGGACCCGGACTGAGCACGCTGTCGACGCGCCGCTCGATAGGCGCGAGCGGCCAGCGCGCGACGAGTTCTCGATACCTTCTCGGTGATGGCCGACGCAGGCACGATAGTCGCCTGTCCCAACTGCGCCAAGCGCAACCGACTGACTCCAACGCCCGCCGGCGTTCCTCGATGCGCCGTCTGCCAGACGATGCTGCCATGGATCGTCGAGGCGACCGCGAGCACGTTCGATCGGGAGATCGAAGCCTCGGTGCCCGTGCTGGTCGACTTCTGGGCGCCATGGTGTGGACCGTGCCGCATGGTCTCGCCGCTCGTCGAGCGCCTGGGGACGGAGAACGCCGGCCGGCTGAAGGTGGTCAAGCTCAACGTCGACGAGGCACCCGCTGTTTCGGCGCGCTTCGGCGTGCAGGGGATCCCGCTGCTAGTCGTCATTCGCGACGGCGCCGAGGCGGACCGGCTGGTCGGAGCAGCGCCGCTTCAGCAGCTAAAGGCGTGGTTGGAGCCCCATCTCTCACCCGCCGGCGAGCCGCGGCCGGCCGGCGAGCGTGCCCGGTAGGCGGCAGCCCGGCGCCCCGCTGCTCAGTCAGTGAAGACGTCGGTGCCCGCCCGCGAGGAGCAGCTACGCGATCAGACCTGCAACGGCTTGCCGCTTGGCACGACCAGCACCGAGCCGCGCGAGGTGTCCAGCATCGTGCGCGCGGCGCCGCTCAGCGCGAGCCGCCCGGCAGGCGCGCCCGGCTGGGACCCGACCACGATCAGGTCGGCAAGTGGCGCGTCGGCCGAGACGATCGCGGCGCCGAGCCTGCCCGCCAGCGCGTCGGCGGTCTGCTGCGCGGCGTCGTCTCCGTCAACAGGAATAACCGCGATCGATCCGATCGCGGCGTCGGGAGCGACGCGCAGCCCCGCCGCGGCGACCCCGACGGCGATCGCCCCGATCTCCAGCAACCGCTGAGCCGAGGTTGGGGGTTCCGCGTGGCCCGGCGGCGTTCGGTAATCCGATCCGAACACGATGATCGACGCGCCCTCGGCGGCGGCCAGCTCTTCCAGCCCCTCCCCGGTTGACGCGCCGAAGACGATGTGGCGCGCGATGTTCGAATCACCGAGCCGAGCAGCTCCCTGCTCCAGACGGCGCTCTGCGTCGTGCTGGGCGAGCGCCTCGCGCGTCGGATCGAACTCCGGCGCGTGGCGGACGTAGGCGAGCGCGAGCTTGGTCGCGTCTTGCGTCAGCAGCTTGCCGAGCGCCAGCGCGTCGTCGTCGTTCTCGGAGCCGTCGTAGGAGATGATCACCTCGGCGCTCATCGACCGCTAATCCTGCGCGAGGGCTCCGTCTCGCGCATGGGCCTCTTGGCCAAGAATCAGCGGCGGCGTTTGTCCATCCGATCCACGAAGGCAAAGTGACGCTCCGATCGCCCGGCCGGGTAGGCGGTTGTGCCCGCTACCCGCCGTCTCGAGGCCCTGAGGCGGGGATACTGCGGCTGATGGTCGAGGTACCGCATCCACCCGCCGATCGTGGCGCAGGCGGCGGCTCGCAGAACGCCCCCGATCGCCCGCCGCCAGACGCGGCGTCGGACGCCACGACCGTGGAGGACGGCGGACCGGCTGCGTCGGTGACGGCAAACGCGCTGCTGCCCGAGCTCGACGAGCAGGCGCTGGTCGCGCTGCGCGAGAGTAGGGCAGCGCTGGGCGGGGATCGATCCCGCCGCGCGAGGTGTGGGAGCAGGCGCTGCCGGTCGATCGCGGCCTGGACTTCGCCGATCCGCACCCATCGCGCGGGGGGCGCTTCGTGCACATCCGCAGCGCGCCGCCCGGGGCGGACGAAGACGAACTTGAAGCGACGCCCGGCGCGGGAGAGGTCGACTCGCGATTGGGGCGCATCGCATACGCGATGCGCCGCGTGCTGATCGGCCCACCGTTGCGCAGCACCGCGATCGTGCAGGAGCGGATGGGCCGCCTGCTCGGTCTCGCCGTGCTCTCCCCCGACGCGCTCTCGTCGGTCGCCTACGGACCGGAAGCGATGATGGCGATCCTCGTGCTCGCCGGTTCGGCGCAGCTGAAGCTCTCGCTGCCGATCGGAGCTGCGCTCGCGGTGCTGATGCTCGCGGTCGGCCTCGGCTACCGCCAGGTGATTCGCGCCTACCCGCACGGAGGAGGCTCCTACATCGTCGCGAGCGACAGCCTGGGGGCCGCGTGGGGCCTGCTCGCCGGCGCCGGGCTGATCGTCGACTACATCCTCACGGTCGCGGTCTCGGTCGCCTCCGGCGTGGAAGCGGTCACCTCGGCTATTCCCTCGCTCGGCTCGGCGCGGGTCGAGATCGGCCTGGTCGGTGATCGTGCTGCTGGTGGCCGGGAACCTGCGCGGTGTGCGCGATGCGGGCGCCGCGTTCGCCGCCCCCACGTACCTGTTCGTCGCCGCGATCGCGCTCGTCGTGATCACCGGCCTGATCAAGGCGGGCTCACACGGTTTTCAACCAGCCGCCCCCGCCCCTCACCGCGCGATCGAGGCGGTCGGCGTGCTGCTGGTGCTGCGCGCCTTCGCCTCGGGGGCGACGGCTATGACAGGGATCGAGGTGATCTCAAACGCCGTCCCGATCTTCAGGCCTCCGCAAGCTCGACACGCGCGCCAGACCCTGTCGGTGTTGGTCGGGCTGCTGGTCTCGATGTTCGTCGGCGTCGTGCTCGTTGCCCATTTCGACGGGGCGTCCCCGAGCGGGGGAGAGACGGTGCTCTCGCAGATCGCGCATGACAGCGTCGGCGGCGGCTTGCCCTATGCCTTCGTGCAGGCGGCTACGACGCTCGTGCTGCTGGTCGCCGCCAACTCCGCGTTCAACGGCTTTCCACGGCTGTTGTATTTCATGGCACGCGACAGCTACGTCCCTCGTCTGTTCCTGCGGATGGGCGATCGCCTCGCGTTCACCAACGGCATCCTCGTGCTCGCGATCCCGGCGAGCGTGATCTTCGCCGCCTTCGACGGTCGGACCGCGCCGCTGATCCCGCTCTTTGCGATCGGCGTGTTCCTCGCATTCACGCTGGCCCAGAGCGGCATGGTCGCGCACTGGTGGCGCCACCGCGAGCGCGGGTGGCGCGCCGCGCTGGCCACCAACCTCCTGGGGGCTACCCTCTCGGCCGCGGTCGTGCTGATCGCGGCGGCGACCAAGATCGCCGAGGGCGCCTGGGTGGTGATCGTGCTGGTTCCGCTGATCGTCATGGCGTGCCGGCGCGTGCACGCACACTACGAGCGCGCGCGCGAGGCTCTCACACCGCGAGCCGAGGTCAGCGACGGTGCGCGCCAGGCTCTGACGACGCCGCCCTCGGCGCGCTCGCAGGCATCCGAGCGCCTGGCCGAGGCGCAGGACGACCCCGCGCAGGTGCACGGCTTTACGGTCGTGCCGGTCGCCGTACTCGACCTCGCCGCTCTGCACGCGCTTGCCTATGCGGCGTCATTGGCGCAACCCGTCCTCGCGCTGCACGTGAGCCCAACGGAAGACGAGGCCGAGCGCTTTCGCCGCTCGTGGCAAGCGTGGGGCGATCACCTGCCACTCGAGGTCGTCGTCTCTCCTTACCGCGCGACGCTCGCACCGCTGGCCAACTACATCGCCGCGCTGCACCGCCAGCGTCCGGATGTGATCCTCACCCTGGTCGTCCCCGAGATCATCGTCGCCCGACGCTGGCAGCAGATCCTGCACAACCGCATCGCCGCACGCCTGCGCGCGGCCCTTATCGACGACGAGGGAATCGTGATCACGACGGTGCCGTTCCATCTGCCGGCGTGAAAGCAGGGGCAACAGCCGATTGGTGCGTCTTCACCACCACTTGCGCTCGAGCGCCCGATCGGTGCCATTGGTCTCGTCGAGCGCGTCGAGCGTCTGCATGTCCTCGTCTGACAACGTGAAGTCGAAGATCTGAGCGTTCTCCTCGATGCGCTCACGGTGGGTGGACTTCGCGATCACGGGAAGCCCGTGCTGCAAGCACCAGCGCAGCAGAACCTGTGCCGGAGTGCGACCTGCACCCTCCGCGATCCGTCGCACCGTCTCGTTGGATAGATGCCGACCGGTCCCGAGGGGGCTGTAGGCCTCAAGCGCGATGCCGCGCTGGCGGCAGTCCTCGAGCAGTCTGCGCCGGTACTCAAACGGACTGAACTTCACCTGGTTGACCGCCGGCGACACGCTCGCCGAAGCCGTCACCTCCCGAAGCTCTCCGACGCTGAAATTCGAGACGCCGATCGAACGGGCGTAGCCGAGCTCGTGAGCTCGCTGCATGCCCGGCCACGCCCAGGTGGGCCCGCCTGCGGGCCAGTGGACGATGTAGAGATCGACCTGGTCGATGCCGAGCCGTCGCAAACTGTGCTCGACCTCGACGGCCGGGTCCTCGTGGCCGGGGTAGAACTTTGTCGTTATGAACACCTCCTCGCGCGGCACGTCGCTTTCGCCAAGCGCGCGCCCGACGCTCTCCTCGTTGCCGTACGCCTGGGCGGTGTCGATGTGGCGATATCCGAGCTCGAGGGCCCAGCGCACGGCGTCTACGCACTGCGGCCCGTCGGGCACCTGCCAGACGCCGAGTCCCAACATCGGCATGGGGTTTGCGTCGGCGAGCAGCAGAGCGCGCCCGTCTGACGTCACTGAATCGGGGCCCATGGGCTCCTCCTTAGGTTGATGCGACGCCGGTCAAGTGCAAGATGGTGGCACCCCGTGGCCTCGCCCGCCATTCCGGCTCGACGCGGCTCGGGTCGCCGGCGTCGATCGTCTGCATCGGCGGCCGCGCGCGAGCGCTCATGGCCCGCAGGCCGCTTGTACGATGCGCCAATGGCAAGGCGGGCGCGCTTGGTGATCGTTGCGCTGACGGCGACCCTGGCGATCGCCGCGGCGGCGGCCTTCGCCCAGAGGGCTCTCTCCAGTCGCGCCCGCCCACGCACACCCGGGCGCCAGCTCGGGCTGCCACGCCCACGTGCCCCCCATCCTGCACGACGGCTTCCCCGAGCCCCCGGAGCTCGTCAGCCACGACGGCCTGCTCGACGCTCGCCTGCGCGCGTCCGTCGGTCCCGTGACGATCAACCACCGGCGCGTGCAGGCGATGAACTACGACGGCAGCGTCCCTGGCCCGACGCTCGTCATCTGCGCGGGCGACCACCTCGTCGTACACCTCCAAAACGACCTCGCGGAAGCCACGAACCTCCACACCCACGGCTTCCACGTCTCCCCGGAAGGCAATAGCGACAACATCTTCCTGCGCATCGAACCCCATACGGAATTCACATACGAATACGCGATCCCGCAGGACATGCCGGCCGGCTCCTACTGGTATCACCCGCACCTGCACCCGACGGTCGAGCGCCAGATCTTCGGCGGACTGGCGGGGGCGATCGTCGAGGAGGGAGGCCTCGACGATCTTCCCTCGCTGCGCCACGTGCCGCAGCGCTGGATCGTGCTCGACAACACCGAGATCCGCGATGGGCGCGTGCTCTCGCCCGAAGAAGCGACCGAATCGGGGTCGCGCATCTACGTCAACGGCGACATCGATCCGACGGCCAAGATCCGCCCGGGCCAGCTCCAACGCTGGCGCATCTTCAACGAGAGCGCCGACCGCGTGATCGTGCTGCGCCTGGCGCACAACGAGCGCTTTACGCTGCTCGCCCAGGATGGCCACACGCCTGGAAAGGGAGCGCAGCGTCCGCGATCTGATGATCGCGCCGGGGTCTCGACGCGACGTCCTCGTGCGAGGCGGCCCCGCCGGCAGCTATCGCGTCAAGGCAATGCCGTTCGCGCAGTTCCCGGGTGGCGAAAAGGCCGCGAACGGAGGGCCCACGCCCAACCAAACCGTGCTCACTCTCCGCTCCAGCGGGCAGCCGACGCACATGCGGCTTCCCGCGGGACCGCTCAGCCATCCGCTCGATCTGCGGCGCCTGCATGTCGACCGCGACCGAACGGTCATCTTCAGCGAAATGGACGAAGCGGCGGGAACCCCTCGCTTCCTGCTCAACGGGATGTCATTCGATCCCAACCGCATCGACATCACGATGAAGCTCGGCTCGGTCGAGCAATGGACGCTCGTCAACTCGACCGCCGAATGGCACACCTTTCACATCCACACGAACGACTTCCAGGTCTTGAGCGTCAACGGGACTCAGATCCCGTACATCGATTACCAGGACAACGTCGCCCTGGCCCCCCGGTCCCACACCGTCATCCTCATTCACCCGACGGACTTCACGGGGAAGTTCGTCTTTCATTGCCACGTCACGTTCCACGAGGACCACGGAATGATGGCGACGGTTCAGGTCGTGCGCGAACCGACCGCCGCTCAGGCGCGTCGCTCGATCGTGCTCGACGGAGGGCTCGCGATCGGCTCCTCCGCCTACGGCTCAAACGATCAGCCGTCGGTGAAGGCGACGCTGTTCTTCTGCAGCCTGCGTACCCTGACGGAGCTCGGGCGACGCAGCGTGGCGCTCACGCGGGCGCCTGGACAACCCGGCTGACCAGGCGCGGGGCTCCGCCGGCGGCCGCGACGACGACGCGCAGTCGCTCGTGCGCCGCGCCCCTCGCGGTCAGCACGGCCTGCCCCTCGGAGTCGAGCTGGGAGCGGGCGATCGTGCGCCATCTCGCACCCGAACCCGGGGTCTGCAGGAGCACATCGGCTTCGCCCCGAGCCGCCAGCACATGCGCGACGACCGCCTCGACCGTGGGCCGTATGCCGGGTCGACAGGTGCAACTGCACGGTCCCCGGAGCGATGGCGAGCACGATCACGCTCCCGTGCATCGTCGGATGGATCGTGCACATGTAGTCGAACGTGCCGGCTTTCGAGAAGGTGACCGAGAAGGAGACTCCCGGGTTCATGACCCCCGAGTTGAACAGTTCATCAGCGGACGTGACCGTGTGCTGGTCGAAGCTGTCGTTACGCCAGGTGACCGTCTGCCCGAGCCCCACCGTCAGATCCGTCGGCTGGTATGCGCGGCCGACGATCGACACGCCGACGGGACCTGTGCCTGGCGCGGCGATCGCGCTCGCGCCGCCGACGACCGCGGCAACCGCAAGTGCCGCAACCGCTGCGCGGGCGGTCCTCCAGCCTCGATCCACAGCGGGGAGCCTAGCGCCAAGCCAGATCGTTTGCTCGCGGGTCTGGTCTACGTCGTTTGTCGAAAACCCTGGACATCGTCTGGCCAAAATGCATCCTTGCCTCGCTGGCCATGGTCGATCGATCACGAACGGCGGCGGCTTCCAAGCCGAGCACCGTGATGCACCGTGAATCGAGGAACGGCCGTGGAACCGAGCGAGGAGGACCAACCGAGGGGGCCGTCACATGCAATTGCTTCAAAGCTCCAGACGCTCACGACGACGCGTCTCGACAGTCGATCTCCCGCGCCCCGCGACGATCGAGCCCGCCGCACAGGCCGAGCCAAGCCGCCACGACGAGCAGATGCTCACCGCGCAGACCGTGCCGGCGGACCCGTTCACGGTGTGGCTCGAACACCGCGAAGAGGCGCGGCGCGCGTCGAACC
Source organism: uncultured Solirubrobacterales bacterium (assembly GCA_963713385.1). GTDB lineage: Bacteria > Actinomycetota > Thermoleophilia > Solirubrobacterales > Solirubrobacteraceae > Palsa-744. The sequence goes on from CAVQLO010000002.1 coordinate 213,966, forward strand.
CCGATCGATCCGAGCGGCCCATCGGGGTGTGGCTGTAGACCGGCTCAGCGTGCCGACCTTCGGCTGCACTCCTAGCATCTGCGCGCCAGAGCGCTCAGATTGCTCGAGCGTGCTATTGAGGTTGGGTGTCGCCAAGCGACGAAGAGCGTCTGGACAACCCGGTCTACGCGTCTCTATCGAGCGCGCACGCGCGGTTCGCGCAGACTTGCGGCCACGCGCTTCGATATCCCGTTGATGTCGCGCCGTTCTTCGCGCTGCCGTCGCAGCCGTCGCGAGAGGACTGGCGAAGCGCGATCGAGGTCGTGCCGCCGGGAAGCTACTGCCGGGATCGTGCACGCCGGCGCCGGCGCGCCAGCGCCTTGGAAGACGATCCAGGAGTTCGAGGTCGTGCAGATGATCGGAGCGCACGTAAGCGGCCTCGATGCACCGGAGGCGATCCCACTACGCGCGCAGGATGTTCCAGAGATGCTCGAGCTCGTCCGCCAGACCGATCCGGGACCATTCCTGGACAGAACGATCGAGCTTGGCGATTACGTCGGGGTCCGCCGCGACAGCCAGCTCGTCGCCATGGCGGGCGAGCGGTTGCGCTTCGAAGGCTGGACGGAGATCAGCGCCGTGTGCACCGCACCGACGCAGCGCGGTGAACGGGCTTGCGTCACGACTCGTGGGCGCGTTGATAGCCGGCATCCAGCGTCGCTCCGAACGCGCATTTCTTCATGTCCTTACCACCAACACCAACGCGATCCGGCTATACGAAGAGCTCGGGTTCTGCATCCGGCGCCCTCTGACGATCACCGTGCTGACGCCTGAGCCAATCGCTTGACAGCCCCGGCGGTACGGGAGCGCCCGCGCTACTTCGGCGCGCTATCGCAGCCGTAGAGGTGTTCGCGCAGCTGGTCACAGCTCTCGGCCGACCAGCGCCCGCTTGCCTCGAGGGACTCGATCATCTCCTCAGCCGATCGAAGCGCCCGCTGGTTTTCGGGCTCGCAAAACAGCAGTGCATCGGCGGCGTCCAGCAGCAGCTCCCGCTCTCTGGCATGCAGCTTGGTGGCGCCTTGTTCGTCGATCGCCTCGAGCAGCGCCGTGTAGTGCGCGCCACGGACGGTCATCGTCTCGGCTGCGGTCGTCATCGTGTCCACGTTAGCCACTCCGGAGGCACGGCCAGGCTCGAGCGTGGCGCAGGGACCAGCGAGGACGCTCCTCGCGTACGCTGTGAGCGTTGCGGGTAGCACCTCCAAAACCCACCGCACAAGGAGTGGAAATGCCACTTGAAGGCGAGTACGCGCCCAGCCCCTGGGACTGGGTGCGCGAACAGGTTGCAGAGTACGAGGCGAGCAACGGCGAGCGTGCGAACACGCTCGCGACACCGGCCTTCCTGTGGTCATCATCACGACCCGAGGGCGCACGAGCGGGAAGATTCGCAAGTTCCCGCTGATGCGAGTTGAGCACGACGGCGAGTACGCCCTCGTCGCGTCCTTGGGAGGCGCGCCCAACAACCCGACCTGGTACGGCAACCTGATCGCCGACCCGACGGCGTTGATGATCCAGGATGGCGCGGAGCCGCAGGACTTCGTCGCACGTGAGGTCGAGGGCGAGGAGCGAGCGCGGTGGTGGCAGCGCGCCGTCGAAGCCTATCCCAGCTACGCCGATTACCAGGAGAAGACCAGCCGAACCATTCCAGTCTTCGTGGCAACGCGATCGGACTCATAGCGCCTCGCGATGGTCTCGGCGACCCTGAACCTACGGCGCGAGGCGAAACGGCGGATAGCGGTCGGTGACCAGCACGTGGGCGTAGGCGATCACGCGGTTGGTCCAGCGGCCGACACCGACGAGGAAGTCGAACATGCCGCGCGGGAAGCGACCGGTGAACAGGATCACGAACCAGGCCGCGATCACGACGAAGAACGCGGCTATGTAGAGAAAGAACAGCACCACGTAATGCGGGATGGCCAGCAGCCACTTGACCAGCGGCAGCCAGCGGTTGAGGTCGTCGTGCGCGTCTGGATAGGGAAAGTCCAGGTGCACCGCCTGATGCTCGTCGGTGGAGGGATAGCGGTCCTCCATCAGCGCCAGGTAGACGCCGACCCGGGCCGAGAGCCGCATCAGCTCGAGGTTCCAGTCAAACCACCAGCGTGGGTACTTCTGCCGGAACAGGATCAACAGCAGCGTTGGCAGCACGACCAGGCCGGCAGCGCCGACAGCCCCGACGGCCCTGCCCCCACCGTAGGCGTAGCCGCCGCCCTCGATGAGGGCGAGCACGATCGCGATCGGGATGACCATGAACAGGCGAAAGAAGGTGGTCAGGCGGTTGAGCGGCCGGTCCGGGTAGTCGACCGAGTACTGGACGGGATGCGGGGCGTCGGGGTTCATGAGATGCCTTTCCTTGAGGTGTACGGCGTAGGATCGCGCTCTCTCGTACGCTACGAGAAGCCCGCCTTCGCAGAAGTCGACGCCTCGGCTGAGACGTCCCGCTAAGGTCGCGAGCGGTGCCCGAATCGCAGCTAATCCAGGCCGATCGATCTACGGCTGCGGCCGCGCTCTTGGACGTCGGGTTCGTGCATCTCAGCGCCCCGTATGACACCGAGGAGCTCGCGTGGTCGTGCGCGCAAGACATCTTCGAGGAGGCGGCTTCAGAGGACGCAATTGGCTCGGGTATGCCGCCCTTTGCCGTGGTGGGGCATTTCACGATCCCGCCGCCTGACGCGCACAGCCGCGACTTCCAAACTTTGCACATTGATTTCGGGTTGCCGGTTGTGCCCGATCGCCAGACCGACGTGGCGCGGTTCACCGCCTTGTATGTTGATCGAGACCGCTCGCCGACGACGGCGTTGACTCGCATTGTCCCCCTTCGGCGACTGCTCAGCCAACGAGCGTGGGTAGAGCCTGAACTCCTCCTCGAGAGGCTCCGCAGATACGGAAATGCGAACGCTCGAGTTGATCTCGAGCGTCAAGCAGGCTACGTCGAGGGCATCCTCGCCCGCTTGGTCGAGGCGGTGGACGACTCGCCGACGCTACCCCGCTCCACTGACGCCGGCTTCCTGTGCGGCATGGAGTTCGAATCCCTCGCGCAGGAGCAAGCTCACTTCGCCGAGCGAGGCCTGGACCTGGAAGCGGTCGAGCAGCGCGTTTTGCTTGGTCCGGGACAGCTGCTGCTGCTTGACAACCTTGCGACCGCCCACGGCAGGCTGGGCGTGCGCCGGTCCCTCGAGCTGCATCAGCTGTGCGTCGGGTTCCGGAATCTCGAAATCTGCGAACAATCCGTGCTGCTGGGGCGAGTACTCAACGCATTCTCACCATGTTGCGCTTTGCGCCGAGCGAACTGAGCGACGCTGAGCTGGCGCTGCAGGCGGAGGTGCGGGATTTCCTGCACGCCGAGTTGCCGCGCGGAAGCTTCACGCCGGGGCTGGGCATGGCGGCGGGTCGCGACAAGAGCTTCTCCCGCGCGCTCGCGGCGCGAGGTTGGCTTGGCATGTCCCTGCCGCGCCGCTACGGGGGGGCGGAGCGTGGCGCGGTGGACCGTTTCATAGTCGTCGAGGAGCTGCTGCGCTGGGGTGCGCCTATTCGCCACCACTGGGTCGCCGATCGCCAGACCGGACCGCTGATCCTGCGCTACGGGACAGAGGCCCAACGCGAGCGATTCCTGCCGGCGATCTGCGGCGGCGAGGTGTCCTTCTCGATCGGCATGAGCGAGTCCGAGGCGGGTAGCGACCTGGCCGCCGTGCAGACGCGCGCGACGCGTACAGAGGGCGGATGGCGCGTGAGTGGGACGAAGCTCTGGACCGGCGGCGCGCGCGAGAACGACTGGTGCGTGGTGTTGTGTCGTACAAGTGACGAGGACGACCGTCATAGAGGGTTGACGCAGCTGATCATCGATCTGCGCGCACCAGGCGTCACCGTGCGACCGATCGCATACCTGGACGGAAGCGAGTTCTTCAACGAAGTCGTCCTCGATGACATATTCGTCGCGGACGACCTCGTGGTTGGTGAGGTTGGAGCGGGCTGGGCGCAGAATACGTCGGAGCTGGCCTACGAGCGCGCCGGGCCCGAGCGCTGGCTGTCGACCTACCTGGTGGTCGAGCAGTACATACGCGAGCACGGTGCGATCGACGAGCGCGCGCAGGCCGCGCTGGGCGAGGCGGTCGCCGGCTGGTGGGGAATTCGCGCGCTCTCGCTGTCGGTCGCGCGCCTGCTCGACGCTGGCCAAGCGCCCGCAGCGGAGGCGGCACTCGTCAAGGAGTTGGGAACGCGCTTTGAGCAGGACGTGCTCGACACGATCTGGCGGCTGGTGCCAGACGATCCCGATCCAGACGCGCAGTCGCTGTTCGAGCGGCTGCTCGCGGCCGCCATCCTGGGCGCCCCGTCGTTCACGATCCGCGGCGGGACGAACGAGATCCTGCGTTCGGTCGCGGCGAGGGCGCTCCGCGCATGACGGTCGCGCAGGCCCTCGCGGTGTTGCGCGAGCGCGGTCCCGATCGGGCCGCGGAGATGGTGCTGCTCGGGGGGTGGCTGCTCGCGCAGGCGGGACTGAGCGTGGACGGCGGAGACGTAACCGTCGCGCCGGGCGGCGCCCCCGACAGCGTCGTGCTGCGGGACGGCCGGGTGAGCGGGACCGCGCATCGAGTGCCCTGGGCACGCGACGCGGCTCTGATCGCGGTCCTGCTCGACGGCCGCGCTCTGGTGGTCGACCGCGCGGACGTCACGATCCAGCCGCACGTGAATCTCGCCGGTGACGCGCGCGACACGGTGGTGTTCGACGGCGCCCTCGCACGCTCCGGCCCCGCGGTGGATGCCGACACGCTCTTCTTGCGCGGCGCATTGACGCGTATCGCGCTGATGGCCGGAGCGCTCGATCGCGTGTACGAGATCGCCGTCCGGTATGCAACCGATCGCCGCCAGTTCGGGCGGCCGATCGGCTCCTTTCAGGCGGTGCAGCAACACCTCGTGGTGATTGCCCAGCAGGCCGCGCTGGCCGGCGTGGCCGCCGACGCGACGGCGCGCCGCCCAGGCGGCTTCGAGATCGCCGCGGGCAAGCTGCTCGCCAACCGCGCGGCGCTGAGCGCGGGACGAGCGGCCCACCAGGTGCTGGGAGCGCGGGGCACCACGCGCGAGCATCCGCTGGGCCAGCTCACGCGCCGGCTCTGGGCCTGGCGCTCGGAGTACGGTGACGAGCACCACTGGAGCACCCGGCTCGGCGTGGGCGTCGCGCGCGCCGGCGCCGACAACGTCTACCCGGCGATCACCGGCGGTTCTGAGGTCGTGAACGTCTGATGCCCGACATCGCCTACACCATCCACGGGCGCCCGACCGCGCGCACGTCTGTACTGCTCACCCACGGCTTCGGTGCCAGCCAGGCGATGTGGGCGCCCAACCTGGACGCTCTCAGCGTCGACCGCCAGGTGCTCACATGGGACCTGCCAGGCCATGGCGCGAGCGTCGGATCCGGTGAGCTCTCGCACGAGGGTTGCATCGCGGACATGCTCGAGCTGCTCGACGTGCTCGACGCGCCACGCGCGGTGATCGGCGGGATGTCGCTGGGCGGGTACCTGTCGCTGCTCTTCTGCGCGCGCCATCCCGAGCGGGTGGCAGCGCTGCTGCTCGTGGACGCCGGCCCGGGCTTCCGCGACGACGCGGCGCGCGAGACTTGGAACGCATGGGTGTACGGACTGGCGGATGACCTCGAGGCCCGTGGCATGGTGGCGCTGCGTCTCGGCCCGGAGTCCGCAGCCGCGGACCACGCGGCCGGCGCGGCCGGCCTGGCAGCGGCGGCGCGCGCGATCCTCAGCCAGCGCGACGGGGAGGCGTTGGAATCACTGGGCACGATCACCGTCCCTACGCTGATCGTCGTGGGGGCGCACGACGATCGCTTCCTCGCAGCGGCGGACGCGATGGCTCGCCGCATTCCCGGCGCCCTCAGGGTGACCATCGAGAACGCCGGCCACGCCTCGAACATGGACCAACCCGCGCAGTTCAATGGCGTCGTGCGCGAATTCCTGGAGGACCTGTGAAGCAGGGGCTGACGGTGAGCGTGGGTGAGGACCACGTCGCGACGGTCGAGTTCGACCGCCCGCCGCACAACCACTTCGACGTCGAGTTGATCACCGCGCTCGCCGACGCGTACGCGGCGCTCGACGAGGAACCGGCGTGCCGGGCGATCCTGCTGTGCTCGACGGGGCGCCACTTCTGTGCCGGCGCGAACTTCGCCGGCGCAGGCGATGCCGGCGCGCAGGCGCTCTACACGCAGGCGGTGCGCCTCTTCGCCGCCGCGACGCCGGTCGTCGCGGCCGTCCAGGGCGCCGCGATCGGCGGAGGCCTCGGGCTCGCGCTGTCGGCCGATCTCCGCGTCGCGAGTCCCTCCTCGCGGTTCGCCGCGAACTTCGCGCGCCTTGGCATCCACCACGGCTTCGGCCTGACGGTCACGCTGCCGGCGGCCGTCGGGATGCAGGCGGCGCTCGAGCTGCTCTACACCGGCCGGCGCGTCAAGGGCGAGGAGGCATACGCGCTCGGCCTCTGCGACCGCCTGGCCGCAGACGACGAGTTGCGCAGCGAGGCGCATTCACTCGCCCGCGAGATCGCCGTCAGCGCACCCCTTGCCGTGCGGTCGATCCGCCAAACCATGCGCGGCGACCTGCCTGATCGCGTGCGAGCTGCGACCGAGCGCGAGCGCGCCCGGCAGACACCCCTGTTCGCGACCGACGATTTCCAGGAGGGCGTCCGCGCGACCGCCGAGCGCCGAGCGCCGCGCTTCACCGGTCGTTGATGGACACGGTCGCGCTTGGCGGCGCCGACGAGACGAACACCGAGCTCACGTCGTCGTCTGCGTGGCCGTCGGCGATCGCCTGCCGCCACCGGGGCGCAAGCGCGGCCGTGAGTGGAAGGCTGAGGCCCAGCTCCTGAGCTGCATCGAGCGCCAGGCCGGCGTCCTTGAAAGCGAGCCGCAGTGCGAAGCCGGGGTTGAAATCGCCAGAGATCATCGCCTGCGCCTTTGCAACCGCATAGGGAGCGCCCAGCGGAGCGCCGTCGATCGCTTGCGGGAACAGGTGCGGGTCGAGCCCAAGCGCCTCGGTCAGCGCAACGGTCTCGGCGACCGCCTCAACGAGCGCTACGAGCCAGTTGTTGAGCACGAGCTTCATCCGTGTTCCCTGTCCGGTGCGACCGAGCCAGAGCGTTTGGCGACCGATCGCGTCAAATACCGTCTGCACCCGCGCCCGCGCCTCATCCGGGCCGGAGGCGAGCACGATCAACTGGCCCTCCCGGGCGGGACCGTCGCTGCCCGAGACCGGCGCGTCGACGAGCTCGACGCCATGCTCCGCCGCCAGGCGCGAAAGTCGTCCGATCCAATCGACACCTACCGTGGCCATCTGGATCCATATCGAGCCCGGTCGCATCGCCTCGATGGCCGCGCCTGTGCCGCTCATCGCCTCCTCGACGGCGGCGCCATCCGCCAGCATCGTCAGCACGATGTCGGCATCCCTGGTGGCATCCGCGGGTGAGGAGGCGAGGCGCGCCCCATCGTCCGCGAGCGGCGCTGCCCTGGCGGCCGTGCGGTTCCAGACCGACACCGGGAAGCCGGCGGTCAGCAGGTTGCGGGCGATCGGGGCCCCCATGCTGCCGGTTCCGAGCACGGCGACGTTTGTTTGATCAGAGCTCTGCGCGGAGCTTGTCATCGGTTCTCTCCTTCCTCGTATGGGTCACGTTTTGGCTGCGTTATTCGGCGGACGGCATCGCCTCGGGGGAGGGTCCGCCTATGGGCACCGAGCCGGCGATGATGCGGTCGATCTGCTCGAGGTCGGCCTGGGTCAGGCGCAGCTCGGCAGCCGCGAGGCTCTCTTCGATGTGCTTCGGGTGCCGCGCGCCTACGATGGCTACGTTTACGGCCGGATTCGCGAGCGTCCACGCCACGGCGAGCTGCGCGACCGAGCACCCCAGTTGCTCAGCGGCGAATCGCTTCAGCTGCTCAACGACCTCGAGGTTGCGGTTGAACACGGTTCCCGTGAACGCCGGGCTCGCGCTGCGCCAGTCGTCTTCGGCAAACGACGTATCCGCGCGCATCGCGCCGCTCAGCAGGCCATGCGCCAGTGGTCCGTAGACGAGCACCCCGATGTCATGCTCCCGTGCATAAGGAAGCAGCTCAGCCTCGATATCCCGTCGAAACAGGTGATAGGGCGGCTGAATCGTCTCCACCGGCCGTGTCTGCGCGAACTCAGCGATCTGGGCCGCGTTGAAGTTCGAGACGCCGACGTGGCGGATCTTGCCCTCGTCCACGAGCTCCTGGAGTGCCGTCGCTGTCTGCGAAAAAGGGACCTTCGGGTCCGGCCAGTGCACCTGGTAGATGTCAATGTGGTCGATTCCCAGGGCACGCAGGCTGTCCTCAACCCCGCTGCGAAGCCAGGCGGGACTGGCGTCGCGGACGAGACCCGTCTCGGCCATTCGAAGGCCGCCCTTGGTCGCGACGACGACCTCGTCGCGCCGGTTGTCAAGGTCGCCCCGCAGCGCGCGGCCGAGGAGTCGCTCAGAAGCGCCGAAACCGTAGCCCTGAGCGGTGTCGAAAAGGTTGATTCCGAGCTCGCGAGCATCGCGAATCGCAGCGATCCCCTCGTCCTCGTCGAAAGATCCCCATTCACCCCCCAGCTGCCAGGTGCCAAAGGCGACCGGGGAGACCTTCAGGCCAGTCGTGCCGAGAGCGACGGGATTCAGGATGCTGGTGGTCATCATGCGTCCTTTCTGCCATTGCGGGACTTTGTCTCGTGGGGTCCGGCGCGTGTGCCATCGATTTGCAGGGGCGTTCAGTGGATTCTGGCGGCGACCGGGCGGCCGGGGCGCCAGCCCGGTTGCCTAAGGCGCTTGCCAGACGCCCCCGATTCGGCCTGTGCGCGACCATTACCCACATGCGCACGATGATCCTTGAACGCCAGGGGCAACGGCTGGAGCCTGCCACCCTTCCCGACCCCCAGCCCGGGCCCGGGCAGCTGCTGCTCGAGATCCACGCGTGCGGCGTGTGTCGCACCGACCTGCACCTGCGCGACGGCGAGATAGCCGCAACCAGGCTGCCGATCGTGCTCGGCCATCAGATCGTCGCGACCACGCCAGACGGCGTCAGGGTGGGCGTCCCCTGGCTTGGCTGGACGGACGGCACCTGCCAGTACTGCACTTCGGGGCGCGAGAACCTTTGCGTCAACGCCCGCTTCACGGGGCGCGACATCGACGGCGGGTACGCGCAGCTGACCGTCGCCGACGAGCGTTACTGCCTGCCGCTGGCGCAGGAGCTCTCAGACCAGGAGGCAGCCCCGCTTCTCTGCGGCGGGCTGATCGGCTACCGCGCCTTGACCCTCACCGGCGACGCCCGGCGACTGGGGCTGTACGGGTTCGGCTCGGCCGCGCATATGATCTGCCAGCTCGCGGTATTCCAGGGGCGGGAGGTGTTCGCGTTCACGCGCTCCGGGGATGAGCCTACGCAGGCGTTCGCGCGCGGCCTGGGCGCATCGTGGGCGGGAGGCAGCGATGAGGCGCCGCCCGAACCGCTCGACGCGGCGATCATCTTCGCGCCTGCCGGCCCGCTCGTCCCCAAGGCGCTGGAGGCGCTCGCGCCCGACGGGGTCGTCGTGTGTGCGGGTATTTACATGAGCGACATACCCTCGTTTCCCTACGAGCTGCTCTATCACGAGCGCAAGCTGCGGTCGGTCGCAAACCTGACTCGCCGCGACGGCGAGGAGTTTTTGGCGATCGCGCCGAAGGTGCCGATCAGGACGACCATCACGCTCTATGAGCTCGAGCGCGCCGAGGACGCGCTCGCGGACCTGCGTGCGGGGCGCTTCGAGGGCACCGCGGTGATCGTTCCCTAGAACAGGGTCGGAGTTCCCCGCACGTCACCCGAAGCGATTCCACCGTCTACGTCGCGGCGAATGCGTCGCTGAGGAAGGCCTCGACATCTGCGGCGAACTGTGCCGCGTGCTGGAAGAGAAAGCCGTGTGCGGAGTCGGGGTAGATCTTCACTTTGGCCTGCGAAATCAAGCCAGCGAGGAGGTAGGAGTAGTGCGGCAGGATCATGGGATCGCTATCGCCGTTGGCGATGAAGACCGGACAGCCGATCGCGCTGACACGCTGCAGCAGCGCGTGGTTTGGCACGCCCCACGAGCACACCGCGTCGTACTGCGCCTGCCGTGTCTGCCACGTCGTTTCGACATCGCGGTAATCCGTGCGCGCGCCGAAGATGCGCTGCAGAGACTGCTTCCCGGCGTCTTGGCTCGCGGGCGATCGCGCGTAGAACACGGAGAGGACACCCTCGGGCGCGACCTGGGGAACGCCGACGGCGTCGATCACGTCCTTAGCCCAGCCGTGCATGCCGGCGGCGCCCTGGGGTGCGGAGGACGCGAGAACGACGCGTCGCACGAGTGCAGGCCGCGTCAGCGTAATCTCCTGCGCTACGAAGCTCCCGATCGAGAAGCCGAGCAGGTCGACCTCGGCGAGCTCCAGCGCCTCGAGGAACGCAATGGCGTCGCGCGCCATCTCGGCGATCGTGTGCGGCGTCCTCCCCGTCGAGCCGCCCACGCCGGCGTTGTCGAACGTCACCACACGCCGGTGCTCTGCAAGCGCGTCGACCAGCGCAGGGTCCCAATTGTCGAGGTTCCCGCGGAAATGCTGCAGGAGCACGAGCGGTACCTCGCCGGCGCCGAGGTCACGGTAGGCGAAGCTCGTACCGCTCGCCGCCTCGACCCTCCGATTCTCAGACGCTGTGTAGCGCGTGCTCACCCTCGCGGCCTTGCGCTGCTGTGGTCTTCGATCCAGGATCTCGTTAGCTCCAGGTAGTCATCGGCGCCGTCCTCCCACGCGAAATGACCGGTCTCCAGGATGTCGAGCTTGCTGTCAGCCAGTCGCTCGTGCAGGAACTCGGCGTTGCTCGACGGCACGAGCGTGTCGTGGCGGCCGGCGATGACCTGAACCGGGGTCCGGATATCGCCGAGCCGTTCGGCCAGGACCGCCAGGTCAGACGGATAGCTGCGCACGTAGGCCGCCGACTCGACGAAGCGCTCGCCCGCATAGGACACCAGGTAGTCCTCTCGCACGCCAGCGGGCAAGGTGTGTCGCTCGATTCCTTCGAGCGCTCCGGCGACGACGTCGCGTCCATCGATTTCGCGGAAGCTGCTCAGATCCGGAGCCTCGATGATCTGCTTGAGCGCGCCTGTCACCTCGAGCGGGAACGATGCGCCGCCGCTGCCGACGACGGCGCTGGGGAATCGCTCGACGTCCTCGGCCGCCGCGAACAGGACTGCACCAGTCCCCACGTCGGGCCCCACCACATGCGGGTGGCCGAGCTCCCACTCGTCGACGAGCCGCAGCAGGAACCCACCCATAGCCCATGGGGACATCAGCTCGGCTCGGCGCTCGGATTGGCCGAAGCCCGGCAGATCGATGGCGACCAGTCGTGCGTTCTCCGCTAGGCGCGACCAGATCGTGCTCCACGCGAAGAGGCTCTCGGGCCAGGGATTGAGGAGCAGGACCGTCTCATCCGCGACTCCCTCGCTCTCGGCGTACCTGATCGCGAGGCCGTCGGCTTCGCGCTGTCGCGGGGTCATGTGGACCGCGCCGTCTGACATGGATCACTCCTAGTGTTCGATGATCGCCAGCTAGGCGCTTTCTAGGCCGCCACGGCTCCCGCACACGCGTTTGCGGCGGCCCGGATCACGTCGAAGACGGCATCGGGCTGCGAGAGCATCGGGACATGGCTGCTGTCGAGGTCGTGGGTGGTTGCGCCCATGCGGTTCGCCACGAAACGCTCGAGGTCGGGATGGACGGTTCGGTCGTTGTTGGCCACGATGTACCAGCTCGGCTTCGACCTCCAGGCGGTGCCCGCGATCTTTTCGTTGAACAGGTCGACGGCGGGCACGCCCTGGGTCGACCAGACGAGCTTCTGCTCCTGCTCGGGAAGGTCTCCGGCGAAGCAGTCGATGCCGTGCGGAAGCAGCCAGATGCGCCCGTCTGCAATCTCGATGTGGGCGAAGACGTCGGTGGTGGGAAACTGTTCTTGCAGGCTCTGTGAGGTCTCGTCCTCGTCCGGAGCGAGGGCGGAGATGTAGACGAGGCCGGCAACGCGGTCGTCCGTACCTGCGGCTGTGATGACGGTCCCGCCGTAGGAGTGCCCGACGAGGATGGCCGGGCTGCTGACCCGCCCCAGCGCGCGTTTGACGGCGGCGACGTCGCCCTCGAGCGTGTCGAGGCTGTTCTGGGTGGACACCACTTCGTGCCCCTCACCCTGCAGCATGCGGATCACCTTGCTGTAGCACGACCCGTCAGCCCATAGACCGTGGGCGAAGACGATGCTCGGCTTGCTCTGCGCAGACATGCTCATCCTTTCGGTAGTACCGGTGCAATCGAACGGGAGCCTGACTCGTGGCGTCCGCGTTCTCTTGAGTCATGCGACTGCTTCGCGGAGTGATCAGTCCCCTACGGTCGATGAGAGCAGTGGCATAGGCACCTCGACGCGGAGCGCCTCCAAGAGCGCCGCGAGCTTTCGGTCGAGCTCGACTCCGACCGCTGAGACCGCGGGGATTCCGAAGCTCGAGAACTGCGTGCTCGGCTGGTCGGCCGTGAACCACGCGCGTTCGTGTGCGTCTTCCCAAATGACCGTATGCAGGGGTGCATAGAGCATGGCGCGCGGATCGTGGCGGAACATCTGCTCAGCGATGGTGACGTTGCCCATGAGGTAGGCGATGCAGTCCTGCTCGTCGCCCGCCAGCTGCATCACGGGATGGACGTCGTTGCGAAAGTAGATGAGAAATCCGTGCGGGGCCCACTCGGCGTGGGCGTCGATCACTTCGGCCCAGCTCGCTCCGCGTTGCACGAGCGCGACGATGTCCTGCAGCGGATTTGCGGGCACCGCCTGCTCGTAGAGCTGCTGGAACTCACGGACGCCTGGCACCGCGACGGTAAGCCGTCTCGCGGTATAGGCCTCATTGCTCGTTGCCACGGGGGCAACGTAGGTCTGACCGGCGCCGCTTCGCTTGAGTCATACGACTGCTTGCGCTTATCCTCGGGATATGGTCGTCTCGAGCCCGCCGGATGCGACCAGCGAGCTGATCGGGCGAAACAACGAGGTGCAGCGGGTGGACGCGCTTTTGGACCGCGTCCGCGACCGCGGCGGAGCACTCGTGATTCGCGGGGAACCTGGGATCGGCAAGTCGGCGTTGCTGGACCGCTCGCGCGGCCGTGCGAGCTCCTTGGGCGCTCGCGCGCTCGCGACCGCGGGCGTCGAGTCTGAGTCCGAGCTCGCCTTCGCGGGACTGCACCAGCTGCTTGGGCCGATCGGCAACCGCATCGACAGGCTTCCGGATCCCCAGCGACAAGCGCTCGACGCAGCATTCGGCGTGACCGATCTCTTCGAGCCGGATCCATTCCGCGTCGCCCTCGCCGCCTACCGGCTTGTCTCCGACGCGGCGGACTCGAGCCCACTGCTGTTGATCGCGGACGACGCACAGTGGCTCGACCGGTCGAGTCTTGACGTGTTGACCTTCATCGCAAGGCGGCTGGACAACGAGCCGGTGGTGTTCATCGCCGGCCTTCGCGACGGGTTCTCGACGGCGCTCGAGGAGGCTGGGTTGCCGATCCTCCAGCTGGGCCGCCTGTCCGCGTCCGATTCCGAGAAGTTGCTCGACCGGGTCGCGTCGGGGCTGTCCCCGCACGCGCGCGGCCGCGTGCTGGCGCAGGCAGCCGGCAATCCGCTCGCACTCGTCGAGCTCGCGCAGGCCATGCCGGAGGCCGGCGACCCCGTCGAGCTGCTGTCGCCCACGCCGGCGGCGCTGACCGCGCGCCTGGAGCGCGCGTTCGGGGCACGCCTAGACGGCCTTGGTGAGGACACGCGCCTGGTTTTGCTTGCCGCCGCGCTCGACGGCAGGGCCTCGATCGCAGAACTCCTGTCAGCCGCCACGCTCGTCTCAGGAAATGAGGTGGCGCTTTCTGCTCTGGATAGCGCCGCCGAACGCGGCCTGGCGCAGGCGCACGGATCGGAGCTGCGCTTTGAGCATCCGCTGATCCGCTCGGCGGTGCAGAGCACGGCGGCGCCGGCGCAGCGGCTCGCGATGTATGGGGCTTTGGCAGAGGTCGTAGGCGACCCGGAGCGCCGGCTGTGGCACCGCGCCGCGTGCGCGGTCGGCCCTGACGACGAGGTCGCGTCGGCATTGGAAGAGCAGGCGCAGATCGCGCGCCGGCGCGGCGCGGTCATGGTCGCCGCAGCTGCGCTCGAGCGCGCCGCGATGCTCACGGTCGATCCGCGCCGGAAGGGCGAACGGCTGGTGCGGGCAGCCGAACTCGTAAACGACCTCGGGCGCGTCGATGTTGTCAGTGGGCTTCTGAGTGAGGCAGAGTCACTTGAGGTGGGTCCGCTCGAGGCCGCCCGTCTGGCCTGGTTGCGCCAGATGATCAGTGGTGACGTCTGGTTCGAGAAGGGCGCCGCCAAGACGTTTGTCACGATCGCGCAACAGCTGCTCGCCGGCGGCGATCCGGATGCTGCGTTGCGGTCGCTCGTGCCGATCGCCCATCGTTGTTGGTGGACGCGGTCCGGCGCCCGCACGCGGCAGTACGTCGTCGATGCGGCCGAAGGCATCGGGTTTCCGGGCGACGACCCACGGCTGCTGGTTGTCACCGCGCTCGCCAATCCGGAGTTGACAGCGCCGTCGGTGCGGCGCCGAGTGGCACGCTTGCGACTGGAGGAGATGACCGATCCGGTCGATGCGATGTATGTGGGCATCGCCGCCGAGAAGGCGGGCGACTTCGTGGCAGGCTCGCGCTTCCTCGCGCGCGCGGTTGACCGGCTGCGCGAGCAGAGCAGGCTCGGCATGCTCACACAGGCTCTCGTCCACTACGCATGGGCTGGCACCTATGCGGGTGACTGGGAAGCGGCCGAGCGGGCGGGTGCCGAAGCGGCGACGCTCGCGCGCGAGACCCGCCAGCCTCAGTTCGGGCTCACCGGTCAACTCGTGGGCGCTCTGGCCGCTGCTCTGCGCGGCGGCGAAACCGACGTCGATGCGATGCTCGCCGGGCCGGAGCGAGCACTGACGGCGATGAAGGGCGGCCCGCTCCTCGCCCCGGCGCACCTCGCCCGGGGCGCAGCGGCTCTCAGCGAGGGACGGCACGACGACGCTTTCCGCGCGCTCTGGCCGGTGTTCGACGAGGACGACCCCGCGTATCACCGTTTCATGCGTTGGCCGGCCGTGCTGGACCTCGTCGAGGCCGGCAGTCGCGGTGAGCACACCGCGCGCGTCACGAAGGTCACGGGCGAG
The DNA here is from genome assembly GCA_963713385.1 of uncultured Solirubrobacterales bacterium. Lineage (GTDB taxonomy): Bacteria > Actinomycetota > Thermoleophilia > Solirubrobacterales > Solirubrobacteraceae > Palsa-744. The sequence goes on from CAVQLO010000002.1 coordinate 229,235, forward strand.
CTCGAGCAGATCGCGAGGCGCAGCGAGGCGCCGATCTTGCGCGCCGGTCTGGCCTGCGCGCGACCGCTGCTGAGCGACGACGATCACGCCGAGGCGGACTTCGTGGCGGCGCTCGGCGAAGAGTCGCACAGCTACCCGTTCCTGCGTGCGCGGACCCTGTTCGCATTCGGGCGCTGGCTGCGTCGGCAGCGCAGAAGCGCAGACTCACGTGCACCTCTACGCGACGCGATCGGCCTGTTCGATGCTTTAGGCGCAACCCGTTGGAGCGAACGCGCACGCCAAGAGCTGCGAGCCACCGGCGAGAAGATCGGGCGGCGCACGCCGGACGCTCGCGACCGGCTCACTGCCCAGGAGCTGCAGATCGCCCAGCTGGCGGCGGCCGGCCTGTCCAACCGCGAGATCGGCGAGCGGCTGTTCCTCTCCCACCGCACGATCGGATCGCACCTGTACCGGATCTTTCCAAAGCTCGGGATCACGACCAGGTCGCATCTGCCCGCCGCCCTCGAGCCGCGGCGCGACGAAACAACAGGATGACTGAACAAGCGCCGCTGGAGTCACGACGTCGTACTGCTCGCGTCAGACGTCTCCGCGGTCGAACGGGCTGTCAGCGACCGATCGAAGGCCAGATCCGCGCGCAGTGGCGGCTCCAGCCTGCTACCGCGCGTGCGCGGCGGACGGTCGCCGTCAGCCACCGATCGTCCTGTCCAGCAGCGCGAACAGCTCGGTGAAGTGCCGCTCGGCCGCCGCCTCGTCGTAGGCGGCGGTGTCGCTCATCGTGTAGCCGTGGGCGGCGCCCTCGTAGAGTTCTGAGCGGTAGCGCACCCCGGCCTCCTCGAGAGCTCGCTCGAGCGCCGCCACGTGCTCCGGGGCCATGCTCTGGTCGTTGTCAGCGTGGCCGAGGTAGAGCTCCGCGGAGATCGCGCCCGCGCTCAGGTGAGGGCTGTCCCCGTCGTCGCTCACGAGCCCTCCGGCGTGGAAGGCGGCAAGCGCGGCGATGCGCTCCGGGTAGGCGGCGGCGATCCGCCAGCCGACGCGCCCACCCAAGCAATAGCCGGTGATGGCGAACGGTGGGCTCGCGAACTCGCCGAGGTAGTCGAGGTAGGCCGCTCCGTCGCCAGCGATCCGCTCGGGCGTCAGCTCCGCCATGGCAGGCCTCAGCCGCGCGAAGAACGGATCCCGCTGTGCGGGGTCCGCCAGATCGGGCATCTGCGGTGCCGGTCCGGCGCGATAGAGGACGTTCGGGGCGAGCACTGCAAAACCCCGCGCTGCGATGCGGTCGACCATCTCCTCGATCCGGGGGCGCAAGCCGAACGCGTCCATGATGAACAGCACACCCGGGCCGTTCCCGTCCCCCCGGGGGGCCGCGAGAGGTAAGCGTCCGCCACGCCGTCCTGTGTGCTGATGTCGACCATCTCGCCGTTCATCGCTGCCCGCTCCCATCGTCGCTGGTCGGAACGGTGCAGCTTAGTCATCTCAACTGGACCAGTTCGAGGTCGTGCGACGAGAGCGCCACGCTGCGCTCAGCCATCCGTTGATGTAACTTCCGACATTCAAGGCCGTGTCCGCGCTTTCCGATGGTTGGGCAACAGAGTCCCAGTGCCGAGGTGCTCGGCAAGGCCGTCCAACACGAGCCTGACAAAGCCGGCGCCCGCGCAAGACGATCTTCGGATTGGCTATGGCGGAGCGCACCGCCACGACGAGGCGGGGGCCAAGGAGCTGGCGTCTAAGACCCGGATCCTAGGAGGATCAAGCAAATGTTGGACAGAATGCGCCAGCGCACCGCCGATGAGGGCGGTTTTACCCTGATCGAACTCCTGGTGGTCGTCCTGATCATCGGAATCCTGGCGGCGATCGCCATCCCGGCGTTCCTCAGCCAGACCAGCAAGGCCAGCGACTCCGGGGCAAAGACCCAGGTCGGAACCCTGCAGACCACGATGGAGACCTACGCGAGCGAACACAACGGTAGCTACGCCGGTGCGACGCTCGGGGAACTGCAGACAATCGAGCCGACGCTGAAGGACACGTCGCAGGCTACACCCGAAGTGGTGGGCACCCCCGCCGCCGCCGAATTCGAAGTCAAGTCGACCTCGGGTGCCACGAAAGACGAATACATGCTGAAGAACAAAGAAGGCGAAATCACGAGGACCTGCAAAGTCACAAGCAAATCCTCGCCGGGTGGTTGCAAAAACGTGAACGCCTCCAACGAAGGCACCTGGTAGCTCGCTCGCGACTACGACGCCATTAGATTCGGCGTCGCCATGTCCTCGCTGCCATGAGCTCGGCTCCGGTGGCCGTCTGGTGAGTCGTTCACCCACCCGACGGCCGCCAGGCGAGCTCTTCTCATGAGTCGTGGACAGAAGAGACGTATTGTTAGTAATGAAACGCCAGACGAGATCGGCGACGGTCAGCGGGCGTGTTCAGACAGGCGCCAATCTGTTCACGTCATAGTCAAACCCAGCGCCGCGCAACAGCAGCAGGAGCTTTGACTGCCAAGTGCCGGCCTGGTCAAGGCGTACATACGCGATGCCATCCAAGTCATGGGGCAACTCCACCCCGTCCTCATAAAGCACGCACACACATCGCGGGGTGAGCGCGGCGACGAGGATACCCATTTCGAAGACAACACCCTGGGGCGCGCGAGGTGAGAGGTAAGGCTCTCGGTCGGAGTCGAGCCGCGGTCCACCGACATCGTCCGCGGTGAGCAAGATGATCCCATAGCGCAATCCTGGGGCCTGCTTCTGAAACCGCTCGACCAGCATCCCACGGGTCTCGGTCTGCTCGCTGAGACGCGTGAGTCTATGTGGACCCGTCCGATCGAGCAGACCGGCAACGGCGAGCGTCCATGCCTCATTCCTTCCGCATACGAAGAAGAGCTGGCCCGCGCGGACGGGCTCAGGATCGGCTGGGACCGTCCCATCCGGCGATGACATCGAGCCGTCTGTGTACGGCTGTGCAAACTCGGTGGCGCTCGGCTCCTGCTCAGGCTCCAAACCAAGAGAGGGCTCCGGGGCACGCTCAGAACGAACGGAGGACACGAGCGCGAGCTCCGCGCCGACGGTGGAGGACAGCGCGAGCTGCGCGCCTGGCGGAAACTCAGGTCGATCCGGGAGCGATATCAATAGGTCGATGACCGCGCGCAGGCACTCCGAGTTGCGCTCGTACTCGAGCTGCCACCTCTCTGCGCCCCCGCCGGAGGCAGATCCGGCAGCCCTGAACTTGTCGGCCTCTTCAGGGGCGTCCAGGATCCGAGCGACAATCTCCGTGGTCCGCTCGATCCACTGTGTTCGGGTCGCCCTCCAGCTCTCGTAGTCGCTGAAATCCCCGACCAAGCTGGCTTGCCCCAAAAGCGCCCGGCCTTCTTCAAGCGGCTTGGCAAGCAGCTCCTTGGCTGCGTCGCGAGAGACCTGGGGCATCGCGGTCGTCTAGCCCCCCGCCCGGCGCATTGTCCCAATGCGAGCATCGCGAGCGGTCGCGGCCGCCATGAGCTGCTGATCAACGACGTATCGCACGTCGAGCACCGGCTGTCGGACGGGTTGTGCTCGCTGCATGGCTGTACCCTTCTGATCAGTGTCGGCAACCTTACGATGGACGGCCTTCGCTGCGCAGGGTCTTTCGACGAGGGTACGAGGACCGAAGCCCGGCCGATGACGCTCGCGGTCTGCGTCACACGGCGCTGGATCAGCTAGACCCTATGGAGCGTGACGTCCGGCGCGGTTGTTAGGCATGGTCGGTCCCCCGACGCGATCGGGGACGTAATTGCCGCGAGGCTGGTACCCACGCGGCGGCCACAACCGAATAGGAGGAACCGACCATGTCCGTGAAGGCTATGAGCCTTGTCGGTCTGGATGTGCACGCGCGCCAGACGCATGCGGCGGTGTTCAAGCCGGACACAGGCGAGGTCGTTGTCAGCAAGCTGCGGGGGGAGCCGGTGGAGGTGTTGGGCTTCCTGGAGGGCCTGGGGACTGGGATGCGCGCCGTCTATGAGGCTGGTCCGACCGGGTTCGGTCTCGCAAGGGCGGCATCTGAGCGAGGGGTAGACGTGCGCGTGGTGGCACCCGGGTCGATCCCGAAGGGCTCCGGCGACCGGGTCAAGACCGACCGTCGTGACGCGATCCGCCTGGCGCGCCTGCTCGCGGCCGGAGAGCTCAGTTTCGTGTTCGTGCCGAGCGTTGCAGATGAGCACTTCCGTGATCTGGTGCGGGCGGTCGAGGACATCCGCGGGGACCTGATGCGCGCCCGTCATCGCCTCGGAAAGCTCCTTCTGCGGCGAGAGGTGCGCTACCCGGGGCCCGGCGGGTCATGGACTAACAAGTACATAGAGTGGCTGCGCACCCAGCGCTTTGACGACGTCTGCTCGCAGGCCACCTTCTACGACTACCTCGCCTCGGTCGAGCTGCTGATGGGCCGCCGCAGCTCGCTGATCACAGCGCTCGAGCAGCAGATCCCTGGCTGCCGCCACGCCCCGGTGATTGCGAGGCTGCGCTGCTTCCGCGGGGTCGACACGCTCACCGCCGCCGGGATATGCGCCGAGATCGGCGACTTCGGACGCTTTCGGGCACCCACCATGCTGTCGGGGTTCCTGGGGATCGTGCCCTCCGAGCGAACCTCAGATGAAAAGCGACGTCAGGGGTCGATCACCAAGTCTGGCCCTCCCCACGCGCGCCGGCTGCTAGTCGAGGCCGCCCACCACTACCGTCATCGGCCGGTCATCGGCCAGACGCTCGCCCGCCGCCAAGCCGGAGCGGACCCGCGTGTGATCGAGATCGCCTGGCGCGCCCAGCGGCGCCTGCACGAGCGTTGGCGCCACCTACACCACGAGCGACGCAAGCCCGCCGGCGTCGTCGCTATCGCCTGTGCCCGCGAGCTCGCCGCGTTCCTCTGGGAGGCCGCCACCCTTGATTGAGATCACTCCGACCATTGCGCCCGGGACGCTGCCGGGGCGCGCACGAGCAATCAGGAAGGCCCACACGCGTCGCGCGAGGCTCGCGAAGTGACTATGGGCAGCCGGCTCTGGCCGAAAGCGCCCGTTGCTAGACAGCGAGCCGCGACGAATAGCGGGTCTTGAGGTGAAGCCCTCGCATATCAGTCTGACCCCGCGGTCGATGAGACTGGACCTTCCGCCCGTGCCGCCCCGACAGCGCCCCGGCAACGCCAACCACAGGATCAGACGACGATCCTTGACAAACGCCTCTCCATATCAGTCGCCGGCCAGCCACTGCTCACGAAGCGGAAGCGGGGGCCAAGGGTGTCGGCGCTCCCGCTTCCCTTCACAGCAAACAGCATGGCCCCGCGGTCCTGCCGCGTCCATTGTTTGCTGCTGCGTGGCTCAGATCGGCCGATGTACCTGACATCTTTACCTCCACGGCAGGCTCCTCAACGTCTAGATGGGTTGCCCGCGGCCGTGCTCACGACGCGCGCTCGCGGACTACCTCGTCCGGGCCCTTGTCGTCGCGCAGGCCGAGGAAGCGCGCCTGGCGCAGGCGACCGTCGGTTGTCCACTCGGCGAAGCCGATCTGGCCGACGAGCTCCGGGTGGGTCCAGTGTGTGCCGGGCGGGATCGGTCGCGCATCGAGGAACGGTGACTCGGGGGTCTCGAGCGCGCGCAGCCTGGCACCGAGATCGTGGAGCGTCGCCGCGCTGTAGCCGGTGCCAACCTTCCCGGCGTAGCGGAGCTGACCGTGTTCGTGGTAACCGACGAGCAGGGCACCAAAGTCGGTGCGGCTGCCAGCGGGGTCGGTGAAGCCTCCGATCACGAACTCCTGCTCCCACGCGCACTTCAGCTTCAGCCAATCCTTCGAGCGACCCCTGGCATACGGCGCGCTCGCACGCTTGGCGATGAGACCCTCCCAGCCGGACCTGCACGCCTCGGCAAATCTTCGCTCTGAGTCGCCGCGCCACGCCTCGATCAGCTGCAACGCGTCGCTTGACCGGATCACTTCCGTCAGCCGCGCGCGGCGCTGCAGCAGAGATTGGGCCGTGAGATCCACGCCGTCGAGCTCGAGGAGATCGAACACGCAGTACACGACCGGATATGAGCTCACCAGCTGCGGGGAGGGCTTGGCGACTCCGAGCCGCTGCTGGAGGCGGCTGAAGGAAGTCTGCTCACCGTCGTAGACGACCACCTCGCCATCGAGCAACATCCGCCGCCCGGCCTGCGCTGCGACAGCGGTCCGGACCTCGGGGTAGGTGCCCGTGAGATCTTTCCCGGTGCGCGACTGCAGCCGCACATCGGCGCCGTCCTTGCGCGCGACGCACCGCTCGCCGTCGAGCTTTCGCTCAAGCAGCCAGTCCTCGCCGAAGTCGCGGCGGTCGGTCAGGGTTGCGAGCATCAGCGCGATCGGCATGCCGATTGAACGGGATGGTATCCGGCCTCGCGCAGCGTCAGGTCTGTCCGCTTGGGGTGAGCGCGTGACGGCGGCGGGCTCGCGTGCGGATGCCGCCGACTATCTCTCCTTCGAACGCACGCCGCTCGCGACCATCGCTTCTGCCATGACGATCGACCGCGCGTGGCTCGGATGACGAGGGACTTGCACCGTCGCCAAGACCGGCCGGCCGGGCATCGACAGTGATTTCCACGCTCGCCAGCGCGCGCGAGACCGGGCAGTTCGTGGCGGCGTGCTCGACGATGCGCTGGAACTCGGACTCGAACACGTTGCGCATTCTTGGATCCTTCTCCAAGGTGATCTCGCCCTGCAGGTGGCTACGGGTGATTGCCCACATCCCCTCGTGGTGGTCGAGGTGCAGCTCGGCGCGCACCGAAATAGCGCCCGCCCGGTGGTGGGCACGAGAGAACGCTTCCTGGAGTGCCATCGCAAAGGAGGCCGCGTGAGCTGCGGCGAGGAGCTCCTCCGGGTTCGTCGCGGCGCCTTCCTGCAACCAAGCCGGCGTGTACGCGAGCCCCAGCCCCTCTCCCCCGATGTGTACCGCGCCCCTTCCCTTGATCAAGTCGCCACTCCACTCGGCCTGCGCGCTGCGGCGTGCCATCGTTCTCACCTCCGTCGATCGACTCTGGTCATCTTCCAGTTCGCTGCTGTAGCTCGTCTACGAACGAGCTGAGCGTTTCCGTCGCCGATGTCAGCTCGTCTAGCTGCTCATCTGAGAGCTCCTGCAGGTCGATCCGCATGGCCGCGAGGAACTGCGCGAGGAACCTCTGCTGCGCCACGCGCCCCGTCTCGGTGAGGCTGACCATGACCACGCGCCCGTCGTCCGGCAGTCCCTCGCGCTGAACCCATCCCTTCTCCTCCAGTCGCTTGACGAGCAGCGTCATCGTCGGCTGCGCGATCCCCTCGAGCGCGGTGAGCTCTGTGATCCGTCGCGGCCCCTCGGTGAGCACGCTAAGAACCTGCATTTCGGTCCGGGAGATCTCGCGGCTGCGCACCTGCTTGACGAGCAGTCGCACAAGCACCGCGCCGCGCGAGGGCAGGTGCTCGGCGATGTAGTCGACTCGCTCGGCTCGCTCGGCTCGCTCGGTCTCGTTGGTAGTGGTAGCCGCCTTAGGCATATTGACAACTATATAGTTATCTGCTATACATGTCAAGGCATTCTGTAATTGAGCTGCACCTCAGGGAAGGAGCGGATCATGTTCCAGAACATCCTCGTCGCCATCGACGGCTCAGCGGACGCCGATCGGGCACTCACACAGGCAATCGACCTAGCCGAGTCAGAGCACGCGCGCTTGACCCTTTTCAGCGCCGTCGTGACGCCTCCTGCCGCTGCCTACTTCGGCGGAGGTGGTGGTTTGGCAGCAACGATCGCCCGCGACGCCGACACCGAGACCGAGAAGATCCTGCGAGAAGCCGTTGAGCGCGTCCCCGATCGCGTGTCGGTCAGCACTGTGCTGAGCGGCGAGCCGGTGAGGCTCGCGCTGATCCACCAGATCACCAGCGGACACCACGACCTCGTCGTCATGGGCTCTCGTGGGCGCGGTGCGCTGCGCTCCGTGCTGCTTGGCAGCGTGAGCCACTACGTGCTGAACCACAGTCCGGTCCCCGTGCTGATCGTGCACGCCGAGCCAGAGCAAGGACTCCGACCCGCGGCCCCTGTCTCGCGCGATCGATCGGCAACAGATCGGAAGCCCGTCGATGCAGCGGCGTGATGCAGAGCCTCGGGTCGCCACGACCGCGGTTGCGGACGAGGACGTAGCTGAAGCGCCCCTCGCAGAGCCGGTCCCGCAGCTGAGCGCGATGCTCGCTCCGGCGCAGGGGACAGCCCGCGGCATGCTCGAGGCCGAGGAAGCACTCGGTCTGCTGCGGCAGCGCTTCGAGCACACCGATGATCCGCAGCTACAGGGACAGGTGGCAGCCGAGGCGCTCGACCAGGTCGAACGCCAGTTGCAGCTCACACACGAGCAGCGCAGGCAGCTCGATAGCGCCGAAGCCAAGCTCTGGGCCAGACAGAACCGACTCGAGGGGTTTCTCATACACACGCGCGGGAGTGCCTGGTGGCACGCGCGTCGCAACGCGGCGTGGATGAAAGCGGTCGCAACCGAGCCGTGATGACCGAGGCGGCCGCCACGACGACGTTCGCCATCGGCGAGCCCGACTGAACCGATGTCGAGGACGCTGCGGCCCGATTTGGGACCGCCGTCCAGCGCGTGCGCGGATTACGTGCGCGAAGATAGTTGCTATCGCTCCACAGCTGGCGAGATCGCCGGCGGCGGCAGAAGCTCGGTCGACCGCCCCACCTTCCGCACGCGTCTCAGGCGGGGGCGATAACGTTCGCCAGCTTCTCAGGGGACCGGCCCGCCTCATGATCGCATCGAACAGTTGTCTTCTTTTTGATATCGAGGGTTTGCCAAGGAATTTGCGCGGTATATACGGGGAACGTGTCAGAGCCGTGCAGCGAGCGCGGCTACCGTGCAGTGCGAGAACGGAGTGGACGGACGATCGCGACGCTAGTTGAGCACCCCGACCCGGTCAACGGGAGCGCGACTTCCCGGCGCGCGCTGCCTCCGCAGGCCTGCGACGATGGCTTGGCGTCCAGCGGGGTGCTGCTGACTGGTGCGACCGGCTTCGTCGGCATGGAGCTGCTCGCGCGCTATCTGGAGCACACGGATCGTCGCGTGTACGCGCTCGTGCGTGGCGCCGATGACGGCGAGGTCGCGGCCCGGATGCAGCGCACGCTTCTTTGTCTGTTCGGTGCTGATCACCCGTACGCAGAGCGGGTCGTAGCGGTCCGGGGCGACATCACGCGCCCCGGACTGGGGCTGCAAGGTCGAGTCGATGGGATCGCCGAGCGGGTCAGCGAGGTCGTCCACGGGGCGGCGTCCGTGTCCTTTGAGCTTGGACTGAAGGATGCGCGCGCGATCAACGTGGGAGGCACTCGACGCATGCTCGAGTTCGCCGAGCGCTGCGACGCGCGTGGCGGCCTACGGCGCTTTTCCTACATTTCAACGGCGTACGTCGCGGGTGAGCACAAGGGGTGTTTCAGCGAGGACGACCTCGACGTGGGCCAGCGGTTTCGCAACACCTATGAGCAGTCGAAGTACGAGGCGGAGGGTCTGCTTGCCCGCTGGCGGGAGCGGCTGCCGCTTACGGTGCTGCGCCCGAGCATCATCGTGGGCGAGCGCGACAGCGGCTGGACGGCATCCTTCAACGTGCTCTACTGGCCGCTGCGCGCGTTTGCGCGCGGCGCTTACGTGGCGCTGCCCGCACGCCGTGACGCACCGGTCGACGTAGTGCCGGTCGACTACGTGGCCGACGCGATCTTTGCGCTCAGCCAAGCGCCCGAGGCCGAGGGCGCGACCTTCCACCTCACCGGGGGGACGGACGCGAGCAGCGTCGGTGAGCTCGTCGAGCTCGCGAGCGCATACTTCGCACGCCCGGCGCCCCGGCTGATCGACCCCGCGGTGTATCGCGGCGTGGTGCACCCGCTGCTGGTCCGCACCGCGCGTGACGAGCGCCGCCGTCGAGCGCTCGCCCGCAGCGAGGCCTTCTTCCCCTATTTCGCGATGCAGGTCTCTTATGACGATCGTCGCTCCCGGGTGGCGCTTCGTGGAGCCGCGATCAGGCCCACGCCGCTGCGCGACTACTTCGACCGGCTGGTGGAGTTCGCGCTCGCCGCCGAGTGGGGACGACGGCAGGTGCCCCGCGCGAGCGTCGCGACGCGCCACAAACCTCTTCTTCCGCGCGGCCGGGGTGCCCGCGCCGGACGAACGGCGCGAGCGCGGCGCGCGCGGCAAGGCCGGGCGACTGGGGAAGGCGGCCGGAGCGCGTGGCCCCGGGGGGCAATGCAGGTCCCAGCAGGTAAAGCTCGCTCGACGGTCCGATGACCGGCACCTCTCGTCTCTCGGCACTGGACGCATCCTTCCTCGCGGTCGAGACGCCGACCGCGCACATGCACGTCGGCTGGGCCGCCACGTTCAAGGCGCCTTCCGGAGGACCGCTGCCGCCCTTCTGCCAGCTGCGCGATCACATCGGTGTGCGACTGGCGCGTGCGCCCCGCTACCGCCAGAAGCTCGCGGCCGTCCCTCTGGGACTGCATACGCCTGAGTGGATCGATGACCCGGCGTTCTCGGTCGATCGTCACGTCTACCGGGCGCCCGGCCCGCTGCGCGACCTCGCCGACGAGGTGATGTCGGTGCCGCTGCGCCGTGACCGGCCATTGTGGGAGATCTGGATATGCGAGGAGCCCAAGAAGCGGCAGATCGGCGTTGTGGGCAAGCTCCATCACTGCATGGTCGACGGCATCGCGGCAGTCGAGCTCAGCTCGCTGCTGTTCGATCTCACCCCCGACCCGGTCGCCTGCGAACCGGATGACTGGCACGCGGCGCCCGAGCCGAACGCCGAGTGGTTGTTCGCCCGCGGGGCGCGCGATCTCCTGGGCCTGCAACTCGGCTTGCTGCGCGGGCCGCTATCGGCAGCAACCTCGCCCGCGCGCGCGGCGCGGCACACCGCAGCGGCGGCGCTGCGCGTGACCCGGGCACTCGGTCACTCGCTGCGCGCCGCCCCGGCAAGCATGCTCAACCGACAGCTCTCCCCACTGCGCCACCTGGTATGGACGCAACGCCCGCTCGAGGATCTGCAAGCGGTGAAGCGGACCTACGGCACGACGCTCAACGACGTCATGCTGGCCGCGGTCGCAGGCGCCGTGCGCGCCTATCTGATCCGCCGCGGCGAACACCCGGTGGCCCTCAAGGCGATGATCCCGGTCAACATTCGCAGCTCCGGCGAGATCCCCGGCAACGCAATCTCCTTCGTATTCGCCGACCTGCCGTGCGACGAGCCCGATCCGCTGATCCGCCTGCAGCGCGTACACGACACGATGAGTCAGCGAAAGCGCGACGGCGAGCCGCAAGGAGCCGACCTTGCGTTGAAGGCGGCCGCCCACACCCCGGCGCCCGTGCAGCACGCGCTGTCTCGCTTCATCGCGAGGCCGCGCACCTTCAACCTCGTGGTATCGAACATCCCGGGGCCCGCACAGCCGTTGTACCTGATGGGCTGTCCACTCGACGCAACCTACCCGGTCATTCCGCTGGCCGACAGCCATGCGCTGTCGGTCGGTATGACGACCGTGCGCGATTTGGCCTGCTTTGGCGTCTGCGCCGACCGCGCCACGCTTCCCGACGTCGACGGATTGGCCCGCGACATCGACGAGGCTATTGCGGAGCTGCTAGGCAGGGCCTGAAAAGGAGCTCGCGCGCTAAAAGCGGCCTTGAACGCCCTCTCAGACGGCCCCGTCCGCGCCTCCGAACACGGAACGGAGCCCGACCCTCGCCGGGGCGGTATGCTGCGACACGCCATGGCCGATACCACCGAGCTGCCGCGCGATAGCTGGCGTGTCTACTTCGATGACCTGAGCCGCGGGCTGGCGACAATGCAGGCAACGGTCGAAATCGACGGACCGGACCTCGGCGCCCAGGTGCAGGCTGAGGGCCTCGTGCTCAGCGGCATCTCCTACGACGACCGCGACGACGTCCTGGTGGTTGGGCTCTCTCCCGGAGGGCCGGCCGAGTCGCTGGAGCATCTTGTCTCGAATCCGCAGCGAATCCGCGTCGAGTCCACAGACGACATCCTGCCCTCGACGATCGAGGTCGAGGACGCCGAAGGTGAGCGAATGCTCGTGCGCCTTCAGGCAGCGCCGGCGCTACCGGCCGAGTAGAAGCAGCGGCCGTCCGAGCTGACCATCCCCGCCAAGCTTTTCCTGCGCACTCGCCAGGACGCGAGTCGTTCTGCAGGCGACGTAACTGCTGCGCGATACTGCGAAGCAATGTCGCAGGGGAACGTGGAGACGCTTCGCTCCTTTTACGAAGCCCTCAACACCACCGGGGAGGCACCGGACGCGCCTTTTCACCCCGACGTGGAGATTCATATGTTCGAGGGATCGCCAATCTCGGGCCCTTACCGCGGCCTGGATGGGCTCCGACGGTGGCGCGAGGACTCGTTCGATGTCCTCGAGGATGGGCGCCTGCTGCTGGACGAGGTGATCAACGGAGACGATCCAGACGTGATGGTGGTCACCAATAGATTCGTCGGACGGATGAGGCATACGGGTCTCATCGCGGACTTCCCCTTGACCGTCGTAGTCCGGTTCCGCGACGGGCTGATCGTGCGGTTCGAGGGATATCGAGAGCGCGCCGAAGCCCTCGCAGCCGTGGGGTTGGGAGAGTAGACGCGTACCGACGCGCGGGGCCCCGATGCCCGTGGTTACCTCGAACGCTGATCGGACTTCAACAGAAAGCGTCGCCACGCGGGTCAGATCGTCGTCGTGCTCTCGAACTAGCTCGCTGGCAAGTCGCCAGTTCTCGCCACGCTCCTCTTCCCGGCTGAAGGCCGCACCTTCCTGGGTCGACGGATCGAAGGGTTCGCTGTCGTGCGGGTCTGCGTCGATCCGCGATCGCGGATCGGGGGGCAACTCGGTGTCGTTAGGATCGTCTCCTCGCGCCCTTTCAGTGGGCTGACGCCAGTCCTCCCAGTAGTCGCATCGAACGTCAAGCACCTCAGCTTCCGAGATACCGAACTTGTCTGCGATCGCGGCAGTCGGGCATGTCCCTCGCCAGGCACCAGGCCACCCAGAATCCGCGATTGTGGAGAGACTGACGGCCGCCGGCCCGAGGCCAGATGCGCGACAGCGCCAAAAACAACCCGGCACGCCCCGCCGGATCAAGGCTATCTGCGTGATGGTACGTCCAGGCGGCGAGCGGATACAGGCGGTGATCGGGACCTATCGCTGAAAACGTCGGCGCGGCCGGGTGGGGGTGTTCGAGCGTGAGCGATGGCCAGTCGCGGTGTTTCACCCCCTCCATTTCGCCGGACGGGGTCGTGTGCTCATGCTCACGGCCCATGACCACAAATTAGTCCCTCATCAAGACAGAATAGCTGCTGGTCGAGCTGCTCAACGCTCGTTGATCTTGACGTGGTAGACGCGGCCCTCCCCGATTAGCTCCCCCCGCGCACGCTAGCCCGCTGAACCGGGCGGCCCGAAGAAGCTGCCGCCCGGTTTCAGCGCTAGGTCCGGCTCCTACGGACCCGTAGCCCCTAGGGCTAGCCGTCGTAGTGGTGATGCCACGGGCCGGTCGGCCCGGTCGGCCCGGTCGGGCCGGTCATACCCGTCGAGCCGGTCGAGCCGGTCCCACCCGTCGAGCCGGTCCCACCCGTCGAGCCCGTCGAGCCCGTCGAGCCGGTCGAGCCGGTCGAGCCGGTCGGACCCGTCGAGCCGGTCGACCGGTGGTGATGGTGGTGGTGACCGCGGGGGGAGCCCGATCCCACGATGCCCTGTACTTCGGTTTCGAATTCCTTCAACGCCGCTTCGAATTCCTGTGCGGCTTCTTCAGTTTCTTCCTGGAAGGTTTCGTTTGCGGCGTTAACAGCCGCACGGTATGCCTTGCGCGCCTTCCTGCACGTGGTGGTGGCACCCGTGGCGCCGGTCTGACCGGTGCCACCTGTTGGATGGTGATGATGATGGCGGCTGTTGCGAGGAGGCCGCACATTCGGGCAGGCGCTCGTCAGTGCATTGAGCGCGTTTTCGAGTTCTTCTTCCTTGTATTCCAACGCAGCTTCGTCTTCGCGTTCCTTGACCTTGTACGCCTTTGCGAGCTTCTTGCAGGCGATCTTGAGTTCGCGGATCTGCATGTTGCTCAGGCCATTGTCAGGGTAGCCGCCTTGAATGTCGCGGCAGATCTGCTGAGAGTCGCTTCCCCCCGACGGGACTGTACGATCGCGGCGCGTGCCGTGCGCCAGGGCTACGACCGGGACGAGGACAGCTGCTGCGGCACAACAGGCCGCAAGCATCACGAGCATTCTGTGCAGCGATTTCATTGGTACCCCCATTGTGTTTGAGTATTCGCGAGTCGGCGAGCCGGTGCTCACAGCAGCCGGCTCCGATGCGGGCGTCCGGCGCGGAATGCGACCGGCAATTTCCCCACACGGTCTATAGCCGTCGCGAGTTCCCCTGTCAGCAAAAACTCGAGGTTCTGCCCGAAATGCGACAGATCTCGTAGCGTTCTAAACAGCTGGACGAAACCTAGCGTTGCAAACCGCTGGACGAAGGTTCTACCGGCCGGGTAATCGCCAACATGGGCTCGCTTGCCACGCGGCCTTACAGTGTGTCAGCAACCAGGACTTCACTTCCCAGACTGCTGGTCACCCACGGATGCGGGCGTGTGGGCGGACGCCACTCACACTGTCGTCGGCGGGATGCCCGTCCGGTGCCGCTTAGGCAGCGAACGCGCGCAGCGCGAGGTCGTGGTGCTCAGCCGGCTTGGCTTCGCGCAGCATCACAGCGAGCGGGTGATTATGGAGCGCTCGCCATGGCGCGCGGCGGGACGTCGAGAAACGCGACATTGTCCTGGCGCAGCACAACTTCCGGAGGCCCATCGCCGACGCGCAACTCGATCAGGACCTTGCCGGTCCGCTCTGCGGCGGCGCGGGCCGAGCGCATCACCTCGGCGGCCTCGCCGGAGTCAACGCCGCAGGCAAGCAGGAACCTCTCCGCACGATCGCCGGCGGCCTCGTCCCGATCCAGCTCGAGCTCCTCAACCTTCACGCTGGGCGCGGCCGCCCCTCCATCGATCCGCAGCAGGCACGCGGCCATGTCGTCGGGGCGCTGGTCAGACTCCTCGGCCACGCGATCCAAGAGCGCTGATGCCGTGGCGTTGGGCTCTAGCTCGGTTAGCGCGCGTACGAGCCGCGGCTGGCCGAACAGCTCTCGGCCGACCCTCGACTCGATGACGCCGTCGGTGTAGAAACACACCAGCGATCCACCTGGCACTGACACGACCGTCTGGCGCATCCCCGTTGGCCGACCCGTTCCCATCGGCGGGGACGAACAGACGGTGATCGGCTGGATCGGCGGCGGGCCGGTCACGACTGGCGGCGGATGTCCTGCGCATGCATAGACGAGGACGCCTTCGCGCGGCTGATACGTGGCCGCTACCGCTGTCGCAAACGAGTTTCCAAGCTGACGCTCGAGTACAGCCGCGGCCCTTTGCAGCGCGCTGCGCGGCGACATGCCCGCCTCGAGGTAGGCGCGCAGCGTGAAACGCACGAGGGCAGTGTGGGGCAGCGCCGAGCGTCCGTGCCCGGAGACGTCACCGACGATCACGGCGATCTGACCGTCCTCGAGCGCGAACACGTCGTAGAAGTCGCCGCCTGCGCCTGGACCGGCCGCCGGCCGGTAAGCGGCGGAGGTCCCTACCGGGCCGAGCCGGGCAGGCAGCACCGGGAGCAACGCTCCCTGTAGCAGGCCCACGTCGTCGAGTAGCTCCAGACGTTGGCGCTCCAATCGCCGCGCTCGCAGCGCGGCGAGGCGCGAGCCAACCGCGAGCGCGAGCCCGACGGCAACGAGCGCGCCGATCAGGATCCGGACCGCCGCCGGTACGACGTCAACGATTCTCGTGACTGTCCTCACCAGCGGTGACTGGTGCACCGACTGACGGCGCACCGACGCTGACGCGCGCTTCGTGGCAGTTGTGGGCACCGGCGCCGCAGCAATCGCGCCCAAGAATGGGCGTTGCCTCGGCGCGATGACCGTGGGCAAGATCCGGCTCGCGCCTTGGTCCCGCGTGCGTTGCCGCGCAGCGCGGCCCGGCCGGACGGGCGTTCCAGGCTCCGGCGCGCTCCCGACGACCAGCGGCGCTGTGGTCGCGCTCGGCGTCACGGACGCCGCGGTCGCCTGGGCGGGAGTCGAGCTGACCGCCGTGGGGCCTGCGCCCGCAACGGGTGCGGGAGCTTTCGGCGCCTGTTTGGATTCGCCTGGCTGACGTTCGGTTCCGCCGCCATCGCCTTTCTGGTGTTCCCCTCCCTTGCTTTCGTTTGCCCCGTCATCGCCTTTCTCGTGTTCCCCTCCCTTGCGTTCGTCTGCCCCGCCATTGCCTCTCTGGCGTTCGTTTGACCTGCCGTGCCTGCCCTTGTTGTCCGATCGGCGCGACGCAGGGGATGCTGTGTCTTCTTCACGTTCGTGCGCCGTGAGCTGCTGTTCATGTCCGTCCTGCCCACGGGCCGCGTCCTGGGATTCCCGTACGCCCGCGCCCTCCGCTGAGCGATCGGGCTGGGCTGGGCTGCTCGGCGCACCGTTCGGCTGCCTGTCCGCAGATTCCGGTCCGCGCTGCTTGCCCCTGCTCCTTGATGCTTCTGTGCCCGTCGAGCCTTCGGGCTTGCCGCCTCCTTTGGCGAAGGGCGAAGAACCCGCTTCGCCCGGCGCAGGCGTGCCCGGCGTCGGCCGGTCATGGCTCGGCCTCGCCATCGCGGCAGACGTCGGTATGGACACGAGCGCGCAGCAGCTGAGAACGACGGCCACACCCGGTCGGCGTGGACGAGTGCGCGGTCTCTCAACGCTTGCGTCGCTAAGCATCAGCCCGCCGGGGCTGCGTTCCCCCGAACGTGCGCGAGCGCCTCGTCGAAAGTCGAGAAGATCGCAAAGGTTCCGTCCAGTCCCGATAACTCGAAGATCCGGAGCACGTTGGGGTCGGTACACACGATCGCCAGCCGCGAACCGACGTCGAGGCTCCTGTTGGCGCCGATGAGCACCCCGAGGGCGGTCGAGTCCATGAAGGTGACCTGCGCGAGATCGACGACGAGCTGTGCGAAGCCCGCGCGGAGCATCTCGCCCAGAGCCTTCTTCAGGCGCGGAGCTGTAGCGAGATCGAGCTCTCCTTCGACGCAAACCACGCAGCTCTGGCTGTCGATGGCATGCTGGCTAATCAAGAAGAGCGTGCTCGGACTCGGCTGTGGACTGGGTGCGCCAGTCAGGCTAGGCATCGTGCTCCCATCTCCGGATTCGCGCGCACGCTGGGTGGTCAGCAAGCGCAGTAGGTGCCGTGCGTGGACACGGACGACACGATCTTCGGCGCGTCCGCGTCCAGCCTTTACCGCTTATAACTGGGATCGAACAAGCGTCCGCGCTAGGGTCGATCCATCGCCTACGAGCCGCGCCTCATCATCCAGGTTCCCCGCGGAGGCGCGGTCGACCGACAGCTCAGCGCCGACACGCCCTCGAGCGTCGCCAGCGGTGACGTTGTCGTCGAGCCCGGTCCGACTGACGCAGTGGGCACCCTGGAGGCGCCCGCCGCTGGCCAGGTCGTGCTGTCCCTCCTTTCACCCGAGGCGCTCGAGCGCGAAGCCAGCGAGGTTCTTCGTGTGATCGGACAGGCGGGCACGGGCGTCGAACCGCTCGTCGTCGAGGTGGAGGCCGCCGAAGAGCTACGGGAGGCCGAGCTGGCCGCGCTTCTCAGCGCTGCGAGCCGCACTTCGCGCGCCGTGATCTTGCGAATCATCCGCGATGGTTGAATAGATTCAGGCGCCGGCGCCGGCGCCCCCGCCGAGGAGTCCACAAAGCGCTTATCGAGCGCAGACGCGAGACCCTTTTCGGCGTGCGTGCTGACCGTCGCGCCTAACCGCGCGCCGGCTGCTCAGCGGCGGCTTGCTCCTGCGCCACGCGCGACCTCTGCTTGTCGGGGAGCGCTGACATCAGCTGCAGCAGCCCGCGGGCGAGCCGCAGGGGCCCCTCGAACTCGATCCGACCGTCGGCCAGCCGTCCGAGTGCAGCGCGGCCGATCGCGTTTGTCGGGCGCGGCAGCCCGCCGGTCAGCGGCGCGGCGAGTAGTGCGGCGAGGTCGTGGAAAGCACCCTCGAGGACCAGGTCGTGTGCGCGGTCGGCGTCGCGGGCGTCGGCGACTAGGATCTCGTCGCCGCGGAGGTCGACCTCGACGGCCTGGTAGTCCTCGCTGAAGCGCAGCAGTACGCTGCCGCGCAGCTGGCGCGCATGCTGCGGCCGCAAGATCGCGCCGCGCTCGACGAACGCGAAGATGGCTGCCGAAATCGACCCGCCGCCGGTACGTCCGAGGCGAACCTTCGGCTGCTCAGCTTCCCGGACCATGGGCACTGCGCTCAACGATACCCGCGGGAGGGAACGGTCTCGCCCGCCGCGACTGGCGGTTTCGCGCAATTTACGGCAGGTCTTGGGGCGTCGCGCGGCACGGGCCCCCTGGTGTTTGGTGTCCGGCCGAGAGCCGCTCCCCGGCCGTTGGAGGCGCCGCTAAGCGCGGCCAGCTGAAACGCCTGCCGACGTCAGGCGGCTGGCCTGTAGTACTCGATCGCCCCGGTTCGTTCGAGGTCCTCGAGCGGGATCGCCTCCACGTCGAGGGTCAGCTCGATCCAGTTGCCGACGACGACGCCGCCGCCTGGCAGCTCGTCCTGCCATGAGACGCCGAAGTCGTGCCTGTTGATTCGCGTGCTGGCCTCGAAGCCGATCCGGCGCATCTCACCCTTGTTCTCGTCGCCGACCCACCATGGCGTCTTCCATTCGCCGAGGTAGGTCACGTCGAGCGGCACGGTCCGCATCACGCCGCGGATCGTGAGCTCGGCCGTGCCCTTGAACGTCGTGTCGCCGGTGCGCTCGGTGAAGCGGCCGTTGAAGGTGATCTTGGGATGGTTCTCAACGTCGAAGAAGTCCACGGTGCGTAGATGCGCGTCGCGTTCAGACTGGCCGGTCCAGATCGTGCCCGCGTCGATCTCACCCTCGAACGTCGTCTCGATGCAGCGATCGAGGTCGAACTCGAGGCTGCCGTGGATGTCCTTGAAGAGGCCTCGCACCCAGGTGATCATCATGTGCCGGGCGCGGAACTCCGCCTCGGTGTGACCAGGCTCAAAGATCCATGTTGCCATTGAAAACCCCCAAAGAGTCGCTCTTGGCAATCATTCCTCAGCTATTCGCCGACGGCGGAGAGCGCCGGCCTGAGTTGACCGACCTCTCTGCTCAGGCGTCCTCGGCCAGCGCCGTGGGCACAAGCGCCGCGAAGGCGACGAGGATGAAGGCGAGCAGGCTGACCACGCCGACGACATGCGCCCACGGCGCGTCGGCCACGTTGAGCATCCCGATGCCGACGATTAGCAACGCCACGGCCAGCCGACCTCCGAGCGTCGGTCCCAGCAGCAGCTGGGCGACGCCGCTGTGACCGGCGCTCGCCAATGGCTCGGTCACCCCGCGGTGGACTTCGAGGCGGCCTCGCAGTGTGAGGGCGAACAGGAGTGCCAGGGCGGGGAACAACAGGACGGCCCCCGCCAGCACCGCCACGACGACGGCCACCATCGTGTCGTGGGGGGCGGCTGCCTGGTCGACGGTCAGTCCCGGGAGGAGCGTCGGCCACCGCGCGAACGCCCAGTCCGCGACGACGAGCGCCACCGCAAACGCTGCCGTGTAGCGAGCCCACTCGAACCGACGCGCTGCGTTCAGCCCCATCGTCGTCGTTCCGACCACGACCGACAGGATGAGGACGGCAAGCGCGCCGCCGTGGACGAGCCCCGTATACAGCGGGTGGTCGTCGGCGTGGACGACCACGAGCCCGGCAAGGGCCAGGCCGCCAGCGACGGCGCCGGCGCCCAATGCCCGCGCCCGGAACGCGTCCACAAGGTCGGTCTCCCCGCTCCTCGCCGCGTCGGCGGCGAGATAGACAGCGGCGAGGTAAGCGCAGAAGGCCACCGTCAAGAGACCAACCAGGATTGACGTCGGGTTCAGCCAGCTGGTGATGAGATTCCCAGCCGCGTTGCCGACCGGGACGCGTTCGGCCGCGATGGCGCCCGCGGCCGCGCCGAGCGCGAACGGCGTCACCAGCGACGCAACCGCGAAGACCCCATCGATCGTCCGCAGCTCGCGAGTCCCGGCGGCGCCGGAGCGCAGCGCGTAGCTGGCGCCGCGCAGGATGATGCCGACCGCGGCGATGAACAGCGCGACAGCGAGCGTCGAGGCGACCGACCCGAAGAACACGGGGTATGCGGTCCACGTGACGGTCAGGACGAAGATGAGCCACACGTGATTGGCCTCCCAGACGGGCCCCATCGAGTGGTGGCAGTGGTCGCGAACCCGCTCGCCCCGCTCACCGGTGCCGCTGACGAGCTGCCACATGCCGGCGCCGAAGTCCGCGCCGGCGAGCACCGTGTACAGCACCAGGCCGATGAGCACGAACACGAGCGGGAGAGCGTCGAGCATCAGGCGGGCAGCGGGGTGGAGTCGGGAGGTGCGTCGGCGCCGGGGAGGTCAAGCGGCGAGCGTGCCAGCCGGCGCAGGATCCACACCAGCGCACCGGCTACGGCGACGTACGCGATGACGAGGACGGTGTAACCGACGGGGATCCCGCTCGCACCGGTGACGGACTGCGCGGTCGTCATCACGTGATAGACCACCCAGGGCTGGCGTCCGACCTCGGTCGTCACCCAGCCGGCGATGAGCGCCACCGTCGCGGCGGGCCCCGACACGACAACCGCCCAGTAGAACCATTTGGAGAGTGGAAGCCGGCGGCGGCGGATGCGCACGAACAGATAGAGGAGGCCGAGCAACGCCAACAGCGTGCCGATTCCGACCATGGTCTGGAACGAGAGGCGGGTGACGTTTACCGGCGGGCGCTGGCTCGCCGAGACCGTGTCAAGGCCTGTCACGCGGGCGTTCCAGCTGTGGAAGGCCAGCAGCGACAACAGGTGCGGGATCCCGATCCCGTATTTGATCTGGCCGTTGGTGTACCAGCCGAGGACGTGCTCGCTCGCGCCGCGGGTGGTCCTGTAGAGCCCCTCGATCGCGGCCAGCTTGATCGGCTGCTGCACCGCGATCACCCGCGCGATCCAGTCGCCGACGAGCACCTGGACCGGCGCCGCCAGGGAGGCGATCGTGAGCGGGATCGTCATCGCAACGCGCTCGTACCGAGTCCACCGCCCACGCAGCCGGCAGAACGCGTACGCGCCCGCCATCACGAACCCCGTGACCATGTAGCCGGCGATGTACATGTGGATCAGCTCCGACCACAGCAGCGAATTGCCAAACAGCGCCGCCCACGGATGGACGTCGACCACCTTGCCGCCGACGAGGTGAAATCCTCCAGGATGGTTCATCCAGGCGTTGACCGAGATCACCGAAAGCGAACCGGTGAAGCCGGTGATCACAATTGGCAGCCCGGACAGGAAGTGCGCTCGCGGTGACAGCCGGTCCCATCCGTAGGAGTAGATCCCGATGAAGATCGCCTCCATGAAGAACGAGAATCCCTCGATAGCGAATCCCAGCCCGAACACGCTGCCGTAGCTCGCCGTGAAGTTCGGCCACAGCAGACCCATCTCAAAGCTGAGGATCGTGCCCGTGATCACGCCGATCGCAAACAGCGCCAACATGATCCGGCTCCAGCGTCGGGCCACTGTCCGATAGAGCGAGTCGCCGGTTCGCATCCCGAGCCACTCCATGAAAAGCACCATCGCGGGGAACGCGATCCCGAAGCAGACAAGCGGGATGTGGACGGTGAACGACAGAGCCTGCATCTGCCGAGCCTCCAGCAGATACTGCTGATGCACCGGGCCAAAAGCGGTACCGAGCACGCTCACAGACTAAGGAATGGGTCGCGGGGGTGTCGATCGACAACGCGCACAGTCTCCACGGGAGGGGCAGGTGACGAGGCCGTCTTGGCCCGCGCTCGAGCGCGCAAGCCGGCCCCGGCAGGATATGGTTGCGCGACACGCCAGAGAGGACGCGTTATGCAGGCGGCCGGACCGGAGATCAGCTTCGACGCCGACATCAAGCCTTTGTTCCGGGAGAAGGATCGCGATTCGATGCGCAGAGCATTCGATCTGTGGTCCTACGCCGACGTCAAGTCCCACGCTGACGCGATCGCAGAGCGCCTAAAGAACGGCTCCATGCCGTGCGACGGTCCCTGGCCCCCCGAACGGGTCGAGTTGTTCGAAGGCTGGGTCGAGCAAGGTAAGCCGGAATAGAGAACCGTACGCGGCCGGGACGCTCGTCGCACCAGTCGCCGCCGGTATCGGCAACATGCTGCTCGGCGGCCGATTTGGCGATCCGGGCCTCGCCGTCAGGCGACGCGCCGGTGCGCGGGTGCGAGCTCCCGCACCGGGATCTCACGGGAGCGGGAGAGATGAATCTCGAGCGCGCGGAGGACGCCGGCATCGAGTCGCTCGGGAACGTCTCGGTCAATGACCGCGAGCGCCGCCTCGACGGAGAGCGGCTCGCGGTAGGGGCGGTTCGCCGTCAGGGCCTCATAGATGTCGGCGACGGCGAGCACTCGCATCGGCAGGTCCAACGTGTCAGCTCCGAGTGACCGGGGGTAGCCGCTGCCGTCGAGCTTCTCGTGGTGGCTGGCGGCGAGGTCCGCCAGCTCTGAGAAGCAGGGCGCACGCTCGAGGATGCGCAGCGTGTAAACGGGGTGGGTCTGAATCGCGCGGAACTCCTCATCGGTGAGATTGCTCGGCCGGTCGAGGATCTGGTTGGAGATGGCGAGCTTGCCGATGTCGTGCAGCAGCGCGGCGCGTCGCAGCACTCGTCGTTCGTCGGCGTCGAAGCTGAGAGATGCTGCGATCCCGTCCGCGATCTCCGCCACGCGCTGCGAGTGACGGGCGGTGAATGGGGACTTGGCGTCGATCACCCGCGCGAACGCCTCGGCGATGCGGTCGAGACGGTCGTCGTCGCCGGCAAGCGCGAGGTCCGGCGGCTCCCACTGCGAAACATCGGGCGCCTCGAGCGCGGCCCAGAACTCCCGCTCATCGCAGAAGTTCAGTAACGCGTCGACGAGGGAGGGGTCGAACCAGCGGCCGCGGCGGCGCTTGGCCATCGCGCGCGCGGCCTTGACGCCACCGCTAGCGTGGAACACCTCGACCGTCTGCGCCATACACAGGATGCGGGCGGCGAGCGGGATCTCCTCTCCGCTTAGGCCGTCCGGCATGCCGCGCCCGTCCCAGTGCTCGTCAAGGCTGCGGATCGCGGCGGCGGTTTGCTCGGACAGGAAAAGCATGCGTGCGATCTCCGCTCCGCGGTCGCAGCGCGTCTCCATGAACTGGCGGGTCACGTCGCCTTCGTCGCGGATGCCGCGCAGCACCCGCACGCGCCCCCGAAGCCCGCCCCCCGGCGCGACCGTCCGCAGCGACCAGAGCAGCGCGGCGCGGGGCTTGGACCAGTCGACGAGCTTCGACGTCGCCTTGGCCGCGCGGTCATCGGCTGCGAACAGAGCGGCCATGCGGCTGGCGTTGGCCGAACAGCCTGCGTCCTTGAGCAGCAGCGCGTAGAAGAGATCGGCGCGATCGACGGCGGGCAGATCGAGCTCCTCGGCCAAGCGCATGCCGATCAGGCACGATCTGACGGCGTGGCCGGGCGGCTGGCCCTCGGCGATGTCCAGCGCATAGGAGAGCGCGCCGATGACTCCCGAGAGCTCGATCGGCTCCATGACGCGAGGATCGGCCGCGCGCGTCGGAGCCTTGAGACGACGAACGGGTGCTCGACGACGGTTCTTCGGCTCGCCTCCGCGCCTGGCAGACGGCGCGCGCGTGATCGTCGAGAGCCGTTCGGACACGACGCGGGCGAGAGGTCTATGAACGCCGGTGCCCAGCAATGGCCGCTGATGGAGGCTGGCGCTTGCCCTCGGTATCGATCCGTCGCGAGCGCCGGGTGATCGCCCGCGCCCGTCGCGAAATCCATCGTGCGACTATCTCACCACATGGCCTGGCCCTTGAGCGGAACACCGCTTGCGGTGACCGCCCCCCAGCACCTTCCGGGCGTTCTGCATTCGCTTGAGCCGGCGTTGGATCATTACGGCTATCTCGCCGTCGCCGGGTTTGTCCTGCTCGAGGACTTCGGGGTACCGGTCCCGGGCGAGACGATCCTGGTACTCGGCGCCGTCTATGCCGGCACGGGTCGCCTGAATGTGGTCGCGGTCGCACTCGTCGGCTTCATCGCCGCCGTGCTCGGCGACAACATCGGGTTCGCGATCGGCCACTTCGGCGGCCGCCCCTTGATCGAGCGCTACGGCCGCTACGTGCTGATCACGCGTGAGCGTCTCGATAGGGCCACGGCCTTCTTCGAGCGCCACGGCGCAAAGATCGTCGTAGCCGCGCGCTTCATCGAGGGCCTGCGACAGGCGAACGGGATCATCGCCGGTGTGTCGGGCATGCACTGGGCGCGCTTTCTGATCTTCAACGCGATCGGGGCGGCGCTGTGGGTGGCCGTGTGGACGAGCATCGGCTACGCGTCGGGTAGCCACATCAACACCATCTACACCGCAGCCACGCGCTATGACGTCTACTTGGCGATCGCCGTCGCGGCGCTCCTCATCCTCTACCTCGCTAGCAGGCTGAAACGCAGCAAGGTGCGCTAGGCATCGAAGAAGGGGTGATCGCGCTGGGTCTGCAAGCTGCTGTAGACCACCTGGCACCGGCGGGTCGGGTGGCCCAAACCCCGTGATGGATGGCGGACGATCGACTCCCCGAAGTGCGCCGCAGGCGCTAGTCGCGATCGCCTGCGCTGGCGTGCCTCCAGCCATCGCGATACTCGGCGTCGTGAAGCCCGTAGAGCTGGTGGGCATAGTGATCCAGGCGGTCGGCGGCCGCCTGCGCCTCGTGGTAGTTCTTACCGTGGTCGCGGGCCGGCGTCTTCTCCTCGGCGCGCTTACGGACGACGTGCAGCTCCTCTCGCGCGAGCTCCACGACCTTTTCCAGCGTCTCTTGAAGATCCATTCCTTCATCTCCGTCCGATAACTCGTAGGGTCCGGCGCGGCGGTTCGAGCTGGACCGTCCCTACGCCAGTTGTTGTCGGTGATATTGCCTGATCGCGGAGCCGCAGTGGGCATCCGCGTGGCGACCCGGTGAGTGTGAGGCGAAGCTGGCGCGTGCTGCGGCGACGGCCTCAGCCCCGGGGGAGCGCACGGATCGTTGCGGCGCGCCGCACGGGCATGTGGATGTGGACAGTGGAATCCTTGGGGACGGCAATCGTCGAACGGAGGTGTCAAGTGAGCCCACCCATAGAGGCAACCTGGAAACCGGATGAGAAGCACGGCCGTCTGACGGGGCGGAGCGACCTGCCGGATACGGTCTTCGCTTTTCCAGAGCAGCGCAAGGAGCCATTGACCGATGCACAGCATGTTCGAAACGCGGTGGCGCGATTCGACCAGGTGATCGACGTCTCTGATGCCGACCGGGCGCTGGCGTTCGCGAACATCGAGAAGGCGGCGGAGCACTACGACGTCGATCTCTCCGAGACCGATTGGCACGAACTGGGCGTGCATCCGCAGCAGCACCGGACAGAGGCCGCGGCGAAGGCAGCTGCCACGAGAAGGCGCGAGCACGGCGAGGGGTAGCGAGTCAAGCCTGCCTGGCCTTCGCCTGAGCCGCCTGGGCCGCCGCAGCCGAGAGGGCCAACCGAGCACGCGTTATCCGCGCGGCGGTTCTGCGGATCGTCGTCGACCCCCCAGCCGTCATCGCCTCGTCGACGTCGAGTACACGTTTGCTGCATCCGGTGCTAGGTTCGCCGCAGACAGATCACGGCCACGACGTGGAGCTGCGGTTCGCAAAATGAGTTCAACCGACGACAGCGACGAGGTCAACGCGCTTCTCGCGGACATCCCGCAGAGCGCAAACACACTCGGCGAGCCGGCTGCGCCGGTCTCGCTGGAGTACTTCGGCGACCTCGAGTGCCCGTTCTGCAGGGATTTCTCGCTCGGTGTTCTGCCTTCGATCATCCAACGGTGGGTAAGGACCGACAAGTTGCGAATTGAGTACCGCGCGTTGCAGACGGCGACGCGGGAGTCGGACGTGTTCGTGGCGCAGCACGTCGCGGCACTGGCGGCTGGCAAGCAGGACAAGGCGTGGCACTTCGTCGAGACCTTCTACGCCGAGCAGGGCGAGGAGGGCTCAGGCTACGTCACTGAGACGTACCTGGAGGGGATCGCGAGTCAGATCCCGCACCTAGACCTCCGGCGATGGGCAACCGAGCGCAAGGACCCGGAGCTCGCCGAGGAGATCGCCAGCGACGCGCACGCGGCCGAGAACGCTGGTCTCACCGGAACCCCGTCGTTCCTGCTCGGTGCGAGTGGAGGCACGATGAGGACCTTCTCCCCGACCGGTCCGACGTCGTTCGACGCGGCGATCGAGGGGCTCGTGGGGGCCTAGGAAGGGCTTGGGCCGAGGGCGTGGAGGTCGAGATCTGGTCGGACGTGGTCTGTCCCTGGTGCTACATCGGCAAACGCCGCTTCGAAGCCGCCCTGGGTGGCTTCGAGCACCGCGATCAGGTGCAGGTGAACGCGCGCAGCTTCGAGCTCGACCCGTCCGCTCCGCGCTCCCTCGACGTCGACGGCGTCACCCACATCGCCCAGAAGTACGGCGTCTCGGTCGAGCAGGCCCGCGCGATGCAGCAGAACGTCGTCGACCTGGCCGCCGCAGAGGGTCTGCAGCTGCGCTTCGACATCGCCCGCAGGGGGAACACCTTCGACGCGCACCGGCTGCTGCACCTCGCCGCCGAACGCGGGCTGCAGTGGGAGCTGAAGGAGCGTCTGATGCGCGGCTACTTCACCGAGGGCGTACCCATCGGCGAGCCGGCGGCGCTCGAGCGGCTCGCGACCGAGCTAGGCCTCCCGGCCGAGGATGTGCGGGAGGTGCTCGATTCCGACCGATACGCCGAGGACGTCCGCGAGGACGAGCGGACCGCCGCCGCCTTCGGCATCAGCGGCGTGCCGTTCTTCGTCGTCGACCGCTCCCTCGGAGTCGCCGGTGCGCAGCCGCCGGAGGTCCTCGCCGAGCTGTTGCAGCGTGCCCACACAGGTGGTCAGGACGGTGGACGCCAACCTCTGGGCAGCGTCGTCTGACCCACCTCGATTATGTAGCCGTCGGGATCGCGGACGTAGCAGCGTATCTCGGTCTCGTGCTGCTTGGGCGGCGTCAGGAATTGGGCCCCCCGCGCGCTCCACTGGGCGTACACAGCTTGGATGTCCGCGACCCGGATGTTGAGAAAGCTGCTCACCCGATCTGGGTCGGGCGGCGTCTCGAGCGTGACGGTTGGCTTGTCGTCGGTCGGACCTCCTCCGACATTGATGATGATCCAGCTGTTGGCTAGCGCGACGTACGTCACGTCGTCGTTCACCTCGCCGGAGATGACTGTCTTGCCGCCAAGCACTTCGGTGTAAAAGCGGCGGGAACGCTCGACATCATCTGAAACGATGAAGTGCGCCAAGACCATCTCCTCGTCGATGGTGCTCATGCTGACCTCCGTTGTTTGGCATTGACTCCATAGTCGCGCCTTATACCGCGCATCGCGCCCGTGTGGCGTGGGTGATCGAGGCGCGCACTTCGCCGAATGTTCCGCATTTTGCGACGTTTATGTAAATGGTTTTCGCGGATTTTGCGGAGTTAGGCTAGTTTCGAGGCGTGGGGGTGGCAGGGGGTATGCCCAACTCGGCGCACGGGCTTCCGAAGACGCAGGCCGCGCTCGACTACGCTCGAGAGCTGCACGCAGGCCAAGTCCGGGAGGCCGACGGTGCGCCATTCATCGTTCACGCGCGCGAGGTCGCATCGCTGCTCTATGAGGCCGGCGCACCTGACCACCTGGTCGCCGCCGGGGCGCTGCACGACGTGATCGAGAAGACACCGGCGCGTGCGCCCGATCTGCGCGAGCGCTTCGGTACCAGGGTCGCCACGCTCGTGCTCGCGTTAACCGAGGACGAGCACATCCCCAGCTATACGGCGCGCAAGGCCGCGCTGCGCAGCCAGGTAGCCCACGCCGGGGAAGAGGCGCTAATGCTGTTCGCTGCCGACAAGATCTCGAAGGCACGGGAGCTGAGCCTCGATGGCAGCGCAGTCCATCCCGCAGCCGGGCACGCTGATCGCAAGCGCCAACCGCGCAAGCGCCGCCTGGCCAACTATCAACGATGCCTGACGCTCCTGCAGGAGCACCTGCCCGACTCGCCGCTAGTCGCGCAACTCGACGCCGAGCTCAGGAACCTACCGGGGAGCGCCCCAGCGCCAGCGCTGTTCACCGGTGCCGCTGACGGCGCTCGCTGACGTCGTGAATCGCCGACAGAGTCCGGCTACGTAGCGCTGTCCACACTAGGCATTACCGCGGATGCGAGCGACTCGTCGAGTGGTCGTTCGCCGTCTCAAGGCAAAACGCCGGCTGGCCGATGATCAGGGGGTCGCAACGTCGCGCAGCGGCGGGACAGTCCGTATGGCGTTGTGACCGACGAGAGAGGCGACCAATCGATGCTGACGCCCATGAAAGGTTTGCTCGGTCCGCACAACGGGCGGGTCGAACTCGACCGCGTCGTCGCACTCGCCCACTGCCATCTTGGACTCGATGTGGTGTTTCTGGCCGAGCTGACCGTTGCCGGTGAGGTCTCCCGCGCGGTCGCCGGCGACATCTCGTCATTCCAGTCGGACCTCGTCGATGACCCGTCGAGCGACTCCAGCTATTGCCGGCTGCTCCTTGCAGGAGAGATTCCAAACCTCATCCACGACGCGACTGTCGACGAGCGGGTCTGCGAGCTTCCCCTAGCGCGCCAGGCCCCCATCGGCTCCTTCATCGGAGTTCCCCTGCGGCTGTCGGATGGGACGTCATACGGAGCTCTGTGCGGCCTCAGCCATACACCCGACCCAACGCTTGACGAGCGTGATGTCCGGTTCATGTCGATGCTCGGCGAGCTGATCGTGCCCGACCTGGACGAACAGCGCGCACGAGAACGGCTCGAAGCAGACATCATGCGCCTGGTCGAGTCCGAGAGAGTCGATATCGCCTACCAGCCGATCATGGACCTGCACGACGGGCGATGCATCGGCATCGAGGCGCTCGCCCGCTTTCCCCACCCATTCGGCGCGCCCGACGTGACGCTGATCCTAGCGAGGACCGTGGACCTCAGCCTCGAACTCGAACGGCTGGCGATCCGCGAGGCCTGGAAGGTCATCCCGTCCCTCGGTCCGGAACAGTTCCTGGCGCTGAACGTGTCCCCGGATGCGCTGGTTGAGCTGGCGCGCCGTGCGAATCTACGCACCGATCTCCCCCTCACCCAACTGGTCGTCGAGATCACCGAGCACTCGGCCGTCGATAGCTACAGCGCGCTGCACCGCGAACTCGCGCCGCTGCGCGAGCAGGGCTTGCGCATCGCGGTCGACGACGCCGGCGCCGGGTACGCATCGTTGCGCCATGTGCTCGAGCTGCAACCCGACTTCATCAAGGTGGATCGGTCACTGATACACGGAATCGCCGACGATCACGCGCGGCGCGTGGCGGTCAGCGCGTTTCTCTCGCTCGCCCTCGATCTCGGGTCGACCGTGGTCGCGGAGGGAGTCGAACGTCCAGTCGATCTTGACGCTGTTCGCGATCTCGGGCTCCATGCGGTCCAGGGATACCTGCTCGGCAGGCCAACTCTAGACCCGAGTGCTCTCTCCCGATGGATCGGCCTCGCAGCACAGGAGAGCGAGCTCGCACCGCGAGCCAAGTCAAACGGGCGTCCGCGGCCGCGCCCGGCAGCCACGACCCCAGGCACGCGGTCAAGGACGCCTACGACCACTAGTTAGGTGAGGCGTTCCTAGGGGAGGTGATTCGACGATGGGCATGAGGAGATTGCGCGCGCGAGAGCGGGGGCGAAGAGAATGTCTCGCGCCAGAGCGAGCGCAGGGGCGGACGAGCGGGCTCTGCAGAGCCGATCATCGGTTGTTTACGCGAAGCAGGCACCGTCAAGGAGCGTGTGCTGGGCGCCGACTCTTTAAGCTGATATGGCGCTTCAAGACTCTCACCAGAGTTCAGGAGAGGACGCGACGCGAGCGCCAGCGCTGGCTCCGGAGCCCGCTCCGGTAGAGCAGCCGCAGGAGGATATCCGTCGCCTCGGCGAAGCGCTGAGCGCGCGGACCGAGGATGTGGTCGACCGAACGCGCTCGCGAACCAGAGTATCCGGCCAGGCTCTCGACGCGACTGTCCGGGAGAGCTTCGAGCGAATCTGCACGACATCGACGATTGCAGTGGCGAAGTGGATGGTCGGGGGGGATCCCGACGTGAGTCGCAAAGCCCGTCGGGAGGCGGGGCAAATCTTCGGCCACTTGGCTGCGCAGCGCGCGGCGCCGCTGAATGAGGTGACCAAACGCGGCATGTACTGGCGCGACGCGGTGTCTGAGGTCCTGCGCGAGAGCGCCGCCGAACTGGGCGTTTCCTCACAGGCCCTCTCCCATGCTCTGGCGGTCGTGCAGTTTGGGCTCGACGTCTCGCTCCTGCGGATGTGCGAGAACTCCGAGACCGAGCGCCAGAGGACAGATGAAGAGCTCGAACAGCGACAGGAGGAGCTCGAACGCCGTCAGGAGGAGCTCGCGTTCATGGCCACTCACGACGCGCTGACCGGGCTGCCGAACCGCACCTTGATCCTGGACCGCGCGAGGCAGATGCTAATGCGCGCCCGTCGCCACAAAACCCCGGTCGCGGTGCTGTTCGTCGGTCTGGATAACTTCCAGTCCATCAACGAAACGCTGAGCCGCGGCGCCGGCGATGAGCTGCTGCGGGCGGTAGCCGAGAGACTCGATGGCGCTGTACGCGATACCGATGCGCTCGGGCGCCTTGGCGGGGACGAGTTCGTCGTGATCGCCGAGGAGCTCTCGCCCACAGAAGGACCCGAGCTGATCGCCGAGCGTCTGCAGGAAGCACTCGAGGAACCATTCAGGCTCGCGGGAGAGCACAAGGCTCACGTGAGCGTGACCGCGAGCATTGGGGTGGCGACGGTCGCGCGATCCTCGGCCGAGGAGTTCCTCCGCGACGCGGACATCGCGATGCGCCAGGCCAAGTGGGACGGCAAGAACCGCTACGCCGTGTTCGAGCCCGGGATGAAAGACGCGGTCCAAAGCCGTATGGAACTCGGAATGGACCTGCGCGATGCGCTCTTGAACGACGAGTTCTCCTTGGTCTATCAGCCGACGTTCAACCTGAGCGACATGAGCCCCACCGGAGTCGAGGCCCTGATCCGCTGGAGACACGCGAGCAGAGGCGTAGTCCAACCGAATGACTTCATTCCCCTGCTCGAGGAGACCGGACTGATCATCGAGGTCGGGCAGTGGGTCCTTCAGGAGGCCTGCCGTCAGGGCGCGATATGGAGCGAGGCTGGACATTCGATCGGAATGGCCGTCAACGTGTCGGCGCGTCAGCTCGACAGCGACGAGTTCGTCGACGACGTCAGGAACGCACTCTCAGAGAGCGGACTGGATGCCAGCGCGCTGACCCTCGAGGTCACCGAGACGACTCTCATGCGCAACGCCGAGGAGGCCGCTCGGCGGCTGACCGCCATCAGGGAGCTCGGCGTGCGGATAGCGATCGACGACTTCGGCACCGGGTACTCCTCGCTCGCCCATCTCCAGCAGTTCCCCGTCGACGCGCTCAAGATCGACCGGTCGTTCATCTCCCGGCTGACCGAGAATCCCGAAGGCGAGACCTTCATCCACACCCTTGTCCAGCTCGGCAAGGCGCTGTCGATCCAGACGCTAGCCGAGGGGATCGAGCAGCCGCAGGAGCTGTCCATGCTGCAACGGGAGCACTGCGACAGCGGCCAGGGCTTCCTCCTTGCCCGGCCCCTGGACGCAGACGCCGCCGAGACGTTCCTTCAGACCTGGGCCGGAAATGGCGCTCCAGCGTTGACCGTGAATGCGCGCGAGCTGCGCCCGGTAGGTCAACGAACTCCCATGAAATACGCGATCCGCTCGCCCCTGAGCACCGCCGAGACCCCCGCGACGCTGCCCGTGGAGTCTGATGTGTCCGACCAGGAATCTGGCGCGCCGTCCGCCTACGAGCCGCCGGCGAGCTCGAGTTCTTGGCTGTGCCGCGACGGCTTTGACCGGCAGCGCATGCTCGACATGGACGAGCGCGTGCGCCCCGCTAGACAATGGGCCATTGGCATTCTCGGCCTATCGCTCGTACTTCTCGGCCCGTGGGTTGGGTGGTGGCCGCTTTTGTTCCTGCCCCCCGCCGCGGTTTTCTTCGCCACCGCCGACCGGCTGAAGTCGCGGGTCGCCCGGCCGGAGTACCCGATGTTTGCTGCGTTTGTCGGCTGTCAGCTCACCATCGCGGGGGCGGTGATGCTGGCCGGTGGTGCACACGCTCCGGGGATCTCATGGCTTGCGATAGCGCCGGTCGTGTTGAGCTCGCGCTTCTCGATGCGCGGCGTGATCGCCGGGGTCCTCATCACGATCGTTCTCGTACTGGCGGTCGCCTTCGGCGTCGATGCTCACCAGGTCCTCAGGGAACCGGCGCTCGTGGTCGTTCCGTTCACGCTGGTGATTTGCGTCGCGATCCTCTCAACGCCGTTGATGCAGTCGGACATCCAACACCGCGGCGACGCCGTCATCGATCAGCTGACGGGAATGCTGAACCGCAAGGCTTTGCGCGCACGCGTCGACGAGCTCGCTCAGCAGTCGGCGGTGACCGGCGATCCGATCGGGTTGATCGTTGGGGACCTGGACCGCTTCAAGAGCGTCAACGACACACATGGACACGCAACCGGCGACGCGGTGCTGAAGGAGGTCGCCTATCTGATGCGCAAGCAGCTGCGCGCATTCGACCTCGCCTATCGGATCGGCGGCGAGGAGTTCCTGATCGTGTTGCCTGGATCAGATCTCGAGCGCTCCGCTGAGCTCGCCGATCAACTGCGCGAGGCGGTGTCCGCCAATGACCTGGGCGGCGGTGTGCCCGTCACGATGAGCTTCGGCGTCGGCGCGTCCGACCGAGGCGAGAAGTTCGACTACGAGACGGTGTTCGCGAAGGCCGATGCAGCGCTCTACCGGGCCAAGCTGAGTGGACGCGACCAGGTCTGCGTGGTCGAGCGGGAGGAGGTTGCGGCGCTCGTCTGAATGGACGGCGCAGAGGTCGCCCTCGAGTCAGCCGTCGTGTCGCGAGGGATCCGGCCCCGGCGGCTCCGTCGCACTGGCCTGCGCGGCATCCGACGCGACGCCGTCCTGGACCGGCGTGCCATCGGCGTCGGGGACGGCGCCCAGCTCGCCTTCGCTCGGCGCCTCCGCCTTCTGCTCGGCGGCGTCGCGCTCGCTCCAGACCCTCTCCGTTGCCGCGTGCACATCGCGCTCTGGCCGAGGTCCGTCCCAGTCGAGATACCAGTGTCTGGCCACGTTCGCCAGCCACGAGTCGTTCGAGGGAGAAAGCCCGAAGCGGGTGATCGTCCGCTGGCCACCGACCTGGTCGCTGTATAGCAGTTCGACCAACAGCCCATCGCCCGAATCGATCGCCTCGGCGACGGCTGCGCGCAACGAGTCATCCGGGTGGCGGAGGGCTCCCTGCCACATGCCGATATCGCCCGCCGGTACATAGAGGTCCCGCGTCTGAAGGCGAAACTCCTCCAACGGAGCGTGCGTCGGCATGTCGCGCGCCGCCGCGACGGTCCCGGGCCTGATCGACCATGCCTGGCACACCGCGATTCCGCTGCCGACGTTCCTGAGGCTGATCGCGAGGTACACGGTGCCATCGACGTGCTCGGCGGCGGCCCGACCACCGGCCGCTCTCACCCAGTGGCCTTCCACGAACATGATCTTTTGAACCGGATCGTCAAAGCGTGAGGAGGCCAGCACGGGCCGGCGTTGCTCCTGCAGCGCCGCCTCGGCGATGCGCGCCGAGTGGTTCGAGGAGCGGACCGACGCGAACGTGGCGAGGGCGAGCACGAGCGTGCCGGCGCCGGTGGCAAACGAGGCGATCGTCGACCAGTCGGTAGCGAGGAGCAGCATCACCCGCAGTTTGCCACCGCGAGCCCCGCTCGGTCAGGAACGAGAGCAGGCACGCCCTCGGCCATGCCTGTTGAGTCCTCGAGCGTCGCGCGGTCACGACACGCTGCTGTCCGGCCCGCTTCCCGACCAGCCCGCGCTGTACGGAGTGATCCACCAGCTCGAGGCGCTCGGTCTCGAGCTGGTGGAGGTTCGCAGCCAGCTCGCTGGCGGCGCCGAATGGCCCGCGGAAATCACTTCAACCGGATGAGGGCGCCTCACCCACTCAGACTCGGAGCCAGCGAAGCCACACGCAGCTGGGGTGGCCGGGCTACTGCTCCTCGGCGTCTGAGCGCTTGAACTGCAGATTCAGGCGGTCGGCCGGGTCTTCGTCCGCGTTGGGCGGGTCGAACCGGCCTCGGGTCAGGGCGCGGATCGTGCCATCCTCGGGATACTCCACCAGCTCGGGCATCACCTTGTTGGACACCATCAGGTACCGCACCGGCTCGTCGGTTCGATTAGCCAGCGTGTGGCCGCCCCGGCGGCCCCGGGGGAAGGCGACGATGTCCCCGGGCGCGAGCTTGGACTCGCCCTCGAGTGTCCGTAGCGTCGGCCGGCCGGAGATCACGATGGCCAGCTCCTCCATTCCGTGGTGGATGTGCAGCGGGACGCCCTCGTACCGCGGAGCCAGCTCGTACAGCGTCCCGCCGAGCAGCTCGCCCCCCGCGGCCTTCACGACCGGCTCGGCCCGCAGGCCGGCGCGCTCCCTGCTGAACCTCTCAGCGAAGACATTCGGCCGCGTGTCGCTCACGACAGCGATCATAAGGCGCCGTGACGCGAGGTGCGAGCACTGTTTGCTCGACACGGCTTGGCGTCCTCCACTCACCTCGCTTCGCGCTACATGCGCGGCGCGGGATGAGCGAGTCGGTCTGTACTCGTGCTACTGCGATGCCGCGACCGATGATATTTTGGCGGCGGATCGCGGTCTCAGCGTGTGCGGCCGTGGCTGCGGCGTAACGACCGGTTGGAGTGGAGATGGCCAAGCTGATCTATGCGGCGATCGCCTCGCTTGACGGGTACGTCGAGGACTATCAGGGAAAGTTCGACTGGGCGGCGCCGGATGACGAGGTGCATGCGTTCGTCAACGATCTCGAGCGGCCGATCGGCACCTACCTATACGGGCGCCGGATGTACGAGACGATGGTGTCCTGGGAGACCGCGAGCACCGAGGCCGATGAGCCGGCAGTGTTCTGGGACTACGCTGGGATCTGGCGGGCAGCTGAGAAGATCGTCTATTCCCGGGCGCTTCAGACGGTGTCCAGCGCGAGGACGCGGATCGAGCACGAGTTCGATCGAGACGCCGTCCGGCGGCTCAAGCAGTCCTCGGGGGCCGACATCACAGTCGGGGGTGCCGAGCTCGCTGGCCACGCAATCGGCGCAGGACTGGTCGACGAGTGCCATCTGTTCTTGTGCCCGATCGTGGTGGGAGGCGGCAAGCGCGCCCTGCCAGACAACGTCCGCGCGCAACTCGAACTTCTCGATGAGCGCCGGTTCCGAAACGGCGTCGTTCACCTCCACTACCGCGTAAGCGTCTGACCGAGCCGGCAACGCGACGCCGGGCAAGGACCTGCTCCAGCGATCGCGCGAGCATCTGGCTGGCTCGCCGCAACGACCCGCGAGACTTCTCCTTCGCGATGGCGAAGCGAGTGTCTGGCACTTCGGAGCACGGGCGAGTGCACATGGTCCGCTGAGAGTGCCTCCCCACCCGTCGCATGACGCCTGGTCCGCCTGGATACCGGCTGTGTGGGGTCCGTGTCGGCTACCCGCCGAGTCACCGCGCTCGCGCGCGACCTTGGCCCAACGTCGCCCGCCACGACGCCTTACCGCAAGGGCGGTTTGCGGCCTCCGCCTGCACAGCCGGCCACGGAGGGCCACCGGAACAACAGCACCCGGCTCCTCGATCTCCTCGACAGCACCGCATTCAGAATCTGGGTTTTCTACTCCAGCCTCCTTCAACGTTCTTGGCACAGCTCTGGACGAGGCGAGGTCGCCTCGGCTGCTCTGCAGACTTCCGCTTCACCCGTCGAACCTCCTAGCTCCCGCGAGTCTCTCGCACCGTGCGCAGAGGCCGGGCTACCATGTCGGGCCTGGTGCCAGACGAGAGGGGGATCCACATGGGTTTGTCGGTCCCCGGCGCGCCTCTCAACCGCGCTTGCGCTTACCTCAATCGACATTGGCACGCCCTCGATCGCAGCCAAAGAGTGGCAGTCGTCGGTATGACGGTCCTGACTACCGGCGCGATTGCCGTGCGGGCTTGGCTCATTGTGGAGTACAGCCAGGCATTCCTGGGGTTCCCAGATTCCAGTCTTTACGTGTCTTCCGCGGAGAAGGCACTCTTCGGCAGCCCAGAATATGCCAACTTCTACCAAAAACTCGCCGGCTACCCGATCCTTCTGAGGATAATTCACGTCTTCAGCAGCGATCTGAGCGTCACGATTCTCGTGCAGCACATCCTCGGGATCGCCACAGGCGTGCTGCTCTATAAGGCAGTACGGCGTACGGGTGCGCCGCCGTACCTGGGACTTCTTCCCGCAGCCATAGTGTTCTTCGGAGGGACGGGACTGTTCCTCGAGCACACGCTGCTCGGCGACGCCCCGTTCGCATTTGCTCAGGCCGTCGGCGTCTACGCGGCCGTCCGCGCGCTGAGCGAACCGGGGTTACGTTGGCCGCTGCTTGCGGGCGTTGCAATCGGCGTCTCGTTCCTGATCAAGCCCGTAGGCCTTGCGAGCGCGTTACTCGTGCCCCCGCTACTACTGCTCGCTACTCCGGGGTCGCGTCGCCGCCGGCTGCGCAGCGCGACGTCGGCTGCCCTCGCGATCGTCGCGATGGTCCTTGCCTACGTCACCGCACAGGGCCTGGTCACCGGATACTGGGGATATGTGCGGGAGGGCGGCTGGAATCTCTACGCCCGAGTAGCCACCTTCGCTGACTGCTCGCAGTTCACACCACCCAAGGGCACGCGGCTCTTGTGCCCCACGGAACCGCTCGGTCACCGTATGAGCCAAAACGGATTTGAGTACTCCGTATCCTCACCAGCGATCCGCTTCTACACGCCCCGTGATCCGGCGGGCTGGAACACCACGCTGGAGAGATTCAGCGTCGCTGCGATCGAGCAGGAGCCGATCGCCTACCTCAAGGCCATCCTGCATGGGCTGCCCTTCTACATCACCAATCAATCCGGCGAAGGTTACACGCCCACAACGCTAAGAGAAGAACTGCTCACCGCCACTGGACGGCCCGTAGTCATCGCAGGCTACTATCCCCATTATCAGGCCTACACGAGACAGTCGGGCTCCATCCTCCCACTCGTGTTCTATGAGGAGCACACCCGCGTGCGGGGCGCTCTGCTCATGGTGCTTTTGCTGGTGGCGATCGTCGGTGCGCCGCTGCTGACGGGTCGTCAGCGCTGGGGCGCGATCCTATTCACGCTCACAGCAATTTTCTCGGCGATACTCGCAGTTGCCGGCAACAGCTATGACGCGCGTTACGCCTACCCGACCTTCGGGCCGCTGGCCGCCGGCGCGGCGCTCGGTGCGTGGGGGATAGCAACCCGCTTCAATCGAGAGAGGGTGCGTCGATGGCCTAAAGGTCATGGGACCGGTGGCTATGTGCCTCGATAAGCGCCGCGTCCCCGCGACTACGAGAGCCACAACACGATCACGACTGCTTCGCTAGTGGAAGGAGGCGTCCGGAAGGGCCTGCCCGGGACTGCTCGTCTTCGTCCTAAGCGACTAACCCGACGCGAGGCCGGCCAGACGCTCGCTTGGCTGCTGGAAGCGGCGGTCCTGGATACTTCATCGTAGGATGCACGAGGAGTCCACGACCCCCGACCTGGTGAGGCTTGCGCGGCAGGGGTACGAAGCCATGAGTCGCGGTGATCTTGACGCGGTGATGAGCCTCTTTGCCCCCGACGCGGTGTATGACGCGTCCGACGCCGGGTTGGGGACCTTCGAGGGCGAGGAGGCGATCAGGGGCTTCGTGGAGGACTGGCGTCGAAGCTGGGAGGACTATCGGTACGAGAACGAGGAGATTCTCGATCTCGGGCACGGCGTCACGCTTAGCCTCGTTCGGGAGAGCGGCCGCTTGGTCGGCGGCAAAGGTCGCGTCGAGCAGCGGGCGGCGCACCTCATCACATGGGCGAACGGCAAGATCGAGTGGTTCAAGCACTACCCCGACCCAGACGAGGCCCGCGCCGCCGCCGAACGGCTCGCGCAGCTATGAGCTCCCGTGGGCGCACGTTGGCGTTCGGGTCGGCCGCCGCGCTGGTGCTGGCGGGGCTGCTGTCCGCCGCGCTCGTGTCGGGCGTGGTAGGCGAAGTGCTGACGATCGCGCTGATCGGGCTGGGGCTGGCGGAGGCGCTGCTGCTGGTGTTCCTGGAAATCGGCTTCGCGGAAGAACGCGACCTTGAGCACGAAGAAGCGGGACGGGCGCAGAAGCAGCCGGGCACGCTGGAACCGCGCAAACGCTCGCGCCTGTCGCGACGGCTCAGGCGCCCCCGGTGATGCCTCCACCGCGCTTGTGCTTTGCGTCGTCAAGCAGTCGTCTTCCGGCCGTCAGCGCCGGCGCCCGCAGGTCGTCCGAGCGGGAATCTCGGGCGACGGCGTGGACGCGACCGGAGCCGGTCGCGGCTGGCACCTGACCGTCCGCGGCGCGGCTGTCTCCATCCGCGGCGACTCCTACAACGGGCCGGCTGTCATGGCGCCCCGGGCCGGCGCTGGCGCCGTCGTGGCCTACGCGTCCCGGAGGCACGGTATGGGCACAACCGTCCTGTGGCTAGCCGTTTTTGCGCGCACGCCCCGGGTGTCGCTGCGCTTCCTTCTCACATAAGGGCCGACATGATGTTTGCGCGTCGTGTTGTCGCTCGCTTGTGGTGACGACCCGACGGCGGTGCGCGCTACTCGGCGCCAAGGACCTTGAAGTCCTGGTTGACGAAGATGTGGTGCGGCCAGTTGACGCCGATGTTGTGGACCTCGTACTCGCCGTTGCTCAGCTC
This sequence comes from uncultured Solirubrobacterales bacterium, assembly GCA_963713385.1. Taxonomy (GTDB): domain Bacteria; phylum Actinomycetota; class Thermoleophilia; order Solirubrobacterales; family Solirubrobacteraceae; genus Palsa-744. The sequence goes on from CAVQLO010000002.1 coordinate 268,199, forward strand.
CACAACGCGGTCGACGATGCCGCCCGGGTAGGCCGCCAATGCGGCCTTCGTGGCCTTATTCGCTGTGGTTCCGCTGACGATGGTGCCCGACCCCTGCTTGTAGCTCGCCGGGATCTGACCGACCTGCTTGGACGCGGACCGTGCGCCCTGCTTGAAGGGAACCACTTCCGACGACGTCTTGGATCCGGCGTTTGTTGGTTGCACGATGACCTGGGTGGCCGCGATCGTCGTGTTGTCGGTTGTTCCCAGCACGAGGGCGGTCTGGCCTTTGGTAACGGCGCTCGCCGACGCCGGGCTCGTGCCTTCCTCGTATTTCGTCGACGAGGTCTCCTTGACGGTCACCTTCTCACCCGTCGCCGTCAACAGGCCAAAGCCCGAAGTGGACACGCTGCTCACTTTGCCGATCGATCCGCCTGCGGCCGGTCCAGACCTAGCGTTGGATCCCCCGCTTCCGGGGACGTGTTGTGCTGATGTTGCGGAGATGGCCGACGCCGTCGTCATGCTGCCTGAGCCGGTGCTGGCGGTTGCGCTGACGATCCCGTAGGTCCCGGCCCCGATCGCGATGACCGCGGCGCCGATGGCGATTGACTTGGTGAATCTATGGGAGAACATGGACTGATCCTTCGCCGTGTGTTGATCGTGGGTGAGCCGCTACGTCCCACGATGCGCGAACGGTGTGTGAAACGCCTGTGAAGGATCGAAGGGTTTTCTATGAGCTTGCGCCGGATCGAGTTTCTATGATCCGCGGAAAGCTCGAGGCTCCGACCTAGAGCGCTGCGGCCGGGCGATGCCACGTCGCCCGCCTATCGGACCTCGATTCGTTACACGGCTGCTGTGATTAAACGTGGCGCGGACCGATTGCGCTTACTTTGCCCGTCCAGCCCGTCTTGGAGGTCGGGTCGCGAAGTAGCGCTCCACCATGTCGAGCGGCTCGCTGCTGCGTCGGGCGCGGGCCAGGATGAGAGCGCCCTCGATGGCAGCCAGAAGCACCGTCGATTGCTCGCGCGCGACCGACGGCGGATCCCCGAACTTGACGTAGACGTCGGCGACCGAGGCCTGCCATTCGGCGAGTAGCTCACTGACGTGGACCCGGAGGTCGCCGTTGTCGGCGGCATCGACGACCGTTGCGGCCATCGGGCAGCCCAACGCGAAATCGTGGTCGACGAGCAGCCGCCGCCACGGTGCCACGATCACGCCGATCGCGTCGGGGAAGGTCTTGGCTCGGGCGAGCGCCTCGCCGACCTCGTCGGAGAGCTCCGCGACGACGACGTCGAGCGCCTCGGTCATGAGTTGGGTCTTGCCGCCCGGGAAGTAGCGCCCGAGTGAGCCGCGAGGTCCGCCGGAGTGAACGACGATCTCGCGCAGCCCGACGCCGTGGATGCCGCGCTCTCGCATGAGCGCAGCGGCGCTGCGCACCATGCGCGCGCGAGCTGGCGATCGCCGCCGATTGCTGGTCGCGCCGGGGGTGTCGTTGTTTGCCTGCATGCCAACATCCTAGCCGCTTCCGATGACGCCCGTCATCGGTTGTGCTACGGTTTGCGACCGATGACGACCGTCATCGCTTCCATCGAGCGCAAGGTGGGCGGTCGAATATGATCGCTATCGCAAGGGGTTCCATCACCGAGCCACAGAAGCTCGGACCATTCATCGACGACGAGATGCGCGTCGTCGGGCAGCTCAGGGCCGAGGGGGTGATGAAGGCTCTTTACCGGCGCGCTGCTGGCCCCGGAGTGGTCATCATCGTCCAAGGCGAGAGCATGGACGCGATGCGGGAGCGCATGAGCGCCCTGCCCTTCGTCGTCGAGGGACTCATGACCCTCGAGTACGAGGCGGTCTACGAGATCTGAGGACGCCTCGCCAGCGTTCGCGGCAGGCGAAGCGGTCCGATGATCTGTCTCGAGATCCCAGCAGGCTCCTCGCTCTCGCTCTAACCTGGCGGCGATGGCTGCAAAAGACAGCACCGAGATTTCCGACGCGCCAGATCGCGACCGCTACGAGCTGTCTGTCGACGGCCAGACGGTAGGCTTCACGGAGTACCGCACGCGCCCCGGCCTGATCGCGTTCCTGCACACCGAAATCGACGACCGTGTCCAGGGTCGCGGACTCGGCGACACCCTGATCCGGTTCGCGCTCGAAGACGCCCGCAGTCGAGACCTCGCCGTGCTGCCGTTCTGCCCATTCGTCAAAGCCTTCATCGAACGCCACCGCGAGTTCGAGGCGCTCGTCCCCCCAACATATAGGGAGCAGTTCGGCCTATGAGCCTTAAACGCTATGAGGGTCAGGAGATCGAGGTCACATACGACACGACGAGGTGCCTTCATGCGGCCGAATGTGTCCGTGGGATGCCAGCCGTGTTTGACACTGCGAAGCGTCCGTGGATCGCCCCGGACAGCGGCGAGCCTGAGGCGCTGGCTACCGTGATCAGGAGGTGCCCTACGGGCGCCTTGCACTACAAGCTGCGGCAGGGCGAGCCCGAGCAGCCTCGTGTCCCGACGCGGGTCCGTCTCCCGGATGACGGGCCTCTGCTGATCGACGGGGACATCGAGCTCAACGGGAAACGGGAGACCCGAGCCGCGCTCTGCCGCTGCTGGGCGTCTCAGAACCAGCCTTATTGCGATCGCAGCGGCCCCTGCCGCGACTGGCAATACGAGCCAGGTAGTTGAGCAAGCGGGTGAGAGCACGGTGAGCGAGCATCGCGACGAGCTGCGGCTCGGCTTTCTGAGCTTCGGCCACTGGCAGCGCGCGCGGTGGTCGCGGACGCTGACAGCGAAAGACGCGCTGACCCAGACGATCGAGCTGGCGCAGGTGGCAGATGAGCTCGGAATCGATGGGGCGTTCGTGCGCGTGCACCACTTCGCGCGCCAGCTCGGCTCGCCGTTCCCGCTGCTCGCGGCGATGGGCGCGCGCACGAGCAGGATCGAGCTCGGAACGGCGGTGATCGACATGCGCTACGAGAACCCGCTGTACATGGCCGAAGACGCGGCGGCGGCAGACCTGATCGCAGGCGGCCGGCTGCAGCTCGGGATCAGCCGCGGCTCGCCCGAGCCCGTGCTGAACGGTCCGGAGGCGTTCGGCTATCCCGACGCGCAGGGCGAGGCGGGCGCGGAGCTCGCGCGAGCGCACACCGAGCTGTTTCGCCGGGCGATCGCCGGCGAGGGTGTGGCCCACGCCGACCCGGCGCACACGGGGATGAGCGGGCTGCTGCCGATCCAGCCATATGCGGAGGGGCTCTCCGAGCGCATCTGGTGGGGCGCAGGTGGGCGCGAGTCGGCGCGGTGGGTCGCTCAGCAGGGGATGAACATGATGAGCTCGACACTGCTGCTCGAAGACAGCGGAGTCCCGTTCGACGAGCTGCAAGCCGAACAGATCGAGGCCTACCACGAATCGTGGAGCGAAGCGGGCTGGGAGCGCGCACCGCGGGTGTCGGTGAGCCGCAGCGTGATCCCGATCACGAGCGACCGCGACCGACAGTACTTCGGACGCGACGAGAACCGCGACCAGGTTGGCTTCCTCGACGGTCAGACCTCCCGGTTCGGACGGACATACACGGGCGAGCCGGACGTGATCGCCGGAGAGCTCGCGCAGGATCGGGCGGTGCAGGCCGCCGACACGCTGCTGCTGACGGTGCCCAACCAGCTCGGGGTCGAGTACAACGCGCACCTTCTCGAGACGATCGCCGAGCAAGTCGCGCCGGCGCTCGGATGGACGGCCAAAGGCAAGAGCCGTGCTCGCGCCTGAGATGAGACGATGAGCAACACAGAGCTGCACCCCCAAACCCACTGAGCTCGCCGGGCCCAGGCCACTCCAGACCTTGGCCTCTCGTATACAAGCTAGCCAGCGACGACGATGCCGTTCTTCGCGACTTCCTGCAAGAAGGCTTCTGTCGCGGGCACGTCGAGAGGACGGGAGTAGAGAAAGCCTTGCCCGCTGTCGCAGTCCTCATCTTTGAGTTGGGAGAGCTGCTCCTGCTGCTCGATGCCCTCGGCGAAGGTCTCTATCGAGAGAGCCTTGCCGAGCTGTACGAGCGTGTGGATGAGCGTCTCACCCTCCTTATTTTTGCTTAGCCCCGCGATGAATGACCGGTCGATCTTCAGCGCGTCGACCGGGAACCGTTGCAGATGGGCAAGTGATGAGTACCCGGTGCCAAAGTCATCGATCGCTATGCGAACGCCGAGCCGCTTGATCGCGGCCAGTCGACGAGCGGTGTCCTCGACGTTGGCCATCAGCGTCGTCTCGGTGATCTCGATCGTCAGTGCTCCTGGCTCCAGTCCGCTGCGAGAGAGCGCTCCTTCTATATCGGCGATCACCTGATCGGTGTCTAGCTGGCGTGCCGAAACGTTGACTGCCATGCCGATCGCGTGCCCGGACTCTCGCCACGCAGCGCCCTGAGAGCAAGCGTTCTCCAGAACCCACTTGCCGATCTCCATGATGAGCCCGGTCTCCTCGGCCAGCGGGATGAAGTCATCCGGCGGAACGATCCCGCGCACCGGGTGCCTCCAGCGGATCAGCGCCTCAACGCCGGTGGGGCTCATGTCGCTCAGGGCGAATGTGGGCTGGTAGGCAAGGAAGAACTCGTTCCTCCCGAGGGCATCGCGCAGGTCCATCTCGAGCTCGGCACGCTGCTGGATTGTGTCCTCCATGCCGGTCTCGAACACGGCATAGCGATTCCTGCCGTCCCACTTGGCCCGGTACATCGCGATGTCCGCCTCGCGCAGCAGCTCCTCGGCCGAGGCTCGTCCACCCTGCGCGATCCCGATGCTCGCGCTCACGGTGAAGTGAGCCTCCTCGCCTGCTCCGAGCTTGAATGCAGGCTTGAGAGCTTCGAGAAGGCGCTCGGCGATCAGCTCGGGGCCGGCCTCGGGCGAAAGCTGCTCGCAGATCACAACGAACTCGTCGCCGCCGAGGCGCCCCAGTGCGTCGGAGCCGCGCACCACACCGTCGAGCCTTGCCGTAACCGCTTGAAGGAGCTGATCGCCAGCTGCATGGCCGAGGGTGTCGTTGACGGTCTTGAAGTTGTCGAGATCGATAAACAGGGCCGCGACCTGTGCTTGGTTGCGAGCGCAGCGCGCGAGCATCTGCTCTACACGGTCCAGGATGAGCGTCCTGTTCGGGAGGCCGGTGAGCGCGTCGTGGGTTGCTAGAAACGAGAGCTCGTCCTCGCGCCGCGCCAGCTCTTCATCCGTTCGCTGGCGCTCAGTGTCAAAACACTTGGACATCTTTACGAGGCTGAACTCGAGACTCAGCTGCAGTATGTTCAGGGCTTGGGAGAGTGCCTCGGCCGAGGCGTCCAGTTCGGCGGCGCTCTGCCGCAGTACCTCGGCCACTGAGTCGCGCCACCACACGCACCGTTTCGTCAGCTGGTTCAGCGACGCCGCGCGGTGAGCCGCCAGCTCGCCGTAGATGACCCAGGTTTCCTCGCCGGCCTCAATGGCTACCTCCGCACCCTCCCCCGCCATCCAGCGGGCTATCGCCATCGTGGAGCTCCTGTTGATCCGTTGGAAGCGGTCCTGAACGACGGCGTCGACATCTTCGCTCCGCTGGCTGACGCGCGCCGCCGTCATGTCGAGCACGTCCGCCGCCCGCGCCTTCAGCGCCTCGCCAAGGGGATGGACGTCCTCCCGAAGCTCGGACATTGGAGACGGTGGCGCCGGCGGCTGATCCGCTTTCAAGTCGCGAGGTGGCTTTTGGACTGCCATCCCGGCCTAAATCGACGACGGGCACGCACTCCTTGAGGCCCGTCCTGTGGGTTAGGCGACTGATCGCTCGCTTTCGTGGGCAGATCGTGCGGCAAACGCCTTTGGTGCTCCACCCGCGTGAGGTTCGCCGACACGAAGGCAGACTCGGACATAGCCATGCTGGCACCGGGATAGACGTCGGCCCCGTGGTCTGTCGTCAGCCGCTTACGGCCGGGACTCACCGGGGCTTACAACGACCAATGGGATCGGGCGGCTTGTCTTGGACTGGTAGCCGTCGTAGCGATTGTGGTTATTGTCGTTCACGAGCCGCCAGAGGCGCTCGTAGTCCTGATCTCCCGGTTCAAGGACCCGCGCCGTCCCAGCCATCTTCGTCTGGGCGATCTGGATCTGGACCTCAGGCTTGGCGCGGACGTTGAAGAACCATCCCGGCGAACGATCCTCGCCGCCGTTTGAGGCGACAAGGACGTACGCGTTGTCATCCTTGACATAGACGAGCGCGTTCGTGCGCAGTGCCCCGGTTCGACGACCAGTGCTGCGCAGCAGAAGCGTGGGCACGCCGATCATCCGATGGCCCACCCGCCCATCGGTGCGCTCATAGAGGCGCTCGTGAAGCCTGAGAAAGGATCCCTGGATGGTCGCCGCCAAGCCCACGTGCGCACTCTACCGGCAACGGCTGCGACACTGAGGCTGCTTCTCTCTCCGGCACACTCACACAAGTTGGTCGTCGGCCCCGAATGCGACTGATCTACGTGCGCGCCCTATGCATCACAAGCGACCGCGCGCGAGAGCAGAAGCTCGCGCTCGCGCTCGTTGTCGCACAGGTCGGCCGCGCGCTCGAACTCCTCGCGCGCCTCAGCCACTCGCCCCAGGCGCACGAGGACGTCGCCGCGCACGCTGGGCAGCAGATGGTAGCCACGCAACGCGGGCTCATCGGCGAGCGAATCGACGAGCTCGAGTCCGGCATCGGGACCGAAGGCCATCGTCACGGCAACAGCGCGGTTGAGCTCCACGACCGGGGAGCCGGTGAGCGCCGCGAGCCCGTCGTAGAGCGCGACGATCCTCGGCCAGTCTGTCTCATTGACGCTCCGGGCCCGCGCGTGGCATGCGGCGATCGCGGCCTGCAGCGTGTACGGGCCGAGTGTGCCGCTGAGCTGCTCGGCACGCCGCAGTCCGCCAAGGCCGCGTTGCACGAGCAGATAGTCCCAGCGCGCGCGGTCCTGATCGGCGAGCAGCACCGGCTCCCCGTGCGGCCCGACTCGCGCGCGCAACCGCGACGCCTGCAGCTCCATCAGCGCCAGCAGGCCGTGGACCTCGGGCTCGCGGGGCATCAGCGCTGCGAGGATCCTTCCGAGGCGCTGGGCGTCCTCGCACAGAGCCGGGCGCATCCAGTGTTCGCCGGCGGTCGCCGCGTAGCCCTCGTTGAACACCAGATAGATCACCTCGAGCACAGTCGACAGACGCTCAGCCAGCTCATCGCGACCGGGGACCTCAAATGGCACATGCGCCTCGGCCAGTGTGCGCTTGGCGCGAACGATGCGCTGCGCGACCGTGCCCTCGGAGACGAGAAACGCGCGTGCGATCTCTGGCGTCGACAGGCCACCGAGCAGACGCAATGTCAGCGCGACGCGCGCCTCCCGGGACAAGACCGGATGACACGTCATGAAGATCAGGCGCAGGACGTCGTCCTGAACCTCGTCGACCCGCGCGGCCAGGTCGGGGCGGTCGAGCTGCTGCAGGGTTTGCAGCTCGCGCCCGATCAGCTCGTGCTTGCGCTCCAGTGTGGCGCGCCGGCGCAGTGCATCGATGCCGCGGCGCTTGGCGGTGGCCATGAGCCATGCGCCCGGCTTGTCCGGGATGCCCGACCCAGGCCACTGCTCGAGCGCGGCGACGAGCGCGTCCTGGGCCAGATCCTCGGCCACCGCCACGTCGCGCACGATGCGGGTCAGCCCGGCTATCAACCGGGCCGACTCGATGCGCCAGACGGCGTCGATTGCACGATGGGTGGCCGACGGCGTCACGCGCCTAATTCTGAGCCGCCCGCTCGCGCAGACGCTCGTTGGCCTCGCGCAGCTCCGGCGTCAGGTGCTCGCCAAAGTCGTCGGCGTCGAAGATCTGGCGCAGCTCGATCTCGACACCGCCGCCGAACGGCGCTCGCTTGAGCCACTCGATCGCCTCCTCGCGCGATGCGCACTCCCAGACCCAGTAGCCCGCGACAAGCTCCTTGGCCTCGGTGAAGGGACCATCGATGACGGTGCGCTCGCTGCCGTTGAAGCGGACCTTCGCGCCCCTGGAGGTCGGGTGCAGGCCCTCGCCGGCCAGCATCACGCCTGACTTGACCAGCTCTTCGTTGTACTTCGTCATCGCCCCCAGAGCCCCCGTGCTGGGCATCTCGCCCGCCTCGGACTCGGGGCTCCCGGGAACCAGAACCATGAAACGCATTTGTGTCTCCTTGTCGTGGATGGTGGTTTCTACCGACACGTCGAACGAGATCAACCGAAATCGACACGCCGGAATTTTCTTCTTGTTCGACGTCCGCCGCTCGGCCGGGCCGAGCTGGGCTTAGAAAGGCCGCGCTGCACATTGGCAGGACCGCGCACAGGCTGGCGCTGGTGCGTCAGGTGCCGCGGCGGCGAATTAGCGAGATCCACGCGGGCGCGGCCGTGTCTGTCACGGTTCCGCGTAGCCTTCGCAGAAGTCCACTGCTTCCGTTGCCCTTTGCCTGCAGGCTTTCGTGTAGACCGCCGAGCCGTTCGCCCGAGGATCGTCAGTTCCGAGGGCAGCGCGCTGAACACGCCGTAGACGAGCGACCCTTTTGCGTGGAGGCGCGGTGCGACCGGGACCACGTTCAGCGTGACGGCCCCCTGGCGGGTTTCGGTTCGCCATGAGGTCCGCCCACAACCTGAGCGCACCGGGGCAGCCTGTGGGGAGCCCCGGCGGCCTGCGTGCTCAGTCGCCGTGCTGCTCGAGGTTGTGGACCGCGAAGTCCTTGCGCTCCGGCGGGTTCGGAAAACCTCGGTCGCCGAGTTGTTGGATCACTGGCATGAGCTTGCCCTGGGTGAAGCGGTCGAATGCCTCAGCGGACTCCCAGAAGTCGATTACGCCCCAGCCCCCGTCAATCGGGCCGGCCGAGTGAACCAGCAAACCGTCGGCCCTGCCGAGCGGGCTACTGGCGTTTACGGTGTCGTGCACGGCTTGGTACTGCTCCTGCGTTCCGGCGGCGAACTTGAGTCTTATCCCGACTGCCATCGTGTGTCCTCTCCTCGGGGGTTTCGGGCGAGCATATCCGCAGCAGCGCGGCCGCATACCGTGTCCGAACGCGGAACCTGTGATGGCCGCCGCCCTCGGCGCACCGCCATCGGCATGGGTCTTTCGTTGAGGCACGTATCGCCAGAAGTGCCTGAATCAAGAGTCATCGCCGATAAACCGCGCGCATCCGCAGATTGGGACTGAACTGCCCCGCGCCGCAAACCCCCTGCTAATTGGTGATATTTTGGGGATGGCTTACGGGCGCGGTGCGCCGCACTACCCGTGGATTACCGTGGTTGCCCGCGGGGCGGGTTAAGGACCTGGCGTGTCGCCCAGGTCCTCGGAGCTTCTGAAAGACGAGGCCCATTTGGGTGCTCACGACGAGGTGCGGAAGATCGCGCGGCACCATGAGCCATAGCCGCGACGCTCAAGACGTGACCGGTTCAGGCTCCGGTTGCGGGATCGCCTCTGGAGGGGTCAAAACGCTCGCTGCGCCGACGGGGTAGGTGGCGAGCTCGAGGATGAGCTGTGCGATAAGTGCCGCCGCCAAGATCGCGAGGAAAAGAGCCGGACGCAGCGCTCCACCGCCGGCGGCGAGCCCGACCGCGAGCGCCGAGAGGGCGAGGCGACCGAGGAACGCCGGGTCGCGCGGGGACGCCCACTCAGCAACGACATGAAGCAGCGCGAGCGCTAGCAGATAGCAGGCGAGCCCGCCGGCGATCGCCCAGCGCGTGCCGGTGCCAAGGCTCGCAGCGTCCGCGTGGGTAATCGCGAGCTTGGTGCCGGCGCCGATCGCCGCGACCCCCGCGAGGAGCGGGAAATGCGCGTACATGTAGACAAGCCCGAGCATGCCGCGACCGACGAGTGAAGTGTCGACCAGGTCGAAGTAGATCCACCACAGGCATAGCGCGACAACGAAGCTCGCGACCGCGACGATGCAGGCGGCGGTCGTGAAGTGGGTGCCCGCGATGCCGGCGACGACGGCGACGACCGACACTCCGAGAACGATGATGAAGAACCCGCCGTAGCGCTCGGTCACGTGTGGAGGGTTGACCGCGTTGGAGCGCAGCGCGCTCCAACCGAGCGGTGGCATCGCCAGTTCGACCGCCAGCCCCGCCGCCCAGAGCCAGTAGCGCGCAGGCCCCGGCACGGCGATCGACACCAGCCACAGCGCTGCACCGACCGAGAAACCGCAGAGATAGAGGTCGATCAGCCGGCGCCCCAATCCGCTGACGTGCCGGCGGGCACGCACGTAGAGCCCGAGCAGACACGCGCGAACGACGACATAGGAGACGGCGAAGGCAACCGAGCCATGGCCCCCGAGCATCACCGAGTGGACGGTGACCGCGAGGGCCGCGATTGCGAGCATCGCGAGGGCCTTGACGAGGCGATAGACGACATCGTCGGTGTCGAAGCGGTTGGCGTAAAAGGTGAAGCCGGCCCACGCCCAGGCGATTGGGACGAACAGGCCGGCGAAGCGTAGGAATCCAACCAGCGTCGGCTCGCGGCTCAGCGCCGCAGCTAGCTGCGCGACCGCCGCGGCGACTACTAGGTCGAAGTAGAGCTCATACCACGTCGCGTGGCGCTCGTCCTCCTCATCGGCCTGCGTTCTCAGCCGGGGCGGGCGAAGCCATATCGTCGGGGCACCGGACATGGCGATGACTTTAGGACCGAGACGGGCATGGGACACCAACCGCCGCCGCGCTACGGGGTGACCGTCGTCTGCTCCGGCTGTCGCGGTCCATCGCGGCGCCGTCGAGGGCCCCGTGCGCGCTTCCCCATCGCCCGGGAGCAACCAGTTGCCGCGAGTGCTGCCGCACGTCCTTTGCGCGCGCCGCGCTCGCCGGCGTATGACGAGAGCAGGGGAATCGAACCAGGACACAACGGGCGCGCGGAGATTTACGCGTGACACGTCCGAGACCCCCGCGGTATCGTCGAGGGGTCTAATCGGCCGCCGCAGCGGCCCGGGAGGAGTGAGATGTCCCACAGCGAGCTGCACCACGAGATGAGCGTCGCCGGTAACGGTGCGGCCGGCGCGCCGAGGACGATCTTGGTGAGCCGTCGCGCGGCATTCAACGCGGCACACCAACTCTTGGACCCCTGCCTGTCAGACGAGGAGAACGAGCGGCTGTTCGGGAAGTGCGCGCGCCTGCACGGTCACAACTACGTGCTCGAGGTCGTCGTTGGCGGTGCGCTCGACAGCTCGACCGGCTACGTCATCGACCTCAAGCGGCTAGCCGACATCATCGAGCAGCGCATCATCTGCGATGTAGACCACCGCAACCTCAACACGGACGTCCCGTGGCTGGAGGGTCGCATCCCCACCGCGGAGAACCTGGCGCTCGCATGTTGGGAACGGATCCGCCCCGAGTTGCCCGAGGGATCCCTGCGATCTGTGCGCGTCTGGGAGACGGACAAGAACTGGGCAGAGGTCGGTGGCCGCAGCTGAGCAAGCCAAGCCGTCGCTGCGGCGGAGCGGGCGCCTGTCTAGTCGATACACCGTTGCCGATCTCGATGCGTTCACCGATGCCGAGAGGCGCAGGTTCCTGCGCGCCGGCGACGATCCGCGGCGCGACGCGGAGCTTGCCTGGGAGCTTTTGTACCGGCGCGAGCCGCGGCTCTATGACCGGCTCGCCAACGCCGAGCGGCTCCATCCGGACGTGGTGGCGTGGCTGCCCGAAGGCGTCGAGCGGATCGTTGAGATCGGCGCGGGCGCTGGACGCCTGACGCTCGAGTTGCTCGACCGCGCCCGAGCGGTCTGGGCGGTCGAGCCCGCGGCGCCGTTGCGCACGCTGTTGCTCGAGAAGCTCTCGCGAGCTGTGCAGGGCGATCGTGCACGCGTGATCGGCGGCTTCTTCGACGAGCTTCCCATCGACGACGATTTCGCCGATCTCGTCGTGACTTGTTCGGCATTCACTCCCGACCCGGCGCACGGCGGCGAACCGGGGCTGGCGGAGATGGAGCGCGTCTGTCGCCCGGGCGGCTGCCTGGCGATCGTGTGGCCCAACAACGTCGATTGGCTCACCGCCCGCGGCTTTCGCCACGTGAGCTTCCCCGGAGACATGTTCCTCGAGTTCGCAAACCCCGAGGAGGCTGTCGAGCTGATCGAGACATTCCATCCGCACGCGGCGGCCGCGGTTCGCGACAGCGCCTCGCGGCGCGTCACTTACGGGGCGCTCGGAGTCAACCCGCCGCGCGACGTGGCGTACAAGGTGCTCTCGAGATGAGGCTCGCGCTCGTGGCTCCCCTCGTCGCACCGATTCGGGAGCCGCATGTCGGCGGTTCGCAGGCGTTCGTGGCCGACCTCGCGCGCGGGCTCGTGCATCGCGGGCACGACGTTCACGTCTACGCGGCCTCCGGCTCTCGCGCCAGCGGCGTCGACTTCATCGATACCGGCGTCGATCACCGTACGCTGGATGCCACGCTGTACAGGGCTGACGCGCTCGGCCCAGGAGACAGCGTGGCGGCCGCAAGCGCCTTTGGGGCCGTCTACGCGGCGATCGGCGCGGGGCGCTACGACCTGGTCCACAACCATGCCTTCGACAGGCCCGCGATCACGCTCGCCGATGGCGCCGCGGCTCCGATCTTGCACACACTGCACCTGCCGCCCGAGCCTAGCGTGGCCGCGGCGCTGGGGCGGGTCCGCCACGGCGAGACGCCACCGACGGTCGCGTGCGTGTCCGAATCGCAGGCGCAGGCGTGGCGCGCCCTCGTACCCGTTGACGAGGTGCTGGCGCCCTACGTCCCCACGCGCTCGATCCCGTTCGCCGCGAGCGCCCCGCGCGGCGCGCTGTTCGCGGGCCGGCTCAGCCCCGAGAAGGGTGCCTCGGAGGCGATCGACATCGCTCAGGTCGCCGACCTCCCCATCGCGGTCTTCGGTGACGTCTACGACGCACGCTACGCCCGCGAGCACATCGACCCACGTCGTTCGCTGCGCGATGTGACGATCCACGGTGGCGTCGCGCGACCCGTGCTCTGGGAGGCGATGGCGCACGCGAGCGTGGTGCTGTGTCCCGCCCGATGGGACGAGCCGTTCGGCATGGTCGCGGCCGAGGCACAGGCATGCGGGACGCCGGTGGTGGCGTTCGCGCGCGGCGCTCTTGCGGAGGTCGTCCTCGACGGGGTGACGGGTTTTCTCGTGGCAGCCGACGACATCGACGCCGCGGCCGAAGCCGCGTGCGAGTCCGCGTCGCTCGCGCGCGCTGACTGCCGCCGGCACGCCGAAGGCGAGCTCGACCTCGAGCGGGCCCTCGATGCGCACGAGCGCCTCTACGGGAGACTCGCCGCGGGCGATACGAGGGCGCCGGTTGGTGGCTGACTCGCCCCACTGGCTCGCCGGGCGCCTCGCGCTCGTCACCGGTGCCAGTCGCGGGATCGGCGCCGCGACGGCGGAGGCGATAGCGGCAGCGGGCGCACACGTCGTGCTGGCGGCGCGCGATGGTGACGCGCTCGCGTCCGTCGCCGGCCGAGTCCACGACGCGGGCGGGGAGGCGACGGCAGTGGCGACCGATGTGAGCAGCTTGCGAGACGTCGAGCAGCTGTTTCACGCCGTCGCCGCGACCGGACCACTCGCCGCGCTCGTGTGCGCGGCCGGCGTGCTCACGCCGGCTGCGTTTGCCGACACCACGCCGGAGCTCTGGCAGGAAACGCTCGCGGTCAACCTGACCGGGTCGTTTCTGTGCTGCCGCCGCGCCTTTGTCGCAATGCAGGCCGCAGGCGAAGGCCGCATCGTGAACATCGCCTCGCTGTCCGGCGTGTATGCAACCGAGAAGTTCCCAGGGCTCGCCGCGTACAACGTCTCCAAGTACGGCGTGATCGGTCTCACCGAGGCGATCGCGACCGAGGGCAAGGAGCTCGGCATCAGCGCGATCTGCCTGAGCCCGGGAGCTGTCGACACTGCAGATGCTGCGCGCGCCAATCCCGAGCTTCGCCCAGGCCTTACGCCGGCCGCTGTCGCCGAGCTGATCGTGGCGTTGCTCGACGGCCCACTCGCGGCCGCCAGCGGCGCGAACATCCCGCTGTTCTCTAACGCCTAGTCCAGCAGCGACCACAGGTCTACGGCGTCGTCTTCGAGACTCTCTCGTGCCGGTTGCGCGCGCTGGCCCACCAGCCGGGCGCACGCCGCCATTTCGCCGTCGGCATCGAGCTCGGGATCGCCGCCGCGGTCGAGCCCGACGGCGGCGAGCAGCCGGCCCTCGAGCAGGTAGAACCCCAGGAAGCGGCGGTCCCCGAGGCTGCCGCGGATGACGAACTCGTCCCAGCGCGTGGCGTGGCCGACGTACTCGATCTTCTGCTCGTACTGGTCAGACCAGAAGCTGTGGATGTAGTTATACGGCGCGTCCGCCCCCAGCATCGACCGGCCAGCCGCGCGACCTTGCTTCTCGGCGTTGTTGTAGTGCTCGACGCGAACGCGCCCGAAGACCGGATGCAGCTGGTTCGCGACGTCGCCTGCCGCGAACACGTCGGGCAGGTTCGTGCGGCAGCGCTCATCGACGAGGATCCCGTTTGCCTGCGCCACTGCCTCGCCCGCGAAGTCGGGTACTTGCGGTTCGATCCCGATCGCGACGACGGCGATGTCGCAGCCGATCTGCCGGCCGTTGGCGGTGACGGCCGCCTTTACGCGCTCGTCGCCTTCGAATGCCGCAACGCTGTCTTTCGCTAGCAGCTCGACTCCGTGCTCGCCGTGCACCGCCGCTAGCGCCGAGCCGACCTGCTCGCCGAGTACACGCTCGAGCGGCAGGGCGCCAGGCTGCACCGTGGTGACACGCAGGCCGAGTTGCGTCAGCGAAGCGGCGACCTCGCAGCCGATGAAGCCCATCCCGACGACGAGTGCGTGCCGGGCCGCTGTCGCCTCGCGCTTGATCGCGTCGCACTCGGCCACCGTGCGCAGCTGGTGAACACCCGCTAGCCCCGAGCCGTCGATGTCGGACCGCCGGTTGCGGCCACCGGTTGCGAGCAGCAGCTTTTGGTAGCCGAGCTCCTCGCCGGAATCGAGCGCGACGGTGTGTGCCGCGGCGTCGATCGACACGACGACCGACCCCGAGCGTCGCTCGACGCGGTGCTCGTCATACCAGGCAGCGGGCTTGACGTACCAACCGTCCAGGCCCTCCTCAGACCGCAAATAAGTCTTGGACAGCGGCGGCCGGCCGAACGGGATCCCGGGCTCATCGCCAATGATCACCACGCGGCCGGCAAAGCCCTCCTCGCGCAGCGCAACCGCAGCGTTTGCGCCGGCGAGGCCGCCGCCCACGATCACGATCGGCTGACCCGAGTTAGGCTGCGAGGGGTTCAGCTCGACTCCTCGCAGGAAACTCCGATGAAGCGCACGCCATCCTCTCCCTTTTAGCGGATCGAGTCGCAGCAAGCGTAGGCGCCGCGCCCCTGGCAATCAACGTGGTTCCGCTCGCCACGGCGAACATCACGCCTGATCGGTGCCGGCGTCGCCGACCCCGTCGAGCGCGCCATGGTATGAGCGCCTGCTTGGCGACGGGCATTCCGCTTCGCATCAGTTATATCCACTTATAATAGGTTTGTTTATAAGCTGCTATAACTTGGTAGAGCGATGGACCCGATCGGGAACCCGTACACACCGAACGCCGGATCGCGTCCACCCGAGCTTGCAGGCCGCGCTGACGAGCTGGAGCAGTTCAGGGTGCTTGTGGGGCGCCTCAAGCGCGGCGCCACCGAGCAGAGCATGATCATCCGCGGCCTGCGCGGAGTCGGCAAGACGGTGCTCCTGAACGCCTTCGAGGACCGCGCCGAGTCCGAGGGGTTTCTGACGTACTACCACGAGCTGACGCCAGACAGCGGCTTGGTGGGGGAGATCGCACGGGACGCTCAGAGCGCCCTCGCTCGTCTCAAGCTCAGCGCTCGGGCCATCAAAGGCGTGCGCTCTGCGCTTGAGCACCTCGGCACGATCACGTTGACCGGACCGGAAGGAATCGGCCTGGCCGTCGATCTCCGCAAGGCCGACGAGGGGACAATCGTCAGCGACCTGTCCGAGCTGTTCCTGGCTCTCGGAGCGGCTGCAGCCAGCAACGGCTCCGGTGTCGTGTTTCTGCTCGACGAGGTGCAGTTCGTCAAGGAGATCGAATACCGCTCGCTGATCAGTGCGCTGCACCGGGCGACTCAGAAGGACATGCCAATCACGGCGGCCGCGGCCGGGCTGCCCCAGATTCCGCGCCTAACCGGCGAGGCGCGCTCATACGCCGAGCGCCTCTTCACGTTCCCGGTCATCGCCGGCCTCTCAGAGCCCGATGCTCGCGCCGCGCTCGTCGAACCCGCACGCCATCAGCAGGTCGACTTTGAGCCCGAGGGCGTCGAGCTGGCCCTGACTTGGACGCGGGGCTATCCGTTCTACATCCAGCAGCTCGGCAAGCACGCCTGGAACCTCGCCAAGGTCTCCCCGATCACGACCAGAGATGTGCAGGCCGCGATCCCGGTTGCGCAGCAGGCCCTGGACACGAGCATCTACGAACTGCGAATCCAGCGAGCGACCCGCGAGGAGCGTCGCTACATGCGCGCGATGGCCGAGCTAGGCGACGGGCCCTACCGTTCCGGCGATGTGGCGGCCAAGCTCGGGCGCAGAACGCCCGAGGTCTCGATGACCCGCCAGCACCTGATCGACAAGGGGCTCGCCTACGCCACGAAGGAGTACGGGCACGTCGACTTCACGGTGCCCCGTTTCGATGAGTTCATGCGTCGACACATGCCTTACCGGGCACCAAGCTCTGCGCAGCGCAAGCACAAGCCCTGAGTGCCGGGCCTTCGGCATTCGTCTCGGTACTGGCTTTTCAGCCTCTCAACTGGTACTGGGCGCAAACGAGCGAGATTCTGAGTCTCAGGCACCCGCTTCCGGGCGTGAGAAAGAACCCCTCTGAGCAGCAAAAGAGCGTACGGCGAGACTCGGAATCGAACCGAGGACACCACGATTTTCAGGGACGGGTACTCGGTGCCGGAAAAGCCAGGAAAGTCCTGGAAATCACGGGGTCGCAGATCGGGCGTGTCGGAGCCTCGTGAGGTCCGGCCCGGTCAAGGCTCAAGGCTTCCTCCGCTCTCGTCGATGAGGCCTCCAGGGATCGCATCCGGTCGGTCTCGAGCATCAACCATTCATAGGAGCCGGGGGAATGACGCGAGTCCAGAGC
Organism: uncultured Solirubrobacterales bacterium; assembly: GCA_963713385.1. GTDB lineage: Bacteria > Actinomycetota > Thermoleophilia > Solirubrobacterales > Solirubrobacteraceae > Palsa-744. The sequence continues at coordinate 285,285 of CAVQLO010000002.1, forward strand.
CGTCTTGCAGCCGCATCGCTGGCCGCCAGCGTCGCGCTACTGGGCGTACTGTGCCCGAGCGCCGAGGCTGTGACGTCCGAAGACACCACGTCATTCGAAGTCAAAGCCGGAACGCTCTCGTTCTCGACGGCTCCCGCGATGCCTACGCTGTCCGCGGTCACGCTTAGCGGCTCAGCGCAGATCACCCACACCGAAATGACCAACTTCGCCGTCAAAGACGCAACCGGTAGCGGCTCAGGCTGGAGGGTCACCGTCAACGGACTGACCGGCGCCGGCAATAGCGCGGTTTTCAAGCAGTATTGCCCCGAAGCGAAATGCAGCACCGACAGCGGCCCAGGCTACATCTCCTCGGGCTACGAACTTCCCGCAAAATCGCTGACGCTGAACAGCACTAGCGCCAAATTCAACCCGTCCGCTGAAGCCCCTACCTTTACGTGCGGCAGCGGCTGCTTCGTGGACAGCGGGTCGGCCGAAAAGATCGTCTCGGCGGCTGAAAAAAATGGTCTGGGGGTCTTTACCACGGAAGCTTGGGGCGCCAACAGCCTCGCGCTCGCGACGCCCGCCGCCCTCCACCTCCTCCTGGAAAAAGAGGTCTATAGGATCAACCTGGTCTGGACGCTGCTCAGCGGACCGTGATCGGCCGTCTCCGGGCCGGTGCGGCCTAAACGCGGAGGCGTCGTACCCGTCGGAAAGCGCCGGGTTGTTGCACCCAGCCGGGAGAGGCAGGCCTTGACGGCACTCGTCCTGCTTCGCGCGCGGGGCTGGATCCTGGGCCGCCCGGCACGAGTCGCGGCTCTCCTCGTGCTGGTCGTTCTGTGGCCGATAACAGCCGCGCACGCGATGAGCCCGGCGGTCACCGTGGAGGTTCACCAGGCCTCAGCTGTTCCCTCCTCCTACTTTCAGCTGTCCGCCGAGCCGGGCAGGACCCGGAGCGCCGGATCGATCCAATTGCTGAACGGGACCACCCGCGCGGTCCTCGTCTCGCTGGACCCCGTCGACGGAATCACGACAAACACGCTCGGATCGGCGTACACCTCAGTTGGACACGCTATCCACGAATCCGCGCGTTGGCTTCGCCTGGGCAGCCGCCGCCTGCGGATCCCGGCGCGTGGCAGCCGCACTGTCGCCGTCGCTGTGGAAGTTCCCCGCTCAGCCAAGCCGGGGGACTACCTTAGCGGCATCGCGGTCCAGACCGTCGGTCAAACCTACCAGACACATCCCTCCCACGGGCTTCAGATCGCCGAGGTCTATCGCTACGCGGTCGGGGTCGAGCTCAAGCTGCCGGGGGCACGGACTCCCCACCTGCGCTTCACCGGCGCAAACCTGGAACGCGCTCCCTCGTCGGTCGTGTTCGCGCTGCTGGCGCGCAACGACGGCAACGTCATCCTCCAGAACGTCTACGGCCAGGTGCTCGTGACCCAGGGCAACCGGGTAGTGATCTCCGCTCCGATCGCTCCCGGGACGTTCGTCTCGCACACAAACATCCAAATGCCCATCCTGGCGGCACACGAGCACCCGACCGAAGGCACGGTGTACCGGGTGCGGGCAAAGCTCGTCTACAAGGGCGGGGTCGCATATCTGGACACGCTCGTGCGCTTCGGACACCACGCCGCCGTGGTACAGAAGGAATACACCCCCACGCCAAAGGGCACGTCCTGGATCACCTGGGCGCTGCTCGGAGCGGGCCTCGTGCTGCTCGCGCTGCTGCTGGCCGTCGGCTGGCGCCGTCACCGCCGCCGGGCTCTGCTCACTCGCGCTGCCACGCTGGCGCTGCTTGAGCGCATGCTCGCGGCGGCCAATGTGCAAGGCCGGCCGCAGAGCGTGATCCACCTCGAGGTCAAGGACACCTCGGCGGCGCCCAAGCGCCGCCTCGCCAAGAGTCTGCGGCGACAGCTGAGGGCGACTGACGCGATCGGAGACCTCGGAGGCGACGGCCTGCTGATCACGTTGCCCGATACCGGGGGCGCGTTCGCCGACAGTCTGGCCGACGAGCTCATCGCGCTTCTCAGACGTACCGGCGAAGATCAGCTGGTCGGCTCGACAGAGGCGGCATGCGCCGATCGTCGTGAGGACATCGACCAGCTCGTGGAGTGGCTCGGAGATCGAGGGGTGGCTGTCGCTCGAGTTGCTCGTGTGCACGCTCACGCACAGTCGTAGTAGCGAGCTTGGAGCGTCGCCGTCCCGCCCATGGCACGTTCAACGCATGATCTCGCCTGCGGACCACGACCAAGCGGCGCGCTTGGCCTTGGTTCTTTTTGCGACAGTGCTTGTTGTATGCCTGGCCCTCGCTCCCGGAGCTTGGGCGCTTAGCGCCTTCCCTGAACTGGGCTACGTTACCAACGGCACAGTCAACGCCGTGGCGCACTCCGAAGGAGTGACTTATATCGGTGGCGCCTTCTCGCAGGTAGGACCCGCCACTGGGCCATCGGTCGGTGTTTCGCTGTCTACCGCCAAAGACCTGAGCCTGCCACGAGTATGGGGCGGCTCGGCCGCCATCGACGCGGTGGCGCAGGATGGAAAAGGAGGCTTCTTCATCGGCGGAAACTTCACCCATGTCGGCGGCGTGGCGTGCAGCAATCTCGCCTACATCGAATCCACCGGCCAAGTCAATACGAGCTGGTGTCCGAGCCCCAACGGCACGGTCCAGGCGCTTGCGTTCTCGGGCGCCACCGTCTACGCAGGCGGCGCCTTCACGAAAGTCGGCACAGAAACCCGCGAACACGTCGCCGCGATCTGCGCCACGGCCAATTGCGAAGGCGAAGTCGCCGCCGGCAGCGCCACCGCCTGGAATCCCGAAGCCAACGCCAGCGTCGAGACGCTCGCGATCTCTGGTACGAGCGTCTACGCCGGTGGGGAATTCACGACCATCGGCGGGGAAGCGCGTGAACGCATCGCCGCAATCTGCGCCACGGCCAAATGCGAAAGCGAAGTCGCTGCCGGCAAAGCCACCGCGTGGAACCCTAAAGCCAACGGCGCCGTCGACACAGTCGGGGTCTCCGGCTCCACCGTCTACGCCGGCGGCGCCTTCACCGAAATCGGTGGATCGCTGCGTGAACGCGTCGCTGCAGTTTGTGCGACAGCCAAATGCGAAGGCGAAGTCGCCGCCGGCAAAGCCACTGCGTGGAATCCCGAACTCGTCGGGACCGCGGTACTCGCTCTGGCGATCTCCGGCTCGACTGTCTACCTCGGCGGAGAATTCACGAAAGCTGGTGGATCTGCCCGTAAAGACATCGCAGCGGTCTGCGCGATCGCGAAATGCGAAGGTGTGATCGCCGCAGGCAAAGCCACGGCTTGGAAACCCAATTCCAATGCGAAGGTCCAGACGCTCGCCGTCTCCGGCGCAAATATCTACGCTGGTGGAGCGTTTACGGAAATCGCAGCGGAAAAACGTAACTTTATCGCCGAGCTGAACGCCAGCGGCACCGTCAAAGCAGAACCCTGGAACCCCAACGCAAACAATGCCGTCAATGCGATCACAGTCGACGGTACGACCTCGGTGGTCTATATCGGCGGCAGCCTTAGCTCGATCGGCGGTGAAGCTCGTGAAAACCTTGCCGCGCTCAACTCAAGCAACGAAGTGAGTTCGTGGAACCCAGGCGCCAACAAAGCTGTCAAGACGCTGGCCAGCTCCGCCTCCACCGTCTATGTAGGCGGGGAATTCACCAGCGCCGGCGGAGAAACCCGCGAACGCCTCGTCGCGATCTGCGCCACGGCGAAATGCGAAGGCGAAGTTGCCGCCGGCGACGCCACGGCGTGGAACCCCACCGCCAACAAACCCGTCAATGCGCTTGCCATCTCCGGATCAACAGTCTACGCTGGCGGCGAATTCACGAAAATCGGCGGAGAAACCCGCGAACGCCTCGTCGCGATCTGCGCCACGGCGAAATGCGAAGGCGAAGTTGCCGCCGGCAAAGCCACGGCGTGGAACCCCACCGCCAACAAACCCGTCAATGCGCTTGCCATCTCCGGATCAACAGTCTACGCCGGCGGCGAATTCACGAAAATCGGCGGAGAAACCCGCGAACGCCTCGCCGCAGTCTGCGTCACGGCCAAATGCGAAGGCGAAGTGGCCGCCGGCAAAGCCACGGCGTGGAACCCGAAAGCCAACGGCACCGTCGAAGCGCTTGCCATCTCCGGATCAACAGTCTACGCCGGCGGCGAATTCACGAAAATCGGCACGGAAACCCGGGAACGACTCGCCGCAGTCTGCGCCACGGCCAAATGCGAAGGCGAAGTTGCCGCCGGCAAAGCCACCGCATGGAACCCCACCGCCAACAAAACTGTCAATGCGGTTGCCATCTCTGGATCGACCGCCTACGCGGGCGGCGAATTCACGGAAGTCGGCGGGTCCTTGCGCGAACGCCTCGCCGCAGTCTGCGTCACGGCCAAATGCGAAGGCGAAGTGGCCGCCGGCAAAGCCACGGCGTGGAACCCCAGTCCAAACGGTAGCGTTGCCGCGCTGACGGTATCCGGTGGCACGCTCTACGCCGGCGGGGGATTCACGTCGATGGAAACGGGCGACAGGTCTGGCTTTGCGTCCTTCCGGGAAGGCGCGCTCTCGTTCTCGACTGCCCCGGCGATGCCGACACTCACCAGCATCACGCTCAATGGCTTCACGCAGACCACGAACACTATGATGACCAACTTCGCCGTCGCTGACTCTACTGGCAGCGGCGCGGGATGGAATGTCACGGTCAGCGGTCTCACCGGTACCAGCTACAGTGCCGTGTTCAAGCAGTACTGTGGCGAAGCGAAATGCGGTACCGACAGCGGTCCTGGTTACGTTTCGTCGCCAGGCTACATGCTCTCCGAAAGGTCGTTGACCCTGAACAGCGCCGGCGCGAAATTCAGCCCGGAAGCAGCCGCTCCGACATATAAGTGCAGCACCGGCTGCTTCGTGGACGCTGGATCGGCCACGACGGTGGTCGAAGCAGCCGTGGGCAGCGGTGTAGGGACCTTCACCACGAGCAGCTGGAGCGGCACGAGTCTCTCGCTCGCGACCCCCGCCAGCCTCCACGTTCTTCAGGGAAAAGAGCTCTATAGGGTCAACCTTCTTTGGACGCTGAACAGCGGGCCGTAGAGCATGGCCGCAAGGGCGGCCGCGAGCGCACGGGGCGCAAAGGAACCCGGCACGGTCCTTTCTCGCATCCAAGCGAGGACCTACGCTGTCACTTTACGGGCAGAGCGCGCGGCCTTGCCAAACCTCAAACACGTAAGCGTTCAGTTGGTTGGGGGACATAACCCGGGCGCGTCGAATCTCTAATGCGTGGAGCGCGCCGAGGCGGAGGCGATCTACGAGGCCGGGCGCGAGGCCGTGGTCGAGGTTCTGCTGGCGATGGATCGCCGTATCCGCCAGCTCGAAGCCCGGGTCGAGAAGCTCGAGCGTGATGCGGCCAAGAGCTCGCGCAACTCCTCGCGGCCACCGAGCTCAGACCCACCGGGGACTCCCCCACGGGCGCGGGCCAAGGATCGCTCGGGACGCTCGCAGGGTGCTCAGCCCGGCCACGAGGGATCAGGGCGCGAGCTATTGCCGGCGTGCGCGGTGGATCAGGTGGTCGAGCGCTGGCCCGAGCGCTGTGACTGCGGGCACGTCTTCTCAGAAGATGAGCGCCGCGCAGTGGGTGAGCCGACGCGTCATCAGATCGAAGAGCTGCCGGCGATCACAGCCAGGGTGATCGAGCATCGCGCCCAGCGGGTGCTCTGTCCCGAGTGCGGTGCACGAGCGCGTGCCGAGCTTTCAGATGAGGTGGCCCAGAGCGCGTTTGGCCCTAGGCTGCAGGCCGCGGTGGCGGCGCTGTCGGTGCGCAATCGCGTCTCTCGCCGCGACGTGGTCGAGCTCGCCGAAGAGCTCTTCGGCGCACGGATCTCGACGGGTGCCGTCGAGGCGATCCTCGCGCGCGCCTCGGAGGCGCTCGCCGACCCCTATGACGACCTGCTGCGACGCGTTCGTGATGCGCGGGCGCTGAACGTGGATGAGACGGGCTGGCGCACCGCCGGGCAGCGCCGCGCGCTGTGGGGCGCGTTCACGGAGCGTCACGCCGTCTTTGCGATCTCCCCCGACCGCCACGAGGACCACGCGAAGACACTGCTCGCCCACACGCAGGCGATCGTCACCTCCGATCGCTGGTGGGCCTATGCGCACCTGCCGACCTCACGCCGCCAGCTCTGCTGGTCACACCTAAAGCGTGATTTCCAAGCCCATGCCGAAGGGCTCGCCGCCGAGAGGGAGTTCGGCGAGGTCGGGCTTGAGCTCTGCGAGGGCGTCTTTTGGGCGTGGGAGGTCTACCAGCACACGCGCGAGCGCTCAGAGCTAAAGCGCACGATCCGCTCGCTGCGGCGCCAATACAAGCCCCTCATCCGCGCATACGCCTCCAAGCGAGCACGCAACAGACGCTGTCGCGGGATGGCGCGCAACCTCCTGAAGGCCTGGCCGGCGCTGTGGACGTTCGCCGCCCACAAGGGGGTCGAGCCGACCAACAACCACGCCGAGCGCGCGCTGCGCGGCGCGGTCATCTATCGGAAGCTCTCGCTCGGCAGTCAGTCAGAGGGGGGCGAGCGGCGCATCGAGCGTCTGCTCTCGGCGCACACGACCTGCCGCCTGCAGCGTCGCTCGCTGTTCGAGTATCTCAGCGAGCTCCTAGCTGCTCACGCCCGTGGCGATCCCGCGCCCACGCTCGCCTGAGCAGGGGGACTGAACGCTTACTCAAACACGCCCACATGCAGGCATCTTCAAAAATGGCGAGCCTCGGAATCGAACCGAGGACACCACGATTTTCAGGGACGCGTGACTGGGCCGGGAAACGCCCCAAAAGCCCTGCAAATCGGCGGGTCGGTGGGTCGGTGGTCAGGCGCGTGGCATCAAAATACCTGTGGATTACCGTGGTTGCCCGCGGGTTAAGGACCTGGCGTGCCGCCCAGGTCCTTTTCGGCTCGTTCACGAGCCGCCACGTTGAGACTGCTCCATCGGCCGCAGAGCGAGCGTACGGTCGGCGCCGGGTCGGGCTGCTCCTCGTCGTCTATCTCGGCAGTCTCGATCGCGAGGATGTCGCGCCTGCTCCCGGGTGGATAGCAGTAGCGAGCCACACCGGCGCACGGTGTCACGCTGGGAAGAGCACTACTCCAAGCGTTGCTCGTGCTCAAGAGTGGACTGTCCGCGCTTGATCTGAGGAGGTCCCTGCTCATGGCATCTTCATCAGCCGCGTTGTTCGCAAGCTTGTCGCTCCAACTGCTTCACGGATAACGGACTCAGCCGGCTAACCGCCGGACAGGTTCCGTGGCGGAGCCTGGCCCGCGGGAGGAGGGTCGTCGTGGAGCAGTTGCCAGACAGTAACGAGACGAAAGCCGCGAGCGCGTAGGCGGCTGATGATGCGCGGCAGGGCGGCGAGGGTCTGACTGCGCCGGCCACCGCCGTCGTGAAAGAGGATAATTGCTCCGGGGCGTGCGCCGCTGATCGCCGTGTAGCGGATCTTGGCGACACCCGGTTGGAGGTAGTCGCTCGTGTCGGCGCTCCACATCACCATCACCATGTGACGCCGCCGCAGTAGCGCGAGTGTTTCCTTGTTGAAGGAACCGTATGGGGGACGGAAGAGCAGAGGCGCTGGCGCGCCCGCGTTCCTGATGGCCGATGCGGCGTCGTAGATCTCTTCCGCCTGACCGGCTGCGGACAGCTCGGCGAGCGGCGGATGAGTCTCGGTGTGGTCACCGACGATCATTCCGGCCCGCGCGAGTTCGGCCGTGTAGCGTGGGTAGGCGAGCACGTTGCGGCCGATCTCAAAGAATGTCGCCACGGCGTGCTCGCGGCGTAGCACAGCGAGAATCTTGGGCGTCCAGGGCGAGGGACCGTCGTCGAAGGTGAGCGCGACCTCACGTCGCCGCGGCGAGCCGAGCGAGACGTAGCTCGTGTACGCAAGGATGCGGTCATTGAGCTGGAGTTGCTGAGCAGGGCTGAACACGAGTTGCCCGTCCGCCCCCCGATGCAGCGCGCCACGTATTTCCACCGCATTCGCCGGCGCGGTCGCACGGCGCGCGGCGTGGTGGTGGGCGCTTGCAAGGTCGACGGTAGCCGCGACGACGAGCACGAGCGCCAACAGGCCACACGCGAGCAGCGCGCGCCTGCGGCGCTGGCGCCCGGCAGGCTCGGCCGTGCGGCGTCGAGCCGCTATAGCGGGCGGGGGCCTGGCGGGACGCTCCGGTCGCGATCGGTCATCGCTCACGGAGCGGCGCGATTGCTGGTGTCTGGAGCGCTCGCGACGGCCAACGAAGAGGCCGCCGAGGACAAGTACGCCGACCGGAAGAGCGAAGAGGAGGATCGTCGGCGGTCCGCCACCGGCAGAGGAGTTCGACGGTATCGAGGGAGTGGCGACCGTCCGCCCTGTGGAGTGCGCGAGGACGACCACGGCGAGGATTGCCGTGCGAACGAGACCGTAGGGCCCGTGTTGGGTATCGACCTTCAGGTCTGAGAGGGCGTTCGGCGGGCCTGCGGCCACCACGCCGAAGCCCGCGGGCATGACCACGAGCAGCGGAGGCCGGTTGTTGTAGGAGATCTCTTTGTCCAGGAATTGTGCGTACTGCTGCGGGTGCCCGAAGAGGTCTGGGACGGCGCCGAGATCCAGGCGCGAGCCGATAACGGCCACCTTGAGGGGTAGACCGGCGCTGGACGCGGACTGTAGAACCTTATTCATGGCCGCTTCCAGCGGAGGGTCATTCGGCAACTGGTAGGGGTAGAAGGCGTTCTGGGCGAGTAGGACGTCGCTGGCCGGATCGGCGTCTGCGCGAGCTGCGGATGAGTAGATGGCCGCCCGTGCCAAGACCATCGTCACCGTCAGGGCGCTAAGGATGACCCAGCGAACGCCGCCGCTGCGGAGACGCGTATGGGTGAGCCAGTAATCAACGTGCATACAGATCGCCGTCAGTCACAGTGGAGCATTCAGGATTCGATGCTGACACGCGTATCGCTGGATGAAGGCCACGGGAGCGCCATCGATCGAGCATCAGCGGGTTAGCCTCCGCGCCCGATTGCCTGTAGTGGCGGGAATGAATAGCTGGCATGAGGACGAACGTATGGACCCACCTCGATCGTGATCTGCGCATGGGTAGAAATTGGAGCGGACCTCGAGCTGCCCTGCCAGCGTGTGCCATTCACGAACACGGACACGCCGTGTCCGTTGGACGCATGGAATCCAGCTGCCCCCCATTGACTGAGGGGCTGTCCCCAAAGGTCGAAGAACTGACCGAGATTCCTGGCTGGACCGGGCTCTGCTAGGACCAGTCCGGTCGGTTCAAGGGTGCGTAGCGGGTAGACACACCGCCCTGTCTGCACATAGGCACCGCGGCGACCCAACGGTGGGGCAAACCCGATTCCGGCGGGGATCACGACAACGTGATCGGCGGCGAACACTTCGATGTGCGCCACCGAGGCCGCGGGCGAGGTGGGCTTGCAGCGCATACTGTCTACGCGCGCTGCCCGCGCGACGAGCCCACCCGTAGGGCCCGGCCGAAAGCGTGGCCCGCGGCCGACCGTGCGCGCGCTGGCGGGGTAGCCCACCCGTGAGGAGCCGCGTTTGGATTCGGCCTGATGCGTTCCGGCGCAGCCCACTACGACCAGAGCGCAGAGGACGGCCACTGCTACTCCAATCCTCAATGGGCACGTGTCTTTATTGGTCGGGCTCGAGCACATCCAGATCCGAGGAGGCTACGACTGGGACGCCGATCCGGTGTCTCCGGCTCGCGTTGCCTGGGCTGGATGAGCTCCACCCTGTGCGTTACCGCCCATCGCTTCGCGATGTGCTCGCCACGCCATCCCGCCGTGCGATACAGCCCCACCCTACGTTGGCACGACTGCGGCTCGTTCAGAGGGCAAGTGTGCAAGTGCCCCGCGCTGTCGCTCTTGGGCGATAGCGAAATCGGGAGCTTCACCGCGTGCCTGTGTGACCCGATGGCGCACGGTCGCGAGAGGGTCACGCACAGCAGTCCTCCTGGCATGCGTCGAGCGGCTCGCCGGGGAGCGGCGAGGGGGCGCAACAGCCCTCGCCGCGCCAGGTCTGTCGGCCCTCGTTAGCGCAAGCGCGCCGATGCCGAGCGCGACGGCAGGATCGGCCCACCAGAGGCCGAAGGCGGCGTTGAGCGCTAGGCCGGTGAGGACACCCGCAGCGAGGTAGGCGCAGAGCATGTTCTGGGTGCCCTCGCCGGCGGTCGCGCCTGAGCCGAGGCGCTGGCCTATCCCTTGCTTGGCTTTGCCGAGGAGCGGCATGACGATGATGCTTGAGATCGACAGGCCGATCCCGAGCCAGCTGGTGCGGGGATGCTCGCCGCTTATGAGCGTGCGGATGGCGTCTTGGGCGATGTAGGGGGCGAGCAGGAAGAAGGTGATCGCGACGAGCCGCTGGGCGCGTTGCTCGGCGTGCTCGGAGAGTCGGCGGGTGCCGGTGAAGCGCCAGATGACGATGATCGAGGCGAGGCCCTCGATCACGGAGTCAAGGCCGAAGCCGAGCAGCGCGACAGAGCTGGCGAGCATCGCCGCGGTGATCGCGATTGCGCCCTCGGCGCTCATGTAGGCGAGGCTGAGCCAGGACAGCGCCTTCGCGCGGCGGATCAGGCGGTCGCGCTCGGCCAGCTCGAGTCGGGCCCTGATGCTGCGAGGTGTGCGCCGGCTCGGCGACTACAGGTAGCTCGAGCGACGGGGTACTCATGGCGCCACCTCGGCGAGTTCGAGGTGCGCGTCCAGCAGCTGGCGGCCGGCGTCGGTCAGCGCGTAGAAGACGATCTTGTGCTCGCGGCGCGAGCTTGCCAGGCCGGCGCTGCGCAGCGTGCGCAGGTGGTGGCCGACGAGGTTCTCCGCTCGGGCGGTGATCCAGGCGAGGTCACAGACGCACAGCTCCTCGCCGTCGCGCAGCGCGAGCGCGATCAGAAACCGCGTCGGGTCGGCGAGCGCCTTCGCGCGAGCCGCCGCCCTGCCGCGAGATCGAGATCCAGGCGCTCGCGGATCGCCTCGGCGCGCGGCAGGTCCAGACACAGCAGATCGCAGCGGTCCTCGGCCACGGGCTCAGACTAACGCACGTTGCGATGAGGTGTTTGGGCGTAGAACGAATGTTCGAGTTATAGCCTCTTGACAAGTATTTTTTGGCTATGCCTAAATACTTCTATGGCTGTGCCTGATTCGATTTCTGCGTCCGTTCAGGACTATGCCAAGGCGGTCTATGCGCTGGAGGCCCGTAAGGGCGCGGCGGTATCGACCACTGAGCTGGCCGAGCGGCTGGGCGTGACGCCGGGCTCGGTCTCGGCGATGGTGCGCAAGCTCTCTGAGGTGGGGCTGGTCGAGCACGAGCCCTACCACGGCGTGAGGCTCACCAGCCAGGGTCGCCGCGTCGCGCTTGAGGTGTTGCGCCACCACCGGCTGCTCGAGCTGTTCCTGGCCGAGGAGCTCGGGATGCCCTGGGATCGCGTGCACGCCGAGGCCGAGGTTCTCGAGCACGTGCTCTCCGAGGAGCTCGAGGAGCTGATCGCCGCGCGCCTGGGCGACCCGACAGTCGATCCGCACGGCGATCCGATCCCCACGGTCGAGTTCGGGATCGAGGAGCGCCAGACGCACAGTCTCGACGAGCTGGCGGCCGGCGCCGCCGGGCGCTTCGTGCGCGTCTCTGACTCTGACCCGCGAGATGCTGCGCTACCTGGCCGAGCACGGCATCGCGATCGGCGATCGCCTGGAGGTCGTCGACCGTCAGCCGTTCGGCGGGCCGGTGTTCGTGCGCTTCGGCGAGCGCGAGCATGCGATCGGCGGCGCGCTGGCGCGCGCGATGCGCATCGAGACCGAGGAGGGCCAGGGATAACACCGCTGCGCCCCGATCCGGTCCCTGCGCTCGGAGGGCGCCGTCGAGGGCGCCTCGGTAGCGCTACCCGGGGAGCTCGGCGGGGCGCTCGCGGGCCCGAGCGCGCTCGAGCAGCTTCTGTCCAAGGGTCGCGTGCGCGCGACGATCATGATGCTGGGCCCGGCGTTTGTCGCCTCGATCGCCTACGTCGATCCGGGCAACTTCGCCACCAACATCGAAGGTGGCGCGCAGTTCGGCTACCTGCTGCTGTGGGTCGTCCTGCTGGCGAACGTGATGGCGATGCTGATCCAGTACCTCTCGGCCAAGCTGGGGATCGTCACCGACCGCAACTATCCCGAGGTCGTGCGCGAGCGCTTCCCCCGCCCGTTCACCTGGGGCATGTGGGTGCAGGCCGAGATCATGGCGATGTCGACCGACGTCGCCGAGTTCCTCGGCGCCGCGCTCGGGCTGAACCTGCTGTTCGGCGTGCCGCTGCTGCCCGCCGGCCTGATGACCGGCGTGATCGCGTTCGCGATCCTCGAGCTGCAGACCCACGGCTTCCGCCGCTTCGAGCTGGCGATCACCGCGCTGCTGGGGATCATCTTCGCGGGCTTTCTGTATGAGACGCTGCGCATCGGCCCCTCGGCACACGGCTCGCTGCAGCGGGCTGCTGCCCGGCCTGCACGGCGTCACCTCGCTCTACCTCGCCGTCGGCATCATCGGCGCGACCGTGATGCCACACGTCATCTACCTGCACTCCGCGCTGACCAAGGGCCGCATGCCCTGCCGCAACGATCAAGGAGCGCGGCCGCGTGCTGCGCTTCGAGCGCCTGGACGTGATCATCGCGCTCGGCCTCGCCGGCCTGGTCAACATGGCGATGCTCGCCGTCGCCGCCAAGCTCTTCCACACCCCCGCCCTCTCGGGTCTCACCACGATCCCGGAAGCCCACGCGCAGTTCGGCCACCTCGTCGGCGGCACCGCCGCGCTCGCGTTCGCGGTCGCGCTGCTCGCCTCCGGCGCCTCCTCATCCAGCGTCGGCACCTACGCCGGCCAGGTCGTCATGCAAGGCTTCATCAACGTCCGCATCCCGCTGATGCTGCGCCGCGCGGTCACGATGATCCCCGCCATCGTAGTCCTGGCGGTCGGCATGAACCCCACCCAGGTCCTCGTTCTGAGCCAGGTCGTGCTGTCCTTCGGCATCCCATTCGCTCTCGTGCCGCTGGTCATGCTCACCGGCCGCCGCGACGTCATGGGCGTCCACGTCAACCGCCGCCTCACCACCATCCTCGCCTGGGGCTGCGCCGGCGTGATCAGCCTGCTCAACGTCTTCCTGCTCTACCAGCAGTTCTTCATGAGTTGAGCGCAGCCAATCTGGACGTCGAGCGTCCTTTTCGCCTTATTCACGAGCGGCCACGCGCAGACTGCTCCATGGGCCGCAGAGCGAGCGTACGATCGGCGCCGACTCGGACTGCTCCTCGTCGTCCGACGCGATCGTGCCGAGAGGCTCAGGTATGACGATCCCACTTGGGGCGAAAGCGAGCGTCCGCCTCACCGCCGCGATGACGAGTCCCGCCACCGCCTGGCGCCAATGCCTCGACGCGAAGGACGCGCTCAGGCGGTGTACCGCGAGACCGCACCGCCCTGAATACCGGTTCGTCGTTACGCCCTCGGTGGCCCACGCTGGCTCGGAGGGACGGGGGCAGGTCACCAAGAGGCCCTCAGCGCCTCACTGAAGGACCCACACGGGAACGCGGAACGAGGCGGGAGGACCGCCTCTACAAAGTTCTACGCGCTACGGGACAACCTCGTTCAGTCAGCAGTAGGTCGCCACAATCAGTCCGGTGCCGTGGTGCCCCGGGTCCGGTGCATAGCCCGCGTTGACCTTCACGACCACAATGCTCAGCGTGTTCCCGGCGATGGTGCTGCCGGTCTTGGTGACCTTGCTCGTCACGAGCGTACCCATGTAGGAAGGCACGCCGCTGGTCGGCGGGGGGCTGTTGCCTCCGCTCGTCGCCCAGCTGCTCCCGCAAGCGGCAGGCGGCGTGGTCGTCGGCAGGCCGACGGTGTTGGCGAAGCCCTTGCCGGATGGCGGTGCCGATCCGTCCGAGAGGCTGTTCAGCGCTGACCACGTGTCAGCCCACCACGTGACCGTCGTGATATTTGGAGTGGCCGCAGCCACCGTCTTGTCGCCGAGCGTGAACGCTCCGCGGCTCGGGAACGCGAACACGATCGCGGTTTTGCTCGCGTCCGAGGAGGGCAGGTAGTACGCGTCTCCAGCGAAGCTCGCGACCAGCGGCTCTGACCCGAGGGGGCCGGTGAACGTGAGCGGACAGCTAGCCACGCCGCTCGCATCGGTCGGCCCCGTGGTGCAGCTCTGCGCGCCCAGGCTCAGGGTGAGCGTCCGCCCTTCGATCGGCGTAACGCCGTCCTCGAGCAGCTGGCCCTGAAGCGTCACGCCCGAGGCGCCCTCGAGGATGACCGTTGGGCCCGTGTAGGTCGTGGACGTCTCCTCCTTGGTGATCGTGAACGCCACGCCTTCGCTGCTGTGGAGGTAGTCTGCGTTGCCGGCGTACGAGGCCGTGATCGTGTACGGCCCGGGCACCTGCATCGGATCGATCGAGCAGCCCGCTTCGCCGAGCACGTTGGTGGTCGGGTTGGGCGAGCACTTGTCGGTTGCCCCGAGCACGATTTCGACCGGCTGTCCGGAAAGCGGCTGGCCGTTTTCAGCGTCGATCAGAAAGGCCTGGGCGTTGAACGGGTCGTGGTAGTCGGCCGTCGTTTCACCCGTATAGGCGATCGCGGTCTGGGCCTTGTTCAGCACGAATTTCGCCGTGCTCGACGCACCTTCATAGACTGCGCTGCCGACGTAGCTGGCTTCGATCGTGTAGCTCCCGGGCGTGAACAGCGCGGCCGCGAACGGACAGATGACTTCCCCCGCAGCGTTCGTGGCTTTCGTGCAGCTGACGCTCGTCCCCAGAATCGTCAGCGTCACCGACTGGCCCGCCAGCGGCGCGCCGTTTTCAGTGTCCGTCAACGTGGCCGACAACGTGAACGGCTGGCCGAACACGCCACTCGTCGCACCCGTATAGGTCAGCGTCGTCGGGGCCGCGTTGACCGTATAGGTGTGCGTCACGGTCGTCGTCTGCCCGTCGGTGTCCTTCGCGGTCACCGTGAACGTGTGGCTGCCCAAGGTCGTGGTGTTGATCGGTTCTCCGTCTTCGACCGTACCGAGACACGATTCGAGCGTCGCGCCGGCGGCTTCCGTGCAGGAGTAGTTCGCGTCTACGCTCTCGCCGTAGTTATAGGTCGCGCCTTCCGGCGGGGTCATGAGCGTCACGCTCGGCGGGCTGATTCCGTACGTCGCGCACGACGCCGGCGTGGCCGTGCCGTTCGTCTGCTGCGAAGAGATCGTCGGGAGAGGCTGCGGGGAAAGCGCCGGCGTACCCTCCGCAGTGAGGTTGTTCGACTCGGCCGTGAATGACGTGATTTTGCAGAGGGGTGGCGCGTCGCTCAAGGTGCTGCTCCTGACCCCCGTGTTCACCGTGATCGTCGTATTCGAGCTGAAGTTCGCCTCCGTCCCGTTGAAATCACCGAGGACGCCGAATTCGGCGATTTTCCATCCTTTGTCAAGATTGAGCACGTTCGGCGCGCCAGTCGCGACCGCGCTGCCGCTACCCGTGATCATCACTACGGAATCAAGGCCGCCGCTGTTCGCCCTGGCTTCAAGGGTCGTACCCGTCAGCCCTGAAACAGTCAACGGACCACCAGACAACGAGGTGTTCGCGGACTTCAGGGCGCAATCTTCTTCCAGATATTCTTCCGATTTTGTTTTGGCGGGACCCGTCCATTCCCAGCCGCTCGGGCACTTGTTGCCTTCTTTGGGCTTCTGGTGACCGATCAGCCAGTATTCCATCCTCACCTTGTTTTCTGACGAGGTGTAGTAGAACTGCTGCCAGCCTACACACCCGGAGATTCCGGCGCATTCCGGTGGCCCCGAGAATAAGTTCGAATTCAATTGCAGCCCGAACTTTTCAGCAGTGCCTTCGTCTTCCTCGGTTGCTCCGGGAGTCACACTCGGAATCGAACCGATCGCGCTCGTTATCGTCCCTTTGGGGACTTCGGCGGAGTAGATCCCGCCGTGGCCGTTGCCGCCCACGTTTGGAAACGAACCAAGCGAACCAGAAGACCCCTGAAGAGGAGAACGGTGGGAAGGAGGATTGTGAACATGGGGGGGCGGCGGGGGTGCGCAGTGAACCCTCTGCCACCCCACCGTTGGGTAGGAGGCGCGGAAGCAGCCCGCTCCGGGGAGAGGCAGGACCCGGATCGACCGGTGCCATTGCCGGCCGGCCGGACTCGTCAGCGAGGTCGTGCCGGCAGATGCCGGGCTAGCAAAGCTCAGCGCAGCCACAGTACCGATGAGGATCATCGCTCCACGCCGCCCGAAGGCGCCCCTGACCACTCGCTTACCCCGAGCCAATGCCATCTTTCCCGCCTCCTTACCAGGTAGGTGTGCCCTGTGCCACCGCCAGCGACCCAGAAGCCGCCAACGCTCGCATTGCCTATTGCCTCGCGAGACCCGTGTCAACGAGATTGGACGATCGTTCTTCTCGCTCGCGGAACACCACGACGACCGTGGCGACCGGACGACCGCTCTGGCGGCGCCCACAGAGACCACTCCGCTCACGGCGCATCAACCAGTTCCAGCGACAAGGACAATCAGCCGCGCTCTCCGAATGGCGTCTGATCACCGCCACCCACAACCTCCTGAAGCTCCATAAGCACCAGACAGCCACCGCGCCGGCCTGAAGGAGGCCCTGGCGACTACACACGCCACTCGATCGGCCACAGCTACACGACTCAAGATGGGAGACCGCCTCCACCAACGCGGTCACTGCCACGACCGCGAACCTTTACGCGACACCCACCGTCCTTTGCGACAGCTTCGGATCCGCCGACCTGCATGATCGCGTCGCTTTCTAAGCATCATTGAGCAGGTAGGGTTGGGCGATGGGCTCGTGCGCGTCCTCGCCTGATGCGGAGTCGAGGTCATTATGCCGGTAGTGGCCGTCGTTCACGTACCCTCGGGTGGGCACGTCCGTCCCTTGCTGCCGCTCGCGACGGCACTCAGTGAGCGGGGGTCGCGCGTGGTGCAGTTTGGGTCCCCGGAGTGGGAGGCGGAGTGCCTCGCGGCGGGCGGCGAGTTCCGCGCGGCGCCCGACATCGGT
Organism: uncultured Solirubrobacterales bacterium; assembly: GCA_963713385.1. Lineage (GTDB taxonomy): Bacteria > Actinomycetota > Thermoleophilia > Solirubrobacterales > Solirubrobacteraceae > Palsa-744. The sequence goes on from CAVQLO010000002.1 coordinate 302,315, forward strand.
ATCGATGTGACCGAGGTGCCACCGAACCCGATCGCGGTGGCCGAACTGATCGCAAGGGCGACCGAGCTGGCGACGCCATGGCTCAGCGGCCAGCTGCGCGACATCGGCGCAGAGGTCGTCTTGCGCGACGCGTTTGCCCAGAGCGGTCGCTATGCGGCAAGCCAGGCGCGCATCCCGCAGGTCGTCTTCAGCCCCATGATGGCGCTGCACCGCGGCATCCGTCCGACTCTGCGCAGCGCGCCAGCGGCTCTGGTCACGCTCGCGTCGGGGATACCGAGCGGCCTGCGCTTGCGGCGTATCTCGCGCCGGATCGAGCAACTCTATGGAGCGCCGATGGGCGGCTGGGTCGACGTGCTCGCCGGGAGATATGGCTGCACGACGCTCGTCGGCACCTCGCGTGGGCTTCAGACACGGCCCGCGGGCCTCGCCGCGGAGGACGTGCGGTTCGTCGGACCGCTTCGCGCAGCAAGCGCACCGGTGCGCACGGAGGAGCCAGCGCTCGCGGGACTCGGCGATGGCGAGGAGCTGGTTTAGGTCTCGCTTGGAACCGTGTTTGAGAGCCGCCCGGAGTTCTTTCGCGATGCCGCGCACGCGCTCGCTCGGCCCGGGCGCAGAGTGATCCTGTCGGTCGGGAGGATCACACCGCAGGTCCTTGGAGAGCTGCCGGCGGGTGTCACGGCGCACACTCACGTCGACCAGCTCGCCGTGCTCGCCCGATCCACCCTATTCATCACCCACGGCGGGTTCAACAGCGTCCAAGAGTCGCTCGTCGCCGGAGTCCCGATGCTCGTGTTCCCCCGAGAATGCAGGAGCAGGTCCTCAATGCGGACCGCGTCTCGGAACTCGGCGCAGGTCTGCGCCTGCGCCGCGCGACGCCCGGGCAGATCGCAGCGAAGGCCGATCTGATCCTTGGTGAGCCCCGCTTTCGCGAAACCGCGGTACGCGCCGGCGCCGAGCTACGCGGGTCCGTCGACCTAGACGGAGCGTGAACGCGGTGCTCAGCGCCACCGGGGCGTCACACTAAAGCCCCCCTTTGGGGGCAATGCGAAACTCTGCCTCGTGTGAAGGGACACTGCCGCTCTGGACGATTAACAATCGTCCGCGCCGAACGCATCAGCGCGCCTGCTTTCAGCAAAGCGAGCGTCTCAGCCGATGTCGCCCGAGACAGGTTCTAAGTCTCCTCGATCGTCCTGAGCACGCGGGCGTGCTCAGTTGCGCCGAGCTGGCCGGACCGGTGAGTCGCGACGTATGCGCGAGTGGTGGGGCAGTTTCAGCCGGCGATCCAGGCCGTTGCATCCTCGAGATGGTCGAGCTCGAAGATCTGCACCTCGCCAGGGATCATCCAGGCGAACATGCGGGTCGCTTTCGCGACCCAGTCAACGTCGGTGACTAGCGCGTAGCGCTTCCAGGCGGAGTGATGCCGGACCAGGACCTCGAGCCCGGTCTTGACGTCCTCGATCCAAGCACCGGGCTCGAGGCCTTCAAAATCGGACAGAACACATAGAACTCGAGTCTCACCCGCTTCGACCGCATCGCGCAGCTTTGGCTCAAGCACATCGCGATAGTCCGCCGCGGTCAGCTTGCCCGACGCGCGAAACCCGACGACTCCGCGGGGCATATCTTCTATGTGCTCGACCATCTGGCTCCTTGACGGCGGCCCTTTCGGAGGCCCCCTCGACGGCCTTCCCTGACCGCCTCAAAATTTGTCCCTATGCAGGCATCTTAAGAAAATGGCGAGACTCGGAATCGAACCGAGGACACCACGATTTTCAGGGACGGCCATCCGGGGCGCGGCGTGGCCGAAAAGCCCTGCAAATCAGCTGGTCGTAGACCAGACGCTGTCGACGTCGATACTCGCGGATTCCCGTCGTTGCACGCGGGTTAAGGACGTGGCGCGCACGCCACGTCCTTTTCATCCGCGCGCGCCGTCGGGTTCGTGCCTGGGTCCAAGGGGCCTCACGCACGCGCTCCTCCTTCTGGCGATTTGCGGGACCGGCCAGGGGGCGGCCGCTTTGACCTGCTTTGCCAGCGCGACACGCACCTCGGCGCGTGTGCTCGCGCGAGGAGCCGCGCTGCCCTAACTGCCAGCCGGTCAAAACCGTCGTACTCATTGGCCCCGGCGGATCCGGTTCAGGGGACGGTGGTGCCAAGGTCGTCCGTTCGTCCGGCCTGCAGGCGGGACCACTGGGCGGCGGGACGTCCGTTACTGCGTAGATGGGACATCACGGGGGACTGTGGCCAGCCGGCGGGCGAGTCCTCCCAGGTCTCCTGTCGCCCGTAGACGGTTAGGTCGAGCAGTCCGTAGCTGTAGTCCATTGCCTCGACGCCGCGGAGGGTGGTCCAGTAGGTCTCGAAGACTCTGTCGCCGTCGCGCAGATAACACACGACATGCATTTTGCCTCCGCGCCGCCCGATCAGTAGAGCGTCGCGGGACTCTTCGGCCGAATACCAGGGCATCTGCCAGCCCATGAAGTCGCGGTAGCGGATGCTCTCCTCGTATGGGCCCTGGCAGAACGTGGCGTAGGTGACGTCGCGCGAATGCAGATAGGAGAGCTCGCCTACCTGCGTCGTGTAGTGGGTGCAGCCCTCGCACTGCTCGGCAGCCGGGTGGCCGGTCCACCACATGAAGTAGTAGGCGATGAGCTGCCGGCGGCCCTCGAACGCGTCCAGCAACGTCACCCGCCCGTGCGACCCGATCAGCGGTAGGCTGGGGTCCATCTCGACCATCGGGAGCCGGCGGCGTGCCGCTGCGATCGCGTCGCCCTCGCGAGTGTGCGCCTTCTCGCGGACCCGTAGGGCATCGAGCTCGGCTTGAAACGCGGCCCGATCGACCTCGACGGGACGCTCTACTGGGTCGGTTACATCGGCTTCTGTCGGCCTGAGCTTGTTCGGTTCATGGTTCATCGCGACCTCGATTCGCTCGTTGATAGTCCGTGAGAGGTTGGGTGGTCAGTTGGCTTGGGGATCTGAAGGGGCCTCGATAGGACATCGCAGCACGGGGGTGATCCGCACATGAGCTGGGATCCAATCGGCGCAGCGCCCCAACGCCGACGGGCTCTGCGCGCTCGACGGCGTTCGAGGAGAGCGCGATCGGGCGCTGGCACGCGCCCACCGTACCGTCTGCACCGCTGAGCGGCTCGGTGTGGACCGCGTGCGGCGGCTAGTAGCCCTCGGCCCGCCGAGGTGCCCCAACAGCTCGATGAGCCGCCCTGTGTTCCACGGAGACCGTTTTTGTAGGTTCCCAACATTCATCTGATGGGTGTGGTTGGCCTGTCTTTGACAGCGTAGAGTTCCTCGATCTCTCTCGGCGGCCGGTCCTCGAGCGCTTCGTGCAGCCGGGTGTTGTTGAACCACGCGACGTACTCAACGACGGCGAGCTCGAGCTGGGATCGCGATGTCCATGTGCGGTCTGCGATGAGCTCGGTCTTGAAGGAGTCGACGAAGCTCTCGGCGAGGGCGTTGTCGTAGGCGTCGCCGACGGTTCCGATCGAGGCGAGCACGCCGTGATCGTCGAGGGTCTGGGTGTAGTCGATCGAGGTGTATTGGCTGCCCGCGTCAGAGTGGTGCACGAGGGCGACGTCGGCGCCGGGTGCTCGCTGGTGCAGCGCCATCGCTAGCGCGTCGAGCACGAGGGTGGTGCGCATGTGGCTGGCGAACTGCCAGCCGACGACCTTGCGGCTGTAGGCATCGATCACGAAGCTGAAGAACACGAGGCCCTCCCAGCAGCGCAGATACGTGAAGTCCGCGAACCACATCTGATCTGGTCGGGAGGCCGTGAAGTCGCGCTGCACGAGGTCCGGGCTGCGCTTTGCGAGGGGATCGGCTCTTGTGGTGCGCCACGGCTTGCCACGGCGCTTGGCGCCCTGGATGCCGTTCTGACGCATCAGCCGCTCGACCCGGCTGCGGCCGACCTGCTCTCCTGATCTGAGGAGTGCCTTCCACATCCGCCTGGATCCGTAGGCGTAGTAGTTGGCGGCGTGTAGCTCTGTGATCACGCCGAGCAGCCGCTCATCGTCAACGGCTCTGGCTGAACGTTGGCCGGTCGCCCGCTCGTAGTAGGCGGACGCCGACACGCCCAAGGTCTCGCAGATCGGCTCGACCCCGAAGCGGTTGCGGTGCTCCTCGATGAACGCGCTCACTTCGGACGGTGTGGATCGAGCTCGCCCGCGAAAAACACGCTGGCGGCCTTCAGAATCTCGTTTGCTCGGCGCAGCTGGGAGACCTCACGGCGCAGGGACCTAATCTCCTCGCGCTCCTGACTGGTCAGGACGTCTTTGCGCCGGCCCTCGTCAGCTTCTGCCTGGCGGACGTGTTTGCGAAGCGTCTCGGACTCGATGCCGAGATCCCTGGCGACATGCGCGATCGGCCGCCCAGACTCGAAGACCAGACGCGCTCCGCGGTCCAGCAGCTCCAGTGGGTACTTCCTCGCTCTTGGCATGCTCGGAGACTTCTCCCTCCGCCAGGGAAAACCTGGCCTTGAAGTCTCCGCCAAACCCAGGATGGCTCACGAGCCCCGCGGTGGGCGGGGTCGCGCGGTCGAGCGTAA
>CAVQLO010000003.1:0-227013 GCA_963713385.1 uncultured Solirubrobacterales bacterium
GACGAAGTAAAGTGCGATCACGATGCCGCTGTACATGGACCGCCACGATCTGCCGAACGCCACGGCCGCCGATCTGGCAGCCGCTCACTTGCGCGATCTCGAGGTGCAGGACCAATTCGGCGTGCGCTTCGTGACCTACTGGTTCGAGAAGAACGCAGGCAGCGGCTTCTGCCTGGATCGAGGGGCCCGACGAGGAGTCGGTCGAGGCGGCCCACCGCGCGGCGCACGGGCTGATGCAGCCGTCGCACGTGATCGAGGTCGATGAAACGATCGTCCGAGGCTTCTTCGGCCGGCTGAACACCCACCCTCCCCGGTGAACCGTATGTGGACAGCGCGTTTCGCGCGATCCTGTTCACCGACATGGTCGATTCGACGCGGCTTCACCCAACAACTCGGGGATCGGGTCGCAATGGTGCTGGTGCGCGCGCACGACTCGATCGTGCGCGCCGCGCTGGCGCAATTCGGCGGCAGCGAAGTCAAGCACACCGGCGACGGGATCATGGGCGCGTTCGGCTCGGCCTCCCAGGCGGTCGGGGCGGCAATCCAAATCCAGCGAGCGGCTTCCGCGAGGGCGACGCGGACGTGAGCAGGTCCCGGGTGCGCGTGCGAATCGGCGTGGCGGCGGGGGAGCCGGTGACCGAGCAGGATGATCTGTTCGGCGCTGCAGTGCAGCAGGCCGCGCGCCTGTGCGCGTGCGCGCAGCCCGGACTGCATCGTCGTGTCCTCTGGCGTGCAGGACCTCTGCCGCGGCAAGGGCATTCGCTTCTCCGAAGAGGGCACGATCGCGCTGAAGGGCTTCGACGAGCCGACCACGCACTTCGAGGTTGACTGGCGGGACTGAGGCGATGGCGCAGCTGGAGGCTGACGCGCGCGATGCTTGGCGAGCATGGGCCAGCCGGTTGAACAATACGATCGCGCCGTGCCGTTCACGCTCAGGAACCTCGAGGAGGATCTGGACGATTTCGGGTCCAACTTCGACGGCTCGCCGGACCTGGAGTTGCGCGCCGCAAGCAAGGCGCTCGGACTCGAGCAGTCGGTCTCGGCTACCAGCGCATACCGCCCGGCTATCGCTTCCCGTACGGCCACACGCACAAGGAGCAGGAGGAGGTGTTCGTGGTCGTGCGCGGGAGCGGGCGGATGAAGCTCGACGACGAGATCGTCGAGGTCAAGGAGTGGGACGTGGTGCGCGTCCCGCCCGGCACTTGGCAAGGCTACGAGGGCGGCAGGACGGCCTCGAGATCCTCGTCTTCGGCGCGCCCAAGCTAGGCGAGAATCCGCGCGACGACGTGGAGGGTCAGCGAGGCTGGTGGGCTGGAGTCATGAGATGACGCAGTACCTGAACTCGTTCGATGACGGCGCGATGACCTCCGCCGAGGAGGGGCTAGGTCATCGAGGGTAGGCCGGCGCCCGTGGGCCGGAGAAGCCTTAGGCGAGCAGCTTGGCCTTCGCCTCGTCGAACTCCTTGTCGGTCAGCTTGCCGCGGTCGTGTAGTTCGGCGAGCTTGGCGAGCTCCTGCACGTGGGCTGGGCGATGCGTCGCCGCTCGCCTCGAAGCGCTGGAAGGCTTCAGCCTGGGCCCGGTCCTGCTCGCGGTGTTCGTGCATCGTGTGACCACGAACGATCAGGTAGGCGAGCACGCCGATGTACGGGACGATGATGATGAAGAGCACCCACAGTGCCTTGCCCCAGTTGGACAGATCACTGCTGCGGAAGATGTCGAACACGACGCCGACCGCGATCCAGATCCACAAGAACAAGATCGCGAACTCGAGGACCGTCAGGAGCGCGTCCCCGAAGCTATAGGTGGCGAGGATCGTAGGCACGTCGCGAGCCTACTCGATCACGCGATGCGCAACCTCCAACGATGGCGCTGCGAGCGCGCCACGCTCAACAGCTGCCCACGCTCAGCGAGATCCTGCACGGAAGCGGGAGGCCTGACCGGCGCGACCCGTGCTCTTTCTCGCCGGTAAGGAAGGTCTCCCCCTAGGGTGTCTTTCCGGATCGCCGGTGCGGGGCGAGGATGGCCTTGCAAACCGACCCGCCCTTTCAAGGAGGCCACAAAATGAGCACCACCAAGATCCGCACCAGCATCATCGCCCTCGATCGCCACCGCCGGGCTTCGCCGGCACAGCCATCGCGCCCGCCGTCTCACAGGCCCAGTGGCACACCATCGTCGTCGGCGGCCAGGTCATCACGCACGCCAACTTCACCGAGGGCGGCGTCAGCCCTTGCACGCGCATCGGCGGACAGCTCGGCTCCGCCGAAAACCTCGTCGGCGACGACCACGACTGGCTCGAGCTCAAAGGCATCGGCAATGCGGGCACGCGAAAACGCGAGCAAAGACCTCGAAAGCAACGAAGCCGCCGTCCTGCGCGCGCGAACAGGAAGCCTTCGAATACGGCTGCGACAACGCCCCCGCCTGACCTCCACTCCACATCCAAGCGCCACGACGGGAGCCCCTCGGGGCTCCCGTTCGTGTTTCCGCGCCGAGTGGGGCGGGTCGCTCAGTTTTCGATCGTGACGAGCGTGCCGATCGGCGTGTACGGCCAGATCTCCGCGGAGGCGGCGAGCGGGAGCTCGACGCAGCCGAGGCTCTGCGGCGTGCCGAACGACGCGCGGTCGAAGTTGTGCAGCGCGTCGCCGCCGTTGAAGTAGCTGATCCACTTGATCCCGGGTCTTCGTAGTGGGAGCCGTCGGGGTTGGTGCCGCTCATCGTGCCTTCGGGGATGTGCTCGAACACCGGGAACGTCCCGAGTTCGGTTTCCGCTCCGGAGATGCCCGTGTTCGCCGGCGAGGTGATGATCGTGTGGCCGGCGTGCCACAGCGTCATGGTCTCGGGGACTTCCCGGTGTACGTAGACGTAGCTGTAGCCTTCGTTCAGGCGCTTGCCCGCGATCGCGTCGCTGATCAGCGCCCGCCACACGGTCGGTCCCCGCGAGACCATCGACGGTGAGGTTGTTCCCGTTCTCGAACTTCATCACCGCGCCCCTCGTGATCACGTTCGCCTGGCCCGGGCTCCACATCGCCTGCAGCTGGTGCGGCGTGTTCGGGTAGCGCCAGCTGAAGCTGCCGTTGGGCGGGTCCACCGCCGCCTGCGCCTGTGCGCTCGGCGTGCGCGCGACCGGAGAGCCCGTCGGGCGCCAGTCGACGGGCAGGTAGCCCGCCTCGGCGAGCAGCTGCTGCAGGCGCAGCGTTGAGCCGGGGGGGACGGTCCATTCGACCTCGTTAGTCGTGCGCAGCCCACCGTTCCCGCCTGCCGTCACGGCGACCGCACGCGGGAGCTGGATGCGCAGCTGGGAGCCCAGCCCGGCTCCAAACCCCGATGGGGTGAACACGAGCGTGTGGCTGTTCATCTCGCGCCAGTGCCCTGCGTGGCCGGCGAGAGTCGCGGGCCGCCCGAGCCGAGCACTTCGCACACCGGCTGGGAGAACGTCAGGTAGATGCGCGCTGGGGCGATCCGTGTGCCCGCGGCCGGGAAGCGTGACCATCACCGGCGCGCGCGACGGGGGAAACCAGCTCACCTGCGTGGGCGCGCCGAGCGTCTCCCAGGGGCGCGGCGCGGCGGCGACCTCCGTGGCGCCGGTGGCCGGCTGGGGCCAAGCGAGACCGAGCGCTGGGCGCCGTTCAGCGCGTGGCGGTCGGGTCGCCGGCGCTCCCGTAGGCGACCGCGTCACCGGTTGGCCGAAGCTCACGTGCACCTCCGAACCGGTGCGCACGGTCATCCAGGGTTCGGTCACATGCGCGACCGGAGCGCTCAGCGTGAGTGCTCGCTGTCGTGACTGCCCAGTGCCCAGCCGAGCCAGCCTGGCCGGCGAACCTCGACGTCCACCGACACGCGCTCGCCGGGAGTCAGCTGCTTCAGCGGGGTCAGGCGCCATCTCGACCGCGATCGGCAACCTCTGACCCCAGGCCCGAACGCCTCAGGCTCGATCGTCCCCCCCAGCGGCTGCACCGAGACGCGCGCGAGCGCCGTTGAGTCGCCCGCCAGCGTCACGCCTGACCACGCCAACGCCGCCACGATCAGTGCGGCAATCAGGACCACGACGCCTATCGCCAAGCCGAGCAGGAAGCGCTCTCGACCAGATCTGGCCGAGCCGGCGCCAGCACGAGTCGACACCATCGCCACCCACGGATGGTAGGGCGGTTGGGCGGCGCCCGCGCTGGTGGGCGGCGATGATGTGCGCAGCGGGCCCGAGCGCCGACGACGAAGCAACTCTGCATCCGGCCAGTGCTAGCGAGATCAAGCCGCGAATGCTTGCGGCCCACACCGCGGGCCTTTGCGATTGCGGCCCACCGAGGGGCGCAAGCAAAGCAGACCGGAGGGTGGTCCTTGGACCACCCTCCGGGTCTTCTAAGATGGATGTGCCTCGCCGAAACCCTTAGAAACTGACGGGCGGCGGTGGTGCTGCAGTGATGCTCACCGTATTTCCCGGACCGGACATCAGTGACGTCAGGACCGGACCGAAGATGCCGCATCCGCTGAAGCCCGGCACGGTGACTTCATCTTTGAATGAGAAGCCGCCGCTTGCGAGCTCGTTCACCGGCTCGGCGATGTTCAGCGGAAGTGCGAGCGGTTGCGGATGTCGTGCAGCCGATCGGCAGTTTGAGGATCCCCACGCCGATCGAGCCGACCGTCATGAACGCGTGTCCTTCAGCACCCTCACTCAGTCCGCCTTCGTTCGACAGGTTCACTGTGCCTTCGATCGTACCCGTCGGGGTCAGCGCACCCGTCACTTCGACTCGGAGCCCGAGAACCGTGATCGTCTGTTTGATCGGCGGGATGTGCAGAGTCGAGGTCAGCTTTCCGCTCGTGATGTCGCCTTCGGCGCTAAGCGTCGAGCCTTTGGGGACTTCAAGCGAAATGCCGCTTTTCTTCTCCGTCACACTGCCGGTCAGGTTCCACGCCGGCAGCGGGATGATCAGATCACCCGTCTCCGGTGTCCAACGCGCGGATTCTGGCAGTTTGGCACCAGCTTTGTGCTGACCGCACGTGCTTGGCGCCGTCTTGCCAGCGACCCGTTCTTCGATCCGTTCGACGGTCGGGACGGCTGTCGGGTCGGTCAACAGGTGATCGCCCGGATACAGCTGGAAGTCGTCCTTCACGCCGAGTTCGCACCACTTGTAGTGCAGTTCGGCGTCCGGAGCCACCCGGCACGAACTTCATCCTCGAGACCATGGTAGTGGTAGACCGGAACGTTGATCGGTTTCGTACCCAGCGTCTGTTCTTCGAATATCTGCTTGACTTCTGGGCGTTCCGCCTCGACCTGTTCGAGGCTTTTCCCTTCCTTAGAGATTTCTTCGAACTTGTGGTCGTTGAATTCGGCGAGTGTTTGAATCGCGCACTCTTTGTTGGCTTTCATAGATTCAGTAACGCCTTTTAGGGAAATGAAGCTAAACGCATTCAAGTGTGGCGGTTCGCCTAAAGCGTAAGCGTTCTGCAGCCCGAGCAGACCGTCGACTGCGAAGCCTGCGCCGACTGCCCCGTTGCTGAATACAGCGAGCGCCTGGAGATTTGCGGGGGTGCCACCCCGTGGCGACGCCGATTAGTTTGACGTCAGGTGCGTAGGTCGGCTGGATCTTCGCCCCCGCCCCAGCTGACCGCCTGGCCGCCGATCGAGTAGCCCCACGCGATCACCGGGTTGCTTTCGGTGATACCCGATTCCGGCACTTCCCTCGCCGCGCGGGCTATGTCCAGCACGTCGTTTGCCTCGCTTTTACCGTCGCTGTAAGCGGGGACGGTTCCGTTGCGTGTAGCCCTGGTAGTCAGTGACCACCACCGCGTAGCCTGCTTTCAGCGCGCCGATGACCGCCGTACCGTCGTACTCGGTACCCGCTTCCATCTGCTTGGAAGGCGCACACTGCGGGCCCAGTCCCTGGGTTCCGATACCGATCGTCACGACCGGTCGCGAGCCTTTTCCGGTCCATTTGGCTGTCGGCGTAATGACCGTCCCTGTGACCGCCTTGGGTTCTTCCTTCTGTGTCTCGGACTGGTACATCACTTTCCAGGCTTTGTAGCTGGGAAGCGTGACGTTGAGATTCAGCGTAGTCGGCCGATACTGGATCAGCTGACCATTTTTGGTGGTGGTAAGTTCTTCCGGCGCGTTGTAGAGAATTCTTCGCCGGCCGGACCTTCCACGGGCGCGGCCATTGCCGTAGACGCCATTGCCAAGAAGGCGCCGACGGCCAAAAGTGCGACCACGGCTCGCAACAAAGCTGCGTGACGCGGAGCCTTGAATCCGCGGCACTTAGGTGCGTGAACCGAGTAATACATGTACCCCCTCCTCCCTGAAGTCTGCAGCGCCGTGGCGGCGATGCAACCAACGAGAATCGATATCTTTTAGACAGAAACGCGAACCCGACCCCGGTTCCGGTCGCTTGAGCCATTCCGTCCTGCCACTCGCTGGATCAGCAGCACCTGTACGGCCGTCGGGTGAACAGTCGTTTACTGAACCCTAGCCGAATGTTGTTTGGGCGTCAAGCCAACACATAGCTACATTGCGCCAGGTATGTCCAAAAGATCAGCTTGGGCTTTTCACCGGCGCAGATGTGCGTAAACATCCGTTTACTCGGCTGCTGCGGCGACCAGTCGCGGCACACGTTTCCTCAAGCCAGGGCGCTATCGAAGCGAAGCCGCGGCGGGCGTGAGACGCTCGTGGACGAAGCGCACGACGGTCGCGCCCTCGCCGACAGCGGTGGCGCAGCGCTTGGTCGAGCCCGCGCGCACGTCGCCGGCGGCATAGATGCCGGGCACGCTGGTCTCCAGCAGGCCTCGGCCCCCGGCGTCGGGGCCGGTCAGGATGAAGCCGTTGCGTCGCGCGCGACGCACGTCGCCGAGCCAGTCGGTGCACGGGGAGGCGCCGAGGAACAGGAACAGGAACGAGAGCGGCAGCATCGGTCGCCGTCGGTCAGCGTGACCGCCTCGAGCTGGCCGTCGTCGCCGTGCAGCGCAGCGACTTCGCTGCGGTCGCGGACGGCGACGCCGTAGCGGTCGAGCTCGTCGATCAGGTACTCGACATCGTCTCGCGTAGGTCGGCGCGGCGGTGCAGCAGCGTCACGAGCGCGCCGCCGCGTGCGAGCCAGACGGCGGCCTGCGCGGCCGAGTTGCCGCCGCCGACGACGCCGACCCGCTGCGCGGCGCAGAGCTGACCCTCGGGCGGGCCGGCCGCGTAGAAGACGCTGATGCCCTCGTAGTCCTCGAGCCCGGCGACCGGCAGCCGCCGGTATTCGGCACCGGTCGAGAGCAGCACCGCGCGCGCTGGACCTCGTTGCCCTCCTCGAGCGTGACGAGGTGGCGGTCGCCGCCGGGCTCGAGCGACCTCGCGCGGTAGGGCGTCGCGGTGCGCGCGCCGAACTTGCGCGCCTGGGTGATCGCGCGGCTGGTGAGTTCGGTGCCGCTGATGCCGGCCGGAAAGCCGAGGTAGTTCTCGATCCGCCGCGAGGTGCCGGCCTGGCCGCCGAGCACCGTGCTCTCGATCGACGAGCGTGTCGAGGCCCTCCGAGGCGCCGTAGACCGCGGCGCCGAGCCCGGCGGGGCCGCCGCCGATGATCAGCAGGTCGACCTCCTCGCGCTGCGCGAGCTCGCAGCCGATCCCGAGCGCCCGGGAGAGCTCGCCGTTGCTCGGCCGGCGCAGCTCGACCGCCGCCCGGCAGCCGCACGAGCGGGATCTCGCGGCGTCGAGACCCTCGACCAGCGCCGCCGCCTGCGGGTCCTCGTCTGGCACGAGCCAGGAGTACGGGAGCCGCATGCGCCGGGCGAAGTCGACCAGGCGCGCGCGTGTCGCGCGAGTCGCGCGGGCCGATGATCTCGAAGCCGACGCCCTCGCGGTGCTGGAGCATCTCGCGCCGCTCGACGAACGCCGACAGCAGCAGGTCCGACAGCGAGCCGTCGTCGAACAGCAGCCGTCTGAGCTCCTCGCGATCGACCGCGATGTAGCGCATCGGCTCGGTGACGACCGCGGTCAGGAACACCGTCTGCCCGGAGAGCAGGTTGATCTCGCCGAGGAAGCCCGAGGCGCCGTGGCGGATGATCTCCTGGCCCGCCGCGTCGAGTGACCGCGACCTCGCCCTCGATGATCGCGATGAACGGATAGCTCTTGTCGCCGATCTCGAAGAGCGTCTCGCCGACCTCGGCGGTCCGCTCCTCGCCGTGCTCGGCGAGCGTCGCGAGCTGCGAGCTCGAGAGGACGCGGCTCACCGGGGCGGCCATTGACCCATCCAACGACAAAGGTCGGCAGGCATCTCATCCAGACTAGAGGACGGCGGCTCGTCCTAGTCGGCGAACTGGGCGGGGCGCTTCTCCAGGAAGGCGCCGGCCGCCTCGGGCACCGCCCGGCTGAACGTTGCCATGATCTGCTGGCGGTCCTCGTACTCGACGGCCGCCTGCTGGGAGGCGATCTCGAGCGCCGTCCACATTCCCTGCTTGGTCAGGCGCACGCCCCAGGGCGCCAGCGAAGCGATCTGCTCGGCGGCCTGCAGCGCTCGCCCAAGGAGCCCTCCGTCGGCGGTGACATCGGCCACCAGGCCGATCCGCAGCGCCTCCTCGGCGTCGAAGCGGCGGCCGGTCAGCATCAGCTCGTGTGATCGCGAGGCCCCGATCAGGCGGGGCAGCAGCCAGCTCGTGCCCATGTCGCAGTTCGACAGGCCGATGTTGAGGAAGGCCGCGCGGAACACCGCCTCCGAAGCCGCATAGCGAATGTCACACCCCAGCGCCAACGTGAGGCCAAACCCCGCCGCGGGCCCGTTGACAGCCGCTATGACCGGCTGCGGCAGCGCACGCAGTCCGAGGACGACCCGCGACATGTGCTCCTGATTGGCCAGACGATCGCGCGGCTCGTCGCTGCCGTCGTTGCCCGGCGCGGCCCCGTATCCGCGCAGATCCACGCCGGCGCAGAAGCCTCGCCCCGCGCCCGTCAGGATGACCGCGCGAACAGAGCGATCATCGGCGATCCGGCGCAGCTCGACATGCAGCGCCTCGCAGAGCTCTGAGGTCATCGCGTTGAGCTGGTCGGGGCGGTTCAGCGTGAGCTGGCGTACCTGGGGTGCGGGCTCCTCCACAAGCAGCGGCGGGGTCATGACCGGCATCCTATGTCGCGTAAGCGTCCGGGCGGCGCTACCGCTCAGCGGCTTGAGTCAACCGCCTCGAGGTAGGCAGCGAGCGCGAGCTTGAGCTCGCGCTCCATCCCACGCCTGCGCCGTCCCGACCCATCCACTACGCGCGGGAGCATCGCGGCGAGGAGATCGACACATACGGCCGCGACTCGCCGGCGGCGAGCTTGGGAGATGGGCTTGCGAGCGATCACGAGCTCCACGCGGCCAGCGAGTTCGCCGCGCAGTCGCTCGCAGACGCGCGCGATCGCCGGTGAGCCGGTTCCCCCTAGCAGGGTGATGAGGAACGGTTGCTCGCGCGCGTAGCCGACGACGCCGTCGACGATCGCATCGACGACTTGAACCAGAGAGGCGCGCTCGCCGAGGCGCTGAGAGCTCGCGAGCACCTCGTCGATCCCGGCGGCGTGACGCTCGGCGAGCGCGTCGAGCAGAACCTCCTTGTCTGCAAAGAACTGGTAGAGGGATCCGACGGACACTTGCGCCCGCGCTGCGATCTGCGTCGTCGTGGCCGCGTCGTAGCCGACCGCAACGAACTGCTCAGCCGCCGCATCGAGTACGCGCGCAACGGTGCGCCGGCCGCGCGCCTGGACAGGAACGCGTCGCAGATCGGCGGCGATTTCCGATCTGGCCTTGACAATATGTGAGGGATCCTTCATATTCATGTTTTTATGAAGCCTTCTTCACATTACAGGTCGAGGCGCTAGACGTGGCAACGACGTCGCGAGCGCCCAGCGAGGACCGCACCGTGATCGTCGCCGGCGCCACAGGCGGCCTCGGCCGCCAGGCGGCGGCGAGCATCGCCGCTTCCGGGGCACGCTGGCAAGTCGTGCTGGCGGCGCGCGATGTGCGGCGCGCCGAGCGCGTCGAGCGCCGAGATCGCCGCCGAGACGGGCAACCCGAACATCCACGCCGCCGAGCTCGACCTCGCATCTCTTGGGTCGGTGCGGCGTTTCGCCGCCGATTGCCTCGCGGGCGCGCGGGCGCCAACCGGCGCGATCGTGTGCAACGCGGGGATCCAGATCATCAGCGGCCAGACGTTCACCGAGGATGGCATCGAGACCACCTTTCAGGTCAACCACCTCGCTCACTTCCTGCTCGTGTCGCTTCTGCGCGACTCGCTCGCTCCATCGGCGCGCGTGATCTTCGTCAGCTCTGGCACTCACGACCCCGACAAGCCGACTGGCATGCCCGCCCCCCGCTACACGAACGGCGAGGCGCTCGCTCACCCTTCACCCGATGCCGAGGGCGATTCGAGCCTGGAGGGTCGTCGGCGCTACACGACCGCAAAGCTGTGCAACCTGCTGTGCGCCTACGAGCTCGCGCGCCGACTCGATCGCGGAGCCACCGCGACAGCGTTCGACCCCGGCCTCATGCCCGGGACCGGGTTGGCGCGCGACTACGGCCGCGTCCAACGGCTCGTGTGGCGCCACGCGTTGCCATTGCTCACGCCGATCCTGCCGGGCGTCAACACGACCGCCCGCTCAGGCCGCAACCTCGCCCGGCTGGCCGTCGACCCAGCGCTCGAGGCCGTGACGGGCGCCTACTTCGCGGGCACCCGTCCGGCCGGGTCCTCAGCCGAGTCCTACGACCGACGTAAGGCGATCGATCTGTGGGAGGCAAGCGAAATGCTCGTCAGCTGATCGAAATCTCGCCCCTATGCCGCAGCGACCGCCGAAGCCCGCGCGCACCGATGCCCTCGGTCACCGCTACGGCGTCGGGCGTGCCGCGAGGACGGCGATGTCGTCGCGCACCTGATCCTCGGGATTGGCCAGCTCCAGCAGCGAATCGACCGCATCCTGGGCGTGCTCGATGGGGGCGTGCGCGAGATGCTCCATCACGTCTTGCGCCGTCGCGATCCGCCGCGGCGCATGGGCCTCGAGCAGGCCGTCGGTGTACAGCGCGAGCGTGTCGCCCGGACGCAGCGTGGTCGAGACATCCTCTATCACCGGATCTGGGAAGAGGCCCAGGAGCGTCCCGCGCTCGCCGTGCTCCTCGACCGCTCCCTCCGCCCGCGCGACGAGCGCCGCCGGGTGACCGCCGGTCGCGATCGTGACCTCGACCTGAGCGCCGACGAAGCGCAGGCGGACAAGAATCGCGGTCGCGAAACGGCCTTCGAAATCCTGCTCGAGCATCGCCCGGTTGACCTGCGCCAGCACGCTCGCAGGACTCGCACCGTCGCGCGCGTACGCGACGGTCGTGTGCCGCAGGAATCCCGTCAGCGCAGCCGCCCCCGCGCCCTTGCCGCACACGTCACCAACGACCATCCAGCAGCTCTCGCGGTCGCCGAAGACGTCGTAGAAGTCGCCGCCGACCTCGTTGCCCGCGCCCGCCGGGCGAAAGCAGCTCGCGAGCTCGAGGCCCTCGATCACCGGCAGCGCGGGAGGGATCAGGCTGCGCTGCAGCGTGCGCGCGACGTGCGCGCGTTCGGCGTACAGGCGAGCGTTGTCAAGCGCCATCGCCGCCCGGCCCGCCAGGTCTGCGAGAACGGCCAGCTCCTCGCCGTCATTGCGCGCGCTGCCGCCCAGACGCAGGAACGAGATCACGCCGTGAGTGCGCCCGCGCGCCACCATCGGGAACACGGCGGCGGATCGATACCCGGCCTGGCGAATGAACCTGCGGTGCTCATCGCTTTGGGCCATCTGGTCGACCGAGACGGCATCGGTCAAATCGGGGAACACGCACGCCACACCGCTGCCGAGCACCTGCGCCACCGGATGGCTGCCACCGAGATCCAGCGGACGCTCCCTGCGCAGCCGCTCGAGTCCTTCGGCGACCGCCGGATCGACCGCCGCGGCCACGGTCTCCCCGATCGATCCGCCGGCCGTCGAGCAGGTCGATCACGCACAGCTCGGCGAGCTCGGGCACCGCCGTTGCCGCGATTTTGCGAAGCGTTTCCTGGGGGTCGAGCGATGTGTCGAGCTCGGCGCTCGCGTCGATCAGGAACTCGAGGCTGTGACGCTGGCCGCGCATGCGTTCAAAGCCCACGTGGATCACCGTGGCGGCCAGCAGCGCCCAGCACGACCCCCACGCAGGCGACCGCGCCGAACGTTTCCGGGGCTCCCTTGTAGACGAGCGGCGCGAGGAAGGCCAGCAGCACGGCCAGCGAGACCACCACGAGTCTGCGGCGCGGCTGAAAGGCGGCGGCGTGGCCGAGCGCGAAGAAGTAGATCAGCCCAAAGGGGCTGCTCGTGCCGCCGGTCGAGCCGCACAGCACCGCGATCAGGCAGACGCCCCAGAGATCGGCGAGGAATGCGAGCTCGAGGCTGGCGTGCCGGCGCAACACGGCGATCGCGAGAGCGCCGGCCGTCAACACCGCCGTCCAAGCCACCGCGAAGACGCCCAGCGGGGCTTCGACATGGGGCAGCAGCAGGGAGGTCGCCGTCAGCGCGGCGCCTGCGACATAGAGCGCCGCGGCGATCGCGACCGCGGCAGCGCGCTTCGCGCACGCTCGTCGCCTCATCCGCGCGCCCCCACGCCGGCACGCCAGTGAGCGCCCGCGCCGTTCCCGACTCCGTTCCCCCGAAGGACCCCACCACTCTCCAGTTCGCATAAGCATCGCTGATCGCTTCGCCACATCGTATGCGGGATGCGCGCTCCCGCCCCGCACGTCTGACCGACCATGGCGATTCTGTCTGCGAGAAGAAGTCAACGACCGCCTGGTCGCCAGCACCGCCTCGAACGGACGCGCCGCCGCTCCACCTCGGCAGAGCGGCGGCGTCGTCACGGCGTCCGGCCGTGATCGCTACCTCACAGGCTCACGGACACAGCGGATTCTTCGGCGCGCCCGCACACGGGTTCGCCATCGTCGGCTGAGCCGGCGGCGGCGCTTGCCCCACGGGCGGCGAGTGGCTTCTCTGATCGCGTTTGCTTCCAGCTGCAGACCGACGAGATATTCGACTGCCGCAATGCCGCCACCAGGGCTGGGCGTCGTCTTGTGCTGACAGCCCCAGCCTTCCTGGATCTTGGCCGGGAACGTCGCGTCGGTGAGCAGGTTGGCGCTCACGCAGTTGTTGACCGAGTGCGATTCCGGATATCCGAAGATTTCGCTGAAACCGCCCGCGAGCGTCACGTCACCCGTGAACGCCCTGCCCTTCGCGCCGTTTTGCGCGAACGTGTTGTTGCTGATCCGGTTGCCCGCGAGCTGGAAGAAGAGCGTGCCTGCAAATTCATTTTCCGGGGTGAACGGGTTCGGGTACTCGAATCCGAGCACGCCGTCGTTCGGGTTGTCGGTGATCACGTTGCCTTCCACCAGATCGGCGTAGTCGCCCGGAAGCTCGACGCCCGCTCCCCATGGCGCGATCCCGGTCGATTCGTTGACCGGCGCCGTGAGGTTGTTGTTTTCGGTGATCAGGTTGTTGCGAATGATCGTGCAGCGCGCGATGTTCGTCGTCGTGATGATCGGCGTCGGATCGGGGTCTTCGATGTTCGGCCGGCCGCATTCTCCGTCCTGCGGCGGCGGCCCATCGCCGGGATTTTCAGAGTTCGGCGCGATGCCGACGAGGTTGTGCCGGTAGATCGAGTTTTCGAGCAGCAGCTTGCCGCCTGAGTTCGACCCCGAGTAGCCGAGCGCGTTGTTTTCCATCGTCGCGCCGCTGACGCGCGCGTCGCATTCCTGGCAGGCGCCGATGTAGATGCCGGAGTCGGCAAAGCCCGAGGCGTAGATGTTTTCCCAGGAGCCTTCCGTCTCGTTGCCGGTGAAAATGCCATAGCCGCCGAACAGCCCCGTGTCATACGCGGTGAGGTAGCTTCCGAACCAACCGTGCGCTCCGATTTTCCCCGAGTCCGCACCGCCGTTCCACCAGATCTCGTTACCGCACTCTTCATCGGGGCACGACGGGCCGAAGTCGAAGTTGCGCACCGTCAGGTTCTGCACCCAGACGTTGCTGGCCTTGTCGATTTCGATTCCGTTGGCCACCGTGTGCTGGCCGTCGATGATCACCTTGTTGCGGTTCATGCCCCTGATCCAGATGCCTGACTGCGCGCTCGTGACCTTGACCGGTTCGTAGTACACCCCCGGTTCGATCAGCACCCAATCTCCTGCCTTCGACGCGTTGACGGCAGCTTGGATCGTCTTGTAATAGTGCGTGTTGGCTGGGGTCTTGGCCGGCGGCTGACCCTGGCGGACGATGTTCACCTGGGCTGCGGTGCTTTGGCCAGCGGCGGCAACGCTCGCGCAGGTGCCAAGCGCGACCGCCACCGACAGGACTGCCATCAGGCGCCACGCGGTCGCGAGCCCGCTGCGCCGCTGAAATCGATACCTACGTACATCTGACATCTGTGTCCCCTCCTGGATGTAGTCGGCTGGCCGGCCTGCGCAGACGGATTGGGTCGGCTGCGGTCGAGATCGGCCACCGCCGATCGTACTCCTCGGTCGCTCACCGAGCAGGCCCGGCCACCGCTACCGACCGAGCGCCTCATAGACCGCGTCGATGAGCGCCCGGTTGCGCGGGTCCTGCCACCCGGGCCCGCCGCGATTCATGACATAGCCAAACGCAACCTGCGCCTGCGGGTCGGCAAACCCGACAGACCCGCCGCTGCCGAAATGCCCGAACCCGCCCGGGTTGGGGCCCAGCCGGCGCTCGGGCTGGCTGAGTTGGAAGCCGAGCCCGAAGCGCGACGCGCGACCGAGCACCAGATCCTCACCGGCCGAGGCCTCGACGGTCGCCTGGCGCAACACCTCCCGATCCACGATCGAGGGTGAGTCGCGCAAGAGCGCGTCGTAGACGCGAGCGATCGCGCGAGCGCTGGCGTGCAGATTCGCCGAGGGCAGTTCTGCGTCCTGCCAGGCGGCGCTGTTGACGGTGCCGATGCCCGTCGCGCCGGGAGGGTTCAGGTAGGCGCGCTCGCGCAGGTGCAGGTCGGCGCTCGAGCGCAGAGCGCCCTCGAAGCGAGAGGCCAGATCGGAGTCGAAGACGTACTCGGCGCGCCGCGCACGAGCGCCGCGCGCAAGCCCGAAGCTCAGCTCGGCGCCGAGCGTGTCTGCGATCTCGCGGCGCAGAAACGAGCCGATCCGCTCGTCGGCGACCCGACGAACGATCTCGCCGGCGAGAAAGCCGAACGTGTGCACGTGATAGCCGTGTCCGGCTCCCGGTGTCCACCACGGGCGCTGCTCGGCGAGCGCTTCGGTCACCTCCGCCCAGTCATACAACGAGCCCTCCGGCAGCTCGCGCTCGATCGCCGCGAGCCCCGCCCGGTGAGCGAGGATCTCACGTACGGTGATCGTCGCCTTGTCGTGTGTGGCGAACTGCGGCCAGTGCCGCGATACCGGGTCGTCGAGCTGCGAGCCGCCCGCGCGAGACGAGCATGAGCACGCAGAGCCCGGCGAGCGCCTTGCCCACCGAGAACACGTTGACGACCGTGTCCTGTCGCCATGCTGCAGAGCGGGCCGCGTCGGCCCAGCCACACCACAGATCCACCACGACTCGTCCCTCGACGATCACCGCGATGGCTGCGCCGAGCTCTCCCCGGGCGGCCAGGTTCTCGCGCATCGCCTCCCGCACGGCGGCGAACCGCGTGTCACAGGTTCCGGCGATCTCCCCTTCACGACCGTCGATGGTCGAACCATAGGGCACTGCCGAGCGCGCGATCGAACGTCGCTCAGCCGGCGTGCTCGGCGGCGCGCTCCCTCACGTCGGCCTTTTCCTGAAGCGACATCGCCCCGGGATGCCCCACGCCCGGCCAGGGAGCGAGGAGGAGAAGGATGCGTGAGTCGCTCACCGCCGTCACCTCATGACGCTCGCGCGGCGCGCACTTCACAAGCGTGCCGGGCCGGGCGTCGACCGCTGCGCCGTCACTGCTCGTGATCTTCACCTCGCCTGAGATGACGCTGATCCAAGCGCCCTCGTGCACCTGATGGTCCTGGAGCATCCCACCGCTGGGCAGGTCGAGCACGATCGCTCGACCCTCGTCGGTCGAGGCGAGGATCTCGGGGTGGTGCGGTTTCAACAGGGCGTCGGTGAGATCCCAGGCGTCCATGCGAGAAAGTCTCGCAGATGGACGAGCAACATCGACCGCGATCGATGCGCCTGCGGGTCCTCGTCATTCAGGCGCTGCGAACGCGGCCCCGTTCCACACCCAGCCGAGCGCGCCCGCGAACACGCTTTCGCCGATCGTGCTCGAGGGATAGAGCAGCGCGAGCTCATCGCCGAGCTTCGTCGTCCCGGCGACGAGGCCGGTCACGTTGGTGAGGCGCGCCCACGCCGTGTCCTGTGAAGAGCTCGGCTGCGCGAGCGGCGAGGCCGGATAGAAGCCGGCGTTGGCGAAGGCCGGTGCCAGATATACGAGCTTCGCGCCGGGCAGGGCCGCGGGAGAGCAGGCCGTCGACGTGCAGACGATCGCTTCGTAGTTGGCCGCCGTGATGCTCGCGGCGCCTTCGCCGCGCGCGAGGGCCGCGATCTGAAACTGCCCGCTGGCGCCTTCGGGGCGCACCAGAGCCAGCGCGTCGCTGCTCGGTTCCGTCAGCGCGGCCGTGCTCGCCAGCGTCAGCACGCGCCCGATGTAGGGCAGGGGGTCGCTGGGAGCGATGACGTTGGCCTGGGCGGTCGGCAACGTCGATGGACCGGCCATGAAAGGCACCAGACAACCCTGTTCGTGAAGGGCGCTCAGCGCCGCCTGCACGGCTGCGATGAAGTCGCTTCGCACCGGCACGGTCAGCGGGATCGTCGGCTGCGCGGCGCCTTCCGGGCGGTCGTTTGCCATCGCCATGAACGACAGTTGCGTCGTCGTGTTCAACCAGCCAAGCGGCGGGTTGGGTCCGGCCACGCCGAGGATCCCGGCCAGGACCTGCGACTGCATGTCTGTCTGGTTGAGCGTGCTCAGCAGGTTCAGGTAGCCGCCGATCTCGGTGATGTTCAACGGGGCCGGCACGCGCGAGGGCACGACATCGCCCTCCAGCGCGATACGACGCAGGATGATGTCCTGTGCTTCCAGCGCGTCGCCCGAGCTCGCGTTCTCGATCAGCGTCAGGAAGCTGTCGGCGAAGTTCCCCGCGAATGCTTCACCCGGGAACGGGTCGCCGCTGGAAGCGCCCGCGCCGTTGCTCGGCGCCCCAGGCGGTCCGCCGCTCGGGCCTTCGACCACGCCGCCGCCGGTGCCGGTCGTCGTCGAGCTGCCCGACTGGGCCGGTCGTGGGACCGCCGCTGACGCCGACGCTGCCGCTGGTTTCGGTCCCCCCTTCAGGCGCGCCGGGCGTCGGCGGCGGGGTGACAACGGTTTCGGGCAGGACCACCCGCGGTACGGCGCCGGCGCCCTTGCCGCAGGGCCCACAGGGCTGCCCGCCGGCGGCAGGCGCGGACCCGAGTCCCGCGGGCGTCGGGGTGGGCGGTCCTTCGACGGGGCCGGCCAGCGGTGTCTGAGAGCCTGCGGCCATGATCAGCGCGCCCTCCCGTTGCCGTTGCTCGGACGGATCGCAGGCGGCGGCCCGGGCGCGCCACTGACGACTCCCCCGGCGAGCCCTTCCCCGCCCGCTGCGAGGCCTTCTTCGCCGCCTTTGGCGCCTTCGGTGCCTTTGCTCGCTTCGGTGCCTTTGCCTTCTTCGCCTTTGCCCGCTTCACCGCCTTTGGCGGTTGTGCCTTTTTCTTTGCCTTTTTCTTTGCCTTTTTCGGCGGCTTTGGCTTTTGTCGCTTCTTCTTTGCCGCCGCCCTTGCCGCTCTGCGCCGCCAGGGCGCTCGAGCCGGCGTTCGGGTTGCCACCGTAGATGCCGCCGACGATGTTGCCGACCGTGGCCATCGCCTGGGCCTGGAGTTCCTTGGTGGTTTTCAAGGCGTCCGAGCGCGCCGAGTTGGCGGTGGTCTGCGCGTTGTTGAGCAGCCCGGCGAGCTGTTCGGCGCCGGTGAGGCTCGTGCTGAACGGTTTCTCGTTGGCGGCATCGGTGCCGAGCGCCTGCAGCAGCGACGTGTCCGGGTTGGGCGCTGTGAGCACGTTGTTGATCAGCGACGGCAGCTCGGTCAGGTTGTTGGGGCCCGTCTCGCCGGTGGCCAGCGAGGGAGTCGTCGTCGGCAGTGTCGACGGCGCGATCTGCGGGGCGGTGTCTGACGGCGAGTCCTGCCAGTTCCAGAAGCGGGTGATGTCGATCTTCTCCGCCGAGGAGCACTGTCCGAGCACGGCCTCGCCGAGCACGCCCTCGGTCGGCAGCGCGACTATCGACTGCGGCGGGGTGAAGCCGGCGGTCTGGTAGGAGAGCAGCGCTTCGGTGATTTTCCCGGTTTCCAGCGCTTCGCCGTCGGCTCCCGTCTGCTCGGCCAGCGCCTGCGGCAGGAAGAACGGCATGATCATCGAGTTCCCGAAGAAGCCGAGCACCCTGTTCTCGACGCAGTTGAGCAGCGGGACCATCTGGGTCGCGTCTTCAACGCCTCCCGGCGGCACGCCGATCGTGTAGGCCTCGAGCAGGATCGCGCGTTCTTCGGCGGACATCGAGGACCAGATCGCGCGCGAGTAGCTGAGCGTGTCGCGCACCACGTGCTGGGCCATCTGCTCGATCTCGAGGATCTCGTTGTAACGCAGCAGCGGCGACAGCTCTCGCGCGGGGACGGGATATGGCTGGGGCGGCAGTTCGACACCGACGAGCGACCCGCTCGCGTACTGCTCGGCGCCCGAGACGGCGGCGCCTTCTGAGTCCAGTTCCTCGATCGCGGCCTGGAACTCGTTGAGCTGCGGCCCGCCGAGCGTTTCCTCCAGCTTGGCGGGTGTCAGCGAGACGGTCGGCGGCGCGGTCGAGCCAGGAACGAGCGTGGACTCGAGCGCCTGGTTGACCCACGTGTTGTCCGCGTTGAACAGCTTGTCAAGCGCCTGCAGCTCGGCCTGCGCGGGAGAAAGGAGCGTGTAGGTCACGTGGCGGAAATTGCGGCTGATTTCAAAGCCGACGATGCTCGCCCGATTCATCGACGTCGGCAGCGCGAGCGCGCCTTCGCAACGGTAGGAGCCGGTCTGGCGCTGGAGCGTGAGCCACGCGATCAGCTGGTCTTCGCTGGCGAACGCTTCTTCCGGCGGCATCGGCGCGCCGTTTGTCAGTTTCACGGGTCCGACCCGCGTGCCGCTCTCCGTGACCGCCGTGACCGACACTTCCTCGCACGCCAGGAAACTGCCTTCGAGCGTGAAGTGGATCACGTCCTCGGCCGCGCCTCCGAACGGCTCCACTTCAGCGGTCGGGTCGGCGACGAACTGCAGGAGCATCGACAGCCCTCGCTGGTAGGAGCGGGGGAGCGCCTGCTTGAGCACGCCGCCGTGCTTGGCGATCTGGCCATAGCGCGCGATCACCTTTTCGCGGCTGTTGACGAGCGCCGGTTCTGACAGCGTGGCGGGCTGTTCGGGTGACATGAAGCGCACGACCTGAAGCGGCACGAGCACCGTCAGGCTGAGGCCGTCGATCGCCGTCGTGACGTCGTAGAGACGATGCACCTCCCAGTACTGCATCGTCAGCGCGTGCGCATGGTTGTGGTTTGTCACGACCTTCGTCGTCACCGACTCCGACTCGCTGGCCGTCGCGAGCCTCATGCCGGTTTGAGCAGCGCTGCGGCGCGCCGAGGCCTGGTTCTCGGCGGCGGACTGTGTCGTCTCGGCGGCCTGCTGGGCGGTGTTTCGCTGGCCTTCCAGCGACTCTGCCGACGTTCCCGACGAGGAGGAGCTCCCGCTGCCGCCGCTCACCAGCCCGAAGAAGCTCGCGCCCACGCTCGAGGAGCTCGCTTCTGACTGGAATTCGCTGGAGCCTTTCGTCGCTTCGTGAAAGGCGGAGTCGAACGTGGCCTGGGTCGAGGTGTCGGCCAGCGCGCTCTGCTGCTGGGCCTGTTCCTCGGTGAAGAACTCGCTTTCGGTCACCGACGCCGTATCGACGCGCTCGAAGATCGCCACCTCCTGCTGCTCGCCGGGCGCGAGCGGCAGCGAGTAGACGAGATTCCCGAGCGCCAGGCCCTGCAGCGTCCAGCGCTGCGACAACCACAGCACGTAGCCCAGACCGAGCGTGCCGGCCATCGGGCGCGTCTCGTCGCCGGTGAAGAACCCGTCGGGCTGCAGGCCCGCCAGCTGGTCGCGAAAGCCGTCGACGCTGATCGGCTGCTCCACGGGGATGCGATCGACATAAGCGACGCTGCCTTCCCCTGCCGCCTCTGTCCCGTTCCCGTTGAAGCTCGTCCCGTAGTCGGGCAGGAAGGTCATGAAGTTGCCCTCCGCCGGGCGCGCCTGCACCTGGGCGACGATGCTCGCGCGCGGCTCCACGAGGCGGAAGAAGACGCCGTAGGGGAAGGCGTCTTGCGATCCGTTTGCGCCGTATGAGAGCAGGCAGTCCTCGCAGTCGCCCATCTTCACCACGGGCAGCTGAGCCGGGTTCGTCGGCTTCGGAGGCGGACTCGTCGCGGGGGCGGGCGGCATGAGCGCTTCGAGCGCCGCGACGATGCTGACCGGCAGGGGCGCGACGAAGCTCGGCAGGACGAGCGATCCCAACAGCCCGTTGGAGGCGATCTGCGCGGTCGGGATCTTGACCGTCGTGCCCGAGCTTGCTCCGTGCACCTCCAGCTCGAGTTCACTTCCGCTGGGGAACGTCAGGTTGGCCGGCAGCGGCAGGTGAAACGACCCCGAGTCATCGGTGCGGACCGTGATCATCGGGCTGTTGCTGCCCAGTGTCGCCGGATCGAACTGCACCTGAACGAGCCCGGCCGCTGTCGAGTCGGGCTGCAGCAGAACGCCGATCAGCTGCGGCGGCGCAGAGGGCGCCGTCAGCGCTCCGAGCAGGCCGGCCAAGCTCCCGTGCAGCTCCTGCATGCCCGTGAACAGGTTCCCCACCGCCGCGACGCGATCGGACACGATCAGCGAGCTGATCGCGGCGCCTGCCTGCCCGAGCGGATCGACCGTCAGCGGGATCCGCTGGAGGTTGACGAGCGTCTCGACCGCCACCGCGCCGTTGCCGCCGAACGTCCTGGCGGGGCCGGATCCGACAGCGCCCGCGCCGGCCGATCCCGCCGCGGCGCCGGCTGCCCCCGAGCCGGCCGCGCCGCGCCCGCGGCGCCTGCCGCCGCGCACCGCGGCGCCCGCGCCTATCGCGCTTGCCACGCCCGACCCCAATGCCAGCGTCGTGCCCGCGTCGTCAGCCAGCGTCGCGGCTGGCACGCGGCCTTTGGCGCGCGCCTTGCGACGCGTCGGCGCCGCTGCGTTTTTCTTAGCGGGCGGAATGACGGTCCTCGTCTCGGGCTCGTGAGAGATGGGCAGCGAGCGAGTGCATCAGCAGCTCTGTCCTCCCGGACCGCCGTAATAGAAATACGCGCCCCACGGGCGCGGGCGCCTTTTTCCGTTCGGCCCACGGCTGGGGCCCGAGGTTGTAGCAACCCGGCGTTTCGACAACCGACAGCGATTCACACCATTCAGAGCCGCCGGCCGGGGGGAAGTAATAGGCCGCGCGATGATAGGCCGCCTTGTCCCAACCTTCTTCGGCAAATTCACCGCTTCCCATCGGCGGCCACGATTCTGTTTCGCTGCACGTCTCGCCGCCGAACTGGATCGCGGTGGCGTTGGTCGCCATCTGGCCGGAGCCAAACAGCGACGCCGGGTAGTAGCCGAGCGCGTTTTGCGCTTCCACGCCGCCGCAGAAGATCCACCAGTTGCCTTCATGCAGGTAGACCGCTATGTCCAACTCGGTCTGCTGTCCTCCCGTGACGCTCACCGGGCTGAGCGCTGCGCCTACGATCGCTTTACCGTTTTTCGTCGTCACGAAGCCCTGCTTGGTGAGGTTGTAATTGCCCGAGCCGTCTTCATAGGCGCTTGCGGTCCAGTAGATGAACAGGACCGGCATCGAGTGCGAGTACATCTGGGGAAATACCTGCCAGCCCACCTCGACCGTCTGCAGTTCTTTTCCGCTGCCGCCGTAGTACCAATGCTGGGAAAGGGAGAACACCTGGTTGGTGTTGACCGCCGGCGAGTAGAGCGTGAAGGCGCTGTGGCCGCCGATGTTCGCCGCCTGCTGATCCACTCGCGCGTAGCGGTGTTCGGCGGGCGTGGCTTCGGGCTCGGGCTCGATCAGGATGCCTGGTTTCCTGGGCGCCGTGGCCGCGACGCCGGCGTGCTTGCGAAAGAACGCGTCCAGGCTCTCAAAGCGGGAGAGATCGCTCAGCGTCACGCGAGGGAATGGGATCGTGCCCGCTGGAGCCCACGCGGCGTTTCCATGCCGGTCGCGCTCGACCGACTCCGGCTCTGGCAGCTGGCTGGACGGGCGCACCTCGGGTTCCCCTCCGCTCAATACGGCTGTGAGGTCAGGCGGCGCGGCCGGCGGGCGCGTCTGACCGCGCAGCGAGGGCTGCTGCTCGACCGGTATGCAGTCGAACACCGTACCGCCGATGTCCTCGAAGCTGTGCACCGATTCCACGCCGTCATACAGGTCGGCGATGTGTGACTTCATTTCGTTGAACTCCGCCTCGTGCTGGACACGTGCACGGGGGTCGAGGCGGACGTGTGCAAAATTCGTGTCCGCCGTGAGGTCCAGATGCGCCGCCAGAGGCACGATCCCGACAATTCCTCCCGGCTGTCTCTCGTCTGCCACCCTAGCCTCCTAGAAGTTCACTCAGTCGGCGCCCATGCAAGCAACGGCGCCCAGCACTGAAATCCTCGCGCCGGCCGCGCCTCTCGGCATGACCGGCGCTGACTGCCCCCAAGACCTCACAGCGTCAAGACGATCGATGCTGAGGTGGCCTAACGTACATCGAGCCGTCGAGCTTTACACGTTAATTGGACATTTGTTTGAACTGTCACGCCACGGCGCAGCGGGCGCGCGGACAGCGTGACCGTTACGCCGCGCGCGGCGGCGATGTATGCTCGCTGCATGGCTCGTCGCCTGACCGTTTTGCCCGCGCGGTGGGCGCCCGGTCGCTGCCTGTGCGCGATCGTCGCGATCATGGCCGCGTCGCTGATCGCAGCGCCGCGCTTCAGCGCTTCTCTGTGGCGGCCTGAGATGGCGACCGCCGAGGAGCTCACGACCAAGCTGTGTTCCCTGTCGGTGGCCGACACCGTCGCGCGCCTCTCCGCGCTCGTCACCGAAAAGGGCATGAAGGTCTTCACCGTGATCGATCACAGCGGCGAGGCGCAGGGCAGCGGCCTGTCGCTGCGCGACACGAAGGTCGTGATCTTCGGAAGTCCGCTGGCGGGCACGCCGGTGATGGTCGCGGCGCCGCTCGCGGCGCTCGACCTGCCGCTGAAGGTGCTCGTCTGGGACGACGCCGGCCAGACGAAGCTGACCTACACCTCGCCGCCCGCGCTGGGCGCGCGATATGACCTCAGCGACGAGCTGGCCGCCAGGCTCGCGGGGATCGACGCGCTGACCGACGCCGTGGTCTAGACCGCCTGGACGCGAATCATCCAGAGGTCCTGCTCGAGCTTGGCGACGACGCCGTGCAGCAGGTCGGCCGTCACCGCGTCGACGTCCTCCAGCAGGTCCATCCGTTCGCGGATCGCTCCGACCGCGTCCGTGAGCAGGCGCGTGAAGGCGCCGACCACGTCGCTGTCGAGCAGCGCGCCCTCGGGCAGCGGCTCTAGCTCGGTGCGCGAGGCCACCGTCGCGACCCTGCCGTCGGGCGCGTGGCCAAGGGCCACGGCACGCTCGGCCACGCCGTCGGCCGCATCTCGCCAGGAGTCGATCATCTCGTCCAGCTGCAGGTGCAGCGAGCGAAAGTGCGGCCCCACGACGTTCCAGTGCGCCTGCTTTCCGGCCAGCGACAGGTCGATCAGGACGACGAGTATCTCCTGCAGTTCACCGCCGATCGCCTCTCGATCCGGATGGCGCAACGTCGGGTGGTGATCCTGGCTGATGATCCTTGGTGACATGCGGCGCTCCTTGGTTTCACTTCTGGCGTGCCGCGCATGATATGCCCGCCTCGGTGCTCGCGACAGCCGCAACCGACCGGCGGGCGAGGCACATGCCCGGCAGACGGTCCGCGGCGGCCTAGAAGTCGTGGCGTGCGAGCCGCAGCCCGCCGTGGCGCTCGCTCTCGCTCATCGCGCTGAGCGCCGGGACCATCTCGCTGGTCACGAGTCCCTGCCGGGATGTGAGCTCGTCGATGATCTGAAACGCGCGCGCGATCCGCGGCGGTGTGTCCACGGCGATCGTGCACACCGGCACGTGGCGGCGGAGGGCGAGCAGCCTGTCTCCATGCGCGGCGTGGTCACCGTGAAAGCCCCAGACGCCGCGCAGGCTGGTCGCCCCCGCCGCGTCTGACGCGCGCAGGCGACGAACGATCTCGAGGCTCAGCGGACGCCCCTCGTGCCTGGCCGCCGACGAGCAGAAGACGGTCAGCTTCTGCCACATTTCCAGGCCGCGCTCGTCGCTGCCCGGCAGCTCGTGCGGCGGTGCGATCAGCCGGCCGTCGCGCTTGCACACGCGCACGCGCTCGAGCGTCAGCAGCGGGTCGCTCAGGCACTGCTGCGAGCTCGGGGATGACTGCCGCGATCCGCTCGCCCGCGCCGACGGCGATGACCATCATCGGGACGTCTGCGTTGCGCCCGATGAACCTCGCGCGAGCGCGCCGGCCGGCCAGCGTCCCGTCGACCCCGAGAAGCGCGCTCGCGCCAGCGACGCCGCGGCGATGAAGCAGGTCGCACACCGCCAAGAAGGCCGGCTTCCCCAGCAGACGCTGGCGACGCCGCAGATAGACGGTCAGCTTGGCCGCCTCGCGCAGGGACGCGGGCAGCTGCGGCGCGTCGGGAGCGCCGCTGCCTGCGGTGATCAGACGCGCGCGCTCCAGCGTGATCAGCCCGCGGCGCTTGATCTTCAGGATGGGCTCGATCAGCTCCTCGATCCGCTCGCGCGTGTCGACCGCGACCGAGACGACGGGGAGATCCTCCGAAAGCGACAGCAGCCGATCGGTGCGCAGGTGGTGAAGGCGTCCGAAGCCCTCGCTGCCTCTCAACAGCACGCTCACAGCAAGGCCCCGCTCGCCGTAGAGGTCCAGCAGCTCGTCGGCGAGCAGCTCGCCGCCGACGCGATCGCGCTCGCCGAAGTAGGTCGTCAGCTTCAGGCAGTCCTCGTTCACAGGGCCACCCCGATCGCGTGCCCCAGCGCGGCCGCGCCGAAGCCGATGACGAGGCTCACCGCGACGTTCGCGCCCGCGGTGGACACCTCGGAGTCCTCGGCCAGGCGCTGGGACTCGAGCATCCATGTCGAGAACGTCGTGTAGGAGCCGAGCGTCGCGGCGCCGGCGAGCACGAGCAGGGTCCCCGCGACCGCCAGGCCGCTGAGCAGGCCGAGCAGAAACGCGCCGCTGACGTTCACGGCAAGCGTGCCGAACGGGAAGTCGCGGCGGGCGCGCGTGGCGATCGACGTGTCGAGCAGAAAGCGCCCGATACTCGCTAGCCCGCCAAGCGCGGCGACGGCGACCCAAACCCAGGCGCTCACGCGAGCACCCGCGTGCGCCGCGCCACCGCGGTGCCGAGCCAGATCGCCGCAAGGCCCGCGACGACGCTCGCCGCGGCGTAGCCCACGGCCAGCCCGTAGCGGCCCGCGTCTACGATCGTCAACAGCTCGACCTGCATCGTCGAGAACGTCGTGTAGGCGCCGCAGAAACCCGTGCCCAGCAGCGGGCGCCGATAGGTGGACAGCGGCAGGCGCTCCTGCAGGCGCGTCGCGAAGTAGGCCAGCGCGAAGGAGCCGCTGACGTTGATCGCGAACGTCGTCCACGGCCAGCCCGGCGCACCCGCCGAGAACTGACGACCGAGCCACACGCGCAGCCAGCGCGCCCGCCGCTCCGCCGGCGAAGATCGCCGCGAGCTCGCGCCTGTCAGGACCTGGCATCGGAAAGCCTGCGCAAGACTGCACTGCTCCTCTCGCGGTCGAGTGACTCGGTGCTTCGCGAAAGGAGTCATCAGCCCTTTTCAAGCGGGCGGTTCGGGGCTCGGCCGCTTGCGGCTCGAGCCCTCCTCAGGACCCCATCTGAGCTGCGCACCATAGCGCAGCGCATCGGTCCCGATCGCAGCGATCGCACGCGCGCCACTTCAACGCTCGATCGCGACGACCCGCGTTAGCGCCGCTCGAGGCTGGTTTTTCGCGCAATGGCTTTTTGTGGGGGGCGGCGCACACGACTCAAGTAGGGCCCCTTTTAGCGACGATGGGCTCACTTAGAGGCAGATGTCCGGAACCGCATCACGTCAAAGCGGCCTGGCCCGCGTGCGCCCACCGTACATGTTGATGGCCCCGGCGCAGGTCTTGCCGACGCGCCCGCGCAGGCCCCGCCGATCCCCGGCGACCTCGGCGAGGAGCGCCGCACCGACGACGCGCTGCGCGCCAGCGAGCAGCTGCATCGCTCGATCGTCGAAACGCTCGACGAGGGCGTGATGGTGCAGGATCTCGACGGGCGCGTGATCGCCTTCAACAAGAGCGCGCTGAGCATCCTCGGCCTGACGGCCGAGCATCTGGAGGATGGTTCCTCCTACCGTCCGCTCATGCCGCTCATCCACGAGGACGGCTCGCCCTTCCTCGGCCACGAACACCCCGCGATGGTGAGCCTGCGCACCGGCGAGCCCCAGACGGCGGTCGTGATGGGCCTTCAGCACTCTGACGGGCTGACGCGCTGGATCTCGATCAACACCCGTGCGCTGTTTCACGCGGGCGAGACAGCCCCTATGCGGCGGTCGGCTCGTTCTCTGACATCACCGCCTACCGCAAGATGCTCGGCGAGCTGAACGCCGCGCGGCTGGAGGACCTCAAACGGCTGGCGCTGGTCGGCGAGTATCGCGACGACGACACCAACCGCCACACCGAGCGCGTCGCGCACACGACTGCTCGGCTCGCCGAGCAGCTCGGCCTCGAGGCTGAGCTCGTGTGGACGATCCGCCGCGCGGCTCCGCTGCACGACGTCGGCAAGATCGGCATCTCGGACACGATCCTGCTCAAGCCGGGAAAGCTGACCGTCGAGGAGTTCCAGGCGATGAAGGCCCACACGTCGATCGGCGGACGGATCCTCGGCGAAAGCGACTTTCGCATTCTTCAGATGGCGACCGAGATCGCGCTCACCCATCACGAGCGCTGGGACGGAACCGGCTACCCCTCAGGGCTGAAGGAATACGACATCCCCATCTCCGGGCGCATCGTCGCCGTCGCCGATGCCTTCGACGCGATGACCCACGCGCGCCCCTACAAGGAGGCGTTCCCCGTGCAGCGTGCCGTGGCCGAGATCGAACGCTGCAGCGGCTCCCAGTTCGACCCTGCGGTCGTCGCCGCCTTCATGACGCTCAAGCACGTCGCGCTCGTCGACACCGCCTGAACCGCCGGCTCAGACTAGTCCTGGCGGGCCTGCTCCTCCGCCGTCCGTTCCGCCCAGGGCACCGCCTCCAGGCGGGCGTCGGGGATCGGCTCGCCGCTGTCCACCGATCGCCCGAACACGCCTTCGGCGAGCCGGTGTTCGGCACGCTCGATCGCATCCAGCTCGTCCTGCAGGCGGTCGGCGAGCCCTTCCTCGATCTCGGATTCGAGCAGGTCCGGCGCCGCGTCTCCGGGGTCGAATGGATCCGGTTCGGCGCCGTGGTCGGTGCGATGCAGGTCCGCTATCGCCTCCTGCACGCGCGCGCGCTCGCGCGCCAGCAGCTCGCTTGCTCGCCGCTCGTCCATCAGCTCATTATGACCTACTGTCGCAGTCAGTGGGCGGCGTGCGCTCTCAGCGGGAGCGTGAACGCGCCGCTGCCGAAGTCCTGGTTGCAGGTCATCATCGTGCGCGTATCGTGGCAGGAGAGGCTGCCCGGGAAGAGGATCTGCTGGTCGGTCGGAAGCGTTTCGCCCCTGCGCCTGAGCTTCAGCCTGATCGCCGTCGCCCGGCCTTGCGGCCGCAGGCGGTAGGCGCGTCCGGTCGCCACGACGACGCAGGCGACGCGGCTCGGGTTGGGCGTCCACAGGCAGCGCACGTTGCCGCTGGGCGTCGCGAAGTGGCACGGCACGTGCGCGCTGTTGGGGCCCGTGCAGGCAAAGCGGTTGCGCGCGCCGTGCGCCCGTGCGCCGAGGGCCGGCGTCGTCAGCAGCGTCGTCAGCGAGATCGCGCATGCGAGCGCGCCGGCGACGAGCAGCAGCGACCGTACACGCGGCGCCCGAAGCAGGTTGTCGTGTTCGGCGTCCAAACGGATGCTGGCCCAGGCCTCGCGGCTGCCCCGCGCGTGGTCGACTGGCTGCCCGGCAAGCATAGTCCTCGGCGGCGATGGAGTACGCGGGTCGCCAGTGGGCACGCGCACGCGGCGCATTGGACGCCGACCGTGCGATCCGAGGCTCCCCTTATCGTCGTCGTCGTTCCTCGACGGCCCCCTTGATGGCAACCCCAGACGACCCGCCCACTCCCATGGCGCGGCGCGGCGCGCGCCGATGACGACCGCGGTCTCGATCTGGCTGGCGCTCATGCTGGGCGCCAGCGCCGGCCTGAAGGCGTGGCGCATCGAGGAGTCCGCGTCGGCGCTTTCGACCTACAGCATCACGTCCCCGTCGGCACAGCACCTGAGCGCCTGGCTGCTCGTCTCTGTCGAGCTCTGCCTAGAAGACCACTGAAATAGTCGTGGTGTCTGTCCGACGGGTTTAAGACCCTTTGGGGCATGCTTTCGACGACGGATTCTCAGGTCGGGATGTTCGACGCGGCGGGTTTGGTTGGGCCCCTGCCGGAGGGCTCGTTCTTCGCGATGCTGGCGGAGCATGGCGAGCGGATCGTGCGCGATGAGGACTTCGCAGAGTGCTACTCGCAGCGCATGGGTCGCCCGTCGATTCCGCCTTCGTTGCTGGCGAAGGTGTTGTTGCTCGAGTATCGCTGCGGGCTCTCTGACGAGGCGGCGATGGAGTCGTTGACGTGGGACTTGCGCTGGAAGGTCGCGCTCGGGTTGGCGGTCGATCAGCGCGCCTTTCACCCGACGACATTGACCAAGTTCCGCGCCCGGCTGCTGTTGCACGGAAAGGAGCGCCTGGTACTGGAGAACACGCTGCACCTGGCTGAGGAGCTGGGCATGCTGGACGGGCCGGCCGAGCAGATCGTCGATTCGACGCCGATGCTCGGTGCGGCCGCGACGCAGGACACCGTGCGCCTGGTTCGCAGTGGGGTGCGCAAACTGATCGATGCCGTCGCGACGGCTGATGATGAGGCGGCCGCCGCCCTGGATCGCGGCTTGGAGTTCGATTACGCCAATCCCGGCGAGAAGCCCGATTGTCGCTGGCGGATCAAGGCTGAGCGCGAGCGCATGCTGACGCGCGTCGCAGAAGACGCCGAGCGCGCACTGTCTGCGGTCCAACGCACGGGGGAGCTGCTCGACGACGAGCGGGTGGCCGATGCCCATCGGCTGCTGCGGGAGCTGATCGGCCAGGACTTCGACGTCGACGAGGAGGGTGTCCCAAGACTTCACCGCGGCACGCGCTCCGATCGGATCATCTCCACAGTTGATCCCGAGATGCGCCACGGGCGCAAGAGTAGCCATCAGCGCTTCGATGGCTACAAGCTCTCGGCTGCGGCAACAAACACCCCCGAGCCGCTGATCACGGCGATCGAGGTCGCGCCGGCCTCAGAGCAGGATGGGTCACAAACACCAGCGCTGATCGACTCCCAAGCGCGCGAGCGGCGCCCGCCACGAATCCTTGGTGACGCGGCCTACGGGATCGGACCGGTTCGTGCCCAGATGACAGAGCGCGACGTGCAGGTGCTCGCGCCGGTGGCTGAAGCGCCAGTCCGCGAGGGACGCCTCGATAAGCGCGACTTCGACATCGACCCGCAAGCCGGCATCGTCACCTGCCCGGCCGGGCACACCGCAACGATCCGCACCGAGCCCTCCGGCCAGCGCCGTGCGCGCTTCAGTCGGAGCATCTGCGGCTCGTGCCCCCTGAAGTCCCGCTGCACCCCGACGCAGCCGTGCAAGCAGATCCAGCTCGCACCCGAGGAGGATCTCCTGATCGCGGCCAGAGGAGCGCTCGACGATCCTCTCAACGCCGAGCATCTCCGCCGATGCAGACCACGGATCGAGCGGCTGCTCGGACTGCTCGCACACCGCTACGGAGCCCGCAAGAGCCGCTACATCGGTACCACCAAGACCCGATTACAGGCGAGTTGGACCGCCGCCCTTGTCAATCTCAACCCAATCGCCCACCACCTGGCCGAGAACACCGCCTAAGCGACACGGCCCCGAGCGACCGCCGCCACCCACAAGGCATCCCGTGCTCAACGCGCCCCGCTGAGGAATCGACTTCTTCAGCGGTCTTCTAGCGGGCGCGCTCGCGCTGGGAGCTACCGGCGCGGCCGGCGCCGTCGCACTGCTGTTCGCGCTCCTAGCCGTCGCGACGTCGCTTGCGCTGCTGGCGGGCCGCGGCGGGCGTCCGTGCGCCTGCTTTGGGAGCACATCGCGCCTGAGCTGGACGAGCCCGCTGCGCGCCGGCGCGCTCGCGGCGCTCGCCGGCGTGCTGGCGAGCGGATGGCTGCCGCGGCCGCCGAGCGGCTATGAGCGCTGGCTGACCGTCGGCCTGTCGCTCAGCGTCGCTGCGATCGTGCTCCTGTCGATCGCGCTGCTGGCGCTGGCGCGCGAGCTGGGCGTGTTGCGCGTGGCGATCGGCGGGCGCGGAGCGCTCGAGATCGACGACGAGGGGCCCGAGCTCGGAACGGCGCAGGCGTGGGCGCAGATCGGCGCGGAGCCGGGCGCGGTCCTGCTGCTGGCGATCTTCACCTCGGAGGGATGTCCGATGTGCCGTGAGCTCGCGCCCGCGGTGGCGCACGTCGCCCGCGACCCCCTGCTCGGCGTGCGGATCTTCGACGAGCACGTGGACGCCGGTGCGTGGGTGCAGGCCGCCGTTCCGGGCAGCCCCTACGCGGTGGCGCTGGACCTCGGGCGTGTCGCGCTCGCGAAGGGAACCTTCAACAGCCTCGGCCAGCTGGAAAGCGTCCTCGCGACCGCGCACGCGCGCGAACGGGGGCTCGCGCTTGCCGCCTGAGCGCGGCGGCGAGCACCTCGGCGACGCGGTGTTGCGACGCAGCAGCCGTCGCGGCTTCCTGGAGGTCGCCGGCGCGGCGATCGTCGCGCTTGCGGGTGGCAGGACCGTCGCGCGGATGGTTCTGCCCCAGGACGCCGACGCGTACACGAACTTCTGCGGGCACACGTTCACGACCGGCAACTGCCCACATCCGACCGGGCTGCCGCGCGTCGACCGCAACGGCTATCCGTTGCGCGCCAGCGACGGACACGCTGTCGATGACCTGGGCCGCCCGATAGACGCGCAGGGCTATCCGGTCGACGCGCAGGGCAACGCGCTGCGCGAACCCGACGGTCAGCCGGTGCCACCGGCGCCGCGATCGAAGGTCTGCGCGAAGGCCGGTGAGGAGCATCACCTGAGCCTGCAGACCGACGGATCCTGGTATCGCTGCTGCGGAGGGAAGGTGCGGCGGCTGATGGACTGCTGCGGCTACACGAGCGTGCGCATCAACGGCGACGCCGCGCTGACGGGCTACTGCTATGCCGGGCGCAACGTCTTCTGCGTGCAGTACTACGAAACGATGATGCCGTGCTGAGCGGCCTCGCCGTCTCGGCGGCGCTGACGGCGCTGATCGCCGGGATCGCCGGGGCCTGGTCGCCGTGCGGATTCTCGATGGTCGACACGATCGGCACCGCGCTCGGGGGGACGCGGCGCGACGCCACCGCGTTGGCCTGCGCCACGTTCACCGTTGGCGCGGTGCTCGGCGGGGCGGTGACCTTCGGCGGCCTGGCGCTCGCCGGGCGCCTCGTCGGCGCCGCGGGCGGGACGCGCGAGGCGCTCGGCGCTGGGCTCGCGCTCGCGGCGGCCATCGCCGACTGGCGGGGCGTGAAGATCGCGCCGCAGATCCGTCGCCAGGTCCCCGAGCGCTGGCGCTGGACGATGCCGCTGTCGTTGGCGTGCGGCCTGTACGGCGTCCTGCTGGGGTTAGCGTTCACGACGTTCGTGCTGGCCTTCGCCGTCTGGGCGCTGGCCGGCATCAGCTTCGCCGCCGGCGATCCCGTGCTGGGCCTGCTGATCGGGCTGGCATTCGGCGTGGGTCGCGCGCTGCCGGTGCTGTGGATGGCGCCTGCGCTGCAGGGCGGCGCGGGAGCCCGCAGGCTGGAGCGCATGGCGGGCGAGCCGCGACTGTGGCTGGGCCTGCGGCGCCTGGACGCGCTCGGACTGGGGCTGTGCGCGCTGTTCCTGAGCGCTACCGCCGCCGCGGCGGCGGTGCTGCCGGGCGCGAGCGAACCCTCGGCGGGCGTCGGCTGGCTGGCCTGGCAGCGCAGCGGCGGACCCGGCATGCTGCGCCAGGGCTCCGGGCACGCGAGCCCTCTGCCCGGCAGCTTCCCGGCGCTCGGCCCGTCGTCGATCGCGTGGGTCGGCGTGGGCCAGATCGCGATCGCCGACCCGGCGTCGCTTGCGGTGCGCGCGACGATCGCCGCCGGCGGGGTCAACGCGCTGGCGGTCTCCGACAGCTGGCTCGTGTACCGCGCCGACGGGCAGGAACGGCGAAGAAAGCCTGCTCGGCGTATCGCTGTCTGGCACGGCGCGCGTGCTGACGGTCGTCGGCTCGCAAGCGGCCGGCGTGATCGGGCGCCCGTCGCTGGACGGCTCGACCGTCGTGTTCACGCTCGACACGCCGCGTCGCAACGCGATCGACGCGATCAACCTCGCCACCGGCGCGCGCGATGTGCTGCGCGCGACCAGCGGCGACTCGGCGCTCGTGAACCCCGTGCTGCTCGATGGCCGGCTGCTGTATGAGCACCTCGACCGCTGCGCGCAGGAACTTCGCCTCGGCTCGCCGCGCACGCAGCGCCGTGACCGCGTGCTGCTGAGCCTGCCCTCGACCGCGCGCCGCGACCCGGGCTATCAACGCGGCTATGAACACGCCTACAACATGGCGAGCCTTTGCCCCAACCGCGGCTCGGGTCCGGGCGCCTCGCTGCGGCTCGGGGCGACCGCGCTGACGGCCTCCACCGCGTACGTCACCGAGGTAGCGTCCAATGCGAGTGCGACGAGGATCCTCAGCGTCTCGCGCGCGCGGCGTCGCGGCGCGCGCTGATCGCCACGCGCGGCGCGGCCTGGCGACGGCGGCGCTCGCGTGCTGGCTGATCGCGGCGCCGGCGAGCTGGGCGGCGAACGCAGCTGCGCCCGTCCCAGCATCGGCGCCGGCGCCGCGCACCTGCCCCGCCCGGACCGGGCGCCGCGGCAAGCTGGCAGCCCGGCACGCGCGCGGCGATCGCCTACGCGCATACGCGCGCCGGAGAAGTGAGCTTCGCCGTGCGCACCGAACATCGCGTGTGGGGCTGGCGCGCTTCGCGCACGGTGCCCTCGGCGAGCGTGCTGAAGGCGATGCTGCTCGTCGCCTACCTCGACGACCCGCGCGTGCGCAACCGCCCGCTGGGGGCGGGCGACCATCGCCTGATCGACCCGATGATCCAGGAATCCAACAACCTGGACGCAACGCGGGTGCTCGCGTTCGTCGGCCCCGCCGGCGTGTACGGGGTGGCCAGGCGCGCGGGCATGCGCCGCTTTGCGCTCGATCCGGTCATCTGGGGGCTGAGCCGGATCGACGCCGCAGATCAGTCGCGCTTCTTCCTGCACATCGACAGCTACGTCGTGGCACGCCATCGCGCCGCGGCGATGCACCTGCTGGCGACGATCACGCCCAGTCAGCGATGGGGCATCGGCCAGCTCGCGCTGGGGCGCTGGCAGCTGTACTTCAAGGGCGGCTGGGGCTCGGGGACGGGCGCGGTCGAGCACCAGGTTGCGCTGCTGCGCCACGGCGCGATCCGCGTCGCGCTCGCCGTGCTGATCACGACGAGCCCCAGCCACGCCTACGCCAAGCGGACGCTGCGGGGAGTCTTCGCGGCGCTGCTGCGCGGCGTGAACCGCCTGCTGACAGCGCCGTGTGAGCCAGCGGCGGCGGGTCAGACGAGCGGCGGAGGGTGACCCTCGGCGCTGGCGGCCAGCGCCGGATCCCAGCCGCAGACCACACACGCGGTGCTGAAGGCCGAGCGCGCGAACTGCAGCGCCAGCGCGTGCGGATCGCGCTCGCCGCGGATGTCCTGCCAGTCGAGCACGAACTCGCCGAGCTCGCCGTCCCAGTGAGCCGCCTCGGGTGCGAGCGTCACCTCCGAGAAGCCTTCCTCGGCGGGGTGAGCGTAGGCGTAGAAGGCGGCGCGCCTGTGGCGCGCGTCGCCCGGCCACCATCCGACGGCGACCTCCTGGGCGTCCATCGCGTTGCGCATGATGAAGTCCTGCGACGGAGGGTCGGCGGGTAGACCGGAGAAGAGGCTCACGGCGAGGTCGAACGAGCCCCACCAGGCGTTCACGGGCGTCGAGCGCCCGCGAAAGGGCGCGCGATACTCCGCCAGCACGAGCGCCGCGCGCGTCGCCGCCGCGAAATAGGCGCGCACCTGCTCGACGTCGTAGCTCGCGTGCTCGCGATCCTCGTCGAGCGGCGCGCTCCATGGCACCTCCTGCGGGGTCGGATCGATCTCGACCCGCCCGCCGAGCTCGCCGAGCGCGGCCAGCAGCTCGCGCGTGACCTCGCCGACGGGTCGGTCGGGCGCAAGCGCGACGCGCCGGCTGCGACCGTCGCTGTGCTCGGCCACGGCCTCGTGGGTGCGCAGGTCGAGCGCCGCGACCAGCGCGCCCGAGCCGTCCGGGGCGGGCAGCGGCAGCGTCTCCCAGCCGCGCGCGCTCAGGCGAAGCGCCGCGTGCTGAAGCTCGGGCTCGGGCGGCGCGAGCGCGACCGCCAGCTTGCCGAGCACCTGGGTGTGAGCGTGCAGCGTGTCGCACGTGGCGCTCCACTGCTCGTAGGGGAGCTCGGGCCAGCCGGCCGGCATGTGCGCCACGCTAGCACCCGGCGCTCGGCGCCGGGCCCCGCCCGGGGCGCACCCGGCGCACGCGCGCGCGGCGCGTCGCTCAGAGGTCCGGCAGGTGCTCGATCTGCGGGGCGCTCAGCGCGATCCCCAGCCCGCGAAGCGAGACGCGGCCCGACTGCGGGTAGAAGCACATGTCGCCCGCCTCGCGCGTGCCGTAGGCGAGGTAGGTCAGACCGTCCGCGCCGGGCACGAACGCGTGCGCGACACCCGTGCCCGGAGGGCGCGAGATCACGTCGCCGGCCTTCAGGGCGTGCTCGTCGGGAGCCTGCGCTCCGCGCTGAAACAGCTGCAGCGTGCCGCCGCCGTCGAGCACGACGAACAGCTCCTCCTCCAGCGAGTGGCAGTGGGCCGGGGCGCCCTGCTCGCCCGGCCCCAGCACGACGTGGTTCAGCCCGCTCGTCACGGCTCCCGCGGCCCTGCCCGCGAGGCGCGCGCGGCCGCCGAGGGTCGCCGGCACCTCGGCGAGCGCGACGACGTTTGGCGGGCGCTCCGGCTGCGGCGCGGGGCACTCCGGCGGGCCGGCTGCGGCCTCGCGCGCAAACGGGTGCTCGCCGTCGCCGAGCACCACCCAGCGGGGAAACGACCAGGCGACGCCGGCGCGCGGCAGCGCGGTCAGGGCGCCGTCGCGGCGCTGGCCGAAGGCGAGCACGTCGAGCCCGCCGGGCCCGCCGCGCAGGGTGTG
This sequence comes from uncultured Solirubrobacterales bacterium, assembly GCA_963713385.1. Classification (GTDB taxonomy): domain Bacteria; phylum Actinomycetota; class Thermoleophilia; order Solirubrobacterales; family Solirubrobacteraceae; genus Palsa-744. Next base: position 35,596 of record CAVQLO010000003.1, read on the forward strand.
GGGGCCGCTTTTGGGGCGGTGCACGATCACGTCCTCGCGCGAAACGCCGAACGTGTCGCCGTCCAGCCACAACAGCCCCTCGCCATCCAGCACGAAGAAGATCTCCTCGTCGACTCCGTGCTCGTGGGCGGGCGTGGAGAAGTGGCCCTCGGCGATCGTGATGCGGCGCAGCCCGATCGTCTGCGAGCCGACCTCGCGGCCCAGATCGCGCCACATGCCCTTGATGTGCCCCGCCGTCACCTCGCGCGAGCGCCCCTCGGCGTGCAGGTTTGCGAGCAGCCCCTCGGTCACGGCCGGACGACCGGGAGCGGCGTGAGCGTCGCCTGCAGCCGCGCGCGCAGCGGCTCGAACTTGGGCGGCAGCGAGAGGCCCTCGCCGAGGTGCGCGGCGTCCTCGTCGACCGCGAACCCGGGGCCGATCGTGGCGATCTCGAACAGCACGCCGCTGGGCTCGCGGAAGTAGATCGAGCGAAAGTAGAAGCGATCGATGATCGGCGTGGGGTGCGCGCCGGACTCGGCCACACGCTGCTGCCAGGCCTCCTGCTCATCGGGCTGAGAGGCGAAGGCGACGTGGTGCACGCTGCCCGCGCCCTGGATCGGCTGGCGGTCATGCGGCGCCTCGTCGTAGATGTAGTAGCCGCCGCGATGCGCCCCGCGCACCTCCCACTCGCCGTCGGCGATCTTCTGAAAGCCGAGCACGTCGGCGAGCAGTCGCTCGCTGTCGGCCGGCCGCGCGGCGTAGGCGCGCACGCCGCCAAAGCCACGCAGCGCGTGCTCGGCGGGAATGTCGGGCGCGCTCGCGCGCAGCGGCTCGTCGGCGTCGCTGACCGAGAGCTCGTGGCGCAGGCCCTCGGGGTCGGCGAATGAGAGGCTGCCATCGCCGCGCGCCGCCTGCACTCCGCGCTGGGTCAGTCGGCCCTCCCAGAAGTCGAGCGCCTGCTCTGAGGCGACTCGCCAGACGATCAGATGGACCATGCCGGCGCCGGTGGTGCCGCGCGCTGCGCCGGGATACTCGAAGAACGTCAGGTCCATGCCCGGCGAGCCGTCGTCGTCGCCGTAGAAGAGGTGATAGACGGTCGGATCGTCCTGGTTGACGGTCTTCTTGACCATGCGCAGCCCGAGCACGCCCACGTAGAAGTCGACGTTCTGCGGAGCGTCGCCCGTGATGGCGGTGATGTGGTGGATGCCCTCGAGCTGCATCGCGGCCATCACTCTACGACGTAGCTGCCATCATCGCCCGGTGCAGGACGGAGCGCTGATCCCCCGCTTCGGGCGCGCGCGGCGCGACCCGTCGCTCGCGGTGCTCGAAGGCTTTCACGCGGTCAAGCACGCGCTGCGCTTCGACGCGGCGATGCTCGAGGTCGCCTGCCGCGACCGCGAGCGGCTGGCCGGCCTGGCGGCGACGCTCGCGCCTGATCTGGCGCAGCGCCTGATGGACCTCGCGCGCGAGGTCCCGGCGGAGGTCTTCGACAAGCTCGCGCCGCTGCCGCCGAGCACCGGCGTGATCGGCCTCGCCGAGCGGGCCGCCGGCGACCCGGCCGCGGTGCTCGGCGACGAGCGCCCGTTGCCGGTCGTGCTGCTGGAGGATCCGCGCGACCTCGGCAACATGGGCGCCTGCGTGCGCGTGGCGGCCGCGGCGGACGTGGCGGGGGTGCTGAGCAGCGGCAGCCACGACCCCTGGCACCCTGACGCGCTGCGCGGCTCGGCGGGACTCCACTACGCGTTGCCCGTGTGCCGCCTGGCGTCGCTACAGGCGCTTGCGGCGGCGGGCCGCCCGCTGCTCGCGCTGGACCCCGACGGCGACCCGCTGCAGCCGTCTGAGCTTCCCGAGCGCGCGGTGCTGGCGTTCGGCACCGAGCGCCACGGGCTGAGCGCGGAGCTGACAGCGCGCGCGAGCGCGCGCGTGAGCATCCCGATGCGCGACGGCGTCTCCAGCCTCAACCTGGCGACGTCGGTCGCCGCCGTGCTGTTCGCGTGGCGCCTGGCGCCGCGCTCGGTCGTGCCGCTGGCCTGAGCTCAGGCGCGCGCCGCGGGCTGCTGCGCAAGCGCCTGCACGCCGTCGAGCAGCTGCCAGTTGCCGCGCAGCGCCGCGCTCGCGCGCGCGACCATCCGCTCGGCCTGCTCGCCGTCATCGTGCACGTCTGCCATCAGCCGCTCGATCAGCTCGCGCGCCTGGCGCGCGTGCTCGACGTCGCGGTGGGCGTGCAGCGTGAAGTACTCCACGGCGGGCCCTTCGGGGCTGTATCCGTAGTGCGCGGTGAGCCCGTCGAGCTTGGTCGCCGAGACGTCCGGCTGGCCGGCCTCGATCGCATAGAGCACGGCGAGGTGCTCGAGCAGGTCTTCGCCGGCGGTCCAGGCGCGCACGCACTGCCGCGTCTCGGGCAGCGGGTCGCGGTCGTCGTCGGCGTGTCCGGCGCGGTCGTCGCGCCGCGCGCTCGAACTCGTCCCACAGCTGCACATGCGCGCGCTCCTCCTGCGGCGTGGCGGCGCAGCGCCGCGCGATGCTCGGATCCCGCCTGATCGGCTGCCAGCGCCGACGCGTCGGCCAGCGCGATCACCGCGTGGCGGTACTGGCGGGCGTAGCGGCTGAGCTCCTGCGATTGCAGCTCGCCGGCAACCCAGCGCTGATAGAACGGGTGCTCGAGCACGTTGGTCGCGGCGCGGGTCTCGTCGAGCCTGGCGAGGACGTTCATCTGAGGATCTCCTTCTGTGTCGTGTTGTGTCGGCCTGTCAGCCGATAGTGCGCTTCGCTCGGCGGGGTGCTAGCTGGGATTTGCCTGCGCCCAGGCCACGATCTCATCCGACCCGTCGATCACCGTCTGGTCGTCGAGCACGAGCGTCGGCACCCAGCGGTTGCCGGTCAGCTCCTGCACCTCACGGCGCCCGCGCGTGTTGTTGAACGCCGCGGGCAGCGGCGCAAGTCCGTATGACTTGATCACCTGCGGGTCGTGGCCGGCGCTCTTCAGAGCGCGGTAGGCGTTTCCGCAGGGATGCCCGCCGGGCCGCGGCGAGGAGAACGTGCCCCAACAGACATACAGCTTCACGAGACCGTCAGCGTACCTTCCATGCCGGCCTGGCGGTGTCCGGGAACCGAGCAGTAGAACGTGTAGCTGCCCGGCTTGAGGCTGAGCGTGAGCGTCTTGGTGCCGCCGACGAAGGTGGGCGTGGCGCCGAGCACGGTGCTGCCCTTGGCGATCGTGACGTTGTGTTCGAGCGGCGACATGTTGGTCATCGTGATCGTCACCTGGCCGGCCTTGGCGGCCAGCTGCTTGGTGTTGTAGCTGAGCATCCCGCTCGGGTTGGCGGCGAGCGCGAGCTTGGTCGTGGCGCCGGCGGCTGGCGAGGACGCGGGCGGCGGGCCTGCCGGTCGTCGCCTTGGGTGGCGACGCAGGCGCTCGGCGGCGGCGTGGCGGCGTGCTCGGCGGCGTCGCGACGACGCTGCTGGTCGTCGATGCCTGCGCGGGCTCGCTTCCGCCGGAGGTGAGCACGTCGCTGGCCGCGGTCGCGAGGACGAGCACGGCGGTGATCGCGATGACGGCGCGCTCGCCGCCGAGCGCGTTCGGGAAGTCGGTGTGGCGCAGGCCGATCACGAGCGACACGATGAGCGCCCACGCGACGAGCACCCCGGCGACGATGTAGAACGCCGTTTTGCTCTTCTCGGCCGCCAGGACGGGCACCAGGTGAAGCGCTGCGGCGTGCATGGGCTGGCGAGCCTAGCTGATGGGGCGGGCGCGGCGCATCGTCGCCAGGCGGCGCGACATAGGCCCTACTTGGCGGCCGCGAACAGTTCGACTTCGTTGACGCTGACGCGCCCGGGCGCCTGGGGCGTGCCGACGGCCGACGCGGGCGCCTTGCTGATCCACAGCGTGACGAAGCGAAACCCGGTGGTCGTATCGCTCAGCTTGACGCGCACGTGTCGAGTCTTGAGCACCTCGGACTTGGTCAGCGCCGTCCAGCCCGGATCGGTGATCGTCGTGGGCGCCGTGGCGGCGCTCGAGCCGAACACCTGCACCGTCATCCCCGGAGTCGGGGTGATGACCTCCATGGCCGACAGCCGCTGGGTGTCCTTCAGGTCGATCAGCAGCCCCGCTGTCATGTTCGGCGCGGTCGCCGGTTCGACCTGCGCGGACCAGCCGGTCGCCGTGTCGCCGTCGATCGCGAGGCTCGGTTCGCCGAAGCTCGTCGCGGGCAGGTTCGAGGGGTTGTAGGTGGAGGCGGCGTTGGTGTCCAGCAGGATCGCCGGCTGCTGCGGAGTGGGCTCGACGCGGGCGTGGTTTTGGTCGGCGTGGTCGACGGGCTTTTGGCCGCGGGCGTCGTTTTGGCCGGCGTCGTGGTGGTTTTGGGGGTGGCCGCCGTGAGCGGGATTTTCGGCGGTTTGGCCGGCGCGACCGGCAGCGGCGTGCTGGTCGCCGGCGAGGGGGTCGCCGGCGCCGGCGCGACCGTTGTCGGAGGCGCGACGGGAGCGGCGGGCGTGGTGACCGGCGCCGGCGCCTGGGCGACCGTCTCGGTTTTCTGTGCGGGCGCCGTCTGTTCGGTGATCGCCGCGTATGCCGCCGCGGCGGCCGCGAGCACGAGGATCGCGGTGGCCCCGAGGACGAGCGCGGCCGAGCGCCAGCCGGGGGACTTCGTGCTCAGCGCGCCCGGGACGGCGGCGCCGCACTGCAGGCACCAGTCCTGGGCGGGCGCCATCTCCGCGCCGCAGTTGGCGCACTTGCGCTGCCCTGCCGCGTGCGCGTCGCCCTCGGGTCCGGGCGCGGACCCGTCGGCATCTGGCGCCGGCTGCTGGCGCTCTGGCGCGGGTGGGTCCGCAACGACGGTGGCCATGAAGCGCAATTCTAGCTCGGGGCGCCGCGCGGAAGGCCGGGTCGCCGCTCAGCGCGGGGGCGGCGGCCCGCCGGGGACTATGTCGCGTCCGGTCGGGCGCATCTGCCCGTCGAGCTCGAGCTGCCAGTAGTAGCGCGTGAAGGTGACGCCGGCGTTGAACTCGCCGACGTGGGGTGCGACCGTCTCGCCGGCGGCGAGGGCGACGATCAGCTCGGGGTAGGTGCGCCCGGGCAGCGCGGCGAGCGCCGGCGCGCAGAAACGCGCCGCCGAAGCGGGTGTTGACGTCGGTGATGGCGACGCCGATGTCGGGGTCGCGAAAGACCTGGATCGTCGCGGGACCGCGCACGCGCAGGGCCTGCATCGTGCTGCGCGCGAGCTCTGTCAGCTCTGCGTCCTGCACGACGGTGCCCTTGATCGACTCGCCGCCGCGCGACTCGAGCATCGTGCGCGGGATCGCGTTCAGGCAGCGGCCGTCGAGATCGCCGAGGCAGTCGATCGACATCTCCGGCCCGCCCATCGCGCGCTGGACCATCGTCGGCTCGCGCACGTAGTCGATGAAGAAGCGGGCCTGCGCGGCGTCGCGCGCCAGGTGGATCGAGCGCGCGCCCGAGCCGCGGCGCGGCTTGACCATGACCGGGTAGCGCAGCGCGTCGAGGTCCTGCTCGGGCAGCGCGGTCGGCGGCGAGGGCAGGCCGAGGCGCTCGAGCAGCAGGTGCGCCTCGTACTTGTCATACGTCGCGCGCGCGACCTGCGCGGAGGGCACGAGCGCGGGCAGGCGCCCCTCCTCGCGGGCGCGCGCGAGAACCTCGATGTCGAGGTCGGTGAGCGGCAGCACGGCGCCGACGCGGTGCTCGGCGCAGAGGCTCTGCAGCGCCGGCACGTAGGCGGGGTCGTCGACGAGCGGCGCCGAGGCGCGGACGTGCGCGGCGTACTGCGCGGGCGCGAGCGGCGCGGGGTCGACGACGACGGTCTTCGTGAGGCGCGCGAAGCAGGAGACGATGTCATAGCGCTTGCCAACCCCCGTGAGCAGGATCGCGGGCGGGCTCAAAGCTCGCCCTCCCAGCCGCCGGAGGCGCCCTTGTACAGCCCCGAGCCGCCGAGCACCATCGCGGGCGTGCGCCGCAGGATCTGCAGGTCGAGCGACAGCGAGCGGTTTTCGATGTAGAAGAGGTCGAGCTCGATGCGCTCAGACCACGGCAGCGAGGCGCGCCCGTTGACCTGCGCCCAGCCGGTGATGCCGGGCTTGATCGCCAGGCGCCCGCGCTGGCGCTCGGTGTAGCTGTCGACCTGCACGGGGATCGTCGGGCGCGGGCCGATCAACGACATGTCGCCGCGCAGCACGTTGAGCAGGTTGGGCAGCTCGTCCAGCGAGCTGCGCCGCAGCAGCTCGCCGACGCGCGTGATGCGCGAGTCGTTCTCGTTGATGGCCAGCCCGGCGCCGATGTGTTCGGCGCCGTCGACCATCGTGCGCAGCTTGAGCACGTCGAAGGGCTCGCCGTGAAGGCCTACGCGCCGCTGGCGGTAGATCACCGGGCCGGGCGACTCCAGGCGAATGGCGAGCATCGCGAGCGCGACCAGCGGCGCGCTGAGCGCGAGCAGCGCCGCAGGAGGCGATCACGTCGATCGCGCGGCGGATCATCGCGTGCCCTGCGCGGCTTCCCAGGAGGCGGCCGTGCCGTGGCGCAGCCAGTCCCACAGGCCGGCGGCGGGGGAGGCGGTGGTAAGCACGTAGTAGCGCGCGATGAGCAGCGGTCGCGCGGGCAGCAGGCCGGCGAGCAGCGCGGCGAGCAGGAGCGCGAGCTGCAGCGCGAGCGTGACGACGTAGAGCGGCCCCGCGCCGGCGGCGACGAGCGCGACGTTGCAGGCGAGCGCGAGCGCGTGCAGCGCCGGCGTGCAGTAGCGCAGCAGCCTGTGGGAGAAGATCATCGCGGCATAGCCTGGCGGATAGCCGCGCGGGGAGAGCATGCCGCCGCGCAGCAGGATCGGCCAGGTGTGGCTCATCATGCGCCGCTTGCGCGCGAACTCGCCGAGCAGCGAGGGCACCATCTTCTCGCTCGCGCGCGCGGCGGGCACGTAGACGGCGCGCCAACCGCGCTTGACCATGTTGAACGGGAATGACAGGTCGTGGCCCATGATCGGGTCGACGACGATGTAGGCCTCGCGACGAGTCGCGTAGATGGCGCCGTTGCCGGCGGTCACCGACGACAGCCGCGACTCCAGCGAGCGCACGGCCATCTCATAGCGCCAGTAGACGCCCTCCTGGTTGTCGGCGCCCGCGCCGGCGCCGGCCTGCACGAAGCGCACCTGCCCGCACGCGTAGCCGACGCGCGGATCGTCGAACGCGCCGACGAGCGCCGCGAGCGCCGCCGGCTCCCAGCTGGCGTTGGCGTCGGAGAAGGCGACGATCTCCCCGCGCGCGGCCTCCACGGCGGCGTCCTGCGCGCGGATCTTGCCGCCGCGCGCGAGCTCGAGCACGAGGTCGGCGCCGGCCTCGCGGGCCAGGCGCGCGGTCTCATCCGAGCAGCCGTCGCAGGCGACGATCACCTGCAGGCGCTCGCGCGGGTAGTCGAGCGACAGCGCATTGGCGACCTTCTGCGCGATCACCTCCTGCTCGTCGTGCGCGGCGACGATCAACGAGACCAGCGGCGGCTCGCGCGGTGAGGAGGACGTCTGATGAGCTTCGCCCCTGCCGGGGCTGCGCCTCGGGGTTTGCGGGTGTGCGGCGGTCGCGGAGGGTCGCAACCGCGCGACGAGCGCGAGCGCGAGCGCGTAGCCGAGCTGCGTCCACACGATCAGCGCGGCGCACAGCCAGAAGATGATCGCGACCGCGAGCACGTGCGCAGATTCTGGCGGACGTGTGCGGCGGGGCGCTCGCGGGTAGATTGTCCCGCGCGTGAGCTACACGATCAAGAACCTCCGCGACACCGAGGACAAGGCGCCCGGGTTCGGGCTGTCGGAGGTCGGCGAGGCGCACTTCCCGCGCGAGGAGCTGGGCGCCGAGTCGACAGGATTGGCCTACCTCGTGCTCAACCCCGGCATGCGCCAGGGCTTCGGCCATCGCCATGACCAGGCCGAGGAGGTGGCGGTCGTGATCGCCGGCGGGGGACGCGTGCGCTTGGGAGAAGAAATACTCGAGATCTCAGAGCTCGACGCGATCCGCCTGTCGCCGAGCCTGGCACGTGCCTTCGAGGCCGGTCCCGCCGGCATGTCGCTGCTCGTGTTCGGTCCCCACCACGCCGGGGACGGCGAGGTGCTGCAGGGCTTCTGGACCGACTGAGCGCCCGCCGGTCGGCTAGAGGAGCTCGCCGTACAGCGCGAGCGTCTGCTCGGCGATGCGCGCCCAGGAGTAGTCGCGCCCGGCGGCGATGCCGCCGCGCGCGGCGAGCTGTACGAGGGCGGCCGGGCTGGACAGCAGCTCCGCGATCGCGCCGCGCAGTGCGAGCGCATCGCCGGCGGGAAATGTGCGCGCCGCGCCGGTGCGCGCCAGCTCGGGAAAGCCGCCGACGTCGCTGAGCAGCAGCGGCGCGCCGGCGCCGAGCGCCGTGAACGCGACGCCCGACTGCTCGATCTCGCGGTAGGGCAGCACGACGAAGCTCGCGCGGCGCATCAGCGCGAGCAGCTCGCCGTCGGAGACGAAGCGCGTGAGCCATCGCACGCCGTCGGGCGCGGCGGCCTGCAGCGCTCCGAGGTCCATGCGCGGCGCGCCGACGATCCACAGCTGCGCCGCCTCGATGCCGCGCCAGGCCTCGAGCAGGACGTCGAGGCCCTTGTAGGGGCGCAGCAGGCCGAAGAACAGCACGACCGGCCCGGTCTCGTCGCGCAGCTCCGCCGGCAGCGGCTGCGCTGGCTGGCCCTCCCAGGGCCTGAGCGCACCGTGCGCGATCACGTGCACGCGGGCGGGGTCGATGCCGAGCTCGCCCGTCAGGCGGCGGCGCCCGTGCTCTGAGTGGACGATGACGGCGTCCATGCGCTCATACAGCCGTCGCTGGGCGGCCAGCTGGCCGGGCGCCGGCTCGCGCGGCAGCACGTCGTGCGCGGTCAGCACGAGCGGCCTGCCGGTCGGGCAGCAGGCGGACGTCGAGCGGCTGCACGGGCAGCCACTGGAAGTGCACGACGTCGGCCGAGCGCGCGGCGCGCCGGTAGAGCAGCATCTCGGGCGCGTGCTCGGCGAGCTTGACGGCGCGCCGAAGCCCGCCGGCGGGGAGCGCGCGGGCGGCGCGGTAGAAGGTCTCGCGGCGCAGGTAGTGCTCGGCGGCGCGAGCGAGCCGTGCGCGAAGGCGCTCGTGTAGAGCTCGACGTCGGCGCCGGCGGCGCCCAGCGCGCTGCACAGCGCGTGGTCGTAGGGCGGCGTGTAGGCGGAGGGGTCGACGACGTGGACGCGCACGGCCCAGCACAATAGGCGCGTGGGCGACTCGGTCGAGGTGAGCTTCTGCGTCGTGAACACCTCCCAGCGCGAGCTGCTGCTGCGCGGCCTCGACGCGATCGCGCACGAGCGCGACGCGCTGCCCTTCGCGAGCGAGGTGCTCGTGCTCGACAACGGCTCGCGCGACGGCTCGGCCGAGGCGGTGCGAGCGCACGGCGAGGTCGACGAGCTGATCGCGCTGGGGCAGCGGCGCGGCAAGGCGCTCAACGACTCACGAGCTGCTGGCGCGCGCACGCGGGCGCTACGCGCTGCTGCTCAACGAGGACTCAGAGCTGCGGCCGGGCGCGACGCTCGCGCTGTGGCGCGCGCTGCAGGACGAACCCGCGGGCCGCGTGCGCGGGCGCGCAGCTGCTGCGCCCGGACGGCACGCCCCAGGCCTGCGCGTGGCGCTTTCCAACGCCCGCTCACGGCGCTCGCGGGGGCGCTCTTCCTGCACCGGCTGTTCAACGTGCAGAGCAAGGGCACGCGCACGCGCGAGGTCGACTGGTGCCAGTCCTCGGCGCTGCTCGTGCGACGCGAGGCCGCCGCAGCAGGTCGGCTATCTCGACGGCGACTTCTTCGTCTACTCCGACGAGGTCGACTTCGCGCGGCGGCTGCGCGACGCCGGCTGGCGCAGCCTCTACGTGCCGGGCGCGCGCGCCGTGCACCACGAGCAGCTGTCCAGCGGCGCGGTGCCCGAGCGGCGGATCGTCGAGCTGTCGCGCAACCGCGACCTGTACATGAGAAAGCACCACTCGGCGAGCGCCGCGCGGGCGGTGCGCTGGCTGACGGCGTGGAGCTACGCGCTGCGAGCGTTGGGCGCGCTCGTGCTGCCGGGCCACTCGCCGAGGCGCTACTGGCGCCACGTCACCGCGACGCTTCGCCCGCGCGCGGCGAGGGCCTGCGCGAGGCCGCCGACGCCTACAACGCGACGCTGGCCGGCGCGACGGCGCTCGACGGACCCGCGGCCAGCCCGCTCGACTGAGCGCGCCCGTCAGAGATCGCGCAGCGGGTCCTCGGCGTAGGCCTCGACGTCGCCGTGGCCGGCGCGAAAGGCTGCGACGCGCCGGCGCGCGTCTATGACCAGCGCGCGCGCCTGCTCGCGCTCGTGCGGCCTGAAGAAGCGCGTGACGAGCAGCAGCGCCGGGACGAGCGCGAGCCACAGCACGCGCAGCGCAAGGCCGGCGAACCCGTCGGTCGGCAGCAGCAGCTCGCCGCTGACGGCCACGCCCGCGAAGATGATCGTCAGCTGCGCCAGGCGGCGCCACTGAAACGCGACCGGGAACAGGCGGCGCGTGAGCAGGTGCATGACGGCGAGCATCGCCACGTAGGCGCCGCACAGCGCGATGCCGGCGCCGGCGATGCCCAGGTGAAGCCCGCCGCTGGGCACGAGCCACAGCAGCAGCGCGATGTTCACGACGAGGCCCGCCGCGGCCGCCGGAAGGTTTCGCCCGGTGGCGCGCGCGCGGCCGGTGATCACGATCATCACCTGATAGAGGCCGTACAGCGTCCAGCCGAGCGCCAGCCACGGCAGCGCGGTGTGGGCGTTGAAGTACTGCGGCGCGGCGAGCAGGCGCACGATCCAGCGCGACAGCAGCGCGACCGCGACGACGACGACGCCGGTCGCGAGCACGAAGTAGGTCGTCACGAGCGCGTACAGGCGCGAGGCCTGCGCGTCCGAGTCGATCGAGTAGGCCAGCGGCGGCCACGCGTACTGAAAGCCGCGCACGACGACGAACACGACCGTCGCGAACTGCAGCGCGACGGCGTAGTCGCCGGCGGCCGCGTGCGAGTAGCCGCGAAACAGGTAGAAGCGGTCGGCGACCTGCAGCGCGTACACGCTCGCGTCGGCGGGCACCGTCGGCAGCCCGAAGCGCAGCATCGCGCGCAGGTCGCCGAAGCGCACGCGCAGCGAGACGCGCCGGCGCAGCACCCACCACAGCCCGAGCACGACGAGCGCCGAGGCGCCGAAGTTGCCGAGCAGCAGGCCGCGCGCGCCCTGGTCGGCGAACAGCACGAGCGCGACGGTGAAGGTGACGGTCATCACGACGTTCGCGCCGGAGGCGAACACGTAGGCGCGCGTGCGTTCGTCGACGCGCAGCTGCGCGTAGGCCATCTCGAGGTTGGTGAACGCCCACAGGCCGAGGATCGCGCAGTCCATCAGCAGCGGGTCGCGGAAGCCGAGGATCAGCTTCGACAGCTCGCTCGACAGCGGGATCGCGACGAGCACCGCGAGCGTCGTCGTCCACGCGACCGTCGCCGTGGCGGTGCGCGCGATGCGCGTGCGCCGCGCGTCGTCTGAGTCCTCGTAGTAGAAGCGGATGAACGCCTCGCCGACGCCGAGGCGCAGCAGGATGCTCGCGAGGATGACCGCCGTCAGCAGCGAGTTGGCCGCGCCGTAGCCGGCCTGCGAGACGTGGCGCGTGTACAGCGGGATCGTGACGAGCGCGATGCCCTTGGCGAGGATGTCCCCGAACTGGTAGGCGGCGCCGGTCGTGACCAGGCGCTTGAGGTAGCCGAGCACCGCTCAGACGCTACCCGCGGCCCCGCCCGGCGCAGATGCGGGCTCACGGCCGCGCGCGGCGCCGCCGAAGCGCTCGCGCGACAGCGCCACGCCGATCCCCAGCAGCGTCCACGTGATCGGGTCCTCGAGGAAGTCGGCGTAGGTCCACGTGTGCAGCACGAGCGCCGCGAAGCACGCCGCGATCGCGATGCGCGGCGGCGAGCGCCCGGCGCCGTCGAACAGCACGAAGAACGACACGATCAGCAGCGCGACGTACAGCGCGAGGCCGAGCACGCCCTGCTCGGCGGCGATCGTGATCGGGATCGTGTGCGAGGCCGACGTCGCGCTCTCGGCGCTCGCGCGCCGGTGGCTCTTGTACTCGCTTTCAAACGATCCCGACCCGTAACCCTGCAGCGGTCGCGCGGCGAACAGGTCAAGGCCGCCGGAGATCAGGTTCGTGCGCCCGCTCGTCGCGTTGTTGGTCGAGCCGCCCGAGCCCTTCAGGCCGAAGTGCAGGCTCGAGGGCGCCGCGAGCAGCACGACCAGCGCTATCGCCACGAGCGCGATCGCGACGTACAGCGTCGCGCGCACGTCCCAGCGGTAGGCGGCGAGCACCGCCAGGCCGAGCAGCAGCGCGGCGATCGACGACTGCGAGAAGCTCGTCACGAGCCCGGCCAGCAGCCAAGCGGTGACGGCGGCGCCGATCACCACGTCGCGCCGGCGCACGCTCCACAACACGGCGGTCATCACGGCGATGATCACGAGTGCGAGGAAGCGACCGTAGATGCTCGGATCGAAGAACACCGAGTTCACGCGGAAGTAGTTGTCGAACTGGTTGGCCGCGACCACCTTCGGGTTGAGAAACAGCGTCTTGCGGTAGTACTCGACGAAGCCGACGCCGGCGAACACGACCGCGAGCACGACGGCCACGCCCAGGCACGCGAGCACCAGCTCGCGCGTGAAGCGAACCTCGCACAGCAGCGCGAACAGCAGCCCGAACGGCACGTAGAAGAACGCGACGTTCTCCGCCGCCTTGGCGTGGTCGTCGGAGTAGGCGCCCTGCAGCACATACAGCACGACCACGGCCAGCAGCAGCCACTTCAGACCGCGCGCCGACAGCCATCCGCGCCAGCTCGACAGCGCGGGGCCCTGCCTCGACGCGCGCTCGCGCGCGCCCTGTGACTCGACGGGCGGCTCCCCCGCGACGGTCGACGGCGCCGTCGCAGGGCGTGCGACGTCGCGCTCGCGCGCGAAGCGCCAGAGGTAGGCGACCGTCGCAGCGGCGACGACCAGATACAGCGGGATCAGCAGGTTGACGGTCCTGCCCTGCGTGGAGATCGGCAGGCGAAACGGCAGCGCGGCGATCGCCAGCAGCGGCAGCGCGTTCGGCCTGGCGAGCAGCACCGCGGTCAGCGCCGCGATCACGACGAGCGCACCGGCGAGCGCCGCGACGATCACGCCCGTGCTCGGCAGCGTCGCGGCCAGCGCGGCCGCGAGCGGGGCCGCCGGCACGCGTCAGCCCCTCACCAGCGTGAAGCTGCGCGGCGACAGCAGCGCGCGATGCTGGCGCGACAGCCTCACGCGCACGCGGTATTCACCGGCCGGCGCGGGCCGTCCGCCGTTGACCGACGTCACGATCGTCGTGCCGTTGGCGCTGAGCGCCACCGAGTGCACGCGCGCCGTCCCCTCGCGCCCGTTCCAGCGCAGCGAGAGCGTTTTGTAGCGGGCCACCGGCCGATCGCCGACGAGCGTCGCGACCGTGTCGCCGGCCGCGTCGAGCACCGTCACCGTCACCTCGTCGGCGCGCGCGAGCTTGAACGAGATCCGCTCCTGTTTGATGTGGCCGGCGGGCGTCGGCGAGAAGCGCGGCGTGAGCTTGAAGCCCTGCACCGCCGTCGGCGAGTGCTTCAGACGCTGCGTGATAAAGAACGCGGCGAAGCACGCGACGACCAGCAGCGCGAACACGATCCCCGCCAGCGGGCCGGTGTCTCCCGGGGCTGCGCCTCTGCCTGCGAGCGCGCGGGTCCCCGCCGCGCCCCGCGATGGTTCGCGGATCCCCTCGCTCAACCGCCGCCGCCCGGCGCGAAGCGCTCGACGGTGTCCGAGCGCAGCCCGAGGCGCAGCGTCTCCAGCGAGAGCACGTCGTCGGGCGCGATGTTGCCGAGGTTGCACTCCGTGCCGAAGCGGTGCAGCAACCACACCTGCTGCTCGCGCCGCGGCGCCTCGAAGATCAGCTTGTCGGCGTCCACGGCGTGCACGATCTCATCGATCAGCCCCGTGCGCACCTCTCCGTCGGCCCTGTAGATGCCCGCCGTGCCCGACTCGCGCGCCTCGGCGATCACCTTCCACGCGCCGGCCTGCAGATCGCGTTCGATCTGCTCCACCCACACGTACGGGGCCATGATGAAGTCGGCGTCCTTGCTGCCGACCTCGGCGAGCACCGTGAAGCCGCTCTGCACGAGGTCTGAGATGAGCCGCGTCTTGACCTCCGGCTCGAGCGCGATCGTCCCGTCGGAGACCTCGACGTGCGCCAGCCCGAGCTCGCGCAGCCAGGCGACGAGGCCGTCCACGCGGCCCTGGCGTATCGCCAGCTCGGTGAGCGTGCCGCCGAGCACCACGGGGATGTCGTGCTCGGCGTAGCGCTCCAGCTTGGGCCTCAGGTTGGCGCTCACGAGCGCCGTGCCCCAGCCGAGCTTGACGACGTCCACGCACGCACCGGCCACCTCGAGCAGGCCGTCGACCTCGGCGACCGACAGGCCGCGGTCGATCACGTGCGTGATGCCGTGATCGCGCGGTCGGCTCGAGCGCTCCGGAATGTCGAGAAAGCCGGAGATCGGTGTCCTCGCCGCCGCTCAGCCGCGCGCGGCGGTCGCGGCGCACGCGCCCCATCGCGCACGGCTCGCGCGCGCGCTGCTCACGGGGTCGCCCCGTTGCCGGAGGAGGCTTCCGCGCCCGCGGAGGCTTCGCCTCCCGAGGCCGTTTCGCCGGTCCCTTCCGACGCCTTGTCCTGTCCCGCGATCACGACCACCGGCGAGCCGGGGGCCAGCGAGCCGACCGACGCTTCCAGCGGCTGCAGCTCGGATACGCCGAGCGCCTGCGCGACCGCCGCCGCTTCGGCGTGGTGGCCGGACGTGTACTCGACGACCGTCGTCTGAAAGCTGCCCGGCGGCGTGCCGTCGAGCGGCGCGGCGCGCGCGAAGCCGCTCTGCTGAAGGCTCGCCGACAGCCGGTGCGCGAGGCCGTTGTCGGTCGTCCCGTTGAGCACGACCACGTGAGTTTCGGCGGGGCTCGCGGGCGACGGCGAGCCTTGATGGCTCGGCGCGGTGCGCGCGTGGTGCGTCACGCGCGCGCTGACCGACGCGCTGTTCGCCGCGCTCGGGCTGGAGCCGCCTTTGAACGCGGTCAGCGCGACCACCACGGCGACCGCGGCGAGGATCACCGCGCCCACGACCAGCACCGTCGCGCGCGCCGGCGAGCGGCGGCGGCTGACGCCGCGCGTGGCATCGGCGGGCATCCGGTCGCGCGCCTCCTCGGCGGGCGAAGTAGACGGGCGACCCCTCCCCTGGCGAGCCGCCGGCGTGCGCGGCGGCGCTCCCGTCGCGACCGCGGCCGTCGCTCCCGCCATCGCGGCCGGCGCGGCGCGGCGCGGCGCGGTCGGCGCCGGAGGAACCGGCGAGCGGGCGGGCGTCTGCGCGGCGTCCGCGGGCGCCGGCGTCTGCGCGGCCGTCGAGACGCCGCCCGCTGGCGCGACGGGCGCGCCGGCGGGCACAGCTGCCTGCGCGGCCTGACCCTGGGCGGAGGCGGCCTGCGCCGCACGCGGGTCGCTCGCGGCGCGTCGCGGCCGGGGTTGCGGGGGACGGCGCCGTCGGCGCGGGCATCGATGCGCTCGCCGGCTGGCCCGCCGCTGCGCTCGTCGGCGGCCCGCCGCTGCCCGCGGGGGGCGAGCCTGCCGCGGATGAGCTCTGGGGCGCCTGCGCCGCCGGCGTCCCCGGCGCGGGCGAACCCGGCGCAGGCGAACCCTGGCTCGCGCCCGGCGGCGCCCCGGCGCTCGAGGCTGCCGCAGGCGCGGCTGCGCCTGCCGGCGTCGCAGCAGCGACACCGGCTGCGGCCGGCGCCGCTGGCGCGCCGTCGCTCGAGGGCGCGCGGGCGCGGTCCGTTGGCTTTGGCGGGCTCGGCGAGCGCGCCGGCCTGCGCCATCGCAGCCGGCGTCGCCGCCGCGCCGGCCTGCGGGGACGGCCGCGGCCCGGGAGAAGCGGCGCTCGCGGCGCTCGCGGCCGCGCCCACCGCCGCCGTTGCCGCAAGCGCCCGCACCCACGGCGCCGGGCTGCGCGCCCGCGGTGGCGGGGACCGGCGGCGGGACGGTGACCTGGCCCGGGCCCGGGTGCGCGGCGGTCGCCTGACCGGGCGCCGGGTGAGCGGCTGTCGCCTGGCCGGGAGCCGGCGCGGGGCGCGCGCCGACCGGCGTGGGGCGAACGGGCACGGGAACCGGCACCGGGCGCTGTATGCGCGCTGCCGCCTCTGCGCTGACGCGCTGCTCGAGGTCCGCGGCGCGCTCGGGCGCGCGGCCGGCCCACTCGCGCAGGCGCCTGAGCTCGCGCGCCTGCGAGAAGACGAGCAGCGACAGCACGGCGATCCCGGCGAGCGCGGCGAATGCGGCGACCGCCCCGATCTTCGTCAGCGAGCTCGATATCGAGAGCGCGAGCAGGTGCGACGTCATGAATCCGGGGAGTGTACGAGGGGCGCAGGCACATCGCGTCGGCTCGCGTACGTGTCGATGCCCTCGCCCTGCGGCCCGCCCGGGCTCGCGAGTCGCTGCGCATCGTCATCGCGCGCCAGCCGCGCCGCGGACAGCTCGGACACCTTCGCCGCCAGTCCCGCCGCGTCGCCTTCGAGCACCAGCAGGCCGATCTCGGAGAACATCGACTCCACGGCCTCTCCCCCGAGCGGCTCGCGCTCGGCGAGCAGGATCTTCTCGGCCTCCGTCGGCCGCGCCTGCTCGTAGTCGTTGAACAGCTCCTCGTTGAGCTTCTCGCCCGGACGGCGCCCGACGATCTCGATGTGAACGTCGCGATCGGGGTCCAGGCCGGAGAGCTCGATCATCGCGCGAGCGAGCTCGAGGATGCGCACCGGCTCGCCCATGTCGAGCACGAACACCTCGGCGCAGGCGTCCATCGCGGCGCCCGCGACGCGCCGTGCGGCCTGCGCCCGCGACGCGCGCTTGCCGCGCGCGAGCGACCCGGAGCGGATGATCAGCTGGACCGCCTCGGGAATCGTCATGAAGTAGCGCGTCATCCGTTCGTCGGTCACGGTCACGGGTCCTCCGCGCTCTATCTGGCTGCGGAAGATCGGCACGACGCTCCCCGAGGAGCCGAGCACGTTGCCGAAGCGCACCGCCGCGTAGCGGGTGGCGGCAAAGCGCGCGGCGGAGGCCTCCAGCGCGAACTCCGCCAGCGCCTTGGACGCACCCATCACCGTCGCCGGCGAGACCGCCTTGTCGGTCGACACGAGCACGAACCTCTCCGCGCCCAGATCGCCCGCCACGTGCGCCACGATCCGCGTCGCGATCGCGTTGTTGCGCACCGCCTCGACCGGGTTCTCCTCCATCAGGCCGACGTGCTTGTAGGCGGCGGCGTGGAACACGACCGTCGGGCCGGTACTCGGCGAAGACCTCGCGCATGCGCTCCTCCTCCTTGCAGTCGGCGAGCACCGCCGCGAGCATCGAGGTCGGCACGTGGCGCTCGTCCAGCAGCTCGCGCTGGATCGCGAACAGGTTGTCCTCGGCGTGGTCGAGCAGCACGATCCGATGGGGCTCCACGCGAGCGATCTGCCGGCAGAGCTCCGAGCCGATCGAGCCGCCGGCGCCTGTCACGAGCACGGTCTGCTTGGCCAGATAGGCGCCCACCTGCTCGAGCTCCATCTGCACCGGCTCGCGCCCGAGCACATCCTCGACGCGCACCTCGCGCATCTGGCGCGCAAGCGCGCCCTGACCCTGAAGCAGCTCGAAAACGGTCGGCAGCGTGCGCACGGGGATCGAGCGCTCGCGGCACTCGCGCACGATGCGCGCGCGCGTCGAGCCCGGGGCCGAGGGGATGGCGATCACGACTTCGTCGGGGTCTGAGTCGTCGAGGATCTGCGCGAGGTCCTCCTCGGTGTTGCCGCGCACGCGCACGCCGTCGATGCGCAGCCCCCGCTTGAGCGGGTCGTCGTCGACGAAGCCGACGGGCGCGAGGCCGAGCTCGCGGTTGCGCATGATCTCGCGCAGCACCAGGCGCCCGCCGTCACCCGCGCCGGCGATCAACACGCTTCGCTCGCCGCGGCGCCCGCCGCGGAAGGCCGCCAGCGGCCGGCGCTCGTACACCGCGCGCGCGAGCGCGCGCACGCCCACCAAGAACACGAGGCAGAGCAGCCCGAACAGCACGATCACGCCGTTGGGCAGGCCGATCGCGGCGGTCCCGTGCACGGTCGCGCGCTCGACCGGACGCAGCACCTCGATCGCGACCGCCGTCAACAGCACGATCACCACCACCGCGCGCAGGACCGCCTCGTAATCGCGCTGGCCGGAGTAGCGCCAGCGTCGCTGATAGACGCGCGAGAAGACGAGCACGGGCAGGCTGCCGAGCCCCACCCACCAGATCGTCCGTTCGCGCAGCACCGCGTAGAAGCCCGTCGGCCCGTTGTTGAACCGCAGCTGGAACGCCAGGTAGTAGGCGAGCGCGACCAGCGCCCCGTCGACCGCGAGCTGGAACACCGAACGGCGGTGCAGGGATAGGGCCGCCGATCTGAGCCTTCGGCGCATTGGCCAGATTGTACGGGCGGACGGTGATAGGGCGCTGCTAGCGCCCGCTCAGCGGCGACAGCAGCAGGTCCACGAGCACGCGCGGATCGCGGCGCACGCGCGCCGGCGCCGCCGCGGCCGCCCGCCTGCCCAGATCGAGATCGTCGGCGCTCGTCAGGCGGCGCATGCGCCCCTGCGCGATCAGGCGTTCGTCGACGGCGCCCATGCGCCCGGCGAACGTCGTGCACACCGGCGTGCCCAGCGCGACGGCCTCGCGGTTCATCGTGCCCCCCGCCGAGATCACGAGGTCGGCATGCGCGATCAGCGACTGGGCGTCGATCGCGTGCTCGGGCACCAGCAGGCCGGGCATGTCCACCAGCTGCGCCCGCTGGGCGGCCACGCGCGGCAGCACCACCGGCTGCACCCCGTCATCCACCGCCGCGCTCGACAGCCGCCGCCAGCACCTGCGCGAACAGGTCGCTGTGCAGGCGGTGGTAGAGCGACAGCTCGGGCGGCGTGCGCACGACGACGATCGGGCGCGCCGCGTCGAGCCCGAGCAGCTCGAGCACCGCCCGCTGAGGCTCGAAGTCGGCCAGGTAGTACTCCTCCTTGAGCCCCTCATACGCGCGCACCTTCCCCTTCGCGCCGTAACGATCCAGACGCTGCGGCGGGATCGAGTCCGGCACCACGACCGCGCGCGCCAGGCGGCAGTTGACGTTGTGCTGCACGGTCGCCCACTCGTAGTCGAACATCGTCGAGCTCGGCACGCGCAGCACGGCCGCCGCGACCGTGATGTCGTTGGAGCCGTGGCCGAGCGCGAGATCGAAGCGCCGGCCGCCTGACGCGCGCGCGTCGGCGCGCGCCCAGCGCAGCAGCGCCGCCGAGCGCGACGCGAGGCCGCCGGCCTTCGCGAGCAGGCGCTCGCCGCGGTGATGGCCGATCGCCGTGTGCGCGATGCCAAGCCGCTGGCACAGCTCGATCGTCTGTGCGAAGTCGCGCGCGGTCACGCGCACGTCGTGCCCGTCACGGCGCAGATGCTCGATCACCGGGCGCATGACGAGCACGTGCGGGCTGTTGGTGAGGTCGACCCAGATGCGCATTGCACGGCGGCCGCGGCTGGCGCCTGGGCCGGATGCCGGCCACTGTATCGTTGCCCGACCGATGCTCGTGCTCGCCTCAGTGTCAGAGACGCTCGTCAACGAAACGGCCCACTTCGTGCAGCACCGCCGGGCTGCCCGGGCGTGTTCGCGCTGATGGCCATCGGCTCGGCCTGCATACCGATCCCCTCGGAGGTCGTCATGCTGTTCGCCGGCTTCGCCGTCGCCGACCCGGTCGGCCAGCGGCGCGCACCACCACCTGACGATCGTCGGCGTCGTGCTCGCCGGGCTGCTCGGCACGCTCGTCGGCTCCTGGCTCGCCTACGCCGTCGGGCGCGGCGGGCGCCTGGAGCTGATGGAACGCCACGGCGCGAAATTCCACATGGGCCCGGCGCAGGTGCGGCGCGCCGATCGCTGGTTCGCGCGCTACGGCGAGGCGGTCGTCCTGTTCGGGCGCCTGGTCCCGCTGGTGCGCGCGTTCGTCTCGTTGCCCGCCGGCGTCGCGCGCATGCCGTTCGTGCGCTTCTCGGTGCTCACGCTCGTCGGCTCGCTGCCCTGGGTGCTCGCGCTGGCGCTCGCCGGACACGCGCTCGGCAGCGAATGGGAAAACGTGCGCAAAGGCTTTGAGTACGTCGACTACGCGATCCTCGCGCTGATCGTGCTCGCGATCGGCTACCTGCTCGTGCGCCGCCAGCGCGGCGGCGGCTCGGGCGGCACGGACGCGCAGGCGCCGCGCCTGCCAGACGCAGGCTGAGCGCCGGTGGCGCGCGCGCAGCTGTCGCTGCGCGACGCGCTGGCGCTCGGCCTGATGCAGGGCCCGACCGAGCTGCTGCCGGTCTCCTCCTCCGCGCACACCGCGCTCGTGCCCTGGCTGGCCGGGTGGCGATACGCCGAGCTCGACCGCGAGCTGCGAAAGACCTTCGAGGTCGCGCTGCACACGGGCGCGGGGCTGGCGATCGCGCTCGACATGCGCGGCGAGCTGCTGGCGGGCGCCGGCGAGCTCGACGCGCGCCGCGCCGCGGTCATCGCGCTCTCGCTCGCGCCCCCCGCGATCGCCGGCTACGCGCTGCGACCCGTGATCGAGCGTCGCCTCGGCGGCCCGCGCTCGATCGCCGCCGGCCTGGTCGCCGGCGCGCTTGCAATGGCCTTCGCCGACGCGCGCGCGCCGCGGCCGGGCCGCGAGCAGCGCGACGCCGGCCCGCTCGATGGCCTCGCGCTCGGGCTCGCCCAGGCCGCCGCGCTGCTGCCCGGCGTATCGCGCAACGGCGCGACGCTCGCGGCCGCGCGCCTGCGCGGCTTTCGCCGCCGCGACGCCCACACGCTGTCCTGGCACGCGGGTCTGCCCGTGATCTTCGGCGCGAGCGCGCTGCAGGCCGTCGACGGGCATGCGCGCGCGCTGCCGAGCGGGAGCGCTGGCCACCGGCGTCGCGAGCGCCTTCATCTCGACGCTCGCGAGCGCCAGGACGCTGCGCGCGGTGCGCGGCGGCGAGCGCTCGCTGCTGGCCTACTCGCTGTACCGCGGTCTGCTCGCTGCGCTCGTGATCGCACGCCTGCGAGCTGGCCGCACAGCGAACGCCACCCGATAAATAGACATAGACGGTCTGATAGCCGTCGAAGATCGGCTCAAAGCGCCTCGCAACCGCCTGGCGGTTGCGCACAATAGAGCCCGATGATCGTCCTCGGCACACTGCTCGGCGGGCGCTACCGACTCGACGCCCAGATCGGGACGCGGAGGGATGTCCACCGTCTACCGCGCCTGGGACACCGTGCTCGAGCGCCCCGTCGCGATCAAGCTGATGCGTCGCGAGATCGCCACCGACTCAGACCAGCTGGAGCGCTTTCGCCGCGAGGCGCGCGCCGTCGCCCAGCTCAACCATCCGCACATAGTCACCGTGATCGACGCCGGCGAGGAGCCCGGCGGCGAGGAGCTGCCCGACAGCGGCGCTCCGTACATCGTGCTCGAGTACGTCGAGGGAGAGACGCTGCGCGAGCTCATCCGCCGCGAGGGCCCGCTCGAGGTATCTGAGGCGATCGCCTACACGATCGAGATCGCGCGCGCCCTCGGCGCCGCGCACGACCGGCTGATCGTCCATCGCGACGTCAAGCCCCAGAACGTGCTCATCGGGCTCGAAGGCGGCGCGAAGATCACCGACTTCGGCATCGCGCGATCGCTCAGCGAGGAAAGCCTCACGATGGCCGGGCGCGTGCTCGGCACGACCGACTACGTCTCGCCCGAGCAGGCGCTCGGGCAGCCCGTCACCGGCCAGTCGGACATCTACTCCCTCGGCGTCGTGCTGTACGAGATGCTCACCGGCGAGGTCCCGTTCACCGGCCCGTCGCCGGTGGCGGTGGCGATGCGTCACGTGCGCGAGCAGCTGCCGGACATCCAGCAGCGCCGGCCCGACGTCTCCGCCGCGACCGCATCGGTCCTGGACCACGCGGTCGCCAAGGACCCCGTCGAGCGCTACCCCGACGCCGACGCGCTCGTCGCCGACCTCGAGGACGTGCTCGCGATCGAGGCCGCGCGCTCCGGTCAGGCCACCGGCGAGGTCACGAGCGTCCTGCGCACGCTGCCCGAGCCCACGCGCGGCCGCCTGCCCTGGCGCATGCGCCATCCGGCTCCCTGGATCGCCGTGCTCGCGCTCATCGCGCTCATCGTCGCGATCGCGTTCGTGCTCGCCGGGCTCGGCGCCCGCCGCGGCACCGGCGTCACGCCCGACCTCGGCTCGCGCCCCGGGCTGCGGCCGGTGTCGCTCAGCCAGACCGCCGCGCACGGCTACAACCCGTTCGGCACCGGTCCCGAAAACCACGACCAGTTCGACAACGTCGTCGACAGCGACCCGAACACCACCTGGAGCACCGAGCAGTACTACGACGGCACGCTGCGCAAGAGCGGCGGCGTCGGCGCCGGCCTGTACCTCGACGCCGCCCCCGGCGTCGTCGCCAAGGCGATCGAGATCCAGACCCCGACACCGGGCTTCGCCGTGCAGATCTACGCCGCCAACCACATCGAGCTGGCGCTGCCCTACGGCGACCCGACGCCGCTGTCGGCGCGCGGCTGGAGCGGGCCGGTCGGCGCCAGCTCCTACGTGCGCTCTGACGAACGCGTGCCGCTTTCGCTCGGCGGGCGCCGATACCGCTACTACCTCGTGTGGATCACCGCAGCTGCCCGCACACATGGAGTCGGCGTCGATCGGCGGGCTGACGCTCTTCGCCTAGGCGCCAGCCTGCGGCCCGGCCGTCAGTGGCGGTAGCCGCTGCGTGCGCGACGGCGCTCGAGCGCCAGCCGGCACAGCCGGTCGACGAGATCGGGGTAGGCGATGCCCGTCGCCGCCATCAACGTCGCGTAGACGCTCGTGCGCGTGAAGCCCGGCATCGTGTTCAGCTCGTTCAGCAGCACCTCCTCGCCGTCCACGAAGCAGTCCACCCGCGCCAGCCCGTGGCAGCCGGCGTGGTTGAACACCCGCACGGCGAGCTCCTTCACCCGCTGCGCGGCGGTCGGCGAGATGGGCGCCGGCACCTTCAGGTCCATGCCACCCGGCGCGTACTTGGCGTCGAAGTCATACCAATCGCCCGCGAACACGATTTCCCCCGGCTCGGAGGCGAGCGGGGATCCGGCCACGTCCGCGCCGCGCGCACGCGGCGTGCCGAGCACGCCGCACTCGATCTCGGCTCCGTGCGCCATCGCCTCGACGATCGCCAGCTCATCGTGCGTGAACGCCTGCGCCAGCGCGGCGCTCATCCGCTCGCGCGCGCTCACCTTGACGATCCCCACCGATGAGCCGAGATGCGCGGGCTTGACGAACACCGGCAGCCCAAGTCGGTCGACCTCGCTCAGAACGAGCTGCGCGTCGTCGTGAAAGCGCGCTTCGCGCACGCCCACGTAGTCGACCTGCGGCACGCCCGCCCCGGCCATCATCTGCTTGAACAGCACCTTGTCGACGCACATCGCCGACGCCGCCACGCCAGAGCCGACGTAGGCGACGTCGAGCGTCTCGAGCAGACCCTGAACCGTCCCGTCCTCGCCGAACGGCCCATGCAGCGCGGGAAACGCCACGTCCACGCCGAGCAGCCCCTCGCCCGGCGTCACGCTCACGGTCTCGCCCTCGCGCCGCCACGCGCCGTCCTCGCCGATCTCCACCCACACGACCTCGTGACCGCAGGCGAGCAGCCCTTCGCGCACGGTCTCCCCGGAGGACAGCGACACCTCGCGCTCGGACGAGCGGCCGCCCGCGAGCACCGCGACGGTCAGCGCGCGCGCGCTCATCCAGGCGTGGCCGCGCCGGGACTCGAGAGTGGGTCGTGGTCGCCGGCGCGGTCGTTCCCGTCGAACCGGTCGCGCCGGTGGACTGCGTCAGCGTTCCCACCGTGATCGTCACCGTGGCCCCCTTCTTCGCCTGCTGGCCGGCCGAGGGGCTCTGGCGCAGCACCAGCCCGACCTGCGCCGCTTCGGTCGTCGCCGCCGACGCCGTCTTCGGGTTCAGCCCGGCCGCCCCCAGCGCGGCTGCCGCCTGCGCCTCGTTCTGGCCGACGACGTTCGGCACCGTCACTTCCTTCGAGGCCTGGGCGATCACCAGGTTCACCGCCTGTCCGCCGCGCAGCGAGCCGCCCGCGGCCGGCGACTGCGACAGCACGTCGCCAGGCGACTGCTTGCTGGATACCTGCTGGGTCACCGTGCCGACGGTCAGCCCGGCCGCCGTCAGCGCGGCTTCCGCGGTCGCCTGCGGCTGGCCGCTGAGATCGGGCACGCGCACCTGCGCGGGGCCGCTGGACACGACAACGCGTCACCGGGCTGCCGAGCGCCACCTCCGTGCCCGCCGAGGGTTCTGTCGTCACGACGTGGCCCTGCGCGACCGAGGGGCTCGCCTGGCTGCTGGTCGTGGGTTCAAAGCCGGCGGCGCGCAGCTTGCTCACCGCCTCGCTGGAGCTCAGCCCCTTCACGTCGATCAGCGGCTTGCTCGGCGGTCCGCTGGAGACGACCACGTTCACGCGCGTGCCGCTGTGCACGACCGCTCCCAGCGCGGGCGACTGGGCGACGACCAGGCCGCTCGCCACACCCGTGCTCGCGGCCTGCGTCGCGACGGGATCAAGGCCGGAGTGGCGCAGGCGCGTGACGGCCGCCTGTTCGCTCAGGCCGACGACGCCCGGCACGGTCACCCTGCCGCGCGGCGGCACGAGCACGATCACGAGCACGATCGCCGCGATCAGCGCCGCCGCCCCGAGCCCCCACCACAGCCACTTGCGCCTGTTCGCGTCGCCGGCGCCGTTGCCCGGCTCCTCCGGCGCCGCGCCCGCCGGCTGCATGAACAGGCCGGCCGTGGGAGCGACGGCGCCCGCAGACCGCGCCGGCGCGTAGGCGGTGGTCATCGCCACCCCGGCCACGGCCGGCAGCTGCTGGCGCTCGCGCTCGAGCACCTGGATGAATTCATCCGCGTCGGCGTAGCGCGCCGCGGGGTCCTTGGCGAGCGCGCGCAGGACGATCGCATCCAGCGACGCGGGGATCGCCGGATTGACCGTGCTCGGCGCGGCGGGCGTCGCGGAGACCTGCTTGAACGCGATCGCCACCGCGGTCTCGCCGTCGAAGGGCACCACGCCCGTCAGCAGCTCGTAGAGGATCACCCCGACCGAGTACAGGTCCGAGGAGGCGCTCACCGGCTGGCCCTGCGCCTGCTCGGGCGACAGGTACTGCGCGGTGCCCATGATCGAGCCGGTCAACGTCATGTCCGACGCGCCGGCGCGCGCGATGCCGAAGTCGGTCACGCGCGCGCGCCCCTCCTCGTCGAGGATCACGTTGTGAGGCTTCAGATCGCGGTGGATCACGCCGCGCTTGTGCGCCGAGCGCGCCGCGCGCAGGATCTGCACGACGATGTCGATCGCCATCACCGGGTCCAGCGCGCCCTGCTCTCGCACGAGCGTCTTCAGCGAGCGGCCCGCCACGTACTCCATCGCGATGTAGTAGGTGCCGTCCCACTCGCCGCGATCGAAGATCCCGACGATGTTCTGGTGCGACAGCCGCGCGGCGCTCGACGCCTCGCGCCGGAAGCGCTCGACGAACTCCTGGTCTTCGGCGAAGTGATGGTGGAGCACCTTCACCGCGACCTGGCGGCCGAGCAGCTGGTCCTCTGCCAGATAGACGTCGGCCATCCCGCCCGAGCCGATCCTCGAGAGCACCCGGTAGCGGCCGTCGATGACCGTCTCTGACTCGATCACGACGGCGACCTCAGCAGCGATTCGATCACCTGGCGCGCGATCGGCGCGGCGAAGGCGGCGCCCTGTCCGGGAACGCCCTGCAGCGTGACCGCGACGGCCGCCGTGGGGTGGGCCGCGGGCGCGAAGGCGATGAACCAGACGTTGTTGATCGCGGTCCCGATCTGCGTCTCGGCGGTGCCCGTCTTGCCCGCCACCTGCACGCCCGGGATCTGCGCAGCCGTGCCGGTGCCTTCGTTTACGACCGCTTCCATCATCGATGTCAACGACTCCGCCGTCGAGCGTTTCATGACAACCGCCTGCACATGCGGCGTCACCTGCAGCACGACGCGCCCTTCGGGGTCGACCACGCGCTGGGTCATGTGCGGCCTCATCAGAACGCCGCCGTTGGCGATCGCGGCCGCGACCTGCGCCATCTGAAGCGGCGTCACCTGCAGCTTGTCCTGGCCGATGCCCATGCGCCCGACGTCGACGAAAGCGGCTGGTCGGCGCGAGCAGACGCCCGTCGAGGTACTCGCCGCTGGCCGACATCTGGTCTATGCGGGTAGTCCAGCTGGGGCTTTCGGTTGAAGCCAAAGCGGTCCATGTAGCGTGCGAGCGTCGGCTTGCCGACCTTTTCGGCGACCTGCGCGTAGACCGTGTTGACCGATTTCGTGAGCGCTTCGGCGAGCGTCAGCTGGCCGTAGCTCTCGTGGTCGTCGTTGGCCAGCGGCACGCCGGAGACGAGCACGCCGTCGCGTCCGCTGACCTGCGATTGCGGGGTGAACTTGCCCGAGTCGATCGCGGCGGTGGCGGTCACGACCTTGAAGGTCGAGCCGGGCGCATAGCCAAACTGCGTCGCGCGGTTGACCAGCGGCGTGCCGGCAGCGTCGTGCGCGAGCGCTTCATAGGCGCGCGTCGAGCTCAGCCTGTTCGGGTCAAAGCCCGGCGTCGAGGCCATCACCCTCACGGCGCCCGTGCGCGGGTCAAGCGCGACGACCGCGCCCTTGTGTTCGCCCAGCGCGTCGATCGCCGTGCGCTGCGCGGCCGGGTCGAGCGTCGTGATCACTTCATCTCCCTGCTTGCGCTTGCCCTGCAGCTGATCGAGGATCCCCTGCAGGTTGGTCGCGCTGGATTCACCGCTCAGCTGCGGGTTGCGGTAGCGCTCGAGCCCCGCCTGCCCGAGGTCGGTGAAGGCGTAGCCGATCGCCTGCGCGAACAGGCCGCCCTGCGGGTAGCTGCGCTGGAAGGTCCCTTCCGAGCCGCGCAGGCTGTGCGCCAGCAGCGACCCGTCGGCCGCCACGATGCGCCCGCGTTCGATGCGTTCCTGCTCGAGCAGCCCGCGCACGTTGAGCGGGTTCGCGCGCAGCGACGAGGCTTCGAAGATCGTCCAGCGCGAGGTGAATCCGACCAGCAGCGCGAACAGCAGCACGACGAACCCGTACAGGCGGATGATCGGCCGGTTCATCGCGCCGACCTCACTGCAGCTGACCCAGTTCGAGGCTGCGCATCAACGTCGTCGCGTCGCCTTCGGAGCGCAGCGAGTGGTCGAGCAGCGTTCGCCGGCGCGCCGGGGCCAGCGTGGAGGCGGCCACCCCCGACACGTACTCGGTGCTGTACAGCGAGATGTCCCCCGGCAGCCTGAACGGAAGCCCGCGGAACACCGTCACGAGGCCGCGGCTGTTGGTGCCTATGAAGTACACCGACTGCGAGAAGAGATACGCGCCGGCGGCGATCACCCCGAGCACCGCGAGCACCACGGCGGTCGCCCCCGCGCGGCGCAGGCGCGCGCGCCGTCGCATGCGGCGCAGGCGCTCGCGCCCCTGGGCCGCCGGCGCCGGGCGACGCGGCTGGCGACGTCTGACCGGCGCCGGCAGCGCGCGCGTCTCGGTCATCGTCGCCTGCTCTGCGCCCGACGGCTGCGCCGGCTCGCCGCCCGCACGCTGCGCGCGCCTGGCGGGCGCTCCGTCGCCGGCCTGCACCTCCTCCAGGCGCAGCAGCACGACCGTGATGTTGTCGCGCCCGCCCGCCTCGTTGGCGGCCGCGATCAACGCCTCGCCCGCGTCGCGCAGGTGCGCGTTGGCGAGCAGCAGCGTCGTCAGCTGGCGCTCGTCGAGCATCGTCGTCAGACCGTCGCTGCACAGCAGGTACACGTCGCCCGCTCGCGCTCGGTCGCTGCGCACGTCGACCTCGACGCTTCCCTCGGGACCGAGCGCGCGCGTGATGACCGAGCGCTGCGGGTGCTCGACAGCCTCCTCGGCGGTCAGCCGCCCCTGGCGAATCAGCTCGTCGACGAGCGAGTGGTCGTCGGTCAGTCGCTCGAGGCCTCCGTCGCGCAGCCGGTAGGCGCGGCTGTCGCCGACGTGCGCGACGACGACCTCCTCCTCGCCGACGTACACGGCCGTCAACGTCGTGCCCATGCCGGCCTGCTCGGCGTTGGCGTGCGAGAGCTCGTGGATGCGCGTGTTAGCGGCCTGCGCGAGCGCGACGAGCGCGGTATCCGGGTGGGAGGCGTCGCCCAGCCCCTCGCGGAAGGACTCGACCGCGATCTGCGACGCCACCTCGCCCGCCTGCGCTCCGCCCATGCCGTCGGCGACGACGAACAGCGGCGCGCTGGCCAGCAGCGAGTCCTCGTTGGCGCGGCGCTGGCGCCCCGTATCGGTGCCCGCGTATTGCTCGGCGACTCGCAGCATCGCTCAGTCGACCTCGAAGCTGAACTCGGAGTCGCCGATGCGCACGCGGTCGCCCGGGTACAGCGGCCGCGGGCTCTGCAACAGCTCCTCGTTGAGGTAGGTGCCGTTGGTCGAGCCGAGGTCTTCCACGACCACGATGTTGCCCTGTTCACGCACGCGCGCGTGGCGGGCGGAGGCGAACGGGTCCTCGAGGCGGATCTCGGCCTGGTCGCCGCGCCCCAGCACGATGTCGCCGTCGAGGTCGTAGATCATGCCCGGATCATGGCCGGGGGCGCGCTCGACCACCAGCCGCGGGTCGCGCTCTGAGAGGTCGGCGGCGTGCATCTCCGAGGCCGAGTACATGCCGGTCGCGTCGGGCGCGGCGACGTGTTCGCCCGCGAACGGCGCGGCGCCTGCGCGCAGATCTCGACGGGCGCTGCGCACCACCCACAGCAGGAACAGGTAGAGGACCGCGAGAAAGCCGAACTTCAGCGCGACCGATAGAGGTTCGAGCGTGATCATCGCAAGTCGAACACGACCTCCGTGCTGCCGAGCTCCATACGATCCCCCGCCTGCAGCACGTGCGCGCCGCGCACCGGCCGCCCGTTGACGAGCACGCCGTTGGTCGACCCCCGGTCTTCGATCGTCCAGCCGGCCGTCGAAGGGCGAAGCTCGGCGTGCAGTCGCGAGATGCCCACGTCGTCGAGCACCACGTCGCACTCGCGGCTGCGCCCAATCGTCGCGCCCTGCGGGGCGAGCACCAGCTCGCGGCCGCCGACCACCAACGCGGGGCGCGCCGGCGGGCGCTCGCGCTGCGCCTCCTGCACGTTGCCGCGCAGCCGAGCCGAGCTGCTGTAGATCATCGTCTGGCCGCGCTGCTCGCCCGCCGGCGGCGACGGCGGCGAGCGCGGCGGCTCCTCGCCCTGCCCGACCGCGACCTGGTTGGCCTTGATGCCGAATTCCCCGAGCGCGAGGCGCTCGTCGGTGTGAAAGACGATCTGCGGCTGGGAGCGCAGGATCAGGTCCTCGCGCCGTGCGTGCTCGAGCAGGTAGCCGCACAGCTCGTCGATCACCTCGTGCTCGAGACCCTCATAGCGCGCGCGGTCCTGCGGTGAGAGCCATATCGCGTACTCGTTTGGCGCGTACACGCGCGAGAGCGAAACCGTGCGGTGCGCGTCCATCTCGCGCGCGAGCTTGCGCGCCAGCTCGAGCGGTCGCACCTCCGAGCGGAACATCCGCCCGAAGGCACCCTCGACGAGGTTGGCGATCGTGGTCTCGACGCTCTTCAGCGGGTTCATATTCGGGGGTTTCGCGGAGGGTCGGTCGGCTGTCAGCCGACCGGGCGGACAGCCGTCCGCCATGCTACGTCAGACGGGACCCCGCAGAGCACGGGCCGCCACGGCGAGCGTCGCCGCGAGCACGCCGCCGACAACCGCGCCGCGCGGACCGGGGTGAGCGGGCAGGCCGCTGTCGAGCGTCGTCGCGGCGACCGTGAGCGCAGCGGCCCACATCGTCGCGGCGACCGCGTCCAGCGCGGCTCGGCGCCCGCGCACGATCCACGGCAGCACGGCGGCGCCCGCCGCCCACAGCGCCGCGCCGAGCAGCACCGTCAGGCTCAGCAGCGGCCCGACGACGTGCGCGCCCGCGGCGGTCAGCGACCCCTCCCAGACCGCCCGCGCGGGCGTGCCGGAGGGCTCGCCGAGCCACAGCCGGCGTGCGAACAGCGGCTCGGCGAGCACCAGCCACCAGTAGCCGAGCGCACCCAGCGCGGCGCGATCGACCAGGCGCCTGGCCTGTCCGGCGATCGCCAGAAACGCGCCCGCCAGTCCGGCGAGGCCGAGCACCGGCGCGAGCACACAGGACAACCAACCTAAGCCCGCCCTGCGCGGCAGCGCCAGCAGCGGCGCCACCGCCGCGAGCACGAGCAATGCCACCCCGGGCCGGCCGGCCGCCGCCTGCCAGACCGCCAGCGCACAGCCGCCGCCCAGCCACAGCGCCCGCGGCAGCCTGACGCGCGCCTCTGGCGCCCGGGCGTCCGTCGGCTCGTCGCCGGCGCGCGCGTCGCGAGCCTGGGCGTCGGTCGGCGCGCGGGTCGGCGCGTCGGCGCGCGGGTCGGGCGTGGACGCCGGGCGCGCGGTCTCCTGCGCCCGTGCGTCGGGCTGCGCCAGCGGCTCGCTGCGGCGCGCGGCGCGCGATCGACCGCGGGCCGCGCCCTGCGACAGCGCGTTCTCGAGGGCTTCGCGCAGGTGTGTCAGCGTGCCGCGCTCGGCCGGCGCTTGCGACAGCGCGACGTCGAGCGAGCGGGTGAGCTCGCGCGGCAGGTCGCGGCGTGAACCGCGCAGCGCGGGCAGCGGGCGGCCGATGCGCCGCGCGGTCTCGGCCGGCGTGGCGCCCCTGGCCGGGTTGCGCCCGCTGAGCGCCTCATAGAGCACGAGCGCCAACGAATAGAGGTCGCCCGCCTCTCCGACGGCATGGCCCTCGCACTGCTCGGGCGCCATGTAGGCGAGCGTGCCGAGCACATCGCCGGTGCGCGTCAGCACGTCCTCGCCCGCCAGCCGCGCGCCGCCGAAGTCCGTCAGCTTGGCCACGCCGACGGCCGTGCCCCGCGGTCCGCCCTCGCTTGCGCCGTCGGGCACGAGCACGTTCTGCGGCTTGACGTCGCGGTGGATGACGCCGCGCGCGTGCGCATGGCAGAGCGCGTCGCACAGCGCGACGCCGATCTGCAGCACCTCGCGGTCGGTGAGCGTCCCGGCGGCGATCAACTCGGCCAGCGTCTGGCCGTGCACGAGCTCTGAGATCAGGTAGAAGGCATCGTCCTCCGGGCACGCCTCATACAGCGCCACGATCGCCGGGTGGGCCAGACGCGCGCCCGCGAGCGCCTCGCGAGACGCGCGCGCGCCATCGGTCCCCGGTTCCAGCGCGATTCGCTTGACCGCGACTTCGCGATGCAGCAGCTCATCGTGCGCGCGCCACACGACGCCAAAGCCGCCGCTGCCCAGGCGCTCGAGCAGGCGGTAGCGTCCGAGCACGGGCACCTGCAGGACCCTGCCGGCCGGGCGCGGAGCCCTGCCGGGCTGAAGGAGCGTCTGCGGCGACTGCACCATCTAGCGCGTTCGCCGCGCGAACGCCTGCCACCTGCCGCCGCGCGCAGGAAAACAGTTCCTGAGCGAGAAGTTGCAGGCGCGTCGTTTAGTCAGACCGACCGGCGGTCATACTGCTTTAGTCGCGCGATCACTTAGAAGGAGCAGCTTTGTCGTTCTTCGACGATGGCGAGGAGACAGCGTCTCAGCCGCCACGGCGGGCATCCAAACCACGTCCCGCGGGCACGCCGGCGCCGCGGCGTCCGCGTCCGCGTCGCCCCCAGGGCGGGGCGCCCTCGCACCCCCTGGACCAGCACACGCTGATGGTGCGCCGACGCATCCTCTTCGGCGTCGGGATCGTCGCGCTGATCGTGATCGTGCTGGTCGTCAACGGCTGCCTGAAGAGCGAACAGCAGCAGGCGCTGCGCAACTACAACCACGAAGTCAGCACGCTGGCGCTCGAATCCGACGAACAGGTGACCCACCCGCTGTTCACCACGCTCACCGACGCCTCGGGCAAGTCCGCGCTGAACGTCTCAGAGCAGATCAACCAGCTGCGCATCCAGGCGCAGAACCTCGCCAATCGCGCCAAAGGCCTCAGCACGCCGGGGGCGATGTCCTCCGCACAGCGCTACCTGCTGCTCGTCTTCGATCTGCGCGTGGAAGCGCTCAACAAGCTGGCCAACCTCGTGCCCGAGGCGCTCGGCGGAAAGAACAAGCAGGCCTTCACGCTGATCGCGGGGGACATGGAGATCTTCCTCGCCTCCGACGTCGTCTACTCCCAGCGCGTCGCGCCGCTCATCCAACAGACGCTCGCCTCGAACAACATTCACGGCCTCGCGACGTCCCCTACGCACTCGCTGCCGAACCTCGGCTGGCTGGAACCGACGACGGTCACCTCGCGCATGACCGGGCAGGCGAGCTCCGCGCAGAACGGGGCGGTCACGGGCAACCACGGCAGCGCGCTGACGGGTGTCAGCGTGGGCGGCACGGCGCTCGAAACCGAACCGGCGCTCAACCACATCAAGGCCGCCGGCAACCCGACGTTCACGGTGAACGTCGAAGACTCCGGCGAATTCCCCGAGACGAACGTCAAGGTCAACCTCACGGTCACGGCGGCCGGCAAACAGCTGAAGGCCTCGCGCACGATCGAAAAGACCGAACCCGGCAAGACGGTCAGCGTCGCGGTGCCGGTGACCGGCGTCCCCACGGGCGCGGCCAAGGTCGAAGCGAACGTCGAAGGCGTGCCCGGCGAGAACGACCTCGAAAACAACAAGGGCACCTACCTGGCGATCTTCGAATAGCGCGCGGCGGTCGACGGCGCGTACGCCGACGAGCGACAAGCGCGTCGCGCACCCGGCGACGGCGCCCGACGCAGCGGCTAACTTGTGCCTGTGCCCGCCACGTCGATCACCGACACGCAGGGGATCGTCGCGCTCGCGGCGGCGGCCGCGGCGCTGCTCGCGTTGATCGGCTGCGCGGCGCTTGCGATCAGCATGCGCCGCACACGCCGCGCCCAGCGCGTGCTGCTCGGCCCTGAGGGCCAGCAGGACGTGGTCGCGCACGCCGCGGCGATGCAGGCCGCCTTCGAGGCGCTGCGCGAGTACGTCGAGGACGCCGGGCGGGGCCTGGACGGCCGCCTGACCAACCTCGAGGCGATCCTGCGCGGGACGATCGCCCACCGCGCGCTCGTGCGCTACGACGCCTACAACGAGCTGTCCGGCCACCAGTCGATGTCGATCGCGCTGCTCGACGACGAGCAGTCGGGGATCGTCCTCTCCTGCATCCATCACCGCGACCAGGCTCGCGTGTACGCCAAGCAGGTTCACCGCGGTCAGGGCGAACTGGAGCTCTCGCCGGAGGAGGCCGAAGCCGTGCGCATCGCCCTCACCCCAGCCGCTGGCGGCGCCGACGTCGCCAGGGACGTTGCCTGACGCGCCGCGCTCGCGCCGGCGCGCCGGCTATCTCGGCCCGGAGGGAACGTTCACCGAGGAGGCCCTGCTGGCGAGCGCCGACGCCGACGCGGTGCAGCCCGTCGCCCTGGCGACGATCTTCGACACCGTCAAGGCGCTGCGCGAGGGGGACGTCGACTGGGCGATCGCGCCGATCGAGAACTCGCTCGACGGGTCGGTCAGCGTCACGCTGGACCTGCTCGCCGACGCCGCCCCCGACGTGCAGATCGTCGGCGAGTGGCTGCTGCGCGTCCGCCACTCGCTGATCGCCGCGCGCGAGCTGGCGCTTTCAGAAATCGACACGATCCTCTCCCACCCGCAGGTCCCCGGCCAATGCGCGCGGTTCCTGCGCAGCGAGCTGCCCCACGCGACGATCCTGCCGGCGAGCTCGACCGCAGAGGCCGTGCGCATCGTCGCAACCGAGCGCCGGGCCGGCCAGGCGGCGCTCGGCACGGCGCTGGCGGCGACCATCTACGGCGCGAGCGTCATCCGCGAAGGCGTCGAGGACCGAGACGACAACCAGACGCGCTTCGTCTGGCTCGCCCGCGCCGGCGAGCCGGACGGGCCGCCATTGCATGCCGCCGCCGTGCGGCGCGTGGAAGACCTCGCTCGTGTTCTGGGGCGCCGGCGCCGATCACGCCGGCTGGCTGGTGCGCTGCCTGGACGAGTTCGCGCGCCGCGAGATCAATCTGACGAAGATCGAGTCGCGACCTCGTCGCGATCGCCTCGGCAGCTACATGTTCTTCGTCGACCTCGACGCGCGCGCGAGCGAGGCGCCGGTCGCGGAGGCGATCTCGGGGCTCGGCGAGCTGTGTCAGGAGGTGCGCGTGCTGGGGTCCTATCGCACCGCCGGCGTATCGCCGAAGGCCTAGCGGCGGCGCTTCCGCGCCGCGAAGCTGCGGCGCCCCGCTAGACTCCGGCGCTGAGATGCAGAGCACAGTCCCACCAGAGCCGGTGGGGTCCGTGCCGCCCATCGAGCACCAGCGGCACGGACCTGGCACATCGCCCACCACGGCGATGGGCGGCCGGGTGCTCGTTCTGAACGCGACGTACGAGCCGATCAACGTGTGCACCGTGCGCCGCGCGATCGTGCTGCTGCTCAAGGAGAAGGCCGAGCTGCTGGAGCGTGCCCGCTGGGCGCTGCACTCCGAGAACACGACGCACGCGCGCCCGGTCGTGATCCGCCTCGTGACCTACGTGCACGTACCGCGCGACGCGCACCGGCGAAAGATCACCCGCCGCGCGGTGTTCGCGCGCGACAGCTGGACCTGCCAGTACTGCGGATCGCGCTCGAACCTCACCGTCGACCACGTGATCCCGCGCTCCAAGGGCGGGTCCTCCAGCTGGGAGAACATCGTCGCCTCGTGCGCGCCGTGCAACCGGCGCAAGGGCGACCGGCTGCCACGTCAGGCGGGGATGCATCCGCGCCGAACTCCGCGCACCCCGCGCGCGGAGATCTTCATCCACGTCGCCAGCCCGACGATTCCCGACGGCGTGGCTGGCGTACCTGCCGCAGGCCGCCTGAGCTCGCGCCCCGCGCCCCGAACAGGGCGAGGGGCGCCCCGACTGAGGCGCCCCTCGCGATGCTGCTCTGACTGGATCGACCGAGACGGCCTGAAAAGCAGGCCGGAGGGACCAGGACCGGCGGTCGTCTCGGGGTGTCCCGGGTTGGATTCCGCTAAGCGGTCCAGCCTGTCCGACCTAGCGGCCGGTCACCTCCAGGGTCCCGCAAAAACTGTCACTCGACGTACGGACCACCTCCTTTCTCTGGTCCTGGCAGGGTAGCGAACCGCGACGACAATCCGGGCGACGCGCGGCGATCGCCGCTCAGCCGATGATCACGCCGAACTCCTGCGTGTAGGTGGCTCCCGGCGCGCCCTGCGCGTCGGCGGCGGGCGCCTGCGCAGCGACGCCGATGCCGGTTTCGCGGTATTCGGCTTCGAGGATGTTCGCGCGATGCGCGGGCGAGGCCATCCAGGCGGCGACGATCGCTTCGGGGGTCGCGAGCGTGAGCGTGCCCCAGGCGATGTTCTCGCCGATCACGTAGCCGACGAACGGGCTGGGTATGTAGCCGGCGCTCGTCACGCGCGCGACCGGCGTGGAGCCCGTCGGGGAGACGTGCTGGAAGTAGTCCTGAGCGACCATTTCGGCGCTGTGGGCTTCCGCCGCCCGCTGCAGGTCGCCGCTGACCGCCAGCGGCATCTCCAGATCGTCCGCGCGCTGGCGATTGATCAGACACAGCACCGCCGCGCGGACGAGTTCGATGTCGGCCGGCGTGGGCGTCAGTTCGGTGTTCTGGCAGACGGTCGCGAGCACGCTCGCGATCGTCGACTCGCGCGCCCGGCGGATCGCGCTCGCCGGCGCCAGGCCGCGCCGCGGAGCTCGCAGAGCCCACGACCCCGCGACCCTTGTCGCGCGTTCCGCGCGCCCGGCCGCGGCAGCGCGCCAGCTCACCGCCCCGGCGCGTGCGAGCGCGAGCTGCAGCCACGCGCGGCCCAGTCTGGCAGTGCGCCTTGGGGTGCCCCTTGGCTTCACGCGATGCGATGCGCGCGCCGCCGAATGCGGGTGCCCTGGAGACAGACGGACCATCTGCAGCGGCGGCGGTCAGGCCCGAAACGCCGCCGAGAGCGAGGCATCCGACGACCGCGCCACCGGCCACGCGGCGAATGTTGGGCTTGCGCATCCGCTACGTGTCGACCGGACCAGCCGCCCATCTGAGCGCCGCCGCGGAGATCTGGACGCGTGGGAACGCCGTCGTCAGTCGTCGTCGGGCAAAGCGGCCTGTCCGTTGGCCTCGGGCGACCCTCCGGCGCCTGCGCCGTCGGGCCGATCGGGCTGCTCCTCGTCTTCGGTGTCCATCACGAGCGCCACGGCGCTGACCAGGTCATCCTCCTTGAGGTTCATCACGCGCACGCCGGTCGCCGAGCGACCCTGGCGCGAGATCCCCGCCGCGGACGTCCGCTGGACCATCCCTCCCACGCTGATGAACACGAGTTCCTGGTGGTCGCGCACGACGAGCGCCCCGGCGAGACCGCCCTTTTTCTCGGTCAGCCCGATCGTCTTGACGCCTTTGGCGCCACGGTTGGTCTTGCGGTACTGGCTGATCTGCGAGCGCTTGCCGTAGCCGTTCTCGGTGACGACGAGCAGGTCCATGTCATCGCGCGCCACGTCCATCGCGATGACCTGCCCGTCCTTGCCCACGTCCATGCCGCGCACGCCGGTCGTGTCGCGGCCCATCGCGCGCGCGTCGGACTCGGCGAAGCGGACGGTCAGTCCCGCGCGCGAGACCATGATGATCTCGTCTTCGGGGTCCACGGCCCTGACGGCGAGCAGCTCGTCGTCGTCGCGGATGTTGATCGCGATGATGCCGTCCGCCTTGATCGGCGTGTTGTAGGCGAGCAGCTCGGTCTTCTTGACGGTCCCGTTGCGCGTCGCGAACACGAGGTACTTCGTCTCGCCGAAGTCGCGTGTGGAAACCACCGCCTGGATCCGCTCGCCTTCGCGCAGCGGCAGCACGTTCACGAGCGCGCGGCCCTTCGCGGTGCGCGAGGCCTCGGGCAGCTCGTAGACCTTCGAGCGATAGACCTTGCCGCGATTTGAGAAGAACAGCAGGTAGTCGTGCGAGGAGCAGATGAAGAGATGCTCGATGAAGTCTCCGTCCTTCATGTCCATCCCGGTCACGCCGCGCCCGCCGCGCTGCTGCTGGCGGTAGGTGGCGAGCGGCAGCGACTTGATGTAGCCGGTGTTCGTGATCGTGATGACCATCTGCTGGTCGGCGATCAGGTCCTCGATGTCGATCTCGTCCTCTGAGTGGGTGATCTCGGTGCGCCGCTCGTCCCCGAAGCGCTCGGCCACTTCAGAGAGCTCTTCGCGGATCACGCCCATGACCCGGCTCTCGTCGCCGAGGATGGTCCGCAGCTCGGCGATCCGCTCGGTGACGTCGGCGTGCTCCTGTTTGATCGAGTCCGCCTCCAGCGCCGTCAGCTGAGAGAGACGCAGGTCGAGGATCGCGCTCGCCTGGATCGTGCTCAGCTGGAAGCGCTCGATCAGCTGCTCGCGCGCGGCGTCGCGGTCACGCGACGCGCGGATCAGTTCGATGATCGCGTCGAGGTTGTCGAGCGCAATCAGCAGCCCCAGCAGGATGTGTGCGCGCGCCTCCTTCTCGGCGAGCTCGTGCTTTGCCCTGCGGACGATCACCTCGCGCTGGTGGGCGACGTAGTTGTGAATGACCGCGCGCAGGTTCAGCGTGCGCGGGACGTTGTCCACGAGCGCGACCATGTTCACTCCGAACGTGGTCTGCATCGGCGTGTGCTTGTAGAGCTTGTTCAGCGCGACCTTCGGGATCGCGTCGCGCTTGAGCTCGATCACCAGCCGCATGCCGCGCTTGTCGGACTCGTCGCGCAGGTCGGAGATCTCGGGAATCTTTTTTTCGTTTGCGAGCGCGGCGATCTTCTGGATCACGCCGCCGTCGCCACCCTTCTTGACCATGAACGGGAGCTCGGTGACGACGATCGCCTCCTTGCCCTGGCGCAGCGGCTCGATGTGCGCCTTGGCCTGCACCCGCACCCGCCCGCGGCCGGTCTCGTAGGCGTCCCTGATGCCCCCGTGACCGAGGATGATCCCGCCGGTCGGGAAGTCGGGGCCCTTGAGATGCTTGAGCAGCCCGCTCGTGTCGATGTCGGGGTCATCGATGTAGGCGATCGTGGCCGCGACCACCTCGCGCAGGTTGTGCGGCGGGATGTTCGTCGCCATCCCCACCGCGATCCCCGAGGAGCCGTTGACCAGCAGGTTCGGGAAACGGGCCGGCAGCACCAGCGGCTCCTGACGCGAGCCGTCGTAGTTGGGCGTGAAGTCCACCGTATCCATGTCCAGGTCACGCAGCATCTCCGTCGCCAGGCGCGCGAGCCGCGCCTCGGTGTTGTGACTGACGAACCCGTTGGTCAGGAACGAGTGGTCATCGCTGTCGACGCGCAGGGAGTACACGGGTTGCACGCCTGCCGGCTGGATCGACGCGACTTCGGCGTAGTAATACTGGCCGCCAACCAACGGGGCGATGACATCACGCACCTCCTGCGAGGAAATCCTCTCGAGGATCGCAGTGGAGCCATTCTCCCAGCGCTCGACACGGTCCACGTTGTGGCGTCTCAGCCAATCGCGCTCGGCGTGGGTGGAGCCGCCCTCCGAGCGTATGTAATCGGCAACATGAGGAATGTGATCGTGACTCAGCGCACGGCTGGCGGCCGGGATTTCCTCAAGTATCCGCTCGAGCTTCAACTGCTTGGCGCCGAGGAAGCCGACGTTCGCGGCAAACAGTCGCGCATCGCGACGATTCGTGATCACGACCTTGATCTCGCCGCGAGCGGATTGGCTGAGCCTCGAGATCACGCCGAGCTCGAGTAGTAGCTGCTGAACACCGCGAGCCAACGCGAAGCTGCGAGTTGAGTAGGAGATCTGGACTGTGCTGCGCGGAAGCAGCGAGCAGGAGCCGTCTCCCTCGAACACCGCCTGCAGAAAGACGCGCTTGAACTCACAACTCCCAGACCACACGAACTCGGGGACGCACTTGTGCTCGCTGGTCAGACCCTCCATCTCGGCCAGGGGGCTCATGCGAAGCGCGGCGAGATTCTGGACGTCCAGCTCGTGGCACAGGCTGCCCGATGTGATCCTGCGCGAGTACAGGTAGCGCGCTCCACCGACGATCTCGTCGTACGCCTGCGCCACGACATCGAAGAAGTCCTTATCGACGTTGTTGAAGCCAGCCCGGCCGGTGCTGAACCAGCCCTCCGACACGAAGGCGCCAGCCAGCACCGCGAGCATGCGCTCCGGGCCGTTTAGAGATTCGCGGTTCACCGTCGTGCCTCGGTGGAGCAGGACCCTGTCGCCAGGCGTCAGCTCCTCGAGCAGCTTCCACATCAAGAGTGGGACTCCCGCCATGTCCAGCAGACACAACACCGGGTGGTTAGCCGTGCCGGTCAGCTCATAGCCCTCATTCGTGCGCAGCCGCAACGTGGAGTGCTCGCCCGAGTGGAACAACACCGACGCATGCACAGGCCGGCCGAGGCGATCGAGGACTTCTATGTCCACTGCCGTGTCTGAGTTGGGGACAACCGCGGGGGCGAGTGAGTCGATCCGCAGGGTGCCCGTGCTCGTCCTGACGCGCGTATCCCCGGTAACGCAATACCGCATCGCGGCCGCCGGATCTTCGTCGACCGAGCCGAAGTTGCCCTGCCCGTCGACGAGCTCGTTGCGCATCGAGAAGTCCTGGGCCATGCGCACGAGCGTGTCGTAGATGGCGGAGTCGCCGTGGGGGTGATAGTTGCCCATCACCTCGCCGACGATCTTCGCGCACTTCGCATACGGCCGGGTCGGCCCGAGGCCGAGCTCGTTCATCGCGTAGAGCACCCGACGGTGGACCGGCTTCAGTCCGTCTCGCACGTCGGGCAGGGCGCGCCCGACGATGACCGACATCGCGTAGTCGAGATACGCGGTGCGCATCTCCTCCTCGAGCCCGCGCGGCTCGATGTTCCCGCCGGAAAGCGTTTCAGGGGTCGCCATCAGCGTCTCACACGTCCAGGTTCGCGACCGCGCGAGCGTTGTCTTCTATGAACTCCCGTCGCGGCTCGACCTGGTCTCCCATCAGCATCGAGAAGATCCTGTCGGCCGACGCGGCGTCCTCCAACGTCACCTGAGCGAGCGTGCGCGAGGCGGGGTCCATCGTCGTGTCGGCGAGCTGCTCGGCGTTCATCTCGCCGAGGCCCTTGAAGCGTTGCAGTTTGATCCCCTTCTGGGCGACGGTCAGCACCGCCTCGCGCAGCGCCTCGAAGGAGGGAGCGCGCTCATGCGCGTCCGCCAGCGATACCTCGAACGCAGGGGTGCCGGCGAGCTCGACGAGCTGCGCGTGGACGCGCATGAGCTGGCGGTACTCCTGGGACTCGAACAGCGACCGTGCGATGCCGTGGGTGCGCGCGAAGCCGGTCGCCGTCTCGGTTGCCTTGACCTTCATCCCCTGCTCGTCGGAGGACACCAGCTCTGTCGCATGCGTCTCGCCCTCAATGCCCTGTCGCGTGAGCACCGCGATCGCCGCATCCGCGTCGAGCGCCTGCTCGCCGAGCAGCGCCGACTCCTCGAGAAACTGAACCATGTCGTGCCCATGCGCGGCGCGCAGCGAGGACGCCCAACCCTCGTACTGCTTGAGCAGCCTGGTGAAGCGCTGCCAGCGCGCCTCGGTCAACTTGAACTGCGTGCCGTGACGGTCGAAGACGGTCAGCTTCTCCCACTTGTCCGACAGCAGGATGTCCTCGAGCTCTGAGTCCTTCTCTATGTAACGCTCGCGCGAGCCCTGCTTGAGCTTGTACAGCGGCGGCTTGGCGATGTAGACATAGCCTTCCTCGATCAGCTCTTTCATCTCGCGGAACAACAGCGTCAGCGCGAGCGTCCTGATGTGCGCTCCGTCGACGTCGGCGTCAGTCATCAGGATCACCTTGTGGTAGCGCGCATTCTCGATGTTGAACTCGTCGCGCACGCCCGTTCCGATGGCGGTGATCAGCGCCTGTATCTCGGTGTTCTGCAGGACCTTGTCGATGCGCGACTTCTCGACGTTGAGGATCTTTCCGCGCAGCGGGAGCACGGCCTGGGTGTTGCGATCGCGTCCCTGCTTGGCCGAGCCTCCGGCTGAGTCGCCCTCGACCACGAACAGCTCGGCCAGCGACGGGTCTTTGACCGAGCAATCCGCGAGCTTGCCGGGCAGCGTCGAGTTCTCGAGCGCCGACTTGCGCCGCGTGAGGTCGCGCGCCTTGCGGGCCGCCTCGCGCGCCCGCTGAGCCTGCACGGACTTCATGATCACCGCACGCGCCTCGCTCGGGTTCTCCTCCAGAAACTCCCCCAACCCCGTGTTCACGATCGACTCCACGAAGCCGGCCATGCCCGGGTTGCCGAGCTTGGTCTTGGTCTGTCCCTCGAACTGCGGGTCGCGCAGCTTCACCGAGATAACGGCGGTCAGACCCTCGCGCACATCCTCGCCCGAGAGGTTGTCCTCTTTGTCCTTGAGCAGGCCGTGATCGCGGGCGTACTTGTTCAACGTGCGCGTCAGGGCCGAGCGGAAGCCGCTCAGGTGCGAGCCGCCCTCGCGAGTGTTGATGTTGTTCGCAAAAGAGTGAATCGACTCCTGGTAGGAGGAGTTCCACTGCATCGCGATCTCGACGGCGCCCTCGTCGGACTCGCCGTCGAAGAACACGACCTTGCGGTGAACGGTGTCCTTGTTTTCGTTCAGATAGGCGACGAAGTCCTCGATGCCGCCCTGGTACTGAAACGACGCCGAGTGACCCTCGCCGCGCTCGTCGGTGATCGAGATCTTCAGGCCGCGCGTGAGGAAGGCCGTCTCGCGCAGGCGTTCTTCGAGCGTGTGGAAGTCGAAGTCGAGCGTCTCGAAGACGTCGGCGTCGGGCAGGAATGTGACGGTCGTCCCGGTCGACTCGTCGCCGGCGAGCTTCTCGCCCTGCACCAGCTCACCCTGCGGGGCGCCTCGCGAGTACTCCTGCGAGAAGACGTGACCGTCGCGGCGGATCTCCACGGTCAGACGCTCCGAAAGCGCGTTGACCACCGACACCCCCACCCCGTGCAGTCCGCCGGAGACCTTGTAGCCGCCGCCGTCGCCGAACTTGCCGCCGGAGTGCAGCACCGTGAGCACGACTTCGACCGCCGGGCGACCCTCCTTCTCCATCACGTCAACGGGGATCCCGCGCCCGTCGTCGGCAACGGTCACCGAATTGTCGGGATGGATCGTGACGGTGACCTCGCTGCAGAACCCGGCGAGCGCCTCGTCGACCGAGTTGTCGACGACCTCGTAGACCAGGTGGTGCAGGCCCATCGCGCCGGTCGAGCCGATGTACATCCCGGGGCGCTTGCGAACGGCATCCAGGCCCTCGAGGACGGTGATGTCCTGTGCGTCGTAGCTGGCCGATCCGCCCGTCATGGACGGGTCGTTCACGCCGCCGTTGGCGGACCCCTGGTGGGGTCTGTCGCTACCTGTGGCCATGGTCCTCCGATTGCATGAGAACGCCCCGGAATCCGGGGCGCAAGGACCACGGGAGGGGCATCAGGAACTGTGTTTACAAGGATAGCAGTCGGGGCCGGCGAAACAGGCGCCAGGAAGGCCTAAATGCCTGCAAATTGGCAGGAAATAGGGCGATGTGTGCGCTGACAAACCCAGCGCCCAATCTGAGTGGGCCTTCGGCATCCAGACGGCGTGGGTACCCAAATCGCCCGTAGTTAGGTAGGTCGGGGCATAGCTTGTAGGCGTGGCCCAACGCGCGATGACCGACGAGATGTGGCGCGTCAAGGAGAAGGTGCTACGGGGCCGTCTCCGCAGACTTGCCCGGTCGGGAGACGGCCCCCACCGCCATACGAACGGGAACCTACAGAACAGCCCTGATGTTCCGTCGAGAGCGGCGAGTACCTTTCGGCACAAGCACGGGCTCGCCAACCTCGCCCGGTCGGGCGAGCCAAAACCGCAATACAGGAGCACCCAACATGAGCACGTATGAGATCACGCGCGTTCGCACCGAAACGACGGCGAACGACCCGCATGAGCACATCACTGAGGTTGAACTGAGCAACAAAGCCGATCAGCGCTTCATGCGCTCAACGATCGTCAAAGACCTCAGAAACCCCGAAGGCGACCGCTTCTACACGTTCGGAGGGGGCGAGCGCGCTGATGTGGTAGTGCGGGGATGTCCGAACTGCCCGTACAGCGACTACATCACGACGCTGCCCGACACAACGACCAAGAACAACCTCCTGAGCCTTCCGCGCTTCTAGCGCTGCGGCACGACAGGTAGGTCAACTACGCGTTCCGGTCGTGGATACGGCGCGCGGGGAAGGGGTCGGGGCGTGTCCTCGCGTGGATGCGCCCCGTAGCCCATCGCCACCGCAATAGCGTCGGCAACGAACGGCACGACGCGCTCGGCTTCGTCGGCCGAGAACTCGGCAGCGAGTCGCCGGTCGATGACGAGCACGACTCGATCCTCGCCCTGCATATGGGCTTGGACGTAGGGAACGCGCCAGCCGTGAACCACCACATCGTGGTGGTTGAAGGGGCCGGGAAACGTGACCGCCATGCTCGGTAGGTCTGAGCACTCGTGATCCATGGAGAATCCTTTCGCATGTCAATCGCGAGACCTGCCCGTGCACTGGCGCTTGCGTGGCCGTTAGCCGGGCTCGCGCCAGTTGAAGATGGTCTGACGACTGACGTGGAGTAGTGCTGCTAGCTGGTCGTACGGAACGCCTGAGCCTTCGGCGTCCCGCAGCAGCACCTTGATTTGCGCTGTGTTCTCGTTGAGGTCTGCTTCCAGAATGCTTCGCGTCGCGCCGAGCTTTGCCGCGCGATCCTCGATGACACGCCTGGCCGCGATCTCTGGCGGTAGATCGTTCATGCCCTTCACAGTACAGGCCTTGACGTGCGGCGTCAAGTGGTGTACCATGTGGGTATGTCGATGACCGTCCTCCAACTGACCGACCGACTCCGCACTGAAGCGGACGCCTACCTCTACTTGGAGGAACTGCGTTGGGGCGATGAGCCCGTGTGCCCGCATTGCGGAAGCATCGACAAGCACTACTTCCTGCGGCCAGCAACGGCAAGTCGCGCAAGACTCGGACTGGCGCTGCGTCAGAACGGCGGGTGTGGAAGTGCCGCGCGTGCCGTAAGCAGTTCTCGGTGCTGACCGGAACCGTGTTCCACGGGACCAAGATTCCCGTTCGGACATGGTGCTTTCTCGCGTTTGAGATGGCCGCCAGCAAGAATGGCATCAGTGCCCGTGAGGTTGAGCGCAAGTATGGACTTTGCCCGCGTAGCGCATGGTTCGCTCTCCACCGTCTGCGCGAGGCCATGAAGCGCGGCCCATCGGAGCGTATGTCCGGGCGCGTGATCGCCGATGAGAGCTACTACGGCGGTAAGCCGAGCAACCGCCACGGTCACGACCCGAAGAGGCATCTACAGGGCCACGGTCGCGATGACAAGACCATCATCATGGCGTTGATCGACCGACAGACCGGCGAAGTGCGCAGCCAGGTCATCCCTGATGTTCGCCGCGACACCCTTCGCGACGTGATCGCCTCGCAGGCCGACATACCGAATACGGACCTACAGACGGACGCCCTGCGCGGATACCAGTTGATCGCCGGAGACTTCGCAAGCCACGAGTTCGTCAAGCACGAGCATCGCGAATATGTGCGCGGCGACGTGACCACGAACCATGCAGAGAGCTTCTTTTCACAACTACAAAGGTCGCTCGACGGGACACACCATGCCGTTTCGCGCGATCACCTGCCTCGGTACCTCGCCGAGTTCGACTTTCGCTACTCGACATGCAAGCAGAGTGATGCGGAGCGCATGAGCCAGATGATCGAGCAGAGCCACGGACGGCGCCTTTTGTATCAAGAGCCTTGTCAGATGTAAGCGCCCTACAGG
Source organism: uncultured Solirubrobacterales bacterium (assembly GCA_963713385.1). Taxonomy (GTDB): domain Bacteria; phylum Actinomycetota; class Thermoleophilia; order Solirubrobacterales; family Solirubrobacteraceae; genus Palsa-744. The sequence continues at coordinate 80,550 of CAVQLO010000003.1, forward strand.
GCGCGACTAGGCCCGTCCGGCGTAAACGTGAGCCTCGACCCTGCGCGGATGACCTCGATTAGATGGAGCTTGCGGTGAACAACGTCGCGGATGTAGTGCTCCTCTTCATGACGAGGCCGTCCGCTCTGGATGAACGCTCTGCTGTTCACGACGGCAAGCGTTGTCTTGAAGTAGTCGAGTTCCGCTCGGTGAACCTCCACCATTTTGTTGTCGTACGTGACCAGTACGAAGGGCTCGATCTGCGCTTCGGCAAGCGCCTTCAGAACCGCCCCATCGACTTTTTTATCGATGCCAAGCTCGTGGAGGGACGTTGCATCTGGCCGCCCACGCCTACGAAGCTCGTATTGCAGCTTCCAACTGATGTCCTCATCGAGGACGACGCGGCGTCGCTCAGGCGGCAAGCTCCGCGACTTCCGCCTCGTACGCCACCGCGTCATCAATCTCGTGCTTTGAGAGGCCGTAATCTTCGCGGAGCGTCTTTCGTCCATCCTTGCCACTGGCAATCGCGGCGACCAGGGACGTTGGGAGTCTGCGCCCTCGGATAACCGGAGTCCCCGAATGGCGTTCGGGGTCCACCTGAATGTGCTCGCGTGGCTTTTCGATCGCCACCCAGCCACCACGGCCAAGGGACTCGCGGATGATCTTCAGATTGAGCAGCGTGGCCCCGATGACCTCGTGCTCGGGACGATCTACGGACAGGTATCGACCGCTGGTGGCGTCGCGAACCAACACGAGCCGACCGTCGTGTGCCAAGGGCGCCGTAGCAAGCGGCCAGTCTCCGTACTGGCCCCTAAGCGAGTGAACGATCGCCTTGATGTCGCGTGGCGGCTTGCCCTGCTCCATCAGATAGTGGGCGAGGATGGCCTCGCCAGCATCGGCGTAGGAATATCGGTTTGGGTGCCGCGAAACGCTGGGCAGGATGATCTTCTCGCGCGCCCATCGGCCAATCCGGCGCGACGAAACCCCCGCGAGGCGGGCTACCTCAGCGGCGGTGTAGGACCCGATGGGGGTTGCAGTGACCGGCATGACCTAACAGGCTACTCCTGGCGAAAACCGCAATTTGCAGGGATCATCCCGTCCGTTCGCCGCCCCTCGCTACGCTGGCCCGAATGGACCGCCCAGACCCCGATGAGCGCTTCATGATCGAGGGCGACCCGGAGGACGCGCTGAGAGCGGCGATGCAGGCCGATCCCCCCGAGACCCTCAACGACGCGGATCGGGCGCTAGCGCGGGCATGGCAGATCGCGGACGAGGACATGACGGACGAGGTTATGGACGAGTACGCGCGGCTCCTGCCAACCCTCATCGCCGCTGGCTACGCTGAGGCCGACGAGGACACCTGGCACTTCACGCGCAAGGGCGCTGCCCGGGCAGAAGTGGTCGAACCCAATCGTTGAGACTCCCCCGGTGCGGGAGAGTGCTGGGTTTGTCAGCGCACACATCGCCGGAAATAGTGCAGGCCATGAGGGCCTTATCCCGCTCCGGCCCTCAGACGGTGCGGCAGCGCAGCTCGCGGATGCTCTCGGCGCCGAGCGCGGCGTTCAGCCGGGGCACCAGATCGACGGCCATCAGGTCGAGCTCCTGGGCCCACACGGCGGCTACGCAGCTGACCGTGAGGACCCCGTCGCGCTCGGCGGTCGGGCTCGCGGCCGCCGCTATCGCTGCGCCGGTGGTGCGCTCCCAGACCTCCTGCACGCGTGCGAGCGTCGTCGCCGGGGCGAGCGTCGCCGCGAGGCCGTCCACGGCGACCGACAGCGGACGCGGGGCCGCACGCCTCACGCGGCGAGCGCCTCCTGGAGGACCGCGCCGGGCGAGACGCGCAGGCGCGTGACCGACGAGTCCGCCGAGCCCGGAACGTGAGACAGGTCGGTCGTCGCGATCACGCTCTGCCCGCCCACGGACAGCTCGCGGGCGAGCATCTCGCGCCGCTCGGCGTCGAGCTCGCTCATCACGTCGTCGAGCAGCATCAGCGGCGTGCGGCCGCGCTCGCGCGCGATCACGACGCGCTCGGCCAGCAGCAGCGCCAGCAGGGCGAGGCGCTGCTCGCCCTGCGAGCCGTAGACGCGCAGCTCGCGCCCGTCGCGGCGGATCGCCAGCTCATCGCGGTGCGGCCCGTGCGAGGAGAACCCGCGCCCCAGGTCGAGCTCGTGGCGTGCCTGCAGCTCTGACATGAACTCGTCCTCGTCGCGCGCTCGCGAGCGGGGGCGGTACTCGAGCTCTGCGACGCCGCTGCACCCGAGCTCTGCGGCGCGCTCGGCGAACGGCTCGGCGAGCAGCTGCGCAGCGGCGGCGCGGTGCTCGCGCAGCGCGAGCGCGCGCGACGCCAGCTCGCGATCCCAGGTCGCCAGCGTCGCCTGCGAGGCCCCCCCGGAGCGGATCCGCGCGAGCAGCGCGTTTCGCTGCGAGAGCACGCTTGCGTACTCACGGCGATCGCTCGCGCGCAGCGGCCAGATCGCGGCGACCACCTGGTCGAGGTGGGCGCGCCTGACCCCCGGCGCGCCCTTGACCAGCTCGAGGCGGTCGGGTTCGAACACGCTCAACAAGGGTCGCTCGGGGATGTCGACCAGACGCTGCACCGGCGCCCCGTCGCACGTCATCCGCTTGGCCGCACGCTCGCCGCCCGCGGCAGGCTCATAGCCGACGCTCAGCTCGTGCTGCTCGCCGCCGTCGGCGATCCGAACCACGACCCTCGTCGTGCTTGCACCAAAACGCACGAGCTCGCGCTCGTTGCGCGTGCGCGGCGAGCGCGCGGTGCAGCCGAAGAACACCGCCTCCAGCAGGTTGGACTTCCCGGCGCCATTCGGCCCGTGCACGACCGTCAGCCCCACGCCGAGATGGGCCTCGGCGCGCGCGTAGGTGCGAAACTCGCGCATCTCCACGCTCACAACGCGCACGGCTCAGCCCTGTTCGATCAGCGAGCCCCGCGTGGCGTCAGGGTCAAGCAGATCAAGGACGCAGGGAGCGTGGCGTGCTTTGCACGCGAGCGACCGAGGACGCCGAGATGCGCCGGCCATGAGGTCACACGTTTAGGCGGATGGGCATGATCAGGTAGACGAACTCACCCGAGCCGGGCGATTCGATCAGCCCCGGGCGCAGCGGGCTGATCAGCTTCATGACGAGCTCCTCGGACTCGACGCTTTCCAGTCCGTCGCGCAGGAACTCGGGGTTGAAGCCGATGTCGAAGGGGTCTCCGTGGAATGGCACCGGCACCGACTCCACCGCCTCGCCCACGTCGGGGGTCTTCGCGGAGATCGCGAGCGTGCCCTCGCTGAAGCTCAGACGCAGCGGAGCGTTCTTCTGCGCCAGCAGGCTGATGCGGCGTACGACGTCCGTCAACTCCGACGTCGAGAGGTGCAGCTCGTGCTCGACCGACTCAGGGAGCAGCTGGCGGTAATTGGGAAACTGCCCGTCGATCAAACGAGACGAGAGCACGATGTCGCCGAGCTCGAACACGACCTGGTTCTGCCCGACGCTCACGGCCAGCTCGCCGGCGTCTGTCTGCTGGGCGATGCGCACGAGCTCTGACAAAGCGCGAGCTGGGACGTTCGCCTCGAGGCTACCCTGCAAGGGCGTCTGCAGCGCGGTCTCCTTGACGCTCAACCGATATGAGTCGGTCGCGACCATCCGCAGCTGTTGCTCAGACGCCGACATCAGAATGCCCGTCAGCACGGGGCGCGTCTCGTCTTTGGACGCCGAGCGCGACACGCGCGACACCGTCTCGACGAACGCCTTGGAGGGCAGCGTGACGCGCGTCTCGGGCGTCGGCTGCGGAAGCGTCGGGAAGTCCTCGGCGTGCAGCGTGCGCAGGTGAAACGTCGCCGCGCCGCAGGTGAGCTCGACGTCCTGCTCGGCGCTTCGCAGCTGCAACGTGAGCTGCCCCGCCGGCAGCGAGCGGGCGACGTCGAGCAGAAGGCGAGCGGGCAGCACGACGCGGCCCGGGTTGGCATCGGCGATCTCTCTCAACGGCACGCGTAGCCCGATCTCCATGTCGGTCGCCAGCAGTTCGGCTTTGGCGTCCTCTCCGACGGAGAGCATCACGCCCGACAGCGCTGGCGTAACGCTGCGCGTCGCCGCTACGTGGCTTGCGGTCTGAAGCTCGGCCAAAAGCTCAGCGGAGGAAAGGGAGAGCTTCATGATGGTTGTTGAAGGATTGAAGGAACAGTAGGGGTTGTGGATATGTGGGAGATCGTCAAGGAAGGCGGAAGGGTATGGGGTTTGGCTGAACGGAAGAGTCTCTCAGGCAGAGCGGCTGGCTGTGAAGAAGTGGTCAGGAAGGTGTGGGCGTGACGCTTTGGCGAAGCTTGTCCACAGTGCAGCGCGCGGCCTCGTCTGTCGACAGGCGCGAGCTGGCGCGCCGGCAGGCGTGGAGCACCGTCGTATGGTCACGCCCGCCGAAGGATCGCCCGATCTGCGGAAGGGACTCGTCGGTCAGCTCGCGCGCCAGATACATGGCGACCTGCCGTGGCCATGCAACGCGTTGTGAGCGCCCGGCGGACAGCAGCTCCTCGCTCGAGAGCCCGAAACAACTACACGTAGCGGCCTGTATGTCCTCGATCGTCGGTTTGTGGGTTGCGCGAGGCGAGACGTTTGCGGGGTAGAGCCCGTCGAGCACCTCGCGTGCGAGATCGCAGGTGAGCGGGCGCCCGGTCAAGGAGCCGAACGCCACGACGCGGATGAGGGCTCCCTCGAGGGATCTGATGTCGTCGGTGATGCGGTCTGCGATCACCGTCAGGACGTCGCGCTCGGCGAGCTGCGAGGTGGTCGTGCGCGGCGCGCTTTGCGAGGATCGTTAGCCGTGTGGCGCGGTCTGGCGGCTTGACCTCGGCCACGAGCCCTGCCTGGAAACGCTCGCGCAGCCGGTCCTCGAGGGCTTGGAGGTCCCTGGGTGGCCGGTCGGAGGTCAGCACGATCTGACGACCGCCGTCCTGCAGCGCGTTGAAGGTGTGGAAGAACTCCTCCTCGGTCTTCGTCTTGCGCTCGAGGAACTGCACGTCGTCGACGAGCAGCACGTCGATGTGGCGAAAGCGGGCCTTGAACGAGTCGGTCTGCCTGCCGGAGAGCGCCGCGAGGAAATCGTTTGTGAACGCCTCGCCGGTCGTGGCGGTGACGGCGAGCTCGGGACTGTGGGAGAGCACGAGATTGGCGATCGCGCTCATCAGATGCGTCTTGCCGACGCCCGGCGGTCCACACACGAACAGCGGGTTGTAGGCCTGCGCGGGCATCTCGGCGACCGCGAGCGCGGCGGCGTGGGCGAGCCTGTTGCAGTCGCCGATGACGAACTGGTCGAAGGTGAGCTTGGGGTTGCCGATCGGCCCGTCGCCGTGACCGTGGCGTTTGCGCAGCTCCGTAGCGGGGGCGAGCGCCCGTGCTCGCGAGGCCGGCGAGCCGGCGGGAGGCTTCGTCCGCGCCGGTGCTCGCAGCGACCAGCGTCACGACCGCGTCGGGCCCGAGCACGCTGGCCGCGCTCGCCTGCAGCAGGCGCCCGAACCGATCGCTGATCCACCCACAGGCCTGGGGAGGGGCCTCGACGACGAGTCGCTGTTCGCAGAGCTCGCGGGCGCGAAGTCCCGCCAACCAGATGCGGTAGGTCGGCTCGTCCAGCGCGAGCGCGAGCTCGCCCTGCACGCGCGACCATATGTGCTCAAGCTCTGCGTCCACGCAGCGTCCACTCCCCTTCCCTTGCAGAGAAAAACACGGCACTTCTAGTGGTTGGGGCCCGCCACAGGCCCGGTCTGGCGAATATAACCTGGCGCCCACAGGGTCACGTGCACCCTGGTCGCAATTGGCGGAAAATTTCGCCGGCCGAGCGATCGGCCCCTATACTGCGACGGCGACGCTCGCGCCGCTGCACCGCTTTTCGGCAGGTGTTTCGGGAGTGGGCGACGAAGGACACGATGAAGCGCACCTATCAGCCAAAGAAGCGCAAGCGAGCCCGCGCGCACGGGTTCCGCGCCCGCATGCGCTCGCGGGCCGGGCGGCTGACGCTCAAGCGTCGGCGTGGCAAGGGGCGCGAGCGCCTCTCGGCGTGACGGGGGCGCGATGAAGCCGCGGTCCGCCGCTCGCGGCCGCCTGTCGCGCAGCGCGGAGTTCGAGCGGGTCTACCGCCACGGACGCTCGACGGCAAACCGTCACCTCGTGCTCTACGCCTTCCCCAACCCCTCGGCACAGCGCCCACGCCTTGGCCTCTCGGTCTCGCGCAAGGTCGGTGGAGCGGTGCAGCGAAATCACGTCAAGCGCCTGCTGCGCGAGGCGTTCGCAGACGCCGAGCCCGAGCTGAGCGCCGGCCAGGACGTCGTCGTCGTCGCCCGACCGCCCGCGGGCGAGCTCGCCGAGCGCGAGGGCCTCGCGGGGGTCGTGGCAGCGCTGCACGAGCTGATCGTCAAGGCCGGTCTCGAGTCCGAGCCGCGCCCGGCCCGCGAGAGCCCGTCGTGACGGCGCGCGAGCGAGCGAGCGAGCGGCGACGCGCCCCGTCGGCCGCGGTGCGCGTGGCCGCGCGCGATCGCGCTCGCGCCGATCGCCGTCTATCAGCGCGCTGTCTCGCCGCTGATTCCCAGGCGCTGCAAGTACGAGCCCACCTGCTCGCGCTACGCGTTTGAGGCGGTCCGCGATTACGGCATACTTAGGGGCCTCGTGCTCGCGGCGTGGCGCCTGCTCAGGTGCAATCCGTTCAGCTACGGCGGCTACGATCCGGTGCACGCGCAGCGAGTGTTCGCGGGCCCATCGCGCGATCCTCGCGCGAGCGTCTGAGCCGACGCCGGGCGGGCAGCCCAGTGATCGAGCGCAGCGCGACCTAGCCAACCACCGCCCACCACGACCGACGAGAGCCACCGAAGCGCATGCCAATCCTCGCCAACGTAATCGAGCAGGCGTTCTCCCCGCTGATCAGCCTGTTCGAGTCGATCATGGTGTTTCTCCATGACAACATCGTGCAAGGCAGCTGGGGGCTGGCGATCGTCGGACTGACGGTGATCGTGCGCGCGGTGATGGTGCCGCTGACCTACAGGCAGCTGAAGTCGATGCAGGAAATGCAGCGGCTGGCGCCGGAGATCAATGCGCTGAAAGAGAAGTACAAGGAGGACAAACAGCGCCAGCAGCAGGAGATCATGAAGTTCTACCAGGAGAAGAAAATCAATCCCCTGGCCTCCTGCCTGCCGTTGCTGCTCCAGCTGCCGGTGTTCATCTCGCTGTTCTACATGCTGCGCACCGACCTCAAGCTCGACATCTGCGGCCCGGCGCTGCACAAGTACTTCCATGTGCCGCCCGGCCAGCCGATCCCGGCCAAGGAGCTGGCCGCGACCGGCTGCAACCAGGTCGCTCCAGGCTCGGCGAAATTCCTCTTCATCCCCGACATCACCGCCAAGGCGACCGGGGTCGTGCTGATCGTGCTGATCCTGCTCTACGTCGGCTCGCAGATCGCATCGACGCTCGTCGCCACGGCCACGGCCGATCCCAACCAGCGCAGGCTCGTGCTGCTGCTGCCGCTCGTGTTCGTGGTGATCCTCTACCGGTACCCCGCCGGGCTGCTTGTCTACTGGATCACGTCCAACACGTGGACGATCGGCCAGCAGTACCTGGTTCGCCGACATATGGGCGCACACCCCGCTGCGCCCGGAGGCGACCCCGACGCGGGCGCAGGGGGGTCGCCCAACGGCAAGGCCGCTGCGTCGCCTGAGGCCGCCGAGCCCGCGCTCGCGGGCGTGAGCGCCGCGGGCGCCGCGGTGGCGACCCCGCCGCGGCCGCCGCGCAAGAAGAAGAAGCGCTCAGGGAGAAGGCGATGAGCGACGCTCGCGCAGACGAGGCCGATCTCGACGAGGACGAGCTCGAGCCGGCCGAGATGCTCGAGGAGATGCTCGAGGAGATCGTCGACGGGCTCGGGCTGGAGGTCGATATCGAGATCGAGGAGGGGGAGGGCGTGCTGACCGGGCGCGTGATGGGAGAGGACGTCGGCCTGTTCATCGGCAGGCGCGGGCAGACGATCGACGCCGTACAGCATCTCGCCCAACGGATCGTGTTCCCCGAGGGCCCCTCTTCGGTGCGCGTTGCGATCGACGCCGACGGCTACCGCGAGCGACGCGCCCAGGCGCTGCGCGTCGAGGCCGACGACGCCGCCGAGGAAGCGCTTCGCTCGGGTCGTCCGGTCGAGCTCGACCCGATGCCGCCCTCTGAGCGGCGCATCGTCCACGAACACCTGCGCGACCGCGGTGGCGTGCAGACGCATAGCGAGGGCGACGAGCCCGAGCGCTTCCTCGTGGTCTCGCCCGAGCGCGCCTGAGCGCCGCGCGGCCAGACTCCGGTGTTTCACGTTTTTCTTGACGGTGAAACACTTTGGCGATGAGCGAGCAGGCGGCACAGCCTCTGAGCGACGTCGAGCGAGGACTCGTCGCGGGCGTGCTGATCGGCGAGGGGCACTTCGGCGGCGACGGTAAAGCGCCGCAGATCACGCTGCGCATGCACGTGCGCCACGAGGCGCTCTTTCGCTGGCTGCAGCAGCGCTTCCCGCGGGCGAGGCTGTATGGGCCCTACGACCACGGCGGGCGTCGCTACTACCAGTGGATGGCCCGCGGCGTCGCCCTGGTGGAGGATGTGCTGCCGGTCGTGGAGGGCGTGCTCTCCGACGACGTCGACGCCCACGTGGCGGGACGCGTTCGTGACATGCGCCACAAGTACGCCGATTTCTTCGCGCGCTATGAACGATGACGAGGCGCGCGTCGCGCTGACGGCGCCCGGCGGGCTCGAGCTCGACAAGGGCCAACGCGCGCAGCTGGATGTGCTGCTCGAGCTGCTGCACGGCGACGAGCACGCGCCAACGGCGGTGCGCGATCGCGACGCGGCCGTCGACACGCACCTCGCCGACTCGCTCGTGGCGCTCGAGTTCGACGCGGTGCGCGGTGCGCGACAGATCGCCGATCTGGGCGCCGGCGCGGGCTTCCCGGGACTGGCGCTTGCGATTGCGCTGCCGCGGCGCGCGCGTGAGCCTGATCGAGAGCCAGCGGCGAAAGTGCGACTTCATGCAGCGGGCCTGCGTGCGGGCGGGGATCGCCAATGCGCAGGTGCTGTGCGTGCGCGCCGAGCAGTGGAGCGAGGGGCTCGAGCGCCACGATCTCGTGGTCGCGAGGGCGGTGGCCGAGCAGCCGGTCGTGCTGGAGTACGCGGCGCCGCTGTTGATGGTGGGGGGAGCGCTCGTCGACTGGCGCGGGCGCAGGGATGGCGATTCCGAGCAGGCGGCGCTGCTCGCCGCCGCGGAGCTCGGGCTGCAGCGGAGCGAGATCCGCCGGGTGAGCCCCTTCCCGGGCGCGCGGGACCGATATCTGCATCTCTACCTGAAGGTGAGCCCAACGCCGGATCGTTTTCCGCGACGCCCAGGGGTGGCGCGCAAGCGCCCGCTGGGATCCGATCGGTCAAGGCGAGGTGCAGGGTGAGGCATCGCGAAGAGCGGCTTTTTGTGCGGTGCGCCCGCGGAGATCTGACCGCGTTCGGCGCTAGCGTGCAGCCGTGGCCAAGGCATTTGCGATCGCCAACCAGAAGGGTGGCGTCGGCAAGACGACGACCGCGGTGAACGTCGGCGCGTGCATCGCCGAGGCGGGCTATGCGACGGTGCTCGTGGACGTCGATCCGCAGGCCAATGCGACGGTCGGCCTGGGGGTTTCGCGCAGCCAGGCGCCCGGGCTCTACGAGGTGCTGATCGGCGAGGCCGAGGCGCTGGCAGGCGGTGACGCCGACGAGCGTCGCGGGCCTTGACGTGCTGCCGGCGGGAGCCGGGCTGGCCGGCGCCAACGTCGAGCTTCCGCGGATCGAGGGCTTCGAGCAGAGCCTGCGCGAGCGCCTGGCGCCGCTGCGCGAGCGCTATGAGTACATCCTGATGGACTGCCCGCCGTCGCTCGGGCCGCTGACGGTGAGCGCGCTGGTGGCCGCCGAGGGCGTGATCGTGCCGGTGCAGACCGAGTACTTCGCCCTGGAGGGGCTGGCGGGGCTGCTCGAGACGCTGTCGCTCGTGCAGCGAGAGCTCAACCCGCGCTTGACGGTCGCGGGTATGCTGCTGACGATGCACGACGGTCGCACGCGCCTAGGCCAGGATGTCGAGCGCGAGGTGCGAGAGCACTTTCCCGAGCTCGTGTTCGACACGGTGATACCGCGCAACGTGAGGGTGGGCGAGGCGCCGAGCTACGGCTTGCCGGTGACCCACCACGACCCGCACAGCGCCGGAGCGGAGGCCTACTTCGAGCTGGCGCGCGAGCTGGCGGCCCGATGAGCCCGCAGCGGCGCGGCATGGGGCGTGGCCTGGACGCGATCCTCGCCGTCTCGGCAGAGGGTGCGCGCGCCGAGGGGGAGCAGCTGCGCGAGCTGCCGCTGGATTTGATCTCGCCCAACCCCAGGCAGCCGCGCAGGCGGTTCGACGAGCAGGCGCTGGCGGCGCTGGCGGCGTCGCTCGGCGAGCGCGGCGTGCTGCAGCCCGTGCTCGTCAGGCCGCTGGCGGGCGGGCGCTATGAGCTCGTGGCCGGCGAGCGCCGCTGGCGGGCGGCCGAGCTGGCGGGGCTGTCCTCGCTGCCGGCGCTCGTGCGCTCGCGCGAGGACGGCGAAGCGCTCGAGCTCGCCTGATCGAGAACATGGCGCGCGAGGACCTCAGCCCGATCGAGGAGGCGCGCGCGTGCGCGGCGCTCGTCGAGGAGCTCGGCCTGACGCGCGAGGACGTCGGGCGGCGCGTTGGTCGCGGCCGGGTCGCCGTGAGCAACCTGATCCGCCTGCTCGATCTCCCCGAGGAGGCGATCGAGCTCGTCCAGCAGGGAGCGCTCAGCGAGGGCCACGGGCGCGCGCTGCTGCTGGCCGAGGATCACGCGCGCGCGGCGGGCGCCTGGCGCGCTCGGCCGTCCAGGAGGGCTGGTCGGTGCGCGCGCTGGAGACACGCGCGCGTGCGAGCAACTCCGCGGACGAGAAGGGGGGGCAGGCGCGGCAGACGAGGTCCCGACGCCGTATCACCGCCCACCCCGACCAGGCGCAGGCCGCGAGCGAGATGGCCGAGGTTCTCGGCGCGGCGCTGGGCGCCGACGTCGACGTGGCGCCGACGCGCGACGGGCGCTACCGCGCGCAGCTGTCCTTCGACAGCCTCGAGGAGGCGATCGAGCTCGCGCGACGGCTGCGGCTGCGAGCGGTCGCCTAGCGCGAGCTCACTCGACCGCGCCAGCGAGCTCCTGGCCGCTGAGCTGTCCCGCGACGCGCCGCGCTGTGGCGCTCGCCCAGGCGGTCGTGCTCGCGAGCCCGAGCAGGATGACAGCCAGGCCGCAGCCGGCGACGATCCAGAAGCCCGCGTGGCTGGCCGCCATGAAGCCGCGCCCCACCGCGCCCGTGTTCTCGGCGACGATCGCGCCGACGATCGCCACCCCGAGCGTCTGGCCGACCTGGCGCGAGGTGGACGCCACGGCGGCCGCCACGCCGGCCTGGGCCGGCGGCATGCCCGCGATGGCCGTGTTGGTGATCGGTGCGTTGACCATGCCGAAGCCGATGCCGAATACGAAGTACGCGGGCAGCAGCGAAGGCAGCGGAGTCGTCGAGCCGATGCCCGTCAGCAGCGCGCCGCCGAGCATCAGGCCCAAACCGCCGGCGAGCAACGCGGTGCGCGATCGATGTCGCCCGACCAGGCGCCCCGAGAGAGGGGAGAAGATCAGAGTCATCGCGGCGATCGGCAGCGTGTAGAGGCCAGCGGTGAACGCCGACAGGTGACGGACGTCCTGCAGGTAGAGCGTGTTCAAGAACAGGAACCCGGCGAGCCCGGCGAACGCGCAGACCGCGATCGCGCTGGCGCTGGAGAACGGGACGCTGCGAAAGAAGCGCAGTTCCAGCAGCGGATCGCCGCGTCTGGGCTCGTACGCCACGAGCCCGACCAGCGCCAGCGCCGAGAGGGCGAACAGCCCGAGCGTCTGGGTGGACAGCCAGCCCGACGAAGGCGCCTCGATGATCGCGTAGGTCAGCGACGCGAGCAGCACGATCACGAGCACCTGGCCCACGGGGTCGATGCGCCGCGCGCGGAGCGCGCGCGATTCGGGCACGAAGCGAAACGTCAGCACGAGGGCCAGCAGGCCGACGGGGATGTTGATCCAGAAGATCGCGGGCCAGCCCGCCGTGTCGACGAGCGCTCCGCCGACGACCGGCCCGAGCGCCAGGCTGATGCCGACCGTGGCGCCCCAGATGCCGATCGCCTGGGCTCGCTCGCGAGGGTCGGTGAAGACGTTTCGAATGATCGACATCGCGACCGGGTTGAGCATCGAGCCGCCGACCGCCTGGAGCATGCGAAAGGCGATCAGGAACCCGAGCGTCGGCGCGAGGCTGCACAGCAGCGACCCGAGCGTGAACAGCACGAGGCCGAGCTCGAAGACGCGCCTGCGTCCGAGCCGGTCGCCCATCGAGCCCGACAGCATCAGCAGGCTGGCGAGCACCAGCGTGTAGGCGTCGACGGTCCATTGCAGGCCCGAGACGCTCGTGTGCAGCTCGCGCTGGATCGAAGGCAGCGCGACGTTCACGATCGTGTTGTCCAGCCCGACGATCAGCAGGCTCATGCAGCAGATGCACAGCACCAGTCGCCGCCGCTGGCGCGTCAGGCCGAGGCCGTCGCCGTCCCGCGGCTCGGCGGTCGCGCCTGCTGGGCTGAAATCAGAAGGCAATGTCGTTCATCGATATATCGCTTTGCGCGCGGACCATCGCGCTCGCAGGCCGTTGTCATCGTAGGAGTCCCGGCCTTCGCCCAACGATAAGATCGGGCGGCAACGGGCGATTAGCTCAGTCGGTCAGAGCGCTTCTCTGATAAGGAAGAGGTCCCAGGTTCGAGTCCTGGATCGCCCATCGCGCGCGGTTCGTTCACCGGTTGAACGGCGACTAGTCCGGCCGACCTATTGCTCGGTTGGAGGACCGGCGGTAGGTTTGCCCATCGTCGTGGCGCGGTCCGGCGCGGTCGCTCGCACCGTGTTGTGCAAGCCGAGAGGAGCCAGCAGATGAGGACGATCGTCAGCCTTCTGAAGGGCGCGGGACGCATGCGGGCGCGGGCGCCACGGTCTGGCCCGACGTTCGCCGTGCTGGTGCTTGTCGTCGTCTTCCCGAACGTGGCCGCTGCGAGCGAACCCGCACTCGGCGAACCCGCGTTCAATCTCGTGCCCGGCACGCCCGGCATAGGCGCGCGCGCCGGAGGGAGCGGCCTGGCGTTCAGTCCGAACGGAAAGCTGCTCGCCCAAGGAACCGAAATCCTCTCGGTAAGCGCGACCACAGCGCCGAGTCCCGTGGGCGGGCCCCCGCCCGACCCTAACGCTGAGGCCGTTGCCTTCAGTCCAAACGGACGACTTCTGGCCGCCGCCGACGTCTCCTACGAAAGCGGGCCAGGCGAAGGGAAGGGCGAAACGATCTCGATGTTCTCGGTCGGCCACTCAGGCGCGCTCACATCTGTGCCCGGATCCCCGTTTACGGCAAACCTGCCGCGAGGCTCGGTCACGAGGTCAAGCTCGATCATTTTCAGCCCAAACGGGAGGCTGCTCGCGTTGACCGCCGAAGGACCGGGAGGAGAAGGGTCTTCTATCTATCTCTTCTCTGTCTCCGCCTCGGGCGTGCTGACGCCGGTGGTCGGCTCGCCCTACAGCGTTTCCGCCGAGTACGTGGCCTTCAATCCGACGGGAAGCCTGCTCGCGGCAGAGATCTTCAAGGTCAACAAAGGCGGACCGAGCGAAAGCCAGATCCGGATGTTCTCGGTTGGCTCCTCGGGCGTGCTCACAGAGGTGCCTGGCTCGCCGTTCAACGTGCCTGTGCCTGAAGCTGACGGCGGATCAGGCATCGGTCTTGGATTCACTCCCACCGGGCATCTCTTGGCCGGCTTCGGCGGAACGTTGGCGAGCTACTCCGTTGGTTCATCGGGCACGCTCGAAGCACCCGTGATATCGGAGGTTCTCAGCGGTCGGGGACCGCTCGTGCTCAGCCCGGACGGCACGCTGCTCGCCGTCCCCATCACTAACCGCTCCTTTGTCAGGGTCCTCTCCATTGCTCCATCCGGTGCGCCCGTCCTTCCGGAGTCGGAATCGCTGTATTACACGTCGTACGGATCAGGAAGCTTCGCCTTCAGCTCCGGCGGACTGCTCGCGGCCAATCGCGCGATCCTAGCTCCCTCCACCCTCTTGTCTGGCGCGGGCAGCCTGCAAGGCAGGAACTGGCTCGACGCGCTCGGCGATGAAGGGTATGACCTCCCTGCCCGAGATGGGGAAAGCGACGTGAGCTATCTGCCGCAGGTCTCAGTTGCCCTCACAAAGGGTAGGCGCTGCCCGGGGCCGCTTGACACAGGAGGGACTCCCAGGTCCCGATGGCTCGCCGGGCAGGGTCGCGAGCTATTGCAACCTCACAGCGAACCCGGCAGGCGTCACCCTCCTCGAAGAAGCGCAAGTGGTACTGACCTTCCGCAAAGCCTATACGGGCGACCTGCGCGTTTACTCGAAACTACAGGCTGAAAACATTCACGGGCGGTCCGATGAGCTGATGGGCACGATCACAATCAACGGCAAGACCTCCGATCTCACCGACGTCTCTGGCTTGGGACTGTTCAACTTCGGTATGGGCGAATGGTTCCTCGTCCCCGTCAGCGAGCCCGCCGGCGGGAAGGTGACGATCAGCGGGACATTCATCTCAGGCATCTTCCTCGGCGCCGGTGGGCCTCCGCCTGCAAAGCTGGTCTCGGTGCCCCCACAGGGCGACTGGCTGGGCAGCTTCGGACACGCGGGCTATGACCTCGCGGCCTTCGACGGTGAAAGCGACGTGAGCTCGCTGCCGGACGAACCGCTCAGCCTGCTGCAGGGTTCCCGCCACACCTGGACGGCCTCGACTCACGACGTGCAGCGCTTCAAGCCCCCAAAGGGCGCTCGCGCACGGCGGCGGCCTACGACGACCCCAACCAGATCCGTCTCTCCCTGAAGCTTCAACACAACCTTCACCGGCAACCTGCATCTCTATTCCGTCGACTGGGACTCCCATGCCCGCCGCGAGCTGATCAGCGTGAACGGGCAGACCGCCGACCTCTCCCACGACTTCCACCAGGGCGCGTGGGTCAGCTTCCCGATCTCGGTGGTCGCGGGGAAACGGTCCCGATCGTCGTCGATCGGACCGCCGGTGAAAGCGCCGTGCTCTCGGGCATCTTCCTCGGCGGGCGTGGGGCCTGATGCAAACGCGAATGTGGCTGGCTGGCGGTGCCGCGTTGGCGTCAGGGTTTTCGGAGCTCAGCCGACGGCTCGCCTGATAAGGAAGAGGTCCCAGGTTGGAGTCCTGGATCGACCCCCACTCATCGGTGTCGCGTGTCGAACGGGTGCGGCCTCGCTCAGCCGCCACGTCCAAACGATGAACCAAGTCGCGCTGGAGCAAGGCGGATGGCGCCGGGCCCAGGAAGCCCTATGAGAGCCCTTCAGACGCTGAACAACAAGCCCCCCGCGTGGCCTATTGCGCGGATTGCGCGGAGCGCCGACACTGAGCATCACCATGGGTGAGTCAGAGAGGCATGTTCAGATGGAGTCGACGGAGTAGACCGTGCGCGCGAGTGCCTATCTAGCCGTCCTGGCGGGTTGCTGTGCGTCGATACTTGCGCTGCCGCAAGTCGCCAGTGCGAGCTCCGAACCTACTCCTCCCGGCTCCTGGGTTGGCACCTTTGGCGGGGAAGGGTACGACCTCGCCGCCTGGAACGGCGAAGAAGACCTCACCAACCTGCCGGCGGGCGACAAGGTCGAACTGGCGCAGGGCGCACGCTACGTGTGGGCGCAGAGCACAAACGAAGAACGCGCGCTCGAGAGCCCCTCGGGCCTCACGCGCGAGGCCGCTACCTACTACTCACCTGACCAGCTGCGCGTCAACCTGAAGTTCAAGGAAGCCTATAGCGGCGAACTGCACCTCTACGCGATCGACTGGGACTCGAGCGCGCGCCGCGAGACGATCTCGGTCGACGGCCAGACGGCGGTGCTCTCATCGAGCTTCCAAGCAGGCGCATGGGTCTCGCTGCACATCGAAGCCGCGGCCGGTGAAACGCTGCCGATCACGGTCACCTGCGAAGGCGGAGCCAACGCCGTGCTCTCGGGCATCTTCCTCGGCAACGGCGGCTCTCCGCCCCCGCCTCTGTGACAGGCAACACCGGCGCCACAGGCGCTACCGGCGCACGGCAACGGGACCCACGGGCGTGACCGGCGCAACCGGACCCACTGGTGCGACGGGCGCAACTGGCCGCGAAGGCCTTGAAGGTGTCCAGGGTATTAGGGGCGCGATCGGTGTCACAGGCGAAACCGGTGCGACGGGCACTACCGGCGCTACAGGCGCCACGGGCAGCGCCGGAGCCACAGGGCTGACGGGCGCCACCGGTGCCACAGGCGAAGCCGTTGCCACAGGCACTACCAGCGCCACGGGCAGCGCCGGAGCCACAGGGCTGACGGGCGCGACCGGTGCCACAGGCGAAACCGGTGCGACAGGCACTACCGGCGCTACAGGCGCCACGGGCAGCGCCGGAGCCACAGGGGTCACGGGCGCCACCGGCAGCAACGGCGCCACCGGAGCAACGGGCCCGACTGGCACGACGGGCCCGACTGGCACGACGGGAACGGCTGGTCTTACCGGCCCCGATTTCATCATGGGCGGCAGCGGTGGCAGTGTGGCCGCATCTGCCACCGTCTTCACTGGGCTTGACTCTCAGAACGCTATCGAAGGGAACGTTCAGCAGGTCATGGGGGTCACACAGACGTTCACCAAGTTCTACTGCTTCGGTCCAAAGCCCACTGGGGGTACGCCGGACCTGTTCACGGTCCTGGTGGCTGGGGTGAGCAAGGGAACGTGCAAAATTCCCACAGGTGGCACTGCGGTAGTGAAAGAAACCGTGGGCATCACTATCAGCGCTGGAGAAGTGTTCGCCGTGAAGGTCGCTCAAGGGAATACGGCGGGCGGCGTGAGCTGGGCGCTCGCGCCCTAGCCTGCCACCACCCCACAGCCGCCAAGTCCGCCAGGCCGCGCGGGCGGTGTTCCGCTCGCGGCGTAGCATGCGACGCTAGTCGTTCTCGACGTCTTCAAGCCCGACGATCGCGGGCTCAAGCGCGATCCAGAACTCCAGACCAAGCGTCGCATCGGTGTCGCGGTGGACGAGCGGAGGGTCGGCGGACTCGAGCTGCTGGAGGATGCGGGCAACCTCGGGCTCGGACACATTCGCCCGCTTGGCTACCGCACTGAGCGTACGGGACTGGACAGGGGTGTCTTTATCAAGGATCAGCTCGCCCAGCACTTGACGCTCGGTTGCTGTCAGGTTGCTCATGCGCTCACCTTATCGGCTCGCCGACGGACGAGCAAACGCGAGCTTGGGGTGGCAAACACGGTACACAATCCGTCTCGGTGGGCCTCGGGTACAGCTAGCGGAGCGCCGGTTGCGTAAGTGCGCGCTTCGGGGCGCGGATGGCCCCTGCCAGCACCAGAAAGGTTCGCATGACGGCCTGACGCAAGTGGTTCACTTGGCTCGGATGAGCGGCGCTCGGTTCGCTCACAGGCAAGGAGGATGCGAGATGAGGACGTTGAAGGCCCTCGGGGGCCTGACTGTGGTCGCCTGTCTGGCGGCAGGTCTGCTTGGAGTGATGGCCAGCGCCGCGGTCGCGGCCGGTGGAATCAAGGTGTGTGTGCCCAGCGCCGAAGGCCAGGGCATCCAAACCCCCATAAAAGGCGCCTGTAAATTGGGATACACGTTGACTGAACTCGGCGCTGAAGGCAAAGAAGGCAAAGAAGGCAAACAGGGCAAAGAAGGGGCCAACGGGGCGACGGGTGCCGCTGGTCCGGAAGGTACGTTCGCCGGCCTGACGTCGGCCGAGAAGGAAACGCTGCTAGCGATCCTTCCCGACGTCAAATACCAGGCGGAAGGCATTCAGGGCAAACCGACGATCCAGTTCTCTGGAGTCAACGTGCAGGTGTTGAGCGGGGCGGGTAAAGAGGAAACGCTCAACGGCGAGGGTAACCTCGTGGTCGGGTACAGCTTCGATGCTGCCCAGTTCCCCGGAGGTTCCAACAACCTCGAGGTGGGCAGCCCGACCAACGCGTTCACCAACAGCTACGGTGCGCTGCTCGCGGGATCCAGCAACGAAGCAAACGGCCCCGACAACGTGCTGTTCGGCTTTGACAACGTCGCATCGGGTATGAACGCGACCGTCACAGGTGGGAGCAAAAACCAGGCGAAGGGTGAACTCGACTCGATCGGCGGGGGCACGGCCAATGTCACCACCGAAACCGGATCATCGGTGGGCGGCGGTTATGGGAACACCGCAAGCGGGGCATACTCGTCGATCAGCGGCGGCGAAGGAAACACGCGCGAGCGGGATATATTCGTCGATTCTCGGCGGCCAGGATGTCCTGCTGAGTACCCAGTTCGGCGTCTCACCCTAATCCATCCACCTCGAGAGACGCAGGTGCCGGAACGGCTTCAGGGGCGGGATGAAATCCCGCCCCTGAAGGCTTGTGCTGACGGCCGAGCCCGAGGTTACGGAGTCGTTTCGGAGAGGACCAACGTTGTTGCGGGGATCGACGGTTTTTAGTGCTGAGCAAAGGGGGCACGGTCTCGTCAGGCGGTCCTGCGGTAGCGTGTCCGGTGTCGATCGCTGGCTGAGCGAGGCCCCGCCCTGGAGGGCGCGTTCAGAGCGAGAGAGGATCAACCCTGACCAGCATCGTCCAGAACGGGTTTTTCGCGAGTTTGCCGGCGAGACCAGCCGGGCGACTGTGGCGCAGCGTGGCGGCCGGCAATGGCGAGTAGCGAGCGTATCGGCGTCTCACCGGCGACGGCCGCGGCGAGCTCTGTGTCGGGGGATCGCCGCTGGGCGATCCTGGCCCTGCTCGGTGTCGCGCAGCTGATGGTCGTCCTCGATGCGACGATCGTGAACATCGCGCTGCCCTCGGCGCAGCGCTCGTTGGGCTTCTCCACGGACAGCCGGCAATGGGTCGTGACCGCGTACGCGCTGGCGTTCGGCAGCCTTCTGCTGCTGGGCGGAAAGCTCGGCGACCTGTTTGGGCGCAAGTGGACGTTCATCGCGGGGCTGGTCGGCTTCGCGGGCGCCTCCGCGATCGGAGGGTTCGCCCAATCCTTCGGGATGCTCGTCGCCGCGCGGGCGTTGCAGGGCGCCTTCGGCGCGCTGCTCGCGCCCTCGGCGCTATCGCTGCTGACGGTCACCTTCGCCGGCTCGCCCGATCGGGCGAAGGCCTTTGGCATCTTCGGGGCGATCGCCGGGGGGGCGCGTCGGTCGGGCTGATCCTCGGCGGGGTGCTCACGCAAACGCTGACCTGGCGGTGGTGTTTGTACGTCAACGTGCTGATCGCGCTACCGACCGTGCTCGTGGCGCTGAGGCTCTTGCAGAACCATCCCCCTGAGGGCCGCCCCCGTATCGACATCCCAGGCGTCCTACTCGCCTGCGGAGGCCTGTTCGCGCTCGTCTTCGGGTTCTCCAACGCCGAGACGCACTCGTGGACGGCGCCGCTGACGATCGTCTCGCTCGCCGCCAGCGTGGTTCTGCTCGTCGCGTTCGTGGCGGTCGAGCGGGTCAGGACCGATCCCCTCCTCCCGCTGCACATCGTGACCGACCGCGCCCGCGGCGGCGCCTACCTTTCGATCCTGCTGGCGGGCGCCGGGGTCTTCGCGGTGTTCCTGTTCTTGACCTACTACATGCAGGAGAATCTCGGCTTCTCTCCCATCAAGACCGGCCTGTCGTTCCTGCCGCTGACCGCCGCGCTCGTCGTGACCTCCACGACGGTGCAGACCAAACTGCTCTACCGCACGGGCGCAAAGCCGCTGGTTGCCGTCGGGATGGCGCTCGGACTGATCGCGATGCTCCTGCTGACCCGCCTTTCCCCCGGCGCGGGCTACGCGACCCACGTCCTGCCCTCACTGCTCATCACCGGCTTTGGAATGGGCTGCATCTTCGCACCCGCGTTCAGCACCGCCACACTCGGGATCGACGGCTCCGAGGCGGGCGTCGCCTCCGCGATGGTCAACACCTCCCAGCAGGTAGGCGGCTCGGTCGGCACCGCGCTTCTGAGCACGATCTTCGCCAGCGCGACCGCCGCCTACGCTTCCAGCCACGCCGGGGAGCCCGGAGTCACCAACGCGGCAACGATCCACGGCTACACCACCGCGTTCGCCTGGGCCGCAGGCATCTTTGCCCTCGGGCTGGTGCTCGCGCTGCTCGTGCTGCCCTCGAAAGCCAAACGCAGGGTCTCGGCGCCAACGCCCGCGGTGCAGAGACGCGACTGTAGCCGCGTCGAGAGCGCCGGCGACGGCGACCGCCGCCTTGGTTACCGGACCCTGTTGTCATTTCGCTGTGACGGGGCACGTCGAGCACGTTGCGGGCGTCGCGCTGGCTGGATACGGCGCAGGCGCAGGGACGGAGAGTTATCCGGCGTGGTCGGGAACGATTAGCACCGGCCGTTGCGCGTGCGCCGAGAGCCCGTGCGAAACGCTGCCGAGTAGGGCGCTTCGAATCGCACCGCGCCCACGCTGGCCGCAGACAATCAGTCCAGCGTCGATTTCTTGAGCGATCTCGGCGATCGTCCCGACGACCGAGACGTCGGCTCGCGCGATTCGCGCCGAGGCGTTGTAACCGCGCTCGCGGGCGTGCGCGGCGCCCTCCTCGGCGATTTGGTTTGCGGAGGCCGCCTCTTGCTCGTCTATTTCGTTCTCGTTGGGTACGGCGGTCAGAAACGAGCCTGCTCGAACCAGGCTGACCATTGCGGGCATCCACACGGCCAGCACTACGGCATCGGCGGGGTGCGTTACGAGTTCGGCAGCGGCGAACATCGCCGACCTCGATCCGTCCGATCCGTCGTAGGAGAACAGCACCGGTTTATTCATCCCAAATCCTCATCGTCGGCCCTGATGGCGCGATCTTGACAGACCGCGACCGGGAGGGGTCCGCCGATCAGGGGTGCCCGGGACGCATAAGGCGTAGTACGTGTCGCTGGGGGCCGAAGGCCTTGAGGTTCGGCAGCGCGAAATTGGTCGCGCCGCCGCCTGGCGAGCCGTCCGTGCCCGGTGGGCCAGTCGGTCACGGCTCTGCCGCTGGACCAGGCCTGCAAACCGGCCGGATCGCGGTTGAGCGCGAATCATCCAACTGGGCTGGACTGGCCGGTTGTGGTCTGCGCCGCGACTACGCGCCGGCATGCGGTTCCTCACCCTGTCGGTTGCCACTTCGCGCGAGGTCGGTAAGGCTGGCGAGCCAGCCAGGGTCGCAAGCACGGATCAGGCCCCGGACCGAGTTTCCACCACAGGAGGAGTCATGTCTGTTTTTGCCCGCGCACGCGCTGTCGTGTGCTGCGTAGTTTCGATAGCCGCGCTCGGAGCGCTCGTTCTCGCTCCGGCCGCCGGTGCCGCCAAGGTTGGGAGTACCTACCTCGCGCTAGGCGACTCGCTGACGACGGCTACCATCTGGCCCAGTCGCGAAAGAATATCGGAACATCAATCCGGCGAACTACCACGAAGGGTACGTCGATGCCTTCGGCAACGTGTTAAACTGACCCATCCCTTGACGGTTATAAATGCGGGTGCCAGGCGAGACCTCCGAAACATTCATCAACGGCGCCGGTCCCGGCTTGGAAGCCTACTGCGCTGGTGGTCGCGCGGTACACCGTTCCCCAAGCTGGCTGAATCAGCTATACGTCAAGCTCTCGCTGGGCGATGCTCTCAACGTCTCGCGTCGAACCCCAACGTAAGCCCTATCACGCTCGACATCGGCGCCAACGACGTGCTCCAGTTCCTCGAGCAGACGTGTGGATTCCCGGCGACATACACATGCACCGAAGCGCAGGTCAAAGGTGAGTACGAACACATCGCCGCGAATGTCGGGAACATCCTCACAAAGCTGCGCGCGGCTGCGCCGAAGGCACAGATCATTGTGATCGGGAACTACAATCCCTACCCGACGGTACTTCCGGCGCCGGGCGAGATCAAGTCGCTCGCGCGCCTCAACGAAGCGCTTGCGGCGTCACTGCGACAATACCCGGGGAGACTAGCTTCACCAGCGTGGAGCCGGTGTTCAATCCGGCCGGCTTCTTTGGCGGAGCGACAAAGGAAGCGGGAGACCTGCCCGCGATCTGCAAGTTTACGGCCATGTGTCCGGGCGGTGCGTTTAACCCGGCTAGCCCCGAAGCAGACATTCATCCCACCACGCTTGGGTACTGGGTGATGGGGGCAGTCGTCTGGGCTGACTTTATCTACTCACTGATCACAAAGCCGGACGAAATGACAGCGACCGCACTCCGCCCACCATCGGTAGGCGGAGTGCGGTTTACTGCGTTCAAAGAACTCGTCCATACGATGGTTGCCCATGTCAATCATGTAGATGTCCGCCGAGGTTGTGGGCGGCGATGCCCCCGATCACCGTGAACTTGTCGTTGCCTAAACGCGACACCGAGACGGGCAACAGCGTGACGCTTTCCCGCGTTCGGAAAGCTCGCTGAGGTCTGCTCGGCGACCCCGCCCGACGACAACGGAATGCGGCCTGTACGGATCCTAGGCTTGCTGCGTAGTCCCGTTCACGGCGTCCCAGGCCCGACGGCTACCACCGATGGAAGTTTGACACTCCCCTTGCGAATGAGCCGTATTTTGACGGTGGTAGCGCACGACCGGCGCGACACTACGCCTTCCGCAACGACAATCAGAGTTGCAGCAGATCTGAGTAGGGCCTTCCGACGGACTGCTGGAAAGGCAACCGCGCTCCGCCGCCAGCGCTGGCGGCGGAGCGCGGTGATCATCGCGCTCGTCCTGGTCGAGCGATCAGTGGGTCAGGAAGTCAGCGAGCTCGAAGCCGGCCATCACCTGATAGCCGAGCTTCGTCGGGTGGATGTCCGCTTCCGGGCTGGCCGGGTTGAACGTGCCGCCCGGGCACATCGCCGTCAGCTTGCAGATCACGGGGATGTCGCCGCTTTCCGGTCCGCCGAAGAAGCCCGACGGGTTGAATCGCGGGCTCCACGCTGGTGAAGCTCGCGTTCGAGGTTTTGGCGGTCGCGCCTGCGAGCAGCTTGTTGAGCGCCGCGAGCGGCGCGTCTCCGTTCGGGCCGACCACCGTCGGGAACGGGTTGTAGTTGCCGATCACCACTATCTGCGCGTGCGGCGCTGCCGCGCGCAGCTGGGCGAGGATCGATCCCACGTTGGCGGCGATGTGTTCGTACTCCGCCGTCACTTCGGCTTCGGTGCACGTGTCGGTCGCCGGGAAGTGGCAGGTGTGCTCCAGGAATTGCAGCACGTCGTTGGACCCGATGTCGAGCGAGATCGGGCTGACGTTGTGGTTGCTCGCGAGTATCGACAGCGCGTCTGACAGCTGCGAGCCCGTCGAGTAGGGGTGGTGCAGGAACGCGTACGGGAATGGCGTCCCGGTCGGTCCACCAGCGCAGAAGTTGCCGAAGGCGGGCGGAACGCCGGACCCTTTGATGAACGTTTCGGTCGTCTCCCCCGGACAGCCGTCGTTGATCACCTGAAGGTTGGGATTTGCGAGTTTCAGCGCGGCGCTGAAGTCATCGACGTAACCGTCGTTGAAGCTCGCCGGGTTGACTTCGCCTTTTGAGAGCTCTTCGAAAAACTGGGCCTGGTGGTAGCCGTAGGTGAGCGAGTCACCCAACGCGAGATACGTGCCACCGAGCGTGGTGGCGCCGGCAGCCGGAGCCATTGCGAGCACTCCCAGCGCGGCGATTGCGGCGGCGCAGCATGCTAGTGAGCACGCTCGTAGCCGAGCCTTGACAGACATTCGTCCTCCTCCATCGAATCCGTTCCTAGGTCGGGCTTCTGCGCCACAGCCCTAGCTGGTTATTCAGCCTAGACCACTTGGACTCGCATTGCGAGCGGCAAGCGAAGCGCACGGCGCCGGTCATGCGATCAGTCGCCGCCAAGCTCGGCCAGCCCGTCGGGGATCGACCTGATCGGCGCGTAGCCGAGCTGCTCGCGCGCCCGGTCGATGCGGATCGTGCACTCCAGGCCCGATACCCAATAGGCAAAGCGGGTCAGCGGAGGACGGCCGGGAAGCGGCAGAGCTCGCCACAGCGTCTCGCAGGTGCTCGCGAGCACCGACGCGACCGGCGCGGGAATGCTGCGCGTGGGCGGCGTGACGCCCTGGCTGCGCAGCAGATCGCTGACGAACTCGCGAAAGACGACCGGCTTCTCGCCGTCGGTCACGAAGTACGCGCTGCCGGGGCGACCGCGCTCGGCGCCGAGCACGAGCCCCTGCACCGTGTTGTCGACATGCGTCGTCGACGTGAGGTGCGTGCCTCCGCCGATCCACGAGAAGCGCTTGGCGCGGACGAGCGCGACGATCGTCGGCAGCAGCGTCGTGTCGCCCTTGCCCCAGACGAAGCGCGGCCGCACGACGACCGTCTGGAAGTCGTCTCGATTGGCGTCGAGCACGAGCTGCTCGGCCTGCGCCTTGGTCGCGCTGTAGAGAGCCGGCGAGTCGGGCCGAAGGGGCGCCGTCTCGTCGACGTCGATCAGCGGCTGGCCGGCGAGCAGCGCCGCCTCGGTGCCGACGTGCACCAGGCGCCGTACCCCCGCGCCGGCGCACGCCGCGAGCACGTTGGCCGTCCCCTGGACGTTGCCCGCCTGGAAGTCCTCGCGCTTGCCCCAGTCGCCGAGCGTCGCGGCGGCGTGGAAGGCAAGCTCACAGTCCTGTGCGCCGGCACGCATCGCATCGACATCGGCGAGGTCGCCACGGACCGGCTCGGCGCCGAGCTCAGCCACGCGCTCAGCGGCGGCCGGCGAGCGCGCGAGCGCGCGCACCGAGTGGCCGTCCGCGCGCAGGCGTTCGATCAGGCGCCCGCCGATGAAGCCCGACCCGCCGGTGACGAACGCGGCTGTCATAGGCGCACACTAGCTCGCGGGCGCTGCCAGTAGCCTTGCCCCCATGCTCAGGCCCGGGCGTCGCTAAATGCCCTCACAAGCGGTGGCCCTGGCGCTCGCCGCGTCGATCTACCCGCCGGCGGTGGCGGCAATCATCGCGCTCGGTCGCGGCGCCCACGTGCGCACACGCGTGGTCGTGTTCGTCATCGCGGCGGCGAGCATCACGTTCGCGAGCGGCGTGCTCATGCTGTACGTCCTTGATGGGCTGGGCGCCACCGGCTCGCTTCACTACACCCCCAGCGCCTCGCTGGAGCTCGCGCTGGGAATCGTGCTGATCGCCTTTGCGCTGCGGCTGCAGCGCAAACCTCCAAAGCAGAAGTCGGAGTCCAAGCTCGAGCGCTACCTGCAGAGCAGCCGGCTGGCGGCGCTGCTCGGCCTCACCCTGTATGCGCTTCCGTCGCCGATCTACGTCGGTGCGGTCAAGTCCGTCGCCGACGCGAACCTGTCGACCGGCAGCGAGCTGCTGACGCTCGCCGCCACGATCGCGATCATGCTGTGGCTGATCGAGCTGCCGATGGTGATGCTGCTCGTGGTTCCCGATCGCGCCTCCGGCCTGCTGGAACGAATCAATCTCTGGTTCGCGCTGCGCGGGCGGCTGCTCGCCGTGCTCCTGTGTGCGGGCGCCGGCGTCTATCTGACGGTTACGGGGTTTGTCGCGCTCGTGAGCTGAGCGCGCTAGGCCTGGACGTCGCCGGTGCCGGAGGGATGAGCGCCGGGACTCCTCCTGGCGTCTTTCCTGGCCTGCCGTTTGGCCTTGCGCGCGGCGGTCTGTTCGGCGCTCTTCTCGCGCGCCTGGCTGTAGGACTCCTGCACGAGCGTTTTGCCGCCCGACCAGCCGAAGGCGCGGACGACGAGGACGATCGCGAGCAGGATGCTCCAGGCCGTTGTCACGAGCTGCTGGGCTACCGAGTAGGCCGTCGCGTTGCCGAGCTGGTGATGCCTTTTAGGGAGAGGACGTTGAAGCCCTGCTGCACTCCCGCGCCACCTGGCGTCACGGAGGTCATGTTGGCGATCGAGTTGCCGGCCACGACGCGCATGAGCGTGTGGAAGCTGACGGGGATCGCGTAGGCGGCAAGGAAGACCGCGATGATGCCGAGCATCGCCAGCCAGCTGATCGCCTCCGGCAGGAAGACGCGCCCCAGGTACGCGCGCGGATGGACGAGGATCTGTCCGCCGACCTTGGCCTGGCGCCACCACTGTTCGATGCGCACTCTGAGCATGCGCGCGACGAGCACCAGCAGCAGCCCGCCCGCCCCCAGCAGGATCACCGTCGCCCACGGGTGGGCCGACAGGAACCCGAGCTGCAGGTCAAACGACCCGCCTACGCTAAGGAATAGGTAGAGATAGGTGGCGATCCCGATCGTCGTGTAGAAGATTTTCTGCACGACATACGCGGCCAGGATCCCGGCGAAGCCCGCGCCGGCGACCAGCGTGTTGAACATCAGCAGCATCACGAGCGTGCCGAGGTTCGCCGGCAGCACCGTGTTGAGCGCGACCGCCGTCGCGTAGGACGCGAACGCCTGCAGCCAGGTCAGGCTGGAGTCCGGATAGGCAAAGCGCAGGATCGCGTACCACGCGACGGCCGTGGTGGCGGTCTGCAGCGTGATCAGCGCGAACGCGGCCAGCAGGTAGCCGATCGAGATCGCCGTGAACGTGTTCCAGACATGTTCGACCCAGCCGCTCAGGTCCCATCCGAACAGGCTCGCCGCGGCGCCGATCACCAGCAGCACGAGTGCGATGATCAGCAACTGTTTGGGGTGGAAGCGGCTCTCGCGCGGGGCGACCGCCTGCGACGTTGCCATCGATGCGATCTTAGGGCCCGGCGCTCTGCGCCGGCGGGCAGCCACTATCCTTGCGCGATGGCCGCCGTCGGCGATGGTCCGTTTCACAAGGGCGAGCCCGTCTGGGTGGTCCAGGCCGACGGCTCGCGCCGGCCCGCCGAGTTCGTCGGCGAGGGGGAGCTGTCGGCGTGGTTCGGTGGCCCGCCGACGGTGCTCGTCGTATATCCGGACACGAGGTCCGGGGAGGCGGTCGAGGTCGACCGCGTGCTCGCGCGCGACTCCTAGCCCCCGCGCACAACTTTCCGCTCGTGTCCAGCGGCGCTAAGGCAACTCGAGGTGCGTGCCGATGATGGGCTCGTGGCTGTCAATCGAAGCTCCCTGCCGATGCCGGACGCCGCCCCTCGAGATGGGGCAAAGCGCCATGCCGCCCCGCGTTGGGCGTGCGCGCTGTGCGTCTCGGGTGTCGCGCTGTTTGCGATGCTGCTCGCGGCGGCCCCGGCCGGCGCCGTGATCAGCGGCACTTTCGGAGCGCAGCAGCGCGAAGCCCCGGTGGTCGAAGGCGCCCCGCTGCATTACCACGGCGGAAAAGTGCTGCATTCCTCTGACGCCTACGTCATCTACTGGGATCCGTACGGCTCATACCGCGGCGATTGGGAGAGGTTGATCGACAAATACTTCGCGGACGTCGCGGCGGACAGCGGAGCGCTCAGCGACGGCTTTGCCGTCGACTCCCAGTACCGCGACGGCGAAGGGCCGGCCAGCAACCAGTCGTCCTTCCGCGGCTCCTACAAGGACACCGATCCCTACCCGACCACCGAAGGCGAAGGCCAGTGCTCGATCACCCCAACCCCAACCGAAGGCAAAGCGACCTGCATCACGAACGTCGCGATCGAAAAAGAGCTGCACAAAGTCATCCAGTCCGTCGCCCCGCCGCTGCCCGGTGAAACGGGAACGCCCGTCTACTACATCCTCACGCCGCCGGAAGTGACCGTGTGCACCGGATCAGGCGCCGGTACTGCCGGCACGTGCTCGAACTCGCCGGAACTCGAAGCAGAAACAACTGCGCCCGCAAAAAAGGGTATCTGCGGATATCACTCCTTTATTGGCGGCTCGACGCCGATTCCCTACGTCGTGCAGCCGTGGATAGCCGGCGACGCGGGGCTGTTCATCACGTCGCTGGATCCGCTGGTCACCTCCGAAGTGACCGCTCCGGTGCTGGCCTGCCAGAACGACACCGATCTCCAGGAGCCAAACCAGCTGTCCGAACTCAACCCGTTCGGCAACTACGCCGAGGGTCTCGCCGACGTCATCGTCAACGACCTGAGCATCGAGCAGAGCGACGTCGTCACGGACCCGTTCCTCAACGGTTGGTATCAGACGACGAAAACGGCGAAAAAATACGAGCAGGGCGACATGTGCCAGTTCGCCTTCGGCCCGCCTCCCAAGACGCCTCCCCTGCCCGACCCTGAAACGCACGCGGCCAATCTCGCCGACGAGACGATCAACGGCGACGCCTACTACCTCCAGCTGACCTACAACAGCTCGGGAGTCACCGCCGGGGAAGCGGTCGACTGCTGGTCGGGCGTCTCCCTGGAACCGTACTTCACGGCGCCGAGCGCTGTGCACACCGAAGACTACGTCGGCTTCAACGCCAGCGAGTCGCTGATAACCCTCGACGCGTCCCCCTCACATCTCAACAGCGAAGAGCCGTACGTCGTCCCCGTGTACAGGTGGGAATGGGGCGACGGGACGCCGAACAACGAAGGTTCCGGGGATGCGAACGAGTTTCACAAGTTCGAATACGCCGGCACGTACACGGTCAGGCTGTCGATCACCGATGGCGGCGGCAACACCGAGTCAGCCGAAGCCAAAGTGACGGTCACCGGCCGCGAACGCCCGGCCGCAGGCGGCTCGGGCGGCTCGGGCGGGGGCACGTCGCTGAGCGGAGGCTCTTCGAGCGCAGCGAGCAGCAGCTCGTCATCGAGCACGTCCTCCGGCGCTTCCTCGAGCTCCAAGGGCCCAGTCGCGAGCGCCGCGGCGTCCTCGCAAACCCTGAGCACCGCGCTGGCCAAAGGTCTGCTCGTGCGCTACTCGGTCAGCGAACAGGTTGCCGGGCGCGTCGAAGTGCTGCTCGCCTCCTCCCTGGCCAAGCGCGTCGGGCTGCACGGCCCGTCGGTCGGCGGTCTGCCGAAGGGCACGCCCCCCCAGCTGCTCGTCGGCAAAGGAATCGTCAACGCCACGCGCGGCGGCCACGGGACGGTCAAGATCCAGTTCGGCAAGGTCACCGCGCAGCGCCTTCGTCGTCTCGGCAAGATCACGCTGCTGCTGAGGATGGTCGTGCGCAACTCCGCCGGGCACACGTCGACCGTCCTGACAACGGTCAGCCTGCACCCCTAGTCGGGCGGTTCGCCGCGTTTGCGTTTGGCCCTCGCGCTGAACACGTAGCGCCACAGCGCGAACAGCACGAGATAGCCAAGCACGATCGAGACCGCCGACAGGGCGGCCGTGGTCGCGCCGTTGCTGCCGGCTTCCGCCGCCGCTTCGCCGTCGAGCGCGAGCGGCGCGGCGAGCAGCGACAGCGCGGACAGGACCGGCAGCACGTCCATAGCTGCGAGCCCGCCCCCTACAGCCCCGGCGGGTGGCGCTCGACGTAGCCGGAGTTGTCGACCGGCTGCACCTGCCAGCGCGAGGCATAGGGCCCGCTGCGTCCGGCGGTGTCGAACAGCACGCCGTCGACGTACATGTAGGTGTGCCCGGCGTTCGCAAACACCGTGATGTAGCGACCCGGCCCGGGGACGCCCCAGCTCTCCAGTTCGCCGGAGGTCTCCGGCGCGGCGATCAGCCCGCCGGCGGCGAGCGCATAGCTCACCGAGCCCGAGCAGTCATACGCGTTGTCCACGAACGAGGCGTGACCGCCGCCGAACACGTATGGGAAGTCTGCGATCGCGTTCGCGCCGGCGATCACCTTCTGCACGACTTCCGGCAGGCCCGGGGGGATCGGAAGCTGACCGTCTCCGCCGATCGACTCGCCCCCCGACACGGGCTTGGCCGTCGCCAGCCGCGCGGCCCTTTCGCTGTGTTCCACCGAGTGCTCCTGGTCGAGCTCGGCGCGCACCTGCGCGGTCGACTGCGCCCCGGCGGCGGGAACGAATTCACCCGACTTGGCCGGCGTGGCGGCGGAGCGATGGTGAACCACCCCCTGTGCGGGGAAGCTGTTGGCTTCTTCGGGGTCTGCCACCTCGTGAGCCGTGCCCGATGGATCGGACCCGGCCGCGGGCGCCGCCGGCGGATCGGGGCGCCTGGAGACGCTCGTCGTCTTCGCGGCAGACGTCGGGCTGTCCTCGGCGGACCCCGTACCGGGCCGGGTTTCGCCGCAGCCCGCCAGCAGGATCGTCGCCGCGAGCAGACAGCACAGCGCCGCGATCGCTCCTCGGCGTGTCATCACGCCAGAAGGCTAGCGGGCCGCCACGCCCCCTCGCGCCAGGCGGCTGTCGCCACGCAGATTGCAGATCGGCGGACTCGCGAGCCGTGCGCCCGCAGCCTCGGCTACCCTGGGGCGATGAACGAGGACGCCACCGTCGTCGACGTCCATCGCAGCAGGGCGTCGGCGTCCGTCGCACATACGTCCGCACATCCGCCTGCTGCATGGGATGCGCCGCCCCGCGAACTGGCTGCAGCTGGTTCGGTTCGGCATGGTCGGCGGCATCGGGTTCGTCGTCAACCTGGTCGTCTACGCGATCTGCGTGCACGGCCTCGGGGTCGAGTACCTGGCGGCGTCGGTCATCGCCTGGCTGATCGCGGTCGCGAACAACTTCATCCTCAACCGCCATTGGACGTTTGACGCCCGAGGCGGCATGGCGCGCTTTCAGGCGGTGCGCTTTCTGCTCGTCAGCCTGATCGCCGAGGCCTTCAGCCTGGTGATCCTCAGGCTGCTCGTCGAGAACGCGAGCTTCGCCAAGGTCCCCGCGCAGGCCCTCGCGGTGGCGACGGTGACGCCGCTGAACTTCCTTGGCAACAAGCTCTGGAGCTTTCGCGACAGAGGCTGAGAGTGGGCCCCGCAAGGTCCTCTGCGCGCCCGCGCGCAGCGGGGCCGTCGTTGGGCGGGTACCTATACTCTGGCCTTTCCCCCTCGGAGGATCTCTGTGCAGGAGATGGTCATCTACGGTGTGAGCTTTGACATGGTCGGCAAGCAACCGATCGTCCTCCTGAAGACGGTCGACGGCAACAAGTTCCTGCCGATCTGGATCGGCCATCCCGAGGCCGCATCGATTCTGATGAAGCTCCAGGGCGCCGGGACGCCGCGACCGATGACCCACGACCTGCTCTGCGACATCCTCGGTGAGCTCGACGTCAAATGCACGCAGGTGTCGGTGACGGAGCTGCGCGAGAACACGTTCTTCGCCTCGATCACGCTGTCGGTCAACGGGCGCGAGTTGGAGATCGATTCGCGACCCAGCGACGCGATCGCGCTGGCGGTGCGCTCCGGCGCGCCGATCTACGCGGCCGAGGAGGTCATATCCGAGTCGGCGATCGAGTTCGAGCACGACGTCGAGGAGTCAGAGGACGTCGTCGAGAAGTTCAAGGAGTTCCTCGACCAGGTCTCACCGGAGGATTTCGCCGCCGGCGACTCCTGACCGGCGCGAGGCGCCGCTAGCGCGACCAGGCGCTTGCGAGGATGCGCTGCACGAGCGCGTCGAAGTCGATGCCGGCCGCGTCGGCGGCCTGGGGCAGCAGGCTGGTTTCGGTCAGGCCGGGGACCACGTTGGCCTCGAGCACCGTCAGCTCGCCGCTTACGCGGTCGAGCATCAGGTCGATGCGCGCGAAGCCGTGACAGCCGAGCAGCTTGTAGGTCTCGAGCGCCAGCTCCTGCGCGCGCGCCGTGGTCTCCTGTCCCAGCTGCGCCGGGCAAACGAACGTCGTCTGCCCGATCTCATAGCGTGACTCGAAGTCATAGAAGTCCTCTTCGCGCGGAACCGCCTCCACGACCGGGAGCGCCAGCGGCGCCTCGCCGGCGGTGGTTGCGTCGAGCACCGAGACGGCGAGGTCGCGTCCCGCGACATAGCGCTCGAGCAGGACCTTGCGGTCATAGGAGAACGCGGACACCAGCGCGCCCGGCAGCTCGGAGGCCGAGCGCGCGAACTTGACGCCCAGCGCCGAGCCCTGGCAGGCGGGCTTGACCACCAGCGGAAAGCCGATGTCGCGCTCGACGTCGCCGAGCGCCCCGGCGCCGCCGAGCTCCTTGAAGGAGGCCTCGCTGAAGGCACGGAAGTCCGGCGTCGGGATGCCCGCCTCGCGCAGCAGGTACTTGGCGAGCACCTTGTCGGCACAGCGCACGCAGGCCGCCGGCCCCGAGCCGGTGTAGGGGACGCCGACCGCCTCGAGCAGCTCCTGCACCGTGCCGTCCTCGCCGTCGCCGCCGTGCATCGCTATGAAGGCCGCATCGGGCGCCGTCGCGCGCAGCTGCGCCACGAGCTCGGCGCCCACATCGGTGCTCACGGCGTTATGACCCAGACGCTGCAGCGAGTCCTCGACCTGCGCGCCGGAGCGCAACGACACGCCGCGCTCCAGCGAGCGCCCTCCCTTGAGGACCGCGATCGTGCGCGTCGCCACCCCCGCGCCGCCCTCGCCGGCGCCAGCCTCCATAGCGCGTCCGGTCGCCGCGCCGCTCATCGACCCCGGCGCCGTCGCGCGCGGTCCTCGCCGTCGCGGCGCGGAAGCGCGAGCACGTCTGCCATGCCGACGCCGTCCGGCGGCTCGCCCTCGGCTGGGCTCTCCTCCGCCTGCCCGCTCTCGTCGGGGCGCTTCACCGGGGAGCCGGTCAGCGTGCCGAACAGGCCGACCTGCTCGTGGACCACCTTGCCGATGCGCCTGATCGCCTCGCGGATGTCATCGTCGGGGACGCCGGCGAAGTTCAGGCGCATCGAGGAGGCGCCGCGGCCGTCCATGTAGGCCGCGCGCCCGGGCACGAACGCCACGCCCTCGCTGTCGAGCGCGCGCGCCAGCAGGTCGGTCGTGTCGATGTAGTCGGGCAGCGTCGCCCAGATGAACAGCCCGCCCTCGGGCGTGGTCCAGTGCGCCTGATCGCCGAAGTGCTCGGCGAGCGCGGAGAGCATCACGTCGCGCCGGCGGCTGTAGAGCCGCTTCAGCTGCTCCAGGTAGACGCGCCAGTCGCGCTCGGCGAAGTACGCCGCGACGAACAGCTGCGTGACCGGCGAGCTGCACAGGTCCGCGCCCTGTTTTCCGAGGTTCAGCTTCTCGAGCACCGGCCGCGGCGCGACCGCCCACCCCAGGCGCAGCCCCGGGGAGAGGATCTTCGAGAACGTGCCGAGATAGATGACGAGATCAGACGCGCCGTCACGGCCGTTGGACGCGTCCAACGAGTAGAGCGTCGGCAGCGGGTCGCCCTCGTAGCGCAGCAGCCCGTAGGGGTTGTCCTCGAGCACGAGCAGGTCACGCTCGCGCGCGACCTCGACGAGCCTGCGCCTGCGCGCCAGCGACATCGTCACGCCGGCGGGGTTGTGGAAGTTGGGGATCGTGTAGATGAACTTCGGCCTGCGCCCCTCGCTCTGCAGGCGGTCCAGCGTGCTCTCGAGCTCGTCGATCGGCATCCCCTCGCCGTCCATCTCGATCTGCACGACGTCTGCCTGATAGGCGCTGAACGTCGGCACCGCGCCCGGGTAGGTCGGAGCCTCGGCGACGATCACGTCGCCAGGGTCGACGAGCGTCTTGCAGACGAGGTCGATCACCTGCTGGCCGCCCGTCGTCACGATCAGATCCGCCGGGTCGACCAGCGTCCCCTCCTGCTCCATCACCTCGACGATGCATGTCGCCGCCACGGCCATTCCTTCGGTGGGTCCGTACTGCAGCGCGCGCGCGGTCGACTCGGCCGCCACCTGGGACATCAGCTTGGCGTACAGCTCTGGCTCGAAGGTGCTCGTGTCCGGAAGCCCGCCCGCGAGGGAGATCACCTCCGGGCGCTCGGTCAGCGCCATCATCTCGCGCATCGCCGAGCTCTTCATCCCGCGCGTGCGCGCGGCGAACAGCGCCTCGTAACGCGCGAGCTCGTGCGCCGTGGGCCGGGCGCGGCGACCGCCGCCCGATCCGCCGATGCGCGACGGCGCCATCTAACTCTGCCCCCGCACGCGTCGTCTATCGTGCTGCCCGCGCATCCTCGCACGGTAGCGCACGCTCGCGGGCTCACTGCATGAACGGAACCTTCTTCTACATCGGTCTCGGCGCAGGTCTGGCGCTCGCGTGCGGAGTGCGCCCGTTCCTCCCGCTGCTGCTGGCGGGCGCGCTCGCGTCAGACCACAAGCTCGGTGTCAGCTTCGGCGCTGGCAGCTTTCACTTCCTGCAGGAGGATTGGTGGCTGCTCGTCGTCGCGCTGGCCCTCGTGGCGTCCTATGCCCTGCAACTGCTGGCGGGCCTCTCGCCGACGACCGGCGGGCGCGGGCTCGCGCCGCGTAGACCCGCTCGCCGCGGCGCTTGCGGGGCTCAGCATCGGCGCCGGCGCGCTGCTGTTCGCCGGCACGCTCGCCGCGCACGACGACAGCTCGCTGCTGGGAGCCGTCGCGGGACTGTTCGCCGCGGGGCTTGGACAGCGTGTCACGGCGCCGGTCGTCGCCGGTGCTCGCGCGCGCCTGCAGGACCGCGCGGCGCGCGAGGCGCTCACCGTCTATCTCGATGCCGCTTCGCTGCTGCTGGCTGCGCTGGTCGCGCTGCTTCACCCGCTCGGCTATGTGGCGATCGTGCTGTTCGCCTGGTTTCTGTGGCGGGGGCGCTCGCGCAAGGGCGACAAGCATGCGGGCCTGCGCGTGCTGCGCGGCTAACGGCCGATGCGCCCGCCCAAGCTGGTGCTGTGCGTTGTCGACGCCATGGCGCCGGCGATGCTCGAGCGAGCCGTCGCAGAAGGGCAGGCGCCGACCCTCGCGGCGCTGATGGCGCGCGGGCGCTACGTGCCTGACTGCGTCGCCGCCTTCCCGTCGGTCACACCTGTCTGCGCCGCCTCGATCACCACCGGCGTCGGGCAGCAACGGCACCTGATCCCCGGCATGAACTGGTACTCGCGCGAGGAGGGCCGCTACATC
The DNA here is from genome assembly GCA_963713385.1 of uncultured Solirubrobacterales bacterium. Lineage (GTDB taxonomy): Bacteria > Actinomycetota > Thermoleophilia > Solirubrobacterales > Solirubrobacteraceae > Palsa-744. The sequence goes on from CAVQLO010000003.1 coordinate 115,304, forward strand.
GAGTACGGCTCGAGCTTTCGTGCGGCGCAGCGCTTTGGCATCACGCGCCAGCTGACCGACACCGTCTACAACCTCAACCGCGCCCACCTCGCCGCCGACGTGCCGACCGTCTTCGAGGCGCTCGATGACGCCGGCGTGCGCACGGCCGGCACGACGTATCTGATCTACCGCGGCCGCCACCGCCACGAGCCCCAGCGAGACACCGCCCTCACACGGCTGGCCTCGGCGCTCATGCGCCACGCCGTGATGGGCCCGCGCGAGCTCTTCTACGCGGACATCTTCGCGTCGCGCTCCACCGGCTGTCGCTCGACGCTTGGCATGCCCGGCGTGCGCGACCAGCACGCGGCCTGCGTGTCGAGCTATCTCGTCGAGCACGACCTGTTCGACTTCCTGTTGCTCTCGCTTCCCGGACAACGATTGGCACTCCCACAAGCACGGCCCCGACGCGCAGGTCGCCTCGATCGCCCAGGCCGACGCGCAGCTCGCGCGCGTCGTGGAGGCGGGGGGCGGGCTCGACGCCTTCCTGCGCGAGCACGCGGTGATCGCGATGGCCGACCATTCCCAGTGTGAGATCTCTGCGACGGTCAACCTGCAGGAGGAGCTCGAGGGGCTGGACGTCCTGGGACCCGGGCGCCCGGCGAAGGGCGTGCGAGAGCAGCAGGCGCGGATCGCCGTCTGTCCCTCGCAGCGCGCGGCGATGGTCTATGCGCTGCGCGAGGGCGAACGGGACGCTGTCCGGGCGCTGGTCGCCAGGCATGCGCTCGCGCTCGACGGCGTCGACCTGGTGATGTGGCTGGAGCGCGACCGTCACGACGAGCCGCGCGAGGGCGTCATCGCCAGCCGGGCCAACGGCGAGCTTCGCTTCGCTCCCGGCGAGTCCGTGCGCGATCGGCGCGGCGCGAGCTGGAACGTCGACGGCGCCCTGACGGCGATCGGCGCGCAGCTCAGCGACGGGCAGATAGCGAGCCCGCTCTACCCCGATGCGCTCGGGCGCGTCTGGTCGGCGCTCACGTGCGCGACCTCCGGCGAGGTGCTGCTGTCGGCGGCCACCGGCCACGAGTTCGTCGACTGGGGCGGGCAGGCGCATGTCGGCGGGGGCAGCCACGGGTCGCTGCACGCCGCCGACTCGCTCGGGGCGCTCGTCTTCTGCGGCGTCGATGCGCCCGCGCGCGAGCCCGATCAGTGGGCGATCGCAGACGTCGCGGCGATGATGCTCGCCCACTTCGCGGTGGACCAGGGCTGAGCGGCCTGCGCTGGCGCGGCGCGGGCCTCGTTACCCTCGGCCTGATGCGCGCGCGCCGAGCCCTCGTCCTCTGCCTGCTCACGTGCGCCGCCTGCCCCGCGACGGCCAGCGCGGGCTCTACGCGCGCCGTCACGAACGCCCCCCAGCGCACGCCGCTGTCGGTCTCTGGCGCATCGCGCATCGCCGCGACGAGCAGCTCGGTGTCGGACACGGGAGCGGAAGCGCCGGTGCCGGTCGCGCCGTCGAACCAGCCGCCGGTCGGGCGCAGGCTGTCGGCCAACCGGGTGATCGCGATCGCCAGCGCGCTGCCGAAGATGCGCACGGTGCGCGCCAAATACAGAGGCTCTTACGGCGGCGCCTACCTCAAAGGCCCGGGGCGCTGGCAGGTGAGCTTCTTCTCGGCCAACGGCAGCAAGGAAATCGGCCAGGTGATCATCGCCGACGGGAGCGGGCGCGTGCTCGAACAGTGGACCGGGTTTCAGGTCGCGTGGACGATGGCGCGCGGCTACCCCGGGGCGTTCGGCAGGCACGTCAACGCGCTGTACGTCTGGCTGCCGATGTGCCTGCTGTTCGTCCTGCCGTTCCTGGACGTTCGCCGACCGTTCTCGCTGCTGCACCTCGACCTGCTCGTGCTGCTGTCCTTCTCGATCTCGCTCGCGTTCTTCAACCACGGGCGCATCTACGCTTCGGTGCCGCTGGCCTACCCGCCGCTGCTGTATCTGCTCGCGCGGATGCTCTCGCTGCTGTGGCCGGGCAGGATCGGCCGGCGCGCCGGCGCCGCGCGGCCCGGCGGCCTGCGCCTGCTGGTGCCGGCGCCGTGGCTGGTGCTCGGCCTCGTGTTCCTGATCGCGTTTCGCATCACGCTGAACGTCAGCGACTCGAACGTCATCGACGTCGGCTACGCGGGAGTGATCGGAGCGCAGCGGATGGTCGACGGCAAGTCTCTCTACGGCGGCTACCCGGCCGACAACGAACACGGCGACACCTACGGGCCGGTCAACTACGCGGCGTACGTGCCCTTCCAGCAGATCTTCGGCTGGAGCGGCAAGTGGGACGACCTGCCCGCGGCACATGCCGCGGCGATCGTCTTCGACCTGCTCGCGATCGGGCTGCTGTTCCTGCTGGGGCGCCGCGTGCGCGGGCCGACGCTCGGGATCGCGCTCGCCTACGCGTGGGCGTCTTATCCGTTCACGCTGTACGCGCTCGAGAGCAACTCAAACGATGCGCTCGTCGCGGTGCTCGTGCTCGCCGCGCTGCTCGCCGCCGGCTCTGCCGGGCGCGCGCGGCGCCTTCACGGCGCTCGCGGGCATGACGAAGTTCGCGCCGCTGGCCCTCGCGCCGCTGCTCGCGATGCACGGATTCGCGCGTGGGGGACGCGGCCGCGTGCGCGACCTGCTGCTCTTCATCGGCGCGTTTGCGGTCACGATCGCGATCGTGGCGGTGCCTGTGCTCGCCCACGATTCGCTGCACACCGTGTGGCGAGCGCACGATCGTCTATCAGGCCGATCGGGGCTCGCCGTTCTCGGTGTGGGGCCTGTACGGCGGCCTGCAGGGCGTGCAGTCCGCGGTGCAGATCGCCGCGATCGTGCTCGCGCTCACGCTCGCAGTCGTTCCCCGCCGCGAAGACCTCGTCGGGCTCGCGGGCGCCTGCGCGGCCGTGCTGATCGCGGTTCAGCTGGGCATCGACCACTGGTTCTACCTCTACATCCCGTGGTTCTTCGGCCTTGCGATGCTCGCCCTGCTGGGCGCCCGCGCGGTGCCTAGGCCTGAGCCCGCGCCGCAGGCCGAGGCATCAGGACCTGCTCTATCGCATCAGCTCGCAGGGGCTGCGAGCAGCTGACGAGCACGCCCATCAGCCAGGGGTCCTCGTCGGAGGTTTCAAAGCGCACCGGCATCTGCGTGCGCAGCGACTCGATCGCCTGCTCGCGCTTGACGCCGATCACGCCGCCGCGCGGTCCGGTCATGCCGACGTCGGTGATGTAGGCGGTGCCGCCCGGCAGCACGCGCGCGTCGGCGGTCGGCACGTGCGTGTGGGTACCCACCACCGCGGTCACGCGCCCGTCGAGGTACCAACCGAGCGCGACCTTCTCAGACGTCGCCTCCGCGTGCATGTCGACGAGCACATGGTCGACCTCCCCGAGCTCTCCCAGCGCCACGTCGATCTCGGTGAACGCCGAGCGCCCTGCGCGCAGGTAGAGGTTGCCGCTCAGGTCGACCACGCCGAGGCGCACCCCGTCGCGCTGCACCACACACGTTCCGTGACCCGGCTGGGCGCGCAGGAAGTTCGCCGGGCGCAGGATCTCCTGGTGGGAGTCCAGGTAGGGGTAGATCTCGCGTCGATGGTAGGTGTGGTTTCCGAGCGTGATCACGTCGACGCCGACAGCGAACAGGGCGTCCGCGAGCTTGGGCGTGATGCCCAGTCCGCCGGCGATGTTCTCGGCGTTGACGACGACAAACGTCGGGGCGTGGCGCTCACGCAGCACGGGCAGGCAGTCGAGCAGCGTGCGTCGGCCGAGCCCGCCCACGACGTCGCCGATGAACAGGATGCTCGCGCTATGAGGCGTCGCAGGGGACGCCTCGGCCTCAGCCATACTCTGGCGATGGTGGGAGGCAGGTGACAGACGGCTCGGGGGACGCGTCGGCATCGGCTTCGCCGAGCGAGCAGGAGCGAGCGCTGACCGACACCTCAGGTGGCGCGCCAGCCGAGCCGGTCCGCGTCGTCGTCCCCCGCTGGATCCAGCTGGTCGTGCTGCCGCTCTCGCTGCTGCTGTTGTGGGAGATCGCGAGAGCCGCCGGCAAAGTTCTGTTGGTGTTCATAGTCGCGGGCGTGATCGCGCTGATCCTCAATCCGGTGGTCGCGCTGGTCCAGCGTCCGCGCATCCCGCGCGGCGTGGCGGTCCTGGCCGTCTACCTTGCATTCTTCCTGGCGGTGGTGGGGGCGGGCGTGCTGCTCGCCAACCCGGTATCCAATCAGGTGCAGGTGTTCGTGCACAACGTGCCTCACCTCGTCAAGGAAGCGAACCACACGCTCGCCAAAGCGCAGGCCGAACTCAACCACCATGGACTGCACGTCACGTTCATCAAACCGGGCAAGACCGCGCTGGGGACGGTGCGGGGAAAAGGTCGCCAGGAGCCTCTCGAAAGTCGTCACCTTCAGCGGGGGCCTGCTGACCGAAGTGATCAGCGCGAGCATCGGGGTGGTGCTCGTGCTCGTGCTGTCCATCTACATGCTCGTCTATGGCGAGCGGATCGGCGCGCTGGCGCGCCGCGTCATGCCCCCGGGCAGCGGCGAGACGGCCGACGACTATCCGACGCTCGTGCAGCGCGCGGTCTCGCGCTACATCGGCGGTCAGCTGCTGTTCAGCGTGATCATGGGCACGACCGCCGGCGTCGCGCTTTACATCTTCGGCGTGCTCGGGATCTTCCCCGCGGGCAAGACCTACGCGCTGGCCTTCGGCGCGTTCCTCGCGGTGATGGAGCTGATCCCCTACCTGGGCCCGATCCTCGGGGCGATCCCGCCGATCATCGTGGCGCTGTTCGCAGACCCGATCCAGGCCGTGTGGGTCGCGCTGCTGTTCGTCGGGCTGCAGCAGTTCGAGGGCCACATCGTGGCGCCGCAGATCTTCGGCCACACGCTGCGCATCAACCCGCTGCTCGTGATCTTCGGGCTGCTGCTGGGCGAGCAGCTGTATGGCTTCATCGGCGTGATCGTCGCGCTGCCGGTGCTCGCCGTGCTGCGCGAGACGCTGCTCTACCTCAGTCGCCACCTGACGCTCGAACCGTGGGGGCGGTCGGGCGAGCGGTCCAGCGGCACGCTGCCGTGAGCGTGCCCCGCGAGCGCCAGCGGACCGCCTGATGGCGGCTGAGGACACTCAGCCGCTGCTCAGCGTGCGCAAGCTGACCAAGCGCTACGGCGAGCGCACGGCGCTGCGGGATGTCGACTTCGACCTCGGGACGGGCGAGCTGGTGGCCGTGGTCGGTCCCAACGGCGCGGGCAAGACGACGCTGCTTTCGATTCTCGCCGGCGTGCAGCGCGAGAGCTCGGGGCACGTCGGCGTCGGCGGTCCGCTGGCCGGGCGGCGGCGCGATCGGCTGGGCGCCGCAGCAGCCCGCGCTGTACGCGCGGCTGTCGGTGGCGGAGAATCTGCGTCTGTTCGCGCGCCTGGAGAAGGCCCCCGACGTCGAGCAGATCGTCGACGCGATGCTCGAGCAGACGGGGTTGCGCGACCGCGCCGATGAGCGGGTGGAGCGTCTCTCGGGCGGCAATCGCCAGCGCGTGAACGTCGCGCTCGCGCTGCTCGCGCGCCCGCGCGTGCTGCTGCTGGACGAGCCCTCCGCGGCGCTCGACCCGGCGCAGCGCGGGCGCCTGTGGCAGCTGGTCGGCTCGCTGGTGGCGCCCAGCGACGACCGCCCGGCGACCAGCGTGCTCTTCTCGACCCACCACCTCGGCGAGGTCGAGCAGCACGCGACGCGCGCGATCGTGCTGGCCGACGGCGAGCTGCTGTTCGACGACGCGCCGTCGGAGCTGGTCGGCGGCGATGGCGCCGAGCGCGGGCTGGACGCGGCGTTTGTGAGCTTCCTCGCGCAGCGAGGGCACGCGTGAGCGCGCGGCGCGGGGCGCGGGTGTCGATGAGACGGCTGCTCGGCAAGGACCTCGTGATCCTGCGCCGGTCGCGTCTGCTGCTCGTGACGCTCGTCGTCTACCCGATCGCGATCGCGCTGCTGATCGGGCTCGCGCTGTCGCGCGCGCCGAGCAAGCCGACCGTCGCGGTCGTCAACGAAACGCCGTCCGGACAGACGATCGAAGTGGGCGGGCAGCGCGTGCCCGTGGAACGCTACGCCGACCAGCTGCTGTCGCAGGTCGACGCCACGCACGTGCGCACGCGCGATGAGGCGATCCAGCAGGTCAAGTCCGGCAAGGCGCTGGCGGCAGTCGTGATCCCGCGCGACATCGTCGCGCGGATCGAATCGGGCTTTCGCCCGGGCAGCCTGGAAGTCCTCTACAACGGCGACGCGCTGCAGCAGTCGCTCGTGCGCTCTGAGCTCAACAGCGCGCTCGCCGCGGCCAACCTGGGCTTCTCTGAAGAGATCCAGCGGGCCGCGGCGCAGGCGATCGGCAAGCTGCTCAGCGGAGGCGACCTCGGCGAGCTCGGAGCGCCCTCCAACCTCCTCGGCCTGTCGCAGATCCCGCCGAAGCTGCAGGCGGTCATCGCCCACCAGCCGCCGGGCCCCGATCGCCGCTCGCTGGAACAGATCGAGCGCTTCGCGGGCTACGCCGCCCAGAACCTCAGCCTGTCGAAGAACGTGCTGTCGACGATCGGCCAGCCGATCCACGTCGACAGCACGCTTCTGCAGGGCCGCAAAACGCCGCTCAGCCAGTTCGCGGTGGTCGTCGCGGTGAGCGTGTCGCTGATGTTCGTGTGTGTGCTGCTGGCGGCGGGGAGCATCGCGCTCGAGCGCGAGGAACACGTGCTCGCGCGCTTGGCACGCGGCCTCGTCAGCCGCGAGGCGCTGATCTGCGAGAAGCTCATGCTCGCCGGTGGCTGCGCGCTCGTGCCGGCGCTCGCGATGCTCGCCGGCGTGGGCGCGTTCGTCAGCCTCGACTGGGGGCGCTTTGGCCTGTGGCTGCTCGCGCTCGTCTTCGGCGCGCTCGGCTTCGCGGCGCTCGGCGTGGCGATCGGCGCGCTCGCGCGCGAGGTGCGCGCGGCCTCGCTGCTCGCGTTCCTGCTGTCGCTGCCGCTCGTCTTCCTCGCGCTCGTGCCGGCCGGCGCGGTCGCCGGCGGCATCTACGACGTGATCCGCGCGATCTCGTTCGTGTTCCCGTTCAAGGCCGCGCTGCAGGCGCTCGACGCGGCCGTGAACGGCGCGTCGCCTGCGATCGGGCTCTCGATCGTGCACCTGCTCGGCCTGACGGTCCTCTTCAGCGCTCTTGCACGCGTCGGATTGCAGCGGCTGGAGTAACCTCAATGACGATGGCCTTTCCGCAGACGCGTATGCGCAGGCTGCGCGCGAGCGCCTCCACGCGCGGGCTCGTGCGCGAGACGGACCTGCGCGCCGACCGCCTCGTGCTGCCGCTGTTCGTCTCCGAGGACGATCCCGCCGCCGGCGCGGTCTCGGGTGCGGAGCTCGCCGACCTCGCGCGCCTTTCGATCGCCGGCGCGCTGGAGCGCGCCCGCGAGGCGGCGCAGCTCGGCGTCGGCGCGGTGCTGCTGTTCGGCGTCCCCTCGCACAAGGACGAGGAGGGCTCTGGCGCCTGGGACGACGCGGGCGTCGTGCAGCTTGCGGTGCGCGCGCTCAAGCAGGCGCTGCCCGAGCTGCTCGTGATCACCGACGTCTGCCTGTGCGAGTACACCGAGCACGGCCACTGCGGGCTGCTGCGCGAGGATGGCTCGGTCGACAACGACGCGACGCTCGAGCTGCTCGCGCGCACCGCGATCAGCCACGCGGCGGCGGGCGCGGACATCGTCGCGCCGTCGGACATGATGGACGGACGTGTCGGCGCGCTTCGCGCAGAGCTCGACTCAGAGGGCTTTGCCGACACTCCGATCCTCGCCTACTCGGCCAAGTTCGCATCCGCCTTCTACGGGCCGTTTCGCGACGCGGCCGGCTCGGCGCCGGCGTTCGGCGATCGCCGCTCCTACCAGCTGGACCCCGCCAACGGCCGCGAGGCGCTGCGCGAGGCGCTGCTCGACGTGCAGGAGGGCGCGGACATGCTGATGGTCAAGCCGGCGCTCGCCTACGGCGACCTGATCGCGACGATCAAGCAGCGCACCGACCTGCCCGTCGCGGCCTACAACGTCAGCGGCGAGTACGCGATGGTCAAGGCCGCGGCGGCGGCCGGGCACCTCGACGAGCGCGACGCGGTGCTCGAGATCCTCACCTCGCTTCATCGCGCGGGCGCCGACGTGATCATCAGCTACCACGCGCTCGACGCCGCGCGCTGGCTGGCGCAGCGCGCGCCCGGGGCGCTGCCGATGAGCGCCGAGCCGCTGGCGACGCCGAAGCTGCGCAGCCGCAAGCTGGGCGCGGCGATCGCGCTGGACGACGCCGACAGGCGCCTGCTGAACCTGATGCAGGGCTCCTTTCCGATCGCGCAGCGCCCGTATGCCCATGTCGCAGAGCTGGCGCAGCTGTCCGAGCAGCAGGTGATGGATCGCGTGAGCCATCTGCTCGACAAGCGAATCATCCGCCAGGTCACCCCGATCTTCGACACGCGCGCGCTCGGCTACTCGTCGATGCTCGTCGCCGCGCGCGTGGATCCCGAGCACCCGCATCGCGCCGCGCAGGTGATCAACGAGCATCCGGGCGTCTCGCACAACTACCTGCGAAACCATGAATTCAACCTCTGGTTCACGATCGCCACCGAGCCCGACTCAAAGCTCGGGCTGGAAGACACCCTGCAGGTGCTCGCGCGCGAGGCCGGTGCCACGTCGGTGCGCCAGCTGCCCACGCTCAAGCTCTTCAAGATCCGCATGGACCTCGAGATGGAGGGCGACACCGAGGCGCTCGCGAAGGCGGCGCAGGCGACCGACCCGGTCGAGCTCGACCCCCAGCCCTACGACGAGCGCGACATCTCGGTGATCCGCGCGCTGCAGGGCGACATGCCGGTCGTCTCAGAGCCCTACGCGCCGGCGGCAGCGCGAGCTCGGCATGTCCCAGGACGATCTCCTGAAACACCTGACCCGCATGCAGGAGCGCGGGCTGCTGCGGCGCGTGGCCGCCATCCTCTACCACCGGCGCGCGGGCTTCTCGGCCAACGGCATGGGCGTCTGGAAGGTGCCAGACGAGCAGGTGCTCGACATCGGCAGGGCAATGGCGGCGGTGCGCGGGATCTCGCACTGCTACCAGCGCCCCACGTACGCCGACTGGCCCTACTCGGTGTTCACGATGGCTCACGGGCGCTCGAAGGACGAGTGCGACGCGATCCTCGACTCGATCGCGAGCCAGACCGGCATCAGCGAGCGCGCGACGCTGTACAGCTCGACGGAGTTCAAGAAGATCCGCCTGCTCTACTTCACCGACGAGTTCAAGGCCTGGGAGCGCGAGCACGCAGGCGTCTGAGGCGAGCGCGCAGCGATCACAGATGTCCACCTCGCGCTCGACGGCGCTCTACCGGCGAGCCCTGCAGCTGATACCCGGAGGCGTCAACTCCCCGGTGCGGTCGATGGGCGCGATCGGGCGCGATCCGCTGTTCATAGCGGCCGGCGAGGGCGCGGAGATCGTCGATGTGGACGGCAACCGCTACCTCGACTACGTGGGGTCGTGGGGTCCACTGATCCTCGGCCATGCCCACCCGCACGTGCTCGCGGCCGTCGTCGACGCGGCGTCCCGAGGAACGAGCTTCGGCGCGCCCACGGCCGGCGAGGTCGCGCTCGCCGAGGAGGTCGCGGCGCGCGTGCCCTCCGTCGAGATGCTGCGGATGACCTCGTCGGGAACCGAGGCGACGATGACCGCGATGCGCCTCGCGCGCGCCGCGACCGGCAGAGAGAAGGTGCTCAAGTTCGCCGGCGCCTATCACGGCCACGTCGATGGCCTGCTGGCCAGCGCGGGCTCAGGGCTTGCCACCCAGGCGCTGCCCTCCAGCCCGGGCGTCACAGCCGCGACGGCGGCGCAGACGATCGTCGTGCCCTGGAACGACCCGCAGGCGCTGACCGCGGCCACCGCCGCGCACGAGCTCGCCGCGCTGCTCGCCGAGCCCATTCCCGCGAACATGGGCCTGGTGTGGCCCGCCGAGGGCTTTCTGGAGCTGCTGCGCGAGCAGGCCGACCGCAGCGGAGCGCTGCTCGTGCTCGACGAGGTGATCAGCGGCTTTCGCGTCGCGCGCGGCGGAGCGCAGGAGCTGACGGGCGTGCGCGCCGACCTGACGATCATGGGCAAGGTCATCGGCGGCGGGCTGCCGGCGGCGGCGTTGGGCGGCCCGCGGGCGCTGATGGAGCTGCTCGCGCCCGCCGGCGACGTCTACCAGGCGGGCACGCTGTCGGGCAACCCGCTCGCGGTCGCCGCCGGCCTGGCCACGCTGCAGCTGCTGGGCGACGACGCCTACGCGCGGCTGGGCGAGCTGACCGAGCGCCTGGCGGACGGGATGCGCGAGGCCGCCGCCGGCCAGCCCGTGCAGGTCGTGAGCGCGCCGGGCTTGATGACCGTCTTCTTCAGCGAGCGCCCGGTGGCGAGCTTTCAGGACGCGGCCGCCTGCGATCTGCAGGCGCACGCGATGTGGTGCAGGGAGCTGCTGGCCAGCGGCGTCTATCCGCCGCCCTCGCAGTTCGAGGCGTGGTTCGTGTCCCTGGCTCACACGCCCGAGCAGATCGATCAGACGGTGCAGGCCGCAAAGGCCGCGTTCGCGCGCGTCGGCGAGCTGCGGGAGGTGAGCGCGTGAGCGCCGACGCGCTGCAGCGCCTCGCGACGCTGCTGCGCGAGCAAGGCGGACTGCTGGCGACGCTCGTCGACCCCGACGGCCGCGCATCGCGCGACGGCTGCGACGGCGAACGCCCGGGGGCGATCGTCGCACGCGGCCCGCGCGCGGAGGGACGGCGCGAGGAGTACGAGCTGCTCGTGGAGGCGATCTACGAGGGCTACCTGCTGCACTACGGGCTGCCGCGCGTCGTGCACTCGCCCGAGGACGATCTGCGGCTGCTGGCCGGAGACCAGCTGTATGCGATCGGACTGGCTCGGCTGGTCACGCTCGGCGACACGGCTGCCGTCGCCGAGCTGGCGGACACGATCACGCTGTCGGCGCTCGCGCAGAGCGCGGGCGAGCCGGCGCTGGCCGGCGTCGTCTGGGCGGCCGGCGCGCGCGCCGTCGGCTGGGGGGCGACCGATGCGCACAGGCGGGCGAAGGATCTCGTCTTCGCGGGCGCCCCAGAGGCGGTCGAGGCGATGCGCACAAGCGCCGCGGGCGTCCCGGCGCCGCGTTGAAACCGGCCTCGATATTGTTCCTCGTCGGTGTCGGACAAGCACTCAAAGCAGAAGTCCAAATACACGCTGGACCGTCAGATCCCGGGAGCCTTCGAGGGCGAGACGATCACGCGCCGGCGGTTCATGACCGTCGGCTCACAGGCCACCGGCGGGATCGCCGCGGCGGCCTTCCTGCTGCCCGCTCTCGGCTTCGCGATCGGGCCGATCTTCAAAACGACGCCCCACCGCTGGGAAAGCGTCGGCCCGGTGGACATGTTCCCCGACAACAACTACATCCCGGTCGTCATCACGCTGAACCCGACGATCGGCGAGGCGGGCAAGTCGACCGCGTACGTGCGCAAGCGCAACCCGGCGATCGACACCGACATCTATGACCGCGACACGAAGTTCATCGCGCTCAGCAGCCGCTGCGCGCACCTCGGCTGCCCCGTGCGCTGGGTGGACGCCGCCGAGCGCTTCATCTGCCCCTGCCACGGCGGCGTGTATGACCTGCTCGGGCGCCGCGTAGGGGGCCCGCCGGTGCGCCCGCTCGACCGCTTCTACACGCGCGTGAACAAAAACCTGGAAGTGGAACTCGGCCCGCGCTTCAGCGTCAACAGCGAGCTCAAACGCTTCTCCCCGCGCGACCCCGCCGAGCCGCTTGACGGCATCGGGCAGTACGCCTACCCGTCGCGTCCCGGCGCGCAGAAACTGTAGGAATCGGTGGCCAAGCTGCCAAAGCCGCCCGCCCCGCCGATCCCCGCGCCGCTGCGCGCGCCGCCGCCGCGCCCCGACGAGGACAACGGCCGGCGCGGCCCGGTCGACCACGCCGCGTGAGGCCGGCATCACGGTCGTCGACTGGGTCGACGAGCGCACCTCGCTGACCGGCTGGCGCCCGCTGGCTGATGTTCCGCAAGGTGCCCAAGGGCACCAACTGGTTCTACACGCTGGGCTCGGCGACGTTGTTCGCGTTCCTCTCGCAGGCCGTCACCGGGGTCTTCCTGGCGATGTACTACCGCCCCGACGCCTCCGGCGGGGCGTATGAATCGATCAGGCTACGTGACCAACGACGTGTTCCTCGGCGCAGTTCGTGCGCGGGATGCACAAATGGGGCTCGAGCGTGATGGTCGTCCTCGTGTTCCTGCACATGGCGCGCACGTTCTTCTTCGGCGCGTACAAGTATCCGCGCGAGCTGAACTGGGTGATCGGCGTCGTGCTGCTGATCCTGACGATGGTGATGTCGTTCACCGGCTACCTGCTGCCGTTCGACCAGCGCGCCTACTGGGCGACGATCGTCGGCGTGAACATCAACGGCACCGGCCCGCTGCTCGGGCCCTACTCTGAGTGACTTCCTGCGTGGAGGGCCGGAATTCGGTGCGACGACGCTGTCGCGCTTCTATGCGATCCACATGCTGCTCGTGCCCGGCGCGATCGCCGCGCTGATCGGCGCGCACCTGTATCTGGTCACCAAGCTCGGCACCACGGCGCCGCCCTGGTTGAAGGCGGAGCCGCCCTCCGAGCTGCGCGAGGCCGAGGCGTGAACCGGCGCGAGAAGGAGGAATACCTCCGCGGGTACTCGATCCTGAAGTCCGAAGGGAAGCCGTTCTTCCCCTACGCGGTGGCCAAGGACGCGGCGATGGCGTGCGTGGTGATGGCGGTCATCATCACGATGTCGCTCGTGCTCGGAGTCGAGCTCGGCCCCAAGGCAAACCCGACGACCACGACCTACGTGCCCCGGCCGGAGTGGTACTTCTTCTTCCTCTTCGAGCTCCTGCGCGTGATCAAGCCGCCGAGCCTCGTGGCGGCTGGCGACGATCGGGATCCCGACGTTGTGCATGATCCTGCTGTTCCTGCTGCCGTTCTATGACCGCGGCCCCGAGCGTCGCCCCGAGCACCGGCCGATAGCGACCGTGACGGCCCTGTTCGTGATCGGCGCGATGGCGTTCCTGACCTACTCCGGCGCCAACACCGGGTCGCCGTTCGCCAACGAAATAGCCACGCCCAAGCCCGTGCTCGCAGGCCGGCGGGGCGACGCTCGCCGAATTCGAAACGGGGCGCAACGTCGTCGCCGCGTCTGGGTGCCTGGCGTGCCACAAGCTTGGCGACAACGGCAACAACGGCCCCGGGCCGGTGCTGACGCACGTCGGGGGGCGGATACCGCGCCAGGCGATCGCGCGCACGCTCGTTAACCCGACGGCGCCGATGCCGTCGTTCAGGAACCTCCCGCCGAAGAAGTTCCAGGCCGTCGTCACCTTCCTCGAACAGCTGAAGTAGCGTCCGCGGGATGCCGGCCGAGGCGCGCACCGGACCGATCGGCGCAGGCGGATGCCCGCCGCCACCTCGCTCGTCGCGCGGCACGCCGCCGGGCGCTGGAGGCCGCGCAGGTGCGCACGATGTTCGATCGCATCGCGGGCGTCTATGACCTGATGAACACCGTCATGACGGCTGGCCTGCATCACCGCTGGCGCGCGCGCGCGGCAGATCTCGCGAACGTTGGACCCGGCAGCCGCGTGCTGGACGTCGCCACGGGGACCGGCGATCTGGCGCTCGAGCTGGCACGGCGCGTGGCGCCGGACGGCGAGGTGCTCGCCAGCGACTTCTCCGAGCAGATGCTCGCGCGCGCGCGCGCGAAGGCGCGGCTGGCGCCCGGCGGCGCGCTCGGCTTTGAGTGGGCGGACGCGCTCGCGCTGCCCTACGACGATGGCTCGTTCGACGCGGCGACGGTCGGATTCGGTGCGCGCAACTTCACCGACCTGCCGCGCGGCCTGGCGGAGATGGCGCGCGTCGTGCGCCCCGGCGGCAGGGTCGTGGTGCTCGAGATCACGACGCCCACCAAAGCGCCGCTCGCGCAGTTCTACGCGCTGTGGTTCGATCGCATCGTCCCCGCCCTGGGGAGGTTTGCGAGCGCGCTGCCGGCCGGCGTGCGCGCGCTCGCGCGCTCCTCGGGCGGTCCGGATATCGCCGACGCCTACGCCTACCTGCCCGACTCGGTCAAGCGCTTTCCGGCGCCCGCGCTGCTCGCGGCGCGAGATGGAGCGCGCCGGCCTGGGCGAGATCGCCTATCTGCTGCTGGCCGGCGGCATCGTCGCGATCCATGTCGGTACGGTTCAGGAGATCAAGGCGCGCAGCGGCGCCGACACGGACTCGATGAGGGGGGATTGATGGGCGTGGCCAGTGGCGTGGTCGCCGACAGCCCAGCCGATGATGTCGATGGTGTCCAGGCGATCATGCGCCACGGCGGAGACGACCTGCGCGAGCGAATGGTCGCCACCGAGGTGCACCTGGCGCGTGTGACCACGCAGGCGGGCACGCCGCTGTCCTCGCCGGCGAGCGCGACGATCACCGCGGGCGGGAAGCGGTTGCGGCCGCTGCTCGTGATGGTGGCCGCCGCCGCCGGCCGGCGGACCGCCCGAGACGGTCAGCGGCGAGGAGAGCCTCGTGCGCGCGGCGGTCGCGGTGGAGCTCGTGCACTCCGCGACGCTCGTGCACGACGACCTGATCGATGGAGCGCTGCTGCGGCGCGGGCACCCGACGGTCGCCGCGACGCAGGGACGCGAGGTGGCGATCGCGACCGGCGACCTGCTGTTCGCGCGGGCGTTCGCCGAGCTCGCGCTCAACGAGGATGTCGCTCAGCTGCGCGCGCTGTCGGACGCGAGCTCTGCGCTGGCGGTCGGCGAGCTGCTCCAGCGCGAGGACGCCTACGCGACGCACGTCCCGGTGGCGCGCTACCTGCGCCGCTGCGAGCTCAAGACGGCGGCTCTGTTCGAGGCCGCATGCCGCCTGGGCGCGCTGACAGCGGCCAACGGGTCGCGCGCGCTGGCCGACGCGCTCGGGTCCTTTGCGCGACGCATCGGGTTGGCCTTTCAGATGCTCGACGACGTGCTCGACGTGTCCGGTCCGGTCGAGCGCACTGGCAAGTCGCGCGGCACCGACCTGCTCGATGGGACGGTCACGCTGCCGCTGATCCTGGCGCGCGAGCGCGAGCGCGAGCTCACAGAGCTCGATCTGGCCACGCTCGAGGGCCCCGAGGATGCCGAGGCGCTGTGCGAACGGATCGCCGCCAGCGGCGCGTTGCAGGAGGCGCGCGAGAGGGCGCTCTCGATCGTCGCCGACGCGAAGGCGGCGCTGCCCGCGGTCCTGCCGGCACAGCACGCGGGGCTGCTGGATCTGGTCGCCGACGCTGTCGTGCAGCGCTACAGCTGACCCGCAGCTAGAAGTCCGACGGCTCGATGAGGTCCGCGTCGAGCGCGCGGATGAACGTCTCGATTTCGTCTGACATGTTGGCGTGGGTCATGCGCCGAAGGTCGCTGAGCAGCTCGCCCGTGGCACGGTCGAGCTCGTCGTCCAGGCGCTCGACGCTCGTCTGGTCGAAAACGCCCTCGCGCCGCGACTCGCAATCGGGGCAGCGCAGCACGATTCGCCAGCGCCGCGGCCCCTCCTCGGCCCAGTCGAGCGGGTAGACGAGCTCGCCGGCGCAGTGGAAGCAGACGTGCAGCTGATCGGGGACCGCAGGGCGGTCGGCCGCCTGCCGGCGACGGCCGTGGGCCGCGCTTTGCTGCCGCTCGCTGGGCAGTTGCACGCGGGGGTGGATTTTGGGGTCGCTATCGGATGGCATGGCGCGTTCTGCCACGTCATCGACGCGCGCCCCCGGCGCCTTTAGCTTGCTCTGCGCGCGTCCACCGATCGCCCAGCAAGCCGCCTTGCACTCGTCCCGCCCTGGCGCGGGAAAACCGCTCGGTGCTAGCTTCATACGGGCAATGGCCACCGCGATTCGCCCGATCAGACACGAGGATCGGCTAACCCTCGTGGACCACCTCGACGAGCTGCGCGTGCGCCTGATGATCAGCGCCGCGGTGCTCGCGGTCGCCTTCGGACTGTGCCTCTGGCAGAACCACACGCTGCTGCACATCCTCAACAAGCCGCTGGAAGCGCAGACCGAGAAGCAGGTCGAGAAAGGCCACGGACCGCTCGGGCAGACGGCGCTGGCACAGCAGGCGGTGCTCGGCGTGGCGCGCGCCACGCAGGGCCTCGCGGCCACGCTGGCGCTGCCCTCGAGCAAGCTTCCGGCGGCCACGCGCGCCGAACTGGCGAGGCAGATCCCGCGCCTGCAGGCCGCTGTCGCGAAGGTCCCGCGCGTCCCGGAGGGCAACAAAACCGTCACGCTCGGGATCGGCGAGCCGTTCACGGTGACGCTCACGATCAGCCTCGTTTTCGCGCTCGTGCTGTCGCTGCCGGTGATTCTCTTCGAGATCGGCGGCTTCGTCCTGCCCGCCTTCAGCCCGCACGAGAAACGCGTGTTCATGCCGCTGCTCGCGGCGATCCCCTGCCTGTTCGCCGTCGGCGTCCTGTTCGGCTATTTCGTCGTGCTGCCCGCCGCGGTGCGCTTCTTTCAGAACTTCAACAGCGACGAGTTCAACGTGCTCGTGCAGGCGGGCCCCTACTACAAATTCGCCGCCACCGTGCTGCTCGCGATGGGTCTCGTCTTCCAGGTGCCGGTCGCGATCCTCGCCGCGACGCGCGCGGGAATCGTCACGCCGCGCCAGCTGCGACACAATCGCCGCTACGCGATCGTGGTGTGCGCGGTGCTCGCCGCGCTGCTGCCGGGGGACGCGGTCACGCTGCTGTTGGAGACGGTCCCGCTGTACCTGCTCTACGAGGCGAGTATCCTGCTGGCTTCGTTACTTGACCGATCGAAGGCCGAGCAGCCGCAGGCGGCCTTTGCCCGGTCAGGCGGTGGGAGTGCCGAGGGAAGCGGGCCCGCGACGTCCGGGCGGCCTTCGACGGCGCCGGCGCCGCCGTCCACAGACGATCCGGGAAGGCCCAGCGTGCAGCAGATGATCGACCACGTAGACAGAGAGCTCCAGAGCTGATGCTGTTCGATCTCAGGGGAAAGGGACGTCGGCGCGTGGTCCAGGTGATCTACATCGGCCTGGCGCTGCTGATTGGGCTGGGGCTGGTCGGTTTTGGTATTGGCGGCGGTTTCGGCGGCGGCGGCCTGCTGAGCGCCGCGAGCAACAACGAAGGCGGCTCGAAGTCGAGCTTTGCGGGCGAAATCAAGAAGTATGAAAAGCTCACCAAACAGCAGCCGACGAACATCGTGGCGTGGGAAAAGCTGACGCTGGCACAGCTGCACGAAGCCGGCGGTGAAACGCTCGTCCAAAACGGCCAGCTGACCTCCAAGGGCAACGAACTGTTCTCCGCCGCGGCCAGCTCGTGGCGACGCTATCTGGCGCTGAACCCGCCCAAGCCGAGCGCGCAGCTGGCGGCGAACATGCAGCGGATCTTCAGCGCAGAAGGACTCAACGAACCGACCGCCGAGGTGCAGGTCCTGCAGATCGAGGTCGCCGCGCGGCCCGAAAGCGCGTCGCTGTTCGGGGCGCTCGCCGTGGCTGCCTACAAAGCCAAAAACACAGGGTGGGTGATCTCGCGGCCGCGAAGGCTGTCAGCCTCGTGCCCGCCGCGCAGCGTCTGCGGCTGAAGAACCAACTCAAACGACTCAAGGAACACCCCAACGGCACAGAAGGGACGGCGACGTCTGAATCGGGGCAGGCGTTGGCCACTCCCACGAGTGCGACCGGCGCCGGCGGCACGACCGCCACTACGCCGGGCAAGGCCAAATAACCGGGTCAGCCGTGGCCGCGCGCAGCGATCGAGGTCCCGCGCAGGATGAGCAGGATGCGCCGCCCTACACCGCCCGCCTGCTGATCGGCTGCGCCGATCGCCCTGGGATCGTGGCCGCCGTTTCGAGCTTCCTATTCGAGCGCGGCGCGAACATCGTGTCCTCCCACCAGTATTCCTCCGACGCCACCGGCGGCCGCTTCTTCCTGCGCACCGAGCTGTTCCTGGAGGAGCTCGCGCAGGGATCGAGCGGTCGCGAGCGCTTCGCGCAGGAGTTCGCGCGTGAGGTCGCCGAGCTGTTCGGGATGGATTGGGAGATCCGCTGGTGGGGGCAGCGCAGGCGTGTGGCGATCCTCGTGTCGCGCTATGACCATTGCCTGTTCGACCTGTTGTGGCGCTGGCGCCGCGGTGAGCTCGAGGGCCAGATCGTGAGCGTGATCTCAAATCACCCCGACCTCGAGCAGGAGGCTCTCGCGGCGGGCGTGGCGTTTCACCACGTCCCCGTGAGCAAGGACGCCAAGGCGCAGGCCGAGGCGGGCATGCTCGAGCTGCTGGACGGCGAGGCCGACCTGCTGGTGCTCGCGCGCTACATGCAGATCCTCAGCGGCGACTTCCTGTCGGCGGTCGGCATGCCGGCGATCAACATCCACCACTCCTTCCTGCCGGCCTTTCCCGGCGCTGATCCCTACGGCCGCGCGCACGAGCGCGGGGTCAAGTTGATAGGCGCGACCGCGCACTATGTCACCGAGCAGCTCGACGACGGGCCGATCATCGATCAGGATGTCGTGCGCGTCGACCACCAGCAGACCGCGCGCGACCTGGAGCGCGTCGGCCGCGACGTCGAGCGGCGGGTCCTGGCGCGCGCCGTGGCGCTGCATCTGGCAGATCGCGTGATCGTCGACGGTCGCCGCACGGTCGTCTTCTGAGCCGGCGCGTGGGGCATGCGCTTGGCTAGAATCGCCGCTGCGAGCCGGCGGATCGTCGGCGCCCCTCAGGGCCGTTAGCTCAATCGGTAGAGCAGGGGCCTCTTAAGCCCAAGGTTCCGGGTTCGATCCCCGGGCGGCCCACTGACACCTAATATCCCGCTCTGGCAGGCGGAAGTCCCCGACAGACCTGAGCTAAACCAGAGCCGGCGACCCGGCCAAATGGGGGCCTGGGGGATCCAGCTAAATGGTGCTAATTCGGCAGAAATGATGCTAATCGACGGCCCTTTTAGCATTATCAGACGATCGAGCTGTTCAAGAAGGCCTCGGTTTCCGCCAGCGCAGAGGGTGTCCCGATCTCGTAGAAGCGCTCGGTTGCCTCGAAGCCGCAGAGCATTCCCTGCTCTGCGAGCCGGAGGTGCAGATCAGATAGCTCCCGAGTCTCCTGCGGAACGAGCTCGAGCGCCGACCGCTCCAGCCCGCCGAGACCGTAGTCGATCCAGCGCATCTCTGGCGTGGGGGCGGACTTGTCGTAGGCGAGCACCCGACCATCCTCGTAGCGGGCGTTTGAGGTGTCCCACTGGTCGTTGTTGCGGAGCACGGCCATCACGGCTGGAAGTTCGCTCTCGCTCCAGCTGCGCGCGACGGCTGCGTAGTCGATCCGCAGGTATGTGTCTCCGTAGAGCACGAGGAAGCGCTCCCCCAAGTACGGCAGGGCTCCTCTGATCGCACCCAGCGTGCCGTCGAGGCTCGGAGCGTCATAGCTGTACTCGATCCGTATCCCGAAGCGCTCGGGGCCCACGCGACGCTCGATCAGCTCTCCCAGGTAGCCGACGCAGAGGACGACTCGCCGTCCGCCATGGCGAGCCAGCAGTCGCAGCTGGTGAAACAGGAAGGGCTCTCCCGCCACCTCGATCAGAGGCTTGGGGGTGTCGATAACCTGATCGCCAAGCCGCGTGCCGAGCCCGCCGGCCAGGATGCAGACGGGCGGCAGCTCGCTGCTCATCAATCGCCGCTGGCGTAGGCGCCGGTGAACTCGAACTCGAACGCAAGCTCAGAGGCTCCTGCCGCGGCCATCGCCTGGCGCGTGTCCTCGGGCCGGCGCGCATACACGAGCAGAAACCCACCTCCACCCGCGCCCACCAGCTTGCCGCCGATGCACCCACTTCGCTGCGCCAGCGTGTAGAGCCGGTCGATGTGCTCCCCGGACATGCCCGAAGAGCGTCTGCGCTTATGCGACCAGTGCTCGTGCATGAGCTCGGCGTAGCCCTCCAGGTCGCCCGTCTCCAGCAGTCGGCGACTCTCTCGTCCGATCTCCTTGATGCGGTGCAGGTTCTCGATCATCTCCTGATCGCCGGCCTTGGAACGCTCGTCCTGGTCGGCCAGAATCGCCGACGCCGAGCGCGCCTCGCCGGTGTAGAAGAGCAGCAGCTGATCGCGCAGACGACGGAGGGTCGAGGAAGCCAGCTCGAGAGGCTCGACCTCCACCTCGCCGCTGGGATGAAACGTGTAGGCGCAGATTCCGCCGTGGGCCGCCACATATGGGTCCTGCTTGCCCACCGGCTCGCCGAGCACGTCTATCTCGATTTCGCACGCGGCCTCGGCGAGCTGGCCGGGAGAGATCGAAGTGCTCCGTGCATGAGCCAGGCCCTTGAGCAGGCAGACGGCGTAGGCGCCCGATGAGCCCATTCCGGTCCCCGCGGGCACGTCGGCCACCGATGCGATCTCCAGCGGGCTTCCGCGCCAGTGACGCAGCAGGCCCTCGCGCAGGATCGGATGGCGGATCTGGCCGATCTCCTCGGCCTCCTCCAGTTCGGCGTACTTCATGCGGTAGCGACGCTGGAAGGACGTGTGGGTGAGCATGTAGACGTACTTGTCGATCGCCCCGGAGATCAGGAAGCCACCGTGCTCGCCGTAGTAAGAGGGAAGGTCTGTGCCCCCGCCGCCGAGGGATATCCGCAACGGCGCACGACTGAAGATCACGCTCACTGTGTCTGCTCCTGGCTCACGCTGACTGCGTCGGCGCTCAGCCGGTCAGCCAGGTTGCCGCTGATGAACTCGACCCGTGCGGGCCCCGATGAAGGGACCAAGCCCCTGGAGAGGCGGTCTGCATCGGCTATAGCGTGTAGCCCGCGGCTGCGGCATCGCCGTGGAACATCTTCACGGTCTCGAGCGAGTACTGCTCGAGATCCTTGCCGAGGCACTCGAGCTTCTTGAGCAGGTCGTGAGTGAGCGTGATGATGTGACAGCCCACCTGATCGGCCTGCACAAGGTTGAGTATCTCCCGCGGGGAGGCCCAGATCAATTCCGAGCGGGGCGCCTCGGTCATGATGTCCACGGACCGCGCCATGATCGGCACCGGGTCGACGCCGGCGTCGGCGATGCGCCCGGCAAAGACCGATATGCACGACGGCGCGCCGTCCTTGACAGCGGCGGTGATCAGCTCGACCTGGGCGGTGGTGAACAGTGCCGTGACGTTGACCTTCACGCCATCCTCGGAGAGCTCGCGGACGAGCGGCGCCATCGACTCGCCATTTGTGGTCGTGACCGGGATCTTGACGTAGACGTTGTCGCCCCAGGAGGCAAGGATGCGCGCTTGGCGGCGCATCTCGTCGGGGTCGTCGGCGAAGACCTCGAAGGAGATCGGCTGCTTGGTGATACGCTCGAGCAGTCGCTGGGCGAACTCGACATAGTCGGTGAGCCCAGCCTTCCACATCAGCGTTGGGTTAGTCGTGAACCCGGCGATCCGTGGATCGGCAGCGAGCGCGAGAATGCCGTCTAGATCGGCTCCGTCCGCGAATATGCGTGTGGACATCCTGTCGAGCACTTCCTCCACCCCATCCAACCGGCGAAACACAAGCCGATCATTTTCTCGATTCTAGACCTTAAACGGCCCCCGGTCGAGAAGCTGCGCGACCCCGTTGGCCAGGTCTAGGGCGAGCAGGTCCGCGCCTGCGCGGCCCGTACGCTTGTGGGCGCTGCCGGGATATCCGATCAGCACGGTCCGGCACCTGGCAGCCTTTCCTGCCTGCACGTCGGCGTCGGTGTCGCCCAGGATCCAGGACGCGCCCAGGTCGACCCCCAGCGAACACGCGGCGTCGAAGAGCATCCCCGGCGCCGGCTTGCGACAAGCACACGGCCCGGAGAGCTCTGGCACCACACCCTCAGGGTGGTGAGGACACAGGCGCGAGGCCTCGAGCTGCACGCCCTCACGTGCCAGCAGCTCGACCACCCGCTCGTGCACGGCTTGCAGGCGCTGAACCGTCACCTTCCCCTTGGCCGCCGCCGGCTGGTTGGAGACGCATACCAGCACGTACCCCGCCTGCGCCAGCGCGACGGCCGCCGTGGCCGCTCCCGGGAGCAGGCGCACGTCCTCGACTTTCAGCGGGGACTCCAGCGCGCCTGACACGGGGTCGGGGACGGCCTCGTTGAGGACGCCGTCTCGGTCGAGAAACGCGGCCGGACGGCCCGGCGCCACCGCCACGCCAGCGCGCGATTGGAACGCCAGTGGGCCCCGATCCGCAGATCCCGACCAGTGGCCACTCACGGTCTATCGCGGGCGGCCAGCGACTCCCAGTGGCCCTGCTTGACCGCGAGCTCGGGATGGGAGACAAGGGCGTGCCAGACGACCGCCTGAAAGGACTCGACCAGCGGCGTGCGCAGGGCCGCAGGCGGCTCGATCAGGATCGCCACATCAGCTAGCGCGGCAAGCGTTCCGCCCGGCGCGCCGACGACCCCGTAGATCGAAGCGCCGATCTTGTGCGCGGCCTTCATCGCTCCCACCAGGTTGGCCGAGACGTTGTGCTCGATCGAGCCTCCGCCGACCGAGAAGACGAGCAGCGCATCTCGCTCGCACAGCCGTGAGACCTCAAGCCACGCGCTGAAGGACGTCTCCCAGCCGTCATCGTTCACGCGAGCAGTGAGCTCGGATACGTTGTCCGTTGGCGCGTAGCTCTCGAGCTGGCAGAGCTTGCGGAAGTCGTTCACAGCGTGCGACGCGTGCCCGGCGCCACCCCCCACGCCCAGGATGAAAAGACGCCCACCGCGCGCGCGTACCGCCGCCAGACCGCGTGCCATTGCGTCGATCCGCTCCGGCTCGACCGCGCCGGCCAACTCCGCCGCGGCCGCCAGGTAGACAGAGCTGTGATCGGTCTCGGTCATCCAGCAAGCCTAGCTAGAGCAACGCTCGCAGGCTGATGCAAAGCGAGCGGGCGCGGCCGGAGTCACCCGTTCACGCATACCTCGGGTACGCTTCAAAGCTGTGACTCAATCCTTCGTCGCGGGGGGTGCCGGATTTGTCGGCAGCCACCTCACCCACGCGCTGCTGCAGCGACCCGACCAGGAGGTTGTCGTATACGACAACCTCGTCTCGGGCAGCGAAGCGCACCTCGAGGGTGTGCTCGACGATCCTCGGCTGCGCCTGGTCGTCGCCGACCTTCAGGAGCTTGACAACGTCGTTGACGAGATGGCGGGCGCCGATCACGTGTATCTGTTTGCCGCCAACCCGGACATCGCCGCGGCCGTACACGACCCCGGGATCGACTTCTGGCAGGGAACCTATCTCACCCACAACGTGATCGAGGCGGCGAGGATCAACAAGGTGCCGCGCATCACGTACGCGTCCGGCTCTGGCGTGTACGGCGACCGCGGCGCGGAGGAGGTCGATGAGGACTTCGGCCCACTCATCCCGGTCTCCACCTACGGAGCGAGCAAGCTCGCCTGCGAGTCGATGCTGGCGGCGTATTCGCACATGTTTGGGATCGACACGGTTGTCTTTCGCTTCGCGAACGTCGTTGGGGCGCGCCAGACGCACGGCGTCACCTATGACTTCGTGCGTCTCCTGCTCGAGGATCCGACGCAGTTGCGGATCCTGGGAGACGGGAGCCAGAGCAAGTCCTACATTCACGTCAGCGACGTCGTGTCGGCGATGCTCACACTCACCGACCTGGGTTGGACAGGGTTTGAGGTGTTCAACGCAGGGACCGGCGACTACATAACCGTGACGGAGATCGCCGATCTCGTCCTTGAGCGGCTCGGCCTCGAGGACGTCCGCTACGAGTACGCCGGTGGCCCTCGCGGCTGGAAGGGCGACGTGCCGATCGTTCGCTTCCGCAGCGACAAGCTCGCGGCGCTCGGCTGGCGTTGCGAGCACACCTCCGCCGAAGCCCTCATCGACTCGATCGATGCCAACATCGCCGAGGCGCAGAACGAGGCGACGCGATGAGCACTCGCGCTACCGAACCCGCGGCGAGCGTGGCGACGGCGGTGGGCGATGAGATCGAGTTGCTGGTGCCCAAGGATGACGTGCAAGATCCCGAGCTTTCGATCGTCATTCCGGCGCTCAACGAGCGGCTCACGATCACCGAGTTCATCAAGTGGTGTCGAGAGGGTCTGCAGCGAGCCGGCATCGAGGGCGAGATCCTCATCGTTGACAGCTCCTCTGATGAGACGCCGCAACTCGCGCTCGAGGCCGGGGCACGCGTGTTGCGCATGCCCAAGCGCGGACTCGGACGCGCCTACAAGGACGCGATCCCCTTTATTCGCGGCAGCTATGTGCTCATGGGTGATGCCGATTGCACGTATGACTTCCGTGACTTGAAGCCGTTCGTCGACCGCTTCCGCGAAGGCTACGAGTACGTGATGGGATCGCGCTGGAGGGGCTCGATCGAGCCGGGCGCCATGCCGAGGCTGCACCAGTATCTCGGCACTCCGGTCACCACGTGGATCCTAAATCGCCTGTACGGGTGCGACTTCACCGATATTCACTGCGGGATGCGCGGTGTCACGCGTGACGCCTTGGTCCGCATGGAACTCGATTCTGACTCCTGGGAGTATGCGTCAGAGATGGTGCTCAAGACCGTGCATCTCGGTCTGCGCAGATCCGAGGTGCCGGTGCGCTTCCTCAAGGACACCGGTGGTCGGCTCAGCCATCACAAGCGTGCCGGCTGGCGCTCGCCCTGGTCGGCGGCCTGGATCAACCTCCGGGCGATGTTCGTATACGGGTCTGATTTCTTTCTGCTCAAGCCCGGACTCGTCCTGTTCCTGCTCGGTCTGGTGTGCACCCTGCCGCTCAGCGGCGGCCCGATCACGATCGGGCACTTCAGCTTCTCGCTGTATTGGATGCTTGTCGGCGTCACGGCGACAGTCGTCGGCCTGCAGTCGTTTTTCCTCGGCATCGTCGCGCAGGTCCTGTTCGACTACCAGGGCCGTGCGCGTCGCCGCTGGCTCGCGCTGTTTCCCTATACACGATCGGTCGTCGCGGCCGGCGTGATCCTCGCGTGGGGATCGCCTGTGCCGTTCCGCTGATCGTGTATTACATTCGGCATCACGAGCGATTGAGCCTCGCCGCGCAGACCCAGGACGGGTTGGCGGTCACGGGGCTGCTGCTGACGGTGATCGGAGCTTCGCTGTTCACGTTCACGCTCGTGCTGCACGGTGCCGCCATCGCGACTCGTCGATCGAGTGCCAGCGTCCAACGCGCCTCGTAGCCACGCCTACGGCGAGCATCGCCGGCTGACGCCTGTCGATCGGTTCGGTGTGTGGCTCAGCTCGCTCGCCGTGCGCCGGCACGCCGACCTCGCGGGTAAGCGCATCGCCGACCTCGGCTGCGGCTTCGACGCTCGATTCACGCGTAGCGTACTGCCGCAGGTGGCGAGGCGCCTGCCTGGTGGATGTGCGCCTCGCGGAGGATCTCAAGCACGAGCCGAAGGTCTCGGTGATGGAAGGGACCATCGAGGATGCTGCCGGCGATCCCCGACGCCTCGATCGATGTCGTGCTGTGCCTGTCGGTGCTCGAGCATCTGAGCGATCCGCAGGAGGCGCTCGACGGATTCCGGCGCATCCTCGCGCATGACGGCGTACTGCTCGTCAACGTGCCATCGTGGCGAGGCAAGTCGTTCCTCGAGCTGTCCGCGTTCCGGCTCGGTCTCAGCCCGGCGAGCGAGATGGACGATCACAAGCGCTACTACGATCCGCGAGATCTCTGGCCGATGCTTGTGCGCGCCGGCTTTCGTCCGAGCCAGATCCGCTGTCATCGCCACAAGTTCGGCCTCAACACGTTCGCGACTGTCGTGCCACTGAGCCGCTCGAGGGGTGTGGGTGATGTCTGGTTCCGAGCACTCGGGGCCTCGCGCGGACCGCGACGACTGGGACGCGCACTGGGATCAGTACGAGATCGCCGCCGAGTACAACCCTGCGCAGTGGTACCGTCGCCGCCTTGCTCTGCGACTGCTCGAACGCGCAGGTGTTCCCGAGCGGCTGCTCGACATCGGAAGCGGACAGGGGGACTTTCTCGTTGACGCCGCCAAGCGTTGGCCGCAGGCGGCGCTCGTCGGGCTCGAGGCAAGTCAAGCGAGGCAACGAGATCGCACAGGCGAAGCTGCCGTCGGCCAGTTTCGAGCTCGTTGACCTCAGTCAGAACGTCGCCCCACCCCCGCGGCTCGCCGGTTGGGCGACGCACGCTATGTGTTCGGAGGTGCTCGAGCACGTGGACGAACCGGCTACCTTCCTGCACCACGTGCGCGCCTACCTGGGGCCCGGAGCTCGAGTCGTCGTCACGGTGCCCGGTGGACCGATGTCGGCCTTCGACGAACGCATCGGTCACCGGCGCCACTACTCGCCCGAACGCCTGAGACGGACCTTCGAGGAAGCCGGGCTACGCACCGCTGCGACGTTTGGGGCGGGGTTTCCCTTCTTTAATCTGTATCGGCGTGTCGTCGTAGCTCGGGGTGAGCGGCTTGCTGGCGACTTGTCCAGCTGGGACGGCCGTCCCAGTGGCGCTGCCCGTGCTGCGATGGCCGCGTTTCGGCCACTTCTCGCCGCAAGCCTTCCGCGATCAGCCTGGGGTAGCCAGATCGTTGGAGTGGCGTGCGAGCCTCGTTGAGCGTCTGTACAAATGTGGGATGATTGCGCCACTTATGGCGCGTGAGGCGATTGAGCGGTCCGGTTTCGTGCGGCCCGATGGCCTCTTGCGCAGGTGGCTGGCGGGGCTGCACAGGGCCCGACGCGACGTCGCGCTGCATGACGCCCTCATTGCCACCGGATGCTTGCTGTCGATCACCTTCGTCGCCGGCGCCGGCGCCTACCTCATCTTGGGGCCAGTAAGCCACCCCGGCACCCTGGATCCGCGAGGCCTCATCGACCAGCTTGGGTCCGTCCGTGACGTGCTTGTGGCGCCCTTCGCGCGCTGGGATTCAGCCTGGTACCTGGTGGCCGCCCAGCACGGCTACGTGTCGGAAGCCGCCGCCGGGTCTGAAGGCGCCTCAGTAAATTTCTTCCCTTTGTACCCACTGCTCGTCGCGATTGTTGGAGCGCTGGGTCCGGGCGACATCGTGGCCGGTATCCTGATCTCGGTCGTTTGCCTCGTCGTGGCGCTGTGCCTGATCTGGCACCTTACAAAGCTCGAATTCGGTGATGCCTACCCGGATGCACCGCGACTGGCCGTCTTCGTCACTGCGCTCTTCCCGACCGCGTTCTTCCTTACTGCGGTCTACCCCGAGTCACTTACCCTGGTGCTCTCCGTGGGCGCCTTCTGGATGGCGCGCCACGGGCGGTGGGCGTGGGCCGGGTTACTCGGTGGCCTTGGTGCCGCGACGCATCCACTGGCATTGCTGCTCGTAGTGCCACTCGGGCTGTTCTATCTGCGCGAACATCGATGGCGCTTGCGCATCGATGTGCTCTGGCTCGCGCTTATACCGGCTGGCTACGGCGCGTTCATGTTATACGTCGGCCTGCGCGGCCTCGACCCGTTCAGCGTGCTCCGCTCTCACGAAATATGGCTGCGCTTTTACGTGGGGCCCTTCAACGGAACGTGGGAGGCGATTCGGGCCGCGGTGGCCGGGGCGCGCCAACTGCTCTCGGGACAGTCCACACATGCCTACTGGGGCCCGGCGATCTCCTATGGGTTAGGCCCGATGAACGCGGCACGTGCCAACCTCACCCTGTTCGCGTTCCTGGTGTTCGCTGTGGTCGTGATGATCGGCGCTTTCCGTCGACTGCCCCTGCCCTACGGCGCGTATATGGCTGCCTCGCTGGTGAGCGTGCTCTCTTACCCCGTTGCAGCGCAGCCGCTGGCGGGGCTCGGACAGTACCTCATCGCACTCCCTCCTGTGTCACTGGTCGTGGGACGTTGGCTGGCGATACACCAGCGGTGGCGTGTACCAGTGCTCGGGCTGTCGGTTCTGGCGCTGGTGTACTACGCCGGTGCGTTCGCCACCTGGCACTCGACCGGAAACGGGTAACCCGACGTCCGCCTGCTCAACCCCACGGTCTTGAGAGACGCGAGCGCACATGGGTATGCGCTCACTCTATAAACCTCGCACCGGACGTGATCGTCGACCGTGGCGCGGTACGTCGATCTCGGTCGTGCGCTGGCCGCAAGCTCAGATTATGCCGTGGCGGGCGTTCGTTGTAGCGTCTGCACCGTGCCGACCACCAAGCGTCCGCTCGCCGACCGCGTGTTGCACCTACGTTCGCCCGACTCGGGAACGATCGGGCAGGGGCTTCGGTATGCCATCGCGGGCACGATCGTCGGGCTCTGGTATCTCGTCACGACGATCGTCCTGGCCGATGTCGTCGGGGTCCCGTTCCAACTGGCGCTTGCGACCGGCTTCGCAACCGCACTGCTCCTGCACTTCACTCTTCAGCGTTTCTTTGTGTGGGTGCATCACAGCGAGTTCGCGCTCGGTCTCGGTTCGCAGGCCAGTCGCTACCTCGTCTTGGCCGGCCTCCAATACGCGATCACGGCCGTTGCCACCTCGGTGTTGCCCCGCGCTCTGGATGTACCGGTCACGCCCGTGTACGTCGTGACCGCGATCGCTCTCGCATCGGCAAACTTCCTCATCCTCCGCGCCGGCGTCTTCCACGCCGAGCGCTGACGACGGACTCAGTGCATCTGGCGTGGGGGAAATAAGAGAGCATCGGTACGATCCTCTCCACTGCAGCGAACTTGTCTATCTGAAGGAGGAGCGATGAGCGAGCGTGTCGTCGTGCTCGGGGCGGGCTTCGGCGGGCTGGAGCTGTGCACGATGTTGTCAGAGGCGGTCGGCGAGGAGGTCGAGGTGACGCTGATCGACAAGAGCGACGCGTTCGTGTTCGGGTTCTCAAAGCTGGACGTGATGTTCGGTCGCGCGACGCCGGACGCGGTCCGTCTGCCCTACCGCGAGATCGCCAAGCCCGGCGTGCGCGTCGCTGCGGGAGACGATCACCGCGATCGACCCCGAGGCCCGGCGCGTCACCACCGACGCGGGCGTGCACGAGGCCGACGTGCTCGTGATCGCGCTGGGCGCCGACTACGACATGGACGCCACGCCCGGGCTTGCCGAGGGCGGGAACGAGTTCTACTCCGTCGCCGGCGCCGAGCGGCTGGCCGGCGATCATCCCGACGTTCTCGAGGGGCATGCGGTCATCGGCGTGTGCGGCGCGCCGTTCAAGTGCCCTCCGGCGCCGAGCGAGTGCGCGCTGCTGCTGGATGACGAGCTCACCGCGCGCGGGGTGCGCGAGGCGTGTCAGATCTCGTTCGTGATTCCGCTGGGCACGCCGGTGCCGCCCTCGCCGGAGACCTCGGCCGCGTTGATAGAGGAGTTCGCCGAGCGCGACATCACGCTGATCGCCGGCCGCCGTGTCAGCTCGCTCGACCCGGCGCGCAGCGTCGCGGTGCTCGACGACGGCGCCGAGCTGGCGTTCGACCTGTTCCTCGGCGTGCCGAAGCACCGCGCGCCCGAGGTGGTCATCGCCAGTGGCATGACCGAGGACGGCTACGTGCCGGTGGACTCGGCGACGCTGCAGACGCGCTTCCCCGGCGTGTACGCGGTCGGCGACGTCGCCACCGCGGGCGTGCCGAAGGCCGGCGTGTTCGCCGAGGGGGCCGCGCGGGTCGTGGCGCAGACGCTGGTCGCACAGCTGCGAGGCGGTGAGCCGCCGGGACCTCACCTCGGGCGCGGCACGTGCTACATCGAGTTCGGTCGAGGGACGGGTCGGGAGCGTCGACATCGACTTCCTGTCGGGTCCCGCGCGAACAGGAACCTTCAACGCCCCGTCCGCGGCCATGGTCGCCGAGAAGGAGCACTTCGGCTCCAGCCGCCGCGCGCGCTGGTTCGGCCAATGAGTCCGCGCGTCCCCGCCTTGGGCGGTTGTGTGGGCCATTCGCGCCCACTGCAGGCAAGTATCTTGCAGTAGGATCGAGTGGTGCCCGACCGCATCTACTTCACCGACTCCGAAGAGGCCAATGAGCTGATTGCCAAGGATCCGATGGCCCTCTTGATCGGCTTCAGCTTGGATCAACAGGTCACCGTGCAGCAGGCCTTCATGGGCCCTCTGCGACTGCAGGAACGCATCGGCACGCTCGACGCCGGCCGTCTGGCGACCGCCGACCTGGAGCCGGTGTTCCGCCAGAAACCGGCGATCCATCGCTTCCCCGGAAAAATGGCTGAACGGGTGCAGGCACTGGCCGCGCACGTCAGCGAGAACTACGACGGCCATGCGCAGCGCGTCTGGACGGACGCTGCGGACTGCGACGAGCTGCGCGCGAACATCCAGGGGCTGCCGGGGTTCGGCGAGATGAAGGGCAAGGCGCTCGGCTCGGTGCTTGCAAAGCGCTACAAGCTGAAGGCCGCGCAGGGGCTCGTGCCGGCGCACCCGACGCTCGGCGACGTCGACTCGCTGCAGGCGCTCGCCGACTACCAGGAGGAAAAGCGCGCGCACAAGGCCAGGATGAGGGCCGGGGCCCAGCGCGTCTGAGACATTGCGCGCGCTTGCTGGTGAGCCGCCGCCAGGACGCGCCCCCCGCATCAGAGGAGTACCTTCAACTCGGTAGCGTCATCTCTTAGGAGAGGGATTTCATGCATGCGGTTAGAAGGACGCTTCTCGCGACGGTGGGGGCAGGATTGCTTTCGCTATCCGTCGCGGGCTCGGCACAGGCACTGGGTGTGCCGATGACCCTTGCGCCCGGCACGACATATCAGTACCGCGTGATCACCGAAGCAGCCAAGCCGGGCTTCGACGTGCTCATGGCCCGCCCGCCCCTTGTCGCAGGACCCGTGCAGACGTTTACGACGCCCTCGTCGCCGATCGTGGCGACCGACGGCGCGCACGCAACGGGCCCGACGACCGCAACGATTGAAGGTAACGCCGACCCGCAGGGCCAGGAAACGATGCTCCACGCCGACTACGCGCTGGCGGGTGAACCGTGGTGTACGAGCGGCGGTGCCGAAGGTACGCCGCTTGAATCCATGCCGCAGTCCCTGGGCTCAGGCAACGTGATGATCAGCGAAATCGGTGTGCCGCTGGCCGAACTGACAGCGGCCAGCGAATACTGCGCCGCGCTGGTCGCGTCGAACGCCGGGGGCACCTCGCAGGGGCGCCAGGTGACATTCACGACGCCGGCGGAACGACCGACGGTCACCGCGATCAGTCCCAACTCCGGCGAAGCATCAGGCGGAACCACGATCACGATCACAGGCACGAACCTCTCGAACGCCACGGCCGTGCGGTTCGGCACGAACGAAGCCG
Organism: uncultured Solirubrobacterales bacterium; assembly: GCA_963713385.1. GTDB lineage: Bacteria > Actinomycetota > Thermoleophilia > Solirubrobacterales > Solirubrobacteraceae > Palsa-744. The sequence goes on from CAVQLO010000003.1 coordinate 146,489, forward strand.
CAAGCTTTCACGTGGAATCGGAAACCTCGATAAAAGCCCTCTCCCCGGGTGGCGTGGGCACGGTGGATGTGACCGTCGCCGGACCCTTCGGCAGCGGCACCAGTCCCACAAGCCCCGCGGATCGATACACCTATGAAGGACTCCCGGCGCCGCCAAGTGTTGAAACCACCCCGAAACCGCTTGTCCTCTTGACACCAGGGACCCTGAGTGTGAGCCTGGGCGCCTTGGTCAACCCACACGGCGCAGAAGTGGGCAGCTGCGTCTTCGAATACGGCCCGACCGCCTCATACGGGCAAAGCACGCCCTGCAGCGCCTCACCGGGCTCGGGCGATGAACCGGTAAGGGTAGGCGTCTCGCTCAGCACGTTAAGCCTCAACACGACCTACCACTTTCGCGTAGTCGCCGCGAACGCCGGCGGTGAAAGCAGGGGCGCAGACGAGACGTTCACCACCAGCCCGCCGATCATCACAACCGGAAAAGCGACTCAGATCGTTCAGAGCGAAGCGACGCTGACCGCAACGGTGAACCCCAATGGTAGCGAAGTCCCCCACCCGGATTGCCAACTCGAATACGGCCCCACCGAAGACTACGGGCGCGTCGAACTTTGCAGTCCCTCTCCCGGGGCGGGCGACAGCCCGGTCGCGGTCACGGCCAGGATCAGCACGCTGAAACCCGGCACCACTTACCACTTCCGGGTCATCGCCTCGAACGCTCACGGTTTCAGCAGGGGCGCAGACGAAACCTTCACGACCCCTCCCGGTGTCCCGATCGTCGAAACCGGGAAAGCGACTGAAATCACCCAGACCTCGGCGACGCTGAACGCGACGGTGAACCCCAAGAACAATGAAGGCAGGGAATGCAAGCTCGAATACGGCGCTACCATCTCCTACGGGCACAGCGAGCCCTGCGCTCCTCCGCCGGACTTCGAACCGGTCGCGGTGTCGGCCATGGTCAGGGGGTTGAGTCCCAACACGACCTACCACTTCCGAGTCGTTGCCAGGAACGACGTCGGGGAAAGCATGGGCGCGGACGAAACGTTCACCACGCCTCCCGATCCACCAACCGTCACGACTCCGAGAGCGACCGAAATCGCCCAGACGTCGGCGACGCTGAACACGACGGTGAACTCCAACGACGGTGAAGTCAGCGACTGCAAGCTCGAATACGGCCTCACCTCTTCCTACGGCGAAAACGAGCCCTGCGGCCCTTCCCCGGGCGCGGGCGAAGTTCCGGTCGCGGTGTCGGCTGCGCTCAGTGGGCTGAGCCCCAACACCGTCTACCACTTCCGGGTCGTCGCGACGAACCCTGGCGGTGAAAGCAAAAGCGCAGACGAAACGCTGCGGACGCTGCCGGAAGGCGTTCAAAGCAGCCTCACCCGCTTCCAAGGCGAAGCGAGCTTCTCAGAACCAGACGCCGTGGCGCTTGACTCAAGCGAAGACGTCTATGTCGCAGACTCGGCTAACGACCAGATCATCGAGTTCAACCCAGAACACAAACTGCTGCGCCAGTTCGGCTCTGCAGGAAGCGGCGAAGGCCAGTTCAAGGGCATCGGGAGCATCGCTTCTAACTCGGCCGGCGACATATACGTCACAGATGGCGGCAACGACCGCGTGCAGGAGTTCGGCCCCGCCGGGGAACACCTCAGAAGCTTCGGCTCCTCGGTCCTGCACGGCGGCCAGCTGCTCGATCCCACGGGGATCACGATCGACTCCTCAGGCGACGTCTGGGTCCTGAACCCAGCCGGCCCAGACGGCGACCGCGTCGTCGAGTTCTCATCTGAAGGAGCGGAACTCACCAAGTTCGGCGAAAACGGCTCCGGCCAGGGCCAGCTCGGCCTGGCCTATGGCCTAGCGATCTCCGGCGGGCACCTATATGTCGCAGAAAAGGAAGACTCACGGGTGCAGGAGTTCTCAACCGGCGGCGAATTCATCAGGGCCTTCGACGAACGGGGCTCTGGCTCGGGCAGATCAGATCAGCCCTATGGCATCGCCACGGAAGGCTCGAGCGGCGACCTCTATGTCACAGAAGTCGGCAACGAGCGCGTGCAGGTCTTCAGCCCAGAAGGGGCCCTCATCACGACCTTCGGCTCGCCGGGCTCGGGCAGCCGGCAGTTCTCTGGGCCGCGCGGGCTCGCGGTGGCGGCGTCGGGCACGATCTACGTTGCTGACACGGGCAACAGGCGCCTGCAGGAATGGGCGCCGGGCGCACCGCCGACGTACATCACCAGCCTCACCCGCTTCCAAGGCGAAGCGAGCTTCTCAGAACCAGACGCCGTGGCGCTTGACTCAAGCGAAGACGTCTATGTCGCAGACTCGGCTAACGACCAGATCATCGAGTTCAACCCAGAACACAAAGTGCTGCGCCAGTTCGGCTCTGCAGGAAGCGGCGAAGGCCAGTTCAAGGGCATCGGGAGCATCGCTTCTAACTCGGCCGGCGACATATACGTCACAGATGGCGGCAACGACCGCGTGCAGGAGTTCGGCCCCGCCGGGGAACACCTCAGAAGCTTCGGCTCCTCGGTCCTGCACGGCGGCCAGCTGCTCGATCCCACGGGGATCACGATCGACTCCTCAGGCGACGTCTGGGTCCTGAACCCAGCCGGCCCAGCCGGCGACCGCGTCGTCGAGTTCTCATCTGAAGGAGCGGAACTCACCAAGTTCGGCGAAAACGGCTCCGGCCAGGGCCAGCTCGGCCTGGCCTATGGCCTAGCGATCTCCGGCGGGCACCTATATGTCGCAGAAAAGGAAGACTCACGGGTGCAGGAGTTCTCAACCGGCGGCGAATTCATCAGGGCCTTCGACGAACGGGGCTCTGGCTCGGGCAGATCAGATCAGCCCTATGGCATCGCCACGGAAGGCTCGAGCGGCGACCTCTATGTCACAGAAGTCGGCAACGAGCGCGTGCAGGTCTTCAGCCCAGAAGGGGCCCTCATCACGACCTTCGGCTCGCCGGGCTCGGGCGAATGGAAGCTCTCTGACCCCACGGGCATAGCCGTCGGCTCGGCTGGCAGGGTGTTGGTGGCAGACACGGGCAACAGGCGCCTTCAGGAATGGATGCTGTCGGGCGGCGACTGACCTAGTCGGCGTCCTCGCGCGCGCCGCCCGCGCGGGTCTCAGCCCGGCGAGTTGCCGTTGCGCGCGGCGAGCGTCTTGATGCCGGCGTCTGTCCACACCACCTGCTCGCGTCCCGGACCGACGCCCAGCAGCGTGACCGGCGCGCCGACGTGCTCGGCGATGAACTGCAGGTACTCGCGCGCGGCCTCGGGCAGGTCTGAGTAGCTGCGGCACTCGCCGAGGTCCTCCTGCCAGCCGCGCAGCTCGGTCAGCTCGGCGGTCGCGTGGTGCAGCACGGTCTGGTGGTAGGGGAAGTCCTCGAAGGTCGCGCCGTCGGCGCCGCGGTAGCCCGTGCATACCTGGATGCGATCGAGTCCCGACAGCACGTCGAGCTTGGTCACCACGAGCGCGGTCAGCGTGTTCAGGCGCGCGGCGTAGCGCAGCGCGACGAGGTCCAGCCAGCCGGTGCGACGCGGGCGACCGGTCGTCGTGCCGACCTCGCCGCCGCGCTGGCGGATGTGCTCGCCCATCTCTTCGTGCAGCTCGCTGGGGAAGGGTCCCGCGCCGACGCGCGTCGTGTAGGCCTTGGCCACGCCCCAAACCTCGTCGATGTCCTTCGGTCCGACGCCCGTGCCGACGCAAGCCGCGCCCGACAGCGGGTTTGAAGACGTGACGAACGGATAGGTGCCGTGGTCGATGTCGAGCATCGCCCCCTGCGCGCCCTCGAGGATGATCTTCTTGTCGGAGTCGAGCATCTCCCACATCAGCTTCGCCGTGTCGGCGATGTGCTGCTCCAGGCGGTGGCCGTAGGTGAGGTACTCCTCGGTCATCGTGTGCAGGTCGAGCGTCGGGTCCTTCTCGAACGGTCGCAGCGACAGGCGCTTGGGCTCCATCGCCGCGACGATCTTCTTCTTGAGGATCTTCTCGTCGAGCAGGTCCTGGACGCGAATGCCCAGGCGCGCCGCCTTGTCGGCGTAGCAGGGGCCGATGCCCCTGCGCGTGGTGCCGATCTGAAGGCTGCCCAGCTTGGCCTCGCCGGCGGAGTCCAGCAGCAGGTGGTAGGGCATGATCAGGTGCGCGCTGGCCGAGATGCGCAGCCCGCTGACGTCCACGCGCCGCGCGCGCAGCGCGTCGAGCTCCTCGATCAGCACCTTCGGGTCGATCACCACGCCGTTGCCGATCACGCAGCGCTTGCCCGGGTACAGGATCCCGGACGGGATCAGGTGCAGCTTCCACTCCACGCCGTCGCGCACGATCGTGTGCCCGGCGTTGTTGCCGCCCTGGAAGCGAACGACGGCGTCGCTGTGTTCGGCGAGCAGATCGGTGATCTTGCCCTTCCCCTCATCGCCCCATTGGGCGCCGACTATCACGATTGACGGCATGGCGAATTGAGTCTGGCAGGTCAGGACTGGGCGCGCCGGAGCGGCCAGCTCCTGGCGCATGTCATCGCCGTACAGCGGCAGAGGATCGCCGCACATCTCGACCAGGCGAGAAACGATGCGCTTACCGACCACCTCGCTCGAGTCGTCGGAAACGACTTTGCGCTCTTCGCTCGTCTGCTGTGTCCCCGCTTCCGAGACCGTCGTCAGCGTGCGCCGGCCCATCTGCTCGGCGAGTTCCTGAGGCATCAGGTTGGTCGTCGCGACGATTGCCCGTCCGGCCTGATAGCGGGCGTCCACGATCGAGTAGAGCTGCTCGAGCCTCCAGGGCGTCGTGTGCTGCGCTCCAAGGTCGTCGATATGGAGCAGGTCGACCGAGGAAAGCCGGTCCAGGAGATCGAGCAGGCTGTTGTCTGTGCCGATCTCATCGTGTAGCAGGTTCAGCAATCTCGGCAGCGAGTAGATCGCAACCGAACGCCCGGCATCCAATGCTGCCTTGGATACGAGCATCGCGAGCGTTGTCTTGCCTGTTCCGACGCTTCCTACGAGCCACAGCCCCCGCCCCTCGTGCAGTCGAGCATCCAAGCTGCCCACGTAGCGGCGGACCTCCGAGACGATCGGGTCGGGCATACCGAGAATCGGGGGCCGATCAAAAGAGACTCCTCTGTACTTGTTGGGTATGCGCCCCTCGAGGTCGGCAGCCCGCGTTGCTGCGATGCGTCCGCGACGACAGCCGCAGTCGGATGCGGTGTTCGTCGCCTCGTCAACAAGGAAGCCGCTACCGTCGCACAGGCCGAGCGAACAGCCGGTCGTCACGATCGATCGCTCACTGTTCGAAGCGCTCCCCCGCGTAGTTCATGAACTTCGGGTACTCCTTCTGAAAGGTGAGCGTCACCCGCCCGACCGCGCCGTTTCGATGCTTGGCGATGATCAGGTCGGCCTCGCCGGGGCGCTCTGAGTCCTCGTTGTAGTAGTCGTCGCGGTAGATGAACATCACGAGGTCGGAGTCCTGCTCGAGGTTCCCGCTCTCGCGCAGGTCCGACAGCTGCGGTTTCTTGTCGGGGCGCTGCTCCACCGCGCGGCTGAGCTGCGACAGCGCGACGACCGGCACGCCGAGCTCGCGCGCCAGGATCTTCAGCCCGCGGCTGAGCTCGCCGACGGCGGTCACGCGGCTGTCGTAGCGGCTGTCGGTGCGCATCAGCTGCAGGTAGTCGATGATGATCAGCCCAAGCCCGCCCTCGCACTGGCTGTGCAGGCGGCGCGCCTTGGCGCGGATCTCGAGCATGCCCACGTCGCTGGAGTCGTCGACCCACAGCGGCGCCGCCGCCAGGCGCTGGGAGGCGGCGAGGATCTTCGGCCAGCGCTTCTCCGCGACGCGCCCCTTGCGCAGCTCCTCGCCCTTGATGCGCGCCTGGGAGGCGACGAAGCGCTGGGCGAGCTCGGCCTCTGCCATCTCCAGCGAGAACAGCGCCACCGGCTTGCCGTGCTCGACGGCGGCGTTCTCGGCGATGTTGCACACGAGCGCGCTCTTTCCCATCGCCGGGCGCGCGGCGACGATGATCAGGTTGCCCGGCTGAAAGCCGCCGGTGATCTCGTCGAGGTCCTTGAAGCCCGAGGGCGTGCCGGTCAGCGAGGTGCCTTCGATCGACAGCCGGTGCAGCTTGTCGAGCTCCTCGTGCAGCACCTCCTCGATCGCGCGGAAGTCCTGCTGGCGGTCGTCGCGCGCCACCTCGAGCATCGACTTCTCCGCCAGCTCGACCAGCTCGCGCGGCGCCGCGCGGTGGCCGAGCACGCTCTCCTGGATCTCATAGGAGGCCGTCAGCAGCCGCCTCAGCAGCGCGTTCTCGCGCACGATCTGCGCGTAGCGGCGGGCGTGCCCCGCGGCCGGCACGAGCCCAGTCAGCTCGTCGACGGCCGCGCTCCGCCGATCGTCCTCGAGCTTGCCCGTCTGGCGCAGCCGGTCGGTGACGGTCAGCACGTCGACCGGCTCGCTCTCGTTGTAGAGCGCGAGCATCGCCTCGTAGATCGCGCCGTGGTGCTCGCGGTAGAAGTCCTCCGGGCGCAGCCCCTCTTCGATCACCAGCGCGTACAGCGAGCGGTCTGAGAGCAGGATCGCGCCGAGCACCGACTGCTCGGCGTCGAGGTTGTGCGGCGGCGCGATCGCGGCGCCGCGGGCGCCCGCTGGCACCGTTGCTTGTCGTCGCGACGGAGCTCATGGACCGGGCGAGTCTAGATCGCGGCTCGCCGGGGCCGAGGGGCTCTCGCTATCTAGGAGTAATTGCTTGGCACGAACACATGTTCGCACTAGATCCGGATGAACGAGAAATCGGGCGCGAGCGAGACGTGCCAGTCACGAAGCAGAATCAGCCCGTCGGCCGTGCGCAGCTGGCGCGCACGGCCGACGGGGAGGTTCAGGCGTTCTGATAGGTGCTTTTAGCGAGCGTCATGAACATCCGGTGAGGCAGCTCGCATTCCAGGCTTCTCTGAGGACCGTCTGTCCACTCGCCGCGCGGGCGACGTTGGAGGTCGATTCGTCGAGGACGAGGTCGTTCTTGCCCGCGGGCGAGGGTAGCCCCTGCTTGAGGTTGAGCGCCTCGTCGACTACCGCGCTCAGCAGCGCACCGCCGCACCCGCTTGCGCCTGGCACCGCGAACGTGCTGTCGCCCTGGGTGGCTCCGGCGATCGAAAAGAAGCCGGCCGCGTACCCGTTGGGATCTTCCACGAACGGCGAGACGCTCCCCTTCGTGACGCCCTCTGGGCGCAGCACGATCGGTTCCTGCCCTGAGCCGATGTAGCAGCTCGAGCCAAGCAGCGGGTTCTGCAGGTGGATCTTCACCGGCAGGGTGAAGATGGGCACCCCGGTGCTCTCGCCGGCGAACAGGTCGAAGCTGCTGGGGGTGTCCGCAAGTTCGGCCGCGGCGGTGACGTTGTTGAGGCCGTTTTTGGTGGCCGTTTCGCAGAGCGCGGTCACGAGCGGGCCACCTGGCTGGGGCAGATCAGCCCGAGCAGCCCGCCGGGGACCTGCGCCGGCGCGGACACGAGCGTCTGGTTTTCGGTGGCGGGCTCGATGTGGCCGATGAATTTTTCGACGGGTTCCGAGCCCGGAACGCCGAACTGGACGGTCGTGCTCCCGGTTTGTACGGTGGTGCTGCCGATCGTCAAGCTGCCGTGGGGCGAGCTCGCCGCGTACGCAGGCTAGGAACCAGTAGCCGTTCCTGAGGGTATGCGATGAACGCCGGTTCGTTGACCGGGCAGTTGCTGAAGGGCGCCCAGGGACCGGCCAGCGTGGCCGCCGACGCCTGACCGCCTACGGCGAGCGCGACGCACGAGCGGCCGCCAAGGCCGACGAGCGCTGCGAAGCGTAGCTTCAAAGACTTCAAATTCACGGGTTCTCCTCCCTGCGTTCCCGACGCCTCGCCGCGCGTGCCGCTGCAAGGGCCAACGCGCCAACTCGTCCATCGAGCCGTCCTTACCCCATCAGCGGGTTGGCTAAACGACCAGCCAAGCCTTTTGCCTCAGATCGCCAACAAGGGCCGTCGGTTGGGTTCAAACCGTCCTGGACCTGCCCCTGACGGAGGTACGCCGCCTCCAGGCGGCCGGCGGTCTAGCGCTTGGCCACGACCATCGTCTTGATCGTGGCGCTGCTGCCCTCGACCACGTCGACGACGACCATGTAGGTGCCGATGTTCTTGATCGGCTCGGGGAGGTGCACGTTGCGTTTGTCGAGCGTCAGGCCGCGCGCTTCGCGGATCGCGGCGGAGATGTCCTGCGCGGTGACCGAGCCGAACAGCCGCCCGTCGGGACCGGCCTGCTGGGGGATCGTCAGCACCGTGCGGTTGAGCAGCGCGACGTTCTCCTCGGCTTTCTCGATCGCCTCGCGCGCGGCCCGCTCGGCTGCCAGCTGGCGCTGGCGGATCGTTTCGATGGCCCCCTTCGTGGCCGGCTGGGCGAGCTTGCGCGGGACGAGGTAGTTGCGCAGGTAGCCCTTGGACACGTCGATGACCGCGCCCTGCTCCCCGAGCTGCTCGACGTCCTGCAGGAGAATCGCTTCGGGCATGATCGAGCGTCGCTAGCGGTCGCGGTCGCGGTCGCCGCGTTCGCGACGGGGATTGTCGTCGCGCCCGCCCTCGTTGACGTAGGGCAGCAGCGCGAGCTCCCTTGCGCGCTTGACCGCGCGCGCCACCTGCACCTGGTGGCGGCGGCAGGTGCCCGTGATCCGCCGCGAGCGGATCTTGCCCTTGTCAGAGACGAACCGTTTGAGCGTCGTGACGTCCTTGTAGTCGACCTGCTCGATCTTGTCGCGGCAGTACTGGCATGGCTTGCGCCTCCCGCTGCCGGGTCCGCCCTTCTTGTCTCTGCGGCGAACCGGCTTGCCGCGACCACGCTTTGCCACTGAAGATCTTCCTCGCTGTGCTGTGTCTCGCTAAAAGGGGATGTCGTCCTCGCCGGTGCCACCGGCCACCGGTGCGGGCTGGAAGTCCCCCGCGTCGACCGGGCACGTCGCCGCCCTGCGGGGCCGCGCTGCCAGTGAACGCACCGCCACCCGTCGCGTCGTCGCGAGAGCCGAGGAACTGCACCGAGTCGGCAATGATATCGGTTGCCTGCCTCTTCGTGCCGTCCTGCGCTTCCCACTCGCGCCACTCCAGGCGCCCGTCGATCGCCACCGGGCGTCCCTTGGAGAGGTAGCGGGCGGCGTTCTCCCCCTGCGCGCCCCACACGGTGACGTTGAAGTAGTTGGGCTTGTCCTCCCATTCGCCGGTGCTCCCGTTCTTGCGCCGCGTGTTGCACGCGATGCGCAGGCTGCACACCGCGGTGCCGCTCGGCAGCGAACGCAGCTCGGGATCGGCGGTCAGGTTCCCGGTCATCACGACCCGGTTGATGTTGGTGGCGGCCACGACGGCTTCCTTTCGCTCTTAGCTGTCTGTCTCTGGCGGCCCGCACGCGAGGCGCTGTGGGCCGGCAACCGAGTCTAGAGCGGCTCGCGGGCGCCGCCGCGCCGGCGCTCGGTCCAGCTCGCTCATTGCGGAGATCGCCGCGCGCGCGAGGAGGTCTTGAAGACCTCGTCCCAGTAGGGCGCGCTGATGCCGAAGCCCTTCGTGTCGTCCTGGAAGTGGTGGCGCATGTGGCGCTCGCGCAGCATCCTGCCCGAGCCAGCCGTGCGGCTGGAAGTGATGCAGGTAGTAATGGATCATGTCGTACACCAGATAGCCCGCGAAGAAGCCGGCGCCCAGCGCCGGCGCGTAGCGCGACCCGAAGATCAGGTACAGCACGCCGAACACGATCGCCGCGAGCGGCACGCTGACCGCCGGTGGCATCACCAGGCGCAGCGGGTCGTTGGGGTGGTCGTGGTGGACGCCGTGGATGATCCAGTGCAGCCGCGCGCCGATTCCCTTCTCGGGCTCGAAGTGGAACACGATGCGGTGCAGCCAGTACTCGAACAGCGTCCACAGCGCGTAGCCCGGCGGCGAACATCGCGAGCGTGAGCGCGACGCTGATCTGCGACAGGCTCCACGCGATGAACGCCGCGATCACCGGCACGAAGATGATCACCGGCACCGCCGGGTGCACGCGCGACAGCGCGTCGAGCAGCTTGGACTCGAACATCGGCGGCGAGGCGCGCAACAGGTCGGTCCTGTTCATCGTCGGGTCGCCGAGATCCTCGGCTTGCATGCGACGATCTTATTACGCAGCGCGCGCTCGCGGCCGCGCGAGAGAAGTTAGGCGGGCTCGCCCTGCGCCGCGTCGCCCTCGGAGGGCGTCTCGCCGCCGCCATCGCTCCTGCGCCGGCGGCTCGGCAGCGACTCGCGACGTCGGTCTCGGCGGCGATCGGCGCGCTGTCCTGCACCGCCGGAACGGCCTCGTCCTCGACCTCGACGATCGCCTCGACGCTCGACCAGCTCGACCTCGGGCGCCGCCGGCGCCGACGGCGCGTCGGTGCGCACGGGCGCCGCCGCGGCGACGTGCATGTCGGGCGCGTCCGGGACGCCGGGCTTGAGCTTGATGATGCGAAAGCGCAGGATGCCGTCCGTGATGCGCAGCGAGCGCTGCAGGTCGGCGAGCAGCTCCGGCGTCGCCGCGTGGAACTGCAGCAGGTGGTACTCGGCGGCGCTCTTGCGGTCGATCGGGTAGGTCAACGGGCGCGTGCCCCACTCGTCGTAGCGCGCGAGCTCGCCGCGCGCCTCGATCGCCGCGCGCGCGTCGGCGACGATCTTCGCGCGCGCCGTCTCCTCCGCGTCAGGGTCGAGCAGCAGCGTCAGGTCGTATGTCGGTGCGGGCAGCGTCATTTCGTGCGGCCCGCAAGACTAGCGCGTCCGCGCAGCCGTCAGCGCGTGCGGCCCTTGGCGCGGATGTCGGCCAGCTGCTCGTCGATCCAGTCGCCCGGGTCGCGCGAGGTGACGATCTCGGCCAGCCCGGCGGCGCGCCGCCGGCGCTCGGCCGGGTCCATCGTGAGCGCCGCGTAGATCGAGTTGGCGAGCTCCTGGATGTCGAACGGGTTGACCGACAGCGCGAACTCGGCGAGCTCCTCGTGCGCGCCGGTGTTCTCCGACAGGATCGACACGCCCTCGCGCTCGTTGACGATCGGCCCCTCCTTGGCGACGAGGTTCATGCCGTCGAACATCGCGTTGACGAGCAGCACGTCGTAGTGCTTGTAGGCGGCCATCGCCTCCTCGACGTCGTCGCGCAGCTTGAGCTGGATCGGCATCCAGTCGGGCGTCCCGTGGCGGTGGTTGACGACGGCGACCAGCGCCTCGATCCGCTCCAGGTACTCCGCGTACTGGGGCACGTCGGTGCGCGAGGGCATCATCTGCGCGATGAACGTGACCTGCTCTGTGAACTCTGGGTGCTGCTCGAGGAACAGGTCGAACGCCGAGAAGCCGCGCAGCACGTTCTTGCTCAGATCGGCGCGGTCCACGCGCAGGATCAGGAAGTCGCGGCGGCGGTGCAGCAGCTCCTGCTCGAACTCGCGCACGCGCTCGCCCTGCGCGATCAGCCGCGTCGCCTCGTGGTCGATCGGCAGCGGATAGGCGCGCACCCAGACCTCGCGCTCGCCGAACCACACGACACCGCGCTCGAAGTCGACGTCGAGGTCCATCAGATCGCGACAGCACTGCAGGAAGTTGCGCCTGTAGGAGCGCGTGTGAAAGCCGACGATGTCGTTGGCCAGGATGCCGGTGAAGATCTCCTCGCGGATCCGCGTCGGCAGCACGCGCCACGCGTCTGACTGCGTCCACGGGATGTGGATGAAGTGGTGCAGGAAGGCGTCCGGCCGCGCGCGGCGCACGAGGTCTGGAAGCGTGTACAGGTGATAGTCGTGGACCATCACCACCGGCTCGCTGACGCCCTCGAGCTCCTCCACGACCGCGCGCGCGAGGTCCTCGTTGACCGCGTTGTAGCCGAACTCGAACGCCTCGATCTCCTCGCGCCGGATGTCGGGCGCGTTTGAGAGGTCCCACAGGTAGTGCTGGATGAACCACAGCATCGGGTTGGCGAACACGTTGTAGAAGCGGTCATAGGCGCGCGGGTCCGACACGACCAGGCGCACTTTGAACTCGTCGCCCGTCGGCGAGCGCACGGGGAACGTGCTGCCCGCGTGGGCCCGCGCGGCCTCGGCGTCGTACTCGTTCATCGCCGACGCGATCCAGACCGCTTCGCGGTGCGAAGCGAGGCCCGTCAGCGCGGTCACCAGCCCGCCCGAGCCGCGCTGCACCTCCCCGCCCTCGTGGAAGGTCACCGGCCCGCGGTTTGACACCAGCACCAGCGGGGATCGCTCGGCCGGCATCTCGCCCATCAGCGGCGGCTCTCGGGGTGACGCTGCTGCGCTCACGGCTGCCCGTTGAGGATCCGCAGGTAGTCGCGCAGGTAGCGCGGTGTCAAGAAGTGCCTGCGCACGTGCTCCTTGCCGCGCTTGCCGAGCGCCCTGCCGAGCTCCGGGTCGCGCAGGATCGTCCAGCGAGCGCTGCGCGCACTGCTCGACGCTGGACACCAGGTATCCGGTGACGCCATCTTCGATCTGCAGCGGAATGCCGCCGACGTCTCCGCCGATGAACGGCCGCGCCTTCCAGACCGCCTCTGAGACGGTCAGGCCGAAGCCCTCGCGCGTGGACTTCTGGATCAGCACGTCGGAGTGCGATTGAAAGGCGTTGACCTCGATCGCGCCGACGTTGTTGAAGTTGTTGAGGATGTGCACGTCGGGATCGCCGTCGGCGTGGGCGATCGTCGCGTTGAAGAAGTCCCAGCCCTCGGGGTCGTCGGAGGCCATCGAGCCGACGAGCGCGAGCTGCACGGCGGGCAGCGACGCCTGCACCGTGCGATACGCGTCGATCACGCCGAGCGGGTCCTTCCAGGGGTCGAAGCGCGACACCTGGCACATCAGCGGCCGGTCGACGTCGATCCCGAACTGCTGGCAGACGAACGACGCGTCCTCGGGCGAGAGCGCCATGTTCTTGGGCGTCAGCGGGTCGATCGCCGGCGCGACGATGTGCGCCGTTCCGTGCATCCCGCTCGGCACGTAGTCGCGCATGTGAAACAGCGTGTCCGGGTAGTCGGCGATGTAGGGCAGCAGCCGGGCGATCGTCTGCGGGTTGGGCGTCGAGAGGTCGATGTGACAGCGCCAAACCCAGTTGCGCGCCTTCTCGGGGACGAGCCCGTACAGCGCGGCGGGCTGCGGGTCGTGCACGACGCACGCGTCCCAGCCGCCCGACAGCTCGCGCGCGTTCATCTCGTTGTAGCGCAGCCAGGTGGCCCACTGCTCCTCGTCGAGGTCCTGCGGCGCGCCCTGCAGCGCGTTGTGCATCAGCTTTGTCGCGTTGAAGAACTCCTCGCGCCCGTAGATCACCTGCCATTCGCAGTCGAGGCCGACGTCGCGCATCAGCGGCACGAGCGTGTAGAGGATCTCCGACACTCCTCCGCCGAACGCGGTCGCGGAGATGTGCACGACGCGCTGGCCCTTGAGGGGCTCGGCGAGCTCGCGAATCTCGGCGATCAGCTCTTTGCCGACGATGTGCGTGTAGTCGGAGAGCGTCTTGCTGGCGACTGCGACGGGCTGGAGCACGCGGGCACGATATAGGACGCGCAGCGCGGGATCTCAGCGGTGGATGCGGTCTGCGGGTCGCACGCGTGTGCGCAGCGCCTGTCTATGGTCTAGCGCGATGCTCAACGGTCGCCTCTACCGAGCGGCGTTTCTGCCGTTCGGGCTCGCGCTGGCGATAGCCGCGTTCTCGCTCACCGCGGGCCCGCCCGTGCTCACCTCGACGCTCGCGCCCGACGCCTTCGACGGTGCGAGCGCGTTCTCAGAACTCCAGCGGCTTGCCGGCGAATTCCCCCAGCGGCGCCCGGGCGAAAGCGGCGACCAGGCGCTGGCCGAGCGCGTCGCCGACACGATCCGAGGTCTCGGCGGGACTGCCGGCGGCGGCTTCTCGGTGCAGGTCTCACATCTGCGGGCGAACACGATCGACGGCGAGCGCACGCTCACGACGGTGATCGCACAGCGCGCGGGCTCGACCGGCGAGACGCCGATCGTGATCCTCGCCCACCGCGACGCCGCCGCGCGCGGCTCGCAGGCCGAGCTGTCGGCGACCGCCGCGCTGCTCGAGCTCGCGCGCGTGTTCGCCACGAGCGAGACCAAGCGCACGATCATCCTCGTGTCCACCAGCGGCGGCAGCGCAGGGGACGCCGGCGCGGCGGGGTTCGCAGCCAACGCGCATGGTCCGTTCGACGCCGCGATCGTGCTCGGCGACCTGGCCGGGGTGCGCGCGAGCAAGCCTTCGGTCGTGCCCTACTCCGACGGCTTCGGCTCGGCTCCGCTGCAGCTGCAGCGCACGGTCGCGGCGGCGATCACGCGCGAAGCGGCGTCCGCTCCGGGGGCGCCCAGCGTGCTCGGGCAGCTCAGCCACCTGGCGTTCCCGTTGACGCCCGGCGAGCAGGGTCCGCTCGACGAGCAGGGCATCCCCGCGGTGCTCGTGCAGGTCTCCGGCGAACGCGGCCCCGCGGCGCGCGAGGCCGTGAGCGCTCAGCGCCTGGAAGGCTACGGACGCGGGGTGCTGAGCGCCGTCTATGCGCTTGACGGCGCGCCCGACGTGTCCTCGGCGATGCAGACCGGCGTGCTCGTGCAGCGCCAGACGATCCCCGCCTGGGCGTGGCGGCTGCTCGTCGGCACGCTTCTGCTCGGCCCGCTGGCGGTCACCGTCGACTGGCTGGCGCGACTGAATCGACGGCGCGAGCCGATCGCGCGCTGGACGCTGTGGACGCTGGCGTGCGCGGTTCCCTTCCTTCTCGCGGCCGTGTTCGCGCGGCTGCTCGGCCTGCTGGGAGCGCTCCCGTCGGCGCCCGCGGCGCCGGCCATGTCAAGCGCGCTGCCCTTCGACGGACTCGCCGCCAGAGCGGTCGCGGCGACGCTGCTCGTGCTCGCGCTGGCCTGGGCGCTGTGGCCGCCGGCGATGCGCAGGCTCGGCCTCGCGGGCTCGCCGCAGCTCGGAGGGCGCCGGGCTGTCGCTGCTGCTCGTGCTCGTCGCGCTGTGCGTGGTCGTCTGGGCGCTGAATCCCTATACCGCGCTGCTGCTGATCGTCGGCCTTCACCTGTCGCTGCTGATCGCCTCTCCCCAGCTGCGCCCGCGACCGGCGCGTCGCGCTCGCGCTCGTCGCGCTCGCCCTGGCCCCGGTCGCGCTGCTGGCCGCCTTCTATGCGCACCAGCTCGGTCTGGGACCCGGCGGCGTGGCATGGACGGCGGTGCGGCTGCTCGCCGGCGGTCACGTGTCGATCCCGGCCGCCGCGCTGTGGAGCATCGGCTTTGGATGTGCCGTGTCCGCGGCTATGCTTGCCCTCGCACCGCCTGCGCTGCGAGCCCGGCCCAAGGACGGGCGAGCGGGCGGGCATCACGATTCGCGGTCCGCGGTCCTACGCGGGCCCGGGATCGCTCGGCGGCACGGAGTCCGCCCTGCGACGGTAGCCGTGTCCGAGACAGTGTCCACATCGACAACCGCCCAAGGATTGGGCGTCGAGGCGGACCCCGCTGAAAGGTCCGGCGCGGCTGTGGCGCGCGCTGGCCGTCGCTTTGATCGTGATCGGAGGGCTCGCGCTGCTGGACGCCGGCGTCACGCTCGTGTGGCAGGAGCCGTTCTCGGCCCTCTACGCCAAGCTGGCCCAGGATCACCTCGACGGGGTGCTGCGCAAGGTCGAACACGCGGCCCCCACGCCGCTCGAGCGCGCGACGCTCGCCTCGCTGCCGACCGAGCGCAGACGCATTTCGTTCCTGGCGCGCGAGCTCGAACGCCGCACCGGCGACGGCGGCGCCGTGGGCCGCATCATCATCCCCCACATCGGCGCCAACTTCGTCGTCGTCAAGGGAACCGACACCGAAGATCTCAAGAGCGGGCCCGGCGTGTATTCCCAGACGCCGTTCCCCGGCAGCGGCTCGACGACCGCGATCGCCGGGCATCGGACCACCTACCTGGCGCCCTTCCGCCACATCGACTCGCTTCGCCGCGGCGACCGGATCCTGCTGCTGATGCCCTACGGCCACTTCACCTACACGGTGATCGGCCAGAAGGTCGTCGCGCCGACGGACTTCGCGGCGGCCGTTGGGCGCCTGAACTACTCGAGGCTCGTGCTGTCGGCCTGCACGCCGCTGTTCAGCGCCGCCAAACGGCTGCTCGTGTTCGCCTCGCTGACGCGCATCGTGCCCGTCGGCGCCGCGCCGCCGGGTGCCCGGCGGCGGCGTGGCGACGCCGATCGAAACGCTCCCCGCGCGCCCGCGCGCCGAGGCGCTCACCAGCTGTGTTCGAACCCCTGCAGGGCAACCGGCTGTCCAGCGGCGTCGGTTAGCAGCACGCCGGGCGGCCCGTCTGTGACCTCGCCGATCCAGGTCAGCGGCGCTCCGCCCGCCTGCTGCAGGGCGCGCTCCACGCGCGCTCGGGCGTCCGGCGCGACGCACGCGCACAGCTCGTAGTCCTCGCCGGCGCTCGCCGCGAGATGCGCGGGGGCCACCGCCAGCTGCTCGCACACGCCGACCACGCCGCGCTGCAGCGGAAGCCTGTCGAGCTCCAAGCGCAGCTGCACGCCGCTCGCGCGGGCGATGTGCCCGGCGTCGGTTGCCAGCCCGTCGGAGAGGTCGATCATCGCGTGCGCCCCCGCCCGCGCCAGTGCGCGGCCCTCGCGCAGTCGCGCGGTCGGGCGGCGCACGCGCGCGAGCAGCTCCTGCGCGTCAGCGCCCTGCGCTGCCTGCCCGTTGAGCAGCGCCAGTCCGGCGCCCGCTGCGCCCAGCCGCCCGGTCACGCCGACGTGGTCGCCCGCGCGCGCGCCGTCGCGTCCCACGAGCTCCCCGCGGCGACTCGGCCCAGCCGACGGCGGTGACGGACACGATCAGCGCCGGCGCCGCGACGACGTCGCCGCCGGCGATCGTCGTGTCGCTGCGCCGCGCCAGCTCGCCCGCGCCGCGCACCAGCTCCAGCGCGCTGCGCTCGTCAAAGCCGGGTGGCAGGCCGAGCATCAGGTATGCCTCGCCCGGCTCGGCGCCCATGGCGGCGAGATCCGACAGCGCGCCAGCCAGCGCGCGCCAGCCGACCTCCCGGGGCGTGATCCACCCCTCCCGCAGGTGGAAGTGGACGCCATCGACCATCGCGTCGACGGAGGTCACACAGAACGCTCGCGCGCGCACGACGGCAGCGTCATCGCCGATCCCCCGCAGCACGCGCGACGCTCGCGTCGGCTGCAGCTCGGCCGCGATCGAGTCGATCAGGGAGCGCTCAGCGATGCCGGTAGACGATCCGCGCGCGGTCCAGGTCGTAGGGGGACAGCTCGCAGCGGACGCGGTCACCGGGGAGGATGCGGATCCGAAAGCGGCGCATCTTCCCCGCCACATGGCCGAGCACCACGTGGTCGTTGTCGAGCTTTACACGGAACATCGCGTTGGGCAGGGCCTCGACCACCTCGCCCTCGAATTCGACCTTGTCCTCCTTGGCCACGCCACTTCCCATCCGGGCGGCTCGCGTCGTGCGGGCGCCCCTCGCCGTCGGTATCGCCATTGAAAGTACCAGCGCGCGGCCAGCGAAGAGCGCTCGCCGCGCTAGCCCGCCGGCGCTCCGCCCGCGCCCTGGTTGAAATGTTCAGCCGCGGGCGGCGGCGGCGACCCGTTCGGGAGTGTCGGTGTGCGGGGCCTGCGGCGGTCCGCCCGCGCCCGGTGAATGGCGGTGGGGCGTGTGGTGTTGGAAGTGCGGCGTGGTCGGTTCGTCGAACTGTCCGGCGCCGGGGAGCTCGCTCGGTTCCACGCGGCCGGTCGTTGCGAATTTTCCGAAGAACGGGGCGTATGAGAGTGATTCGCGCGGCTCGGGGAACTGCGCGCAGGGCTGGCCTTCGGTGACCGCCGACATGTAGTCGTGCCAGATTTCGGCCGGCAGGTAGCCACCCTGCTGGGGCTCGCCGTGGACGTCGGTCATCGACACGCGCTTGTTGGGATAGCCCATCCACACGACCGTCGAGTAGTGCGGCGTGTAGCCGTCCAGCCAGGCATCGACCAGTTCGCTGGTCGTGCCGGTCTTGGCGGCCGTCGGGCAGTCGATCGCAGAGCGCGTGGCGGTGCCGCTCTGCACGTTCTGGTGCAGGATGTTCGTCTCCTCGGCGGTCACGCCTTCGCTGAGAACCTTCACGCGATGCGGCTGGCCCCAGTTGGCGTCGACGTGTCCGTTGGGGAACACGACCTTGGTGATCGCGATCGGCGAGTTGCGCCAGCCTCCGTCGGCGAGCGTCGCGTAGACGTCGGCCATTTCAAGCGGCGTCACACCCAGCGTGAGCCCGCCGAGCGCCTCCGCCGGATAGCTGGAGAGATGTGTTTTGACGCCCATCTTGTAGGCCATCTGTGTGATCGTCTGCTCGCCCAGGTCGGCCGCGAGCTGGGCGTAGACGGTGTTGTCGGAGGTGAGCGTCGCGTTGACGAGGTTCAGCGAGCGGTCCAGCGAGGTTCCCTCGAAGGTCTTCACTTCATATGTCGGATAGCCGGTCAGCCAGCCCGGCTCGAGGGTGTGGGAGAGGTAATAGGTGCTGTTCGGGTCCACGCCGCGCGACAGCGCGTCGGCGAGATCGATGGCCTTGAACGTCGAGCCCGGCTGGCGGTGCCCGTCGGCGGCCAGGTTGTACTGGGACTTCTCATAGCTCTCAGACTCCGCCATCGCCTCGATGTCGCCGTTGCTCGGGTCGATCGTGACGATCGCCGAAGCCGGGTCTTCGGGCTCGTCGAGCACTTCGGCGATCGCCTTGCGCGCCAGGCGCTGCATGTTCAGGTCGATCGTCGTGTAGACCTTCAGCCCGCCCTGCGCGACCGTCGTGCGCCCGTAGCGGTGTTCGAGCTGTTCGCGCACGTATTCGAAGAAGAAGTCCTCGCGCCGCTGTGAGTAGAAGTTGCCCAGGTGCAGTTCCAGCGGCGCGCGCTGCGCGGCGGCCGCCTGCGCGAACGTGACGTAGTGCAGTTCGGCCATCTTGGCGAGCACCACGTTGCGCCGCTGGCGCGCGAGCGTGGGGTAGCGGAAGGGGTTGTACTGCGACGGCGCCTGCGGCAGCCCGGCCAGCAGCGCGGCCTGTTGGAGGTCGAGCTTGCGAGGCCGGCTCGTCGAAGAAGACGCGCGCCGCCGCCTGCGCGCCGATCGCGGTCTGCCCGCCGATCGTCCCGTAGGGGATGCTGTTCAAATAGCTCGTGAGGATCGAGCGCTTGCTGTGGTGGCGGGTGTATTCGACCGCGAGCTTGGCCTCGGTGATCTTCTGGCGCAGCGTGTGCTCGTCGTTGCCCAGGTAGCGATTGCGCATCAGCTGCATCGTGATCGTCGATCCGCCCTGCAGCGCCGCGCCCTGCGTGACGTCCTTGACCGCGGCGCGGAATATGCCCGTCAGGTCGATGCCGTCGTTGTGGTAGAAGCGCTGGTCCTCGATCGCGACCGTCGCGTTCTTGAGGTCGGTCGGGATTTCACCCCAGGAGACCGGAGTGCTGAGCACGTCTGACTGGATGAATCCCAGGCGCGTCCCGTTGGCGGCGAACACCTGCGAGGAGCCGGTCGTGAGGCTCGCGTGAAACGAGTCGATCGAGGGCGCGTCCTGCACGATGTGCATGACCACGGCAAAGGCCGTCACGACGCCCACGAGGAGGATGCTCGTGATCGCGATCGAGCCGACGAACAGGATTCGCACGGGCCCTGACCGGTTGTGCCTGCGCCGGCGCTGTCGGGACTGTCGAGACATTTCGGGGCATTCGACATTACCGTGCACGTCTGTGATTTCCTGCAGTTGCAACGGGCGCCGCCGCCAGACCGGGCAGATCGCGCGGTGAGCCTCGAGTCCGCTGAGCTGACGATCGCCGACAGCGCGATCGTCGAACGAGCCGGCGAGCTGCCGCCTTTCGCCCCCGCGCCGGCGGTCGCGCCCGCGCCGCCACCTGCCGTCGTGCGATGGCGCTGGCTGGGTCGCGCGTGGGAGCGGTTGCGCGATGACCCCGCGCGGATGGCGGCTGTGCGCGATAGCTGGCGAGCGCTGTGGAGCTCGCGTCTGCTCGTGTGGTTCGCGGGCGTGGGGACCGTGCTGGCCTTCGGCTTCGGGCCCGTGCGCAACGCGTTTGACCCGCCGGGCGTCACCAGGGGGTTCGGCTGGCTGGGCGATCTGCTGGCCGCGCCGGCCGCGCGCTGGGACGCGTCGTGGTACCTGGTGATCGCCCACTACGGCTACCGGCCGGACCTCGGCCTCGTGACGTCATCGCGCGCCGCCTTCTTCCCGCTGTACCCGCTCGGCCTGCACGCGTTCGCGCTGCTGGGCCTTGCGCCGGTCCTCGCGGGCGTGCTCGTGTCGCTGCTCGCGCTGTCGTTCTCGCTGTATGGCATCCACCGGCTGACGTTGCTCGAGCTGACGCGCGTCGCCGGGCGCTCGCGGCTGCGGGCGGAGCCGATCGACGCGGCTCGCCTGGCGGTGATGATCACCGCGTTCGCGCCGATGGCGTTCTACTTCTCGGCGGTCTACTCGGAGTCGCTGTACCTGGCGCTGTCGGTCGGTCTGTTCTGGAGCGCGCGACAGGGTCGCTGGTGGGCGGTCGGGCTGCTCGGAGCGCTGGCCGGCGCGACGCGCAGCGCCGGCGTCGTGCTGCTCGCGCCCGCGCTGATCCTGTACCTCTACGGCCCCCGCGAGGATCGTCCGCGTGACAGGATCGGCGTGCGCTGGCGCCCGCGCTATCGACTGCGCGCCGATCTGCTGTGGCTGGCGCTCGTGCCGGCGGGACTGCTCGCCTACATGGGCTACCTGGCGCTCGCCGGCGGTCACGCGCTGACGCCCTTCCACGTCCAGGACGTGTGGGGCAGAAGCTTCGCCGGCCCCTACGTCGGCGCGTGGGATGGCGTGAAGGCCGCGTGGGAGGGCGCGCGCCAGCTGCTGTCGCTGCAGCGTGGTCACGTCTACTTCCCGGCGGCCGGCGGCAGCCCGTTCGTCAACGCCGGGCACAACCTGATGCTGCTCGCGTTCATGCTCGCCGCCGTGCCGCGCGGTGGTCGGCGTGCTGCGCATGCTGCCGTTTGCCTACGGCTTCTACGTGCTCGCCGCGCTCGCGCTGCCGCTGTCATACCCCGTGGCGCCCCAGCCGCTGATGTCCTTGCCGCGGTTTCTCGTCGTGCTCTTCCCGCTGAGCATCTGGCTCGCGGCGCGCCTGGCCGAGCGCCCGCGCTGGCAGCGGCCGGTGCTCGGCGTCTTCGCGCTGTCGCTCGCGTTCTTCGTCGCCGAGTTCGCCACCTGGCACTGGGTGGCCTAGGCACTGAGTAGCCTAGGTCCAGGTGGACGAGCTGACGATCGGACCGGCGAGCGGGCTGCCGGGTGAGCCCGTGCAGGAGCTGGGTCCGCAGCCGGTGCCCTACTGGGCGCCGTGGACGGCGCCGGCGGCCCTGATCGCCGGAATCGGCATGGCGCTCGTCGCGGGGGTGCTGATCGACATCCCCGCGGGTCTGCTGGGCGTGAAGGTGACGGGCAACAACCTGCCGGGGGGTCTCGTGCTCGCGGACACGATCGTGCAGGACTGCGCGTTCGTGCTCGCGGCGGTGCTGTTCGCGCGCCGGGGCGGACAGGTCGTGCGCGCGTGGATGTTCGGCCTGCGCCCTCCGCGCATGAACTGGTGGCGCGTGGCCGCGCGGATCGCGCTGCTGTTCGGCGCGGTGCTCGTGTTCGCCGCGATCTGGGCGGGGATCTTCCATCCGGCCAAGGACACCGAGCTCGACAAGCTCGGCGCCGACGAAGGCACGCTGCTGTTGGCGCTCAGCGCGCTGCTGACGTGCGTGGTGGCGCCGATCGCCGAGGAGTTCCTGTTTCGCGGTTACTTCTTCACCGCCGTGCGCAACTGGCGCGGCACCTGGCCGGCGGCGGTGATCACCGGCCTGGTCTTCGGCGGGGTGCACGTCGGCTCGGCGCCGCTGGCCGATCTGGCGCCGCTGGCCGCGCTCGGCTTCGGCCTGTGCCTGCTGTATCGCGCGACCGGGTCGCTGTACCCGTGCATCGTCGCGCACTCGCTCAACAACTGTGTCGCGTTCGGCTCGCTGGAGGGATGGAACTTCGGGCAGGTCGCGCTGCTTGCGCTGGCCGCGCTGGCCGCCTTCTGGGCGATCGCGCAATCGCTGATCGCCGTCGGCGTGATCACGCCCGAGAGGCCTGTCATCGGACCGAGAACGTAGGATCTCGCGCGATGCATGCGCGATGCGATCTCACACGCGCCGGCGGCGCACGCTCTCGCACGCTCCGCGGCAGCGCCTTGTCGGGGCTCGCGGTCGCGCTGGCGCTGTGCTGCTGCGCGCAGGCCGCCGCGGCCGAACCGACGCCGCCCGCCCCGACGCCGACCACGCCTGCGCCGCCCGTGCCCGCGCCGGCGCCCGTACCCGTGCCGGCCGGGAGCCTGAAGCTCAAGTTCTCAGACGTCGGCGGCAACCCGACGTTCGCGCTCGCCGGCCGGCGCATCGTCGTGCGCGGAACCGTCAGCCCGTACGTGGCCGGCCAGCAGGTGAAGCTGAGCTTCTACCTCGGCGGGCGCAAGGTCGCGGTGAAGACCGTGAGCGTGCTCGCGGGCGCCGGCGGCAGCGGCCAGTTCAGGGTGAACTACTCGAGCCTCGCGGGCGTCTCGCAGGTGCGCGCCGCTCACTACGCGACCGCCCAGCAGGGCGCCTTCAGCGCGCGCGGTGAGCTCGTGCACGTCGTCGCCGCGAACCTCGGCCCCGGATCGCAGGGCCAATCGGTGCGCGTGCTGCAGTCAGAGCTCGACGTGCTGCACTTCGCCGTGCCGCTGAGCGGGGTGTTCGACGAAGGGACCGGGCGCGCGCTGATCGCCTATCGCAAGGTGACGGGTCTGGCGCGCGTGGCCTACGCCGGCACGCAGGTCTTCGAGCTGCTGCAGCGCGGCGCGGGGCGCTTTCACGTGCGCTACCCGCACGACGGTCGCCACGTCGAAGCCGACCTCAGCAAACAGGTGCTCGCCGAGATCGAACCGGGCGGGCGCGTGCGCACGATCTACACGATGAGCTCGGGCAAGCCGTCGACGCCGACGGTGATCGGGCACTTCCAGGTCTATGAGAAGACGCCCGGCGTCAACTCCGAGGGCATGGTCGACTCCAACTACTTCATCCGCGGCTACGCGATCCACGGCTACGCCGAAGTGCCCACCTACGCCGCCAGCCACGGCTGTCTGCGCGTGCCGATTCCCGACGCCGCGGCGATCTACTCGTGGGTGCGCATGGGCACGCCGGTCGACGTCTACAACGAGGGCGGCGGCGGCAGCGACCACGTTCGCTCAAACGCCGGTCCCTGATGCGCCGTCAGCGTCGTCGCTAGACCCTGATGCGGATCACGCGCGCGAGGTAGCCGACGCCGAGGCCGTAGAGGAGCAGCGCGCCGAGCAGGCCGACGCCGCGGACGACCCATTCGCTGCTCGACCCGGCGGTGATGCCCGAGAAGGGCGACGTGAGCTTGGCGGAGACTTCATCGATCGTCTTGTGGATGGTGCTCTCCCTCGGGGCCTCGCCGGCGGGAGCGCCGGGCGCGGTGCTCGTGGCGGTGCTGACCGGCTGGCCGCTGACCTCTTCCTGCTGGCGATTGGAGGCGCTGCTCGTCTGGTCGAGCGCGAAGATCGCAAACGACACGGCGACGATCAGGCAGGCCGCGACCGACGCCCAGGTGAGCAGTTTTGCGATTCGCGCGGCCACTCCGGTCCAGATCGACCGAACGCCAGCGGTAGATTAGGTCTGCCCGTGCAGGCCGTAGCCGAATATAGGAGTGACCTCGCGCGCTCGCGCGAGACGCTCGTGCGAGCGTTGCGCGAGCACGCGCTGGTGATCGGCGAGGTGACGCTGACGAGCGGCGCCAAGGCGCAGTACTACGTCGACGCCAAGCGCGCGATCCTGCTGCCCGACGTGTACATCGCGCTCGGCCTGCTCGTCGCCGAGCAGGCGCGCTCGCGCGAGGCGCGACGCGGTCGGCGGTGTGCCCGTGAGCGCGATCCCGGTCGCCTGCGCGGCGCTCGCGGCGCCGCACCCGCCGGCCGGCGCGTTCATCGTGCGCAAGGAGCGAAAGGAGCACGGGCTGCAGCGCTGGATCGAGGGGGCGCAACTGCCTGCGGGCGCCCGCTGCCTGATCGCCGAGGACGTGGTCACGAGCGGAGGATCGACGATCGAGGCGGTGCGCCGCGTGCGCGAGGAGGGGCTGTCGGTGGTCGGCGTGGTGAGCGTGCTCGACCGTCTGGCGGGCGGCGGCGAGGCGATCGCGCGCGAGCTCGGCCGCGATGGGACCTACACGGCGCTGACGACCATCGACGAGGTGTACCCGGACCGCCCCGACCGCCGGCAGCCGTGACCGCCTGCCGGTAGCCTCTGCAGCGTTTGCGCGCCAGCTGCGCTGGTGCCCGCCCTCGTAGTCCAATGGATAAGACGGCCGCCTCCTAAGCGGCAAATCCAGGTTCGACTCCTGGCGGGGGCACTGGCACGCGCGCGGGCGCGGCGCCTGGCGCCTTGCGCACCGCCTGCGCCCACGGTAGCGTTGGAGTGCGGCTGTTTGCAACACTTGCAGGCCGAGCGCGCCGTCTTGCCGCGCCAAACAACGGGAGGATCAATGATGCGAACGCTTACCACATGGCTGATCGTCACCCTGGCCGGGACGGCGCTGGTGACGGGCTGTGGGAGCAGCAGCACCACGACCTCCGGTAGCCAGGCGCCGGCGCCGTCCACGCAATCCACGGGCAGCGGGCTCGGCCACGGGGACCAGCACCGCCACGAGCGCCAGCGCGAACAGAAGAAGAGCGGCGCGCAGGCGGTCGCATCGTGCAAGAGCGCGATCCACTCCGAGAGCTCGATCCCCGCCAGCGCGAAGACCAAGCTCGAAGGCATCTGTGAGAAAGCCTCCGGCGGCAGCAAGGAAGAACTTCAGAAAGTCGCTCACGAAGAGTGCATCGCGCTGGTCGACGCGACGCCGCTGCCCAACGGCGCGGCAAAGCAGCGCGCGCTGGCGATCTGCAAGGCGCCCGCCTAGTCAGCTGCGGCGCAGGCTGCAGGGCGGGGGCGGCGTTCAGCCGTCCTCGTCGCCGTCGTAGAGCGACTCGCTGGCGAGCTCGCGGCCCTTCCCGTCGAACAGCTTGATCTCGAGCAGGTCGTGGCGGTAGTCGTCGGGCGCGATCAGCGTGAAGCGCTCGACGATCAGCTCGCACTGGTCGACCGCGAGGCCGGCGAGCTCGGCGGTGACGATCTTGCCGCCCGAGCGCAGCGGGTGGCCCCACACGAGCGTCATCGACGCGACCTGGCCGGAGTGACCGCGCCACGCCCCGATCACCTCGTCGCAGAGGTCGATCTGCCAGTCGGGGTTGCGCTCGGCGGTCTCCTCGGTGAAGTCGACGTGCGCGGAGAACTCGCCGGCCTGGCCGTCGTCTGCGCCGGGCACGAAGCGCACGTAGCCGAACAGCTCATAGCCGCCGGCGGTGCGCGCCGTGGCGGGCACGTAGGTGCGACCGTGCCAGCTGCGATCGGGGTACCAGAGGATCTCGCCCGGCTCGCCCAGGTCCTCGCGTCTCGATGTCGAGCTGCAGCGCCGCCGCGAGCAGCTCCTCGTTCAGCCGCTGCGCCCAGCGCCCGTAGGGCAGCTCTTCCTGCGGGGGCTCGGCGGCGAAGCGGGGCACGAAGCGTTCCTCGGGCGGCACAGCGGGGGAGCGTAGCGCCAGGCGCCTTACGCGTCGCGCAGCAGCGCAGCGGCGTGCTCGGGCGAGACGATGTTCAGGTTGATGTCGGTCGACAGCTCCAGGCCGGCGATGTACGTCAGGCGCGGCAGCACGTCGATGCGCCAGCAGAACTGGTCGGCGCCGAGCGGGGCCGTTCGCACCCACATGTTCAGCGGCGGGCTGGAGCCCAGGTGGCGCGCCAGGCGGCAGAGCCCATCGTGCAGCAGCGCGGCTCCGGTGGGCCCATCGTCGTCAAAGCGCGCGCGGGGGGTCCGCGGCGCGAGCATCAGCGCAAAGGGCAGGCGCGAGGCGTAGGGCGCCATCAGCACGGCCTCGTCGTCGATCGCGACGATGCGCTCGCCGCGGCGGACCTCCTCGGCGACGAGGTCTCCGAGCAGGCTCTGGCCCATCGTGCGCGTCGCGTAGGCGGCCGAGCGCTCGCGCTCGCGCGCGATCGCCGCGGGCACGAAATCCAGCGCATACAGCTGGGCGTGGGTGTGCGGCAGCGACGCGCCCGCCTCGCGGCGCTCGTTGACGATCAGCTGCACGCAGGGGCTGTCGCGATGGGCGCGCATGCGCTCGCGCCAGACGTCGACGGCCGCGATGACCTGCTCGCGCGGCAGTTCGGCGAGCGAGTAGCACCGACTGGGGCGCGTTGACGATCACCTCGTGCGCGCCGCTGGCCGGCAGCGAGACGAACAGGTCATCCCTGGTCAGCCCGCGCGCGCTGCGCACGGGCCCTTCGCCGTCGCCCCCGCCGGCGCCGGCGGCGCTCGCGACAGCCAGGTCGCCCGCGCTGCCCGGCGCGGGCGCCAGCGCGGGATAGAGATTGGGCACCACGCGCACCGTCCATCCCGGCGTGTCGGGCTCGCCGTGGGAGCGCAGCGCGAACAGCTCGGGCGGCGTGCGCTGCTCGTGGCCCTCGGCGAAAGGGTCCGACTCGGCGTCGATCGCCTGAGCGGGCTCGCAGCCGGGCGCTCCGCCGGGGCGCAGCGAGCGCTCGCCGGCGACGATCGTGCGGTGCCCGCTGAGCGGGTCGATGCGGATCTCCGGCATCGCTCAGGAGCCGAGCGCGTAGCGGCGGATGTCCCGCTGGAGCTTTGCCAGGCTCGGGTATGGCCCCTGATGGATGTACTGCTGTCCGGCGCGGTTGTAGAAGACGGTCACGGGCGTGAAGCTCGAGTCGGTGATCGCTTCGCCGAGATGGCCGCTCTGGTCGTAGTAGCTGGGGTAGCCGACGGGGACGGCGCGCAGGAAGGCGCGCGCGTCGGCGATGCTGGTGTCGGCCGAGTCGATGCCGAGGAAGGCTACGCTGCGCCCCAGAGCGACCGAGGCCTGCGCGAACACGCCGCGCTCGCCTTGGCAGGGCGTGCACCACGACGCCCACTTGTTGATCACGAGCGGATAGCCGCGCAGCGCTGTCATGCGCGCGCGCAGCGCGGCGGCGCCCCCCGGCAGGATCTGACCGGCCTGCGCGTGCACGGCCGCCAGCGGCGCGGGCGAGCCGGCGAGGCGCGCGCTGATCTGCGCGGGCGTGAGCGTCGACGCTCGAGGTGTGTTCGCCGGAGCTCGTCGCGAGCTGCGTCAATCCGACGGCCAGCAGCGCGATCAACGCGAGCGCGCCGATCGACAGGAGCCAGCGAGTTGGCGTCATCGTCGAAAGGGTGCCATATGCCCGACCCCACATGGCGGACACTGTGTGCTATATCCTGCAAGAGAGTCAGAGCTGGATCGCTCTGAGCATCGGCAGCGCAGCCGGCCAAGATGCCGGTTTCTCCTGAGCCGCGCGGACGTCAGCTCCAGCGGCGGTCCCGTCTCGAAGTCCAGAGCCTAGATGGCCGAGTCCACCTCAGTGGCCCTCGCGGCCGCGCCCATTCCAAGCTCCGCCGAAATAGCGCGTGCGGAGAAGTTCGTGCGCGAGCGCTTCGTGCACGAGGGCGAGGAGGCCTCGCTGGCGCTCGCGCCCGGGTCCCCGCGTCGCAGGGCGCTCGACCAGGCGCTCGCCGAGCTGGCGCAGGATCCGAAGGCCAAACAGCCCTCGACGGCCTGGCGGCGCGAATTCTCGCTGCTGCTCGGCCTGGAGCGGCTGCTGTCGGAGGAGGAGCCAAAGCTGGCCGACGGCACCGTGCTCTCCGCGCACCAGGTCGACGCGCTGTCGGGCACGCTCGCGGCGCTGCTGGCAGAGGCCCAGCGCACCGGCGCCAACGGCAACGGCGCCGCCGCCGCGTCGGCCTCGCCCGAGCTGCTCGCGGCCGCCGACATCCTCGGTCCCGAGGAGCTCGCCAAGGCCAATGGCGGCGACGTCGCCTCCCAGCCGCAGGCCGCGTCGCACGCCGACGAGGAGGACGTGGAGGAGGATGAGGAGGAGGAGGACGACTACGAGGACGACGACGAGGACCTGGGGCCTGTCGAGCGCGCGGCGCCCGACGAGGAGGACGACGACGAGGACGAGCTCGAGGACGAGGACGAAGAGGTGCTCGCGGCCGAGGAGGACGAGGAGGAGCCGGAGCTCTCCGGCGAGTCCGACGAGGAGCCGCGCGACTGGGTCGAGGAGGGCGAGGACGCCGAGGCGGTCGCCGAGCAGCCCGAGGACCCCAACGCGGCCAAGCGCTTCTGGTTCGAGCACGCGACCGGGGCGGGCAAGACGGTCGCCGCGCTCGGCTTCGTCGAGGCGTCTCAGACCGGCGGCGTGCTGATCCTCACGCACCGGCGAAACCTCGTGGACCAGTTCAACGGCGAGCTGCGCGACCGCGGCTACGCCAAGCGGATCAGCCGGCCGCTGCTCAAGGGCGAGGACTCGGCGAAGGGGCCGGTGACGGTCGAGACCTACCAGTGGTTCGTGCGCAACGCGGGCAAGGTGTCGAGCGCCTACACGATCGTCATCTGCGACGAGGCGCACACCGCGCTGGGCGAGAAGACGAGCGCCGCGATCCGTCAGTGGACCGGCCCGGTGTTCATCGGCATGACCGCCACCGGCGCGCTGATCGCGCGCCACGTGACCGACCTGTTCCCGACGCAGACCTCGCGCTTTGACCTCGCGCAGGCGGCGCGCCGCGGGGTCATCGCGCCGCTTCGCTGCGTGCGCATCTCCCCCGGCGTGGGCGTGCGCACGATCGCCAACGTGCCGCTGCGCCGCGGCGAGGTGGACACCGAGTTCGACCAGGACGAGCTGGCGAAACTGCTCGACCAGCAGCCCTTCAACATGGCGGCCGCGAACCTCTACCGCACGCGCTTCAACGGCGTGCCGGGCGTCGTCTACGCCGCCGGCGTGAGCCACGCCTACAACCTCGCCGAGGCCTTTCGCGCCGAAGGGATCAAGGCGCAGGCCGTCTCGGGCGAGACGCCCAAGCGCCAGCTGGCCGAGATCCTCGCGCGCTATGAGCGCGGCGACATCGACGTGCTGATCAACGCGCAGCTGCTGGCCGAGGGCTGGAACAGCCCGCGCGCGACCGTCTGCCTGCATCTCGCGCCGACCGCATCGAAGCGCATCTACCAGCAGCGCGTGGGGCGCGTGACGCGCCGCCACCCCGGCAAGGAGGCGGGGCTGGTCGTCGACTTCGTGCACCCCGCGACCAAGCACGACGATCCCGTCGTGACGCTGCACTCGCTGCTGGACCGCGACGTCTACCGCGGCGGCGCGATCGTCGTCGGCCCGGTCAGGCGCGGGCGCGGGCGGCGCGTGCGCGTGGAGCGCCGGGTGCTGCCGGTGTGCCGCGGAGGAGGAGCGGCGCTTCGCGGCCTTCGAGCGCGAGCTGTGGCGGATCGCCGTCGAGCACCTCGACTACGGCGAGCAGCACGTGTGGGCGGCGCTCGCCGGCGCGCGCGTGGCGCCGACCGGCTGGCGCCGGGCGCGGGCGATGCTGCACTTCGACCGCGGCGGCGAGCTCAAGAGCCGCTTCTTGATCACCGCCGTGCAGCGCAACAAGAACCCGCAGCTGCGCCTGCGCGCGCTCGCGGACATCGCCGCGCTGCGCGATCCCGACGCGTTCGACACGGCGATCGACATCATCGGCGGCTGGTCACGCGATGAGCGTCGCGAAGCGGCGAAGATCATGCTGCGCGCGCTCGCCGAGCGGCGCATCGGCCGTCGCGACCAGGCCAATGCCTGGATCTGGCGCCTGGCGGAGTACACGCGCGAGGTGCACGAGGAGTACGCCGTGCAGCGCTGGCCGGAGACCAAGCGGCTGCTCGGCCTGCTCGTCAACTCGGCCGGCGGCGCGCACGCGCGAAACGCGCGCCGCCTGATCCACGCGGCTCGCAAGCAGGACCGCCGGCTCGCCGCCGCGCTGCTCGCCGCCGCGCTGGCGCACACGCCCGAGGCCGAGGAGGCGCTGCGCGGCGCGCGCACGAGGATGGCGCGCAAGCCGCCCGCGCTCGCGCGCGAGCTGCTGCGCAACTTCCCCAAGCGCGGCGCGCGCAACTCGCGCCGCCGGCGCAAGGGCGGCTCTCGACAGGGCGCCAACGGCGGGGTCGGCGGCGACGGCGCGACGGCGCGACGGCGCGACGGCGCAGCAGGGTCGCGGCGAGGGCGCCGCGGCCGAGGCTCTCGGCGGCGACGTGGCCACGCAGAACGGCACAGATCTCGCGCCGGCCGCGCAGGCGAGGCTCAAACGCGAGGTGCAGGAGGCGCTCGACCACGCCGAGGAGTGAGCGCGACGACGCCTCAGGCGTCCTCGCGCAGGTGCACCTCGCCGGACTGCAGCGCGACATGTCCGCCGTCGCGCAGCGCGACGACCAGGCGCCCGTCGCCGTCGATGCCCTCGGCGCGGCCGCGGTGGAGCCCCTCGGCGTCGGTCTGTCCCCAGGCGATCTCGCGATCGCGCAGCGCGTCGCGCGCGCGCCACGCCGCGAGCGTCTGCTGTGCGGGCTCGTCCAGGCGCCTGGCCAGCGCGGCGAGCAGCCGCTTCAGCGTGGCCTCGAGCTCGCGCGGCGACTGACCGAGAGTCGCGGCGCCGGCGCGCAGCGCCGGCGGCAGGTCTGACAGCCGCACGGCCGCGTTGAGGCCGATGCCCACCACCGCCCAGTCTTCCTGAGGGCGTCCCTCGGTGAGTATGCCGGCGAGCTTCGCGAAGCCGCCCGCTGCGTCGCGGCGCTGCCAGGACGACGTCGTTGGGCCACTTGATCATCGCGCCGGCGCCCGCGACGTCGCAGACGCCGAGCGCGGCGATCAGCGGCAGCAGCGCCGGCGGCGAGCGCAGGATCAGCGAGGCGAGCACCGAGCTTGCCGGCGGCGCCGACCAGCGCCGGCCCTGGCGCCCGCGCCCGGCGGTCTGAAACGCGGCGCTCACGAGCGCGCCGTGCGGGGCGCCCGCGATCGCCAGCGCGCGCGCGCGGGCGTTCGTGGAGTCGGTCTCGCGCAGGTGCAGCCGCGGGCGCCCGAGCGGGCTGAGCTCGCAGCGCTTGCTGGCTGGCGCGGCGCCGGGCATCGGCTGCGCCTGCTAGCCGCGCGCGTCGGCGTCTGCGAGCAGCGCCTGCAGCACGCCGTCGACGTCGTGGCGCTGCGCCTGCACGTCGGGCTCCAGGCCGTGCTCGCGCAGCGTCGCGCTCGTGACCGGTCCGATCGAGACGATGCGCGTCGTCGGGCGACAGCGCGGCCTCGCCGCCGGCCGCGTCCAGGAAGAAGCGCACCGTCGAGGACGACGTGAACGTGATGTAGTCGGCCGCGCGCGCGGCCGCGAGCGCCCGCGCGGACAGCGGCTGCGCGACCGTCTCATACAGCGCGAGCACGTCCACCGTCGGCGCCGCGCGCGCGCAGCTCGTCGGGCAGCAGGTCGCGCCCCTCGCTCGCGCGCGCGATCAGCGCGCGGCGCACCGCCGGCTGGATGTCCGAGAGCTCCTCGAGCAGCCCCTCGGCGACGGCGCGCGCGGGGACGATGTCGGCGAGGATGCCGCGCGCGCGCAGCGCGTCGGCCGTGCCCGGGCCGATCGCGGCGACGCGCGTGGCGGCGAGCGCGCGCGCGTCGCGCCCCGCCGCGGCGAGGCGCGCGAACAGCTCGGCCACGCCGACCGGGCTGGTCAGGCACAGCAGGTCGTAGTCCTCCAGCGCGGGTGCCGGCCCGGGCAGCGCGACGCTGGCGATGACAGGCGCCTGGATGGTGCTCGCGCCCAGCGCCGCCAGACGCTGGGCCAGCGCGCTGCTCTGCGCGCGCGCGCGCGTGACGGCGACGGTGACGCCGCGCAGCGGTCTCGCCGGCAGCCAGGCGAGCTGCTCGGCGAGCGCGGCCACCGGGCCGACGACGGTGACCGACGGCGCGCGCACCCGCTGCTGCTCGGCGAGCCGCGCGATCGTCTGCAGCGTTCCGCTGACCGTGCGCTGCGCCGCAAGCGTGCCGTCCTGCACGACCGCGGCCGGCTCTGACGCGTCGCGCCCGGCGGCGATCAGCGCCTGTGCGATCTCGGGCAGCCGGCGCACGCCCATGTAGAAGACGAGCGTGCCGGGGAACGCCGCGAGCGCCGCCCAGTCGATCGCGGTCTCGTCCTTGCCGGGGTCCTCGTGGCCGGTGACGAACGCGACGGCGCTGGCGAGCCCGCGCTGGGTGACGGGAATGCCGGCGTAGGCCGGCGCGGCCACGCCGGCGCTGACGCCCGGCACCACCTCGTAGGGGATCGAGGCCGCGCGCAGAGCGCTCGCCTCCTCGCCGCCGCGCCCGAACACGAACGGGTCGCCGCCCTTCAGGCGCACGACCATGCTGCCGGCCTGCGCGCGCGCCACCATCACCGCCTGCGTCTGCTCCTGCGGGACGGAGTCGCCGCCGCCCTCCTTGCCGACGAACAGCAGCTCGGCGTCGGCGCGCGCGCCGTGCAGCGCCGTCGCGGGGATCAGCCGGTCATGCAGGATCACGTCCGCCGTCGCGATCAGCTCCAGCGCGCGCGCTGTGAGCAGGCCGGGATCGCCCGGGCCGGCGCCGACGAGGTAGACGCGCCCCTGCCGCGCGCTAGGCGACACGCGCGAGCAGCTCCCCGGCGCCGCAGGCGTCCATGCGCCGCGCGACGTCTTCACCGAGCTCGGCCGGGTCGTAGCAAGCCGCCGAGCAGCTCGTCGGCGACCCACGCCGAGCCGTCGGGCAGCCCGACCCACGCGCGCAGGTGCAGGCGGCCGCAGCCGCCCGGCGTCGCATGGGCGCCGAGCGGCGTGTTGCAGCTGGCGTCCAGCGCGCGCGCGAGCGCGCGCTCGGCCAGCAGGCAGGCGAAGCTCTCGTCGTCGCTGATCGCCTGCGCCGCATCGCGCACACGCTGGTCCTGCGCGCGCGCCTGCAGCGCGAGCGCGCCCTGGCCGGGCGCCGGCACGAACGCCGCCGGGTCGAGGACCGCTCCGATCGCGTCCTCGCGTCCCAGCCGCGACAGGCCGGCGCGCGCGAGCACGATCGCGTCGAGCGCGTCGTCGCCGCCCGCCTGTCGCGAGGACCGCTCGGCCAGCTTGCGCAGGCGCGTGTCGACGTTTCCGGCGATCGCCACGACGTCCAGGTCGCCGCGCGCCGCGCGCAGCTGCGCGGCCCGCCGGACGCTGCTCGTGCCCACGCGCGCGCCGTGGTCGAGCTCGGCCAGCCCGCCCGCGCCGCAGAGGACGTCCTCGGCGGGCGCTCGCGCCGGCGCGCCCACGAGCTCGAGGCCCTGCGCCGGCTGCACCGGCACATCCTTGGCCGAGTGCACGGCCAGATCGATCTCGCCCGACAGCAGCGCCGCCTCGATCGCGTCGACCCAGCGGCTCTTGTCCTGCGGCGCCTGGCCGTCGGGCGTCGGGGGCGCTGCGTCGCGGCGCGTCTCCGCTGACGCGCGACGACGACCAGCTCGGGCTCGCAGGCGGGATCGTGCTCGCGCAGCATTGCGATGACCTGCGCGGCCTGGACGCGTGCGAGCGCGCTGCCGCGACTGCCGATGCGCAGCTGGGCCATGTGCTGGGCTAGGGAGAGCCCGAGCCGCCTGCGCTCGTGCGCCGCCGCAGCTCGCGCACGTTGTCGGGCGTCTCGCCGTCGTCCGCCGGCGCGTCGTGCGCGTCCTCGCGCAGCCCGAACAGCTCTCGCACGAGCTCGATGCTCGCGTGCCCGCGCGCCTCTGACATGCTGCGCAGGCGCAGCGTGGGCTCGTGCAGCAGCCGGCTCATCACCGCGCGCGCGAGCGCCTCGATGCGCACGAGGTCGCGCGGGGAGGCGGACTCCCAGCGCCCTTCGTTCTCGGCCAGCACGCGCTCTACGAGCTCGTCGCCGTGCTCGCGCAGCGCGGTCACCGTCGGCAGCGCGTCGAGCTGGCCCATCCAGCGCGCGAAGCGGTGGATCTCCTCCTCGACTATCTCCTGCGCGCGCGGGACCTCGTTCGCGCGCGTGTCGAGGTTGCGCGCGATGACCGCCTGCAGGTCGTCGATGTCATACAGGCTGACTCCCTCCAGCTCGCCGCAGCCGGCTTCGATGTCGCGCGGCACGGCGATGTCGATCAGCAGCAGCGGGCGCCCGCCGCGCTGGTCCATCACCAGCTCGAGCTCCTCGCGCCCGACGATCGGATGCGGCGAGGAGGTCGAGGAGAGCACGATGTCGGCGTGCAGCAGCTGATCGGGCAGCCTGTCCAGACCGACGACCGTGCCGCCGAAGCGCTCCGCGAGGCCGAGCGCCCGGTCGGCGTGGCGGTTGGCGACGAAGACCGTGCCGGCTCCCTGGTCGACCAGCGCGCGCGCGGTCAGCTCGCTGGTCTCGCCGGCGCCGATGATCACGACGTGGCGCTCCTGCAAGCGTGCCGAGCACGCTCAGCGCGTGCTCGACCGCCACCGACGGGACGCTCACGCGGCTGGACCCGATGCTCGTCTCCGAGCGCACGCGCTTGCCGGTCGTCAACGCCGCCGCGAACAGGCGGTTGGACAGCGGGCCGCTGGCGTTCGCCGCCAGGGCGCTCTCGTGCGCGCGCCTGACCTGGCCCTGGATCTCGGCCTCGCCGACGATCATCGACTCGAGCCCCGCCGTCACGCGGTAGAGCTGGCGCGCCGCGTCGCAGTTGCGCGGCGCGTAGATCGCCTCCGCGAGCTCGGTCGGGCGGATGTCGGCGCGGCGCGCGAGCAGGCCGAGCACGTCTGACTCCGCGCGCACGGGGTCGCCCACGACGAGGTAGACCTCGGTGCGGTTGCACGTCGACAGCACGACCGCCTCGCGCACCTCGGCGGTCCCGATCGCCTCGGCGGCGAACCGCGCGCCGGCAGACTCGCTGAACGCCAGTCGCTCGCGCAGCGCGACCGGCGCGGTCTTGTGCGAGATGCCGAGCGCGAGCAGCTCGCTCATACCGCCGTCGACTCCGCGGAGCCCTGCAGCTGGGGCAGGTCGTGAGCGGCGGGCGCCTCGTCGGCCGCGTCGAGCTGCTCGAGCAGCTCGCCGAGCTCGCGCTCGACGCGGCTCAGGCGCGTGGCCATGATCGCGACGTAGATGAGCACGAGCGCGAACAGCACGACGTAGGCGCCGGCGACGTACTTCCCCGCCTCGTGCAGCGGCAGCGCGGGGGTCTCGGCGAGCAGCGCGCCGAGCATCAGCCGCGTCCCTTGCCGGTCGCGAGCATCGTCGGCGCCGCGCTGCGCGCCGGGCGGGCACGGCGGCCGGCGCCTTCGCCGGCCAGGCGCCGGCGCAGCGCGCGCAGCTGCGCGCGCGCGTGCTTGGCCGTCAGCTCGTACTTGCACAGCGTCACGAACAGCAGCGAGATGCCCAGCAGCGAGACGAGGAACGTGAGCGCCATCGGCGCGGGCAGGTTCGATGCGCTGCCCAGCACGCGCGGGTGCAGGTAGGCGGTGGACTCGCGCACCGCGAGGAAGTTCAGCGGCACGAAGGCCCCCGCGGTGATCGCGAACACCGACGCGTAGCGCGCCTGGCGCTCGGGGTCCTCGATCGCGAAGCGCAGCGGCTGGTAGGTCGCGTACAGCAGGAACACGATCAAGAACGAGACGAGCGTCGGCTCGCTCCAGACCCACCAGTGCCCCCAGGAGCCGCGCGCCCAGATCGAGCCGGTGATCAGCGCGCCGAGCGCGAAGATGAGGCTCATGTGGATCGCCACGTAGGAGCGCATGTCCCAGCGCGGGTCGCGCGTGCGCAGGTGCTGGATCGCCAGCAGGCCGCCGGCCACGAAGCCGCACAGCGCGACGATCGCCAGCGGGACGTGGACGTAGAAGATCTTCTGCAGGAAGCCTTCTTCGGCTTCCAGCGGCGCGTAGAAGAAGACGAG
Source organism: uncultured Solirubrobacterales bacterium (assembly GCA_963713385.1). Taxonomy (GTDB): domain Bacteria; phylum Actinomycetota; class Thermoleophilia; order Solirubrobacterales; family Solirubrobacteraceae; genus Palsa-744. The sequence continues at coordinate 182,300 of CAVQLO010000003.1, forward strand.
CGCGAGCGCTGTCGCCATCACGACGACGGTGGCGGCGCTGAGCGTGCGCAGTCCCCTGCCGTACATCTCAGGCAGTCCGGGCGGCGCGCCTTGCGGGGCGTGCTCTGCAAGGCGCTGCGGTTATGGCGAGCGACGTCGTCAGCATCTAGTCCTCGAGCAGGAAGTCGAACACCGCGTAGGCGATCAGCCCGAACACCAGATCATAGAGGCCCAGCAGCAACAGCCAACGCGCCCCGGGGCCGGCGTTGTGGCCGAAGGACAGCAACGGCGCGCTCGCGCGCGCCGCGCCGATGACGACGGGCACGAGCAGCGGCAGCGCGAGCAGCGGCCCCAGCAGGTCGCGCGCGCGCGTCTGCACCGCGAGCGCCGCCACGAGCGTGCCGATCGCCGCCACGCCCAGGTCGCCGAGCGCCAGCACCGCGAGCAGGCCGGGCATCGCGTGCCACAGCGACGGGCCCAGCAACAGCAGCGCGAACGCGGGGACGGCGACGAGCTCGAGCACCGCCAGATAGATCAGCAGCGTGAGCGCCTTCGCCGCCAGCAGCGCGCTGCGATCGACCGGCGCGAGCAGGAACGCGTCGATGCCGCCCTGGTCGGCGTCGGCGACGAACAGCCGGTTGATGCCGAGCATCGCGGCGAACAGCAGCGTCACCCAGAGGATGCCCGCCGCGAGATCGCCGTCGACGCTGCTGCGGTTGAGCGCGAAGTGAAAGACGACGAACGTCGTGACGGCGAACAGCGACATGCCGGGCACCGACTCCAGCGTGCGCAGCTCGACGAGCAGCTCCTTGCGCAGCACGGCGGCGACCGTCGCGAGCGTTCCCGGCGCGCGCGAGGCGCCGGCAGGCGCCGGCACGGGCGCGTCCGCCGTGCGACGGCTGCGCCGCGCCCGCCTCGCGCGGGCCGGCCGGCCGCGTCTCGGGGACGGCGGGGCTCATCGGTACAGCTGCGCTATCTGCTCGCGCTCAAAGCGCGCAGGCGCCCCGATCAACGCCGGGCGCCCGGCGCGCAGCCCGAGCACGAGGTCGGCCTCGGCGAGCGCGCCGCTGGGATCGTGGCTGCAGACGACGCGCGTGCACGCCGCGCGCCGCGCCGATCAGCGGCTCGGCGAGCGCCACCGCCGACGGGTCGAGGTTGGCGTAGGGCTCGTCGAGCAGCAGCAGCGCCGGGCTCGTGCAGCACGGCGCGCGCGATCGCCACGCGCTGGACCATCCCGCGCGAGAGCGTGCGCAGCGGCTCGTCGCGCGCGGGCGCTCGAGCTGCAGGCGCGCCAGCAGCTGCTCGACGCGCTGCGCGCCGACGCCGTGCAGGCGCGCGTGGAAGCGCAGGTTCTCCTGCGCGGTCAGCTCGCGGTAGAGCAGCGGCTCGTGCCCGAGCAGGCCGATGCGCGCGCGCGCGCTCCAGGCGCGGTCGGGCAGCGGCTCTCCGAGCACGCGCACCTCGCCCGCGTGCGGGCGCAGCAGCGTCGCGAGCACGCGCAGCAGCGTCGTCTTGCCGGCGCCGTTGGGTCCGAGCACGACGAGCGTCTGTCCCTCGGCGAGCGTCAGCGAGACGCCCGCGAGCGCCTCGCGCTCGCCATAGAAGCGGGCGAGCCCGTCGAGCTCCAGCGCGGCGCCGGGCATCTCGGCGGCGCTCTCAGGCGCTGACCGTCGCGCGCGCGTGCTCGGCCTGCGCCCGGGAGATCAGCTCGCGCACGGCCTGCTCGCCCGCCTGCGGCGAGCCGTCGCGCAGCAGCGCGACCGGGTCCGGGTCGCCGTTGACGATCGACTCGAAGAACTCCTTGCGGTCCTGGTAGGTGGGCAGCGTGCCCTTGGCCCAGCTGCGCGCCTCGTTGAGCATCACCGCCAGGCGCGCGTAAGGCTCGCCGTAGTGCTCGGCGATCTCGCGCTTCATGCGCTTGGCCAGCGCCGGCGACGCGCCCGCGGTGGAGATCGCGATCGCGAGCGGTCCACTGCGCGTGATCGCGGGCAGGATGAAGTTGCACAGCGGCGGCACGTCGACGACGTTGACGAGCATCGCGCGACGCTCGGCGTCCTCATACACGGCGATGTTCACGTCGGTGTCGTCGGTGGCGGCGATCGCCATGAAGACGCCCTCCAGGTCGCCCGGCCCGGCGTACTCGCGCCGCTGCCAGTCGATCGACCCCTCGGCGGCGTAGCGCTGCAGCTGCCGGCACGGCGTCCGGCGCGATCAGCGTCACGGCGCCGTCGCACGCGAGCAGCCCCTCGACCTTCTCCAGGCCGACGTCGCCGCCGCCGACGACCACGCAGCGGCGCGCGCTCAGTTTCAGGCAGGCGATGTAGAAGGGCGTGTCGAGCATCCCCTGCACGCAGCTCTGATCGCAGATCCCCCGGTGCAGCTGGCAGACGCACTCCTTGCCTGCATAGGCCTGGGCGGGCATGCCCAAAGGGTAGCCGTCGAGGAGCCTAGCGCGGCAGGCCTTGACCCAGCGCGCGCGCTCCCACGCGCGCGAGCGCGCCCGCTCCGCGCCGGCGCGCTCGCCGCCGGTCTGACTCGCGCACCGAGCGCATCTGCGCCACCGCGCGCGCCGCGCGCGCGAGCGTCTCGTCGTAGGGGCTCCACCACAGGCCGCGCGTCTGCGCCGGGCTCCACGCGATCAGCTTCTCCTGCGCGCACGCGCGCAGGCCGGCCTCGCCGAGCGTGCGCCCGAGCCCGCTGCCGGCCGCGGCGCCCCACGGCCCGCGCGAGAGCGTCGGGCCGGGCAGGTGGTCGTTGAGCCACACCATGCCGGCGTGCAGCTCGCGCGCGATGCGCATCGCGCGATAGCGGTCCGCGCTCCACACCGACGCGCCCAGCCCGTAGTCGCCCTCGTTGGCCAGCGCGATCGCCTCGCCCACCGAGTCGACCGCCACGACCGCGAGCACCGGGCCGTCGATCGGCTCGCGCAGCAGGCGCATCTCGCGCGTCGCGCCGGTGATCACGGTCGGCGCGTAGAAGGAGCCGAGGTCACAGCCCGCCGGCTGCACGCGCCCGCCGCAGCGCTGCTGCGCGCCGTGCGCGACGGCGTCGGCGACGAGCTCCTGCACGTGGGCCAGGCGCCGCGGCGAGGCCAGCGGTCCGACCTGCGTGCTCGGCTGCGCCGGATCGCCCACGCGCAGCGCCCTCGCGCCGTCGGCCAGCGCGGCGGCGAAGCTTTCGTGCAGCTCGCGCGCCACGTACACGCGCTCGACGCTGCCGCGCGCCTGTCCGGCGCCGGCGCAGCCAGCCCACAGCGCGCCGGCGACCGCCCGCGGCAGGTTGGCGTCTGAGAGCACGATCATCGCGTCCTTGCCGCCGAGCTCGACCGTCACCTCTTTCTCGTGCGAGACGCACGCGCGCGCGACGGCCCGCCCCACCGCCGGCGAGCCCGTGAACAGGACCTTGTCGACCGGCGCGCGCGCCAGGGCGACGCCCGCCTCGGCGCTGCCGTGCACGACGCGCACGAGGCCCTCGGGCAGGCCCGCGCGCGCGAGCACCGCGGCGATCGCCTCGCCGGCGAGCGCGGCGCGCGACGCGGGCTTGAAGACGACCCCGTTGCCGGCCAGCAGCGCCCCGGCGATCTGCCCGAGCGGCTGCGCGAACGGCGCGCTGCCGGCGCCGATCACGCCGATCACGCCGTAGGGCTCATAGGCGATCCGCGCGCGCGTGGCCAGCGACATCGAGCGGCTGACCGCGACGCGCCGCCCGCCGAGCACGTCCTCGCCGTCCTCGGCGACCCAGATCAGCGCGTCGATCGCGGCGAGCAGCTCGAGCGTCGCGATCTCCGCCCGCGGGCGGCCCTGCTCGCGGCCGAGCGCCTCCTGCAGGTCGTCGAAGTCGTCGATCACGGCCTGCGCCATCCTGCGCATGTAGCGCGCGCGGTCGCGCACCCGCAGCAGCGCCCACAGCGGCTGCACCCTCGCCACCGCCTGGACGACCTCCTCGACGCGCGCCGGCTCGGTGACGTCGACGCTGCCCAGCACCTCTCCGGTCGCCGGGTCGCGCGGGGAGAGGCTGTGGCCCGCCCCGGCCGGACGCGTTTGCCCCGATGTGGTGCTCATCTATCGGTGATTATCGTCCGCTCGCGCCAGGCGGTGAGCCCTGCGCGGCGCGCGTCAGCCCTCACGGCTTCAGTCCGCGCGCGCGCCTGACGCCAGCCAGGCGCTGCGCGAGCTCGCGCTCGGCGTCGTCGGGAGAGTAGAAGCGCGCCCCGACGACGCCCTCGGGTGCCAGCTCCTGCGGGGCGACGTGGCCGTCGTGGGCGTGCGGATTGTCATAGCCGCCGGTCTGCTGGCCCGGTCGAGGTCCAGATCTCAGCCACCCGGGCGGCGGCGCGGCCCCGTGCTCGCGAACATGGCGCTGCGCGGCGGAGAGAGCGCGTCCGGCGGCGTCTGACTTCGGCGCGAGCGACAGGTAGATGGCCGCCTGCGCGAGCGCGTAGCGGGCCTCGGGCAGGCCCACGTGCTCCACAGCCTGGGCGGCGGCGGTGGCCAGCGAGAGCGCGCCGGGGTCGGCGTTGCCGATGTCCTCCGAGGCGAGGATCACCATCCGCCGCACGATGAAGCGCGGGTCCTCGCCGCCCTCGAGCATCACCGCCAGGTAGTACAGCGAGGCGTCGGGGTCAGACCCGCGCGTGGCCTTGATCCACGCCGATATGTAGTCGTAGTGGCGGTCGCCCTTTTTGTCGAACAGCACCGCGCGACGCCCCAGCGCGTCCTCGGCGCGCGCGAGCGTGACCCGCTGCTCGCCCAGCTCGCGCGCCGTCTCGGCGGCGAGCTCGAGCGCGTTCAAAGCGGTGCGCGCGTCGCCTTCGCTGCGCGCCGCGAGGAACTCGATCGCCTCCGCCTCGACGTCTGCGTCGGGCAGCTCAGCGCTCGCCGCGCGCACCAGCAGCGCCGCGATGTCCTCGGCGCTCAGCGCCGACAGCGCATACACGCGCAGGCGCGAGAGCAGCGCCGCGTTGATCTCGAAGGCCGGGTTCTCGGTCGTCGCGCCGATCAGCGTGATCACGCCGTCCTCGACGGCCGGCAGCAGCGCGTCCTGCTGGGCCTTGTTGAAGCGGTGGATCTCGTCGAGGAAGAAGACCGTCTGCGAGCCGGGCGCGGCGCCTTCGCCGCCGGCGCGGCGCAGCGCGGCGCGCTCGATCACGCCGCGCACCTCGGCGCGCCCCGCCGCCACGGCGCTCAGCTCCTCAAAGCTCGCCTCCGGAGCTCGCTGCGATCATCCGCGCGAGCGTCGTCTTGCCCGATCCGGGTGGCCCATAGAGCACCATCGAGTGCGCCCGCCCCTGCTCGATCGCCGCACGCAGCGCCGAGCCCTCGCCGAGCAGATGGGCCTGGCCGACGAGCTCCTCCAGGCCGCTCGGGCGCACGCGCGCGGCCAGCGGGCGGCGGTCGGGTCCGGCGGGCGTAGCGTCGAAGAGGGTTTGCACGGTTTGAGTATCTCGCGCAATCTGTCGATGTCCGTCTGGATGAGTCGCTGCTCGCGCGAAGAAACGCTGCCGCAGGGGCGCGGACAGGATCGTCGAAATCCCCAGGCGATGTCCGCGATTGCGTGCCTCGAGCCCTCCAAGCGCCGGAGCACTGCCCGGTGAGCGTCGGCGCCGCGGAGATCCTGCCCGGAGCGGTTCGGCCGCTCGGATTGCTCGAAAGCCGCGAGCGCATCGCGGCGCGCTCGCCGCTGGCGCTGTTCTGGCAGCGGTTTCGCCGCGATCGCCTGGCGCTCGTCTCACTCGTCTTCATCGCGCTGCTGATCCTCGTCGCGATCGCCGCGCCGCTTGTCGTGGATGCGCTCGGCCTGCCCGGGCCCTACGTGCAGAACCCCAACCTCACCGACTCCTTCGGCAGCCCGCTGGGTCCGAGCCTCGCGCACCCCTTCGGCGTCGATCAGCTCGGGCGCGACGTCATGTCGCGGGTCATCTACGGCGCGCGCGTGTCGCTGGAGGTCGGCCTGATCGGCACGGCAGTCGCGACCTTCGTGGGCGTGACGATCGGCATGCTCGCCGGCTTCTACCGCGGCTGGGTGGACACGCTGCTGGCGCGCCTCATCGATGTGATGCTCGCGATCCCGATCCTGCTGCTCGGCCTGGGCATCGGCGCGGCCTGCTCGGTGCGCGGCTGCGCCGCCGGCGTCATCCAGCCGGGGCTCGGCGTGATCGTGTTCATCATCGCGCTGGCCAACTGGCCCTACATGGCGCGCATCGTGCGCGGTCGCGTGCTGTCGCTGCGCGAGCGCGAGTTCGTCGCCGCCTCGCGCTCGCTCGGCGCGTCCAACGCGCGCATCATGCGCACCGAGATCCTGCCCAACCTGCTCGCCCCGGTGATCGTCTACGCGACGCTCATGATCCCGCAGAACATCCTCTTCGAGGCGGCGCTGTCCTACCTGGGCATCGGCGTGCGCCCGCCGACCGCCAGCTGGGGCCAGATGATCGCGGCGGCGACGCCCATCTTCCAGAGCGCCTGGTGGTACATGGTCTTCCCCGGCATCGCGCTGCTGGCGACGGTGCTCGCCTTCAACCTGCTCGGCGACGGCCTGCAGGACGCCCTCGACCCAAGGAGCGCCGCATGATCTCGATGGCCCGCAACAGGATCGGCGCGCTCGCGGCGCTCTGCGCGCTCGCGGGGCTCGTGCTCGCCGGCTGCGGCTCGAGCTCGGGCCCGGTCGGCACGGGCGGCGCCGTGGGCGTGCCCAAGGGCGTGCAGACGCCGCTCACCCAGCCGCAGAGCGGAGGCCGCCACGGCGGCACGCTGACGGTGCTCAACCACGAGGACTTCGAAAGCCTCGACCCCGGCGAGGCCTACTTCGCGCTGGACTACGAGATCGTCGACGCGACGCAGCGCCCGCTGTACTCCAACCGCCCGAACACGTTCGCCGCGCCGATTCCCGACATGGCCTCCGCGCCCGCCGAAATCTCCTCCGACGCCAAGACGGTCACCGTGCACATCCGCCACGGCGTGCACTTCAGCCCGCCGGTCAACCGCGAAGTCACTTCGGCCGACGTCGCCTACGCGATCGAGCGCGGCGCCAACCCGAACGTCGCCAACCCCTACTTCCACTCCTACTTCGGCTCCCTGACGGGCGCCGAAAAGGCCAACGGCGGGCCCTTCCCGGGGATCACCACGCCCAACCCCGACACGATCGTCTTCCACCTCGACGAACCGAAGGCGCAGATCGTCGTCGACGCGCTCACGCTTCCGCTCACCGCTCCCGTGCCCGAGGAATACGCCAAGCGCTTCGACGCCGCCAAACCGAGCGAATACGGCAACTACCAGGTCGCCACCGGCCCCTACATGCTCAAGGCCGACGCGCAGGGCAAGGTGCTCGGCGTCGGCTATCAGCCGGGCAAGTCCGCGACGCTCGTGCGCAACCCCAACTGGAGCGCGAGCACCGACTTCAGGCCCGCCTACCTCGACCAGATCGACATCAACATCGGCGGCGACCCGACCGTGATCGGCCGCCAGGTGCTGGAAGGCTCGGACATGGTGCAGAACGACACGCCCGCGCAGCCGATCGTCAAGCTCGCCTATGAAGACTTCCGCGACCAGCTGTCGATCTCGCCCGGCGCCGGCACGCGCTACGTGGCTGTCAACAACAAGCGCGGCCCGTTCTCAAACGTCGACGTGCGCAAGGCCTTCTGGGCGGCGCTCGACCGCTACGCGATGAACAAGGCGCGCGGCGGCGAACTCGTGTCGACGGTGATGACCCACTTCCTCTACCCCGAGATCCCCGGCTTTGAAGAAGCGGGCGGGCTGGCGGGTCCGCACGTGGACTACAACGCCTACCCCGACGGCAACATGCAGGTGGCCGCCAAGTACATGAAGCTGGCCGGCTACCCCAGCGGACGCTACAGCGGCTCGCACGAGCTGCAGATCGTGGGCGCGACGGGCAGCCCCGAAGCCGAAGACGCGGAAATCGTCAACCAGACGCTGCGCGACCTGGGCTTTCACACCAAGCTCAACCTGGTCGAAAAATCGGTCATGTACGAAAAATTCTGCGGCGTGCCCTCCGAAGAGATCGACGTCTGCCCGAACGTCGGCTGGGCGGCGGACTTCGCCGACGGCCAGGCGGTGCTCGACGTGCCGTTCAACGGCAAGAGCATCGAACCGTCGGGCAACCAGAACTGGGGCCAGGTCGACGACCCGCAGATCAACAAGGCGATGACCGCGGCCGAATCGCTCGTCGGCGCCAACGCGCGCGCCGCCGCGTGGGCGAGCATCGACCGCGAACTCGTCGCGCAGGCCGTCGCCGTCCCGTATGACTGGGAAAAGGCTCCGAACATCGAGTCCAAGGACGTCGCCGGCGTGGGCGACCTCTCCAACGGCGGTTCCTGGGACTACTCCTTCACGTCGCTGAAGTGACCCGTCGATAGGGCGCCGAGATGACCCGCTACATCGTCCGGCGGATCCTGTGGGGGCTGCTGCTGCTCGTCCTCGTCGGCGCGCTCACGTTCGTCCTGTTTCACATCTTCCCGACGGCCGACCCGGCGCGGCTGCGCGCCGGCCACGACCCGAGCCCCAAGGTGGTCGCCGAGGTGCGCCAGAACCTCGGCCTGAACCGGCCGCTGATCACGCAGTTCTGGGTCTACATGCGAAACCTCTTCTTGCACTTCAACCTCGGCTACAGCTACTACAGCCAGGCGCCGGTGCGCAGCCTCATCTTCGACCGCCTGGCGGCGACCGCGTCGCTGACGATCGGCGCGGCGGTCATCTGGCTGAGCTGCGGGCTGTCGGTCGGGATCGTCTCCGCGCTGCGCCGGCGCTCGCGCCTTGACCGCGCGAGCATGGGCACCGCGCTCGTGCTCGTGTCCGCGCCGGAATACTGGCTCGGGCTGATCGCGCTGTACCTGTTCGCGGCCGACATCGGCCAGGTCAAGGTCTTCCCCGGCGCCGGCAGCTACGTGCCGCTGACGAGCGACCCCTGGAAATGGTTCACCTCGCTGCTGCTGCCGTGGCTCGTGCTCGCTGCGTCCTTCGCCGCGGTCTACGCGCGGCTGATGCGCGCGAGCCTGATCGAGACGATGAACGAGGACTACATCCGCACCGCGCGCGCCAAGGGGCTGTCGGAGCGCCGCGTCGTGCTGCGCCACGGCGTGCGCGCGGCGATCAACCCGATCATGACGATCTTCGCGCTGGACGTCGGCACGCTGCTCGGCGGCGCGATCCTGATCGAAACGGTCTTTGACATCCCGGGCGTCGGGCGGCTGGCCTATGAGGCGATCACCCACGCCGACTTCCCGATCATCGAGGGCACCGTGCTGCTCGTCGCGTTCTTTGTCGTGCTCGCGAACATCCTCGTGGACATCGCCTACGCCTTCCTCGATCCGCGGGTGCGCTACTCGTGAGCCCCGGCGAGCCGCTGCTGCGCGTCGAGTCGCTGCGCGTGCAGTTCCCCACCGAACGCGGCGTCGTGCACGCCGTCGACGGCGTCAGCTTTGAAGTCGCGCGCGGGCGCACGCTGGGGATCGTCGGCGAGTCGGGCTCGGGCAAGACCGCCTGCTCGCTGACGACGATCGGCCTGACGCGCCAGATGGGCGCGCGCGTCTCCGGCAGCGTGCGGTTTCAGGGGCGCGAGCTGCTGGCGCTGCCCGAGCGCGAGCTGCGCGCCGTGCGCGGCAACGAGATCGCGATGGTCTTCCAGGACCCGCTGTCGAGCATGCATCCGCTGTTCACCGTCGGCAGCCAGATCGTCGAGGCCGTGCGCGCGCACCGCGACGCCTCCAAGCGCCAGGCGCGCGAGCGCGCGATCGAGCTGCTGTCGCTGGTCGGCATCGCCGACGCGCAGCGGCGCGTGGACGCCTACCCGCACGAGCTCTCCGGCGGCATGCGCCAGCGCGCGATGATCGCGATGGCGCTCGCCAACGACCCCAAGCTGCTGATCGCCGACGAGCCGACGAGCGCGCTGGACGTGACCGTGCAGGCGCAGATCCTCGACCTGCTCGCGCGCCTGCAGCGCGAGCTGTCGATGGCGATCGTGCTCGTGACGCACGACCTCGGCGTGGTCGCCGAGATGGCCGATGACATCGCGGTCATGTACGCGGGGCGAATCGTCGAGCTGGCGCCCGCCGACGAGCTCTTCTCCCACCCCGAACACCCCTACACGTGGGGACTTCTGCAGTCGATCCCGACGCTGTTCGGGCCGCGCGAGCGCGAGCTTCGCCCGATCGGCGGCACCCCGCCGAGCCTGATCGAGCGCCCGACGGGCTGCCACTTTCACCCGCGCTGCCCCTACGCCCAGCCGCGCCACGCCGAGGTCGACCCGCACCTCGAGCCGGTGCCGGGCGAGCCGGCGCACCAGGTCGCCTGCCTGCTGGACCCCGAGCAGCGCCGCCGGCTGTCGGCCGAGCCGACCGGCGGACGCGCGGCAGCCGGGGCGATCGTGCCCGGCGGGCGTCAGGGAGCCGCAGCCGCGGCCGACGCCGGCGCCGCGCCCCGAGCCGGAGCTGCGCCGGGAGTCGGCCCGTGAGCGCCCCGGGCGCAAGCCGCTGATGCAGGTGCGCGACCTGGTCAAGCGCTTCCCGATCACCCGCGGGATCGTGCTGCGCCGCGAGATCGGCGCGGTGCGCGCGGTCGACGGCGTGAGCTTTGACGTGCTGCGCGGCGAGACGCTCGGGCATCGTCGGCGAGTCGGGCTGCGGCAAGACGACGACCGCGCGGCTGATGATCCGCCTGCTGGATGCGAGCGCCGGCGAGGTGCGCTTCGACGGAGAGGACATCACGCACCTGCGCGGCGCGCGCCTGAAGGCGGTCAGGCGCAAGATGCAGATGGTCTTCCAGGACCCCTACTCCTCGCTGAACCCGCGCAAGACGATCGGCGCGATCATCGGCGAGCCGCTCGCGATCCACGGGCTGGAGCGCGGCCGCGTCGCGCGCCGCCGTCGCGTGGCCGAGCTGATGGAGCTCGTCGGCCTTGACCCCGAGCAGCTGGACCGCTACCCGCACGAGTTCTCCGGCGGGCAGCGCCAGCGCGTCGGTGTCGCGCGCGCGCTCGCGCTGTCGCCCAAGCTGCTGATCGCCGACGAGCCCGTGTCGGCGCTGGACGTCTCGATCCAGGCGCAGGTGCTCAACCTGCTGAGCGACATGCAGCGCCGCCTCGGGCTGACCGTCGTGCTGATCGCGCACGACCTGTCGGTCGTTCGCCACATGTGCGATCGCGTCGCGGTGATGCGCGACGGCGAGATCGTCGAGCTGGCGCCCAACGAGCAGCTGTACTCAGATCCGCGCCATCCCTACACGCGCGAGCTGCTCGCCGCCGTGCCCGGCGCGCGGCGTGATCGGCGTAGGATTCCCCGGTGACCAACGGCGACCCGGCGGCGCAGGCCCAGGAGCTGCTGAGCGCGCTCGTCCGCTTCGACACGGTCAACCCCCCCGGCGACGAGCGCGCGCTGCAGGAGCACCTCGCCGCGCTGCTGACGCGAGGCCGGTTTCGAGTGCGAGCTGCTCGGCGCCACGCCGCAGCGCCCGAACCTCGTCGCGCGCCTGCGCGGAGCGGCGCCCGGTCCGACGCTCTGCTACCTCGGGCCACGTCGACACCGTGCTCGCGAACCCCGCCGAGTGGACCCACGATCCGTGGTCGGGCGACGTCGCCGAGGGCTTCCTGTGGGGCCGCGGGTCGCTGGACATGAAGTCCCAGGTCGCCGCCGAGGTCGCCGCGGGCGCGTCGCTCGCGCGCTCGGGCTGGCGCCCCGCGCGCGGCGAGTCTGCTGATCGTCGCGGTCGTCGACGAGGAGACCGGCGGGGAGCTCGGCGCGCAGTGGATCTGCGAGCACCATCCCGAGAAGGTGCGCTGCGACATGCTCATCAACGAGGGCGGCGGCGGCAGCTTCCAGTACGCCGGCCGGCGCCACTACGGGCTCTGCTGCGCGGAGAAGGGCGTCTTTCGCTTCACCGTCGCAACCGACGGGGTCGCCGCGCACGCCTCGATGCCGGGCATGGGCGAGAACGCGCTGCTGAAGATGGCGCCGCTGCTGGAGCGCTTCGCCCAGCGCCAGCCCTCCTATCGGCTGACGAGCGTGCCGCGCGAGTTCCTGCTGGGCATCGGCGAGGACCCCGACGACGTGGCGGGCGCGGTCGCGCACCTGCGCGCCGCCGACCCGGCGGTGGCGACGATGTTCGAGCCGATGTTCGGCGTGACGTTCACGCCGACGCGCATCTCGGCCTCGGAGAAGATCAACGTGATCCCCAGCCGCTGTGAGCTGCGCGTGGACTGCCGCGTGCCGCCGGGCCTCGGCGAGAGCGACGTGCGCAGCGCGATCTCCGAGGTGCTCGGCGAGCAGGACGGCTTCGCGATCGACTTCACCGAGCGCATGGCCGGCAACGGCTCGCCGCTGCAGTCGCCGCTCGCCGACGCGATCAGCGAGTGGATCGCCGAGCACGACTCCGAGGGCGGCGTCGTGCCGGTGATCCTGCCGGGCTTCACCGACTCGCGCCACTTCCGCCAGGCCTTCCCCGACTGCGTCGCCTACGGCTTCTTCCCGCAGCGCCACCAGCCGATGGTGGCGACGACGCCGCTCGTGCACGGCGCCGACGAGCGCATCGACGTTCGCGACCTGGCGCTCGCGACGGCGCTGTTCTCAGACCTCGCCGTGCGCCTGCTCGGCTGAGCGCGCGCCTTGCGCCGACAAAGATTTTTCACTCAGGGCTCAGGCAGGGCGCATAATCGGACGATGCCAAGGATGGTGAGCCCGATGGGAGGCCGAGCCTAGGATGGTGAGTCAGCTGGAACGCAACGTGGCGGCGATGGCGGGCGCCGTCCAGCATTGGCTGGGCGGGCAGGCGGCCGCGACGGGCGGCTCCGCGGCCGCCACGCACACGCGACTGGCCGCGGCGCTCGCCGCGCAGACGCCCACGCAGCACACCTCGATCGTGCAGCACATCCAGGCCTGGGCCGTCGAGTGGGAGCCCGTCGTCGGGATCCTCTTCTTCACCGCGATCATCTTCCTGCTGTGGCGCACGCTGAAGGTGATGCCGCGCGTCAAGCCCCAGCAGATCCGCCCATCCTCGAGCCAGGCCGTGTCCTTCGATGACATCGCCGGCGTCGACGACGCGAAGGCCGAGCTGCTGGAGATCGTCGAGTTCCTGCGCGACCCCAAGCGCTTCACCGCGCTCGGCGCCTCGGTCCCCAAGGGCATCCTGCTGCACGGCCCGCCCGGCACCGGCAAGACGCTGCTGGCGAAGGCCGTCGCGCACGAGTCCGGCGCGCAGTTCTTCGCCCAGTCGGCGGCCTCCTTCGTCGAGATGTTCGCCGGCCTCGGCGCGGCACGCATCAGGCGGCTGTTCGCGATCGCGCGCAAGCACGAACCGGCGATCATCTTCATCGACGAGCTCGACGCCGTCGGCGGGCGCCGCGGCGCCGACATCTCCGGCGAGAAGGACCAGACGCTCAACCAGCTGCTCGTCGAGATGGACGGCTTCTCCTCCAGCGGGCGTGTCGTCGTGATCGCCGCGTCCAACCTGCTGGAGAAGCTCGACCCCGCGCTGCTACGACCGGGCCGCTTCGACCGCCAGGTGTTCGTCGTGCCGCCCGACGTCAAGGGTCGCCAGGGGGTGCTCGCGGTGCACACGCGCGGCAAGCCGCTGGGAGACGTCGACCTGAGCCTCGTCGCCCAGCAGACGAGCGGCCTGACCGGCGCCGATCTCGCCAACATCTGCAACGAGGCCGCGATCTTCGCCGCGCGCCGCGGCGGGCGCACGATCACCAACGCCGACTTCGACTCGGCGCTCGAGCGCGTGATCGCCGGCGTGCAGTCGCGTCGCGTGCTCAACGCGCACGAGAAGCGCGTCGTGGCCTTCCACGAGGCGGGCCACGCGCTGTGCGGCGAGCTGCTGCCGTCCGTCGACCGCGTGCACCGCATATCGATCGTGCCGCGCGGGCGCGCGCTCGGCTACACGCTCAACCTGCCGGCCGAGGACCGCTACCTGAAGACGCGCGAGGAGCTGCTCGACTACATGACCGTGCTGCTCGGCGGGCGCGTGGCCGAGCAGGTCGTCTTCGGCGCGATCACGACCGGCGCCTCGGACGACCTCAAGCGCGTCGCGGGCATCGCGCACTCGATGGTGCACGACTACGCGATGGGAACGGCCGGCGTGGGGCGCTCGCCCGACGGGGACGTGCGGCTGTCGGAGACGACGCTGCGGATCCGCGACGAGGAGCGCCAGGACCTGATCGACGAGGCGCGCCGCGCAGCGCAGCGGATGATCGTCTCCCACCGCCGCGAGCTCGACGCGCTGGCAAACGAGCTGCTCGAGCACGAGGTGCTGGAGCGCCCCTCGATCGAGCGCATCATGGAGGGCGTGCCGCGCCTGGAGCGCGCGCCGGGCGTCGGCCTGCGCGTCGTCGCAGCCGCCAAGGGCAGCCTGCCGTCCGCCCCGCCGTCGTCGATCGAGATGCCGCCGGCCTCGGGCGAGGGAGATCGCTGACGGCTATAGACTGGCGCGCGTGTTCAGCCGCATCGACCACGTGGGCGTGGCAGTCGAGCAGATCGACCCGGCACTCGCCCTCTATGAGGACACGCTGCAGATGCGCCTCGCCCACCGCGAGGTGATCGCCGAGCAGGGCGTCGAGGCCGCGCTGCTGGACGTCGGCGAGGGACACGTCGAGCTGCTCGCGCCGCTGGACGCCGATACGCCGGTCGGGCGCTTTCTGGCAAGTCGCGGGCCCGGGCTTCACCACGTCGCCTATCAGGTCGAGCGACATCGACCAGACGCTCGCGGCGCTCAAGCAGGCCGGCCTCGCGCTGATCGACTCCGAGCCGCGCGCGGGCATCCGCGGATCGCGCGTGGCGTTCATTCACCCGCGCGCGACCGGCGGCGTGCTCAGCGAGGTCGTGCAGCCGGCCGCGGAGGCCCACTCGTGAGCTCTGGCCTGCGCCGCATAAGCGTCGGCTTCCAGGGGGGGCAGGTGCTCGCGCTGCGCGTCTCAGACGCCCAGCTCAAGGACCTGCACGCCGCGCTGGCGGGCGGCGCCTGGCACGAGGTCGCAAGCGATGAAGGTCCGGTGCACCTGTTCATGGGCAAGGTCGTCTACGTGCGCGTCGAGGACGAGGACGCGCGCGTGGGCTTCGGCGCCTGAGGCGCGCTGCCTCGCCGCGGCGATCGGCTCGGTGTGGGCGTGACCTCAGAGCTCGACGCGCGGCTGCTGCTCGCGCTGCGCACGCGCGCACACGACCCGCGCGCCGAGCGCGCCGCGGCGGCGCTGTCGCGGCTCGGCGAGCACGGCGCGGTGTGGCTCGCGATCGGCGCGCTAGGCGCGCTCAGCGATCGCCCGCGCGCCGCGCAGTGGCGCCGCGGCGCCGGCGCCGTGGCGGGCGTGTACGCGTTGAACACGGCGATCAAGCTGCTCGTGCGCCGCCCGCGCCCCTCGCTGCCCGGCCTGCCGGCGCTGACGAGCACGCCGACGCAGCTGAGCTTCCCCTCCGCGCACGCGTCGACCTCCTTCGCCGGCGCGCTGGCCTACTCGCGCCTCGGAGCGCCGCGCGCGGCGCTCTACGGCCTGGCCGCGGGCCTCGCGCTGTCGCGGCTGTATCTCGGCGTGCACTATCCGTCCGACGTGCTCGCCGGCGCCCTGCTCGGCAGCGTCGTCGCGGCTGTGCTCACACGTCCGCGGGCGGCGGCGTAGATGAGCACGAAGATCGGCATCGTCGGGATGCCCAACGCGGGCAAGTCCTCGCTGTTCAACGCGCTCACGAAGGCGGGCGCGGAGGCGGCCAACTACCCGTTCACGACGATCGAGCCGAACGTCGCCGTCGTGCCCGTGCGCGACGAGCGCCTGCGCGAGGTCGTCGACGTCGTCGGCGCCTCGGAGATCGTCTGGGACACGATCGACTTCCACGACATCGCCGGCCTGGTCGCCGGCGCGCACGAGGGCGAGGGCCTGGGCAACCGCTTCCTGGCGAACATCCGCGAGACGAACGCGCTCGTGCACGTCGTGCGCGTGCACGGCGACGACAGCGTCGTGCATCCGGACGGCAGCGTCGATCCGCTGCGCGACGTGCAGACGATCGAGACAGAGCTCGTGCTGGCCGATCTCGAGCAGGCCGAGCGGCGCGTGGAGCGCGTCGCCAAACAAGCCAAAGGCGGCGACCGGGTGGCGATCGCCGAGGAGGCATGGCTGCGCGAGGTGATCGAGGCGCTGCAGGGCGGGCGCGCGGTGCGCGACGTACCCGCGCCCGAGGAGGCGCCGAACGCCGCGCGCGACCTCGGCTCGCTGACGTCCAAGCCGGTGCTGTTCGTCGCGAACGTCGATGAGGGCTCAGAGGAGGTTCCCGAGGCGCTGGCCGCGCACGCCGCCGCGCAGGGCGCGCGCGCGGTCGCCATCTCCTCGCGCATCGAGGCGGAGCTCGCAGAGCTCGACGACGAGGACGCCGGCGCGATGCGCGCCGAGCTCGGTGTCAGCGAGTCGGGCCTTGCGCGCGTCGTGCGCGAGGCGTTTGAGCTGCTGGAGCTCAACGCGTTCTTCACCGCCGGCGATCCGGCCAAGCCGGCCCAGTCCTGGCATCTGCGCCGCGGGCTGACCGCATGGCACGCGGCGGGCGAGATCCACTCGGACATCCAGCAGGGGTTCGTGCGCGCCGAGGTGATCGGCTGGCGCGAGCTGATCGACGCGGGCGGCTTCGCCGGCGCGCGCGAGCGCGGCACGCTGCGCCTGGAGGGGCGCGACTACGCGATGGCCGACGGCGACGTGATCACCGTCAAGTTCACGCCATAGCGCTCAGGCGCGCTGCGCGGCGAGCTTCTGCAGGCGCTCGGCCAGGCGTCGCATCCCGAGCGCACGCGTCGCGGCCGCGCCGCGCTTGAAGTCCGTCGCGCGATCGCGCGGTCGACGCACGTCGATTCGCTGCAACGTCGCGATTTGCTTGAACGCGCGCAGCAGCTGCTCGCTGTCGCGCAGCGCGCTCGCGGCGCGCGCGCTCATCTGCTCGTCGTCGCCGCGCGCCGCCGCGGCGAGCACGTGCTCGAGCGTGCCGTGGCGGCGCAACAGCTGCGCCGCGGTCTTGGCGCCGATCCCCGGCGCGCCGGGCAGCCCGTCTGACGGGTCGCCGCGCAGCGCGATGAAGTCGGCGACCTGCGCGGGGTCGACGCCGTAGCGCTCGCGCACGCCCGCCGCGTCGATCTGCTCGTGCCCCTGCGCCTTGCGCAGCTGCAGCACCGTCACGCGCTCGTCGACGGCCGCGAACAGGTCGCGGTCGCCGGTCACCAGCAGCGCCCGTCCGCGCGCCTCGCGCTCGAGCTGCGCGTAGGAGAACATCACGTCGTCGGCCTCCAGCTGATCGCTGTCGGCGACCGTCCAGCCGAGCGCCGCGAACAGCGCGGGCGCCTTGGCCCACTGGGCAGCCAGCTGCGCGGGCATCGGATCTCGCTGGGCGTGATAGCCCGGGTACAACGCGACGCGGTAGCTCGCCTGCTCAGCGCCCAGGCACGCGACCACCGCTCGCACCGGGCGCGCCTCCAGGCGCGCCTCTAAAAGCGACAACAGCGCGTTGACCGTGCCCAGCAGTGCGTTCACCGGCTGACCGTCGTCGCCGACGATCGACTTCGGCAGCGCAAAGAACGAGCGATACAGCAGCCACGGCACGTCGGCGATCAGCAGCGGACCGGACATGCGTTGCTCCTATGGATGAAAGTCAAGAGTCATTTTGCTCTCGACTGGTTGTGGTGGGAGTCTTGTGGGTGGTGCGGGTGAACCGCGAGCGAAAGCGCAGGTGTTGGGGCTGGTGCCTGCCGCGCGGCTGTGTCCTTTGAGGGCCGTTGAGATGCGCGCCCCGGTGCGGCGCCCGCACCGTCCTTCGCTGGCCGCGACGCCGTCCAGTCGCTGACGAGTCGTAGGTACGCCTGCTCTGCCTGTTGGCTGAGTTGTCGCTCCCGTTGCGCACGGTCACGATCGGTGATCCCACCGCGAGGCGTGGTCGGGCGTCGGGGTGCACCAGCGCGAAGCTCGATGTTTCGGAGCTTCTTGTCGACGAGCGACTGGCGCTTGAACGCGTAGTCCTGCTGCCTGGTGAGGAGCTGCCAGGACAGGGCGGCGATCTTGCGGGCGACGGCGACGATCGCGATCTGTGAGCCGCGGCGAGCTCTGACGCGCTGGTAGAAAGCGCGCAGCGGCCCGGGCGTCTTGATCGCAGCCCAGGCGCCCTCCACCAGGACGTGGCGTGCCGCTGAGGAGCCCTGCTTGGAGATCCGCCCGTGACGCGCCGGTGCGATCCCGGATTGGCGGACGCGCGCGTCAAGCCCCAGATAGCCGACGAGTCGCCGGTCGCTGGAGAACCGGTCGATGTCGCCGATCGCGGCCATCAGCGTGGCGGCGGTCGTGATATCGACCCCGGGGATCGTCATCAGTCGCCTGATCTCCGGCGAGTCGAGCGCCGAGGTGGCGATCGAGCGGTCGACGGTGGTGACCTCGTCGGTGAGGAAGTCGACCTGGCGCAGGCACGCATCGACGGTTTGCCGCTCATCTCCGGGCAGCTCGAGTGTCTGAAGCCACGCGCGGCCGCGCTTGCCGAACAGATCGCTTGCCGGCGGGCGTCCGGCGAGGTTGCGCACGAGCACCGCGGTGATCTCGTTCTTGACGCGGGTGCGCTGGCGCACCAGCTGCGAGCGTCTCGAGGTCAACCGGCGCAGACAGCGAGTCCGCTCGTCCTCGACCCAGACCGTTGGCAGCACGCCGGCCTGAAACAGCTCGGCGAGCGTGCGCGCGTCAAACCGGTCGTTCTTGACCTTTGCGTGGCTGATCGCTCGCACCTGCATGGGGTTCGTCAGCGTGACCTCGGCCACGTGGCCCTCGAGGATCCGGGCAATCGCGAGCGCGTTGCCCGTTGACTCCATCACCACCCGATCACCTCGGTCGAGGCTCTCGGCGAACAGCTTGAGCTTCTCTGGCTCCGTCGGCACCCTTCCCGCTGAGCGTGCTCGCTCGCCGGGCAGGCAGATCGCGACCTCGCAGAAATCGCGGTGGACATCCAACCCAATGAACCGCAACTGGCCTCCTTCGTGATCGACGTGGAGGGAGATGAGAGGGGCCGAACGACAGCTACGGATACGGGCTCGCAGCCCAACCGGGGTCGGTCGCAGGGGCGGCCAGCTATGTCAACGGGCTCGCAGCCCAAGGAGCAACACGGCCTGCCCACTCTGCGTTCTCCCACGACGCCCAAACGCCCGAGTGACCCGAACCTAAACGCGTCACCGGACACGAACGCCGTGGCCGTATTCTCATCCCGGTATGTCAAGCAGGGCACGGAAATTGCGGCGTTCAGCTGAACCCGTGCTCTGGGATCGTGGTGGACAGAGGTCGTGGTGAGCAGACGATGAACACGCCTTGCGAGGTGGCGCTTTAGCGCCCGCAGCGCTTCTTTGCGTGTCTTGCCTTCCGCCTCGCGACGCGCAAGGTAGATCCTTGCCGGCGCGTGGACGCGTGCTTGGGTGATCGCGATCCGATGCAGCGCCAGGTTGAGCTGGCGGTTTCCCTTGCGGTTCAGGCGATGGCGAAGCTGTTTGCCGGAGGAGGCATCGAGAGGTGCGACGCCGGCGAGCTTGGCCAGCTTGGCGTCGGAGGCGAAGCGCTCGACACCGGCGACCTCGGCGATCACCTTGGCCGCGGTGAGCGGACCACAGCCGGGCAGGGTGAGCAGTTGCGGGGCCTGCGCCATGACAAGCACCCGCAGCTGGCGCTCGAGCTGATCGGCAGAGCGCGACAGCTCAGAGCAGCGGCGTACGTGTTCGCGGCAGATGCGCACCTGTGTGGTCTGCGCCATCCGAGCGAGCCGTCGCGAGAGGGGCTTGAGCGTGGACTCTTGATGCAGCGAGCGGGCGGGAATCTCGAGCTCGGGGTCGAGGTCGTGAAGCAGCCAGCGCAGGCGTTGCTGGATGCGCGTGCGCTCGGCCACCAGGTCCTCGCGGTGGTCAAGCAAAAGCGCGATCTCGCGCTCCGGGCCCGACAGGCGTGCCTGCGCCAGCGGATCTGACTTGCCGAAGTCGCGTGCGCTCTTGCGTGCGCCCGCCATCAGCTTCGGCGGCACGCGCACGACGTGCTCGCCCGAGCGCAGCAGGAAGCGCTCCAGCCCACCGGAGACATGGCGGCAGTCCTCGATCGCCCACACGCGCACCTGATCGACTGCCCGCGCCCAGGCGAGCAGGCGTTCGTGGCCGTCCTGGCGCGCCTTCGCCGTGAGCTCACCCAGATGCTCAGCGGTTCTCGCATCTAGCGCAACAGCGGTGTGACTCTGCTTGTGTGGGTCCGTTCCGATCACGATCATTGATGCCGTCCCTTCGTTTAGATGTCAGCGGCGAAGCGGATCGCCGGTGGACTGCCTCAGTCCGGGCGGGGAGCCAAGCTCCTATTAGGTCACGCCGGCGATCCTCGGGCGGCGGTGGGCGACACAACGCATGTTGGTCAGTCCGAACTGAACGACAGGCAGGCTAAGAGTCAACCCATCGCCAGCCCGGGGACCTACCGGCCGGGTCGGACAGCGCCGGCCCGTGATCGCAGACAGTGACACTGAGCGCAGGGTACGCGCTCGCGCGCGTGGTGCGCTGGCGCGCTTCAGCCGTGCAGCATCCAGCAGCTTTCGCTCCACACGAAGCTGCTGCGCCCGTCCATCAGCGGCGAGGGCAGGTCGATCGTCGCCGCGTAGCCGCCGTCGACGACCACGCGCGCCGAGGAGATCGCGCTCGCGTCGGCGCGCAGGCTCGCGCGGGCGCCCGGCTGGCGCAGCAGCGCCGCGAGCTTTTCATCCCAGCGCTGCGCGCAGGAGCGGTGATGCAGCGTCGCGCGCAGCGAAGCGTCGAGCACGCCGCACGCCGCCGCGCCGTCGCCGCTGCGCTCGGCGGCCACGAACCTGCTCGCGGCGCTGCGCACCCAGGCGATCTGCGCGTGAGAGCCGACCGAGCGCGCGCCGAGCGTGCTCGCGGGCGCGACCAGCGCGACCGCGCACGCCAGCGCGGCGATCAGGACGCGCGACCTCATGCGCGAAGTCTCACGCGCGGCGAGGCCGATCGGAAGCGGCGCGGACACATGTCCTAGGCGGTCGCCGCGCGGCGTCAGCCGGCCGCCGCGCCGCCGGTCGGGGGTCCCGCCGAGGTCGGCGCCGCCGAGCCGCCCTGCGGTCCCATCGGGGTCGGGGCGGCTGGGCTCGCCGGCGCCGGCGCCGGCGCCTGGGCGCCGCTGAGGTCGGGCTCGCGACGCACGCTGTTGGCGCTCTGCACGCTGAAGTAGGCCCACGTCGCATACAGGCCCAGCGACGCCTCCAGCTGCGCGCCGCTGACGAGCGTGCGCCCCTTGGAGCCGAGCACGTAGGCCGAGATGACGCGCGGCGAGAAGCCCCGCTTGATCACCTCGATGCCCTCGAAGGAGCCGCGCACCAGATCGCCCAGGCGCTTGCCCGCCGAGGCGAAGCTGAGCGTCAGCTTCCAGCGGTGCAGCGGTCCCTGGTCGTAAGGGTCGAGCACGCCCTTCAGCCACGGCTCGGGTTCGCCGCCGGGCCAGACGTCTTCGACGTTTTCCGTGCGCCCGCCGGAGCTCGCGAAGAAGTAGGTGATCGCCGGACGGCCTTCGTAGGTGACGATCTGCCCGGCCGTCGCGGCCACCGCCGCATCGGTCTGCGGCGTCTGCGCGGCCACGCCGCGGTAGACCTGCGAGCGCGTGTCGGAGTAGACGTCAAAGCGCGAGCCGCCCGCGTGCGCGGTCAGCGCGTAGGTGCGGCTGGCGATCGCCTGCGCCTCGAGCACCGCCAGCGGCCAGCTGGCGGGGACCTCCGCCGAGACGACCCCGCGCACGTAGGTTTCAAGCGCGACCGACTGCACCTTGGCGCCCATCAGCACCCGCACCTGCGCTCCCGCCGGCGCCTGCGCGAGCGCGGTGCCGGTGTAGTAGTGGGCGAGGATCTGCTGGTAGCTGGCGCCGTGCTCGGCGTAGCCGAAGGCGCCCTCCTGGCTCATGCCGACGCCATGGCCGTCGCCCGCTCCTTCGATCACGAGGTTCGCCGCCTGCGCGCCGGCGGCGGCGAGCGCGAGCGCCGCGCCGAGGACCGCGGTGAGCGCGACGAGCGATATGTGAAAGCGGTGGTAGGTTGAGCTCATGGCGAGCATCCGTGCTCAATTGCGCCCAGACGGCCGTGCGGCGCGGCCATGCAAGCGACCTCGCCTGCTGCGCAAGACCGGGATCGGAGCGCCGCGCAGCGACCATGAGCGCGCGCCCGCGAGGACGGCCAACCGTTCGGTGCGGCGCGCGAGCGGGTCGCTGGGGTGAGCGCGGCCGAGCAGCAGCGCGCGGCGCTGGAGCGCGCGCCGACGCGCCTTTACATCGGCGGCAGCTGGCGCGAGGCGACCGGCGGCGGACGCCTCGCGGTCGAGGATCCCTCGACGGGCCAGACGCTCGTCGAGGTCGCCGACGCCCAGGTGGCAGACGCGCTCGCGGCGCTCGCGGCGGCGGCCGACGCGCAGGCCGAGTGGGCGGCGACCGCGCCGCGCCAGCGCGGCGAGATCCTGCGGCGCGCGTTCGAGGCGATCGTCGAGCAGACCGATGAGCTCGCGCTGCTGATGACGCTCGAGATGGGCAAGGCGCTCAGCGAAAGCCGCGCCGAGATCAGCTACGCGGCGGAGTTCTTTCGCTGGTTCTCAGAGGAGGCGGTGCGCGTGCACGGCCGCTACATGGTCAACACGAACGGCGACGGGCGCATCCTCACGATGCGCCAGCCGGTCGGGCCGTGCGTGTTCGTCACGCCGTGGAACTTCCCCGCCGCGATGGGCGCGCGCAAGATCGCGCCGGCGATCGCCGCCGGCTGCACGATCGTCGTCAAGCCCGCGCAGCAGACGCCGCTGTCGATGCTCGCGCTCGCGCAGATCCTCGAGCAGGCCGGCCTGCCCGGCGGCGTGCTGAACGTCATCACCGCCGCGCACTCGGGCGCCGTGATCGAGCCGCTGCTGCGCGACCCGCGCACGCGCAAGCTGTCCTTCACCGGCTCGACCGAGGTCGGGCGCACGCTCATCGAACAGTCGGCCGAGCAGGTGCTGCGCGTCTCGATGGAGCTCGGCGGAAACGCGCCGTTCCTCGTCTTCGACGACGCCGACCTCGACGCCGCGCTGGACGGCGCGATGCTCGCCAAGATGCGAAACGTCGGCGAGGCGTGCACGGCGGCCAACCGCTTCCACGTGCACGAGTCGATCGCGCAGGACTTCGCGCGCGGCCTGGCCGAGCGCATGGCCGCGCTGAAGGTCGGCCGCGGCACCGAGCCGGACACCGACGTCGGCCCGCTGATCGACGATCGCCAGCGCACGAAGGTCGCAGAGCTCGTCGACGACGCCGTCGCGCGCGGCGCGCGCGTGCTGCTCGGCGGCGAGCGCATCGACGGCCACGGCTACTTCTTCTCGCCGACGGTCATCACCGACGTGCCCGACGACGCGCGCGTGCTGTCCGAGGAGATCTTCGGGCCGGTCGCGCCGATCGCCACCTTCTCGACCGAGCAGCAGGCGCTCGCGGCCGCCAACCGCACCGAGTACGGCCTCGTCGCCTACCTCTACACGCGCGACCTCGCGCGCGCGCTGCGCGTCAGCGAGGGCATCGAGAGCGGCATGATCGGGCTCAACCGCGGCGTCGTCTCCAACGCGGCCGCGCCGTTCGGCGGCGTCAAGCAGTCGGGGTTCGGGCGCGAGGGGGGCTTTGAGGGGATCGCCGAGTACCTCGAGACGAAGTACGTGGCGATCGGGGTGTGAGGACCGTGGGAGCCCGCGGGCGCGAGCGGGGCTCCTGAAGCGATCGCTCGCCTCGCCGGCGGTGCCAACAGCGCCCGACGCCGCCGACGATCCCGGAGTAGATTGTTAGGCAGATCCCTACCAGCGCCTGATCAAGCGGTGCTCAGGGCCTCGCCGAGCGCGGGCGGCGTCTCGACGGCTCCGGGTGCTGGCAAAGGATCGGCGAAAACGACCAGAGAGGAGCTGCGCATGTCGTTGACCGCAGATCAGGCCCGTCGCCTAGGAGGGCTCGTGGGGATCGTGTTCGTAGTCCTCGGCGTCGTGGCGGTGTTCCTTCCTGGCACGCCGCCGAAGGCCGACGAGGTCTCCAAGATCGCCACCTATTTCAGCGACAAACGCGGGAGCATCCTCGCCGCCAATTACCTGACATGCGCCGCGTTCGCCGTCTTCCTGGTGTTCGTGGGCGCGCTGCGGTCCTACTTCGGAGCGGCCGATCGCACCGGCACCCGCCCTGGCTCCACCATGCTGGCCGGCGGCGTCGCAGCGGCAAGCATGATCCTGGCCGGCACGGCGGTGCTCAACGGCGCCGTGTTCCAGGTCGCGAGCGCCGGCGACGCAAACCTCAACCACGCCCTGTACGACGTCGCCAACGATCTGTTCTTCGCCTCCGGTTTCGGTTTCGCGGTCTTCTTCGCGGGCGCGGCGCTCGCCATCAGGTTGACCGGCACGCTGACCAGCGCGATGGCGCCGGCCGCGCTCGATCGTCGCCCTTTTGAACCTCGTTGGCGGCGTCGGGTTCTTCGCCGACAGCGGCTTCTTTGCGATCGGCGGAGCCTTCGGGTTCATCGCGCCGATCGCGTCGCTGCTCTGGATCCTGGCGGCGAGCATCGTGATGCTCCGGCGGGTCGAGCTCGCGGCCCCGCACGCCGGGTAAGAGCCAAGCGCCGATCAGCCATCGCGCGCGGCATGAACGCCGGCGTCAGGCTCGCGAGGAAGGGGCGTGGCGTCAGAACGTCCGCGCTGCAGCAGCTCGACGAAGAAGCCCCTGCCCAGCGCGCTGACGGCGAGCAGCGAGCCGAACAGCGCGACCGCGTCGATGCTCTCGCGGCCCTGCTTGTTCCAGTAGTCGTCTTCGAGGTTCAGCCACAGCGCGAACTCGTCGAGCGTCAGCGCGGCGCCGCTGCCGAACACGGCGGCGGTCGCGCGCGAGGAGAGCCGCTGCTCGTTGACGCCGATCTCGAGCATCCACAGGTAGCCGACGCTGAGCAGGCCGGCGATGCCGAACGTCATGTGGTGGATGTGGCGCCCGCCCGGCGTGATGTTGCGAAACGGGCCGCGTTCGGCGCGGATCGCGTGCGTGATCGCGCGCACCGTGGCGAACGTGACAAAGAACGAGCCGGCGCCGAACAGCTGGCGCTCCTTGCGGCGATCGGAGAAGTGCTTGCGATACAGCGAGCGCACGTCGCTCGGCTGTGAGGTCGCGGGCGGGAGGTCGTCGTCGGTCATGCTGGCGATACCCTAGCCCTCGCAGCCGTGCGCCGGATCGACTGGGCCTGCGGCTAGAGTGCGCGCCGCGATGGGCTCGCGACCATCACCGGCCCCAGCTGAGCTGCTCGGCCGAGGTCCGGCGGCGGGCGCTGCGACGGCCCGACCCTGGCGCTGGCTCGCGCTCGCGCTGAGCGCGGCTGCGCTCGCCGGTTGCGGCTCCTCGGTGGATGAAGGCATCGAGTCCAAGACGCCCACGGAGATCCTCGCCGCCTCGCAACTCGCGGCCGACGCCGCCGCGTCGGTTCATGTCGCGGGCGCGATCGTCAGCGGCGGCCAGCCGCTGACGTTCGACCTCAGCCTGCTCGCCAACAGCGGCGCGCGCGGGACGCTCTCGGAGATGGGCGCGAGCTTTGAAGTCATCCGTGTCGCGAACACGATCTACATCAAAGGCAGCGAAGCCTTCTACCGCCGGCTCGTCGGTCCATCGGCGGCGCGGCTGCTGGCCGGTCGCTGGCTGAAGGCGCCCGCGAGCAGCCAGGGCTTTGCCTCGCTGGCGGCGCTGACGGACCTGCGGACGCTGATCGACACCACGTTCGCCAACCACGGCAGGCTGCAGAAGGGCTCGACGACGACGCTCGGCGGTGTCAGCGCGATCGCGCTGAAGGACCGTTCGCGGGGCGGCACGATCTACATCGCGACGACCGGCCTGCCGTATCCGCTCCAGGTTCTCGGCGGTCGCATCGAGCGCCGGTCGCGTGTCGTTCAATCGCTGGAACGCGCAGGTGGTGTTGGCGGCGCCCGCGAACGCGATCGAAATAAGCCGCCTGCGATCGCTTCGATAGCCGCCAGAGCCCGTCGTTCATGCGTCTAGTGCGCTTTGAGGCACTCAAGGCGCCGCGCGACGTCGTCGAACGCAGATGAGAGCGGCGTGCAAGCCCAACCACCCACCGTACGTGCAGACCGAAAGGACGTGATAGCCCTGAGCGGAGTGACACAAGCCGGCCTTCGTTGGCCCGTCCAGCACGGCGAGGCGCGACGCTGGGCGGTGTGGGCTGCCCTCTGCGTGGCGGCCGCGTTCGCGGCTGCGGTGCTGGTCGGCGCTTCGACGATCGCGGCGATCTTCACGGCCGTGCTGGTGGGCGCGGCGACCGTGCTCGGGTGGCGATCGGGCGAGGACACGCGCGCCGCGCTCAAGCGCGAGATCGACGGCCGCTCGGGCGAGCTCGAGCACGCGCTGTCTGAGCTCGAGAGCGCGCAGGCCGAGACCGTGCGCCGCCTGGCGATGGCGGTCGAGTTCCGCGACGAGGACACCGGCGCGCACATCGAACGCATCGGGCGCCTGTCGGCGCTGCTGGCCGAACAGATCGGCATGGACCAGGAGTTCTGCTCAAAGCTTCGCTACGCCGCGCCGCTGCACGACGTCGGCAAGGTGGCCATCCCGGACGCGATCCTGCTCAAGCCCGGGCCGCTGACGCCCGAGGAGCGCGCGATCGTCGAGACCCACGCCGAGGAGGGCCACCGCCTGGTCGGCGGGTCGTCCTCCTCGATCCTCGACCTGGCCGCGACCATCGCGCTCAGCCACCAGGAGAAGTGGGACGGCACCGGCTACCCGCGCGGTCTGGCGGGCGAGGAAATTCCGCTGGAGGGCCGCATCGTCGCGGTCGCGGACGTCTTCGACGCGCTCACGAGCGACCGCGTCTACCGCAAGGCCTTCTCGATCGAAGAGGCGGTGCGCATGATGCGCGCCGAGCGCGGACGCCACTTTGACCCGGTGCTGCTCGACGCCTTCATGGAGATCATCGGAAACGCGGGCGACGAGGTGCGCGTGCCGGAGAAAATCGAGCCCGTCGCGCTCGTCCAGAGCACGCGCGAAAAGTACTCGACGGCACTGCAACGCGGCGACGCGGAGATGGCCGAGGAAGCCATCGCCAACGCGCTCGAAGAAGGCCTCTCTCCGAGGGCGCTGCACGGCGAGGTGATCGTGCCCGCGCTGCGCCACGTCGGTGAGCTGTGGGAGGGGGGCGAGCTGGACATCACTCGCGAGCAGCTCGCGACGAGCATCACGCGGCGCGTGCTCGCCTCCGTCTACCGCTACATCCTCGGCTCCACCGAATCGACGCGCGAGCGTGTGCTGCTCGCCGGCGTGCAGGGCGACGAGCACACGCTCGAGCTCGAGATGGTGCGCGACCAGCTCGCGGCCGCCGGCTATCAGACGGTGCTCGACACCGACCTGTCGGCCGAGGGGCTGAAGGCCGCGGTCGAGAGCGAGTCGCCCGACGTGGTCGTGCTCGGGGCGACGGTCGTCGCGGCCGCCGAGACGGTCAAGTCGGCCGTTCACGACCTGCGCGCCACCCACCCCGATCTGCCGATCGTGCTCGGCGGCGCCGCTGTCGGCGGCGACCTGTCGCGCGAGCGGGACGGCATGAGGGTGCTCGAGAACATCGAGGAGTCCGTCGAGGCGGTCGAGGACCTGCTCACCGCACCCGCCGTCGCGTCGCTGACGCACGCCTCCTGAACCGCCCAGCCGAAGTCCGCTCTCAGATCAGCCAGACGCCGCGGCGCCGGCACCCGCGCTGAGATCGCCGCGGCCGCCTCGATCGAGGCGCTGCCGGCACACGCGAATCGCATCGGGGTTGGAGTCGATCAGCACGTAGCGGCGCCCGAGCGCGACGGCGACGGCGCCGAGCGTGCCCGATCCGGCGAAGAAGTCAAGGCACCAGTCACCGGGGCGCGTCGAGGCCTGCACCATGCGCCGCACGATGCCCTCGGGCTTCTGTGTCGGGTAGCCGGTCTTCTCGCGACCGCTCGTCGGCACGATCGTGTGCCACCAGACGTCGGTCGGCAGCTTGCCGCGCGCCGCCTTCTCGGCGGTGACCAGGCCGGGGGCCATGTAGGGCTCGCGGTCGACCGCCTCGGCGTCGAAGAAGTAGGCGGTCGGATCCTTGACGTACACGAAGATCGTGTCGTGCTTGGCGGGCCAGCGGCGCTTGGTGCGCGCGCCATAGTCATAGGCCCAGACGATCTCGTTCAGAAACGAGTCGCGGCCAAAGATCTCGTCGAGCGCCAGCTTGCAGTAGTGCGCCTCGCGGTAGTCGATGTGGAAGTACAGCGTGCCGCTGTCGCACAGCAGGCGGCGCGCATGCGCCAGCCGCGGCGCCAGGAACGACAGGTAGTCCTCGAAGGCGTCGGCGTATGAGGACTCGGCGAGCAGCCGGCTGCGAAAGCGCCGGCCCTGAAAGCCGACGCGGTCCCCGCCCTCGTCAGCGGCCGTGCGCAGCGTCCTGCGCGTCTGCTGGCGCCCGGTGTTGAACGGCGGGTCGACGTAGATCAGCTGAAAGGACCCGTCGCGAAATCGCGGCAGGATGTCGAGGTTGTCGCCGAGCAGGATCTCGTCGTGGCGCGCCATCCGCGGGACACTAGGAGACGGCTCGGAGGACGCCCGCGGTGGGTTCGCCATACGCCGGCGAGCGGGTAAGGTTGGGGATCGCGACGCCGCTCGCGGCGACCGCGGCGAGATAGCTCAGTTGGTAGAGCACACGACTGAAAATCGTGGTGTCCCCAGTTCGAATCTGGGTCTCGCCATCGGCGTTTTGCCTGCTCAGGGGTATGTTTCTACGTGGCCTCTGTGTCGCTGATTAGGTGGATTCTGGACGTGGGAAGCTGCGTCACGTCCTTAACTCGCTCGTTTCTCGCGGTTCGCCGCGCAATCTGACGAGCGTCAGCTGCAATCTGGGGGCCCCTCTGTCGGCGGAAATGGCTTGCTTGTGCGGTTTAGCGGGGTCGAGCCCAAACCTCTCGAACATGGCGGACATGATCGGGAATCGTGGTGTCTTGAGTTCGAGGTCGAGAGACCGATTTCGTGAACTGAAGTAGCGCAGAGCTGCGAGTCGCGGCAGCACCCAGTGTGCTGACCAGGCGGGTTCCACAGGACCGTCACCTCCTTTCCGCGCGTTGCAGGGAAGACGGCGTCGCGCTCGCGATGCTCGTGCCGGAAGCAGAGCAGGACTCGCCGGCACGATCACCGCCTGCGGGGGCGAGCCCACGACACACTGCTGGCTACGTCCTGCCGGGACGCACGAAAGGTTCGTCCATGACCCGGCCCACCGCGTCCTACTAGAAACGTCCGGGGGCGAGCTCTTGGAGCCCGGCGCCTGTGAGGGTGTAGGCGCCCAGGCTATCCTCGCCGCTCGCGAGTGCCACGAAGGCATCTCCCGCCGTCAGCGGTGTGACCGGCGGAGGGATGCGCTGGATGAGCTGTTGCTCGCTGACTCCCGCACGGTCGGCGTAGGTGGCTATGGCGGCCCGCCCGATGTCGGTTTCCGGCGTCATGCCTGGTAGGACGGCGCTTACCGCGATGCCGAGCTCGCCGCGCGTGGACTCCTCGTTGGCGTAGGCGGCGAGCAAGCGCTGCATGGCCTTTGCCCCCGCGTAGCCGCCGGTCATAGGTGAGCCAGGAATCGCGGCGCCGCTGCTCATCACGAGGATTTGGCTCCCCGGCGCGAGCGGCAACACCAGCGCCTTGCGGATCCACTCGAATGTCATTCGCACGTCGACCTCCCAGTTGCGCGAGAAGGACTCCCAGGTTTGGTCCTGCAGCGGCAGCATCGTCGGCTGTGCGCCGGCGACCAGTACCAGCACGTCGGGTTTATGACGCTCCAGCATTGTGTCGACCACCGAGGAATCGGTCGCATCGGCCACCTCGATCCCGATGGTGGGGATGGCGGCCGCCAGCTCTTCGAGCGCCGGCCCTGAGCGTGCCAGAGCGGTCACGTTGGCGCCTGCGGCCGCGAACTGCTCCGCGATTCCTCGCCCGAGGCCGCGACTCGCGCCGACGACCAGGACGTTCTTTCCATCTAGCTTGCTCATGTCGGTCTCCTTACTATTTCTGCGGGATGTTGTAGTGGACGTTCGTTGATCTGGATTAGTTCGCTGATACGAGGGCGGGCTGCGCGTCAGGGATGGTGGTCTTGGGCACCGGGTCGGTGCGCTCGTCTCGGCCGACGAGCGCGAAGATCACCGGGAGGGCAAGCAGCGCGACCGCGCCGAGCACCCAGAAGGCGTGCTGGAAGCCGCCTGTCAGCGCCTCGGGTACCGTGTGTCCGGCGTGCAGCAGTGCGTTGGTGTGGCTGACGGCGATGCTCGAGGCGATCGCGATCCCGAGCGCTCCGCCCACCTGCTGGCTGGTGCTGAGGAGCCCGGAAGCCAGTCCGGCCTGATGCTCCTTGATGCCGGCGAGCGCGGCGATCGAGACCGGGATGAACGCGAACGCCGTCCCTGCGCCCGCGACGATGAACGGCCCGAGCAGGTTGCCGACGAAATGGCCTTGGACGGGTACTCGGGTCGCCCAGAGCACCCCGGCGCCGATCAACGTCATCCCGGCCGCCATCACCGGCTTTGCTCCG
Source organism: uncultured Solirubrobacterales bacterium (assembly GCA_963713385.1). GTDB lineage: Bacteria > Actinomycetota > Thermoleophilia > Solirubrobacterales > Solirubrobacteraceae > Palsa-744. The sequence continues at coordinate 212,844 of CAVQLO010000003.1, forward strand.
ATACGGGTGACCAGGAGCTGGGAGACGCCGGCGAGCGCGAGCGAGGTCACCGACGCCGCCAGCCACGCAAGCCCGGCCTGCAGCGCGCTGAAGTGCAGCACCTGCTGCATGTACAGGGTGCCGACGAACAGGAAGGCATAGAAGCTGCCGACCAGCAGCACCGCTGCTATGTTCGCGCCGGCAAGCGAGCGCAGCCGGAAGATCGAGAGCGGCAGAATCGGCCACTCGGCCCGTTTCTCGATCGCGAGGAAGGAGACGAGCAGCACGACGGATGCCGCCAGGACCGCGATCGTCCGCGTGGCGCCCCAGCCATACTGGGGGGCTTGGGAGATCGCGTCGACAAGCAGCACCAGTCCGCCCGTGCCAGTGATCGCACCGGCCACGTCAAAGCGCCGGCGCGCAGTGGCCAGGCGACTCTCGGGCACGACCTCGGTACCAGCGCCAGTGCGGCCAGGCCGATTGGGACGTTCAGGTAGAAGATGTACTGCCAGCCGGCGTAGCGGGTGAGGATCCCTCCGGCGATCAGCCCGACAGTCGCGCCGGCGGCGGCGAGTCCGCCCCAGATCCCGAGTGCCTTGTTGCGCTCCGCGCCCTCCTGGAACATGTTCATCACGATCGACAGCGCGGCGGGCAGCATGATCGCCGCACCGACCCCTTGGACGGCCCGGGTCGCGATCAGGAAGCCCGCGCTGGTCGCGAGCCCGCAGGCCAGCGACGCCGCCGTGAACAGGCCGAGCCCTACCATCAGGACCCGCCTGCGGCCAAGCAGATCGGCGGCGCGGCCGCCCAACAGCAGCAGGCCACCGAACGTGAGCGCGTAAGCGGTCGCCACCCACTGCAGGTTGGTCTGAGTGAAATGCAGATCGTGGCCGATCGTGGGCAGTGAGACGTTGACGATCGTCAGGTCGACGATCGTCATGAAGTACGCGACGGCCAGCAGCGAGAACGCGCGCCAGCGGTTGATGGGTGGTGTTGTGGGCGTCATTTGCGACCTCCTTGACTCGGTGGGTTGCCGGTACTTCCTCGTTGTCAATGGAGATACGAGGAGGAGCGGAAATCCATCGCTCGCGCGCGCATCGCTGCCGCGGAGTGCTTGGAGGCGAGACCGTCCGCGCGCTACGCGCGCGCGGGAAGTCCGAACGGCTCGCGCATCGCCGCCCTGCCCGTGAGCGGACTCCGGCTTCAACGGCCCGAGCACGCTCCGATGTTGATTATTGGCCCGGTCGCTCGGGCTCGAGCGTGCGCTTGATGACGCTCAACGCTTGCTCCATCAGAGGTGCGGCGCGACCGGCGAGCTCGTTCGGGAGAAAATCGGCGATCCACACGAACACGCTGCGGTCTGCTCCGTCCGCGAGCACCTGAGCCGATGCGTTGTGATGGGTGTATGGCGGGTCGACGACCGACCACACGAGCCGGCGCGCGTCGTCGTCGAGGTCAACCAATCGCTCGCGCAGCACGCTGCCGTTGGAGAACGTGACGATCCGGTCCTCACCGTCCAGTCGGGCATCGGTCGCGAAACCGGGCACGAGCCGCACATGCAGCCCTCCCCAATCACGCAGCGCGTCCCAGACGCGCTCCGCACTCGCGTCGATCACGATCTCCTTGCGAATCGAAGCCATCGCTGCCGAGATTATGCCTGGGCAGGCAGCCCGAACGACGCGACCAGCGACGGCGTGCGGAAGTGGATGATCTCGTCGATTCGCTCAGCCTCGAGGGTCAGGACTGTCACGCCATGTGGGGCGTAGACCCCCGAGCTGTCGAGCTCGTAGGCGCCGACCGCCAGCTGACCGTTGGCGGCGGTAGGCAACATCCGCCAACTCCGCGCGCCGTCGAACACCGCGCTGCGCAGCACCCTCTCGATCGCTTCGCGCCCGTGATACCAGCTCGGGATCGGGGGCATCGCAAGCGTCGCGGTGTCGGTGAGCATCCCGACGATCGTGTCCACGTCGTTGCGCGCCCAGGCTTCGACATAGCGTGCGACGATCTCTTTCAGATGCTCATCGCCGAGCGAGCCGAGCGTCGCCTGCTGGCTGCGCTCCGGCCGTCGCTCCTCCAGCGTCGCGTGCGCGCGCTGCAGGGCGCTGTAGACCGAGGCCGGCGTCGTCTCGAGCGCCTCGGCGACCTCCGCGCCAGAGAAGCCGAGAACGTCGCGGAGGATGAGCACCGCCCGCTGCCGAGGCGGTAGAAGCTGGAGCGCGGCGATGAACGCGAGCTCGATGCTCTCTCGCTGCTCGTAGCGGGCCTCCGGTCCGGCGAGGCCGTCGTCGAGGCCGAGCTGCGCGTCGGGATATGGGTCCATCCACACGGACTCGAGCAGCGGCGCTTGGATCGGCTCGTGTGGATCCGCGGGTGGGCCATAGTCGATCGGCAGCACACGCGAAGGTCTGCGCTCGATCGCGCGCAGGCAGACGTTCGTGGCGATCGAATACAGCCAGCTTCGCAGCGAGCTTCGCCCCTGAAACGACGACAGGCTCCGCCACGCACGCAGGAGCGTCTCCTGCACTGCATCCTCGGCATCCTGCAGGGAGCCGAGCATCCGATAGCAGTGCGCGTGAAGGGGCCGCCGGTGCGGCCGCACCAGCTCGGCGAACGCTGCCTGATCCCCGCCGATAGCTGCCTCGAGTAGCTGAGAGTCGGTCATCTGGTCCCTCGCACGAGCGTACCCTTCGGCTGCCACAGCGCGATCTCGCCACCATCGCTCGTGGCCAGCACGCTGCGCCATCCCGCCGGCCCCTCGCGTGGCTCGAGCAACACCGCCGCTCCCAGCGCCCGCCCGCGCTCGGTCATCGCCTCGATCTCGTGCACCTCCACGTACGGAAGCCAGATCGGCCGCCGTGCACCGCACTCGACGATCCCGCCATCGAGCGCGCCGCCAAGGGCCAGGCCGTGGTAGGTGCCCGACCGACAATGCAGGCGCTCTGTCCGCCAACCAAGCAGCTGGCGATAGAACGTGCTCGCGCCTGCCAGATCGTGGGTGTGCAACTCGAGATGAACGAGCCCACGTGGTTGATGATCGCGTCTGTCTTTCATTGGTCTCTATTGAGTACTGATACAGAGGGGCGCGGGAATCCATCGGTCGACCGACCGAGCCCCGCGGAGCGCTGGACTGTCCGACGCCTGCTAGGCCCTACCGGACGAGCTGGTGGGTGAGGAAGGCCACGCCGTCATCGACGGTCTGGTTGCCGAGCAGGCGCATGGGCTTCGTGTTGTTGGTCTCGCCGAACAGGCGCTCGCCGGCCCCGAGCACGACCGGGAAGATCTTCAGCCGCAGCTCATCGACGAGGTCGTGCTCTATCAGCGCGCGCACGAGCTGGAAGCTGGCCAAGACGAGGATCTCGCCGTCCAGCTCGTGCTTGAGCTTCGAGACCTCGTCCACGGCGGCGCCCTTTAGCACCGTCGAGTTATTCCAGTCAGGATCTTCGAGAGTCGAGGACACGACGTACTTGGGCAGGCTGTTCAACCTGTCCGCCAACTCGCCACTCCGCGACGGCCACCGCGCGCCGAAAAACTCGTAGCTGCGCCGACCCAGCAGCAGGGCCTCGGCGTGAAGCGCGTCGTCGAGCGCGAGCTTGGCCACATCCGGGCGGTCCTTGATCTGGCCGAACCAGCCGCCGCGCGCGAAGCCCTCCTCACCAGTCGGGTCCTGGACGACTCCGTCGAGCGTTACGTTCTCGCTGATCACGATCTTTCCCATCTCGGTTCTCCTTTCGCTGTCCGCTTGGACTGTTTTCAATTGAGATCCGAGTCGGCGGCGAAATCCATCGCTCGGGGTGCGCAGTACTTGCGGCCGCCCGCCCGCCGGCCGGACGGTAGGTAGAGGGTGCACCGCGACTGGAGAGGTAGACCACTGAATGAGACCGTGGCGGTGCTGAGTAGCGGCTTAGGGCTCCAGTGGTTCCGGTAGTCCGAAGCAGGCGACGAGATCTGGGTCGCGGAACATGGTGATGTCGGCGATCAGCGCGTCCCCGAGCGTAAGCAGGATCACGCCCTCAACGCCGAAGCGTTCCGTCCTGTGATTCCATCTGTACTCACCGAACGCGAGTTGCCCGTTGGCTTCGACCGGCAGCAGTGGCCAGCGTGTGCCCGCCGGGAGCGGGATGCCACGTAGGAGGGTCGCGATCGCGTCTCGCCCACGGAACCAGGTCGGCCGCGGTGGCATCGCGAGCGTTGCGTCGTGGGCGAGCATCGCGACAACGGCGTCGACGTCGGCGCGTTCCCATGCGTCGACGAAGCCGTCGACGATCTCGCGCAGCCGCTCGTCACCGATTGCTCGCAGGGTGGCCTGCTGGCTTCTTGCCGGCAGTCGCGCGTCGACGGTTTTATGCGCGCGCTGTAGCGCCGTATCGACCGCGGCGGGTGTCATCTCGAGCGTCTCGGCCACCTCTCTTGCCGAGAACCCGAGCACGTCTCGGAGGATCAGGACTGCCCGCTGGCGTGCCGGGATGTGTTGCAGGGCTGCGACGAACGCCAGCTCGACGCTCTCGCGCTGCTCGTAGCGGGCGGCCGGCGAGGCGATTGGGGCCTCGAGTTCGACGCCCATGCCCGGGTAGGGCTCAACCCACACGGACTCGACCAGCGGTCTGGCGAGTAGCTCGTGAGGGTCGGCCGCGGGGCCGTAGTCGATGGGAAGCATTCGTTTGGGCCGTCGCTCGATCGTCCTCAAGCAGGCGTTGGTGGCGATCCTGTACAGCCAGGATTTGAGCGAGCTGCGGCCTTCAAATCGGGGCAGCGAGCGCCATGCATTCAGCAGCGCTTCTTGGAGCGCGTCTTCTGCGTCGTGAACCGAACCGAGCATCCGATAACAATGGGCGTGCAGCATCGGGCGATGCGGTGCGACGAGCTGGCTAAAGGCGCGTTCGTCGCCGTGGCGGGCGGCCTCGAGCAGCGGTTGTTCGCGGTCCTCCATCGCTGCCAGCCTACGGGCCCTGGCAGAACGTCGTATGACCAAATCGGGCATCACTTGGTCTCATACTCGTCGTGGCGTCGCAGCCACGTCTGGAAGGCGTCGCCCTCGTCGCGGCCCTTGGGCGCGTGGTCGAGGATCGGGTAGTAGCTCATCACGAACTCGACCCCGCGAGCCCCGGTCGAGTAGGTCTGGTAAACGATCCCGTCATCAAGGACGAAGGCGCTGAAGCCGGGGCTCTCGGTCAGGTAGCCGAAAATATCCGTGCCGGTTGCGTTCGCGTTGTGAGCAACGATTGGCGGCAGGGACTCGAGGATCGGCGCGAGCGCCTCGCGCGCCTGCTCGATGTCGCTCGAGAAGCCGAGGTCGAAGTTGAAGTCGCTGTGGGCCGACGACGCCCAGGGGAAACTCCAGCCCATACGCCGCTTGTACGCTTGCAGTTTCTCGAGCGGCGCCTGTGATACGAAGAGCATCGTCACGTCGCGCGCGTTCAGGTGCGCCACGATGCCGTCGACGGCGTCCGCGATCGACGAGTTCGTCGGGCAACCATCCGCGTAGCTTGGGCCGAACATGAAGTGGTAGACGAGCAGCTGACTGCGCCCGTCGAACAGCTCCGCGAAGGCGCGCGTGCCGTCGTCGGTGTCGAGCTCGTAGTCCTTCTCGATCGGAAGCCAGGGAAGCTCCCGGCGCTGCCGCGCAAGCTCGTCGCCCACGCGTGTGTGCTCCTTCTCGCGGACGAGCAACTCCGCACTCGCGGCTGCCCACTCCTCCCGTGTTCCGGTCTTATGTCTGGTCATCCTCTCGTCTCCTTTTTCAGGCTGTTGTCAAAGAGCCGCGGTGCGCCCGCCTCTGCCTTTTGCGATCGCCATGGTCGCGCCTTCGATCTCATAAGTTCGGGGTCTCAATACCCTCTATCAACAGAGATACGAGGCGCAACGCAAATCCAACGCTCTCGTGACGGCACCTCCGCCAGCCTGTCCCTGAGGGGTCTCCCCAAGAATCGGCGTGTGGTAGCTGCAGAGCGCGACTCGTTTGCTCACCTTTGGGGAGCGCCACACCGGCGAGAAACAGCAAGGGCGTCGAGGCTGCCGAGCTACCAGGACGGCACCTATGGCTTCGCGATGGCGGCGCCGTCGGTGAGCATCGCGACGATCGCATCGACGTCGCCTCGCTCCCAGACGTCCACGTAACTCGAGACCAGGCCGTCCAGGCGTGCGACGCCGAGCGAGTCTCTGCGTCGCCTGCTGGCTGTGCTGAGGAGCCGATGATCGACCGTCTTGTGCGGACGCTGAAGCGTGCAGCGATGGATTTTCGTGTGCGCTCGTATCTCTGTTCTCAAAAGGGCGATCCAGATCGTCGAGAACCCGAGATCTAAGGAGCAAGAGATGACAATCACCGACAAGACAATTCTGGTGACCGGCGCCAACCGTGGTCTTGGCGCAGGCGCTCGTCGAGGAGGCGCTGAGGCGGGGCGCGCAGCGCGTGTACGCCGCGTCGCGGCAGCCGATCGCCCACCCGGATGATCGGGTCACGCCGCTGATCATGGACGTGACCGACTGGGCGCAGATCCAGCGGGCTGTCGAGAGCGTCGAATCGCTCGACATCCTGATCAACAACGCCGGCGTGTCGCTGCCCGATGACCTGAGCAGTCGGGCCGCGTTCGAGCAGCACTTCGACGTCAACGTCTACGGCCCGTTGATGGTGACCCAGGCGTTGCTGCCGTCGCTGACCCAGAGCAGGGGACGGATCGTCAACGTCGTCTCGATCGGGGCGTTCGCCGCGGTGCCGATCCTGCCGGCCTATTCGGCCTCGAAGGCCGCAGCGTTCTCGGTGACGCAGTCGCTGCGCGCGCTCCTGGCCGGCCAGGGCGTGAAGGTTCATGCCGTCCTGCCCGGTCCGATCGACACCGACATGATCCGCGACCTCCCGATCCCGAAGTCCTCGCCGGAGTCGGTCGCCCAAGCCATCTTCGACGGCGTGGAGAACGGGGATGAGGAGATCTTCCCCGACCCGTTCTCGGAGATGCAGGCCGAGAGCTGGCGCACGGGCGCGGCCAAGGAGCTCGAGCGCCAGAACGCCGCGCTCGTACCCGCCGAGCCGATCGCTGCCTGAACGCCCCGCCACAGTGCTGGCCCGCGGCCGCTCCGGCGGTCACGGGCCAGCACGACGCGTCGCGCTGGTGACATCCAGGTTGCGGACACAGCACACACGCCCACCCACCCACCAAACGAGGAGAGATCCCATGTCCGAGACACGCACCCAGTACAACGCCAAGATCATCGGCGAGTTCCGCGCCAACCAAGGACGCGTCGGCGGCACATGGGAGGAGATCCCGCTGCTCTTGCTCCACCACACCGGCGCGAAGTCCGGCGTGAGCCGAGTCAACCCGGTCGCCTACCTGCCCAACGATGCCGGCTACCTGATCTGGGCCGCAAACGGCGGAGCGCCAAACAACCCCGACTGGTACCACAACCTCAACGCGCAGCCCAACACGCGAATCGAGGTCGGCACCGAGACGATCGACGTCGTGGCCGAGGAGGCGACAGGCGAGGAGCGCGAGCGCCTCTTCACAAGCGCAACCGGACACTACCCGCAGCTCGCCGAAGCGGCGCGCAAGACCGACCGCGTCATCCCCATGATCGTCCTCACACCTCGGGGGAGCGCGTGAACCAGTCGCCGGTGGTCACGCTCCGACCGCCAACCTCTCACGGACCATCAACAAGCGAATCGAGGTCAGCAATGAACCACGAACCGAACAAGCTCAGGCCGACAGAAGCCGATGTAACCGACCCGGTGGAGCGTCCCGTCGCGGTCGATCGGGACACGTTCCAAGCCGAGCTCGATGCCCTCCGGTCCGCGAGAAGGCGCATACTCGCGAGGGCGACGCGATCGCCGCGGCACGTCGCCGGCTCCCGATGGTCGAGATGGACCCGAGCCTCCCGCTGATCGGCCCGCGCGGTCCGATGACGTTGCTGGACGCGTTTGAGGGCCGCCGGCAGCTCATCGCCTACTACTTCATGTGGTGGAACGGCCACCCCGCCGCCGAGCAGTGCGAGGGCTGCACGCACTACACCACGCAGGTGGGGGAGCTCTCCTACCTGCATTCGCGCGACGTCACCTACGCCACGTTCTGCCAGGGGCCATACGAGGAGAGCATCCGCTACCGCGACTTCATGGGCTGGGAGATGCCCTGGTATTCCGCCGAAGACTCCCTCGACGCATTGCTGGTCGGACGCCGCGTCGGCAAAATGCACGTGGTGTGCTATCTGCGCAACGGCGACAGAGTCTTCGAGACCTACTGGACCACCCTCCGCGGCGTCGAGGCGATGGACTACAGCTACGGACTGCTCGACCTAACCGTCTACGGCCGGCAGGAGACCTGGGAGGACTCGCCCGCCGGCTGGCCGCAGGCCCCCGTGATGTCCCATCTACGCACCAACGGACGTCCCACCGCCCAGTGGTCCCGCCTGGAAGCCGGACGTACGGACGACCTTGGCACCACCGGCCCCTGACCCGGACCCGCCGCCGCGAGCACGTACGACCGTTTCGACCGGCTGACGGGCAGGTCAATGCACCTTGCCACGGAGGAGGTGCGTGTCGCGCTGGCAAAGCAGGTCATAGCGGCCCGCCCTCGGGGCGATTCCGCAAATCGCCAGGAGCACAACGCGTCCCGGCAGCGCGCGGCCCGGTCCGATCGAAAGGCGCCGGCTCTCCTGCTGTCCGCGCAAAGGACGTCGCACGTCTTTGGTGGGGTCGAGGCGTGTCCGCGAGCGGAAGCGGATCTGGGTGCACGGCAGCCGACTTAACTACGAACTACCGCGACTCGAAGTCGGTTTGCTGGGTCGTCCAGGCGTCGAGGCGGCACTCGAGGCCTACGAGCGTTTCCCGAGCTGCCTGGAGCTCAACTGGTCGGAGCCCCTCAGCGATCTGTTGCGCCCATTCGGCCTGAGCGCCCTGGATTGTTCGCAGGGCGCTCAGACCGGCTGGCGTTAGCTCAAGCAGCTTGGCCCGCCGGTGAGCTGGGTTGGGCACGTAATGTGCGAGGCGATCGGCGACAAGCAGGTCGGCGACGCGCTGAACGCTTTGGCGGGTGTGCGCTAGCGCTCGCGCGATGGAGGCGACGGACAAGGGCCCTTCCTCGACGGCGGCGAGGACCTGCCAGCGGGCCGAGCTCTGTCCGGCTGGGCGCGCGAGCGCGTTGCCTGCCGTTTCAAGAGCGGCGGTGAGCTTCAGTACCTGGACCACAAGCGCGCTGTACGCGTCGGCGGCTGGCCCTCGGTGCTTGACAGCACGCTGTCGTTTCGGTAGGGTTCCTGGCATAGACAGCACGCTGTCATATCGGCGTTGCTAACGCAACCCCCCGCCAGAAAGGAACCGTCGCGGACATGAGGCTTGAGCTGATCCCCGTCCCTGTCTCGGACGTCGACCGCGCGAAGGCGTTCTACGCAGAGCAGGTCGGCTTCAGCGTCGACCAGGACCACACGATCAGCGAGGATCTTCGCTTCGTGCAGCTGACGCCTCCGGGGTCGGCTTGTTCGATCGCCATTGGCACCGGTGTCGCCACGACCCCGCCAGGGTCGGCGCAAGGGATGCTGCTTGTCGTATCCGACATCGACGCTGCGCGCGCCGAGCTCGCCAGTCATGGGGTCGAGATCAGCGAAGTCCAGGACGAAAGCTGGGGCGCCCGCCACGCCTACTTCCAAGACCCCGACGGCAACACCTGGCAGCTCCAGCAGCCCAGCCGTCAAGACCAATAGACGGTCCCGCCCTCCGCGCAAACGGGCTCCGCGACCTCGAGAGCTGAGAGGCGCGCGTCGCGTGCGATGCGGGTCTCGCACCCCAGCCAGTGGCTGGTGGATGCGCGTAGTCAGAGTCGGCGCGCGATCCCGGGGTAGTCGATGGCAATCCCGTCCGGGTCGAGTGTGATGTCGGCGGCGAAGCTGACCCACGCCGTCGTGAGTTCGATCAGGTCGCCGCCCGAGAGCAGGCCGTGGCGGAGGACAGGCATCAGATTGGTCACTGAGAGAGGCCGAGGTCGCAGTCGAGCGCGTCGGCAAACGAGGTTGGATCACCGACAGGCGCAGGCAGATCGACCCGACCTTCTCCTCAAATCCGAGCGTCCACGTCCCTTCAGCATCGCGACAGAGCTCGAGTGTGCGGCGCCAGCCCTGGCCGCGGCTGACGACGTGCAGGCGCGATGTCACGAAGTCAGCAGCAGTTTCGAGCGTGTAATCAAGCCGATAGGACATCGACGCTCCTGCGATGGCGACCCCGCACGCATTGAGGCGGTTTGGGCTCAGGTCGATCTCGGCAAACTCGACACCGAACGGGTCGTCCTTTACCCACGCGACCGCTCGCTTCGTCACGCCCATGCGAGGAGTCTACGAACCGCAGTTCCGCGCTTTTCAAGACTCGAGCCGGAGCGTTCGAGATGCTCGTCGCGTCGATAGGAGCGGGACCGCGCCGAGGGCCGGACCACATGTGCCCGCTTCCCTGAATCTCAATGACCGATGCGGAACGAGAACTGGAGCCGCCGCGTCCCTCCAGTCAGTCCTCGTCGTGCAGCACAGGCGCATAGGAGATCCCGACGATCGCACCCTCCGGCGACTGCAGCCTGGCCACCGTCTGACCCCACGGCTCCTCGCGCGGTGCGTGCAGCAGCTCGTAGCCGGCCTGCTCGAGCTCCCGCGCCGCCGGGCCCACCGCCGCGGCGTCCGCGACGTCGAACTCGATGCTGACCTGCGGCACCGTCCGCTCCACCGGCCACTGCGCCGTCCCGAAGCAGGCGTCGGCGGCCTCGGACAGCGGCCAGATACCGAAGGACTTACAGCCCGCTATCTGCTCGCTGTGGTGATAGTCGGCGCCGTGGCTCTCGAGCGGCAGCCCAAGCGCCTCGACGTACAGCTCACGGCTGGCAGGCGGATCGGGCGCGATCACCGCCACGGTCGAAAGGAACTCTATGTTCATGCCACCTCCTTCGTTACCTCGTTCAACGATCCGAGCGCTTGCGCAAGCCGCACAGCGCTTCGCGGCACGAGTGACGCGCCTTCGGCCTGATCGATTATGAGCCGTCTCGCTCCGCTACCCGCGCTCCTGGCTTCCGCGCCAGGCAGGTGGGCAAACATGGGACATCGTGATGCCCGGCCGGGCGGCAAGCTCGCCAGCCGGACTGCGACCCACGCTGCGAGACCGCGGCGTTCAGGATCCGCTGGCAGGCGACTCGTACGGCGGTGCGACCCCCCATCCCCACCGCGGCACCGGTGCATGGGCGACGGTATGCCCGCCCGGCTGAGAGTTGTGCACTGCCAGGCGAGTGCCCCACTCGGCATAGCCCATGATCGCGGCGCAAAACTGTGGGTCAGCTGGAAGGCCGGCATCGTCGGCCGCGCGGCTGAGCAGCGTCACGAACGCCAGACGCTGCTCGGCCGTAATCGCGAGGTCATGGTGGCGGGAGAGCATGTGCTCGTAGCCGCCGCGCCGCTCGGTGTAAGCGGAGGGCCCGCCCATCACCTCGACCCACGAGTCGGTTACGTGGGTACGGTGCTCGTCGCTCACGCGCCCGCCGAACATTGCCGCGATCTCTGGAGCCTCTCCTTCGACTAGGTCATAGAACCGGTTCAGCCACCGCGCGAACGCCTCTCGGCCCCCGGCCCACTCGTAGATCGTGGGGGTCTCGTCTGCCATGCCCCGACGCTATGGGATCACCGCAGAGTCGCCGCCCACCTCGAGGGGCTGCCGGCCGCACTTCTGAGCCTGCTTGCCGCGGTGGCTGTCGGGAAAAGGGGTACCGTCCGGTGGGTGAAGACCGATTCTGGGCATGCCTATGAACTTCATTGAGTGTGATCGCGATCAGGCGTTCTTGATGCCGCCGTGGTTGCGGGATTGGTTGGCGGAGGATCACTTGGCGTGGACTGTCTTGGCGGCCGTTGCGGAGATGGATCTCTCCGCGTTTTACGGCGCGTATCGGGCCGATGGTCACGGGCGGCAGGCGTACGAGCCGTCGATGATGGTCGCGCTTCTGATGTATGCGTATGCGCAGGGGAATCGGTCTTCGCGGGGGATCGAGCGCGAGTGCGTGGAGGACGTCGCTTACCGGGTGATCGCGGCGAATCTGGCGCCGGATCATTCGACGATCGCGGAGTTCCGCAAGCGTCACGAGGCGGCGCTGGCGGGGCTGTTCGGTGACGTGCTGTCGTTGTGCAGGCAGGCCGGACTGGTGAAGGTTGGGGTGAGCGCGATCGATGGGACCAAGATGCACGCGAACGCTTCGCATCACTCAAGTCGCGACTATGAGCAGATCGCTCGGGAGATCCTCGAGGAGGCTGCCGCCGTTGACGCAGCGGAGGACGAGCTCTATGGGGACAAGCGTGGCGATAGGCTTCCTGAGCAGCTGACGAGCGAGCATGGTCGCCGGGCTTGGTTTCGGAGGCCAAGCGCCGGCTCGACGAGCAGCGCGCCAAGGAGGCCAAGCCGATCCCGCAGTCGCGCCCGAAGCGGCTCAAGGAGTCAAAGCGCCGGCTGGAGGAGGAGCTTCGGACAGAATAGCGCGCGAACGCAGCCTATGAGGCGTGGCGGGCCCGAGGGGTGATGGCGGACGGGCGCAAGCTGAGCACTCCGGCGAAGCCCTATGTGCCGCCTGAGATGCCGGCCGGGAAGGTCAACGTTCCCGACCCGGACTCACGCAACGTGAAGACCCCGCGCGGGTACGTGCAGGGCTCGACGCCCAAGCAGTCGTCAGCGATAAGCAGATCGTGATCGCCGCCGAGGTGAACGCCGACTGCCCGGACTTCGGGCACCTGGAGCCGATGGTCACCGCCGCCGAACACGAGCTCGAGAAAGCCGGTGTCACCGAGACCCCCGAGGTCGTCGTCGCCGATCCCGGCTATTGGCATCAGGTGCAGATGGAGAGCGTCGTCGCGCGCGGGATCCAAGTGATCATTCCGCCGGACGCGCGCAACGCGGCGGCGCCAGGCCGGGATGGGACGGTGGGCTATACGCGTTCATGCGCCGCGTCGTTGCGACCGAGATCGGCGGCGCGCTTTATCGAAAGCGCCAGGGGATGATCGAGCCTGTGTTCGGACAGGTGAAGTTCAACCGCAAGATGGATCGCTTCCAACGAAGAGGCCGAACCGCCGTGCGTTCAGAGTGGCGATTAATCGCGGCGACGCACAACCTGCTTAAGCTCCACAACCACCAGATCGCCGTCGCCAGGGCCTGAAAGGGGCGTCCCAGCGGCTGCGCCGCCCTCGACGGCGACCAAATCGATGTCACCGGTTGCCGGCGCGCCCCTAACAGCGGGTTTTCCCGACAGCCACCGCGCCAAGCGAGACCGCCGGCGTGTGCGCCGAGAGGGGCGTCGCAACATGAAAGCGGTCCGGGTCGGGACGATCGCCTCGCCTGGCATGAGGAGTAACGCGCTCGGGCGCTGCCGAGTGACCGCTTCTACGATCGGGATCAGAGAGGGCCGGTCGGAGGTACTATGCGGCAACAATGACCTGGGCGGCAACGATGAACTGGGATCTGCGACACCGGAGGTCATCGCTGGTGATCCGGCTGGTGCTAGCCGTTTGGATCGCCGCCGTCGTCGCGGTGCTCTGCGGCACGGGACGTTGGTGGGGCCTGGCGTTCGTCGTCCCCTTGGTCCTTGATTTGTACCTGCTCCGCCGGATCTTGACGGCCGACTCAGGCCGGTAGCGCGGCATGCGCGGAGGTCGGGGTCCCCAAAGGCGGTCATTGCGTTGCCACGTTTGCGCGTGTCGCTCAACTCCCGGGGGCGGGCCTGCAGGGATGCCCGCGGAATTGCGGCAGCAGGAGCGTCGCCGTCCGAGCTCAGGAGACCCGCTAGTCGCCAAGAGCGGGCGTGCGGTCGGGCCGAGACGAGACGCATGCTTGAAACCGACCGACGCTCGTAGCGGCCAAGCGAACGTCGGCTCGTGCTGGCGTAGCTTCAGTTGCTTCGGGGATCCTATCTCGTGCTCATGGTGGCGCCCCGCTCACTAGCACATAATGGCTCCCAACAACGCGCAATGATCCGTCGAGGCTTCACGACAGTAACCGGCCGCCGGAGGTCCCGAACGAAGCACACTTTGTGAATCGTCCGGTCCCGGCCGGAGGCGGTTTTGCTTAGTCCCTACTTGGTCCCGCCTTGCCCCGCCGTCCCCAAAGACGTCCATTTGCAGGGGTTTCCAGTGGAGCCAACCGGGATCGAACCGGTGACCTCCTGCTTGCAAATTGAGCCGTGTGCGAATTTCGATCGATCAATATTGT
>CAVQLO010000004.1:0-790946 GCA_963713385.1 uncultured Solirubrobacterales bacterium
GCGTTGCTATGAAGCGGAAAGCTGATGTCGAAGGGCGCCGCCGCATTCTGTGTGATGCCGCGATCCAACTCCTTGCCGACGAGGGTGCCAAGGGGCTCACGCACCGCAAGGTGAGCGACAAGCAGGGCTGCCCGACGGCACGACGTCATCATATTTTCGCACCCGTTCGGCGTTGCTCCGCGCAACGGCTGAGCGTGTGGCCGAACTGGACGCCGCCGAATTCGAAGCCGTCATGCGACGGTGCGAACTAGCGGAGACCCCAACGACCGCCACCACTTTGTCGGTACTCGCCGAAATGGTGATTCGTTCGGCGACCGGACCGGGCCTGGATCGATCGCGGGCGCGCTACGAACTGGCGTTCCATGCGCACCGAGATGAAGTGCTGCAGCATGCCATCCAGGATGCGATTACGGGTTTCGTAGCGCTAAGCGAACAGGCTGTCTCGCAATTGCAGCCCGGCCCTATCGATCGCACTCTCGTGGAGAAGCAGGCCCGCGCAATCACAACCTTCATAACGGCGTGATCGTCCGGCAGGTATTCGGACATCCGGGAGTCGACAGCGCCGAAGAACTACTCAGTTGCTGCACGCACTGGTCGCCGGAGTCGCCGCTTCCCATCACGTGCACCACGGCCAGCTCTGACCGATCGGCCCGACCGGCCCCGGCGGGGTTTCTACAAAAGTAGATATTTCTTCCTACATTTGTAGAAATCGTGTTAGCGTCTGGGCCCATGGGTCACCGATACGCGTCGAGGGCGTCGACCACTCCGGTGCGGCTGCACACAGATCTGCAGGCTGGGCAAGCGATTGCCGCGTGGGTGATCTGCACATCTTCGGCACGAACTCGGGGGTAGCTAGGCATCGACCACTTCGGCCTCGACACACGTAGGCCGGAAAGGAAGAGCCATGCGTTTCGTCCTCGTACACGGTGGCTTTCACGCTGCATGGTGCTGGGAGCAGACCATCCCCGAACTGAACCGCCTCGGCCACGACGCGGTGGCCGTCGACATTCCCGGCCACGGCACACGCCTTCACGAGGAATCCACGCTTGCCAAGCGACGTGACGCCATCGTCAGCGTTATAGGCAGGAGATGTCCTGGTCGGCCACTCCGGAGGTGGTTTCGACATCACCTTGGCCGCAGATGCAGCCAGCGACCTCGTCGCCCACATCACTTACTTGGCGGCCGCGTTGCCTCGTGAGGGTCGCACCTATCCCGAGGCGATGACGATGCGAACTCCGAGGACGGTTCGTTTGACGCCGATGTCGGAGAGATGTTCGGCCACTTGCGTTTCGGCGACGACGGCGCCATGAGCTTCGCCACGTTCGAAGGCGCGTGGAAATACTTCTACCACGACTGCGACGAGCAGACCGCACGATGGGCGTTTCAGCGCTTGTGCCCGGAGCGTTCGGCGAGACGACGACCACGCCCGTGTCGGTACCGCGTTTCTGGGCAGCCGACCTGCCCCGCAGCTACATCCTGTGCCTGCAGGACCGCTCCAAGCCACGGTGGCTCTCCGATGTGGTGATCAACCGCCTCGGCGTCGAACCACTGACCATCGACTCATCGCATTCACCGTTCCTGAGCCGGCCAGCTGAGCTTGCCGAACTGCTCGTCGCCGCGACGACCACCAAACCGAGGCCCACTAATCCCGCCGTAATCGCACCGGAAAGGACTCAATTCTGGTGACCCACAGGTATTTCGGCTATTTCGCTTCGGGTGGTCCGTCTGGTCTCGGCGTGCCCGTGGGCAATAACTCGCCAAATCCCCTCAACCCATTCCTGATCGCACCCGCAGTGTCGGCCTATACCGCCCTCCCAGGTAATCCTGCGGGACCGCCGATGCCACCACCACCGCCGCCGAGCGTGTCAGGCATGCTGCAGCCCGGCCGAAGGGACACAACAATGATCGCTGGGGTAGCGTTCCGGCGCGTGTTCGCCGTCGGCTGTTGCGTGGTGTTGACAGCGACAGGATGCGCGTTTGACGGCCTGAATTCATTACCGCTGCCCGGCGCAGTCGGGCGTGGGCCAGGAGCCGACATCTACCACGTCGAGCTCCCGAACGTGGGCACGATGGAGTCGAATTCGCCGGTGATGATCGACGACGTCGTGGTCGGCAGTGTCGGCACGATGAGAGTGCAAGGCTGGCATGCCGACGTCGAGATCTCGGTGAAACGCAATGTCGTCGTCCCCGCCAACGTGGTGGCCACCATCGGTCAGACCAGCCTGCTGGGGACGATGCACGTGGAACTCAACAAGCCCCCCGGCCAGTCAGGGAACCGGACGGCTGCAGCCCGGCGCCACCATCCCGCTGAGCCGGTCGACGGCCTACCCGTCGACAGAGCAGACGCTGTCGTCGCTGGGAGCGGTCGTCAACGGCGGGGGGCTGGGCAGATCGGCGAGGTCATCCATAATTTCTCCGCCGCCTTGACCGGGCACGAAGCCGCCTTCCGTGATCTGATTACTCGCCTCGACACGTTCGTCGGAATACTGGACCAACAACGGGACAACATCGTCGACTCCATCCAGGCGCTGAACCGGCTTTCGGCCACCTTCGCCGGACAACGCGACGTTCTCACCGATGCACTGCGCAAGATACCGCCCGCCCTGGATGTGTTGCTCAAAGAGCGGCCCCGCTTGACGGCCGCGCTGGATCATCTGCGGGTGTTCAGCAACACCGCCACCCGCGTGGTCAACGACACTCAGGACGACCTGGTCAAGAACCTCAAGAACTTGGAGCCGACGATCAAAGCACTCGCCGACGTCGGACCGGAGTTCGGCATGGCAATCGCGGGGTTGTTCGTGTTCCCGTTCACCCAGAACTTCATCGACCGAGCCGTCCGAGGCGACTACTTCAACATCGGTGCAGAACTCGACCTGACGATTCCACGGCTCAAGCGGACATTTTTCTTGGGAACCCGCTGGGGGCAGCCGGACATGCCCTACCACCAGCGCCCGGGGACCCGGATCGCTTGAAGTACACACTCGATCCTTTGCACAACCCCGTACGGCCACCGTGGGTCGATCCCAATGCGCTGCCGCTGCCCGGACCTCTGCCGGGCGCGGCCCCGCTTCCTGGGCCGCCGCCGGCAACGATGCCTGATGCGGGTCTTGGTCAAGCCCCACCGGAGCCTGCCCCGACGGGAGGTGGCTAGCCCCGGAATGGGCCTACAAGGGAAGCAGGCCAGCGCGAAAACACGCTCTGACCCACCAACCGACCGAATATTGCTGTTGCGGAGCTGCCGGGAATCGAACCCGTCGCAAAAATCGCGTCGAGCTGCGGAAACGCCGAAATTGACTACGCGGAAGTACGCGAAACAACACGAAATGACCTGCGGATACGCCGAAGCCGTTGATGGCATCAACAGAGTGGCGCAAAACGTGGGAGTTCTCTCCACGAAACGGCCCTGGGCCGTGTCATCGAGCTCGCCTAGTAGAAGTGAAAGGCAAGTAGCGCGGCTGATACTGCCAAAATTAACCAGTTGTTACCCAGAAGGTTGATACCCAAGCGGTTAATCACCACCCAGGTAAACACGGTCTTGTCGGCGGAGCGGGAGCCGAGCGCACTCAACAGCACACTCCCTGACCGCGGCGTATCCCGTTCGGGCCTGGACACGGCAGCTTGCGACATGCAGACCGACCTTAATGACGGACCGTGTCTGTCGGCATTGCCGAAGACATCACTCTGTGCGCATCGATGACATGAGCTCCGAGACGCGGTGGCCCGACTTCGCGCGTGCAGCACTGCAGCGAGGTGCCCTGAGCCTATTGTCATTTCAACTTGTCGTTCACTCCGAAACCGTGGGGCTCTTAACCTTTACGGCGATCGGCCCGGCGGCTTCTCTGAGGAGTCGGTCTTGTCGGCGGAGTACTGGCCCAACATGCGGCGGTCGCCGTGATGGGAGCGTCTAACCGAACGCGGTTTCGGGACGCAGTGGCTAGCCGTGACATCATCGGCCACGCCGAGGGCATATTGATGCAGCGTCAGAAGCTCACCGGCATTCAAGCGTTCGATTTGGCCCGGGCGTCACAGCAATCCAACATCAACCTGGTCGACGTCGCCCGTTGGCTCGTCGCTGAACATGAATCCGAACTCGGACACTCCTAAGGTCCCCGCGTCGACCTTGATCAGCGTGAGGCCCCTCAACAACTAAGCTGCGAGTTGCGAAGGGGGCGAGCAACGTAGCCCCAGGTTACGCAGATCCATCTTTCACCTCCTCTCAGCGCCTGACGATTCGTCCCGATGAGTTGCTTTTACTTTCCAGAGCGTCTTCGCATGCCATCTGGCTTCGCGGCGAGCTAAGCGTTACTGACACGGCCCAGGATGCGTCGAGGAGCCCGTCGAACTGATGAACCGCCTCAGCCGGTGTTCGTGGGTAAGCACCTGTAGGACAAGCATCGCCATGATCGCGTTCGCTATAACGTCGAGGTCCGTGTCGGGGTGAAGTAGGCCGCTGTCAATGGCCTGTCGCAGCGCGCGTTCAGGGCTTCGCGTTCCCGGAATGGGAATTGCTTCATTTGTCCCAGATCCTGCTGATTCAGGGGACTGGCAGCCACAGCGGCGATGAGCGCACGGATCATGGCCGCGTTTCTGGCTTCGGCGTGGAACTCGGCATGCTCGACGAGAAATGAGCGAAGGTCGGCGCGCACGTCTCCGGTGTCGGGAACCTGATAGGACCTGGTTTGCGTGTAGGCGTCTAGTACCGCCTCGGCGACCAGCGGCGCTTTCGACGGCCACCGCAAGTACAGGGTTTTTTTCTGGACCTTGGCGCGAGTGGCGATGTTTTCCATCGAAAGCTCGGCGTAGCTGGTGACCGCCAAGAGGTCGCGAGTGGCTTCCAGAATGGCTTGGTGGACCTGCGCGTTTCGCGGCCGCCCGACCTTCGCCTCTGGCATAGATCGAGCTTATGGGACGTACAGCCGTTCCAAGGATCGACAGCGCGATGAACCTTCGCCATGGGCTTCAAACCCTTCCGCACCATCACGCGTTGAGGTAGTGTCCCGAATTACTACACAGACGTGTAGTAATTGAGGCCGGTTCGACCTGATCGCCCGTTCTTGCGGAGGCCAATCAAAAGGAGTGGCGATGAGTTTCTTGGCGTTCCCTGCCGAGGTCAATTCGGCGCAGATGTTCGGATCGATGACTCGGGTCGGAGGTCAACAGTGCCTAATGTGATTGCAGCGCCGGACATGTTGGCGGCAGCGGCGGCCGATGTGGCGGGTATCGGCTCGTCGCTCAGCGAGGCCAACGAGGCGGCCGCGGCCTCGACCACGACAGTGTCGCCGCCGGTGGTGATGAGGTGTCGGCGGCTATCGCGCGTCTGTTTGGCAGCTACGCCCAAGAGTTTCAGACGCTGACCGCGCGGGCCACGCAGTTTCACGCTGAGTTTGGTCCATGCGTTGGGTGCGGCTGGGGCCACGTACGCGACAGGCGAGGCCGACAATGTGTCGCTGCTGGCGCAGGGGCTTCAGCAACAGTTCTTCGACAAGGGGTTCTTCTCACCGTTTATCTATCTGACCGGGAAACCGCTTTTCGGCAAGGCTGCCGTCGGGCCTGCCGTCACCGGCCCCATGGGCCCCGGTCTGGCCGGCGCGTTGATCCGCGGCTTTTTCAACGGGAGTCTGGGGGCTGGCAGCGGCGGTGTGTCGCAGGGGATGGGGACCCCGGCGCGGTTACTGGGGTCCGGGTGGGGTTCTCCTACTTGGACATTGCGGTCGGTCCCCATGGCTACGAGGCACCGGCGCGCTGGTATTTCCCGACGCAGGCAGACGGTTCGGTGGACGCCCGCGGTGTCATCTATCTGTCGCACGGATTCGGGGCAACGGGTGGTTATTACAGCCTTTTGGCCACCGCCCTGGCGCAGGGCACCGACTGCATCGTGGTCACTCCCACCGTGTCGTCGGTCCCATTTCCCGGCGGCGCCTGGCTGATGGGCACGGGGATGCAGCACGCCGTCGGCTCGTTGTTCCTCGGCAGCGAGACGGCGCTCAACGCCAGCGCGAGCCAGGCCGGTTACCACGGCACGCTGCCGCAAAGTTTCGTGGTCCGGGGCACTCGGCAGGCGGTGGCCTGGCCACGGGCGCTGCCGGCGATTACGTGGCGGACCTCGGGACAAACACCGCTAACAACCACCTTCTCGGCGTGGTGATGTTCGACGGGGTCGAATCCAGTTCCACGGGCTTCGCGGCTAAAATCGCCAACCTGCAGTCGCTGAATATCCCCGATTATGTGGTGGCCGAGGCGCCTCAGGCGTTTAACCAGTACGGCGCGACCACAAATCAGCTGGTCAGTCTGTACCCGGGCCAGTTCGTCGGGGTCGAGCTTGTCAATGGCTCGCATGTCGACTCGATGCTGGGCGATAAGCCCGTGCTCGACTTCACCTCCCAGCTGATCACGAAGTTCTCCCCGGACGGCGATACCGCGGCCGTGTACACCCTGTCCACGGGCTGGATCAACGACATGTTCGCCGGTGCGGGCCCGACCGACCCGATCTACGGCGTCTACGGGCCCACCGACGGCTACGAGGCCCCCGGCGGCCAGCAGATCATTCTGGGACCGGCCACCGGAATCGTGTTACCGGTGTAACCGACCGCCGTACCATAGGGCCGGGTGGTCGAGGGCGAGCAGTTTGGCCTCCTTCGAGCGGGATAGCCTCGATCGCCCTTTCAGACATTCGCGCGGCGAGGATGCACAGAGTTCGAGCATGTGCACGCCTGGTCGGGCGGCGCCCCATCGCGGGCGATGGCACGTGGCCAGAAACATCCTCTGACCTGGTGGTGGCAGGTACTGGATTCGAACCAGTGTAGCTTTCGCGACGGATTTACAGTCCGCTCCCATTGGCCGCTCGGGCAACCTGCCGCCTAGCAGGTTACAACGAGCGAGTAGACAGAGCACAATCACCACAGCAAAGGAGGATCGGATGGCGGATTCATCATTCGACATCGTCAGCAAGGTCGACCGCCAAGAGGTCGATAACGCGCTCAACCAGGCCGCCAAGGAGCTGTCCACACGCTTTGACTTTCGCGGAACCGACACCAAGATCGCGTGGAAGGGCGACGAGGCGATCGAGCTGACGTCATCCACCGAAGAGCGCGTCAAAGCCGCCGTCGACGTCTTCAAGGAAAAGCTGATCCGCCGCGACATCTCGATGAAGGCTTTCGATGCCGGCGAACCGCAGGCTTCCGGGAAGACCTACAAAGTCACTGGAACCCTCAAACAGGGCATCGACAGCGACAATGCCAAGAAGATCACCAAGCTCATCCGCGACGACGGCCCCAAGAACGTCAAAACCCAGATCCAGGGCGAGGAGGTCCGCGTCACCAGCAAGAGCCGCGACGACCTGCAGGCCGTCATCGCGATGCTGAAAAAGGCCGACCTCGAGGTGGCGCTGCAGTTCGTGAACTACCGATAGTGCGATTCGTGCAGTTCCCGTATGCGCATGAAGTGCATGTAGCATGGATATCATGACCACTGTCGAGGAACTCGCCATCGCTACGCAGCGGGTACGCGAGAGTGCTCAAGCCCTGGGCGCTGCCCTCGCATCGGTCGCGGTGTACACGGAACCAGCTATTGCCCGAGCCGTCCAAGCCGAACACAACCTTTACGCGCGAATCAAAACAGAGTTCGGCATGCTGACGAGCACCGAAGCCGGCAAGCGGATGGGATCGCGGTCAAGTGCCCCGCGCAATCTCGCTACCACTGCGCACCACAACAACCAGCTACTCGCCGTGCGCCAGGGCAACTATCTCGCTTACCCGGGCTTCCAGTTCGGATCCGATGGGCAACCCCTCGCCGTGATAGGCCGCCTGCGCGAGACCGCGGAGGCCAACGAATGGTCGGAGGCGGGACTCGTGCAGTGGTTGTGCGCGCCGACGACTTACTTCGACGGGGATCGGCCCGTGGACTACCTCATCAAGGATCCGGACCGTGTTGTCGCAGTGGCGGCGGACGCACTGGCCGTTTCGTGGTGAAACCACCCCCGAGTCCGTTCAAGCCAGCGATCGACACCCTATCGGCGGGGCATCTGCTTTACCGCGTCTTCACGTCGAGCCACACGCCCGTTGAGTTCAACCCTGGCGTGGGTGCCCCGACCCGGTTCGGTTTCTTCGGCCGGCCCGTGGTACCGATCATGTACGCGGCCGACGATGAAGAAGCGGCCGTCGCTGAGACCCTGCTGCACAACATCCCGGCCGAAGGCGGTCTCCTGCCTTACGACGATTACTCCCGCAAAGCGCTCGCCCGCCTCAAGGTGACTCGCGACCTGCGCCTCGCCGTCCTGCACGGACTGAAGTTGCGACGCCTCGGGGTCGGCCCCGAGGATGTCACGTCGAGTCCCGCGTCGACCTACGCGGATACGGTGCGTTGGGCCGAAGCCGCGCACGGGATCGGCGTGGACGGCATGGTGTGGATGTCACGACTGTGCAATAGCGTCAAGGCGTACGTCTACTTCGGCGACAAGTGCGACGGGACAGCGACGGCTTTCGCCCAGGACCCAACGCATGCGCGCATCTTCGCCAGCCCCGCCGACCAGATGTGGCTGATCGACCTGTGCGCGCCGCTGCATGTCGACGTGCTGTTGGAGCCGTCTTAGCCCACCAACCGGTGGGTGCCTAATGTGGTGGGCGTGACTACCCAGCAAGACATCGACATCGACGTCGACGTCCTCATCGTCGGCGCCGGCATCTCCGGCCTCGGCGCGGCCTACCGACTCCACGAGCGCAACCCGCGCCTGACCTACACCATCGTGGAGCGGCGCGCCCAGATCGGCGGGACGTGGGATTTGTTCCGCTACCCCGGAGTGCGCTCCGATAGCAGCATGTTCACGCTGTGCTTTCCCTGGGAGCCGTGGACCCGCAAGGAGGGTGTCGCCGATGCCGAGCACATCCGCGAGTACCTGACGGCCACCGCGCGCAAGTACGGCATCGACCGCCACATCCAGTTCGACAGCCACGTCCGCTCGGCGGACTGGGATTCGGCGACCGACACCTGGACTGTCACCGTCGAGCAGGACGGCGCGCGCAGGCTGTACCGCAGTCGGTTCGTGTTCTTCGGCAGCGGTTACTACAACTACGACGAGGGCTACACCCCGGACTTTCCCGGCATCGAACAGTTCGGCGGCACGGTCGTCCATCCGCAGCACTGGCCGGAAGCCCTGGACTACACCGGCAAGAAGATCGTGGTGATCGGCAGCGGCGCGACCGCGGTCACGCTGGTCCCGTCGCTCGCCGAGCTGGCGGAAAAGGTGACGATGTTGCAGCGTTCACCGACCTATATGATCGCGGCATCCAGGTATAGCAAGTTCGAAGCTGTCGCGCGTACAGTCCTGCCCCGCAAGGCTTCCCACGCAGTCATCCGAATGCAGACCGCGTTGACGGAGTCGGTGTTCATCTTCGTATCCCACAAGCGACCGCGGTGGGTGAGGTCGTTGGTGCGGCGGAAGGCGATCAAAAAGCTGCCCGAGGGCTACGACGTCGACACCCACTTCAAACCCCGGTACAACCCATGGGACCAACGCATGTGCCTGATCCCCGACGCCGACCTGTACAACACGATCACCGCAGGGCGGGCGGAGGTGGTCACCGACCGCATCGACCACTTCGACGCCACCGGCATCGCCCTCGAATCCGGTAAGCATCTCGACGCCGACCTCGTCGTCACCGCCACCGGCCTGCAGTTGCAGGTACTCGGTGGTGCCACGATCAGCCTCGACGGCGTCGAGATCAATCCCGGCGACCGCTTCGTCTATAAGGCGCACATGCTCAGCGATGTGCCCAATCTGTTCTGGTGTGTGGGCTATACGAAGGCATCCTGGACGCTGCGCGCCGACATGACGGCCCGGGCCGCGGCAAAACTGTTGGCACACATGGCCTCTCGCGGCTATACCCACGCCTATCCACGACGCGGCAGCCAGCCGATGCGCGAAAAGCCGTCCTGGGACATTGACGCCAACTATGTGAAGCGGTCACTGCACGCGCTGCCCAAGTCGGGCACCAAACGGCCGTGGAACGTGCGGCAGAACTATGTCGGCGACGCCCTCGAATACCGATTCGACCGGTTCGACGAGACGATGGTGTTCGGCCGCATCTCCGACCGCGCGCCTGTCGCAGGGTAACGTCGCGTGGATGAACTGCTACTAAATCACCGGTGTCCGCAATACGCTGATCCCATGTCGACGGAAAAGCGCGAACCCACAGTCGTTGTCCTTGGTGGCGGTTCCTGGGGCACCACCGTGGCGTCAATCTGCGCACGCCGCGGACCGACGCTGCAATGGGTGCGCTCCGAGGCGACCGCCAAGGACATCAACGACGATCACCGCAACCACCGCTACCTCGGGAATGACGTCGTCCTGAGCGACACGCTGCGCGCCACCACCGACTTCGCCGAGGCCGCCAACTGCGCCGACGTCGTCGTCATGGCCGTGCCGTCCCATGGTTTCCGCGGCGTGCTCACCGAACTGGCCAAGGAACTGCGGCCGTGGGTGCCGGTGGTGTCACTGGTCAAGGGCCTCGAGCAGGGCACCAACATGCGGATGTCGCAGATCGTCGAGGAAGTGCTGCCCGGTCATCCGGCGGGGATTCTGGCCGGGCCGAACATCGCCCGCGAGGTGGCCGAGGGCTACGCGGCCGCGGCGGTGCTGGCCATGCCCGACCAGCATCTGGCCACCCGGTTGGCGGCCTTGTTCCGCACCCGCCGCTTCCGCGTCTACACCACCGACGACGTCGTCGGGGTGGAGGCCGCCGGCGCACTCAAGAACGTCTTCGCCATCGCGGTCGGGATGGGTTACTCGCTGGGCATCGGTGAAAACACCCGTGCGCTGGTGATCGCCCGCGCGCTGCGCGAGATGACAAAGATGGGCGTGGCGGTGGGCGGGAAGAGCGAGACCTTCCCCGGACTGGCCGGCCTCGGCGACCTCATCGTCACCTGTACCAGCCAGCGCAGCCGCAACCGCCATGTCGGTGAGCAGCTTGGTGCAGGCAAGTCGATCGACGAGATCATCGCGTCGATGAATCAGGTCGCCGAAGGCGTCAAGGCCGCGAGCGTGATCATGGAGTTCGCCAACGAATTTGGACTGAACATGCCAATCGCCCGTGAAGTGGACGCGGTGATCAACCACGGCTCGGACGTCGAGGAAGCCTATCGGGGCCTGATTGCCGAGGTCCCCGGGCACGAGGTGCACGGCTCGGGCTTCTGATCCGGCGCGCGGTGCGCATTTAGAATCTTTGCGTTCCGTATGCACCCGGCTCGTCAGCTTGACCCGTGCTACGCCGCCCCAATACCGTCGAACGCAGTAGCCAGGCGCGCCGGGCGCGCATAGTCGCGCGTAATCATATGTGCGTCAACCAGTTACGCAGACGTCCCCCGCTAGGACCTAACGAGGGAGCAAACTTTGCAATCCAACCGACTCCGATCAGTTCTTCGATACGACCTGCCCGCCTCACTGGTGGTTTTCCTTGTCGCGCTTCCCTTATCGCTGGGGATCGCGATCGCTTCCAACGCCCCGGTGCTCGCGGGTCTCATCGCCGCTATCGTCGGGGGGGTCATCGCCGGAGCAATCGGCGGGTCACCGCTGCAGGTGAGCGGCCCGGCAGCCGGCCTGACGGTCGTCGTTGCCGATCTGGTCTCGGATTTCGGTTGGGCGGTGACGTGTTTCATCACCGTTGCCGCGGGTGTCCTGCAAGTCGCACTGGGGCTCAGCCGTGTGGCTCGAGCCGCGCTGGCGATCTCGCCGGTCGTCGTGCACGCGATGCTGGCTGGCATTGGAATTACCATCGCCCTGCAACAAACCCACGTGTTGCTGGGCGGGAAATCCAAAAGCACGGCCTGGCATAACGTTATTGAGCTTCCGGCGCAAGTCATCGGAGCCCACCGGCCCGGGGTCATCCTGGGCGTGCTGGTGATCGCCATCCTCATCGCCTGGCGCTGGGCTCCGGCCAAGGTGCGCCGCATTCCCGGCCCGTTGATCGCGGTCGTCGGCGTCACGGTCATCTCGGTGGTTTTCCCGTTCAATGTGCGGCGGATTGACCTCGAGGGCTCGGCGCTAGACGCGTTGGAACTGCCTGAGATCCCGCATGGCGACTGGGGCGCGATCGTGGTCGCGGTCATAACTATCACACTCATCACCAGTGTCCAGAGCCTGTTGACCGCGGTGTCGATCGACCGGATGCACAACGGGCCACGAACCGACTTCAACCGCGAGCTAATCGGCCAAGGTGCGGCCAACATCGTCTCGGGCGCGGTCAGTGGCCTTGCCATCGCCGGCGTAATCGTTCGTAGCGCAGCCAATGTCAACGCAGGAGCCAAAACCCGGGCCTCGGCAATCCTGCACGGTTTTTGGATCTTGCTGTTCACCATTCCGTTCGCTGAGCTGGTCGAGCAGATCCCTACCGCCGCGCTCGCCGGCCTGCTCATTGTGATCGGCATCGAGCTGCTGAAACCTGCTCACATCGAAACCGCCTTGCGCAACCGCGATTTCGCTGTTTACGCGGCGACGACCTTCAGCGTCGTCTTCCTTAATCTGTTGCACGGCGTGATGATTGGACTTGCGCTGGCCGTCGCGCTGACTGGGTGGCGGGTGATCCGGGCCAGGATCGAGGCCGGGCCCGTCGGCGAGGACTGGCGGGTAACGATCGCGGGTGCATGCACCTTCCTCGCGCTGCCTCGGCTGACACGCGTGCTCGCGTCGATCCCTGCCGGCAAGGATGTAGAGGTCACCATTTCAGTGAACTACCTGGATCATGCTGCGCATCAAGCGATTACCGACTGGCAGCGACAGCACCAAGCCACCGGCGGCACCGTTCGGATCCACGGTGCGGTCGAGACCGGTCAACTCGCCCGCCGGACCGTCAGCGACCTATTCGAAACCGAGCGGCCAGAAGCCGCATAGCCCGCACGGCAGGCGGCACAAGAATTTCGCAAGCGGTCTGCGGCACTCTCCATAGCGAACCGGTCTTGCGTGGGGTGGCCGGGGGTGGCGTCGCGCTGACCTGCCCCCGGCCAACGCCGGGGCAAATGAATACGCCCGCAGAGAAGAAGTTATCGATGAAGATCACAGTGCTAGCGATGGCCGTCCTGGTGGCCGGCACGCTGATGACGGCCAGTCCCGCGCGAGCCGACGTGGGGCGCCCGCAGCAGCCCTCCTTCACCCTGAGCCCCCAATCCGATGCGGAAGAGGTGCGGCGGGAAATAGCCGACCTCGACGCCTCCTGGGGCAACCTGAGCCCGGCGGATCGAAATCAGCGGCTGACACAGATCCAGAATCAGCTGACCAATCTGGATTTTGAGACCCGCAACATGCCGCAGAATCAAAAGGCCGGTGTGGACTTGATCCTGTTGCCGTCGCTGGTCAACCTCGGGCGCCTGGTCGGCAAGGCTCAGGGGCCTAATCAGCCCTGTTACTTCCCTGCCTGCCTGCCGGGGCTTTAGCTGCGCGCCATCTCCTCCAGGCGGCGAATGCGGTCCTCGATCGGCGGGTGCGTCGAGAACATCGACCCGATCCGCTCGCCCGCACGGAACGGGTTGGCGATCATCAGGTGCGCCTGGCTGGCCAGCTGCGGCTCCGGCGGCAGCGGGGCCGCCTGCACGCCGGCCGAGATCTTGCGCAGTGCCGATGCCAGCGCCAGCGGGTCGCCGGTCAGCATCGCGCCCGATTCGTCCGCCTGGTACTCCCGCGACCGGGATACAGCCAGCTTCACCACGGTGGCGGCGACGGGTCCCAATAACGAAAACATCAGCAGCGCAAGGGGATTATCGCCGTCTCGTTCACCACCCATCACGCCCATCCACAGCGCCATATTGGCCAGGGCGGTGATCACGCCCGCCAGCGCGCCGGCGACACAGGAGATCAGGATGTCGCGGTTGTAGACGTGCGACAGCTCATGCCCCAGCACGGCGCGCAGCTCGCGCTCGTTGAGGATGTCCAGGATGCCGGTGGTGCAACACACAGCGGCATTGCGCGGGTTGCGGCCGGTGGCGAACGCGTTCGGCGCGTTGGTGTCACTGATGAACAGCCGCGGCATCGGCTGGTGGGCTGCGGTGGCCAGCTCGCGCACGATCCGGTACATCGCCGGTGCCTGCACCTCGGAGACCGGCTGTGCGTGCATCGCCCGCAGCGCCAACTTGTCACTGTTGAAGTACGTGTAGACGTTGAGTCCGACGGCGAACAGCACCGCAAGAAACAGCGCCGTCCTGCCGAACAACGCACCGACGGCCACGATTACGGTGGACATACCGACCAACAAGACGAACGTCTTCAAGCCGTTGGCGTGGGGATGCCAGGTCATCAGTGTCCTCCTACGAACACGGGTAAAGCTCACTACAACTCATTGAACGCTCGAAATGGCGGCCTGGGTTCCAGGACGCGCGGCGAGCTAATCCTGATGGTGGCGACCCGCTTCGCCCGGCTACGCCGCGCTCGCGATCGCCACTAGCCGTGACGGCTGATGGTGTAGTCGACCAACGTGGCGAGCGCACGCCGGCCCGGGACGTCGGGCAGCTGGTCCAGCTCATGCCGCGCCTGAGCCGCATACTGGGCCAGCACGTTTTTGGCCTTAGCCATCCCGGGCGACGCGCGCAACAGCGCCAGCGCCTCGAGAACCTCCGCGTCGTCGGTGATCGGCCCGGCCAGTAGCTCGCGCAGCCGCGTGCCCTCGGGCCCGGCCTCGGCCAGCGCGTAGAGCATCGGCAGCGTGCGCACGCCCTCGCGCAGATCGGTGCCGGGCAGCTTGCCCGACTCCTCGGACTCGCTGTCGATGTCGATAATGTCGTCGGAGATCTGAAACGCGGTCCCGACGAGGCCGCCCAACCGGTCCAGCCGCTCGACCTGCTCGTCGCTCGGCGCCGGAGAACATGGCGCCGAACCGGCCGGCCGCGCCGATCAGGCAGCCGGTCTTCTCGTGCACCACCTTCAGGTAGTGCTCGACCGAATCCAGCCCCTCGGCGGCACCCCGGGTTTCGCGCATCTGCCCGGTGACCAGCTGAGCGAACGTCTCGGCGATCAGCCGCACCGCCTCGGGTCCCAGCCGCGATACCAATCGCGATGCTGTCGCGAACAGGTAGTCACCGGCCAGGATGGCGACATTGTTGCCCCAGCGTGCATTGGCGCTGGGCGCGCCGCGGCGCACGGCGGCCTCGTCCATCACGTCGTCGTGGTACAGCGTCGCCAGGTGCACCATCTCGATGACCGCGGCCGCCGTGGTCACCTCCCAGGAGTCCGGCCTCGGCCCCAACTGCGCGGCTAACACCGTGAACAGCGGCCGGAATCGTTTACCGCCGGCCATGAATAGATGCAGCAGCGAATCGGCCATCACCTCGTCGGCGCCGCGCAGCTCGGTGTCCATGAGCTGCTCAACCCGCTCGACCCCGTCTCGCACGGTCGCGGCGAACTCGGCGTCGCCGAAGTCGACGCCCGCCACCACCGTCGCCGGAGTACCCATTCGACCAACATACTGGTGGGCGTGGGAAGCAACGCATCCAGCGCCTTAAGCGCCGAAGTGGTCGTCGTGGGCGCCGGGCCCGCGGGATCGGCGGCGGCCGCCTGGGCAGCCCGCGCGGGCAACGACGTACTCGTCATCGACTCGGCCAGCTTCCCCCGCGACAAGGCATGCGGCGACGGGTTGACGCCGCGCGCGGTCGCCGAGCTCGAACGGCTGGGGCTGAGCGATTGGCTGGATACCCACATCCGGCACCGGGGCTTGCGGATGAGCGGTTTCGGCGGCGAGGTGGAAGTGGCTTGGCCTGGCCCGTCGTTCCCGTCGACCGGCAGCGCGGTGGCCCGCCTGGAGTTGGACGACCGGATCCGCAAAGTCGCCGAGGAGTCCGGGGCACGCATGCTGCTCGGCACCAAAGCCGTTGCCGTTCACCATGACTCATCGCGGCGGGTGGTGTCGCTGACGCTGGCCGGCGGCACCGAGGTGGGCTGCCGCGAGCTGATCGTCGCCGACGGCGCCCGGTCCTCGCTGGGTCGCAAGCTGGGCCGGCGATGGCATCAGGCGACGGCGTATGGCGTTGCCGCCCGCGGGTATCTGCGCACCGACCGCAGCGACGACCCCTGGCTGACGTCGCATCTTGAACTGCGCTCCCCCGACGGCGCCGTGCTGCCCGGCTACGGCTGGATTTTCCCGCTCGGCAACGGCGAGGTGAACATCGGCGTCGGAGCGTTGTCGACGTCAAAGCGGCCGGCGGACCTGGCGCTGCGGCCGCTGATCTCGTACTACGCCGACCTGCGCCGCGACGAGTGGGGTTTTACCGGCGAGCCGCGCGCGGTGTCGTCGGCGCTGTTGCCGATGGGCGGCGCGGTTTCCGGGGTGGCCGGGCCGAACTGGATGCTGATCGGCGACGCCGCGGCATGCGTCAACCCGCTTAACGGCGAAGGCATCGACTACGGCCTGGAGACGGGGCGGCTGGCCGCTGAAATGCTGGCGCTGCTGGGCGCGCGCGACCTGTCGCACGCGTGGCCGTCGGTGCTGCAGCAGCATTACGCTCGCGGGTTTTCGGTCGCGCGCCGGCTCGCCCTGTTGCTGACCTTCCAGCGGTTTCTGCCCACGACCGGGCCGATCGCGATGCGCTCGAGTGCACTGATGACGATCGCCGTGCGGGTGATGGCGAACCTGGTGACCGACGAAGACGCCGATTGGGTGGCGCGGCTATGGCGCGGCGGCGGGCGGGCGTCGCGGCTGCTCGACCGCCGACCCCCGTTCAGCTGAGGACCGCGAGCAGACGTAAAAGCACTGGAAAAGCATGGTTTTCAGGTGCTTTTACGACTGCTCGCGCTAGATATTGCCTGGTGGCATGACTGAGGCAGATTTCCAATTTGAATACGCCACCGGCATTGTTGAAGAACCTAGGCTGCGCTTGAGGTGAATCGCCGCAAACGGGCACGCTGCGGCATTTTCCATCTTTTTCCGATGGATTAAGGAAGCTCTGTTTCCGGTGCTAACGGCGGTGATGCCGGTCCTCCTACCGCTGCGGGAGGTGGTGCCGGAACTGGCGTACCTTCACCGGGAAGAACGGGCGCACTCGAAAATCCAGCCGGATCCATATGATCTTTGCACGCATTCGGAACAGGAACCATATACCATTTCCAAGCGCCAGGGGGATTTGGTGCCGGTGCCATGCTGTTGTCGGGGCACCGCCATGTGCAACTGACCCCGCCGACACCCGCGCCGCCAAGGCCGAGAGTGGAACCCCCGCCAATAGCCGCGCCAGCGTCAACACCCACGCCCCCCGCCTCACAGTGCAAATGCGATCCATTGATTTCAGTAGGCCAATCACAGTAAGCACCCCTGGGAAAAGAAAACGGTTGCTCCGGTGAGGACAGCTGGATAATCACACAAACCGGCATTGACCCTCGCGGGCGGGAAAATAAAA
Organism: uncultured Solirubrobacterales bacterium; assembly: GCA_963713385.1. Taxonomy (GTDB): domain Bacteria; phylum Actinomycetota; class Thermoleophilia; order Solirubrobacterales; family Solirubrobacteraceae; genus Palsa-744. The sequence continues at coordinate 17,362 of CAVQLO010000004.1, forward strand.
ATCCCGCTGCATACCATTATCGGAACGAGCCAGATTTTATTCATTAACTACCTTCACTTGTGTTCCCAACACGTCATCACCGATACGTCATACCCGGGCCGGGAATTCCTTTGACCAGCGAGGAATTCGCGGGGTCGGACATACTGCGATGCGGGCACAATATCGAGGGTTTCCACATTTGCTCCAACTTTTCACCCGCTGGCCCGCCTATCCGTGCCGCGCGTCCACCAGATCCGCGATGGGCGCAGGTGAAGCCGCGTACGTCGATACGCCGCGTGCCCACGCTATGCCTCCAATTTGCCCACAGTCACAGACAACATCGGTGAACTACGGCGATCTGTTACGCAGGTAGCGCGTTCCACGGTCCAGCGACCAGACCTGGTCATGTGATCGCCCGCTGCAGCGCCACCGCCTCGGGCGCGCTGACCGCCCGCCAGCCGGGACCGCCATCGTCGCCAGCCTGGGCGCCGCACTGATGGCCGGAGGGCTGATCGCCGGAGCGCCGCCCGCTTCCAGCAGGCCGACATCACTTCGTTCACCGGCTGTGACGACCGGTTCAACACAGTGGTCGACAGCACGTTGTTCCATTCCATCCCGGTCGAGGCGCGCGAGGGCTACCAGCAGTCGATCGTCCGCGCCGCGGCTCCAGGTGCGTCCTTACTTCGCCGTTGTCTTCGCTGCGGGACGTGGTGTCTAAGTACTGGGTCGTTGACGAGATCAAAGCCGGCGCGGCTGTATGCCAAGACGCCGAAGGGCTTCTTCCGGAGCATCGGCATGGAGGTCCGCGAGGAGGCCGATGGCTTCGTACCGGTCGGCGGCTGGCTACTGTCGGCGCACCTGGAGTGAGGTGTATAGTCCGGCTAATGAAGGGGACGAACCTCGCTGCCGGAGTGGCCATGGCAGCAGCCGCTATTGCACTGGCCGCACCTGCGCAGGCCGACGACTACGACGCCCCGTTCAACGCTCAGCTCCACACCTACGGCATCTACGGCCCGCAGGACCAAACCGCGTGGCTGGCCAAGATCACCTGCGAGCGGATCACCCGCGGCGTTGACCACGACCCCTACAAGTCCGCCACCTTCATCCAGCGCAACCTGACCCTCGGCACCACGGAAGGCCAGGCGTTCCAGTTCCTGGGCGCCGCGATCGACCACTACTGCCCCGACCAGGTCGGCTTCATCCAGCAGGCCGGCGCTCACTAGTCCGGTTTGTATCCGGCGTGCAGCGCCACGATGCCGCCAGTCAGGTTGCGCCACCGCACGGCTGACCACCCCGCCCGTGAAATCCGGTGCGCCAGTGCCGCCTGGTCCGGCCACGCTCTGATCGACTCGGCGAGGTAGACGTAGGCGTCGGGATTGCTGGATACCGCTTGCGCCACCCGCGGCAGCGCCCGCATCAGGTACTCCTTGTACACGGTGGCGAACAGCGCATTGGTCGGGGTGGAGAATTCGCACACCACCAGCCGCCCCCCGGGCCTGGTGACGCGGGCCATCTCACGGAGCCCCGCCTGCGGGTCGGCGACGTTGCGTAACCCGAAACTGATCGTCACCGCATCGAACACTCCATCGGCGAACGGCAGCCGAGTGGCGTCGCCGGCGACCTTGGGGACCTTGCGCGCCTCTCCCGCCCCGAGCATCCCGACCGAAAAGTCGGCGGCCACACACCACGCCCCGGCCTTGGCCAGCTCCACCGTGGACACCGCGGTGCCCGCGGCCAGGTCCAGCACCTTGTCGCCCGGCCCGATCCGCAGCGCCGCGCGGGTAGCGCGCCGCCAGTGCCGATCCTGACCCAGCGACAGCACCGTGTTGGTCAGGTCATAGCGGCGGGCGACGCCGTCGAACATCGACGCGACGTCCCGCGGATCCTTGTCCAGGGCGGCGCGACTCATGGCTTTGACGCTACCGGGTCAGTACGGTCGATACCTTCGTTGGACATGATCTTGGCGGACCCTTATTTGCTCTCGGCGTTCTTCGCCGGAGACGACGCGGGTGGTCGCGGGGAGGCGTTCTCGTAGGCGCGCGACTGACAGCTTGGTAACCGTTGCTTTCGGCAATTCGGGCGGCGCTGTGGAATAGGTCCACCGTAGGGTTAGGTACCCGCAGCGGTGGCCGACGGTGTCGAGCCAGTTCGGCGCTCCAGGGTCAGTCTCGGCGACCACATAGCGAACTGTCGTCGGTGGCTGGGTCGGAGCGTGGAACTCGGTTGAATCGCATGTGTGGTTGAGCGTAGCCCGGTGACTCGACGCGACAGATCATGAAGGTACAGGAAGCCCATACAGGCGGGCCTACGCTAGACGACGACTTCAATGAGGGCCTCGTCGGATTGTAAGTAGTAGATACTGGCGGAGTAGACGCTTAGTGCTTAAGCTGCGGCCCATAGCGAGCGTTGGCGAGGGCAGGCTGATTCAGATCGTTGCGGGGCATGAGGGTGAACGCATGCGCATTCTTATCGCATGTGCCTGAGTGACGTCACCTTCACGAGGTCCTGGCCAGAGCGGGTTTGCAAATTTCCGGAAGCATGCTGATGAAATACTGCAGTCAGCTGTGAGAATGGGTTTCGGCGTAGCAATTCGAGTAGTCGACTACCCAAGCGAATTCCGACCGGGAGCGATAAAGTCCGGTGCCATGGCTTGCCCGCAGCTACTCCAACAAATGCCGGGCCCACGGGTCCCAAGCGTCATGCAAGTACTGCGATGGCTTATCGAGGCCAGTTTTTACCAGCACATGGCCGACCGATACGGAGAGGTGTTTCGGCTGAAGTTCCCGTTCTGGGGGAACGTCGTGGGATTCACGACCGGCCAAGCGGCGCAACAGATCTTCAGGTTGTCGCCGAAGGTCGCTCACAGCGGGATGTTTGCCATACGAGAAGGTTTGGGACCACAGGCCGTGATGCTGCTCAATGGAGACGAACATCTGCGGATGCGCAAGCTGCTGATGCCTCTGGTGCTGGGTAGCCGCCTGAAGCAGTGGGAGGACTTCATCGAGTGCCGTACCCGAGAGGAGGTCGCCCGATGGCCGGTCGGCACGCCGTTCGCCATAGGGCCAATCGCCGATCAGATCACGCTGGATGTGATTGCGAAAATTTTGTTCGGGATGCGAGACGTCGCGCGTGGGCAGGAACTCCGGGAATTACTGCCAAAGCTGTACGACATGTACGTGCTCGTTGCCTTCGGGTTCGGTCACCCGATAGGGCGTCTCGACCTCGGAAGGTGGAGCCCGTGGGGGAGGTATCGGCGCACCCGTGACCGAATAGACGAGCTGCTCTACTCTGAAATCTCGCTTCGTCGAAAGGAATTCACCGGCAGTGACCAATCCGAGCACGACACGGAGTTGACTGGCGAGCGCGACGACCTCTTGTCGGCGCTCTTGCTGTGCCGCGATGAGAATGGAATCGGACTGACCGATGCCGAGGTGCGTGATCAGTTAGTCGCGATGTTGCTGGCTGGGCACGAGACCACCGCGACTGCGATCGCTTGGGCGGTGGAGCGGTTGGTTCGCAACCCACGAGTGCTCCGGCGGCTGATGGTCTCCCTCGAGAGGGGAGAAACCGACTACCTGGACGCGGTGATCAAGGAGACGCTGCGTAGTCGACCGCCAGTGCTGGGGGTGCCGCGACTGCTAGCCCAGCACGCCACGATCGATGGCTGGGAGTTGCCGGCAGGCACGACGGTAGGCCTCGCGCTGCCGGTCCTGCACCACGACGCTGCGCTGTACCCCGAACCCGAGCAATTCCGGCCGGAACGGTTCCTTAACGGCAACGACCCTGGCCCAGGCGCGTGGCTACCGTTCGGCGGCGGGGCGCGCCGCTGCCCGGGGGCGAATATGGCGTTATTCGAGATGAGGGTGGTGTTGAAAACGATCTTACGCCATGTGCATCTGGCGCCCGATCGCCCGGAACCTGAAAAGCCGGTTAACTACCACGTCATCACAGTCCCCGACCGCGGTGGACGGGTGATCGTGATCGAGCGCCTCACAGATCCTGCTGCTCAACCGTTGTCGCCATGACCGAAGCTGTCGCGTAGGCGTCGCTCTGTCTCACTCGCCAAAATGCCAGCCGTCAAAGGGATTCGGGATGCCGCAGGGAGGACATTTCCTCAGTGAATCAGCTGGCGCCCGACTCATCGGCCGCCAGCCAACGAGTGCTATGGCGATGAACACCGTTATGGTCGCCCCAGCCGTACAGGCTGACTCATGACTCGAAGCGGGGCGTCGGAGAACGACTACCAGATACTCGTCATCGGCGCGGGCTTTTCGGGTATCGGCACTGCGATTCGGTTACAGCAAAACGGATTCGACGACTTCCTTCTTCTGGATGAGGCTGATGGCGCGGGTGGAACGTGGCACTGGAACAGGTACCCCGGGATCGGGGTTGACATCCCGTCGTTCAGCTACCAGTTCTCATTCGAGAAACGCCGGAACTGGAGGCGCACCTATGCCATCTGGCGATGAGCTACAAACCTACGCCGAACACTGTGTGGCGAAGTACGGGCTCCGACAGAAGATTCGGTTCAACACCCAAGTCACTCGGGCGGAGTTCGACAAAAGCTCCTGCCATTGGCATGTCGTCACGGCAGCTGGCGATGAGCTGCGCGCGCGCTTCCTCATCAACGCGTGCGGTGTGTTCAACCGGCCCGCTCGTCCGGACATTGACGGTCTCGATAGCTTCGCAGGCCTGACGATGCACACCGCTCGGTGGGAAAGCTGCGCCGATCTCGCCGGAAAACGGGTCGGCATTATCGGTACAGGAGCCTCCGCGGTACAGGTGATCCCGGCAATCGCGCCACGAGTCCGCCAGCTGACCATCTTTCAACGAACACCCATTTGGTGCCTCCCCAAGCCTGACTGGCCGCTACATGGCGTCGTGGCCCGGCTCCTTGGAGTGGTTCCTGGCGCGCAAGCACTGGTGCGAGCAGCGAGCCAGGTCCTCGTCGAACTGACCTTCGTTGCGCCCGCACAGTATGGGGGTGCGATTCCAGGCTTGGCGAGGAACAGCGAGAAGCTCGCCAAACTCTATCTGCGCGCTCAGGTCCATGACCCGGTGTTGCGTGACAAGTTGACCCCCCGTTATGGATTCGGCTGTAAGCGGCCAGGATTTCACAACAAGTACTGGGCGACCTTCAACTGCGACAACGTCTACCTCGAAACCCAAGCTATCGACAGCGTTACCGAAAACGGTGTCCGCATGTGCGACGGTTACGAGCACGTTCTTGACGCCCTCATTTTGGCGACAGGATTCAAGGTGATGGACCCAAATAACTGGCTCAGCTATGAGTTGATCGGGATGGAAGGTCAAGCTCTACGGACCTATTGGAGTGACCACCGCCTGCAGGCCTTTTACGGTGTCAGCGTGCCGGGCTTCCCGAACCATTTCTCGATCATCGGCCCATACGGCTACAACGGATCCTCATATTTCTCGCTTATCGAAGCGCAATCCGCGCACATCGTCCGGTGCTTGAAAAGGGCGCGGGCCCTGGGAGCCACCTACGTGGCGATTCAATCGCAGGCCAACGACCAGTATTTCGAGCAAATGATCCGGCGGCGGCGCCATCAGATTTTCTGGCAGGACAGCTGCGCCCAGGCCAATAGCTACTATTTCGACAACAACGGCGACGTCCCCCTACGACCGACAACCACGCTCGAAACTGCCTGGCATAGCCGTACTTTCAGCCTAAACGACTATACATTTTGCTAAGACTATCGTTGCTCCGGCTCACGCCATCCCAGAAGCGGTGGACCGACAGTGTCGAGAATCTCTCTCGTCGGTGGCCTCGGCGAGCGGCTCATAAGATTTGACTCGTTGTCACATGCTCTCTCGACGCTTGAGAAGGAGACGGGCGTTAGCGCGCGGCGGGATCCGAAAGCGGTGCGGCCGGCAGTAACCGAACAAGTCAGGCACCGCCTCCACCAACGACGTTCGGATGCTCTCCGCCACAGCCAACTCGGCTCGCGGTATCGCCGCGGAGAAGCTATACGCGCGTGGTCACAACCTTGCAAGGCGGGCATCGACGAAGGTTGGTCTGTCGTCCCAGCCTCAACGCTGCCAACGCGCGAGCGGCTTCGGCACGGCGCCCACCAGTTGGCGCGTCCGAACAGCCGCATCAGCGCCGGCAACAGCAGCATCCGCACAACGGTGGCGTCCATCAGCACGGCGATGGTAAGTCCCACGCCGAACATCTGCAGGAAGCTGATCCCGGCGGTCGATAGTCCCGCGAACACGATCGCCATTAGCACGGCCGCGGCCGTCACCACGCGCCCCGTGCGGGCCAATCCGAGCGCAACACTCTCATCGTTGTCTAGCCGGGTGTGTCCCGACGCCAGCCAGTACTCACGTATTCGGGACAGCAGGAAAACCTCGTAGTCCATGGACAGGCCGAAAGCCACGCAGAGCATTAGCACCGGCACATTGATCGACATGGTTCCTGTCGCCGTGGAGCCCAAACCGCCGAGATGCCCGTCTTGGAAGATCCACACCATCGCACCGAACATCGCTGTGAGTGAAAAGGCATTGAGGACAAGGGCTTTGATCGGCAAGACCACGCTTCCGGTAACCACGAACAGTAGGGCGAAGGTCACGACGGCGATGACACTGAGAACCAGAGGCAGCCGCGACATAACCGCCGAGACGATGTCGTCGCTGTCCTGCGCGTAGCCACCGAAGAGAACCGGGCGGCCAGCCGGGGTGGGAACGGCGTGTAACGACTTGAGCTGGGCGTCGGACGCCTCAGTGAACAGCGCGGCGCTGCTGCCCAGGCTGAAGAACGCGCTGTTGGATGCGACGCCGGCAGGGCCCACCGGCGGCCCGGCCGACGTGCCGGAGATGTAGGTGGCGGTCGGAGACGACACCGCCGTCACGTCGGGCACGCGCGAGAGGGCAGCGGCATAATCCTCCAACTGCTGTGCGGACGCTCCGGAGATATCGGGCACCACAATGCGCACTTCGGCCAGCGGGTCGGCCCCGAATTCCGACCGTAGGAGGTCACCGACCTGCCGCGAACTCGCCGTCGACGGGAGCACTCGATCGTCGGGGAATCCCCACCGCGCGTGCAGGAACGGGGTTCCGAGCAGCAACAACAGAGTGACCACCACAACAGAAACCACCGCCGCGTGTCGCATCACGAAGTGGGTGTTTCGGTACCAGAAGGACTGCTGCACCGGTCGCGGATCCGCCGACGGCCTGGCCAATAATTTGCGCGCCAGCTTGCCGACGTCCAACGCATCCAGGCGCCCACCGAGTAGTGCGATCGCAGCGGGCGTACACACCAGCGAGGCCACTAGCGCGAAGGTGACCACAGCCACTCCCGCGTAGGCGAACGACCGGAGGAAATACATCGGGAAAAGCGCCATCGCGCTCATCGATAGGGCAATGGTCAGCGCGGAGAACACCACGGTGCGCCCGGCGGTGGTCATCGTGCGCACCAGCGCATCCTCGGCGTTGGCGCCCGCCGTGATTTCGTCACGGTAGCGGCTCAGGATCAGCAGGGTGTAGTCAATCGCAAGTGCCAGTCCCATGGACGCGGCGAGGTTCATCGCGAATATCGACACATCGGTAAATAGCGTGAAGATTCGGAGTACGGCTAATGCGCCCAGAACCGAGAACATGCCGACTGCCACGGGCAGCGCCGCGGCGACCGCACCCCCGAACACCCAGACCAGCGCCAGGAAACTCAGCGGCATCGCGATCATCTCCATGGTGACCATGTCGCGTTGTGCTTGTTCGTTCATCTCGGCGAACATCACGGCGCCTCCGAGTCGCACCACGACGCCGTCGCGGCCGCGCGGCAATCGATCGGCCACTCGTTTTGCCACTCGGGCAACGTCGTCGTCGTCCGCGCGAAGTGCCGCAACGACCAGGCCGGTCTTGCCGTCCTTGCTGATCAACGACGCCGCGGCAGCGGGCGGCAGCGTCCAGGCTGACGTGACGCCGGCGACGTCAGGGGAATCGTGCAGCGTCGCCTCAATCTGCCTGACCACTGACTCCGCTGCAGGATCGCCGACGTCCCGGACGGATGACACCGCCACCAGCAGTCGCATGTCACCTTGGCCGAATTTGTCCAACAAGATGCCGCGTGCACGATTGGATTCCGAACCGGGATAATTGAACCCGCCGCTGGCAAGCGATTTAGCAACGGGCAACCCGAAAACCGCGACCGCGACCAACATCAGCGCTGCAGCCGCGATGATCTGCTTGGGTGCCCGCAATGCAAGTCGGGCAAGGCGCTCGAGCATGCTGTCAGCTCGCAGCCGGCAGACGGTCGATCAGGTCACGGCGAATGAAGTAGGACTCGGGGCGGCGGCCCAGGGTCGTCACTTTCGTCACCACGCCGTCCGCAACATAAATTCCCGAATATCGGTCGGACCATACACATCACCGGGAAATCGGCAGCCAATGCGGACGATCGCGACACCGTCACCCAGGCCCATCTGACCCCTTTCACGCGCTGAGCGCAAGACAATCACGTCAAGAAAGCGTGCAGCATGTAGTCGACTGCCTCAATCTATCGGATTCTCCTAGTTCGGTACCCCGTTTAGCGTTAATGTCATCAGTCTGCAGAGAGACGGGCCGGCGGGCGCTTTCGGACTGGTCGGCAGCCGACCTGCGTCAGTTCGATCGGCTCTGGACAAAATTCCTTAACGAAACAAAAAGACACCGATCTGCGAAACCTAGCTGGCCGGGGGGAATGCCGCGCCGACGAATGCGTTAGACAACTGCGTGAAGGAAAAAGTTTGGTTTATCACCGGTACCTCGCGCGGATTCGGGCGCGAATGGGCGATCGCAGCTTTGGAGCGGGGCGACAAGGTCGCCGCCACCGCACGCGACACGGCATCGCTGGACGATCTGGTGGAGCGGTTCGGCGATGCGTTGCTGCCGATTCGTCTGGACGTCACCGACCGAGACGCGGACTTCGCGGCGGTCAAGGAGGCACACGGCCATTTCGGTCGGCTGGACATCGTTGTCAACAACGCGGGCTACGGTCAATTCGGGTTCGTCGAGGAACTCTCCGAGCAAGAGGCACGCGACCAGATCGAGACGAACGTGTTCGGGGCGCTGTGGATCACCCAGGCCGCGCTGCCCTACCTGCGCGCGCAGCGCAGCGGGCACATCATCCAGGTGTCGTCCATCGGGGGCATCTCGGCGTTTCCGTTGGTCGGGATCTACCACGCCTCAAAGTGGGCGCTGGAGGGCTTTTCCCAGGCGCTGGCCCAGGAGGTCGCCCCGTTCGGGGTGCACGTGACGCTGATCGAGCCGGGTGGCTTCGACACCGACTGGGCCGGCCCGTCGGCGAAACACGCCGCCGCGCTGTCCGATTATGACGAGGTGCGCGCCGCGGTCGAGGCTGAACGAAGTAAGCGATGGGCAAGTCCCGGCAATCCCGAGGCCTCAGCGGCTGCGCTGATGAAGGTGATCGACGCCGAGCAGCCGCCGCTGCGGGTCTTCTTCGGCGCCTCGCCGCTGGCTACCGCCAAGGCCGACTACGACAGTCGGTTACGAAACTGGGAACAGTGGCAGCCCGTCGCTGAGCTGGCGCAGGGTTAGTCACTCCCCCTGCGCATACCGCCGCGGCGACGTGCGCGAAATGCGGGCTCGCGTGTGCGGCGACTGCACTGCCTCGTAGTGGCCGAGCAACTCGTCGCAGATGACGGGCCAGCTGCGCCCGAGCACGCTGCGGCGGGCGGCTTGCGAATAGCGAGGCCGTTCGTCCAGAAGTGCGGCGACAGCCTCGGGCAGCCGCGCCTCGAATTCGTTAACTCCCAACAGCAGTCCGGTCCGGAAGGGTGCCACCAGGTCGCGCGGGCCGCCAGCGTCGGGGGCGATCACCGGCAACCCCGACGCCAACGCTTCCTGCACGACTTGGCAGAACGTTTCGTGCTCACCCGTGTGCACGAAAACGTCCATGCTGGCATACGCCGCGGCGAGCTCGTCGCCGTAGAGCGCACCGGTGAAAACCGCTGTGGGCATGGCTGATTGCAGCTTGCGTCGGTCCACGCCGTCGCCGACGATGACGACCTGCACCGCGTCGTTGGCGGCCAGCGTCCGCAGTCGCTCGGCATGCTTCTCCGGCGCCAGCCGCCCGACGAATCCCACGATGGGTTTGTGATCCGGCGACCATCGCCGCCTGAGCTCCTCATCGCGAGCCGATGGCGCGAACCGTAGGATATCGACGCCGCGCGCCCACCGATGCACTCGCGGAAATCGCTGGGCAATAAGGGATTCCATCGTGGCGCTGGACGGCGCCAAGGTGCGGTCGGCGAGGCCGTGCAGGTGGCGGAACCAAGCCCACGCGGCGCGCGTCGTGATCCCGATGCCATAGCTGGCCGCGAAACCCGGGACGTCGGTTTGGTATACCGCTACAGTCGGCACGCCCATCCGGCGAGCCGCTCGCACGCCGCCCCAGCCCAGCAGTGCCGGCGACGCGAGATGGATCACATGAGGCTCGAATCCGCGCAGCGCGCGCGTCATTCCGGGCACGGGCACACCGAGTGGGAGGGTGGTCACCTTCGGAAACATTCGAGACGGCACCCGATGAATTCGGATGCCGTCGTGGATTCGTTCCGCCGGGGGTTCGCCCGGCGGGTTATCGGGGGCGATCACCAAGGCTTCGTGGCCTGTTCGGCGCAGATGCTCAAGTATCCGAAGAACTGAGTTGCTGACGCCATTGACTTGGGGGAGGAAGGATTCGGCGACGATAGCTACGCGCACGACACCGATAGTGTCAGCGCCGGCTGTCGACAAGGTTTCGTGAGGGCATACGGCGCGCGAAATTTGCTGGTCAAAGCGTTAGGCGGGCGCCTCGCGGCGGTCCAGCCGTTTATCCAGCAACGCCAACCCCAGCAGCAGGATGGTTGCGGCCAGCAAGCCCACCACCGCGATGGACCCGGCCGGGATGATCGACAGCCCCGCGTTGCGGTGCTGCACCCGGACCAAGTTCGGGTCCTTCTTGTTGTACTCGACGTAAATCCGCATGCCAGTAGCCAATTCGGACGGGTACAACACACCAAGTTCCGGCCGATAGGTGACGCGCTCGGGTGTGACGAACTCGATCGTGGAGCGCCGCGGCCCCGCGCTGAGCACCTCGGCTTGCGCGACGCCCATACTGCGTTGAATCGCCAGATCATCGCGATAGGCGCCGGCCACCAGCAGCACCGACTGCAGGGTGACCAGCATGGTCACGATCAGAATCGCGACCCGGACCCAGCGCAAGACAAGCCGTGCCGGGATCTTTGGTGGTTCATCACTGCGTCCGTGAATGAGTATGCGCAGCAGCGCCTTCGGCGATATCAAAGGCTCGCCTTGATGGCGGCGTGTAATTGCCGCAGGGTGGAGCGGTCGGCCTTGACTTCCAGCACCCGCATGCCGGCACCGGGTTCGTCGAGGGCCGCGTGCAGTTCGTCGACCTCGATCTGCCGGCTCTCCACGTGATAAGCGCGACACAGCGCGCCCACGTCGACGTCGTGGGGGGTGCCGAAGATTCGCGACGACACGTCAGAAAACCGCGGGTCGCCCTGCTCGAGCAGTTCGAAGATGCCGCCGCCGTTGTCGTTGGACACGACGATCGTCAACCGTTGCGGTGTCGGTTCGGTGGGCCCGATCAGCAGCCCGGAGCTGTCGTGGACGAACGTAAGGTCGCCGATCAGCGCGATCGTGCGTCCGTCGTGGATGCTCTCGTGCGCCAGAGCGGCACCGATCGCGGTGGACACGGTGCCGTCGATGCCGGCCACGCCGCGGTTGGACCGCACCCGGATGTCGTGGGTATTCAGCCCGACCAGCGCCGCGTCCCGGACCGGGTTGGACGCGCCCAGCACCAGCTGATCTCCCGGCCGCAGCGCATCCGCGACCGCGGCGGCGACGTGCAGGCCGGTCGTCAGTGGGTGTGCGGCCAGTTGGCTGCGGACCGCCGCGCAGGCATGTTGGTTCGCCTCCCCGCAGCGCTGCAGCCAGGCGGGGTCTGGTGTACCGGTAGTGACCGCCCGCGTGCCGTTGGCCTGCGAGTTTCCCGAGACGTCCGGCCAGCGCGGCCCGGTGGTCAGGGCGTAGACCGGCACTTGCGGATCGGCCAGAAGCGACGACACCGGGCGGTGCAGGGTGGGGCGCCCGAGCATGATCACCTGCTTGGGGCGCAGCAGCGGCAGCGCCAGCGGGTGCAACGGGTTAGGCCCAGACGGCGCCGTCGGCTCAGCGACGGTCGGCAGTGCCGCCAGGTTGGGCTGCACGCCCGCGCCGTGCCCGGCGATCACGACGGTGTCGGGCGTCAGGTCGATGTCCAGGGGCTGGTCGAAAGTAACCGGCGGCGTGTAGGTCCACGGCTTGCCGTCGGGCCGGCCGGGCGGAATCACCGCGCCGTGCGGCTCGGGGCCCGGCACAAGCGGCTCGCGCAGCGGGATGTCGAACTGCACCGGTCCGGCGTTGGCGGAGCGAGAACCGGTGGCGGCCACCAAAACTCGGCACGTCGTTGACCGCCAGGTGGCGTTGGACGAGTCGAGTCGCTCCGGTGCGTCCTCGGCCAGGCCCAGGCTGATCGCGGCACGAACCTGGGTGCCGAAGTAACCCAGTTGCTCCATAGTCTGGTTGGCCCCGGTGCCGAGCAACTCGTAGGGCCGGTTGGCCGAGAGCACGATCAGCGGCACTCGGGCGTAGTTGGCCTCGACGACCGCCGGTCCGAGGTTGGCCACGGCGCTGCCCGACGTCATCGCGACGCACACCGGCGCGTTTGCGGAGATCGCCAGCCCGATGGCCAGGTAGCCGGCGGTGCGCTCGTCGATGCGGACGTGCAACCGAATCCGGCCGCTACGGTCGGCTTCCTGCAGCGCGAACGCCAGCGGCGCGTTCCGCGACCCCGGGCACAGTACGACGTCACGGACGCCGCCGCGGATCAGCTCGTCAACGACGACGCGCGCCTGAGTCGTCGAGGGGTTCACTCCTACAGGGTGTCACAGCCCGGGTTTCCCAGGCTTTTTTGCCACATCCGTCACACCGGCCGCCGGCCGGGCGGGCATGTGCTTTTTGACCACCTATCAGCGACTCCGCGCGGCTGACCGGCCTCAGGCCTTGATGCTGGCGAAGAACTGCAGTGCGGCGGCGTTGACAGCCTGCGGCCTCTCGAAGAAACCGAGGTGACCGGCGTCGGGTATCTGCAAGTAGCGACCGTTGGGCAGAGCGTCGGCGACCTCCCGCCCTAGGTAGGGCGGAGTCACCACGTCGTCGGCGAAGCCGATCACCAGTACCGGTGCGGCGATATTGCTGTAAGCGGGCAACCGGTTGCTCCGAGGTGCCACGTCCAACTGACAGCGTAGCCCCGGGGTGGACTTGATCGGCCACAAGTTGAACATATCGATCCAGTCGGCTACGGCCGCGTCGTCGTTCAGCGTCTTACGCGAAAAACTTTCCAGCAGACGAGATTTCGTTTCGTATGCGGCCGGCAACCGGATGCCTGCCTCGTAAAGCTCGGCCTCGGCGTCACGGAAGGACTCGCGGGTGCGGTCCAGCCGGCCACGGGTGGCCATCAGCACGGCTGCGGTAACCAACTCGGGCCGAGCCACCATGAGTTCCTGGGTGATGTACGAGCCCATCGACACTCCGACGATGCGGGCCGGGCCTGCGTTCAGCGATTCGATGATCGCGGCGGTGTCGGCCACCATGGTTTGCGTCGTGAACCCCTCGGCGTTCTCGGTGGCGCCGATCCCGCGGTTGTCGAAGGTGATGCAGCGGTATCCAGCCGCCTGGAATGCCGGAACCTGATGCGGTAGCCAGGTGCGCCCCGCGCCGCCGCGACCGGCAATGAAGACGACGGGTTCACCGGTCCCGCGGTCGTCGTACGGCAGGGTGCTCACCCGCACGACGGTACAAGCAGCGGATAGCAGTCCCTGACCCGGTCGATCCACCATTGCCGGCGCCGCGGCGGGGCGGCCAACTCCCGCAGCCGGGCCGGATCGGGTGTCACCGGACCGACCGACAGGTTGCCGTCCACCGGCGCAGCGGTCTCCGCGACATCTTCGGCGAACAACCCGCCGGTGCCCAGCCCGCAGGCATGACCGAGGTGCGGCAGCGCCGCCGCGGCGGTCAACCCCTGGCCGATGCCGACGGCCGAATCGAGCGCACTGGAGACCACGACCGGGATGTCGATCTGTGCGGCGATGGCTAGTAGGGCCGAAACTCCGCCCAGCGGCGCAACTTTCAGCACCGCGATGTCGGCGGCGCGGGCGCGGACGACCGCCAGCGGGTCCTCGGCCTTGCGGATGCTTTCGTCGGCGGCGATGGGGACATCTGGCATGCCGGGGTGCCGGCGCAGCGCGGCAAGTTCGTCGACGGTGGCGCAGGGCTGTTCGAGGTACTCCAGCGGGCCGTCGGCGGTCAGCGCGGCAGCGGCCCTTGCGGCCTCGTCGACGCTCCAGCCGCCATTGGCATCCACCCGCACCGTCGGGACCCGCTCGCGCACCGCGTTGACCCGGTCGACGTCGTCGGCCAGTGTCTGACCGGGCTCGGCGACCTTCACCTTGGCGGTACGGGCACCGGGGAACCGGGCCAGCACCTCGGCCACCTGTGCCGCGGCGACCGCCGGGACGGTGGCGTTGATCGGAATGCGGTCGCGCAGCAGCGGCGGCGGCTCGCGGTAGGCGCCCTCGATGGCCGATGCCAGCCAGTGCGCCGCCTCGGGCGGCCCGTACTCGACGAATGCCCCGAACTCCCCCCAGCCCGCCGGTCCCTCGATCAGTGCGACCTCGCGGGTGGTGATGCCGCGGAAACGCACGCGCATCGGCAGCGCCACCACATGGAGGCCGTCGAGCAGTTGTTCCAGCGTGGGCGTCACTGGCAATAAACCTGGCGGCCCGCCATGAACGTCGCGCGCACCTCGAGGTCGGCGATCTGCTCGGGGGCCACAGTGCGCGGGTCAGCGGACAGCACCACCATGTCCGCGTACTTGCCGACCTCCAGTGAGCCGATCACGTCGTCGGAGAACAGCTGCCACGCAGCGTCGATGGTCTGGGCGCGGATCGCCTGCTCGACGGTCAATCGCTCCTCCGGCGCCAGCACTCGCCCGCTCGGGGCTATGCGGGTCGTGGCCACGCTGATGTTGCGCAGCGGCTCTTCGGGGGTGACCGGCGGATCGTTGTGCAGCGAGATACGCATGCCCGTGGCGACCGCGGATCCCGCTGGCATCCAACGAGATCCACGCTCCTCGCCGAACAGGCCGTCGACGATCACGTCGCCCCAGTAGTGGATCTGGTCGACGAAGATGCTGCACGTGACGCCGAGCGCGGCGGCTCTTTTCAGCTGCTCGTCGCGGATGGCACCGACGTGTTCGAGGCGCAGCCGGTGGTCGGCGCGCGGGTGCTGGCGCAGCGCCTCTTCGTAGACGTCGAGGATGGTGTCCACGCCGGCGTCGCCCTGGACATGACAGGCCATCTGCCAGCCCAATGGGTAGTAGGCGCCGACGATTTCTTTCAGCTGTTCGGCGGTGTAGTTGGCGCATCCGCAGGATCCGGGCGTCACTCCGATGGTGCGCGTAGCCTCCGTGTCGAGGTAAGGAAAGCTCAGCGGCGATGTTGCCGATCCACGGCGAGCCGTCCACCCAGATCTTGATGCCGACCTGGCGCAGCAGGTCGTCGCCCTCACCGGGCGTGGCGGTGGTGGACATCTGCGGATTGGACACCTCGTAGGTCCGTATTCGCACCGTGAGCTGGCTGCGCAGCTGCTCGACGAGGGGTCGGAAATTCGGGTCAAACGCCATCTCCGAGCACGTCGTCAGCCCTGCGCGGTTGAGCCGGGCGCACTCGGCGAGCAGCATCGCCGGATAGTTGTCGGCCTGGATGGCGGCGGCCAGCAGCGGGAACACCGCGGCGATCTCCTCGGCGGTGCCGTCGAGTTCGCCGTTGGCGTCGCGGCCGTATTTGGCGCCCTTGGGGTCAGGGGTGTCGCGAGTCAGCCCGTTGAGCTGTGCGGCGCGGGAATTGAAGAACGCCTTGTGCCCGGAGTTGTGGATGATCACCAGGGGGCTGTCCGGCGCGACGCCGTCGAGCCAGGCCAGCGTGGGCTGCGGCAGTCCGTGCTGCAGCAGCGCATCCCAGCCGTTGAGGTAGGCGCCGGCCGCTCCCCGGTTGGCCACCTCGCGGTGGATGGCCGCGACGGCGGCGTCGGCGTTGGCGATGGTGAAAAAAATGGTGACCGGACGAATGTCGACGATACGGTCCGACAGCGCGACGGCCTCCATCAGCGGATGCCCATGTGCCTCAATGAATCCCGGCATGATGCAGCCGTCGCCGACCTCGATGTTCTGGGTGCCGGGGCCGATGTGCGCGGCGATGTCGGACCGGCTGCCGACGGCCAAGATTCGGCCGTCGGCCACGGCGAGCGCCTCGGCCGTGGGCCGCTCCTCGTCGACGGTTAATACGGTTCCGCTGATGACGAGGTCTGCATCGGCCATGTAAAGGAATGCTAGTGGCGATCGCGAGTGCGGCGGAGCCGGACGAAGCGGGTCGCCACGGATAACTCAGTGGCGATCGCGAGTGCGGCGGAGCCGGACGAAGCGGGTCGCCACGGATAACTCAGTGGCGATCGCGAGTGCGGCGGAGCCGCGCGAAGCGGGTCGCCACGTTAGCCACCGACCTAGGGCACAGCTGACCCGAATTGCAACACGTTCTAGTCTGGCCACATGAGTGACGAGACACTGCGCCTTCCGACCCACAATGGCCACCTGCTGGTGGGCGCGCTCAAGCGGCACAAGAACAGGCCGGTGCTGTTCCTTGGTGACACCACGCTGACCGGTGGTCAGCTCGCCGAGCGGATCAGCCAGTACACCCAGGCATTCGAAGCGCTGGGCGCCGGCACCGGCGTCACGGTCGGCTTGCTGTCGCTGAACCGCCCCGAGGTGTTGATGATCCTGGGCGCCAGCCAGACCCAGGGTTACCGGCGCACCGCGCTGCATCCGCTGGGCTCGCTGGACGACCACGCCTACGTGCTTTCCGACGCCGGTGCCAGCTCGCTGATCATTGACCCCAACCCGATGTTCGTCGAGCGCGCGCTGGGACTGCTGGACAAGGTGGACTCGCTCAAGCAGATCCTCACTATCGGCCCGGTGCCGGAGGATCTTAAGGATGTGGCGGTCGACGTGTCGGCGGAGGCCGCGAAGTACTCGCCGAAGCCGCTCGTCGTCGCCGACCTGACACCGGACCACATCGGCGGCCTGACCTACACCGGTGGCACCACCGGCAAACCCAAGGGCGTGATCGGCACCACCGGCAACATCGCCACCATGACGCAGATCCAGCTCGCCGAGTGGGAATGGCCGGAGAACCCGCGTTTCCTGATGTGCACGCCGCTGTCCCACGCCGGTGCGGCGTTCTTCACGCCGACGGTGGTCAAGGGCGGCGAGATGGTGGTGCTGGGCAAGTTCGATCCGGCCGAGGTGCTGAAAGTTATTGAAAAGCAACGCATTACAGCTACCATGCTGGTGCCGTCGATGCTGTACGCGCTGATGGATCACCCGGACTCGCACACCCGGGACCTGTCGTCGCTGGAGACCGTCTACTACGGCGCCTCGGCGATGAACCCGGTGCGGCTGGCCGAGGCGATTCGCCGGTTCGGCCCGATCTTCGCCCAGTACTACGGGCAGTCCGAGGCGCCGATGGCGATCACCTACCTGGCCAAGACCGATCACGACGAGAAGCGGCTCACATCCTGCGGGCGCCCAACGCTTTTCGCGCGGGTGGCACTGCTGGGCGAGGACGGCAAGCCGGTCCCGCAGGGCGAGCCGGGCGAAATCTGTGTCAGCGGACCGCTTTTGGCCGGCGGCTACTGGCACCTGCCGGAGGCGACCGCCGACACGTTCAAGGACGGCTGGCTGCACACCGGCGACATGGCCCGCGAGGACGACGACGGCTTCTACTTCATCGTCGACCGGGTCAAAGACATGATCGTCACCGGCGGCTTCAACGTGTTCCCGCGCGAGGTCGAGGACGTCATCGCCGAGCATCCGGCAGTCGCGCAGGTGTGCGTGGTCGGGACGCCCGACGAGAAGTGGGGCGAGGCCGTCACGGCGGTGGTGGTGCTGCGCGCCGACGCGGCCCGCGACGACGCCGCGATCGAGGCGATGACCGCCGAGGTTCAGGCCGCGGTCAAGGATCGCAAGGGCTCGGTGCAGTCGCCCAAGCGGGTGGTGGTGGTCGACGCGCTGCCGCTGACCGGGCTGGGCAAGCCGGACAAGAAGGCTGTGCGGGCCCAGTTCTGGGAGGGCGCGGGCCGCGCGGTCGGCTGAGCCTCAGGCGGCCACGCCGGCCGCTAGCAAGTCGAGCATGCGGGCCGTCTGATCCGGCGAAGCGCTGGCCAGAAAGATGCCGATCAGGCTGGACACCACGTCGTCGGCTTGCACGTCCGACCGCAAGGTCCCTTCTTCGGCGCCGGCCCGCAGCAGTGCGTCCACCGCGCCGACGATGCTCAAGCGCGTCTGGCTGAGTTCGACGGTCCCGCAGTCGACCATCGCCCGCAACGACTCGGCCATCCCCCGCTTGGCGGCCACGAAACTCGCGTAGCGGTCCATCCAGCGCCGCAGCGCAATCCGTGGCGGATGCCGCTGGAGCAGGTGTTCAGCGGCCGCGGCCACTTCTGCGAGTTCGGTGCGGTAGATCGCCTCGACGAGGGCCTCCCGGCTGGGGAAATGGCGGTAGAGCGTGCCGATCCCGACACCCGCGTCGCGCGCAATCGACTCAAGCGACACCGGCCTGCCCTCCGCGGTGGCGAATGCCGCCGTTGCCACCTCGAGCAGCTTTTCGCGGTTCCGGCGCGCGTCGGACCGAATAGGTTCGGCCAAAGCGGAGGTTCCTCCGTTTCTGTTACGCTGGGCTAAGCGGAGGATCCTCCGCATTTCTTCAGTGTCTCACGAGCAGGGGAGCACCATGACGAACACACCACAGCCCGGCGGCACCGGCAGCATCGGCACGGCGACGGTGGCCCGCGTCGGCTACGGCGCCATGCAGCTGTTCGAGGCCACGTCCGAAGAGGATGCGGCCGCGGTGCTGCGCCACGCCGTCGAACTCGGCGTCAACCACGTCGACACCGCGTCCTTCTACGGCCCCGGCGAGGTGAACCGTCGGATCCGCCAGGCTTTAGCCCCCTACGGCTCCTCCTACTCCGAAGACCTCGTCATCGTCAGCAAGGTCGGTGCGCGGTGGACCGGCGAAGAACCTATCCCCCTGGCCTCGGCGCAAAAGCCCGCCGAACTGCGCGCCGCGGTAGAAGACGACCTACGCCAACTCGGGCTCGACCGCATCCCGGTGGTGAATCTGCGGCGTCTCGACCTGGGGCCCGGTCTCGCGGCCGAGGGCGACCAGATCGTGGACCTCGACGACCAACTGGCCGAGATGGTCGCACTGCGCGACGAAGGCAAAATCGGCGCGATCGGGATAAGCAACGTGCCACTCGAGGTGCTGCAGCGCGCGCTGCCTGCGGGCATCGTCTGCGTGCAGAACGCCTACAGCCTGCTCGACCGCTCGCAAGAGGAGATGCTCGACGTCTGTATGGCCGAAGGAATAGCCTGGGTGCCGTTCTTCCCGCTGGGGTCGTCGTTGCCGGCTTTCCCCAAGGTCGCCGACAACGCGGTGGTTGCGGACATTGCCGGCGAGCTCGGCGTCACGCCAGCCCAGGTGGGTCTGGCTTGGCTGTTGGCCCACACGCCGAATACGCTGCTCATTCCGGGGACGCGCTCGACCGCACATCTGGAGGAAAATGTCGGCGCCGCCGGCATCACCTTGAGCGCTGACGCGCTGGCGCGCCTTGAAGCGGTCGGTTCAAGGCAGCCACATGCCCACGGTGTCGAGGCATTTCGAAGGTAACGTCGCTGCCATGAGCAGTGACAATCCGGTCAAACCACCCTGGTGGCTCAAGCCGGCCAACAAGGTCTTTATCCAGATGTCGCGGCTGGGAATAAGTTTCGGCGGCGAAAGCCCGGTGGTGTTGACGGCGCCGGGCCGCAAGTCCGGCAACCCGCGCTCGACGCCGGTGACGCCGATGACGGTGAACGGCAAGCGCTATGTCGTCGGCGGCTTCCCCGGTGCGGATTGGGTGCAAAACGTGCGCGCCGCAGGCGAAGTCACGCTGCGCCGCGGCCGCACCACCGAACGTGCGCGCGCGGTGGAACTGTCCCCCGAGGACGCCAAGCCGCTGCTAAGGGCTTTCCCCACCGAGGTGCCCACCGGCGTCAGCTTCATGAAGCGCTCCGGGCTCGTCAAGGACGGACGCCCCGAGGAGTTCGAAGCGCTGGCCGGACGATGCGCCGTCTTTCGCTTCGACCCGATCTGACCTCCGGCAATGCGACGTCTGCTGGTCTCCCTGTTGGCGTTGCCCGGCTGGGTGGTTATCGCGCCGGCGGCCAACGCGGGGCCAGGCTGCCCGCCGATGGGCGCTCCTCCCCCGGCCGGCGCAGCGCAACGGCAGGTCGCCGATCTCGACGGCGGCGACGGTCCGTCCACGTTGTGGGTCGGGCATTTTCGCGGCGGTGACGGCCATATCAACCGGGTGGTCGGCGTCAGCACCGCGGGTGGGGCCAACGCGGACGTACAGATCTCGTCGGCCAGCCCAATGCCGTTGACCGCCTTGGTGATTGATGCCCAAAACGACGGCAGCAACCAAATCCTTATCAGCGACGGCCGCAGCGCGCGGCTGTATACGTTCGCCGGATGCCGGCTACAGGCGGTGGTGGACCGCGAGGGCGCGCCGTTCGTGTTCGATCTGCAGAACTTGCGTGACCGCGGCACCGGCGTCGGCTGCAGTGACCTCGGTAACGGCCGGCGCCTGGTCGGCCTGCAGGCGCTGCAGACCGATGGACAGTGGACGGTGCGCCGCACCGAAATCGACCTGAACGCCACGGTGGACACTATCGGAGAGTCCGATACCGTAACGGCAACGTCTGCGCAGGACCCCGCGGTGACCTCGGCGCAGACGATCAGCTGCGGCGATCTCACCATCGGCCAGGACGGAGTTCAACAGCCTTGAGCGACAACCCCTTCGATGCTTCGGCATGGCGGCCCGTCGAGGGTTTCAGCGGGCTGACCGACATCACCTACCACCGCCACGTCGAGGACGCCACGGTACGGGTGGCGTTCAACCGACCCGAGGTGCGCAACGCGTTTCGGCCGCACACCGTAGACGAGCTGTACCAGGTCCTCGACCACGCCCGGATGTCGCCCGACGTGGGCGTGGTGCTGCTGACCGGAAACGGACCCTCGCCGAAGGACGGCGGCTGGGCGTTCTGCTCCGGCGGCGATCAACGCATCCGCGGCCGCGCAGGCTATCAATACGCCTCCGGCGAGACCGCGGACACGGTTGATGCCGCCCGCGCCGGCCGTTTGCACATCCTCGAGGTGCAACGGCTGATCCGGTTCATGCCCAAGGTCGTCATCTGCCTGGTCAACGGTTGGGCGGCCGGCGGCGGGCACAGCCTGCATGTGGTCTGCGACCTCACCCTGGCCAGCCGCGAGCACGCCCGCTTCAAGCAGACCGATGCCGACGTCGGCAGCTTCGACGGCGGTTACGGCAGTGCCTACCTGGCCCGTCAGGTGGGCCAGAAGTTCGCCCGCGAGATCTTCTTCCTGGGCCGCAGCTACACCGCCGAGCAAATGCATCACATGGGGGCGGTCAACGAGGTCGTCGACCACGGGGAGCTGGAGACGGTCGCCATCGAGTGGGCGGCCGAGATCAACGCGAAATCGCCTCAGGCGCAACGGATGCTGAAGTATGCGTTCAATCTGCTTGACGACGGACTGGTGGGTCAGCAGCTGTTCGCCGGTGAGGCGACCCGGCTGGCGTACATGACCGACGAGGCCGTCGAGGGCCGCGATGCCTTCTTGGAGAAGCGCCCTCCGGACTGGAGCCCGTTCCCGCGCTACTTCTGAGGTGCCCGCTCGTCGAGCGTCACGGCAGCGTGGCGCTGGCCCTCGAGCGTCACTGCAGCGTGACGCTCGGAGACCCGAAACCACACACCCCTAGACTTCCCACGTGAGTAAGAGTCCGCTGCGCCGGTTTACCGAGCAGATCGCACTGGCGAGCATGCGGCCGCCCGCCACCCCGCAAATACTGGTCAACCGCCCCGCGATCAGGCCCGTCGACCTCAAGGGGAAGCGCATCCTGCTCACCGGGGCGTCGACCGGCATCGGCGAGGCCGCGGCTGAACAGTTCGCCCGTCAGGGCGCCACCGTTGTCGTCGTCGCCCGCCGCCAGGACCTGCTGGACGAGCTGGCGGACCGGATCACGGCGGCGGGCGGCACGGCCGTGGCGATCCCGTGTGACCTATCGGACATGGACGCCATCGACGCCCTGATCGCCGACGTGCAGGAGCGCATCGGCGGGGTGGACATTCTGATCAACAACGCCGGCCGGTCAATCCGCCGACCGCTGGCCGAGTCGCTGGAACGCTGGCACGACGTCGAGCGAACCATGGTGCTCAACTACTACGCGCCGCTGCGGCTGATCCGCGGGTTCGCACCCGGAATGCTCGAGCGCGGCGACGGCCACATCATCAACGTCACCACCTGGGGCGTGCTGTCGGAGGCGGCACCACTCTTCTCGGTGTACAACGCGTCCAAGGCCGCGCTGTCGGCGGTGAGCCGGATCGGCGAGACCGAGTGGGGACCCAAAGGCGTGCATTCGACGACGCTGTACTACCCGCTGGTGGCCACCCCGATGATCGCGCCGACGAAGGCCTACGACGGGATGCCCGCCCTGACGCCGGCCGAGGCCGCCGACTGGATGGTCACCGCCGCGCGGACCCGGCCGGTGCGGATCGCGCCGCGCATGGCGCTTGCGGCCCGGGCGCTGGACACCATCGGCCCCCGCTTGGTGAACACGCTCATGCAGCGGCGCGGCAACCAGCTCGACAAGCGCCCGTAGCTAACAGGAGTGTGCCGTGTCTGACGCCTGGACAACCATCGCGGCCGAGCGGCAGGTGTGTGGCGAATTGACCTGGACGTGATAGACACGAGGCCATGGAGATTCTGGCCAGCCGGATGCTGCTCCGGCCGGCGGACTACGAACGGTCGTTGACCTTCTACCGTGACGAAATCGGGCTGGCGATCGCCCGGGAATACGGCGCGGGCACAGTATTTTTCGCCGGCCAGTCGCTCCTCGAACTGGCCGGTTACGGCTCCCCCGACCATTCCCGGGGCCCCTTTCCCGGCGCGCTGTGGCTTCAGGTCCGCGACGTGCGCGCAACCCAGACCGAGCTGGAAGGCCGGGGGGTGTCTATCGCCCGCGAGGCGCGGCAGGAATCATGGGGTCTGCACGAGATGCACGTGACCGATCCGGACGGTATAACCCTGATCTTCATCGAGATTCCGGGCGACCATCCGCTGCGCCGAGACACCCGGGGTGAACGCCAGGGAACGGCCGGTTAACTGGAAGGTAACATCTGGCGACGACTCGCGGTCTACCTGCGATTCGCCCGCGTCTCTATTCGACAAGCGAATATTCCTACTACGAGAATCATGGCCTGTGAACATCAACTTGTTCCTCTTGATCATTGTCGTTATTACGGCACTCGCATTCGACTTCACTAACGGCTTCCACGACACCGCCAACGCGATGGCAACCTCCATCGCCAGTGGCGCACTCAAGCCCAAGACAGCGGTCGCACTGTCGGCGGTCCTCAACCTGGTGGGAGCGTTCCTTTCCACGGCCGTGGCGGCCACGATCGCCAAGGGGTTGATCGACGGGCACATCGTGACGCTGGAACTGGTGTTCGCCGGCCTGGTCGGCGGCATCGTCTGGAACCTGCTCACCTGGCTCTTCGGTATCCCCTCGAGTTCGTCGCACGCGCTGATCGGCGGCATCGTCGGCGCCACCATCGCCGCCGTCGGCGTGCACGGGGTGATCTGGAAGGGCATCACGTCCAAGGCGATCATTCCGGCAGTCGTGTCCGCGCTCCTGGCCATCCTGGTCGGGGCCGTCGCCACCTGGCTGGTCTACCGGATCACCCGCGGTGTGAACGAGTCGCGCAGCGAGGCCGGCTTCCGCCGCGGCCAGATCGGTTCGGCGTCGCTGGTCTCCCTGGCGCACGGCACCAACGACGCGCAGAAGACGATGGGCATCATCTTCCTCGCGCTGATGACCTACGGGTCCGTCAGCAAGACCGCCTCGTCACCGCCATTCTGGGTCATCCTGGGTTGTGCCCTGGCGATGGCGTCGGGTACCTACCTGGGCGGCTGGCGAATCATCCGCACCCTGGGCAAGGGCCTGGTCGAGATCAAGTCGCCGCAAGGAATGGCCGCCGAATCATCTTCGGCCGCGATCATTCTGCTCTCCGCCCATTTCGGCTACGCGCTGTCGACCACCCAGGTCTGCACCGGTTCGGTGATGGGCAGCGGGCTGGGCAAACCCGGTGGCGAGGTGCGCTGGGGCGTGGCCGGCCGGATGGTGGTCGCGTGGCTGGTCACACTGCCGCTGGCCGGGCTGGTCGGCGCGGTCACCTACTGGATCGTGCACCTGATCGGCGGATTCCCCGGCGCGATCATCGGCTTCTCCTTGTTGATCGCGGTCTCTGCCACCATCTACATCCGGTCGCGCAAGAACAAGGTCGACCACAACAACGTCAACAACGAGTGGGAAGGTGGCCTGACCGCCGGACTCGAAGACGACGAAGGCACGCCATCCCACACGGGTGCCAAGGTGGGCGCCGGCGCCGGCTCCGATGACCCGACGATCTAGGGCGAGGGACACCTGATGCACGAGTTCAGCGAGTGGTTCAACTACCAGGCGTCTCTGAAGATCTTGGTGTTCGCGATGCTGGCCGGCGCTGCGCTGCCGGGGCTATTCGCCCTGGGAATCCGGTTTCAGGCCGTCGGGGCCGGACAACAGTCCACGGCCGATGGCCACACACCGGACAAGAATCCGGCGATGCTGGCGGCCGCCTACGTGATCTACGCACTGGTGGTCGTGGTGATTGCCTTCGCCTTGCTCTACATCGCCCGCGACTTCATCGCGCACCAGACGGGCTCTCCCTTCCTGGGAGCGAAACCCAAGTAGCATCGAATCCGTAGTCCACCGACAACTGCCGAGCCCCCTCCAGGCGAAGTGAGCGTGAAGTGAACCGGTACTTGAGCTCTGTGATCTCGTGGTTGCGCGCCGGGTATCCGGAAGGCGTCCCACCCACGGACACCTTTGCGTTGCTCGCGCTGCTGCAGCGCCGACTGGGCAACGACGAAGTCAAAATAGTGGCCAATGAACTGATGCAGCGCGACCAGTTCGACAAGGTCGACATCGGTGTCCTGATCAGCAAGCTCACCGACGAGCTGCCGTCGGACGAGGACATCGAGCGGGTGCGAGCACGGTTGGCCGCTCAGGATTGGCCGCTCGACGACGAGCGCGACCCGCACGACAACGGGGACCACGGATAGCCGTACTACGTGCACTGCGCGTCCCGCCGGGCTCCGCCGCCGCGTTGTTGTTGCCCACCCTCCAACGGGTGCTGGATGGCCGCGATTCCGCGCTGGTCGCGGTAGCGGCCGACCATGATGACGAAGCCATGCTGCGTGTGTTGCGGGTGGGCTCGGATATCGACGACGACGTCGCGCTGGTAGTGACGACGTCGGGAACAACTGGCACGCCTAAGGGTGCGATGCTGACCGCGGCCGCCCTGACGGCCAGCGCAGCGGCCACCCACCAGCGTCTCGGCGGCCCGGGCAGCTGGCTGCTGGCCCTGCCGGCGTATCACATCGCCGGCCTGCAGGTGCTGGTGCGCAGCGTGCTCGCCGGGTCCGTGCCCGTCGAGCTGGACGTCTCCGGTGGCTTTGACATCTCGGAATTGCCCAGTGCCGTAAGACGATTGGGCTCGGGCCGGCGATACGCCTCGCTGGTCGCCGCCCAGCTCGCCAAGGCTTTGACCGATCCGGCGGCCGCGGCGGCGCTCGCTGACTTGGATGCCGTGCTGATCGGCGGCGGGCCGGCTCCCAGGCCGGTCCTCGACGCCGCCGCAGCCGCCGGCATCGTGGTGGTCCGCACCTACGGGATGAGCGAGACCGCTGGGGGCTGCGTCTACGACGGCGTCCCGCTCGACGGCGTCCAACTGCGCGTGCTGCCCGATGGCCGCATCGCGGTCGGCGGCGCGACGCTGGCCAAGGGCTATCGCAACCCCGGCAACCCCGGGGCCCCCGACCCGTTCGCCGAACCCGGCTGGTTCTACACCGACGACCTCGGCGCCATCGACGAATCGGGCGCTTCGGGCGTGCTGACCGTGCTGGGCCGCGCCGACGACGCGATCAGCACCGGCGGGTTGACCGTGCTGCCCCAACCCGTAGAGGCAGCGCTGTGCACCCACCCCGCCGTCGGTGACTGTGCGGTGTTCGGTGTCACTGACGATCGGCTCGGTCAGCGGGTGGTCGCCGCGGTTGTGCTGGCCGACGGGTGTTCTCCGCCCACGCTGGACGCGCTGCGCGCGGTGGTCGTGCAGAGTTTGGACGCCACCGCCGCACCGCGTGAGCTGCACATCGTGGACGCGCTGCCCCGGCGCGGCATCGGCAAGCTCGACCGGGCTGCCCTGGTGCGCCGATTCTCCGGCGCGGGCGATCAATAGGCTGGGCGATCGTGAGGATTGCTCGCGGCGAGGCGGCCCAAGAAATAGGGGCCGTCGCGGTTGCCGCCGTCCTGGTGGCCGCTGCGTTCGTCCTGCCTCGGCTGCACTGGGGCATCAACCCGCGCAGCGATATCGGGCTGGAGCGCTTCGGCACGCATGCCGGCGCCGCACCGATCTTCGGCTACTGGGAGCCGCACGCCAGCTGGGGCACGCTGGCGGCGCTTCTCATCGCGGTGGCCGTGTCGGTAGGGGGACCTGCTGTCGCGCAACGAATTTCGTGGCGGTTGCTGACGATCGGCACCTGGGCCACCGCCTGCGGGTGGGCCTTCTCACTGGCGATGATCGACGGCTGGCAGCGCGGCTTCGCCGGTCGGCTGACCACCCGCGACGAGTATCTGTCGCAGGTGCCGGGGATCAACGACATTGCGGCCACGCTGCGGACCTTTGCCAGCCGGATCCTCGATCACCAGCCAGACTCCTGGGTCACGCACGTCTCCGGCCATCCGCCGGGTGCGCTGCTGACCTTCGTGTGGCTGGACCGCCTCGGCCTGCACGGCGGCGCCTGGGCCGGCCTGCTGTGCCTGCTGGTCGGCTCCAGCGCGAGCGCCGCCGTGGTGATCGCGGTCCGCGCGCTGGCCGACGAACAGACCGCGCGGCGGGCCGCCCCGTTCGTCGCGGTGGCCCCGACGGCGATTTGGGTGGCGGTGTCGGCCGACGGATACTTCGCCGGAGTTGCGGCGTGGGGTATCGCGCTGCTGGCGGTGGCGGTGCATGGCGCGGTTCGGTTTCCCGCATTGGTCGCTGCCGGCGCGGGTCTGTTGCTCGGCTGGGGGGTCTTCCTCAGTTATGGCCTAGCGCTGCTGGGGCTTCCGGCGCTGGCAATACTGCTGTCTGCGCCGAGTTGGCGAGTGGCACTTCGGGCGCTCGGCCCGGCCGCGTTGGCCGCGGTGGCAGTGGCGGTGGCCTTCGCCGTTGCCGGGTTCTACTGGTTCGACGGCTATACCCTTGTGCAGCAACGCTATTGGCAAGGGGTGGCGAAGGACCGACCGTTCCAGTATTGGGGGTGGGCCAATCTGGCGTGCGCGGTGTGCGCGATCGGACTGGGTAGCGTCGCCGGAATCAGCCGCGTGTTCGAGCGGGCCGCCATCCGCCGCCGGTCGGGTTTTCACCTGCTGCTGCTGGCGCTGCTGGCCGTCATCGTATGCGCCGATTTGAGCATGCTGAGCAAGGCCGAGACGGAACGAATCTGGCTGCCCTTCACCGTATGGCTCACGGCGGCGCCCGGGCTGCTGCCGGCGCGCTCACACCGAGTCTGGTTGGCGCTCAATGCCGTCGGCGCCCTGCTACTGAACAGTGTCATCTTGACGAATTGGTGATGGGACATGAACGAACCTGCACTGGAACGTCGGCTCGGGACGGCGGACGCCGTGGTGATCGGACTGGGATCGATGATCGGCGCCGGGGTGTTCTCGGCGTTCGGACCGGCGGCGCGGGCGGCGGGGTCCGCGCTGCTGATCGGCCTGGTACTCGCCGCCGCGATCGCGTACTGCAACGCCACCGCCTCGGCGCAACTGGCCGGGCGCTACCCCACCTCGGGCGGCACCTATATCTATGGGCGTGAACGCCTGGGCCCGTGGTGGGGCTTCATCGCCGGCTGGGGATTTGTCGTCGGCAAGACCGCGTCCTGCGCCGCGATGGCGCTGACCTTCGCAAGCTACGCGATCCCCGGCCCCTGGTGGGTGCAGCGAATCGCCGCGATTGCCGCCGTGCTGGCGCTCAGCGCGTTGAACTACCGAGGCGTCACCAAGACCGCAGTGCTGGCCCGAATCCTGTTGGCGTGCACGCTGATTGCGCTGGCCGCATTCGTGGTAGGCATCGCACTGGCCAAGCCGTCGCAGCCGAGCCTTTGCGTCTGGCCGAACCCTTCGCTGTACGGTGTGCTGCAGTCGGCGGGTCTGCTGTTTTTCGCGTTCGCCGGGTATGCGCGGATCGCGACGATGGGCGAAGAGGTCCGCGACCCCGCCCGCACCATCCCTCGGGCGATCACTCTCGCGCTGGCGATCGCCGTGGCCGTCTATCTTGTCGTTGGGGTGGCCGCGCTGTTGGCCGCCGGGCCGGAACGGCTCGCCCGCGCAGCTGCGCCCCTGACCGAAGCGGTGCGCGCTGTCGGTGCGACTGCTCTGATTCCCGTGCTCGCGGTTGGGGGTGCGCTGGCCAGCCTCGGCGCGCTGCTGGCGTTGATCGCCGGGCTCGGGCGCACCACACTGGCGATGGCCCGCCATCGCGACCTGCCGTCCTGGCTGGCAGCTGTGCACCCGCGCCACCGCGTGCCCCACCGCGCGGAGATCGCGCTCGGCGTGGTGGTCTGCGTTTTAGTGGCGACCGTCGACCTGCGCGGGGTGATCGGCTTTTCGTCGTTCGGGGTGTTGATCTACTACGCGATCGCCAACGCCGCCGCCTTCACGCTGCCCGACGCCGGCCGCTGGGCCCGGCTCCGAGATGTGTGTGGGGTCGCAGGTTGCCTGCTGCTGGTCGCTACCCTGCCGTGGCAATCGGCGGTCGCCGGGCTAGGGATGTTCGCGATCGGGATCGTCGGGCGCGCGCTACCCGTGGGGCGAGCAGACGCAAAAGCACCCGATTTCGGCCCGAAACGGGGGCTTTCGCGTCTGCTCGGCACCTTTAGAGACCGGCCGCGCGGGTGACCCGCGCGAAGCGGCTCCCCGGCGCGCAGGCATCGCGCACCGCGGCGACGTCGTCTACGACGTCGACGTCGGCCAGCTGCTGCACAGACGCCACGTCGATGCCCTTGCCCCGCAATGCCTTTAACGTGAGCTCTCCGGTGTCGGGCTGGGACATCGGGACGGTGCGCAGGCAGTCGGCGACCGCGGGCGTCCGCACCCCGAGCACCCACCAGCCACCGTCGCGGGCCAACCCGAGCACGGCCGGCGTCTCTAGCAGCCGGCTCGAACAACTGACCAGCAGTTCCGCCGTGACCTGCGGGGTGTCCATCCCGATTTGCAGCACCGGATATCCGTCCGCGGCGTCGGTGTGCGCGTTGGCGAGCCGATTGCCGAAGCCGTCGCCGCGCTGCTCGATCACCGTGAAAGCCTCGAGACGACAGCGGATCTCGTTGGCGGCTGCGGCGCCCTCCAGGTCGCCGGTGAGCGCCACCACCCGCGCGGCGACCGGCACGTCGGCCACTGCGTCCAATGTGTCGAGCAGCGCGGCGGCGGCGATCTCGGCGGCAACCTGATCGCCGACCGTGGCCGCCAACCGTGTCTTGGCCTTGCCGGGTTCCGGCGCCTTGGCGACCACCAGCAGGGTCACCGGAATCACGAAATCACCTTCCAGAAGTCCACGATCGCGGTGATGCTGCCCCGCAACGAACCGCTGACTTTCGACTTGCCACCGGTCCTGGGGCCGTAGCTGACGTCGAGTTCGACAACGCGCCAGCCGGCAGCCGCGGCGCGGACCAGCAGTTCCAGCGGATACCCCGACCGGCGGTCCTCGACGCCGAGACTCAGCAGCGCCTCGCGTCGGACCACCCGCATCGGCGCGATGTCGTGCACCGGCAGGCCGTGGCGGGTGCGCAGCCGCCAGCTCATCACCACGGTGCCCACCCGAGCGACCCACGGCCAGTGCAGGCCCCGCACCGGTCGCCGCCGGCCGATCACCAGGTCGGCGCCCCCATCGAGCGCGTCGACCAGCCGCGGCAAGTCACCAGCGTCCATCGAGCCGTCGGCGTCGATGACCGCCACGATCGGAGTCGTCGCCGCGACAACACCCGCATGCACCGCCGAGCCGTACCCGGCCCGCGGCTCGGCAACGACGTGCGCGCCGTGGCGTCGGGCGACAGCGGCGGTGTCGTCGGTGCTGTTGTTGTCGACCACCAGCGCGCGATAGCCGGCGGGTATCGCCGCCAGCACCGCCGGCAGCGACTCTTCTTCGTTGAGGCACGGCAGCACCACGGTGACGGCTTCGGGCATGACTGTTAGTGGTGGCCGCTGGGCGGCGGGCTGGCGGGCTGCGGGCTGGCCGGCTTCGGGGCCGCGCTCGGCAGCGTCTGGACGTGCGGCGGCGCCACCGACGAGTGCGGCGCGGCGCTCGACGGCGCTTGCGGTGAGCTGTACGGCGCCTTCGAGCTCGCCGGCGGCGCGCTCGACGGCGGTGCACTGGAAGGCGTGGACGGCACCGAT
This sequence comes from uncultured Solirubrobacterales bacterium, assembly GCA_963713385.1. Lineage (GTDB taxonomy): Bacteria > Actinomycetota > Thermoleophilia > Solirubrobacterales > Solirubrobacteraceae > Palsa-744. The sequence goes on from CAVQLO010000004.1 coordinate 48,106, forward strand.
GGGGTCGACGGCGTGGACGGAGTCGACGGCGCAGATGGGGTGGACGGCGTAGAGGGCGTGGACGGAGCGGAGGGGGTCGACGGCGTGGACGGAGTGGACGGTGTCACCGGCGTACTCGGCGGGTACGACGGCGGGAGGCTCGGCGGGGTGATGGACGGCGGCGTGGGGTAGGTCGGCGTTGACCACGGCGGCCGATACGGCGGATACCCCGGCCGCCAGCCCGGGTACGGAACGATGATCGGAATGGGGATCGGCCCGTTCGGGTTGGGCACCAGGCCGGGAGTGCCCGGCGAGCCGGGAACCAGAGCAGGCCCCTCGCTAGGAGATATCAGCTGCGGCGGAATGTAGCCGTTGTTGTCCGGAATGATGCCGCCCTGGTAGCCGGCGTTGGGCTGGTCAGCCGGAGGCGCGGGCACCGGAGCCTGCTGCTGAGTTGGCAACAGCGGCATGAACTTTCCCGGCGCGGCGTTCTGGTGCCCCACCACAGGCTCAGCGGCCGCGGTGGGCCGGACCGTGATCGCCACCGCGACGGCCAGCGACGCGAACCCGATCACCGCGAACGCGACGACAGCGTTGCTGATCAGCAGGGACCGGCCGCTGAGCCGCTGCGCTGTGGTGTGGGCTTCCTCGTCGTCGTAGTACTCCGGATAGTCGGGGCCGAATTCGCCCTCGACCGGAAGCGGTTCGCCATCCTCGGTCATCGAGTACGCCAGCAGCGACTCCTCCGCATGCGACTCCGCGAGTCCGACCGTGGGGGCAATCGCCGTGGCGTCGCCGGCCGCCCCCAACGCGGGGGCCATTGCCGTCGCATCCATCGCATCGTGGGTTGCCACCGCCACCGCGGGGGCAGCCGCCGCACCGCTGGCGAGCGCGAATTCGGGGTGGTCTAGCAACTCCGCCGGCAGTGGCAAGCGAGCGCGGAGCTGCTCGAACACCCCGGCGAGGTCTGCGAAGGTGCCCATCACAAACGCGGCCGCGACGTCGAACGGTGCGGTGCGGAGGAAATCCAGCACCATGTCGACCACCGCGGCGGCCACATCGACGACATCCTCCAGCGCCACGGTCGCCAAGACGGTCGCCACCGCGTCGGCCGCGCCCAGCCCCAACAGCGTCGCGGCCTCAGCGGTGACCTGCAGTACGAGCGAGCCGGGCGGCGCGCCGCCGCCGAGGATGCCCCGCAGCAGCGCCGTCACCGCTTCCGCCTCCGAGCTCACCGCGACGTTGCCGACTCCCGCGCCCGCCAAAGCTTGGCTAAGCGCTTGTGCCTGAGCCGGATCCGGCGAGTACACCCGGGTAGCGACCAGGTGGCGGCCCTCGTTCGCCAGGGCCCGCTGCGTGTCGACCACCGCGCGGGTCAACGTCTCGAAGGGGTTCACGCCAAGGTCAACCACCAAGTGCTTGATCGCCGCATAGCCGCCGGCGGCCGGCCCGACCAGCGCCAGACGTGCGACCGTGCCCGCGACGGCCACCCCCAGGAATACGTCCGCGGCGGCCAGCCTTCGCACCGGGCCGGCATCGGCGCCGGCGGCAGCTTCGGCTTCGTCTAAAAGTTCGGCTTCGGCGGCCGAGTACGCCCACTGCGATCCGACCTGACCGGTCGATTCCGTGTCCCCCACTGCCGGGGCCATCGCGGTGGCCGCTCCGTCCAGCTCAACCGCGGGAGCCATCGCCGTCGCGGCGCCGTCCAGCCCGACCGTGGGAGCCATCGCGGTCGGGGCTTCCGGCTCGTCCAGCACCACGACGTTCTGTACGCCAGAGTCTTCCAACGCCTGCCGCAGCTCGTCGACGCTCTGCGGATCCGACCACGACAACCGGGTGGCGGACAGCCGATGGTTTTCGTCAGCCAGCAACCGATTGGTGCCAACGACTGTTTCGGTCAAAGTCTGGATGGGGTTGTCCGCCAAATCGACGACGGACTGGTCGATCACTTCCGGATCATGCGCGGCCGCTTCGACGAGCGTCAGGCGCGCGACGCGATCTGCGACCGCCACCCCCAAAACGACGTCCACCGCGGCTCTCCTTCAGCTGGCCGCCCCAACCAGCACCCAACCAGCACCCAACCAGCAAATGTCCCAGCAATCATTACACTGCGATATGGACGGCAGTATCCATCACGTGGATTAGATTCGCCTATGAGCGCAGGGCAGCTGCTCCCGGCCATTGCCGCGCGGTCCCAGTGCGGAATATGTTCGCAAGCGAGCAACCGCATTACGTTCATTGACTATCTGGGGGCATCGTGAGCCACGGCAGCGACGACGCACTCACCGGCCCCATCACGCCGCAGACCGGGCCGGGGCCCGCGCGGCCGATCGACCCGCTGCGCCGCTGGAACATCGTGCGCAGTGTGACCGCCGGAGTCCTGCTCGTGGTCGCGCTATTCCTGCCGTGGAACCTCTATTTCGGCGTCGGCGTTCCGGACAGCCAGACGTCGCTGTTCGCCCTCCTGGGGGCGGTGACGCTGCTGTCCCTGCTCTCCCTCGCCACGAGCCGGTTCCGCGTGCCGCTGAACGTCCCCTACCAGCTACTGGTGGTGGCCTTCATCGCATTCGACGTGGTCCAAACGATCCGATCCGGCAGCGGCGTGCACGTGCCTGGTGGCGTCGGGCCGGGAGCATGGCTGGGGCTCGCCGGCTCACTGTTGGCCGCGCAACCGCTAATTGGCGCCGACGATGACCGGTTCCGGCCCGCGCAGATCATCGGCTACGCGTCGATGATCATCGCGTCACTGAGCACCGCCTTCCACCTGTGGTGGCGGGTGCGCTATGCGTTGCAGGGCTCCTCGGGCTTCGGCAAGCAGAACATCGCGGTCATCGCGACCGCGGTGGTGTACGGCGCGGTGGCGTTGGCCGTCGTCCTCATCGCGTCACGGTGGCTCCTGCACAGCACCAAGGCTTCTCGGCTCGCGACCGTCGCACTCGGCGCCTCGACACTGGTGGCCGGGATCGTGGTGTGGGGCCTGCCCGTCGGCCGCGACATCGACGCCTTTCATGGCATCGCACAGAACACGTCGACGGCCGGGGTCGGGTACGAGGGTTATCTGGCCTGGGCGGCCGGCGCGGCGATCTTCGCGCCACGCACGTTGTTAGGTCATCGCGGCGACGACAATGAGGGTTCCTGGCGGGCGGCGGCCCGAAAAGCCTTGCTGCTCATCGCCGTATGGTGCCTGGGGTCGATGCTGATGCGGATCACCGACCTCGCCGTCGCGGTGACGTTGGATTACCCGTACTCGCGCTACGACACCATGACGCTGGCCGCGTTCGACCTGACCACCGGCGTGCTGGCGATCTGGCTTCGGGTCAACCTGGCCAACACATCGGTGTCGACACGGCTGACCACGTCGCTGTGTGGACTGCTTTGCACGCTGGGCATTTCACGCGTCGTGGTGGGCGTCGTGCTGGCTCCACGGTTCCGGGAGCCCCCCAACGGCGGCGGGTGGGCCAACCCGGTGTACGGGAACGATCTCGCCCAGCAGATCACCAGCACCTTCGATGTGGCACTGTGCGGGCTGGCGCTGGCGATCCTTGCGGCTGCGGTCATTTCGGGTCGGCGCCGCCCGGTCAAGCGAGGCCAAAAGGTACGCCCCGCCCACACCCGTACCGCAAAGCCGTCCGCCCCGGTCCCGTCATCGGCCGCCGCGACGACACGCATCCCCACCCGACCCGCCGGGGAAGCGCCCACCGCCGTGATGTCGAGGCCGCCCCGGATCTTCCGCGGTGACGACTCCGCCACCCGCCAGATCCAAATCCCGCAGGCCGCCAAGCCCCGGATCTACCGACCGCCGAACGGCCCGTCGTAAAACGGGTTACCGCAACGGCGCAAACGCGAACTCGCGCAGGCCATCCCGCGGGGCGACGGCCGCGCGGAAACCCAGTACCTGCTCGGCGCGCGCAGGGTCGGCCACGATGTGGCGCACATCCCCGCTGCGGTTTTGGCCGGTGATGACCGGCGACGGTGCGCCCCCGCGCGCGTCGCTCAGCGCGGTGGCCACCTCCAGGATCGAGATCGGCCGCCCGGAACAGACGTTGACGGCCGTAAACCCGTCGCGCTCACCGGTGGCGGCCGCAAGGTTCGCCGCGGCCACGTCATCGACGTGGACGAAGTCACGCATCTGCCCGCCGTCCTCGTAAACCCTTGGTGACTCGCCCTTTTCGAGAGAAGAGCGGAAGATGGCAGCCACTCCGGAATAGGGGGTGTCGCGCGGCATCCCGGGGCCGTAGACGTTGTGGTAGCGCAGTGCCACCACCGAGCCGCCGCTGGACTCCGACCACGCCAGCGCGTAGTGCTCCTGCGCGGTCTTGCTGGCCGCGTACAGGCTGCGCGGCCGCAGCGGGGCATCCTCGTCGACGAGCCGCCACGTAACCGGCAGCCCACAGGCCGGACAGCGATGCTCGAAGGCCCCTGCGTCGAGATCGGCGCGCCGCCGCGGCAGCGGGTCAACCAAGCCGTGATCGGGGCAGGCGTACTGGCCCTGCCCGTACACCACCATCGACGACGCCAGGACCAGCCGTCGCACCCCGGCGGCGAACATCTGCGCCAGCAGCACCGTGGTGGCGTAATCGTTGTGGCTGCCGTAGGCGGGCGCGTCGGCGGCGTCCACACCGGCACCGACCATTGCCGCCTGGTGGCACACCAGGTCCACACCGGCCAGCAGCGGGGCCAGCGCCTCGGCCTCGCGCACGTCGACGCGCTGGCATCCGTCCGGTAGCACCGCACCGGGTCCATGCGCCGCGGGCAGCAAGACGTCCACGCCGACGACGTCGTGCCCGGCCGCCTGCAGCGCGGCGCCCACCCGGGACCCGATGAAACCGGCCGCGCCGGTCAACAACACCCTCATGGCAGCTCGAACGGCAACGTGACGCCGGTGTGCGCCAGGCAGTGCGTGCACCTGCGCTGCTGGGCCACCTGACCGATCGCCTCGCGCACCAGGTCCTTGAGCAGCTCCATGTTCTTCTCGAACTGGGCGAACACGTCGACGGCTTTCACCCCCTCGCCGACCGCGACGCCGGCGTCCAGGTCAGTCACCAAAGCGATTGCCGCATAGCATATTTCGAGCTCACGCGCGAGTACCGCCTCGGGATAACCGGTCATGTTCACCAGGGTGAAGCCGGCGGAGGCGAACCAACGGCTTTCCGCCCGGGTGGAAAACCGCGGCCCCTGGATTACCACCATGGTGCCGCCATCCACGACGCGAGGCACACCGGGCCGGCCGGTGACTCCAATGATCGAGGCCCGCAGCGTCGGGCAGTACGGGTCGGCGAAGTCGACGTGGATGGCTCCGGAGTCGAAATACGTGTCGGCGCGGCCACGGGTGCGGTCGACCAGTTGATCGGGCACCGCCACGGTGCCGGGGCCGAGTTCTTGGGTCAGGCTTCCGACCGCACACGGCGCGAGCACACGCCGCACGCCGAGCTTGCGCAGCGCCCACATGTTGGCGCGATAGGGCACGGTGTGCGCCGAGTACTCGTGCTGCGCACCGTGGCGGGGCAGGAACGCGACCTCGTGCTCGCCGACCGCGCCCACCGTGATCGCGGCGCTCGGCTCGCCATACGGGGTGTCGACATGCACGTCGCGGCTATCGGAACCGAAGAAGGTATAGAAGCCGCTGCCGCCGATCACTCCGAGCATCAGCCCATTCTGGTCCATAGGGCAGGATGCCCTGGTGGCCACTTTCGCGCAGTGGGTGTCCGGCGCCCGGCCGCGCACCCTGCCCAACGCCGTGGCGCCGGTCATCGCGGGCACCGGCGCGGCGGCCTGGCTGCACGCCGCGGTGTGGTGGAAGGCGCTGCTGGCGCTGGTCGTCGCACTCGCGTTGATCATCGGGGTCAACTACGCCAACGACTACTCCGACGGCATTCGCGGCACCGACGATGAGCGGGCGGGCCCGCTGCGCCTGGTGGGTTCGAAGCTGGCGGCCCCGCGCTCAGTGCTGGCCGCGGCGATTGTCAGCCTGAGCATCGGCGCGGCGGCCGGGCTGGTGCTGGCGCTGCTGACCGCGCCGTGGCTGATCGCAGTCGGCGTTGCGTGCATCGCCGGTGCGTGGCTGTACACGGGCGGGTCGAAACCCTACGGCTACGCGGGCTTCGGCGAGGTCGCGGTGTTTGTGTTCTTCGGCCTGGTCGCGGTGCTCGGCACCCAGTACACCCAGGCCCTGCGGGTGGACTGGGTGGGGGTGGTGCTGGCGGTATCGACCGGGGCGCTGTCGTCGGCGGTGCTGGTGGCCAACAACCTGCGCGACATCCCCACCGATATGCAGTCGGGCAAGATCACTCTCGCGGTGCGCCTTGGCGATGGCCGTACCCGGGTGCTCTACCAGGCGCTGCTGGTGACCGCATGGGCGCTGACCCTGGTGCTGATGTTCGCAGCGCCGCTGTGTGCCGTGGGATTGGTGGCCGCGCCGCTGGCCGTGCGCGCGGCGGGGCCCGTGCGATCCGGCCGCGGGGGACCTGAGTTGATTCCGGTGCTGCGCGACACCGGGCTGGCGATGCTGGTATGGGCAATCGCGGTGGCGGCGGCCCTGGTGCTGGCGAGGCCACTGGGTATCTGAGTGTGCGCCCACGGTTGTCGAGTGTGCGCTCACTGCGGAGCCCAAGCGGCGTGTCGTCACCGTGGACGCACACTGGATGCGGGTCGCGCTAAGCGGCCTTGTCCAGCAGGGCGAGGATCGCCGCGCGCAGCTGCGCCGTGTACACGTGCTCGGTGATCAAGCCGAGGGCGTCCTTGTCGCCGCTGCGCAGAATGCTCAGCAGCAGATGCTCGCAGCCGATCTCGTTGTCCTTGCGGGTCAAGGCTTCTCGCAGCGCGTACTCCAGCGTCTTCTTGGCCGGACGGGTGAACGGGATGTGGCTGGACCAGCGCTGCCGGCGGCTCCGTCGCCCCGATGACGACAGCGCGTTGTCGAACGCGTCAGGGCCGAAGGTGCGTGCCACGCTGTCGCGTACGGCCCCCAAATCGATGCCGATCGCGCGCAGCACCTCGGCATCTTCGTCGAATGCCTCATCGGTTTTCGGCGCGCACTCGATCAGTCGCGCCCGCACCGCGTGGGCCGTCAAACCGTAGCCATTCAACACGGCGGCAAGTTCGTCGTCGGCCGACTGCAGGATCCCCAGCAGCAGATGCTGCGGCGCGATTTCGCGGACGCGCAGCTCGCGGACTTCCTCCTGGGCCAATACGACGGCCGCCCGAGCGTGCCGGGTGAAGCGCTCGAACATGCGTCATCTCCTCCGGTTGTATTTCTGGTGCACGGCCTGCCGGCTCACGCCCAGGGCCTCGGCGATGGCCTGCCAACTCCAGCCCTGCTCGCGCGCGTTGGCGACGTGGATCGCCTCCAGGCGCTCCTGCAGTCGCTGCAGCGCGCGCACCGCACGTAGTCCGACCGCTGGGTCGGCGGTGCCCGCCGCGTCGGCGGCCGCCCCCGGGCCCAGCTGGGACGGGTCCGACAGCTCGCTCATGTTGTCAACATAACTTGACACACCAAGCGCGTCAAGAAAGGTTGACAAACGAGGTCGATTCGAGCAAAGGCACCTGCGCCTCGGGCCCCTCAGTAACGCGCATACAGTCGAAGCAGCAACCTCAGATAAGGACGGCCATGAGTCAGATCGCCACGACCAGTGGGCCGAAGAATGTCGGAATGCTGAGCGTCGGGTCTTACCGGCCCGAACGAGTGGTCAGCAACGTCGAGATCTGCCAGAACATCGATTCGTCCGACGAGTGGATCTACTCCCGAACCGGAATCAAGACGCGCCGATTCGCCGCTGACGACGAGTCCGCGGCATCCATGGCGACCGAGGCTGGCCGGCGGGCACTGTCCATCGCCGAGCTCACGCCGGACGATATCGATGGCGTCATCGTCACCACCAACACCCATTTCCTCCAAACCCCGCCGGCTGCGCCGATGGTCGCATCGGCGCTGGGCGCCAAGAACGTTTTCGGCTTCGATATCTCAGCAGGGTGCGCCGGGTTCGGATACGCGCTCGGCACGGCGGCCGACATGATCCGCGGTGGAGCCGCCCGCAAGATGCTGGTGATCGGCACGGAGAAGCTGTCCCCGACCATCGACATGCGCGACCGTGGCAACTGCTTCATCTTCGCCGACGGCGCGGCCGGGGTGGTGGTAGGCGAGACACCCGTGCAGGGCATTGGGCCGATCGTCGCCGGCAGCGACGGTGAACAAGCCGGCGCCATCCGCCAGGACATCGACTGGATCACGTTCGCGCAGAACCCAAGTGGCCCACGCCCGTTCGTGCGACTGGAAGGCCCCGCGGTGTTCCGTTGGGCGGCATTCCAAATGGGCGACGTCGGCAAGCAGGCGCTAGACGCCGCGGGAGTCGGACCCGATCAGATCGACGTGTTCGTCCCGCATCAGGCCAATAGCCGCATCAATGAACTGCTGGCCAAGACCCTGCAGTTGCGCCCGGATGCGGTGATCGCCAACGACATCGAGCACACCGGAAACACATCGGCGGCTTCCATTCCCCTGGCGATGGCCGAACTACTGGAAACTGGGGCGGCCAAACCCGGCGACCTGGCGTTGCTGATCGGTTACGGTGCGGGCCTGACCTACGCCGCACAGGTGGTAAGGATGCCGCGCGGCGCCGGCTGATGTCACTCCTGGTCGGGCTCTTGGTCGGGCGCCTCGTCAGGCTCGGACTGGGGCGCCTCGCCGCGCAGCCGGGCCCGCAATTCCTCGCGTTCCCGACGGCGGCGCTCGCCGCTGATGGCAAGTGCGGCCGTGGCGCGCCGGCGCAGCGGGCTGAACAGCCAGATGCCCAGGGGCATCGCGATGATCAGCGCGAACAACGCCGCCACGACGACCGGGAATTCGGAGACCCCCAGTAACCGCGCCACGCCGTAGATCGCCCCGCTGAGCGCGAGCACCAGCAGCAACCGGGCCGCCGCGTACAGCACCACGTCGACGACGACCCGATTGCCAGTGCTCCCAGTGCTATTGCCGCTCGGCCCTTCTGACACGAGGTCGAGCGTACGGCGCGGGTATATTCGCTCCAAGGAGGTGTCGCGTGCTCTACCTGGTCCTCGTCTTCATACTCGGGACGCTGATCTACATTGGCTGGCGAGCAGCGCGGTCACATGCCCATCGATCCAAGACTCGCGTGATCGGTCCGGACGACGATCCGGACTTCTTGCGGCGGCTTGGACGGGACTAGACGGCGCGACTAGCCGCCCGCGACAGGCCGCGAATCGCTCGGGAACCCGTCGGCAACCACGGCCGCGAGCTCGGTAAGCGCCTCACGGGTGGACCGCCGCAGCCGGTTCAGGTCGATCTCGGCGCCCTCCTCGAGATGAGGGTCGAAGGGCACCAGCCGCACCGCGCGGCAGCGCCGCGCGAAGTGATCGACCACCTTTTGCATGTCGACGTTGCCCGTCCGCGGCCGCACGGCGTTGATAACCGCGACCGAGTTGCGCACCAGGTCCTCGTGGCCGTGCGCGTCGAGCCAGTCCAGCGTCGCCGAGGCGCTGCGTGCGCCGTCGACGGAGCCCGAGCTGACCACCACGAGCACGTCGGCCTTATCCAACACCGATGACATCGCCGAGTGCAGCAGCCCGGTGCCGCAGTCGGTGAGGACCAGGCCGTAGAACCGTTCCAGGATCTCCATGGCCTGGGTGTAGTCGTCGGCGCTAAACGCGTCGGAGATCGCCGGATCGGTGTCCGACGCCAGGACTTCCAGCCCGCTGGCTCCACGCGAGGTGTAGCGGCGGATGTCGCTGTAACGCTCGATGGCGTTCGCATCGTGCAGCAGCTGCCGCACGCTCGACGCCGTCTCCAGCGGCACCTTCTGGTTCAGGGTGCCGCGGTCGGGGCTGGCATCCATGGCCATCACCCGGTCGCCACGCAGGGAGGCGAAGGTCGTTCCCAGCGTCGCGGTGATCGTGGTTTTGCCGACACCGCCCTTCAGCGACACCATCGCGACCCGGTAGCAACCCCGCAGGGGACGGTTCACCCTGGCCACCAAGTCGTGGTAACGCGCGGCGCGGGGGCTCTCGCCCAGATTGATCAGCTGACCGGACAACACGTAGAGCAACCGGCGCCAGCCGTCCGAGGGCGGCGGTTTGACCTGACGCAACAGCATGCTGGTGGACAGTTCCGGATACGGCGTGTGCGGGACGAGCTCGGGACGGTATGACGGCTCCACGGCCCGCACGGGCGCATCAGCCGGTCCGCCGTGATAGCCGCCGAAGCCCGCCGGGTCCACCCGCGGGATACCGGTGGCCGGAGTGGAGTCCCACGGCGGCATCCCCGCGGGAGCGGTCGGCGGCGCCGCGGTCCGGGCGTCGGCGGCGGGTCGGCGCTGCTCGGTGCGGAACCCGGCGAAGGCCCGCGTGGGTGCTTCATCGCCTGGTTCTGCGCGCGATTCGCTGGCGTACGGCGCGGGCGGCAATTGGCTGGTCGGATGCTCCGGCCCGGTTGGGCCGGTTGTCGAATCGTCGGACACGTGTACTCCCTCTTGTTGTAAGTACTCGGTCGGTTGGTCGAAGGGCGGTCAGCCCACGCCCGCATAGGAGTGCAGGCCCACAGTGACCAGGTTAACGAAGAACAAATTGAAAACCATCGCCACGAATCCCGCGACGTTGATCCACGCTGCTTTCCTGTCTCGCCATCCCGCGGTCGACCTGGCGTGTAGATAGGCCGCATAGATCACCCATGCGACGAAAGACACGGTCTCCTTGGGATCCCAGCCCCAATACCTGCCCCAGGCTTCTTCGGCCCAGATCGCTCCGAAAATTACCCCGAATCCGAACACCGGAAACGCGAAGATCGTCGTCCGGTAGGCGATCCGGTCCAGCGTTTGCGCGTCCGGCAAACGCTGCACGATGCGCGCCAACCGGCTGTCGGCGTTTGCCGGATCGTCGGGCTCCCCCAGGCGCGAGGTGCGCAGCAGAAACAGGATGCTGGAGATGCCGGCGACCAGGAAAACCCCCGAACCGAGGCTGACCACCGACACGTGAATGGGCAGCCAGTAGGACTGCAGCGCCGGCATCACCGGGGCGGCGTTGGTGTACAGCCAGCGTCCGGACACCGTGAGCAGCACGAGCACCGGCACCAGCAGGAACACCCACAGCGGGCGGTACTGCGGACGGCGCAACACGATTGCGCCCGCCACCAGCCCGCTCAGGCAGGTCAGGTTGATGAACTCGTACATGTTGCCCCACGGCACCCGCATGGTGGCCAGACCACGTAGCACGACGCACGTCAGTAGCAACCCGATGCCGAGGTAAACCACGGCCAACCCGGCCCGACCCACGCGCTCGTCGAAGGGGCGCACCGCGGCGTCCTCGACGACGCCAGGGGTCGCGCTGTCGGCGCCGACCGACCCTGCCAGCACGCGCGCACGGGTGTCGGCGCGGCGGCCGCCGACGTAGGCCAGCTCGAACGCCAGCAGCAATAGCGCGACCACGAGAGCGACCAGGGCCGAGGTGAACGCCCAGTCGGAGTAGCGCGCCAGGCCGATGTTGACGTGCAGCGTATTCATGTCGCGTCCCTTCCAGCCTGGGCAGCGGTCATGACCGCGCCAGCCGGCTTCCCGAGCCCAGTCAACAGCCTCTCGGTCAGCCGCTCAAACTCGTCGCCCCACCCGGAATTGTCGGTGCGCGCCAGGCCTCCCAGCTCGACATTCACCGTACCGGGGGCCTTGTCGCCGGCTTCCTGGGCGCCAGACGTCAGCCGCACCCACACCCGGCGGCGGCGCACCAGCAGCGATACCAGCAGTCCAGCCATCATCGTGATGGCGAAGACCAATACCCAGGTCTGGCCGGGGTCGTGCGACACCTGCAGGTTCACGAACGGAACCGCGCCGTCGAAGCGAATGACGGTGCCGGCCGCGGGGCCCTGGTCGATGAGCACCTGTTCGCCGGCCCGCAGATTCACCCGCTTTTCCTTGGTCAGCCGGCCCTGCTCGATGAGCCGGTGGTCCAGCGAGAACAGCGATTGGGGTCGCCCGGTGTCCAGACCGGTGTCGCCCCGGTAAATGTCGATGGCCACCGCCGGGGCGTTCAGGGCCGGAAAGCGCGACGACAGCAGGACGCCGTCAAGCTGCGCGGTCGGCGCCAGCAGGCCCTGGATCGCGATCTCGTGCTTGCGTCGCTCCTCGGGGTTGGGATAACTGCGCGCGGGCGGGTCGATGCGGGCCACCCCCGACGACAGCAGGGTCTGCGGGTTGTCAGGTCGCCATTGCACGGTCGAGGTGCGCGTCTGCCCGTCCGGGAAGATCACCGTGAAGGTAGGCGCGTAGCCGTGGCCCTGAAGGTAGACCCGGTCACCGCCGATGCGCAGCGGGTGGTTGACCTCCAGCCGGTAGGGCCGCCAGGTGTTCGCGGGCAGGTCTCCGCCGGCTTGATAGTCGATATCCGCGGCGAACGAGGTGGCCTGCCCCGACGGCAGGTAATGCGCCGCAAAGTCGTTGACCTTGACGCAGATCGGACGCAACGACGTGCCGTCGACGGTATTGCCGGCGCGGAACGAGTCGAATGCGGCCGGCGACGCCGAGCAGAAGCCCGGCCCGCCGTCGGCGATGACGATCACGTTGCCCTCATAGCCGAACAGCTTGCCGACGGCCACCGCGACCAGCAGCCCCAACAGCGAGAAGTGGAAGACCAGGTTGCCGGCTTCACGCAGGTAGCCCTTCTCGGCGGACACCTCCACCGTTTCAGGGACTGTTTCGGGTTCACTGTCGTCGGGATGTCTGATCGTCGAGCGCCAGCCCTTGAGCCGGCCGGCGATGGTGTTGGCCAGGGCGTTCACGTCGGCGGAATCCGCGGACAGCCGCGAGCTGGTGTGCTTGGGCAGCCGCGCCAGGTTGCGCGGCGCGGCCACCGGCAGGGCGCGCAGGCTGCGGGCGTGCTCGATCATCCGCGGGGTCAGGCAGCCGACCAGCGACACGAACAGCAGCGCATAGATAGCCGTGAACCAGAAGCTGGAGAACACGTCGAAGGCCTGCAGCGCGTCCAGCCAAGGGCCGATCACCGGGTGGGCGGCCAGGTAGTCGTTGACCTTGCCGGCGTTGAGGCTGCGCTGCGGCAACAGCGCGCCGGGTATCGCGCCGAGCGCGAGCAGGAACAGCAGCACCAGCGCGGTGCCCATCGAGGTCAGCGAGCGCCAGAGGTTGCGGCTTCTTTGGCCGAGCAGACGCAAAAGCCCCCAAAATGGGGCATTTTGGGGTGCTTTTGCGTCTGCTCGCGCGGTCAAATTGGCAACCTCACGTCGGTGACGAGCGCGTCGCGCAGCCACGAGATGAAGTCATTCCACACTCCGGTGACCAGCGCGGCGCCAACCGCGATCAGCAGCGCGCCGCCGAAGATCTGAATGCCGCGGCTGTGCCGACGCAGCCAGCCCAGGCCGGACATGGCCCCCGCCGAACCGAACGCCAGCAGCACGAACGGAATCCCCAGGCCCATGCAGTAGGCGATCGTCAACACGATCCCGCGGACCACGTTGGCGCCGTCGGTGGCGGCGGCCAGGGTGATCACCCCGCTCAGCGTCGGCCCCAGACACGGCGTCCAGCCAAGCGCGAAAACCGCACCGAGCAACGGCGCCCCGGCCACCGTCGTGAGCTGCCGCGGGCTGAACCGCGCCGGGTTCTGCAGCGCGGGGATGAGGCCGATGAACACCAGGCCCATCACGATGGTCAGCACTCCCCCGACCCGCTGTAGCAGAACCTGATTGGTGATCAGTGTGGTCGTCATGCCCAGCACCGCGACGGTGCCAAGCACGAACACCGTGGTGAACCCGGCCACGAACAGCGCCGCCGATCCCGCGACCCGCCAGCGGGCGGCCGCATGGGTTTTGACGGTCCCCTCCTCGTCAGACACGCCGACGACGGCAGCCAGATACGACAGATAACCCGGCACCAGCGGCACAACGCATGGCGAGGCGAACGACACCAGCCCCGCCAGCACGCACACCCCGAGCGCCAGCAGCAGCGGTCCGGCGGCGGCGATTTGGGTGAAGCCGGTCATTTCCCTGAGACCTCTGCGTTCTCCGAAACCACCCGTTGCACCACCGGTTGCAGGTCCTCGGCCAGCAACTCACGCAGGAACACCGCGGCGACGCGGTGCTGGCGGTCGAGCACCAGCGTGGATGGGATCACCGTGGTGGGGTACTTACCGCCAAAAGCGATCAGAGTCCGCATGGCCGGGTCGTAGATCGACGGATAGCTGACGTGGTGGTCGTCGACGAAGTCCTGGGCGGCCTGGCGGTTGTTGTCGCGGACGTCGATGCCCAGGAATGACGCCCCGGAGGTGCGGGTGGCGTCGTACACCCGCTGCAGTTGGGTGACCTCGGCGCGGCATGGCCCGCACCACTGTCCCCACACGTTGATGACGACGACGTTGCCGGCGAACGGCCCGGCAGCCTCGTCCAGCGAGATTGTGCGCCCCGGATTTGCCAGGTCCGGCCCGGACAGCGGGCCCGGGCGGCCGCGACTCGCGGGCGGGTCGTAGAAGATGTCGGTCTTGCCGCCGGGCGAGACGAATTCGAACGTGCCGCCCTGTGCGACCGCGTCGCGTCCGGAACAGCCCGTCAACAGCGTCAACAACAGGGCACCGGCGATCGCCAGCGTGCGCCGGGTCACAGCGCCGCTCCTCCTCATCGCTTCGCTCTGCATCGTCGCCGGCGCGATCAAGCGCCCGCCGGTTGGGAATACTCGACGTCGACCAGGCGATCGCCGTCGTAGACGAAGGTGGTTACCGAGGCGAGCCCGCATTCACGCCGCCGCGGGTCATGCCAAAGCCGCTGACCGGTCAGATACAGCCGCAGCGTCCACACCGGCAGTTGGTGGCTGACGCACACCACCTCGTGCCCGGCCCCGCGGGCGCGGGCCTTGTCCACCGCGGTCCCCATGCGTTCGGCGATCTGCTTGTACGGCTCGCCCCACGACGGCCTGAACGGGTTGCGCAGCTGCCACCAGAACCGCGGGTCCCGCCAGGCGCCATCGCCCGGGCCCATGCGCTTGCCCTCGAAGAAGTTGGCCGATTCGATCAGGTCGGGATCGGTGTCCACCGGCAAGCCGTGCTTGGCGGCGATGGGCGCGGCGGTCTCCTGGGCGCGCTCCAGCGGCGAGGCGATCACCGCGACGATGTCGCGGCAGGCCAGCGCGTCGGCCACCGCTTCGGCCTGCGCCCTGCCCTTCTCCGAGAGGCGGAATCCGGGCAGTCGGCCATAGAGGATGCCGGTGGGGTTGTACACCTCGCCGTGCCGCATCACGTGGACGCGGGTCTGCTCGGCCATCAGGACTTCCGCCCTTGGGCGGCGGCTTCGGCCGCGGGTTTCAAGGCGTCGGCGATGCGCTCGAACGCCGCGTCGTCGAGCGCGGCCGAGACGAACCACGCCTCGTAGGGACTGCAGGGCGGGTAGACGCCCGCGTCCAGCAGCGCATGGAAGAACGGGGCATAGCGGTGGGTTTCACTGGCCCGCGCCGACGCGAAGTCGGTCACCGGCGTTTCGGCGAAGAAGACGCTGAGCATGTTGCCGGCCCGCGGAATCTGGTGCGGCACACCCGCATTCGTGAGCGCCTCGGCGAACAGCCCGGCCAGCCGGTCGGCGTTGGCGTCCAGGGTGGCATAGACCGCGTCGTCGGCGGTGCGCAGCGTGGCCAGCCCGGCGGCCATCGCCACCGGGTTACCCGAGAGCGTGCCGGCCTGGTACACCGGCCCCAACGGCGCGAGCCGCTCCATCACCTCGGCCCGGCCGCCGAACGCCGCGGCCGGTAGCCCGCCGCTCATCACCTTGCCGAAGGTGAACAGGTCGGCCGCGACCGGATCGATTCCGTACCAACCACTTCGGCTGACCCGGAAACCCGTCATGACCTCGTCGACGATCAGCAGCGCGCCGTGCTCGGCGGTGATCGCCCGCAGCGCCGCGTTGTAGCCGGCCGCGGGCGGGACGACGCCCATGTTGCCGGGGCTGGCTTCGGTGATCACCGCGGCTATGTCGGCGCCGAACCGGTCGAACGTCTGCCGTACAGCATCAATATCGTTGTAGGGCAACACAATTGTGTCGGCTGCGGTGGCGCCGGTGACGCCGGGCGAAGACGGTAGGCCCAGCGTCGCCACCCCCGAACCCGCGTCAGCGAGCAGCGCGTCGACATGGCCGTGGTAGCAGCCGGAGAACTTGACGATCTTGGCGCGGCCGGTAAATCCGCGGGCCAGCCGCACGGCGCTCATGGTGGCCTCGGTGCCGGAGTTCACCATGCGTATCCGCTCGACGGGCGCCACCCGGCCGATGATCTCGTGGGCCAGCTGACTCTCCGCCGGGGTGGGCGCTCCGAACGACAGGCCGTTGGCGGCGGCGGTGGTGACGGCCTCGACGACGGCCGGATGCGCGTGCCCCAGGATCATCGGCCCCCACGAGCACACCAGGTCGACGTAGCGGTTGCCGTCGGCGTCGGTGAGCCAGCAGCCGTGCGCCTCAGTGATGAACCGCGGGGTGCCGCCCACCGCGGTGAAGGCCCGAACCGGAGAGTTCACCCCGCCGGGAATGACCGCACAGGCGTCCTCGAACAGCTGTGCCGAGGTACGCACCCGCGCCAGCGCCTGGTCAGTGCTACCCATGCCGACCAGTGTCCCAGCCTTCTCGACCCGTTCAACTACAGGGTGTAAGAGTTGGTCATGGAACTTCCCCAGCGGCTGGCTCGGTTCAATCGCCACGTCACCAATCCCATCCAACGGATGGGGGCCGGCTGGGCTCCGACGTTCGCCATCATCGAGCAGATCGGAAGGCGCTCCGGGAAGGCCTACCGCACGCCGGTGACCGTGTTCTCGGCGAAGGTCGACGGCAAGCCCGCCGTGGCGGTATTGCTGACCTACGGCCCCGATCGCGTCTGGCTGAAGAACCTCAAGGCCGCCGGCGGCCGACAGATGCGCCACTACGGGAAAACCTTCGGCATCGCCGACCCGCAGGTCGTCAGCAAGGAAGAGGCGGCCACCCACGTCCTGCGCGGTGCGGGAGTGTTCGCGCGGCTGCCGTTCGAACAAGCGGTGTTGTTCACCAAAACCGGGTGACCAAACTCACCTCTATCGTGGAGCGGCCGGTCCGACTAGAGGGCGGTGCCGGCAGAATGCCGGCGAACGCTTTAGTCAATTTTTCCGGCCACACGGTCTCGTTGGTGGCGCTGATCACCGATACCGCCGCCGTCGGCGTGGCGTTCAATTCCATCGGCCGGTTTGCCCAGAGCGGGATACTGCGCGACCGGATGATCCCGCGCGTGCTCGCCGCATCCCCGGACGCGCTGCTGGACGACTCGGGACGCATCGACCCGGCCGCGGTTTTGTCCTGCGCGCTCGCCGACGAGAAGCCGGGCGGCCACGGCGACCGGGCGGCCGCGGCCGCCGCCCTGGAGCTGGCCTGCTGGGACCTCAACGCCAAACTCGACGACGAACCCGCCTGCACGACCATTGCCCGGCGCTTCGGGCGGGAGCCGGTCCCGACGGTCCCGAGCTATGCAGCCGGCGGTTACTACTATCCGGACAGCGGGCTCGATGGGTTGCGCGACGAGATGCGCCGTTACCACGAGCTGGGCTACGACGCGGTCAAGTTGAAGATCGGCGGCGCACCGCTGAGCGAGGACCTGGCCCGCATCGAGACGGTCATCGACGTGGTCGGCGACGCGGGACGGGTCGCGGTCGACGCCAACGGCAGGTTCGACCGCGCGGCCGCGACGCGCTGGGCGGCGGCGTTGGCCCCCTACGGCCTGCGCTGGTACGAAGAACCCGGCGACCCACTGGATTTCGAGCTGAACCGCGCGGTGACGGCCTGCTACGACGGGGCGGTGGCCACCGGCGAAAACCTGTTCTCCGTGCCCGACGTGACCAATCTGGTTCGATACGCAGGCATGCGACCGGGACGGGACATCTTCCAGATGGACGCCGGCCTGAGTTACGGATTGACCGAGTACGCGCGCATGCTCGAGGTGCTCGAGACCCACGGCTTCGACCGTCGATTCGCCTTCCCGCACGGCGGCCACCTGATCAACCTGCACATCGCGGCCGGCCTTGGCCTGGGCGGATGCGAGTCGTATCCCGGCGTGTTCCAACCCTTCGGCGGGTATCCCGACGGCTGCGTCGTCGCCGAAGGCCGGATCGCACCGACGGACGCGCCGGGATTCGGTCTCGAACATAAGGCCGGCCTCGCCGAACTGATCGCAGAACTGACGGCCTGACCACGGAGCGCGCGGATGAAAATCGCAGTAATCGGTTGTGGTGCAATGGGTTCCATCTACGCCGCCAAACTCGCCGCCGCGGGCAACGACGTGATCGCGATCGACTCCGACGAAGCCAGCATGGCGCAGGTCGCCCAGCACGGCTTGCGGGTCGCCGGCCCCGACTCGGACCGGGTGGTGCCGCTTCGGGCGAGTACCGTCGCTCCGACGGAGACGATGGACTTGATCGTGCTCGCCGTCAAGGCTGCGGACGTGATACTCGGTGCGCAGCAAGCACTTCCGATGATGGGCGACACCACGGCGGTGCTGACCATCCAGAACGGTCTCGGATCGGCGGAGACCGTCGCAGGCATCGTCGGGGATGAGCGGCTCGCGGTCGGGATCGCCAGCGGGTTCGGGGCGTCGCGCGTCGCTCCCGGTCATGTGCACCACAACGCCATGCGGGCCATGCGTTTCGGGGCCTATGCGGCGCTGCCGCACACGACGGTCGAGTCGATCGCGCACGCCTGGGCGGCAGCCGGGTTCGACGCCGCCGCGGTCACCGACATCGCTGTGATGCAGTGGGAGAAGCTGATCTGCAACGTCGCCTACAGCGCGCCGTGTGCGTTGACGCACATGACCGTCGGCCAGGTGATGGACGACCCGGAGATGGGTCCCATCAGCCGGGCGGCAGCGACCGAGGCGTTTGCCGTCGCCAGCGCGTCGGGGATCGCGGTAGACGTCGCCGACCCAGTTACGCATGTGCGGGAATTCGGCGCCCGGATGCCCGACGCGAAGCCGTCGGCGCTGCTCGACCACGAAGCGCGCCGGATCAGCGAGATCGACGTCATCAACGGAGCCGTCCCGCGGCAAGGAGCTCGCGTCGGCGTCGAGGCGCCGGTGAACGCGACACTCAGCGCCATCGTCAAGGCCGTCGAAAAGCAATGGGGTTAAGGCTATTTCGCCGGCCGCGCCCGCGCGCCAAAGTACAACCCGATCACCACGGCCCAGGACAGCAGGGAAAGCCACAGCTGGCTGCGGGCGCTGCGGTCGAACGCCATCTGCACCAGCACCGCGGTGATACCAACAAGGGTGAGGATCGACAGCGCCGGAAAAAACCACATCTTCACCCGCAGCTTTTCCTCAGATATGCGACGACGCAACACAATCTGCGACAAAGCGATCAGCCAGTAGACGAACAAGATGATGGCGCCCGACGAGTTGAGCAGGAAAAGGAACACCGTGCGCGGCGAGAGCCACGCCATGACGACGCAAGCGAAACCCACCGCCGACGAGAACAAGATCGCGACGTAGGGCACCCCCCGCCGGCTCAATCTCACCAGCCGCGCCGGCGCCTCGTGTCGATCGGCGAGCACGAACAGCATCCGCGACGAGGTGTACAGGCCCGAGTTCAGACAGGACAGCACCGCGGTGAGCACCACCGCATTCATCACCTGATCCGCGCCGGGTAGTCCCATGTGTTTGAGCGCGGCGACGTAGGGCGAGGAGCCCAGCTCCACGGAATTCCACGGCAGGATGACGACGAGCAAGAACACCGAACCGACGAAGAAGATCGCGATGCGCGCGACCACCGATCTCGTCGCGCGCTGGATGGCCCGTTCGGGGTCGGAGCTCTCGGCGGCGGCGATGGTGACGACTTCCGCGCCCACCATCGAGAAGATCACCACCACGATGGCGGCAAAGACGGCCCCGACGCCTTTCGGGAAGAAGCCGCCGTGCGAGGTGAGGTTGGAGAAATCCGTCTGGTGGCCCGGCAGCGCGCCCAAGGCGAACAGCGTACCGACGACGAGAAAGACCACGATGGTCGCGACTTTGATTCCGGCGAACCAGAATTCGAACTCGCCAAAGGAGGACACCGAGAACAGGTTGGTCGCCGTCATCAGCAGCATCAGGCACAACGCCGACAACCACAGCGGCATGGGGAACCAGTAATTGAGGACTTTCCCGCCGGCGACCGCCTCGAAGCCGACCACGATCACCCAGAAGTACCAATACAGCCAGCCCACCGAGAAACCCGCCCAGCCACCGAGGGCCTGCGCCGCGTAGTCGGCGAAGGATCCGGTAGACGGGTTGGCCGCGGCCATCTCGCCGAGCATCCGCATCACCAGAATGATCAGCAGACCGCACAGCGAATAGGTCAGGAAAGCTGCGGGTCCGGTGTCTTTGATCACCACCCCGGACCCGACGAACAATCCGGCCCCGATCACCCCGCCGATGGCGATCATGTTGAGCTGACGCTGCGACAGACCTTGCCGCAGTTGCGGAGTGCTGGCCATGGCTCACCACAGTATTAGCCGGACGACCGGCCAGAGTCAGTGTGCCGACGAGACCGCAAACGGCGTCGACGCCGCCGGCTGCGACGTGCGGTTGGGATGCGTCCAAAGCCCCTTGCGTTCGAGCAGCGGCAGCACGCCTTCGCCGAACCAGTAGGCCTCCTCCAGGTGCGGGTAGCCCGACAGGATGAAGTGGTCGATGCCCAGCGCGGCATATTCGGCCAGTCGTTCGGCAACCTCGGCGTGCGAGCCGACCAGCGCGGTGCCGGCACCGCCGCGCACCAGGCCCACGCCGGCCCACAGGTTGGGCCCCACCAGAAGCTTGTCGCTGCTGCCGCCGTGCAGGCGCAGCATGCGGCGCTGCCCCTCCGATTCGCTGCGCGCCAGACTCGATTGCACCCGCTCGACGTCTGCCGGGTCGACGGCCGCCAACAGCCGGTCGGCTTCGGCCCACGCTTGTTCTGAGGTGTCGCGGCTGATCACGTGGATGCGCAGGCCGTACTGCAGCCGCCGGCCGTTCTCGGCGGCTAGGCCGCGGATCCAGTCCAGTTTCTCCTCGACGGCGGCCGGCGGCTCACCCCAGGTCAGGTAGACGTCGGAGTACTTGGCCGCGACCGGTCCCGCGGGCCCGGAAGATCCGCCGAAGTAGACCGCGGGCACCGGGTCTGGCGGATTGTTCAGCGCGGCACCCTCAACGCGAATGTGGTCGCCGGTGAAGGTCACCGGCTCACGAGAAGTCCACAGTTCCCGCACGACATGCAAGAACTCGGCGGCGCGCGCATAGCGCGACTGTTTGTCCAGGTAGTCCCCGTAGGCCTGCTGTTCGTGCGGCTCGCCGCCGGTGACGACGTTGAGCAGCAGCCGTCCGCCCGAGTGCCGCTGGAACGTTCCGGCCATCTGCGCGGCCAGGGTCGGACTGAGCAGCCCGGGACGGAAGGCAACCAGGAATTTCAGGGTCTCGGTGCCCTCGATCAGCATCGCCGTCGTCAACCAGGCGTCCTCGCACCACAACCCGGTGGGGGTGAGCACCGCCTCGAATCCATTGTCTTCGGCGGCCCCGCAAATCTGGTGCAGATAGCGCAAAGTCGCAGGCCGGTCACCTTGCATCGCCGTGCCGTGTCCGCCGGCCACCAGGTTTCGCGAATCTCCGTAGGTCGGCAGAAACCAGTGAAATGCCAGGCTCATTCGTTCCCCTCCTGCGCCTCGGGTGGGCGCTGTGTCGAATAGTCCATCTTTCGGTACGCCGGTCCGCGACGCGAGAGTTCAAACCGGCGAGATCAGATCCCTACTGTCACGACGCAGTCACGGTGCTTTCCGACCCGGCGTGGCTGTGGCGGTAAACGCGACGCGCGGCTGCATTATGTCGCTCGTGCCTCACCTGAAACGCCGTGCGGTATTGCGCATGGGCGCCAGTGCCAGTGCGGCCGCCGCCGGCGTCTTTGCGCTCAGCGCCCTGCTGGATCCGCTCCAGCCGCAAGCGGCGCCGCCGCAGGCTTCCCCGCCGTTCGAGCCGCCGCGGGCTCCCGCGCCCTTCGAGCCCCCGACCGCGGGCACCACGCTGCCGACCAAGCTCACCGGCTCGTTCGTCTCGGCGGCCCGCGGCGGCATCACGACCAATTGGGTGGTCGCCATGCCGCCGGGCCAGACCGGCATGCTGCGGCCCGTGATCGCACTGCACGGCATGGACGGCGACGCGACCCAGATGCTGGAATTCGGCGTCGAAGAGGGCCTGACCAAACTCGTCAAAGAAGGCAGACCGCCGTTCGCCGTGGTGGGCGTTGACGGCGGCAATACCTATTGGCACCGAAGGGCCGAGGGCGGGGACTCCGGTGCGATGGTGCTCGAAGAATTGCTGCCCATGCTGAGCAAGATGGGCATGGACACCTCGCGGGTGGGCTTCATGGGGTGGTCGATGGGCGGATACGGCTCGATGCTGCTGGGCGCGCGGCTGGGACCGTCGCGAGTCGCCGGGATCTGCGCGATCAGCCCGGCGCTGTATACCTCGTTCACCGGCAGCGCGCCCGGGGCTTTCGACAGCTACGACGACTACGTGCAGAACAACGTCTTTGGGCTGCCGGCGCTGAATTCGATTCCGCTGCGCGTGGACTGCGGCACCTTTGACCGTTTCTATTTCGCCACCCGCCAGTTCGTCGGCCAACTGAAGAAGCCGCCGGCGGGCAGTTTCTCCCTCGGCGGGCACGACGAGGTCTACTGGCGCACACAACTACCCGGCGAGCTGGCCTGGATGTCCTAGCCGGACGAACTCGAGTGAACTTTCCACCGAAGCAGCACGTCATACCTAATAAGTACTTCGGAAGGTGGTGAGATGACTCCACTGCTGATGGTCTGCTTTTCGGCGACCACGCCGCTCGCCGGTATCGGGTTACTGAATCTTCAAGCGCGCCTTGAGCGCTGGGCCTACCAGCGCCACGCAGAAGACTAAAGCCTCTGTGCGCCTTCGACTTTGCTCACCTGGACAGTTGCATGCGAATGAGCGGCGCGATCTTGTCGGCCAAATATTGATGCCCCGCATCGGTGGGGTGCACGCCATCCAGGCCGATCAGGTCCGGCCGGTCGACGAACCAGCCGGCGCCGATCGGATCGACGAACGCCGCTCCGACGGCCCGAGCCTGCGCGTTGATGACGTCACGAACCTGCAGTACCGCTGCGGGCACGTCGGCGGTCGGCCACGGCGGTCCGATCACCAGGAACTTCGCGGTCGGCGCGAAGCGGTGTGCCAAAAGGAAAGCCGCGCGGGCCTTTTCGGCGAGCAGTCCGGGATCGACGCCCTGGTCGTTGCGGGAGCCGAAGAACACCACCAGGGCGTCGTCGGGCTTGACCGCCCTGGCGGTCAGATCCTCGAAGATACTGCCGTGGTCGCCGGGGACGGCGTAGCCGGCCTTGCCCTCGGCCGCCACGTCAGCGCCGATATGCATGCCTCGCTGAGCGAGCGTCTGCCAGGCGCGAGCGGTCCACGCGTTCGGGCCCAGCCCGCCTTCGTCGGTGCCGGTGGTGTAGGAGTCGCCGACCACTGCGACGTGTCGCAGCGAGAAGTCCTGGGTCAGTAGGTCATATGCCCGCACCTGTGCCGGGTGCGTCGGGACTCCCAAGAACAGTCCGACCAGAAGACTCAGACCAACGATCGCGATGCCAAAACGACTCACCAACACCCCCCACCACAAACGAATCATCCTGTGCCGCAAACTAAATCAATACAAGTGTACGGGTCAACTGACGCGATTTGCATCACACAGCGCGTGCCGAAGCCCCTTCCCGCCCACCGTCGATCTGATGTAGCTTGGCCCCGGTCTCAGCATTGGCGCTGGCCGGCCGGATGTCGACCATCCTGCGCATCCAGCGACGGGCGGGCTCCTCGACAAAGTGATACATCAGGCTGGACAAAGCCAGGGCGATCGCGAGCAGGCCGAAGATGTTCCACTTCCATGGCGAGTCGGAGTGCCACGGCGTGAGCTGGAACTGCACGACGGCCCAGGTCCAGCTTGTGTGTACCAGCTCGTGGACCATGTACAGGCAGAACGAGATCTGGCCGCCGTAGACGAGCAGCCGGGTCGACAGCAGCCTGGGCAGGCTGCCTACCCCGATCGCCAGCGTGATCACCAGCGGAACAAACAGCACGTCGACCACGCCACCGCTGTCCAGGACGCCGTGGATCGGAAAGGTGTCTAACAGGTAGAGGCTGCCCACCATGGCGGCGGCGACGAGCAGCGAGACGTACCCGACCACCCGGCAGGCGCGATCGCTGAGCTCTAGCCTGCGCACGGCGGCGCAGGCCAGCGCACCCGCGGTGAACTGGGTAACGATGCGCGGCAGCCAGCTCCACGGCGTGTAGAAGTAGCCGCTGGTCAGCAGCAGCACCATCGGCGGCAGCTGCGCCACGAAGGCCAGCACCATCAGGGTGCGCGCCCGCGTGGCGAGCTTCATCCGGAAAATCACCATAACCAGCGCGCCAAACAGCAGGTAGGCCAGCCATTCCGCGCTGATCGACCAGGCCGGCCCATCCCAGCTGGTCCCGTCGAAGAACGGCTCGAACCACAGCTGCACCAGCAGGATCTGGCGCACGTAGCTGATCGCGGTGAGCTTGCCGACGTCGGGCGACGGAGTGTGCCCGACGTGCAGCGTGAAGATGATCCACAGCACCGCCAGATGCAGCGTGACCAGGTAGACCGGCCACACCCGGGCCAGCCGCAGCCACAGGAAGTGGGCCGTCGCGCGCCGAGACCACGACCGGCCCATGCGTTCGAGGTAGTTCCAGGTCAGGACGAATCCGCTGAGGATGAAGAACAGGTCGACGCCCTGCGCGCCGCAGTTGAGCACCGGCGACAGGTTTTCCCGCAAATCCGGCGACACATCGCTGACCATGGGCCGGAAGTGAAACAGCACCACCCATACCGCGGCGACGATGCGCAGTCCCGTCAGGGCCTTGATCTCGCCCCTGATCTCTGCGCCGCGCACGATGCTCTTTCCGTCCGGACCCTGCTGCTTCTTTCGCCTCTAGCTCGGCTGACCGGGGCGGCAGATCCGTGCCACAGGCCGCGTCACAAGCCCCCCCGACTAGCAACCGACAGCCATCGAAGCCTAACAGCGCGACCGCCGTGACGGCGTCAGGGCCGCGGCAGGGATCGCCGCGTGCCTATGCCCCCGATTCCCCGTTTGGCGCTTTTCGGGGCTGCCGGAGCAACACCCCGCAGCCCTGTGGAAGCCGGTTCTTTTAGCAAAGAGTTAGACGCGGCTTCCGGTCTCCTTAGGTTTGGCTGGTTTGGTGGGAGTCAGGGTTTAGACCGCGCTTGGGAAGGGACCACATATGACGCTCGCGATTGCTGAGCCGGTTGCCAAGCGAGTTTCGGACGCCAGCACCTTCGACTATGGCGGCGCTCGGGTGCGGGCGCACTGCCGTCATCTCGCGACAGTGGTGACCGTCCGCGGCGAGATCGACGGCCTCAACGTCGACCGAATCGGCGACTACATTCAGCGCTTCGTCGTCGAGCAAACCAACCTGGTGCTGGACATGAGCGGCGTGACGCACTTTGCTCCGGCTGGTATTTCGCTGATGCACGGTCTCGACGAAGACTGCCGCGCGGCGGGCGTGGAGTGGACGTTGGTCGCCAACCCAGCGGTCATCGACCTGCTGGACGACATGTTTCCGATTGCGGGCTCGGTACACGCGGCCCTGCGCAACCTGGCCGACGCTATCGTCAGCCGACGTCAGCTGGTGCTGCCGCTGATCCGGAAGTCGGCCTGAACCCTCCGAGCACGCCTGAGCCGGGCCGCACCGACCACCAGCAACACCCCCGCCAGCGTCAACAGCAGCATGGCGAGTAAGAGCTGCTGAGGGTCATACACCAACGATGAGGTGGACGGCTGACCGTCCGCGATCGGCGCAACGCCTACCCAGTGACGCGCGTGCAACCAGCTCCACCCGGCGCCCGCCAGCGCGGCGAGCGCCAGGACGAGTTCGAGCCCAGCCCGGAAGCGGCCCATCACCGGGGTAACCCGTCGCCCTGGTCGAACTCGTCGTACTCGTCGTCATCGATGAGATCCGGCGTCGGTCCGACACGCTCCTGGACCAACGCGGTCAGCGCATCGCGAAGGTGGCGGTGGCGACGTGCCCAGGCCTGCGCGGTGCGACCCCCGGTGAGCTTCAGTCCGATGCCAACCCGACCGCGCGGGACCCCGTTGAGTTCGCCCAGCGTCCGCGCCGTCTGCCAGCGCGCCAGCGGCAGTCCCGACGCGACGGAATTCTCGGCCTCCGGATAGACCTTGACGATCTCGCGGACCAGGATGGTCTCGGTGCCCTGCCGCAGCGCATCTTCCGTCAGCTCGACGCAGGTGTGGATGCGCGCCGCCTTGATCTGGATGCCCAGGAACAGCGACACCATCACCAGAAAGATCACCGGGATCGCCAGCCCCACGCCGTTGTGGCTGGACATTTCGATCAGGATCACCGACACCGCCGCCGCCGGCCCGGCGAGCAGCCAATACCAGCTGGCGCCGGGTTCGGAGAACAACGGCTTATTCATGAGAGCCAGCCTGCCGCGGCAGCGGCCCAGTAGGTCAAGACGATGTCGGCTCCGGCACGCCGGATGCTGGTCAGCGATTCCAGCGCCGCGGCCCGCTCGTCGATCCAATTGTTCGCCGCCGCCGCGCAAATCATGGCGTACTCCCCCGAGACTTGATAGGCGGCCACCGGCACCGGCGAAATCGAGGCCGCCGCGGACACCACGTCCAGGTAGCCCAGTGCGGGTTTGACCATCACGATGTCGGCGCCCTCGTCGAGATCCAGCTCGATCTCGCGCAGTGCCTCGCGAGCGTTGCCGGGTTCCTGCTGGTAGGTGCGCCGGTCGCCGGACAGGCTGGAGCTCACCGCCTCGCGGAACGGGCCGTAGAACGCCGAGGCGAACTTCGCGGCGTAGGCTAGGATCACGACGTCGGTGTGGCCGGCGGCGTCCAGGCCGTCTCGGATGGCGCCCACCTGGCCGTCCATCATCCCGCTGGGCCCGACCACATGCGCACCCGACTCCGCTTGTGCCACAGCAAGTTTCACGTACCGGGCTAACGTCGCGTCATTGTCCACCCGACCGCGGTCGTCGAGGACGCCGCAGTGTCCGTGGTCGGTGAACTCGTCCAGGCAGGTGTCGGCCATCAACACGGTCGCGTCACCGAGGTCCTTGGCCAGGTCGCGTAGGGCGACGTTGAGGATGCCGTCGGGGTCGGTGCCGGCCGAACCGGTCGCATCCTTGTCGCCGTCACGCGGAACTCCGAAGAGCATCACCCCGCCCACCCCGGCGGCGACGGCGTCGGCGGCGGCGCTGCGCAGCGAGTCCCGGGTGTGCTGCACCACCCCCGGCATCGAGGCGATGGGCCGCGGTTCTTCGATACCGTCGGCAACGAACATCGGCAGCACCAAATGCCTTGGCTCTAACGAGGTTTGAGCGACCAAGCGGCGCATCGCCGGGGTTGAGCGGAGCCGGCGCGGGCGCTGCTGCGGATACGCCATGCTCATTCGTCGCCGCGAGCGTGCGCAGAATGCCAGCCTCGACGGCGTGTCGGTGTGCAAACACGCACGCTCGGCCGTCTGGCGACCACTAGCGCCTGCGGCTCTTCTTGCGCGGCGGAGGCAGCGCGCCCTCGGCGCGCAGGCGCGCGGCGTGTTCGGCCAGGGCATCAACCAGCGGTCCGACCGCGGCGGTGTCGGGCTGCACATCCACCCGCAACCCGAATTCGGCTGCGGTCTCGGCGGTTTTGGGGCCGATGCAGGCGATGATGGTCCGCGCGTGCGGCTTACCGGCGATACCGACCAGGTTGCGCACCGTGGAGCTGGACGTGAAGCACACCGCGTCGAAACCGCCCGTCTTGATCATTTCGCGGGTGGCCGCCGGCGGGGGTGCGGCGCGCACCGTCCGGTAGGCGGTGACGTCCTCGATCTCCCAGCCGCGTTCACGCAGCCCCTCGGCCAGTGTCTCGGTGGCGATGTCGGCGCGCGGCAGCAAGACCCGGTTCACCGGGTCGAAAATGCTGTCGTACTCCGGGAAGTCGTCGAGCAGACCCAGCGAGGACTGTTCGCCGCCCGGCACCAGTTCGGGGCTGATACCGAAGGCGCGGACTCGATCGGCCGTCGACTCCCCGACACAGGCGATCTTCACCCCGGAGAACGCGCGGGCGTCCAGACCGAACTCGCCGAACTTCTCCCACACCGCTCGCACCGAGTTGGTGGAGGTGAACACCACCCACTGGAAACGGCCGTCGACCAAACCCTTGACGGCGCGCTCCATCTGCGCGGGGCTGCGCGGCGGTTCGACGGCGATGGTGGGCACCTCGACCGGCAGGGCGCCGTAGGAGGTCAGCCGCTCGCTCATCTCGCCGGCCTGGTCCTTGGTGCGCGGCACCAGCACGGTCCAGCCGTAGAGTGCGCGGCTCTCCCACCAATTCAGCTTCGCCCGGCTGGTCACGGTCTTGCCGATGGTCACCACCAGCGGCCCGCCGAGCAGACCCGACGGATCCGCTCCGGCGCTCACGACTGCCGGGTCGGTCAACCCCTGCAGCGTCGTTTCGACGGAACGCTGCTGACAGGTGGTGCCCTGCGCGGTCACCACGCACGGCGTGCTCTCGGCAAGCTCGTGCTCGATCAGGGTGCGCGCCGCGTCGGCCAGATGCGAGGCGGTGGCCTGGAGGATCAACGGCCCAGGAGCCGCGGCTAGCGCCTCCCAGTCCACGTCGCCGCGCACGTCGGCCACGGTGTGCGAGGAACCCAGCGGCAGCCCTGCATAGGTCGGGACGGCGCTGGTGGCCGCCAGACCGGGCACGATCTCGATGTGCAGGTGGGTGCGCGCAACGGCGTTCACCTCGGTGATGACGGAATCCACGGTCAACGGATCACCCGCCACCAGCCGCACCACATCGGCGCCCGCCTTGGCCTCGGCGGTCAGCGTCTTCGCGACCTCGGCCGGATCGCCCAACGCCGGACGGACGTCCGGGCCGCCGGGCACTACGCCACCAGCGGTCGGCGCGCTTTCCTGCTCAGGGCTGTCCGCGTCGGCGCCGCCGGCGGGCGGCTCGGCCTGCACCGGACCAGAGACCGGCGGCAGATCCTTGCCGATCAGCGCGAGCACCGGCTCGGGTACGTCGGGGTCGGTGAACACCAGAGCCGCGTTCGCCAGCACCGCGGCGGCCCGTGTGGTCAGCAGTCCCGGATCGCCCGGACCGGAACCCACGAAGGTGATGCGGCCCGGTCTCGGCTTACGCCCACGCGTCGTCATTGTCGCTCCCAAGTCACTCTCGTCAAATTCCTGGCGCGGGGTCTTGCCGCGCCCCCCACATCAGCTCCCGGGCGCCCAGCTCAAACAGCTCTGCGGCGACCGAGAGCCCAAGCTCGCGTGCCCGACTGGTCGCGCCGACGCCGGACGCGCGGATCACATCGGATCCGTCCAGCGCCGCCACGCAGCCGCGCAGCGAGAGCTCTTCGAAGACGCGGCCGTCCTCATCGATGGACTCGACCACTTCTGCGATCGCGCCCACCGGTGCGGAGCAACCGGCCTCCAGTTCGGCGAGCAGGGCTCGCTCGGCGGTGACCGCCGCGCGTGTGTCGGCGTCGTCCAACTCCGCCAGCACCGCCGCTAACCGACTGTCACTGGCGCGGCACTCGACCGCGAGCGCGCCTTGAGCCGGTGCTGGCAACATTTGCACCGGCTCTAACGTCTCGGTGACGTCGTCGAGGCGGCCCAGTCGGGCTAGACCGGCCCGGGCCACGACGACGGCGTCAAGATCACCACTACTTACCCTGTTCAACCTGGTATCTAGGTTGCCTCGTAGGGGGCGGATTTCCAAACCGAGACCCAATGCTCTAAGCTGCGCGGCCCGCCGCGGGGACGAGGTGCCCACCACAGACCCCGTCGGCAACTCCCCCAGCACCAGCCCGTCGCGTGCTACCACCGCGTCGCGGGGGTCGTTGCGCGGCGGTATGGCGGCGATGACGAATCTCGGGTCGGGGGCCGTCGGCAAATCCTTGTGCGAGTGCACGGCCGCGTCGACGCGGCCGTCTTCGATGGCCTCGCGCAGCGCGGTGGTGAAGACGCCCACCCCCAGACTTTCGATGGGCGCCGAGGACCGATCGCCTGCGGTGCTGATGGTCACCAATTCCGCCGCGTGGCCGTTGGCGATGAGAGCGTCCCTGACGGCAGCGGCCTGGGTGGTGGCCAACGCACTGCCCCTAGTGCCAATCCGGATCACGTGGACCAATCGGCTACTCGGCGGACGATGTCGGGGTTCCGGCATCGAAATCGCTTCGCACCGCAGGCAATTCACCCGCGGCAACGGCGTCGACAGCGGTCTGGTCGAGTTCGAAAAGCTCGCGTAGCGCCTCGGCGTAGCTGTCCCCGCCGGGAGCACTGGCGAGCTGCTTGATCCGCACGGTGGGCGCGTGCAGCAACTTGTCCACGACCCGGCGCACGGTGCGCGCCACCTCTTCCCGCTCGGCGCTTTCCAGCCTGGGCAGCCTGTTGTCCAGGCGGAGCAGTTCCGCTTCGACCACGTCGGAGGCGCGCTGGCGCAACGCCGTCACGGTAGGCGTGACTTCCGCCATCCGCTGCCCCACCAGATAGCCGGCAACTTCGGCGGCGACGATGCTGCGGGCGGCCTCGACGTCGGCGGCGGCCGCGTGGGCCGCGGGCTCGTGTTGGATGCGGTCCACGTCGATTACCCAGACGCCGGGCAGGCCGGCGACCGCCGGATCGACGTCGCGCGGCATGCCGAGGTCGCAAATCACCAGCGGCTGGGTCGCTTCGTCGCGGTGCGCGGCCGCCAGCGCGTGATACACGTCGGCCAGCGACACCACCGCGGTCACCGCCCCGGTGCAGCTGACCACGACGTCGGCGTCGGCCAGCGCGTCGGCCAGGCCGTCGAACGTCAACGCTTCGGCCTCGACGCCCGATTCGCCAATCTTGCGGACCAGCCGTTGCGCCCGGGACAGCGAGCGGTTGAGCACGTGGATGCGGCCGACGCCCGCGCGGGTGAGCTGGGCCGCCGCGAGCGCACCCATGGCCCCGGCGCCGATCACCAGCGCGGTTTTCCCGGGCAGCCCGTCCAACTTGCGTTCGGCCATGCCCAGCGCCACGGACACCACCGAGGCACCGGCGGCGTCGATCGCGGTTTCGGAATGCACCCGCTTGCCCACCGACAGCGCCCGCTGGGCGAGCTCGTGCAGCACCCGGCCGACCGTGCGGTTGCCCTCGGCGGCGGCATACGCGCGACGCACCTGACCGAGCACCTGCTGCTCGCCGATGACCGCTGAGTCCAGACCGCCGGCGACGGCGAACAGGTGCTCAACGGCGGCCTCGCTGTAACGGACGTAGGCGTATTTGGTCAGGTCGCCCATCGACATCCCGGAGTGCTCCGAGAGCACCTGCCCGATCACCGCCAGGCCGGCGTGGAACGCGTCGACCACGGCGTAGACCTCGACGCGGTTACACGTCGACAGCACCATGGCCTCGGTCACCAGCGACGACTGCAGCACTTGGTCGACGATCTTGGTCTGCTCGGATTCGTCGAGGCTGAGCTGTTCCAGGACAGAGACCGGCGCACTGCGGTGCGAAACCCCGAAGAGCAGGATGCTCACGGCAGCATCACCTGGCCAGCTCCTTTGCTTTCCAAGCCGTCACTGAAACTGGTGTCTACGGTAATCGTTGATGAGCTGGGCTACCAAATGATGCTGCGCGGCTAACGGGCCCCCAGGTCCGCGCGTAGCCGGGATTCGTCGATCTCCCAGTAACTGTGTTCGCGTCCGTCCAGCAGGATCACCGGCAGACGATCGCCGAATTCCGCCCGCAGACCGGGGTTGCCCGCCGCCGCGGCGGCGTCGACGTCCGTCGTGGACAGCTCGAAGCCCAATTCGTCGGCAAGCTCAGCCAGCCGGTCGTGTACCCGCAGGCAGATAGCACACCCGTCGCGGGTCAACAGTTTCACCTGCCGCGTCATGCCCACCAGTGTGAACACTCGGGGTGAATTGTGGCCGCGCCAGGTGGGCGTTACGTTGCCGCCATGACGCTCAAGGTGGATCCCGAGGCGATGCAGCGGTGCGCGACGGCGCTCGGCGGTGGCGCCAAGGACCTGCAGAATCGGCTGTTCGCGTTGGACCGTCAGGTCGGTGAGCTGCTCGAGAGCTGGCGCGGCGCGTCGGGCGGCGCCTACGCCTGCGCATGGGAGCTGTGGCGTCGCGGGGCCGGCGAGGTCCAATTGGGGTTGTCGCAGCTGGCCACGTCGGTCGGCGCGGCCGGCGAAAGCTATCAGCACGACGACGCGACCGCTGCCCGAGCGCTTCAGGGCGTGCGAAATGGCTGAGGCGTTTCGAGTGGATCCGGAGTCGCTGGCAGACGCGGTGGCGCGGATGACGGAGTTCGGCCGCCACGCCGAGCGCATGCTCGGCGAAATCGATTCTCTGGTAACCGATTTGCACGCAACGTGGACGGGCGAAGGCGCCGCGGCCCACGCCGAGGCGCACCGGCGGTGGGTCCAAGGCGAGGCGATGATGCGCGAGGCGCTGAGCCGGTTGCGGGCCGCGGGTGCGACCGCGCACCGTAACTACACGGACGTCGTGAGGACGAACGTGGCCATCTGGTCGTGACCTGACGCCGCCGTCGGGCCGCACAAACCTCCTTCACACGCGTGCCGGATAGTCTTGATACGGCCACCGGGCGGACACGGCGAGAGGAGGTTTGTCGATGGCTTCCGCTGAACCCGGCAACGCAGAGACGCTGGCCGACAGTCTGAGTGACAATGCCAGCGCTAGCCGGGCGCTCGATGACCTGAAGGCCGCGCAGGCCGCTGACGCCGCTACGGACGCGTCGAAAGATCGCCCGCAGCCGCCCGTCGACCTAACCGCCGCAGCGTTCTTCGACGTGGACAACACACTGGTGCAGGGTTCGTCGGCGGTGCATTTCGGCCGCGGGCTGGCGGCCCGCAATTACTTCACCTATCGCGACGTGCTCGGATTCATCTACGCGCAGGCCAAGTTTCAGCTGCTCGGCAAGGAGAACAGCCAGGACGTCGCCGCCGGGCGGCGCAAGGCGCTGGCATTCATCGAAGGCCGCTCGGTCGAGCAGTTGGTGGCCCTGGGCGAGGAGATCTACGACGAGATCATCGCCGACAAGATCTGGACGGGCACTCGCGAGCTCACGCAGATGCACCTCGACGCCGGACAGCAGGTCTGGCTGATCACCGCCACGCCCTACGAGCTCGCCGCCACCATCGCGCGCCGCCTCGGTCTGACCGGTGCGCTGGGCACCGTCGCCGAATCGGCCGACGGCGTCTTCACCGGCAGCCTGGTCGGCGAGATCCTGCACGGGCCCGGCAAGGCCCATGCCGTGCGGTCGCTGGCCATCCGCGAGGGTCTCAATCTGAAACGTTGCACCGCGTACTCCGACAGCTTCAACGACGTGCCCATGCTGTCGCTGGTGGGCACCGCGGTCGCCATCAACCCCGACGCCCGGCTGCGTAGCCTGGCCCGCGAACGGGGCTGGGAAATCCGCGATTTTCGGACCGCGCGTAAGGCCGCGCGGATCGGGGTGCCGTCGGCGCTGGCGCTCGGCGCGGCGGGCGGTGCGCTGGCCGCGTTGGCGTCCAGACGCCAATCGCGCTGATAGGCTGCGCCGCTAGCGTCTATTCGAGCGGAGAGCAAGCGTCATGACAGCCTTCCAGGGAGCCGAATCAGTCATCGGCAGCCATTACCGCGGATCGGACTACTTTGAGGTCGGACGCGAGAAGATCCGCGAGTTCGCACTCGCGGTCAAGGACGACCACCCGATGCACTATAGCGAGACCGACGCCGCGGATGCCGGTTACGACGCGTTGCTCGCTCCCCTGACCTTTCTGGCCGTTGCGGGACGCCGAGTGCAGTTGGAGATCTTCACCAAGTTCGAGATCCCGATCAACATCGCCCGGGTCGTCCATCGTGACCAGAAATTCCTGTTCCACCGGCCGATCGTGGCGCACGATAGGCTGTACTTCGACACCTATCTAGACTCGGTGATCGAATCCCACGGCGCCGTGATCGTCGAGATCCGCAGTGAAGTCACCGATGCCGAGGGAAAACCGGTCGTCACCAGCGTCGTTACCATGCTGGGGGAGGCCGCATACCAAGACGCTGGCGCTGAAGAAACCGTCGCCGCGGTAGCATCCATTTCTGCGGGAAAGTAGGGGTCGATTCCAATGACGTCACAGGGTGAAACGGGCGGCACCCAGCTGAAGCCGCCGGTCGAGGCAGTCCGCTCTCACTACGACAAGTCGAATGAGTTCTTCAAGCTCTGGCTCGACCCGTCGATGACCTACAGCTGCGGCTACTTCGACGAGAATCCGGACCCGCAGAATCTGACTAAGACGCTGGAAGAAGCCCAGTACGCCAAGCGCAAGCTCGCCCTGGACAAGCTCGATCTCAAGCCCGGCATGACGCTGCTCGACATCGGGTCCGGCTGGGGCTCGACGATGCGGCACGCGGTGGCCGAGTACGACGTCAACGTCATCGGCCTGACGCTGAGCGAGAACCAGTACGCGCACTGTGTGGCCGAGTTCGACAAAATGGACAGCCCCCGCCGCAAAGAGGTGCGGATCCAGGGCTGGGAGGAATTCCCCGAAGACGAACCGATCGACCGCATCGTGTCGCTGGGTGCGTTCGAGCACTTCGCCGACGGAGCGGGTGACGCCGGATACGAGCGCTACGGCGCCTTCTTCAAGAAGTACTACGGCTTGCTGCCCGACGACGGCAGGATGCTGCTGCACACCATCGTGGTGCCCACCGCCGAGGAGGGCAAGGAGCTCGGCCTGAAGACGACGATGACCCTGCTGCGGTTCATCAGCTTCATCCTGAAGGAGATCTACCCGGGCGGAAAGCTGCCCCAGGTCAACCTGGTCGACAAATACTCGACCGACGCGGGCTTCAAGATCGACCGCCGCCACTTCATCGGGAAGAACTACGTTCCGACATTGACGGCCTGGGGCGATGCGCTCGAGGCACACAAAGACGAGGCGATTGCCCTGAAGGGGCAGGAAACCTACGACATCTACCTGCACTACCTGCGCGGCTGCTCGGACCTGTTCCGCGACGGCTACACGAACGTCTGCCAGTTCACCCTGGTCAAGTAGGCGGCAACTGTCCGCGAGCAGACGTAAAAGCCCCCATTTCGACACGAAATTGGGGGCTTTTGCGTCTGCTCGGACGACCTCAGCCGAAGAAGATGTTGCGCCGGCCGGCCAGCAGGCGGTAAAGCGTCTGCTGGATGGTCTCACGCACCTGGTCGGTCAGCTCGAACGTCACCATCGGGTCCTCGGCGTCGCTGGCGGCGTAGTCGGCCGTGTAGATCGGCTCACCGAACGCGATGCGCCACTTGGACGGTAGCGGCACCAGTCCTGCGGGCCCGGCCAACGGGAACAGCGGCGTGACCGGGAAGTATGGCAGCCCGAACAGCCGTGCCAGCAACTTGACGTCGGTCAGCATCGGGTAGATCTCTTCGGAGCCGACGATCGAGCACGGAATGATCGGCGCCTTGGTGCGCAGCGCCGCGGTGACGAAACCGCCGCGGCCGAACCGCTGTAGCCGGTAGCGCTCCTCGAAGCGCTTGCCCAGGCCCTTGTAGCCCTCGGGGAACACGGCGGTGAGCTCGCCGGAGGCGAGCAGCCGCTGAGCGTCCGTCGTGCAGGCCATGGTGTGCCCGGCCTTGCGCGCGGCCTCACCGACTACCGGCAAGTCGAACACCATGTCGGCAGCCAGCAGTCGCAGGTCGCGCTCGGACGGATGATTGTCATGCACGGCCACCGACAGCATCAGCCCGTCGAACGGCAAGACGCCGGCGTGGTTGGCCACCAACAACGCGGGGCCGTCAGTCGGCAAGTTCTCGATGCCACTGACTTCGACGCGGAACCATGACCGAAAGAAGAACCTCAGCAGAGGCCGAACGATCGCGCTGTTGAAGTGCGGATCGAACCCGAACTCGTCAACGCTGTAGTCGCCGGTCAGTCGTCTGCGAAGAAATCCGGACACGGCGGCGACGCGCTGGGCGAGTTCGTTGAGTGGCGCCTCGGCGGTGCCCGGCGTGCCAGACCCACCCGAGGTACGGCGGTGCTCATCGATTTCGCGAACGACGGCTGCGATCTGTTCGGCCGACGCGCCACCGCGTGAATCAGTTAGCAAGGAGGGATGTTGACTGGACTCTTCCGCCCGACCAGCTCTCCGACGCGCCGCTGCCCGACCCCGATTCGTGTGCAGTGGAATGACATTCGCTCTGGTTTCACCCGCCACGATATCTACCTGACCCCACCCCATGGAATTGGATTTCGGCTACCCCAGCGCTGGGCAATCGCGATAGCGCGATCCTCCAGGGAGCGTACCCGATGTGGGTCGATTATGGGAGTCAAGCCGCGGCCGCGAACGTAGTCGTCAAACGCCTCGGCCGTACTCCATTTCGGCTGGTAGCCAAGTTCTGAGCGCATCCGACTGGTATCCATCACCCGGCCATAACTCAAGTAATTGAATTGATCCCGAGTGATCTCCGTGTAACGGTTAGCCCGTCTTAGCGAATCGAGCGCAAACACGCCAAAACCGGGTACTGGCAACGGGATTCGGCCGGCGCGGCGAATCGCCTGCGACAGCATCATGATGCCCTCGGCGCCGATGTTGAAGGTGCCGGCCTTGCCGGCCATCGCCGCGCGCTCCAGTGCGCCCAACGCATCTTGCTCATGCAACAACTGAAATCGCGCGTCGCGGCCGAACATCGTCGGGACCAACGGACCGGCCAGGTACCGCGACAACGTGGTGTCCATCGCGGGGCCAATCATGTTGGCAAGCCGCAGAATTGTGACCGCGATGTCGGGCCGGCGCCGCCCCAGTCCACGCGCGTAACCTTCAATGTCCAGGCTGTCTTTGGCGAAACCATCGCGGAACGGCCGACGGCTGCTGCTGTCCTCGGTGAACATCACCGGGTCGCGCGCGCTGGACCCGTACACCTCCGACGTCGACTTCAGCACGACTCGACGCACCGACGGAGCCTTCTGGCAGGCGGCGAACAATTGCATCGCGCCCATCACGTTGATTTCCTTCAACGCTGCGCTGCCGCCGGAGCGCGGCGCGTACGACGCCGCCGATGCATGCACCACGGTGTCGACGTCGCCGTTTCGAATCACCTTGGCAATAAACGGATTGCGAATATCGGCGCGGACGAACTCGGCCCGGCCCATCCGGCGCAGCATGTCCTTGCTCGGCGCGATCGCGTCGACCGCGATGACACCTTTGATGAGCGGGTTTTGCGCGAGCCGAGCAGTCAGGTAGCCGCCCAGAAACCGGCACGCGCCGGTGACCAGCACGACTTTGGGGTAATGCATGGTGCCCCCGGTGCCGACGCTGTCAGGACCGTTCGACGTATCCATCCAGACAGCCTAGCGGCCGAGGGGGTACAGCGGCGTGATCGACGGGTGACTTCCGGCCAGCGACTTACTTGGCTCTACTTACCAAGTTTTCTGCGCTGCACCCGGGTGCGACGCAGCAGCTTGCGGTGCTTCTTCTTCGACATGCGCTTACGCCGCTTCTTGATGACTGAACCCATTACTCCGCTATCTGACTGCTATTTGGCCGCTGGCCACCTTCAAAGTTTGGACCCGACTACCTTACCCGGCCGGACGCACGCAACACCAAACCGGCGTCACGTGACCATCAAGCCCGGCGTGGCCTCAGCCCGCGTCGAAGTAGGACGTCTCCAGCATGTCGTGGACGGCCTTGGCGTGCACCCGGAAGGAGCGCCCGACCCGGACCGCGGGCAGCTCACCGTTGTGCACCAGCCGGTACACCGTCATCTTGGAGACCCGCATCAGGGCGGCCACCTCGGCGACGGTCAGAAATTGTGTCCTGGCCTGCTGGCCATCAATGGAACCGGTGTCCCGCGCCTTGGCAGCGGAATCGCGTGCCGATGGCCCGTTCGTAGACGTCATCGCAACCCAATCGTGTCAGGCACGCGCAACGCCACCGGCTTCCCCTCCGCTGGCACCCACACGTGCATACACAGAGGAGAATAGCGGGACTAGTGGGGTTACTGGTACTGGTGGGGGCTAATCAATTCGAAATCTTAAAATTATACGGATGTAATTCTTAGCTGCTCCGAGCGGCCTTTGGCGGCCTGGACGGCGGCGTCCACGGCCGCCCGCAAGCCGCCGCGCTCGAGTTCTCGCAGCGCAGCGGCGGTGGTGCCACCGGGCGAGGTGACCGTGGCCCGCAGTTGCGCGGCCGTCGTATCCACCTGCATGCCCAGCGGCACGCCTTCGGCCGAAGGCCCATCTTGGTTCATCCGGTCCAGCAGCATCGCCGCTGACCCGGCCATCGTCTGGGCGGTCAGCTCGGAGGCCACCGAACGGCTCAGACCCGCCGCGACGCCGGCGTCGACCAAGGCCTCCACCAGCAAGAAGAAGTAGGCCGGGCCCGAACCGGACAGTGCGGTCACCGCGTCCATCTGCGACTCGGGAACGGTCAGCACACCGCCGACCGCGTCGAACAGCGCCGATACCTCCTCGAGCTGCGGCGGCGTGACGAAACGGCCCGTGGCCAGCGCCGTGACCCCCGCACCCACCAGCGCAGCCGCGTTCGGCATTCCCCGGACCACCGGGGTGCCAGCCGGCAGCTTGGACTCGAAGTGGCTGATCGTGATGCCGGCGGCCACGGTCACAAAGACCTGCTCGGCGCTGTCATTGTCGACGCCGCCGGCGTTGGCGGCCGCTTGGGCCAGCTCCGCCAAGGCGGCCTCGACGTCGGCGGGCTTCACGGCGACCACGACAAACGTCGCGTTGTCCACCGCATCGGTCACCGACGACGTCACCAGCACCGAGTACGTGTCCGCCAGATATTTGGCGCGCTCCGGGATCCGTTCGGCCACCACCAGGTCTTTGCTCTGCCGACCTGCCCGCAACAGCCCAGACAGCAGTGCCTCGCCGATGCTGCCACCACCGATGATCGCGATCCTCGCCATGTCGGAAAGCATCGCAGACGGCCCGCCCCGCGCCTGCTACCGGGCTTTAGCTTTGCCCTAGCTTTTTGGGGGCACCATCGCCAACTGGCGCGACTGCGCCACGATCCGGCCCGTCTCGTCGACGACGAGGTGGTCCTCGTCGAACCAGTCCTGTCCGATCTCGACACAGCTGCAGATCACCCGCAGCCAGCCGTCGGCGGGCAACGCCCGCAGGAACGCGGTCAGCTGAATGGTGGGCGCCCAGCCGGTACGTTCCACCGCGAAGGTCACCGGCGCCGACACGTCCCCGCACATGAGCGCGAACAGCGCGTCTGGGGCGACGCCGCGCGGGCGCGCCCACATCTGGATCACCGGCGGCCGTCCGTCAGAGCTGGGCCCCAGCGTCGAAAGCACGGTCCGGATGTCGCACCCCTCGCTGAGGTGCACCAGGCCGGCCAGCGGATGGCCGGGCTCGATCGGCACGATGTCGTCGGGCGGTTCGGGTGGCATCAGACCCAAGACCGGATTCGCCGACAGCAGCGGCACCGTCCCGTGCTCGGGCTCGCCCAGGTTGACGACGGCGTGCACCGCGGTGCGGTCGCCCTGGGTCAGCTCGACGTCGACCACGCTGATGCGGCGGCCGCGCTTGCGGACCAGCGTCGTCAGCAGCATTGGCCCCGGGTCGGGTGCCCACAGGAAGCTGGCCGACACGGACACCGGCTCCAGGGCCGGTCCAGGCCCGTCCGTTGAGCGGCCGCCGCACGCCCTGCGCGCGGCGGCGGCGCACAGCGCCAGCATCGCGCCGCCGTGCACCTTGGGCCCGATGGTCCAGTGCTTGTTCAGCTCGCCCTCAAACACGCCGGGGCCGGTCTCGCGCAGCGTCATCGCTTCGGTGAATAACGCGGTCATCAGTATTTTGGCTCTTCCTAGGAGGCCTAGCGCAGCAAGTGCGAGCGGGCGAACTGCAACGATTCGGTCAGCATGTCGTCACGCTCATTGGCCGAACGCGCGCTGGATGTGGACACCTCCAGGATGACGTGGCCGGCGAAGTGGCTGCTGGCCAGCATCTGGCACACCTCCACCGTGGGTTGCGTACCGCGGCCGGGCACCATGTGCTCGTCGGCGGGCAGGCCGCTGCCGTCACACAGGTGCAGGTGCACTAGCCCCGAGCCCATCTGCTGCGCCATCTCCAGCGCGTCGGTTCCGGCGGTCGAGGTATGCGAGAGGTCCAGCGTGTAGTGCGCGTGGTTGCCGTCGAGCGGGTCGTAGGACGGCGCGAAGGCCGAAATCGCGGGTCCGGGGCCGCCACCACGCCGGCGCATGCGTTCTCGTGACTGGTCGGCCCCGAAGAATCGGTCCGTCCGGAACGGGAACATGTTCTCGACGGCGACCAGCACGTCGCTGGCAGCTTCGAGGGCCTTCACCTGTTCGCTGAAGCCGTCGGCGTAGCGCCGCTGCCAGCGGAACGGGGGGTGCACGACCACCGTCTGCGCGCCCAGTTGTTCGGCGGCCTGCACGCTGCGCTCCAGCTTGGGAATCGGGTTGGAGCCCCACACCCGCTGCGAGATCAGCAGGCAGGGCGCGTGCACCGAGAGAACCGGTACGTGGTAGCGCTGCGACAGCTTCTGGACGGCGTCGATGTCCTGGCTGACCGTCTCGCCCCACACCATCAGCTCGACGCCGTCGTAGCCCAGCCTGGCCGCGCACTCGAATGCGGCCTCGGCCCGCAACGGGTACACCGAGGCCGTCGATAAGCCGACTTTGATCGCTGGGCGCACTGTCTGTGTGGTGTCCGCCCGCCTAGCCCGATTGCAACGACAGCGCCAGCGGTCCGAAGGTGATCAACGCCCCCACCGTGACCGCGATCAACGTGCTCGCGATGTCCTCGGTTTTACGCACCACCCGCACCCCCACCACCAGGCCCAGGATGACCAGCACCGACAGCACTAAGGCCACGATGCTGTTCCACCGCCATAGCTGGTCGAAGGCGACAAACAGGCCCGCGCCGAACACGACGGCCATGATCGACTGCAACACCACCAGGCTGCCCCGCCACAGCGCTTCGAACTTGCCCGGCGCGAGCCGGGTCTGTTCGCGGGCTTCCTCCGTTTTTGAGGGCTCTGCCGGCTGTTGCGGCGCTGTTGTCACGCCCGCCGCTTCATCGCCGCGCCGCCGGGCCAGCTCGTCGGCCAGGGTCTGTCCCCCGAACAGGGCCGAATCCGAAGACAAAGTCGAATCCGACGCCTGCAGGTAGGAGCGCACGTAGGCGGAATCCTCGATGGTGAGTTCCGCCTCGCGCACTTCGGAGTCCATCACGTCGACCGGGATATCCGCGTAGTCATCGGCCGGGTCGGGACTCATTCCCTCGGCGTCCGACTCCGCTACTGCCGACCCGTTTCGCCCTTCCGCGTGCTCGGTGTCGATGTGACCCAACGGTCGAGGGTAGGCGCTGAGCTGCGGTCCCGACTCTTGTTGAGCCTGCGGCGGGGACTTGGGCCAGCGGGGCTCGGGTTCGGACCAGTAGGCCTGTTCTTTCCTGGGCTCGTCGCTAGTCTTTGGCGCCTCCGGCGCCTTGAGGGCCGAGGCGGGCGGCGCGGGAGGTGCGGGGGGCGCTGGGGGTGCGGGGGGGTCCATGTCGTCCCGGACGATGGGAAGTTCGCCGGTGAGCTCGGCGACCGAAACAGCTTCGCTGTCACCGCGCCGACGGCGCCGGCGCCGGGTAACCGCCGGCGCGCCAACCGCCCCATTTCTGGCCAGCAATTCGGCGACCGAGATCGGCCGGGACTCGGGGCTCTCCGTCTCGGGGTGTGGTCCGGTCATGATTTGTCGCCTTTCGATCGGTTAGCCGCGTTCCGATCTACTTCCTGGGCTCTAGCATCGCGCACCGACGTCTCTACCAAGGCAGTTCCGTCGGCTTCACTGTCAAGTTTCCGCAAGATGAGACCTTCCCGTAATGCCCACGGGCAGATATCCACGGTATCTATTGACAGCGCTCGCATGCTCGCCTCTGCGACCAGCGCGCCCGCCACGATCTGCGGTGCCCGCTCGGCGCTAACTCCTTCCAGTTCTGCGCGGTCAGCGGTCGTCATCCTAGAGATGAAAGATATGAGTTGTCTGAGGCCGTTTGCTGTGAGCGTTCGTTTCACCCGCGGTCCGGCGGCGGACGGCGCGGCGCCGGTGAGCCGCGCCAGCGAGCGGAACGTCTTGGAGGTGGCCACCGCGAGGTCGGCGTCGCCGGCGTCCAGCACGGCCTCGCTGGTCTCGGCCAGCTCGGCGTCCAGCCAGTCGCGCAGCATCGCGATCCGACGCCGGCCAGGCGGGTCGTCGGGCAGCCACTCGCGGGTCAGCCGGCCGGCGCCCAACGGCAGCGACAGCGCCACCTCGGGCTCCTCGTCGACTCCGCT
The DNA here is from genome assembly GCA_963713385.1 of uncultured Solirubrobacterales bacterium. Taxonomy (GTDB): domain Bacteria; phylum Actinomycetota; class Thermoleophilia; order Solirubrobacterales; family Solirubrobacteraceae; genus Palsa-744. Next base: position 90,438 of record CAVQLO010000004.1, read on the forward strand.
GGACAGCTCCAGCGAGCCGCCGCCGATGTCGAGGTTGATGATCCGCCCCGCGCTCCAGCCGTACCAGCGGCGCACCGCCAGGAACGTCAGCCGGGACTCGTCGACCCCGCGCAGCACCTGCAACTCGACATTGGTCTCTTTGCGCACCCGGGCCAGCACGTCGTCGGAATTCTCGGCGTCGCGCACCGCGGACGTGGCGAAGGCCATCAACGCCTCGCAGCCGGAGCTGACCGCAATCTTGGCGAACTCGTCGATGGTCGAGATGAGCTTCTCGGCGCCGCGCTTGGTGATCTTGCCCGAACTGTCGGTGGCTTCGGCCAGCCGCAGGGTGGCCTTCGTCGAACTCATGGGCGTCGGATGGCCGCCGCGGTGGGCATCGACCACCAGCAGATGGACCGTGTTGCTACCCACGTCTAGTACGCCCAATCGCACGAACTAAAACTAGCGGGGCGCCGATGCGCGCGGCTGAGCAGTCCGGCAAACCGACACGAACGCCAGCCGCGCGTACTGCCGCAACGGTGGTCTAACGTTGAGACCGTGGCAAATTCGCGCCCCGAGCCGAGGCAGCCGGGGACTGTTCCGGGCGAACCGGGAGCACCGGGAGCACCAGGAGCAGAGGTGGGGTTGGATTTTGCCCGTGAGTGGGTGGAGTTTCTGGACCCGGACAATCCCGAGCACCTGATCGCGGCCGACCTCACCTGGTTGCTGTCGCGCTGGACGTGTGTGTTCGGCACCCCGGCGTGCCGCGGCACGGTGGAAGGCCGGCCGGACGACGGATGCTGCTCGCACGGCGCGTTCCTGTCCGACGACGACGACCGCGCCCGATTGGACGACGCGGTCAAGACGCTGACCGACGACGACTGGCAGTTCCGCGAAAAAGGCTTGGGCCGTAAGGGCTATCTCGAGCTCGACGAGAACGACGGCCAATCGCAATATCGCACACGCAAATTCAAGGACGCGTGCATCTTTTTGAATCGGCCCGGGTTCGCCGGCGGGGTCGGTTGCGCGCTGCACAGCAAAGCTCTCAAATTAGGCGTGCCGCCGCTGACGATGAAACCCGATGTCTGCTGGCAGTTGCCGATTCGGCGCAGTCAGGAGTGGGTGACCCGGCCGGACGGTACAGAAATTCTCAAGACCACCGTCACCGAATTCGACCGGCGGGGCTGGGGATCCGGTGGCGCCGACCTCTACTGGTATTGCACCGGCGACCCGGCCGCCCACGTCGGCGCCAAGCAGGTGTGGGAGAGCCTGGCCGACGAGCTGACCGAACTGCTCGGCAAGAAGGCATATGCCGAGCTCGCGTCAATGTGCAAGCGCCGCAGCAAGTTGGGGCTCATCGCGGTGCACCCGGCGACACGGCTCGCGGAGTAGCCGGACTAACTCTCCGAGCCGCGCCGGTAGCACTCGACCATGCGCAGCGCGCTGGCGTATAGATATGCCTCGACCGCCGCGGCCGCCTTTGCGGCATCGCGCGTCACCACAGCCCCGGTGATCCCCCGCAGGTCGGCCACGACTGGTTCAGCGTCCTCGTAGGCCCCGGTGAGCTCGTGCTCGCGGCCGCCGAAGGCGTCCTCGACCCAGCGATACAGCAACCCCAGCGCTCGGTTGCGGGTGCTGTGGATGAGGACGCGGAAGTAGGCGAGGTCCGTGGCCTGGCGCGCCACGGCCGTGTCGGCCTGTCGCACTGCGACCAGGGCAGCGCGGAGTGCCTCGGCGTCGTCGGGTGTGTGCCGCTCTGCTGCCGTGCGACCGATCACGGGCCCTAGTGCCGCGCGGACCTCAAGCAGTTCGACCAGGAACTCGGGGCCCAGTTTGCGCACCAGCGCCTCGACCACCGCGGGATGGGTGAGCCCTTCGGGATCGCGGACCCGGTTGCCGCTGCCCTGCCGGGCCTCGATCAGGCCCATCTGCTGCAACCGGGCCAAACCCTGCCGCAGCGACGTCCGGTTGACGCCGAGTTGCTCGGCCAGATCCCGCTCGGGTGGCAGCGTCGAGCCCGGCGCGAAGGCGCCGTCGAGGATGGCGTCCGCGATCGACGCGGCGATCTGCTCGTCGATCCGATGCCGGTCGGGTGGCGGAATCGGGCTTGACTGGTTCATTGGCCCAACCAATATACTGGACCTGTCACGTCGAGTCTGCGTTCAGGGCGGGAGGTCGCGGGGTTCTTGCGCCGTGAACGCAGACTCGGCGCGCTGAAGTCATCGGAGGCGGAGCAGTGGAGCAAGAACTGCAATCGGCCGCCGCGCCGCGCTGGCGTGGAAAGGCGGGGCGGCTGGAGGTCTGGTACGCCACCCTGTCCGATCCCGTCACCCGCGCCGGCCTGTGGATTCACTGCGAGACGGTCGCGCCGACGCAGGGATCGGCCTACGCACACGGGTGGGCCACCTGGTTTCCGCCCGACGGGTCACCGTGCACGGCGCGGTTCGGGCCCGAGGGCGTCCAGCCCGCTGCGGGCGAGGCCTGGTTCGACGCGGCCGGAGCGCGCGTGAGCCGGGAGGGGCTTGCGGGACAGTGTGGATCACTCGGCCGGTCGCTGGCGTGGGAGCTGTCCTGGAAGGACACCGGCACGCCTCGAACTCCGTTGTGGACCTTCCCCCGCCTGGCATGGGAGCGAGAATTGCTGCCCGGCGCCCAGGTAGTGCTCGCCCCCACCGCGGACTTCACCGGCTCATTGACTGTCGACGACACCGTCCACCGCATCGACGGCTGGCGCGGCGGCGTCGCCCACATCTACGGACATGGCAACGCCAAACGCTGGGGATGGATTCATGCGGACCTTTCTTACGGGGGAGGTGGTGGCGACGTCCTGGAAGCGGTCTCGGCCGTCTCGCACCGACCCGGCCTGCGCCGGCTGCCGCCGCTGGCGTTCATTCGCTTGCGCCTCGATGGAAAGGATTGGCCCACAAGCCCTTTGCCGTCGCTGCGCATGCGCACCACGTTGGGTCTGCGGCATTGGCAAATGGAGGGGCGCATCGGCGGCCAAGCCGCCCTCATCCGCGTCGACCAGCCACCGGAGCGGTGCGTGAGCCTGCACTACACCGATCCGGACGGGGGAACCGCGGTGTGCACCAACACCGAACAGGCCGATGTCCACGTCGAGATCGGCGACCGGCAATGGTCGGTGCTCGGCACCGGCCACGCCGAAGTCGGTCTGCGCGGTGGCCAGGCCCCCGCCGTCAACGAAAGGACGCGAAAGTGAGTTTTCTGCTTGACCCGCCGCTGCTGTTTGCCTCTGGGGTGCTCATCGAGCGCGTGCTGCCGCGAGAGCGCCGCGAGGTCGCCGAGGCCGCCACCCTCGGCGTCTTCTTCGGCGGGTCGTTCGGGCTCTACAACAACGTGCCCGGCCTCGGGGTGCTGTGGCGCCCGTTCCGCGCCCGCAACGGCCGTGACTTCATGTGGAACAGCGGCGTTTTCGGCGTGAACACCAAAGAGGCAGACTGGCCGCTGCACGCCGCGGCCGGCGGAATCTTCGCGACGTACCCCTTCTTCCTCAAGCTCGGGCGAAAGCTCGGGCGCCGCAGGTGAACTCGTTAGCGTCCTTCGGCACCGCGCTATTGCCCCAAGAGCACGGCGGCCCGCCAGCGGCTGTGCTGGTCGATCGCGTCGACCGCTTCCTGACACAGATGCCGTCGACGACACGGCTGGCGCTGCGCGCCGGATTGCTGTCAGTCGGTGCGGCCAGCTATCTCACCACCGGCCGGTCGCTGTCGCGGCTCAGCCCAAGCCGACGCGATCAGGTACTGCGGCGGGTGGCCGCGCTCAGCCCGGACGCCGGCGCGGCCGTCGAGGCCATGAAGGTGATCGTGCTGCTCGCCAACGGCGCCGACACCTATGCACCGGAGTTGCTCGCCCGCGCCCAAAAGCACGACGCGGCAAGGCCGGACGCGGACCTGGCCATCACGCTGTCCACCGAATGCCCTTCCGTCGTCGCCGCCGACGCGGTGATCGTCGGGTCCGGCGCCGGTGGCGCGATGGTGGCCCGCAGCCTGGCGCGGGCCGGCCTCGACGTCGTCGTGCTCGAGGAGGGCCGACGCTGGACGGTCGACGAGTTCCGCAGCACCCACCCGATCGAGCGCTACGCCGGGCTGTACCGCGGAGCCGGGGCGACCGTCGCCCTGGGCCGTCCGTCGGTCGTGCTGCCCGTCGGGCGGGCGGTGGGTGGCACCACGGTCGTCAACTCCGGCACCTGTTTTCGGCCACCCCTGGCGGTGCAGCAACGTTGGCGTGACGAATTCGGTTTGGGCATAGCCGATCCGGATCGGCTGGCCGCCCACCTCGACGACGTCGAGCGCACCCTGCAGGTTGCGCCGGTGCCACTCGACGTCATGGGTCGCAACGGGCGCCTGCTGCTCGACGCCGCCGAGTCGCTGGGCTGGCGAGCAGCACCGATTCCACGTAACGCGCCGGGCTGTGGGGGCTGTTGCCAATGCGCGATCGGCTGCCCGCGCAACGCCAAGTCCGGCGTCCACCTCAACGCGCTGCCGCAGGCGTGCGCAGCTGGCGCGCGGATCGTCTCCGGGGCGCGGGTGGATCGGGTGCTGCACCGGCACGGACGCGCCCGCGGGGTGCGGGCCCGCCGGCCCGACGGCACGGCGCTGGACATCCTCGCGGACACCGTCATCGTCGCCGCCGGCGCTACTGAGACGCCAGGATTGGTGCGGCGCAGCGAGATTGGATCTCACCCACGTCTGGGCCGAAACCTCGCGCTGCATCCGGCGACAATGCTGGCCGGGCGTTTCGACGAGGACGTCGTCGCGTGGCGCGGCGTGCTGCAGAGCGCCGCCGTGCACGAGTTCCATGAGTCCGACGGCGTGCTGATCGAAGCGACCTCGACGCCGCCGGGCATGGGATCGATGGTATTTCCCGGCTACGGTGCCGAGCTGCTGGGCTGGCTCGACCGGGCACCCCAGATCGCGACGTTCGGCGCGATGGTCGCCGACCGCGGGGTTGGCTCAGTGTCCTCGCTGCGCGGCGAGACCGTCGTGCGCTACAGCATTGACCGGGCCGACATCGCCAAGCTGCTGGTCGCACTCGAGGCCGTGGGCAGGCTGCTGTTCGCCGCCGGCGCTGTAGAGGTGCTGACCGGTTTGCCCGGCGCACCGACCGTGACGTCGCTGCCTGAGCTGCGAGAGGTGTTGCGCAGCAGCAACCCTCGCAGCCTGCACCTGGCTGCGTTCCATCCGACGGGCACCGCGGCCGCCGGCGCCGACGAACAGCTGTGTCCGGTCGACGCACGCGGTCGGTTGCGTGGCGTCGGCGGGGTGTGGGTGGCCGACGCGTCGATCCTGCCCAGCTGCCCGGAGGTGAACCCGCAGCTTTCGATCATGGCGCTGGCTTTGGCAGTAGCAGACGAAGTGGTTGCATAAGCGATGTGCCTGCCTACTCCCAATGGATTCTGGACGCCATACATCCATTTGAGTACGACGTTGCTTCGTTGGTGCCACCGGTCTTCGAGGCGTATGCGCGGGTGTTTCACCCGGCGTACGAGATAGAGATGCCCGAGCCGCATCATCCCGTCACGTGGCAAGTGGTGGCGGAGGCCAACAATCGAGTCGCACACCCCGCCATGGAATGGGGCTCTTTGGTCGGCTCCTGGGATCTGCGAAGCCAGGCGGGCCTTTGGGATCGCCGGCCGGATGAGGGCGACTGCCCGTTCCCACCGCCGAGGACCTGAGTCGAATTCTGCGGCAACACTCGGGAGTCGACAGGGTGCTGTACGCGCTGTGGAACGGGTACGGCGGGATGCGCGTGGAGAACGCCCCGCTGATCCAGCTGCCGAATCGTCCGATGTATGTGATCGCCGGGTCGATCGATGACGCGGCGGACCCATTCGGGATACCGGGTCGTACCGCGAATCTGTGGTGGGCAGCCGATCGACAATGGTGTGTGGCCACTGACATCGATTTGATGACCACGTACGTCGGGGCCGGCGCACGCTGTATAGAGGCGATCGTTCGTAGCGATGTGCTGGAAGCGATGCCAGTGCCCAGCGATCAACGGGTCACGTGGGACGCGGATACCATCAACCCGCTTCCCCATCCTCCGTACGGGTTGCCTGGCTAACCTTCGAGCTTGTAGCCCAGCCCCCGCACCGTCACCAGGTGCACCGGGTTGGCGGGATCGGCCTCGATCTTGGACCGCAGCCGCTTCACGTGCACGTCAAGGGTTTTGGTGTCGCCGACGTAGTCGGCACCCCATACTCGATCGATCAGCTGGCCGCGGGTCAGCACCCGCCCGCTGTTGCGCATCAGGTACTCAAGTAGGTCAAATTCCTTGAGCGGCAACGTGATTGTGTCGCCGTTGACCGAAACGACGTGGCGCTCGACGTCCATCCGCACCGGTCCGGACTCCAGCACTCCGTCGCTGATCTCGGAGTCGTCGTCGCCGCCACGGCGCAGCACCGCGCGGATTCGGGCGATCAGCTCACGCGCCGAATAGGGCTTGGTCACATAGTCGTCGGCGCCGAGCTCCAAGCCGACCACCTTGTCGATCTCGCTGTCGCGCGCGGTCACCATGATCACCGGCACGCTGGAACGGGCACGCAGCTGCTTACACACGTCGGTGCCGGACATGCCGGGCAGCATCAAGTCGAGCAGCACGATGTCGGCACCGGCGCGGTCGAATTCCGCGAGCGCCGACGGCCCGTCGGTCACCACGGTGGCCTCAAAGCCCTCCTTGCGGAGCAGGAACGCCAGCGGATCGGCCAGCGACTCCTCGTCCTCCACGATCATCACGCTTGTCATCAGCGCAACTCCTCCTCATCGCTTCGCTCTGCATCGTCGTATGCGCGTGTCATCGACTTAATTCTTCCTCTCGTTGTGACCTGTTAGGCCGTATCTCACGGCCCTGCGGTTGCTCGGGTTGCTCGCCCTCGTCCTGATACATCGGCAGGGACAGGGTGAACGTCGAACCGGTTCCGGGCTTACTCCACACGCCGATGCTGCCGTTGTGGTTGGCCGCCACGTGTTTGACGATGGCCAGCCCCAGCCCGCTGCCGCCGGTAGCGCGCGAACGCGCCTTGTCTCCGCGGAAGAACCGCTCGAAGACTCGCTCCTGGTCTTCGAGCGCGATCCCGATACCGCGGTCGGTGACGGCGATCTCGATGTTGTCGCCACGGCGGCGACGGCTGATCGAGACCAGTGATCCGCGCGGCGAATAGGCAATCGCGTTGGACACGAGGTTGGCCAGCGCGGTCACCAGTAGGGTTTGGTCACCCAACACCATCAGCTGGCTTGGCGCGTCGGTGCGAACCTCGATAGCGGCATTCTCAGCAGCCACCTTATGGCGCGAAATCGCTTCGGACACAATGCTATCGACTTCGACATCGGTCACGTTGGGCAGCCGTTCGGCGCCCTGCAACCGGGACAGCTCGATCAGTTCAGCGACCATGTCGCCAAGGCGGTTGGCCTCGATGAGGGCCTTTTCGGCGAACCGGCGCACGGTCTCGGCGTCATCGGCCGATGCGAGTAGCGCCTCGGCGAGCAGCGCCATGGCGCCTACCGGGGTCTTGAGCTCGTGGCTGACATTGGCCACGAAGTCCCGCCTGGCCGCCTCCATGCGCGCGTAGTCGGACTGATCGTGGACGAAGACCACGGCAAAACGGCGGTCTTCCTCACTCAGTAGCCGGGCATGCCCGTGTACCGACAGTCCCGACCGGCCACTACCCGGACGCCGCCCGGGTGAGAGGTCGAACTCGACATCCAACTTTGACGAGTCGCCGCCCAGCGCCTGCTGCGCGGCCCGCCAGGCCTGCTCATCGAGCTGCCGGTCACGCACCAGGCCCAGGTCCTTGGCTCGCTCGTTGAGGTACACCACGTCCTGATGGGTGTCGACGACGGCGGCGCCCAGCGGCATCAACGCCACGATGCGTTCCAGCATCTGCGAGACGGTGATCCCCGCCCACTCAGTGGCCACCCGTTGGCGGCGCTCCCCTGCTCGCTGCGACAGCCGGGTCCCGACCGCAATACCTACGGCCAGCCCTACCGCCGACAAGACCCCGGCCAGCAACAGCGCCGAGAACACAGTCACATCCAAAATCCTACAAATCCGAGTGAACGCCGCCCTAGCGGAGCGAGGCCAAAATCGGACAAGTCACACTATGCGCTACAGGTGTTCCGCTGCTGTTCATGGGATGTTCGAAAAACAGGGCTTTCTACCCCTGCAGCGACACTCGCCAGACTTTACGCGCGTCCTTGATTAGCTACCGCGGCAGCGCCCGCGGCCGCGGCGTCCGGGTCGAGGTAGGTACCGCCGGGCACCACCGGACGCAGCTCGCTATCCAGGTCGTAACGCAGCGGAATGCCGGTCGGGATGTTCAGCTCGGCGATCTCGTCGTCAGACACCTGGTCCAGGTGCTTGACCAGCGCGCGCAACGAGTTGCCGTGCGCGACGATCAGCACCGTCTTGCCGAATCGCAGGTCAGGCACAATCACGTCGGTGAAATAGGGCAGGAACCGGGCCACCACGTCGGCAAGGCATTCCGTCAGCGGGCCGCCGCCGATGTCGGTGTAGCGCGGGTCGGCGTCCTGGCTGAATTCGCTGCCCTTCTCGATCGGCGGCGGCGGGGTGTCGTAGCTGCGCCGCCAGGCCATGAACTGCTCGTCGCCGTACCGCGCCTTGGTTTCGGCCTTGTCCAGACCCTGCAGCGCGCCGTAGTGCCGCTCGTTGAGCCGCCAGGTGCGCCGCACCGGAAGCCACAACCGATCGGCGGTATCCAGGGCCAGGTGCGCGGTGCTGATCGCGCGGCGCAGCAGCGACGTGTAGAGCACGTCGGGCGCCAGGTTGTGTTCGGCGATCAGCTCGCCGCTGCGCACCGCCTCCGCCCGGCCCTTGTCGGTCAGCCCGACGTCGACCCACCCGGTGAACAGGTTGAGGGCATTCCATTCGCTCTCGCCGTGGCGGAGCAGCACCAGCGTGGCAGTGTCTCCCATGCCGGCTAGTCTCTCATTTTCGAATCGTCGTCCTCATCTTCAATGAGATGGGCGAACGCCTCCAGGTTCTTCAGCGACTCGCCGCGCGACACCCGCCACTCCCACTCTTTTTGGATCGAGGACCGAAAACCTAACTCCAACAACGTATTAAAGTCCGAGTCCACCGCTTCGAGCACCTGCCCGAGTACCCTGTCGATCTCGTCGGCGTCGACCGACGCCAGCGCCATCCGGCCCACCAAGTAGATGTCGCCGACGTTGTCGAGCGTGTAGGCGACCCCGTAGAGCCGGCGGTTGCGCTTGAGCAGGAATCGGTAGACGCCCTCGTGGTTCTCGTCGGGCTTGCGGCAGACGAACGCCTCGACGCGCACCGAATGCTCGCCGATGCTCAGGATCGTGTTCGTCTTGAGCTTGCGCTCGCCGGGCAGCTCAACGACCAGCCCGGGCGGTCCGCCGTGCGCGCCCGGGTGCTCCGAATAGGTCAGCTCGCTGGCCTTCAGCGCGTCCTCGATGACGGCCCGAACGGCAGAGCTCATGGTCGCCGCTCCTCCTCATCGCTGCGCTCTGCATCGTCGCGGCTCAAGCGTCCACCCCGCGGCGCGAGGCCCACCGGCGGGGTTTACGCATCGACGCCCGATCGCGGACCCGGCGCTGCCGCTCGGCGGTGAAGTCGCGAATCGCGCGCCGATAGCTGGCCAGCAGCGCGTCGGTGGTGTGCTCCCAGGAGAAGGTGGCCGCGTGGGCGGCGGCCGCCCTGCTCATGGCTTGCGCTTGCGGCGCGCCCAGTCGCAGCAGCTGATCGAGCGCGTCGGCCCACTGACCGGCTTCGTGCCCGGCCACCAGGGCGCCGGTGATGCCGTCGCGCACTGCGACCGGCAGCCCGCCAACCGCGGCCGCCACCACCGGCGTGCCGCAGGCCTCCGCTTCGACGGCGACCAGCCCGAACGACTCCGAATAGCTCGGCACCGCAACCAGATCTGCCGCTTGAAACAAGGTGGCCAGGTCTGCGCGGGACTGCGGCGGCAGGAACGTCACGCGCCGGCTGATCCCAAGTTCGTCGGCCAGCCGAACCAGGCCGTCCGGCGAGGACAGGCCGGCGCCCGACGGGCCGCCGGCCACCACGACGCGCACCCCCGGTAGCCTCGCGGCGGCGCGCAGCACGATGTCGGGCGCCTTCAGCGGCTGGATGCGCCCGACGAACGCCACCAGCGGGCCGTCGAGAGAAAGCCCCAGCGCGGCCCGCGCAGCCCGCCGATCCCCCGGCCGAAACACGTCCAGATTGACACCGGGATGCACTACGTCGATTCGCGCGGGGTCGGCATGGTGCAGCGAGATCAACTGCCGCGCTTCATCATCGGTGTTGACGATCAGCCGGTCGGCCTCGTCGACGACCTGTTGTTCGCCGACGGTGCGCAGCGGCGGCTCGGGCGCGTCACCGTCGGCCAGTGCGGCGTTCTTCACCGCGGCCAGCGTGTGCGCGGTGTGCACCAGCGGCACCGCCCATCGGTCCCGGGCCAGCCACCCGACCTGGCCGGACAGCCAGTAGTGCGAGTGCACGATGTCGTAGTAGCCCGGTTCGTGGGCCGCTTCGGCGCGCAGCACGCCGGCCGCGAACGCGCACAGCTGGGTGGGCAGGTCGTATTTGTCCAGGCCCTCGAACGGCCCCGCCGGCACGTTGCGCACCAGCACACCGGGCGCCACGCGCACGCTCGTCGGGTCGGCGGACGCCGTCGCCCGGGTGAAGATCTCCACTTCGATGCCCCGGCGCGCCAGGTGCAGCGCGCTCTCGAGCACGTAGACGTTCATGCCGCCGGCGTCGCCGACGCCAGGCTGGGCTAGCGGTGAGGTGTGTACCGCAAGCACCGCGACCCGACGCGGCGCAGCTGGCAGGGGGAGGTCGTCACGCCGCACACTGTCATCTTTACAGGACCGACATTCGAGCGACCCAAACGTGCCGGTAGTGCGTGGTTACGCGGAAGACTCCGGGGCGGCGTCGGGCAGCCGTGAAGCCAGAGCACCGGCGCGGCGCATCGCGCTCAGCGGATCGGCATAGAGCCCGCCCAGCGAGACGATCCCCGCCCCGGCCTCCTGGACCCGGTTGCCGAAGACGGTGACGCGGACGTCGCGCGGCGGCAGCACCGAGCGCGCGGTGAACGCCGCTTCCACCTCCGCCATCCCCTCCGGGTATTCGGTGAAGGCCTGGCCGCCGACCACCAGCTCGTCGGGATTGAGCAGGTCACGCAGCAGCGCGACCGCCTCGCCCAGCACCTTCGCCCGCTCCGTGAGCAGCGACTTGGCCTGCGGGTTTCCGGCCCGTGCCACCCGCAGCAGGTCGGTGATGGCGGTGGCGGGCCCGCCCGTGCGGGTCGCCGGTGCGCTGGGCAGCACCCGCAATCGGCGCGCGGCGGCCAAAACCGCCTCGTCGCTGACGGTGGATTCCAGCTGACCGGTGCCGCCGAGCAGCTCGGATTGCACCGGCAGGGGCGCGATAGTGCCGGGCCCGCTGGCCGGGCAATGCACGCGCCCGCCGATCACCAGCGCATAGCCGACGGTCTCGCGGGCATAGACGTACAGGCTGGTCGGCGAGCTCGGCGCGAATCGCCGCATGCCGAGCAGCAGCTCCGCCCCGGCCATGGCGTCGACGTGAGACGCCAGCGACACCGGCAGACCCAGCGCGTCGGCCAAGACAGGCCCCACCGGTGCCTGTCGCCAGCCCAGCCGGGCATGGTCGACGTGTCCGGTGGCGCTGTCGACCGCGCCGCCGATGGCCACGCCGACCCACAGCGGCCGGCGCCGATGCCAGCGCCTCAGGTACCGCGCGGCGCTGTCGGCCAGCGACGCCAGGGCCGGCCCCGCCGCGTTGAGCGGTGTCGGCGTCTCGACCGTGTCCAGCGTGCGGCCGAACAGGTCGGTGGCCACGATGCTGGTGGTTCGCGCGCCGATATGGATGCCCAGCGTCACGAACGGTTCGTGATTGACCTCCACGGGCACGCGTGGGCGCCCGATGGCCCCGGAGACGGCCAAGTCGGCGCGCTCGCGCAGCAGACCGGCCTCAAGGAGAGCGATGACCTGACGGTTTACCGTCGCAATGCTGAGCGAGGTGACCCCGGCGATGACGTCACGGCCGACCGGGCCGCGCAACCGCACGGCACGGAAGACCGACGCCGCCGCGGAGTCGGACAGGTGCAGCGACGGCGGCAGTATCTGGCGGTGTGAGCGCAGCGAGCCCGGCTTGTGGGCGGCTGCGTGAAGGGATGAATGGTGAGTAAGAGCAGTGGTGCGCACGGGCGTCCTTTGATCCGAGTTCCTATGGCCGGTCTTGGCCGCACTTGCTGACGTGGATGTCAGGCGCGGCAAAGTGCGCGGCAACAACACTCACAGGCCGCGCGAAGGCACGCGGCCGAAGTGTTGAACAAGGCGCTGTGATGCACAGGAGGAATTTAGCACGTTTATTAGAGTTGCTTGGGTGACTTCACCCGATGGAAACGCTCGAGTGGCAGTGGTAACCGGCGCAAGTTCCGGAATCGGCGAATCAACCGCGAAAACCCTTGCGACCCTTGGGTTTCACGTGGTCGCCGTGGCGCGCCGCCAGGATCGGATCAGCGCGCTGGCGGACGAGATCGGCGGATCCGCCGTTGTGGCCGACGTCACAGACGACGAGGCCGTGGCGGCGCTGGCGAGCGGGTTGAGCCGGGTCGATGTGTTGGTCAACAACGCCGGTGGAGCACGCGGACTGACGTCAGTCGCCGAAGCGGACCTGGAGCATTGGCGGTGGATGTGGGAGACCAACGTGATGGGCACGTTGCGGGTCACCCGGGCGTTGCTGCCCAAGCTGGTCGACTCCGGCGACGGCCTGATCGTCACCGTCACCTCGATCGCGGCAATGGAGGTTTACGACGGCGGCGCCGGCTACACGGCGGCCAAGCACGCGCAGGGCGCGCTGCACCGGACGCTGCGCGGCGAGCTGTTGGGAAAACCGGTGCGGCTCACCGAGATCGCGCCGGGCGCGGTCGAGACCGAGTTCTCTCTGGTCCGGTTCGACGGCGACAAGAAGCGCGCGGGCGCCGTCTACACCGGCATCACTCCGCTGACGGCGAGCGATGTTGCCGAGGTGATCGGGTTCGTGGCTTCCCGGCCCTCCCACGTCAACCTGGACCAGATCATCATCCGGCCGCGCGACCAGGCCTCAGCGAGCCGGTTCAACCGCCAGGGCTAGACGTCTGCGGAGTCGGCGGAGCGCTGCTGGACGGGGTGGGAGTCGTCGTCGTGGGCGTGCCCGACAAGCTGGGCGCGGTCGACGGGGTGACCGGGGCGGTTACCGGAATCTGACTCGCCGGCGGATGCGCCTTGGCTGGCGGCAGCGCTGACATCGCTACCCAGGTGTCCCAATCCACGGCCCAGTCCCAAATGTCGCCGTCGGAGTAGGACAGCTGGATGGAGCTTCCGGTCACCTCGACCGGGTCGCCGTAGATCGCGGTGGCGTAGTACTCCGAGGCGTCACCTGTCGACAGGTTGATGCAACCGTTGGTGACGTTGGTGTTGCCCTGCGCACCCGCGCTCGAGGGGTTGGCGTGGATGAACTCGCCGTTGTTGGAGATCCGCACCGCCCAGCGTTCGTGGGCGTTGCTGTAACCCGCGGCCGGGTTGGACATGTAGAAGTCTGCGTACTTCTCGCTGACCACATGGATGCCGTTGCGGGTGACGTTGCGCGCCTTGTCGGCCTCGCCGTAGCTGCACGGGAAGTCCATGATGACGCCCGCATCGGTGATGACCTGGATGCGGTGCGAAGTGACTTCTGCCTTCACCACTTGGCGTCGACCGATGTCGATGTGCAGGGAAATGTCGTCGGAGCCGTACGCCCCTTCGCCGAACGGCACCCCGTACAGCTTGGCGTTGACATTGACCTTGGTGCCCGCCGGGTAGTACTCGCGAGAGCGGTAGTGGATGCGGGCGCCTTGCGCCTCGTCGGGCAGCCACGCCCAACTGCCCTCGACGGGCGGGTCGGTGGTGACGGTGAGCGCCTTTTCGACGGCCGCCTTGTCGCTGATCGGTGCGTCGAACTGGATGATGATCGGCGCCGCGATCCCGACGGTCTGGCCGTCAGCCAGTTGGAATGACCCGCCGATCTTCTTCGACGGAGTCACGGTGTTGAACTTGCCCTTGAGCGCCGTCGCCTTACCGTCGTGGCCTACGGCCGAGCCGCTCCACGTGTAGCTCGAGTCGTAGCCCAGCGGTTCGGTGATCGTGTAGACGGTGCGGTCCTGGTTGAACGCGCCGGCCACGACCTTTCCGGACGAATTCGTCAGCGCGACGTGCTGCAGCCAGCCGTCGCTGACCTGGACGCTGATCGGCGCGACCGGGACCACGTCGTTGGCGGCGTCTGCCGGCTGGAACGTCAGGTGAGGCGAGGGCGGGGTCGGCTTGACCGCCTGGGTGATTGACTTGGGCGAGCAGGCCGCCAAGACGGTCGGCGCAAAGACCCCGACCCCGAGCGCCGCCAGGGCAAGGCGCCGATTGATCGGCCCCTGCCCGTTGGAAGCGCTGGAGGTGTCCACGACACCCAAAGATACCGGGCGAGATGGCCCCAAAGGGTCTGCAGCCCCGCCACAAAGGGTCTTGCCCAGGCGTTTTCGGGTCAAAATCGCCGCTACAACGCACACCCAACCAGGACGGGTTCGGGTGTGAGTGTGATACCAAACACGTCGCGAACGCCGTCGCGGACGGTGCGGGCAAGCGCGAGCACGTCCTCGGTCGTGGCACCGCCGCGGTTGGTCAGAGCAAGCGCATGCTTGGTTGACAGCCGGCAGCGGGCCGAGTCGTCGGGATAGCCCTTGCCGAAGCCCGCCCGCTCCACTAACCAGCCGGCGGCCAGCTTGACGCCATTCGGTGCCGGATAGTGGGGCACCTGCCCGTCGATCCCGCTGGCCAGCCGCTCGTAGTCCTCCGCTTCGACCACCGGGTTGGTGAAGAACGACCCGACGCTCCAGGTGTCGTGGTCGGCGTCGTCGAGCACCATGGCCTTGCGGGCCCGCAGGGCCAGCACCGCGTTACGAACCGCCTGCGGCTCGGCGCGCCGCTCGCCGCTGGCCGCACCGAGCGCCGCCGTCAGCTCGCCGTAGCGCAGGGGCGCGCTGCAACCCGACGCATCCAGCGCAAACTCGACTTCCAGCACGACGGCGGTTTTCTGGGCGGGGGTCTCAGGGATGTCGGGATGCTTGAGCACGCTGGTCCGGTAGCCGAAGCCCAACTCGTTGCCGGGAACCCAGCGCACGTCGCCGCTGCTGCGATGCAGCAGCCGGACCCGGGTGATGGTGTCGGACACTTCGGTACCGTAGGCTCCGACGTTCTGCACCGGGGTCGCCCCGGCCGATCCGGGGATGCCGGAAAGGCATTCCAGCCCACCCAGACCGTGCTCGATGGCCTTGACTACCACGTCGTCCCAGACCGCGCCCGCCTCCGCGCGCACCAGGTTGCCGTCGACGGTGACGGCGTCATTGGCCAGCCGCACCACGGTCAGGTCGGCGAGGGTGTCGGCGATCAGAACGTTGGAGCCCCCGGCCAACACCAGCGGCGAGGTCGGGGTTTCCGGGACTTCCTGGGCTTGCGGGGCATCGAGCTGCCGCAGCACGGCGACCACCTGGTCGCTGGTGGTACAGGTAATGACGCGGCGCGCCACCGGTCCGATCCGGATCGTGGTCATCGGCGCCAGCGGCACCGATTCGGCGACCTGGGCACCCGCGAAGAGCGGACCGGCACCGCCGTGTTTCATGGCCCGAACGGTAGCCTGGCCTGCTATGCCGCGTTCATTCGACGTGTCCGCCGACTACGAGGGCAGCATCGATGGGATTTACCGGGCCTTCACCGATGCCGACTACTGGCTGGGCAGGCTCGAGTTTTCCTCTGTCGACGAATCGAAGCTGGAGTCGATGCGCGTCGGTGGCGAGTCCGGCGACGACGGCACCATCGATGTGGTCACCTTGCAAGTGATGCACCGGCACAACCTGCCCAGCGTGGTCACGCAGGTGCACCGGGGCGACCTGTGCGTCAGGCGCGAGGAGATCTGGAGCCCGCTCGTCGACGGAACCATGACGGCGTCCATTCGGGGATCCATCCTCAACGCGCCGGTGAGCGTCGCCGGTACCGCCGTGATCTCTCCGCTCGCGGCATCCGGTGGCGCCAAGTTGGACGTCTCGATAACCGTCCAGGTCCGTATCCCGCTGATCGGCGGCAAACTGGAGAAACTCATCGGCGCTCAGTTGGCCACATTGCTGTCAGAGGAACAACGCTTCACCACGATGTGGCTCGACAGCCGCGCCTAGCCCGATTGCCCGCCCCGCCCGATTGCCCGCCTCCTCCTCACGCCGCATAGCGGCGTGCATCGTCGCCGCGCCTAAGCTGGGCGCCATGCGAATTGCCTTGGCGCAGATCCTGAGTGGCACCGATCCGGCCGCGAATCTGGAGCTCGTTCGCGACTACGCCGGGCAGGCCGCCAACGCCGGCGCGAAGCTGGTGGTGTTCCCCGAGGCGACCATGTGCCGGTTCGGCGTTCCGCTGGGACCGATCGCCGAGCCCGTCAACGGGCCCTGGGCCAACGGTGTGCGTCGCATCGCGACCGAGGCCGGCATCACCGTGGTCGCCGGGATGTTCGTCCCCGCCGACGACGGACGGGTGACGAACACCCTGATCGCGGCAGGTCCGGGCACCCCGAATCAGCCCGACGCCCACTATCACAAGATCCACCTCTATGACGCGTTCGGTTTCACCGAGTCGCGAACGGTAGCGCCCGGACGCGAGCCGGTGGTCATCGAAGTCGACTATGTGCGGGTGGGCCTGACTGTTTGCTACGACATCCGCTTTCCGGCGCTCTACACCGAGCTAGCCAGCCGGGGCGCACAAGCGATCGCCATCTGCGCATCGTGGGGTTCAGGCCCCGGCAAACTTGAGCAGTGGACGCTGCTGGCACGCGCCCGGGCGCTGGACTCGATGAGCTACGTCCTCGCGGCCGGCCAGGCCGACCCTCGCGACACCTTGACCGGCCCGGGCTCGGGCTCAGGCGCGCCGACCGGGGTGGGCGGCAGCCTGGTGGCGTCACCGTTGGGCGAGGTGGTGAGCTCGGCCGGCGCGGACCCGCAACTCGTGCTCGCCGACATCGACGTCGACCAGGTCACCGCCGCCCGGGAAAGCATCGCGGTGCTACGCAACCGCTCACGCTTTGCTCAGCTTGATAGGGCAGAATCGCTGGGGTGACGAACCCGCAAGGACCCCCAAACGAAGGCCCACCGCCGTGGGGGCCACCGCCCGGTAGCCAGGGCTCGTTTGGCCAGCCGCAAGCACCCACCGAGCGGATGCGGACCGGCGATCCCGGAGCTGGTCGCCCGCAGGAACCCCCGGCTGTGGCAGAGCAGCAGACCGAGCAGTTCGGCACCGCCAATCCCAACCCGCCGCGGGCCAGCTACCCGCCGCCGCCGGCGCCGCCCGCGGCGCCCACGACGCAGCCGGGGGCACCCGACGCCGAGCCGGGGCCGGCGAAAAAGAAGCGCCGCCTGCGCGACCCGCTATCCATCGTCCTGGTGCTCATCATCGTGGTTTCGCTGCTGTTGGCGGGGCTGATCGGCGCCGAGCTGTACGTCCGTAACCAGGCGAACAACAAAGTCGCCGAAGCGGTGGCGTGCGAGGTCAAAGACAAGGCCACCGCGAAGTTCGGGGTTGCGCCGTTGGTGTTATGGCAGATGGCCACGCAGCACTTCACCAACATCTCGGTGCAGACGGCCGGTAACCAGATCCGCGACGCCAAGGGCATGCAGATCAAACTGACCATCGACAACGTCCAGCTCAAGTCGACCTCAAACTCGAAGGGCACCATCGGCGCGCTGAACGCCGACATCACCTGGACGTCGGAAGGCATCAAAGAGTCGGTGCAGAACGCGATCCCGATCCTGGGCCCGTTCGTCACCAACAGCGTGATCACCTCGCCTGCCGACGGGACCGTCGAGCTGAAGGGCATGCTCAACGACATCAAGGCCAAGCCGGTGGTGTCGGGCACCGGCCTGGACCTACAAATCATCGACTTCAACACGCTGGGCTTCACGCTGCCCAAGGAGACCGTCCAGTCGACCCTGGACGAGTTCACCTCCAACCTGACCAAGAACTACCCGCTGGGCATTCACGCGGACAGCGTGCAGGTCACCTCGACTGGCGTGCAGAGCCACTTCTCGACACAGAACGCCACCATTCCCAACGGCGGCACGACGGACCCCTGCTTTGCCAATATCTAAGCCAATATCTAACGGCGCCTAAGCGTTTGGGCTGAGCCCGTCGAGCACCGCCCGGGTGCCGGACAGGCCCAGCCGGGTGGCGCCGGCGTCGAGCATCGTGATGGCATCGGCGGCGGTGCGGATGCCGCCGCTGGCCTTGATCCCGAGTCGCCCGCCCACGGTGTCGGCCATCACCGCGACGGCCTCGACCGAGGCTCCTCCGGCGGGATGAAACCCGGTCGAGGTCTTGACGAAGTCCGCGCCCGCGTCCTCAGCGGCGCGGCATACCTCCGCCAGCCTGCGTATGCCTGCCTGGGCCACCAACGCCGACGACTCCACGATTACCTTGAGCACCGCCCCGGCTTCAGCGGCTTCAGCGTCTATGGCGTCGCGTACCGCCGCGATGTCGGACCGCACCACGTCGATGTCACCGGCCAGCGCGGCCCCGATGTCGATGACCATGTCGATCTCGACCGCGCCGGCCGCGACGGCCTGGGCCGCCTCGAGCGCCTTGACCGTGGATACGTGCTTGCCCGAGGGAAAGCCGGCCACCGCGGCGACCCGCACGCCGCCCGCTTGGACCGCGACCGGAACCATCGACGGCGAGACGCATACCGCATAGACACCCAGCTCCGCGGCTTCGGTGACCAGAGCGACGACATCAGCGTCAGTGGCCTCGGGTTTGAGCAGCGTGTGGTCGACTAGCGCCGCCAGCTGCGCGCGGGTGGGCTGGGGCGCCATCAGAACGGTTCCTCCGCGCCGCCCGGGTTGCAGCCCGACGCCACCATCTCGGCATCGTCGACGACCGGCCGCCACGGTTCGAGGTTCCAGCTGGTCTTGCCGGGTTGCGCGATTTCGGCGAACTGCCAGTGACAGACGAACTGTGCCCGCATGCCGGGGGTGTCGGCGTCGGGCGACAGCGTCAGCACCTCGGCCCAGGCCTCGTCTGATGCAGCAGTCGTTCCCGGCTGTCTGGCGGCCACTCGCCCCGACGGGGTCGGGTACACGCGCAGGCTGGTCAAACGTCCCCAGTGCGTCCATTCGGTGTGGTCGACGAACGGCGGCGAGAAGTTCGCACCGGTGCCCCCGGCATCGGGATCGGCGGGATCAGCCGACGCGGGCGCGGTGCCCAGTAACGCGACAAGCACCGCCGCCGACGCGGCGCTGCTCTTTGCGACGGCTTTCACGCAGCTAGCGCGACTTACCTTGAATCTCGAGGAGTTTAGGCCGCACATCGACCAGGTAGATGCCGGCAGCGGAGGCGGCTATCGCCATCCCGAAGACACCGATCAGGGACAGTGCCGCCGCCACGCCGAGAATTATCAGCCACACCGGCTTGGTCAGTTTTTCGGCAGCTGTGTAAGCGTCGGTTCGCTGCATGGCCGCATGTACAAATGCGTACACGGTCGTCACCAGGACGGCGATCATCAAGACCGACAGGACGGTATCCACAAGGGGAGGCACGTAATAAGGGTATGGGCGAGCGCCCGAAACGTCGACTCCGAGTTGCCCAGCTAACCTGCGGGCAACTCGGAGTCGAGTGGTGGAACTACTTTTGGGTGACCTTCTTGGCCGGGGCTTTCTTGGCCGGAACCTTCTTGGCCGCGGCCTTCTTCGCAGGAGCCTTCTTGGCCGGAGCCTTCTTGGCGGGAGCCTTAGCCGGAGCCTTCTTGGGAAGGTCGATACCGACCAGCTTGGCGGCGCGCTCGCCGACCGCGCGGGTCCGCGAAGACACGGTGCCCAGCGCCTCCTGGGTCAGCTCGACGGCCTGGTCCACCGAGGCCTGGGCGCGAGCCGAGGCGTCCTCGAACGAGGACTGGCTGCGCAGCCGGTCCAGGGCGGCTTCGCCGCGCTCGACCAGCTCGTTGTACCGGCCGGTCGCGGCTTCCAAGTAGCCCTCCGCGGCCTTGCGCAGCTCGTCGGAGGTGAACTTGTCGCGCAGCTCGCGCAGCTGCTCGGGCAGGTCCTCCTGCAGCTTGGTCAGGCGAGCGCGGCTCCCCTCGACGCGGCTGCGGGTGTCAACGCGGGTCTCACCGGCGCGGTCGCGCAGGTCCGTGATCAGCTCGTTGACGGTGGCCAGGGCCAAATCGGCCGCGCCCAGCGCTGCCAGCAACGGAGCGCGCAAGTCGTCGATGTTCGGGTTCTCAGCCATAGTGATTCCTTTCTGAATTTTCGTTATCGGCGGTATTGCTGAGTTGATCTTCTGAAGTGGTCTAACTGAAGTGGTCTAAAAGATTGGGGTGCAAAACGTCGGCTCCTCGGCGGGAGGTAGTCAAGACCCGCGTATTGACATGGCACGCGCTTGCAGGTGACCTCCTGAGTCGTCGGGTCGGTTCGTGGTCGGGTTCGTGGCGGGGGTGCAACTTATTGGGGAAGCGGGCGGGAGCGGCCGCAACCCCTCGTACGGGGTAACCAAGTGGCCGGTCATCTAGACATCGCCAACGTGATTTGCGCCATAGTTCACTCGTCGGTGTGAGAACCGGTCGCAGGGTCGGACGTCACAGGGTCGGACGTCACAGGGTCGGACGGAGTTTCGACGGGCGCGGGACACTCCTCGACGATGGATTCGTTTTGGAAGACGAACGACGCGTAGATGTCGAGCAGGACCTGCTTTTGCCGCTCGGTGATCGCCGTGTCCGTGATGATCACGTCACGCACCTGGCTGGCCTCGCTGGGCTCGAGGATTCCGGCCCGCACGTAGAGGACTTCGGCGGAGACCCGCAGCGCCTTGGCGATCTGAGCAAGCACATCGGCGGACGGTTTCCGCAATCCACGCTCGACCTGGCTCAGATACGGGTTGCTGACACCGGCCCGCTCGGCCAGTTGTCGCACCGAGACTTGCGCGTTTTCGCGCTGGCTTCGGATGAAGCTACCGATGTCGGACGCCACTTCTGACGCAGCCGTCGACACCTTGGCGGAGAGCGTCTCCTCGGATGCCATGGCGTGCTCCTTGCAGTCTGTCGGCCATCTGCGGCCCAGACTACGGAGAAGTGCTTGCTTTTGCAAGCACTTGTTAGCACACCTTAGAACAACAGCTGCGCGGCGGCGTAGATCACCAGCCCCGCCAGGGCACCCACGACCGTTCCGTTGATCCGAATAAATTGCAGGTCACGGCCCACATGCAGTTCGATCCGCCGACTGGCTTCCTCGGCGTCCCAGCGCTCGATGGTGTCGGTGATGATGGCCGTGATCTCCATCCCATACTGCGACACCAGATGCTCGGCCGCGCGCACCATCCAGTTCTCCACCTTGTCGCGCAGCTCGGCGTCGTCGCGCAGCGATTCCCCGATGCGCACCACGGTGTCGGCGATGCGGGTGCGCAGCGTGCTGGACGGGTCGTCCACCCCTTCGAGCACCAGCCGTTTGAGCGTCGTCCACGCCGTCGCGGCGGCGGCCGCGACCTCATCGCGCGCCATCAGCTGCTCTTTGACCGCATCGGCGCGCGCGATGGTGGCCGGGTCGTGCTGGAGATCGTCGGCGAACTCGAACAGGAAGCGGGTCGCCGAGCGCCGTAGTTCGTGGTCGGGGTTGCGCCGCACCTTGTCGGTGAAGTCCATCAGCTCACGGTGGATGCGGTCGCCGACGAGATGGTCGATGAACCGCGGTGACCAGGTCGGCGAGTCCCGCTCCACGACCCGCTGGATGACCTCGTCCGCGTTCAGCGCCCACTGAAACGCGCGGTCGGCCAGCAACTGGATCAGGGCCTCCTGCCGATTCTCGGCCAGCAGGGTCGACAACACCCGGCCCACCGGCGGACCCCACTGCGGCTCGGCGATGCGGCGCACGATCATCCGGTCGATCACTTGCTGGACGTCCTCGTCACGCAGGAGTTCCACCAGCACCCGCAGCACGGTCGCCGCCTCGCCCGCGACCCGCTGGGCATGCGATTCATCCGACAGCCACTTGCCGAGGCGACTGGGTACCTGTGCGTCGCGCAGCTTGGTCTCGACGACCGCGGCCGACAGGAAGTTCTCCCGCACAAACGTCCCCAGCCCCTCACCCAGCTGGTCTTTCTTGCGCTTGATGATCGCGGTGTGCGGGATCGGGATGCCCAGCGGATGCTTGAACAGCGCGGTCACAGCGAACCAGTCCGCTAGGGCGCCCACCATGCCGGCCTCCGCGGCGGCACCGACGTAGCCGACCCAGACGGCTGCGGCGCCGTGGGCCTGCGCCCACCGGCAAGCCAGAAAAATGCAGCTCGCACCGATTAGGAAGCCCAGCGCCACCATCTTCATCCGGCGCAGCCCCACCCGCCGTTCGGCGTCGGCGTCCGGGTCGGCTCCGGCGAAGGATTCCGCCAACGACGCACGCATCGCGCCCGCCGCTTCGCGTGCGGGTGTCGGCGCGTCCGGGTGAGGCGCCGGCGGGATCGGCGCTCCGCCGCTCAGTGGGAGCCTGTGTGCCACTACACCATCATGTATCGCGTGGGCCCAGTTTTGCGATGACGACATCCGACAACCGGCCCGGATGCCGCCGAAACAGCAGACGAGCGCCCGGAAGCCGTAGTATCGAGGCGTCTAATGAATGGGAAAACGGCGACGGTGGCAGAGCAAACCCCGGCTGTGACGGCGAAAACGGATGGCCGTAAGCGGCGCTGGCACAAACACAAGGTGGAGCGCCGCAACGAGCTGGTAGACGGCACCATCGTGGCGATTCGCCGGCATGGCCGCTTCATCAGCATGGACGAGATCGCGGCGGAGATCGGGGTCTCCAAGACGGTGCTCTACCGCTACTTCGTCGACAAGAATGATCTGACGACCGCGGTCATGATGCGGTTCACCCAGACCACGTTGATCCCCAACATGGCCGCCGCTCTGACATCGAACCTGGACGGCTTCGACCTAACCCGCGAGGTCATCCGGGTGTACGTCGACACCGTCGCGAACGAACCCGAGCCCTACCGATTCGTGATGTCCAACAGCTCGGCCAGCAAGAGCAAGGTGATCGCCGATTCCGAACGGATCATCGCCCGCATGATCGCGGTGCTGATGCGCCGCCGCATGCGCGAGGCCGGGGTGGACACCGGCGGCGCGGAGCCGTGGTCGTACCTGATCGTCGGCGGCGTGCAGCTGGCCACCCACTCGTGGATGTCGGACCCGCGGATGTCCAGCGACGAAC
Organism: uncultured Solirubrobacterales bacterium; assembly: GCA_963713385.1. GTDB lineage: Bacteria > Actinomycetota > Thermoleophilia > Solirubrobacterales > Solirubrobacteraceae > Palsa-744. Next base: position 113,737 of record CAVQLO010000004.1, read on the forward strand.
TCATCGACTACCTGACCATGCTCAGTTGGAATGCCCTGTGCGGGATCGTCGAGGTCGGCGGATCACTGGAAAAGTTCCGCGAAGAACCGCATCCTTCGCCGATTGTCCCGCCCCGGGAGGATGTCTGAGGTAGGCCGAGCGGCTCAGAGCGGGCGAGCGAAGGCGACTCTCGCGTCTTGAGCGGCTAACATGCTGGGAATGCATCGGGGGCCCCGCCAGAGTGCATCGTCCGCGAGGCGCTGAACGGCCCCGAGACACAGAAAGGCTCTTCCCGCCATGGCCGTGCAGCTCACGCCGCAATTTGGCAACGTCCAAGCCCATTACGACCTTTCCGACGACTTCTTCCGGCTTTTCCTGGACCCCACCCAGACCTACAGCTGCGCCTACTTCGAACGTGACGACATGACCCTGGAGGAGGCCCAGTTAGCCAAGATCGACCTGGCGCTGGGCAAGCTGAACCTCGAGCCCGGGATGACGCTGCTCGACATCGGCTGCGGCTGGGGCGCCACCATGCGACGCGCCATCGAAAAATACGACGTCAACGTCGTGGGCCTGACGTTGTCCGAGAACCAGGCCAGCCACGTCCAGCAGATGTTCGACGAGTTGGACACTCCGCGCTCGAGGCGGGTGTTGTTGGAGGGCTGGGAGAAGTTCGACGAGCCGGTTGACCGCATCGTCTCGATCGGCGCGTTCGAGCACTTCGGCCGCCAGCGCTGGGGCCACTTCTTCAAGATGGCCCACCAGGTGCTGCCGACCGACGGCATCGCGATGCTGCACACCATCACGCGTCCCAGCTTCAAAGACGCCAGGGCGCAGGGCACGCCGTTGACCCACGAAGTCGTTCACTTCGTTCAGTTCATCCTGGCCGAGATCTTCCCGGGCGGCTGGCTGCCGACACCCGCGTCGGTCGAAGAGTACGCCGTCGCGGCGGGCTTCAAGCTGACCCGAGTGCAGTCGCTGCAGCTGCACTACGCAAGGACCCTGGACTTATGGGCCGCCGCCCTCGAGGCTAATAAGGCAAAGGCCGTCGCAATCCAGCCCCAAGAGGTCTATGACCGGTACATGAAGTACCTGACCGGCTGCGCCAAGCTGTTTCGCCAGGGGTACACCGACGTCAACCAATTCACGCTGGAGATGTAGGCGCGCAGGCTATTTCACGCAGGTGAATTGCCCGACGTTGCTGATGCCTTTACGGAAGAAGTGCTCGCATCCCGTGAGATAGTGCATGTAACGCTCGTAAATCTCTTCGGACTGGTTTGCGATGGCCTTTTCCTTGTTGGCCTCCAGATTTGCCGCCCAGATATTCAGGGTGCGCTCGTAGTGCTCCCCTAGCAATTGCGCCCGCTCGATCGTGAACCCAGACTCGTCCGCCAACTTGAAAAGGTCTTCCTGTGCCGGCAACTGCCCACCCGGGAAAATCACCTCGCCAATGAATTTCGCGAATCGGATGTCGTTCATCGTTATGCTGACGCCGCGCTCAAGCTGCTGCTGCTGGGTGTAGGTCACGATCGTGTGCAGCAACATGCGGCCGTCGTCGGGAAGGATGTCGTAGGCGCGCTGGAAGAACGCGGGGTAGCGCTCACTCTTGAATGCCTCGAATGCGCCGATGGTGACGATCCGGTCGACCTTTTCCTCGAACTCTTCCCAGCCCTGCAGTCGTACCTCGACGGTGCGGTCGGTGGGGATCTTGGCCAATTTGGCTTTGCTGTACTCGAACTGGTTGCGGCTCAAGGTGATTCCGATGACGTTGACGTCGAATTTCTCGATCGCACGAACCAGCGCGCCACCCCAGCCGCAACCGATGTCGAGCAGCGTCATCCCGGGCTCAAGGTTGAGCTTGCCCAGCGCCAGGTCGAACTTCGCGATGGACGCCTCCTCCAGCGTCATGTCGTCACGCTCGAAGTAGGCGCACGTGTACGCCATCGTCGGGTCTAGGAACAACGCGAAAAACTCGTCGGAGACGTCGTAAATAGACTGCGACTCTTCGTAATAGGGCTTCAGCTGGGTCATGCTTGTAGTTACCTCTCGTTACTCAAAAGCTATCAATAGCTATAAAAGCCCTGACCGGACTTTTTTCCTAGGCGACCCGCCTCGACCATGCGCAGCAATAGCGGCGGTGGGCCATAGTGCGGCTCCTTGAATTCATCGTAGAGCTTGTCCGCGATCAGTTTCAGGGTGTCCAGGCCGACCAGATCGGACAGCCGCAGCGGACCCATCGGATGCGACAGCCCGGCGACAACGGCCTTGTCGACGTCTTCGACGGTTGCGAACCCCGCCTCGACCATCCGGATCGCTGACAGCAGGTAGGGCACCAGGAGCGCGTTCACCACGAAACCGGACCGGTCGGAGCACCGCACCACCTGTTTGCCGAGCACCGTGCCGGCGAATTCCTCGGTGCGGGCGGCGGCGGCTTCATCGGTGACGAGCGTGCTGACCAACTCGACCAGCGGCAGCACCGGGACGGGATTAAAGAAGTGCAAGCCCAGCACGCGCTGTGGGTTCTTGGTCGCGGCGGCGATCTTCATGATCGGAATGCTCGAGGTGTTCGACGCGAGCACCGCATCGGGATCGGTGATGACCGCATCGAGTTCGGAAAAGATCTGGGCCTTGACGACCTCGTCCTCGACGACGGCCTCGATCACCAGTTGCCGGTCGGCCAGGTCTTTGAGCTCGGTGGTGAAGTTCAGCTGGTCGAGCGCGCGGTCGCGCTCGCGCTCGGTCACCTTGCCGGCGCTGACGCCCCGCTCCAGTGACTTCACGATGCGGTTGCGTCCCGCGGTGATCAGCGCTTCGGTGGTCTCGAACACCGTGACCCCGACGCCGGCGCGCAGGGCGACCTCGGCGATACCGGACCCCATCTGCCCGGCCCCGACAACCCCCACCCGCTGGATCGCTGCGTCGCTCACTATCTCTCTTTCGTCTTGGTAATGGCCCGAGATTGGCATGGAATGCAATAGGCCCCGCCCAGGGTCGCTGGGCGGAGCCTATGCTGTCAACTTCGGTTCAGCGACCTAAGTCACCGATTCGTGTTCGCTTGACGTTTCCGTTCCACTGCCTCGTCAGTGACATCAGCCTCCGGTTTCACTTCCTCGTCGCGGCCTACACCCGCTCCTCGTCAGTGACATCAGCCTCCGGTTTCACTTCCTCGTCGCGGCCTACACCCGCTCCTCGTCAGTGACATCAGCCTCCGGTTTCACTTCCTCGTCGCGGCCTACACCCGCTCCTCGTCAGTGACATCAGCCTCCGGTTTCACTTCCTCGTCGCGGCCTACACCCGCTCCTCGTCAGTGAAACTGACCCTCCTCAGTGGAGCCGGTCAACGCAGTGGTCGACGAGTTCGGGTCGACCGTGGTGGCAATGCGGTCGAAGTAACCGGCGCCGACCTCACGCTGGTGCTTGGTCGCCGTGTAGCCGCGCTCCTCGGCGTCGAACTCACGCTCCTGCAGCTCGACGTAGGCGCTCATCTGGTTGCGGGCGTAGCCGTATGCCAGATCGAACATCGAGTAGTTCAGTGCGTGGAAGCCGGCCAGGGTGATGAACTGGAATTTGAATCCCATTGCGCCAAGCTCCTTCTGGAACTTCGCGATGGTCGCGTCGTCCAGGTGCTTGCGCCAGTTGAACGACGGCGAGCAGTTGTAGGCGAGCATCTGGTCGGGGAACTCTGCCTTGACGCCCTCGGCGAACTTCGCCGCCAAATCGAGGTCCGGCGTGCCGGTCTCCATCCAGATCAGGTCGGAGTACGGCGCGTAGGCCTTGGCGCGAGCGATGCACGGCTCCAGGCCGTTCTTCACTCGGTAAAAGCCTTCCTTGGTCCGCTCGCCGGTGATGAACGGCTGGTCGCGCTCGTCGACGTCGGAGGTGATCAGCGTCGCCGCCTCAGCGTCGGTCCGGGCGATGACGACGGTCGGTGCGTCGCAGACGTCGGCCGCCAGGCGCGCCGAGGTCAGCGTGCGGATGTGCTGCTGGGTCGGGATCAGCACCTTGCCGCCGAGGTGGCCGCACTTCTTCTCCGAGGCGAGCTGGTCCTCCCAGTGCGAACCCGCGACACCGGCGGCGATCATCGCCTTCTGCAATTCGTAGACGTTGAGCGCGCCACCGAAGCCCGCTTCGCCGTCGGCGACGATCGGCGCCAGCCAGTTCTTCACCGAGGTGTCACCCTCGACCTTGGCGATCTGGTCGGCACGCAGCAACGCGTTGTTGATCCGGCGGACGACCTGGGGCACCGAGTTGGCCGGGTAGAGGCTCTGGTCGGGGTAGGTGTGGCCGGACAGGTTGGCGTCACCGGCTACCTGCCAACCCGACAGGTAAATGGCCTTCAGACCCGCGCGCACCTGCTGGACGGCCATGTTGCCGGTCAGCGCGCCCAGTGCGTTGACGAATTCCAGCTCGTGCAGCTGGTCCCAGAGCACCTCGGCGCCGCGGCGGGCCAGAGTGGACTCCTCGACAACACTGCCTTGCAAAGCCACGACGTCCTCGGCGGTGTAGGTGCGAGTGACGTTCTTCCAGCGCGGGTTCGTGTCCCAGTCGTGCTGGATCTGCTCGGCGCTCTTAGGCATGCCAACGTTGGACATTGGGTTGCTCCTTAACGGTTTCTTCGTGATCACCGAGGCCGGCGCCTTTTCTCGGCGGCTGCCCGCGGCTCATCTTCACTGCGGTGTTAACTCGACGATGACATAGCCTGTTCCCCCTGGCCAGCCATTTCAATTGCCAATTTCGGCAACGAGTTCGCCGGTTTTTGCAAATATTGCAAAGGCCGTACCTAGCTTTACCGTTTCAGAAGCTACCGGCCAGTAACCAAATTTCGCAGGTCAACGGGTATTTAACCGTGACGCTTGTCCGGTTAGAGCGCGAACAGCGCGGCGACGGCTTTCGTCTCGTCGCCGACCGCATATGTGAGCGTTATAACAGTGCGGTCGGTCAGGCCGGCGCCGAATTGGTCGGACGAGCCGGCCGGGTGTACGTGCGAGATGACGTCCAGCTTGTCGCCCAGCGCCACCGGCGCCTCGTGCTCGATCATCACCCTCAGCGGGGCCGCCAGCAGGTCGGGGTGAGACGCCAGGTAATCCTCGATGACGCTCCAATACACCGAGTTGTTCACGTGGTCGAACAGGTCGATGTCGGTGACGCGGACCGGGAACTCGTGGATTTCCGCCGCTTGGGTCTTAGGTCGCGACTGCCGGGCTTGACGTAGGCCTTCCACCGCAGCCGATTTACCGAAGTGGTCCGGAACAGGCCCTCGAGGAAGTCGTCGGCGATCCGCGCCGGCATCTCGGTGTCCTTGCTCACGTGGATCCAGAACGCCTCGGATTCGATCAGGCCACCGTTGCGTCCGTCGATGCGCACCCGCATCTCACACCAGCGGTTCGAGGTGCCCGAACACCAGCGCCGCATCCGCAGCTTGTCGCGGAACTCGATCGGTCGGATCAGATCGATCATGGTCCGCCGAACGATCCACAGCGGATGGGTCTCCTCGAAACCCATCTCGCGCAGTTGGTCCTGGCCGATGTCCTGCATGTGCCGGCAGGCCGCGTCCAAGCGGAGCCGGCCGGTGCGGTCGATGTCGCCCATGCGTAGCGGCCATTCGAGTCGAACACATCGGGGTGGCCGTCGGGCACCGGCATCATTTCTTTGTCCAGGCTCACGGCCGCTCTCCCCTTTTTGACCCCTCGTTAGGCGCTCCCGCGTTTACCCCGAGGTGCCCGATGCGAATCATGCCAATGACGTCGGACAAACATCAACCCAGCTGCCATGCCAACTCTGCGAACCAGGACTTCGCAGGCGGGTACGCTTAGCTAAGTGTCCAAAACATCCCGAACCTTCGTCGGCTCGCGCGTTCGTCAACTGCGCAGCGAGCGCGGGTTCAGCCAGGCCGCCCTGGCCCAGATGCTGGAGATCTCCCCGAGCTACCTCAACCAGATCGAGCATGACGTCCGGCCGCTGACGGTCGCTGTGTTGCTCCGAATCACCGAAGTGTTCGGGGTGGACGCGACCTTCTTCGCCCCCCAAGACGACACCCGGCTGGTCGCCGAGTTGCGCGAGGTGACGATGGACCGCGATCTGGATATCGACGTAGACCCGCCCGAAGTCGCCGAGATGGTCAGCGCGCACCCCGCCCTGGCCCGCGCAGTGGTCAATCTGCACCGGCGCTACCGGATCACGACGGCGCAGCTGGCCGCCGCCACCGAGGAGCGATTCCTCGACGGCAGTGGCAGCGGTTCGATCACGATGCCCCACGAAGAGGTGCGCGACTACTTCTACCAACGGCAGAACTACCTGCACCAGTTGGACACCGCCGCCGAAGACCTCACGATCCAGATGCGACTGCACCATGGCGACCTGGCGCGCGAATTGACCCGCCGGCTGACCGAGGTGCATGGGGTGCGGATCAACAAGCGCATCGATCTCGGGGACAGCGTGCTGCACCGCTATGACCGCAAGACCAACACCCTGGAAATCAGCAGTCACCTCTCGGCGGGTCAGCAGATCTTCAAGATGGCGGCCGAGTTGGCCTATCTCGAATTCGGCGACCTCATCGACAGCATGGTCGAAGAGGGCAAGTTCACCAGCGACGAGTCACGCACCCTGGCCCGGCTGGGTTTGGCCAATTACTTCGCCGCCGCCGCGGTACTGCCCTACCGCCAGTTCCACGACGTCGCGGAGAATTTCCGCTACGACGTAGAGCGGCTGTCCGCGTTCTACTCGGCCAGCTACGAGACCATCGCGCACCGGCTCTCGACGCTGCAACGGCCGACGATGCGGGGGGTGCCATTCTCGTTCATCCGGGTGGACCGGGCCGGGAACATGTCAAAACGCCAGTCCGCCACGGGTTTTCACTTCTCCTCAAGCGGAGGCACCTGCCCGCTGTGGAACGTCTACGAGACGTTCGCCAACCCGGGCAAGATCCTGGTGCAGATTGCCCAGATGCCCGACGGCCGCAACTACATGTGGGTGGCCCGTACCGTGGAGCGCCGCGCTGCCCGATATGGTCAGCCCGGCAAGACCTTCGCGATCGGGCTGGGCTGCGAGCTTCGCCACGCGCACCGGCTCGTCTATTCGGAAGGACTCGACTTGTCAGGGAACATCGCGACACCGATCGGCGCGGGCTGCCGTGTCTGCGAACGGGACAAGTGCCCCCAGCGGGCGTTCCCCGCGTTGGGACGTGCCCTCGATATCGACGAGCACCGCAGCACCGTGTCTCCGTACCTGGTGAAGCAACCGTGACGGGCACGCAAGGCCGCATCCCGTCGGGCCGGTTCCGCGAGCTGGGACCGGTCAACTGGGTGATGGCGAAGGTGGCCGCGCGCCAGATGCGGGCGCCGGAGATGCATCTGTTCACCACACTCGGACAGCGCCAGCTGTTGTTCTGGACCTGGTCGATCTACAGCGGCCGGCTGCTGCGAGGCCGACTGCCCACGATCGACACCGAGTTGGTGATCCTGCGCGTCGGGCATCTGCGCGCGTGCGAATACGAGCTTCAGCACCATCGGCGGATGGCGCGCAAGGCGGGTCTGGACGCGGACACCCAGGCAGCGATTTTCGCCTGGCCGGACGTTGTAGCCGGTTCCGTAGCCGGTTCCGTAACGCTCACCGACCGGCAACGGACGCTGCTGGCGGCGACGGATGAGTTCGTCAAAGACCGCACGATCACCGCCGCCACCTGGCAGCAGCTGGCGAGCCACCTGGATCGGCGCCAGCTGATCGAATTCTGTTTGTTGGCAGGCCAATACGACGGGCTCGCCGCGACGATGTCCGCGCTCGAGATCCCATTGGACAACCCGCGCTAGACGTACAGGTTGGTCAGCACCGCCAACGTCAGCAGCACCGGAAGTACCGGCAGGCTGAACGCGAACGCCGCCGCGGCGGATCTGCCACCCCGACGCATCGACCAGCCCCACAGCGCGGCGCAGACCGCCAGCACGGCCGAACCGGCCAACACCAGCAGGCTCCACGTGCTCACCGTCGTGACGTCGTTACCGATCGAAATCGCGATGAGCCACAGCACATAACCGACGACGACACCGCCGATGGCACCGACAAAATTCCCGCTGCTATCTGTGTTTGTCATTTGCCGGCTCAGAAGTTGATCATGTGGCCGGTCAGGCCGTGGAAGCATTCTTGCAGCGCCTCGGACATCGTCGGATGAGTGTGCACGTTGCGTGCCAACTCGTTGGCGGTCAGGTCCCATTTCTGGGCCAGCGTGAGCTCCGGCAGTAGCTCTGAGACATCGTGGCCGACCAAGTGGCCGCCCAGCAACTCGCCGTATTTTGCGTCGGCGACGAGCTTGACGAACCCGCTGGGATCGCCCACGCCGTGCGCTTTCGCGTTGGCGGTGAACGGAAATTTGGCCACCACCACGTCGTAACCTTCGTCGCGGGCTTGCTCTTCGGTGAGCCCGAAGCTGGCGACGTTGGGCTGGCAGAACGTGGCACGGGGCAACATGCGATAGTCGCCGAGCGCCAAAGTCTCTGCGCCGGCGATGGTTTCGGCCGCCACCACGCCTTGGGCCTCGGCGACGTGTGCCAGCTGCAGCAACCCGGTGACGTCGCCGATGGCGTAGATGTGGTCGACATTGGTGCGCATATAGTCGGTGATGCCGATGGCCTTGCGCTCGGTGAGCGCCACTCCGGCCCGGTCCAGCCCGTAACCCTCGACGTTAGGCGCAAAACCGATGGCCTGCAACACTTTATCGGCCTTGAGTTCCTCCGACTTGCCGTCCTTGCTCACCACCACGGTGACGGCCGAACCGTTGTCGGTGATGGACTCCACCTTGGTGCCGGTGAGGATCTTGACGCCCAGCTTCTTGAACTGCTTCTCGATCTCCTTGGACACGTCGGCGTCCTCGTTGGGCAGCGCGCGCGGCAGGAACTCCACGATGGTCACGTCGACGCCGTAGTTCTTCAGCACGTAACCGAACTCCATGCCGATGGCCCCCGCCCCGGCGATGATGATCGACTGCGGCAGGTCCCGCGACAGGATCTGTTCCTCGTAGGTGACGACGTTTTGCGACAGCGAGGTGCCGGGAACCAGCCGGGTGCTGCTGCCGGTCGCGATGATCACGTTGTCGAACGTGACCGTCGCAGGATTCTCAGCGCCGCCCTCGTTCAATTCGACAGATAGCGTGCGCGGGTCGGTGAATTTGCCGTAACCGTGGATTTCGGTGATCTTGTTCTTCTTCATCAGGAAATGCACGCCGGCGACGCGGCCGTCGGCGACCTTGCGGCTGCGGTCGAAGGCCGCGCCGTAGTCGAACGTCGCGTCGCCGCTGATGCCAAAAGTCTTGGCTTCCTTGGTGAAGATGTGGGCCAGTTCGGCGTTGCGCAGCAGCGCCTTGGACGGGATGCAGCCGACGTTGAGGCAGACTCCGCCCCAGTACTTCGGTTCGACGACAGCGGTGTTCAGACCGAGCTGCGCGGCGCGGATGGCCGCGACGTATCCGCCGGGACCAGCTCCAAGGACTACGACGTCATAGTGGGTCACGGCACTACCCTAATGGCCGGTGCCCCAACCTCGGGCGCCGAGCGGTTAGTAGGGAATGACGCCGCCTAGGCAGTGGCCCACCCGCTCGCAGTAGTAGTAGCCGTAGAGCGGCGCCGCCGCGGCAACGGACGCAAACGGCCCCGACATCACCGCGAGTGCCAGCGCCGACATCATCGGCCTGCCCTGGACCATCGCCATGATCACGGCCGCCACCACACATACGACGACATAGATCAGGACCATGTACACCGCCGCCGTCTTGTCGTCCGTGTGATACCACCAATAGAACAGACTCAGTCCTACCTGGGCCGCAGCGAACCACACCCCGAGGATCACCAGCAGCAGCTTCCACCACTTGACGTACTGGTACCGGCCGGGCACGGCGACCGGGGCGGCGACCGATTCGCCCTCGGATTCGGACTCGTCCTTCGGCTCCGGCTTCGTGACGAGCGGCACCGGCTGCGAGCCGGTGTCGTCAAAGTTGGGCACGAACGGGACCGAGTCCTCGCCCGTGTCGTCGAAATCGGGCACGAACGCCGCGGTTCCGGGATCGGAGTCGAGATCCTTATCAGCCACCAGAGACCACCCGAAGGGCAACTAGCACCCCCAACCAGCCGGGCGCCAGCGCGAGCAGGAAAGCGCCCAGCATCGTCACCCAGCGACGTCCTGAAAGCAGGATCGCCACCACCCCGATGACACTGGGGATCCCGACCACCAGCGCTATGGCCACGTCCGGCCGGACGCGCCCATGGAACAGCGCGAAGGACGCCACACCCGCCAGCAGCCCCACCGCGCTGCCGATCAGCATGGCGCTTGCCAGCAGCCAGGCGCGCGGAAGGGGAACCACTCTCGCGACCTTACTTCGGCATCAACACGTTCCAGGCGTTTTGCCGGCTACAACCTGGCCACGATTCGATGGCCGTTCGCCATGCTCGTAGGCCGCTCCGGTGATCACCGGCACAGCCCCTACCAGCGCTTTCTCGGCGTCGGTAAAGACGCGGCCACGGCTGAGGAACCGCACGCCCTCGGGAGCCTCCAGGCTGAACCCGCCACCACGGCCCGACACCACGTCAAGCACCAGCTGAGTGTGCTTCCAGGCCTGGTACTGCGGACCCGAGATCCACACCGGGACGCCAGCGGGGCCCACATCGAGGACCCCGAGCAGGACATCGCGGTCGCCGACCAAGAAGTCCCCCAGCGGGTAACACATCGGCGACGATCCGTCGCAGCAGCCGCCGGACTGGTGGAACATCACCGGACCGTGGCGGTCCTGCAGTCGGGCCAACAGCTCGGCCGCGGCGGCGGTGATGACTGCTCCCGGTGGTCCGGCCTGATCACTCATCAGAAGAAACCCTGTGCCTTATCGGCGTAGGACACCAGCAGATTCTTGGTCTGCTGGTAGTGGTCGAGCGCCATCTTGTGGGTCTCCCGGCCGAAACCGGACTGCTTGTAGCCGCCGAACGCCGCGTGCGGCGGGTAGACGTGATAGCAGTTGACCCACACTCGGCCGGCCCTGATGTCGCGGCCGGCGCGGTAGGCGGTGTTGCCGTCGCGGCTCCATACCCCCGCGCCCAGGCCGTAGAGGGTGTCGTTGGCGATGCCCATGGCGTCGACGTAATCCGTGAACGGCGTCACCGCCACCACAGGGCCGAAGATCTCCTCCTGGAAGATGCGCATCTTGTTGTTGCCGGCGAAAATCGTCGGCTGCACGTAATAGCCGCCGGACAGGTCGCCGCCCAGCTCGGTGCGTTCGCCGCCGGTGATCAGCTTGGCGCCCTCTTCCTTGCCAATTTCGATGTAGGACAAGATCTTTTCCAGCTGGTCGTTCGACGCCTGCGAGCCCAGCATGGTCTGGATGTCCAGCGGGTCGCCCTGCTTGACGGCCTTGGTCCGGATCGCCGCCAATTCCAGGAACTCGTCGTGGATGTCGGACTGGATCAGGCTGCGCGACGGGCACGTGCACACCTCGCCCTGGTTGAGGGCGAACATGGTGAACCCCTCCAGCGCCTTGTCCTGGAAGTTGTCGTTGGCGGCCATCACGTCGGAGAAGAAGATGTTGGGGCTCTTGCCGCCGAGTTCAAGGGTGACCGGGATCAGGTTCTGCGAGGCGTACTGCATGATCAGTCGCCCGGTTGTGGTCTCGCCGGTGAACGAGATCTTGGCGATGCGATCGCTGGATGCCAGCGGCTTGCCGGCTTCCACGCCGAAACCGCTGACGACGTTGACCACCCCCGCCGGCAGCAGGTCGCCGATCAGCGACATCAGATACAAGATCGAGGCGGGCGTCTGCTCGGCGGGTTTGAGCACCACGGTGTTGCCGGCGGCCAGTGCGGGCGCCAGTTTCCACGCGCCCATCAGGATCGGGAAGTTCCACGGAATGATCTGTCCCACCACCCCGAGCGGCTCGTGGAAGTGGTAGGCGACCGTGTCGTCGTCGATCTGGCTCAGCGACCCCTCCTGGGCGCGGATCGCCGCGGCGAAATAGCGGAAATGGTCGGCTGCCAACGGGATATCGGCGGCCAGCGCCTCGCGGACCGGTTTGCCGTTGTCCCAGACCTCGGCCACCGCCAGCGCTTCCTTGTTTTCTTCGATGCGGTCGGCGATCTTGTTCAGGATCGCCGCGCGCTCGGCCGGGCCCGTCTTACCCCACGCCGGGGCCGCGGCGTGGGCGGCGTCCAGGGCCTTGTCGACGTCGGCCTCGTCGGAGCGCGCGACTTCGCAGAACGTCTGGCCCGTCACCGGGGTCGGGTTTTCGAAGTACAGGCCTTTGGCGGGGGCCACCCACTCGCCGCCGATGAAGTTGTCGTAGCGCGACTCGTAGGACATCAATGCCCCGGCGGAACCCGGACGTGCGAAAACAGTCATGGCTCAGCTCCTCGGAATTAACCGTCAAAACGATGTAATACACCTCACACTACCGTCGCCCGCACAATGGCTCCATGACTGAAGACCCGTATCTGTGGCTCGAAGAAGTCACCGACGACAAGGCGCTGGACTGGGTGCGCGCCCACAACGATCCGACGCTGGCGGAGTTCGGCGGGGAGCTTTTCGAACAGATGCGCGCCGAGGCACTCGAGGTGCTCGACACCGATGCCCGCATTCCTTATGTGACCCGCCGCGGCGACTACCTCTACAACTTCTGGCGTGATGCCACCAACCCCCGCGGGCTGTGGCGCCGCACCACGCTGGACAGCTACCGCACCGACTCCCCCGAATGGGATGTGCTGATCGACGTCGACGAGCTCGGTCGCGCCGACGACCAGAAATGGGTGTGGGGCGGCGCCAACGTGATCGAACCCGATCTCTCGCGAGCGCTTGTCGTGCTGTCCCCGGGCGGTTCGGACGCGTCGGTCTGGCGTGAATTCGATATGCAGACACGCGAATTCGTGACCGGCGGGTTTGAGCTACCAGAGGCCAAGTCGCAAGTGGCCTGGGCCGACCTAGACACCGTGTTGGTGGGCACCGACTTCGGCGCCGACTCGCTCACCGAATCCGGCTATCCGCGGGTCATCAAACGTTGGCGGCGCGGCACACCGTTGGCCGACGCGGAGACGGTGTTCGAGGCGGAACGCTCCGAGGTGCGCGCGTTCGTGTCGGTGGATCGCACACCGGGCTTCGAGCGAACCGTGGTGGGACGGGCCATCGACTTCTGGAACGACGAGCTCTACGAGCTGCGCGGCGCGGAGCTGACGCGCATCGACGCGCCCACCGACGCCGGTGTGTCGCTGCACCGCGAGTGGATCCTGATCGAGCTGCGCACAGATTGGACGGTCGGAAACACCACCCACAAAGCCGGTTCGCTGCTGGCCGCCAACCACGACGAGTTCCTTGCTGGCACAGCGCAATTGCGGGTGGTGTTCGAACCTGACGCGCACACTGCGCTGAACCACTACGCGTGGACCCGGGAACGGCTGCTGATGGTGACACTGGCCGACGTCGCCAGCCGCGTCGAGATCGTCAGCCCTGGCCCCATGGGTGACGACCCGCTGCGCCCGGCTTCGCCGAGCTTGCGATCGTCACGCGGCGACTGGCAGCGCACGCCGGTGCCGGGCATCCCGGACGCGACCAACACCGTCATCGTCTCGGCCGACGACACCAGCGACGAGTTCTTCCTCGACTCCAGCGGATTCGAGACGCCGTCGCGGCTGATGCGCGGCACGGGTGACGGACAACTGGACCAGGTCAAGTCAGCGCCGGCCTTCTTCGACGCCGAAAACATCACCGTCACACAGCATTTCGTCACGTCGAAGGACGGCACCTCGATCCCCTACTTTGTCGTGCGGCCTAATAGCGTTGACGGCCCGGGCCCAACACTGCTCTACGGCTACGGCGGCTTCGAGACGTCCTACACGCCCAGCTACAGCGGTGTGCTGGGCCGGTTGTGGCTGGCTCGCGGGGGCACGTACGTGCTGGCCAATATCCGCGGCGGCGGCGAGTACGGGCCGAGTTGGCACACCCAGACGCTGCGCGAGGGCCGGCACAAGGTGGCGGAGGACTTCGCCGCGGTGGCCGACGATTTGGTCAACCGCGGCATCACCACCGTCGGGCAACTCGGTGCTCGCGGCGGCAGCAACGGCGGCCTGCTGATGGGCATCATGCTGACCAAGTACCCGGAAAAATTCGGCGCACTGGTCTGCGACGTGCCGTTGCTCGACATGAAGCGCTACCACCTGTTGTTGGCCGGCGCCTCCTGGGTGGCCGAATACGGCGACCCGGACAATCCCGACGAGTGGAAGTTCATCTCGGAATACTCGCCTTACCAGAATATTTCGGCCGGGCGGCCATACCCGCCGGTCCTGTTCAGCACGTCGACCCGCGACGACCGGGTACATCCGGGCCACGCCCGCAAAATGACGGCCGCCCTGGAAGCGGCGGGCTATCGGATCTGGCTCTACGAGAACATCGAGGGCGGCCACGCCGGCGCGGCGGACAATGAACAGCTTGCCTTCAAGTCCGCGCTGAGCCACTCGTTTCTGTGGCGGATGCTGACGGGTGCAGAAGGGTTGCAGAAAGGTGCAGAAGGGCGCAGAAGGGTGGGGCCATGACAGATTTCGAAACCCTGCTGTACACGACGGCCGGTCCGGTCGCCACCATCACCTTGAACCGTCCCGAGCAGCTCAACACCATCGTCCCGCCCATGCCCGACGAGATCGAGGCGGCGATCGGACTGGCCGAGCGCGACAACGACATCAAGGTCATCGTGTTGCGCGGCGCCGGTCGCGCATTCTGCGCCGGCTACGACTTCGGCGACGGCTTCCAGCAGTGGGAGGACTATATGAACACCGACGGGCAGTGGGATCCGGGCAAGGATTTCGCGATGGTTACGGCCCCAACGGGACCACATCAGAAGTTCATGGCGATCTGGCGGGCCACTAAACCGGTGATCGCCCAGTTGCACGGCTGGTGCGTCGGCGGGGGCAGCGACTATGCGCTGTGCGCCGATATCGTGATCGCCAGCGAAGACGCCGTGATCGGCACCCCGTACAGCCGGATGTGGGGGGCGTACCTGACCGGCATGTGGATGTACCGGCTGAGCCTCGCCAAGGCGAAGTGGCACGCGCTGACCGGCCGCCCGCTCAACGGCGTCCAGGCCGCGGAGATCGAGCTGATCAACGAGGCGGTGCCGTTCGAGCGCCTAGAAGCCCGCGTCGCCGAGATCGCCGCCGAGCTAGCCCAGATTCCGGTATCCCAGTTGCGGGCGCAAAAGCTGATCGTCAACCAGGCCTACGAGAACATGGGCCTGGCCTCCACCCAGTTGCTGGGCGGCATTGTCGATGGCCTCATGCGCAACACCCCTGAGGCACACGACTTCATCCGCACCGCGCAAACCCAAGGTGCGCGCGCCGCCGTCGAGCGCCGCGACGGTCCGTTCGGGGACTACAGCCAGGCCCCGCCCGAGCTGCGGCCGGATCCCACACACGTCATCGTGCCTGATAGCGATGGATAGTGAGATGGACTACGAATTTCCCCCCGGCCGCACATCCGGGTCAAGAAAAGTGTTACCGTGGAGACTATGTCTCGGCTGAGTAACGGCCTGCGTGCAGGCGCTGTTTTCCTTTCCCTTGCCCTAGCCGCTGCGGTCTTCCCGAAGACCGCCGTAGCCGATTCCACGGACGACTTCCCGATTCCGCGCAGGCAGATCGCCACCACCTGCGACGCCGAACAATATTTGGCGGCCGCCAGGGACACCAGCCCGATCTACTACCAGCGGTACATGATCGACTTCCACAACCGGCCACCGGACATCCAGCAGGGCGCGATCGACCGCATCCACTGGTTCTACTCCCTGGACTCCGCCGGCCGCAGGCAGTACTCCGAGGACACCGCGACGAACATCTACTACGAGCAGATGGCGACGCACTGGGGTAACTGGGCGAAGATCTTCTTCAACAACAAGGGCGTGGTCGCCAAGGCCACCGACGTGTGCGAGCAATACCCCAAGGGCGACATGTCGGTCTGGGACTGGACTGCCTGATCCCGCTCGATCCGATTGCCTTCAGCCGGCATTGGGTTGCGGCGTGGAACGCGCACGACGTGGAGGCCGTGCTCGAGCACTTCCACGATGACGTCGTTTTCACCTCGCCGGTGGCCGCCCGGCTCCTGCCGGACACGCATGGCGTCGTTCGCGGCAAACCGGCCCTGCGCCACTACTGGACCGTGGCCCTGTCACGCATCCCGGATCTCCGGTTCACCGTCGAAGGTGTCTACCAGGGCATCGACACCGTCGTCATCGCCTACCGCAACCAAGACGACGGTCTGGTCAGCGAGGTGCTGCGATTCGACGACGGCCTGGTGATCGAAGGTCACGGGACCTACCGAACCTAATCGCCGAAAACGGTGGCCCAGTCATCGCGGACGCTGACGACGGCCCAGCCCTTGGCCGCCGCCCCCTCGAGTGCCTTTTCCGCGCCGGCGATGTAATCGAATTCCCGGTCGGCGTCGTCGTGCAGCACCAGCAGGCACAGCGACGGTGCGGCGGCTTGGGTGTACTCCAGCATCTGGATGTCGCCGTTGGAGTTGCCGGCGGCCAGGATCGGCCGTCGGCCCGTGCGGCCCCAGATCCGCACCGGTTTGATCGGCCCGTCATCTAAGAACTCCGGCCGCGACGTCGTCAGCAGTTGACCGTCCTTGAAGTCCAAGCCCACCGAGCTGCCGATCACGCGTTCCGGTGGTAGACCGTACATCCCGGCGACCACGGGTCGCATGAAGTCGCGGCCACCGCCGGAGACGATGTAGTTGGTGAATCCGTTGGCCTCGAGGTAGCGCAGCAAGTCGACCATCGGCATATACCCGCAGGCCGTGTACGGGCGATTCAAGGTCGGGTGCGTGGCGTCCGCGAAGAACGCCGTCACGCGTTGCGCGTGTTGCTCCACGGTGAGTCCCTGGTAGGCCGAAAGAATCGCCCCGGCAAGGACTTTCACGTCCGAGTCGTCACCGTTGTAGTGCTTGGTGATGGCTTGTCGAACCAGAAGCCGAACCAGGACAGGTCGCCGACCGCCGCGGCGAGGTAGGGCTGTTTGTCCCTGAGAGAGCCGTCCGCGGCGGCTTGCTCGGCGAGCCGCCGGACTAGGAAGTCCAGCTGGATGTAGGCCGGTTTCTCGCACCACAGCGTTCCGTCGTTGTCGAACACCGCGATTCGCGCTTCGGCGGGCACAAAATCCGGGCCGCCTTGCGCGGTGACACGCCCGACGAAATCGACGATGGCCGACTTTGCGGCGCCGTCATTCCACGACTTGAGCATCTAGGCCCCGTCTAGTCTTTGGCCAGAAACTCTTTCAGCTTCTCGACCGCCTGGTCGATGCTGAAGCTGGCGGGTGGATGCCGGGGCGGGAACTCCTTGAACGTCTCCAGGAATTTGGTGGCCATCGCCGTCGCGTAGAACACGAAGAAATCGCGGCGAAGCATCCAGTCCCAGTAGGAGTTCGAGGTGATGTCGGCGTATTCGAACGGGTCGGTGCGTAGGTTGAATAGCTTCGGCACCCGCAGCACGGTGAACGGTTCGGCCCAGATTTGCAGGGTGCCCTGGCAGCGCTGCTCGGCGAACACGATCTTCCAGTTCTCGAACCGCATGGCGACCAGGTCGCCGTCGTCGGAGAAGTAGAAGAAGCCACGCCGCGGGCTGTGCTCGACCTCGCTGATCAGATAAGGCAGCAGGTTGAAGCCGTCGATGTGGACCTTGTATACCCGCTCTTCTCCGTCGCGCACGACGGAATAGCCCTTCTTGAGCTTGTCCATCACGTCCGGGTCCCCCGCGGCCGCCAGCAGTGTCGGCAGCCAATCGTGGTGCTGGATGATGTCGTTGGAGACGCTGCCCGCCTTGATCTTTCCGGGCCAGCGGATCATCTCCGGCACCCGAAATGCGCCCTCCCAGTTGGTGTTCTTCTCGCTGCGGAACGGCGTGGTGCCGGCGTCGGGCCAGCTGTTGCGGTGCGGGCCGTTGTCGGTGGAGTAGATGACGATGGTGTCCTCGGCGATGCCGAGCTCGTCCAGGACGTCGAGCACTTGGCCCACGTTGCGGTCGTGGTCGATCATCGTGTCGTGGTACGGCGACTGCCACAGGCCGGCCTGGCCCACGCTCTCTGGCTTGGTGTGGGTGAACGCGTGCATGTGGGTGAAGTTGCACCAGACGAAGAACGGCGTGCCCGCGGCGTGCTGGCGCTTGATGTAATCGACCGTGACGTCGACGACTTCGTCGTCGATGGTCTCCATCCGCTTCTTGTTCAGCGGCCCGGTGTCTTCGATGGTTTGCTTGCCCACCGGCCCGTACTTCGAGTCATCGGGTTCGGTGGACACCTCGGCGGTGGCCTTGCACTTGAGCACGCCGCGCGGATGCGCCAGCTCGTAGAGCAGCGGGAACTGGTCCTTGTGCGGATAGTCCTCCTGCTCGGGTTCCTCCTCGGCATTGAGGTGATACAGATTGCCGAAGAACTCGTCGAACCCGTGCACCGTCGGCAGGTACTTGTTCAGGTCGCCGAAGTGGTTCTTGCCGAACTGGCCGGTGGCGTAGCCGAGCGGCTTGAGCAGCTCAGCGATTGTCGGATCCTCAGCGGCCCAGCCGATGTCGGCGCCGGGTATACCGACCTTGCTCATCCCGGTGCGATACACGCTCTGCCCGCCGATGAACGCGGCGCGACCCGCCGTGCAGCTCTGCTCGCCGTAGGAATCGGTGAACCGCATGCCCTCGTTGGCGATGCGGTCGATGTTCGGAGTGCGATAGCCCATCAGGCCGTCGCTGTAACAACTCAGATTGCTGATCCCGATGTCGTCCCCCCAGAGCACGAGGATGTTGGGCTTGCCGTTAGGCATGAATTCCATCCCTTCGAAGGGGTGCGGATTCTCCTAACCTAGGCCTCGCGCGCCGTCAGTAGTGCGCCGGGGACCGACCGCTGCTAGCTGAGTCAGTTGCTTCACCATTGCGGTAGGTGCCGCCGTTTTCCGGGGGCAACAACAGCGCGCGAACCACTGGCCGCGGTCCGAACGGCCGAAGCAGCCCGCTGGCCGGCCGAGTCCGCACCTTTGTCGGCCACCAGAACCAACGGCCCATCAGCGCGGCGACCGACGGCATCATGAACGACCGCACGATCAACGTGTCGAACAGCAGACCCAGAGCGATGGTGGTGCCCACCTGCCCCATCACCCGCAACGGGCTGATCGCAAACGTCGACATGGTGGCGGCGAACACCAGGCCCGCGGACGTCACCACTGCGCCGGTGCCGGCCATCGACCGGATGATGCCGGTCTTGATACCGGCATGGATCTCCTCTTTAAATCGGGAAACCAGCAGCAGGTTGTAGTCCGAGCCCACCGCCAACAGCAGGATGACGGACATCGCCAGCACCATCCAGTGCAGTTGGATGCCCAGGATGTCCTGCCAGACCAGCACCGAAAGGCCGAACGAGGCCCCCAAGGAAAGCAGTACCGTCCCCACGATGGTGATCGCGGCGACCAGGCTCCGGGTGATGATCAGCATGATGATCAAAATCAGACTGGCCGCCGATATCCCGGCAATCATCAGGTCGTACTTGGATCCGTCACGCATGTCCTTGTAGACCGCGGCTGTGCCGCCGAGCCAGATCTTGGCACCCTCCAGTGGCGTTCCCTTGATGGCTTCCTTCGCCGCCGTCCTGATCGGATCGACGTGCGAAATGCCTTCGGGCGTAGCCGGAGGGACGTCATGGGAGATGATGAAACGGGCGGCGTGGCCGTCGGGCGACACGAACATCTTCAAGCCGCGTTTGAAGTCGGGGTTGTCGAAGACCT
This sequence comes from uncultured Solirubrobacterales bacterium, assembly GCA_963713385.1. Taxonomy (GTDB): domain Bacteria; phylum Actinomycetota; class Thermoleophilia; order Solirubrobacterales; family Solirubrobacteraceae; genus Palsa-744. The sequence goes on from CAVQLO010000004.1 coordinate 133,473, forward strand.
CCGGCGGAATGTAGAACGAGTCGTCGTTCTTGGCCGCGTCGTACGCCTGACCCATGGCCGTGGAGTTCTGGCTCATCACGTCCATCTGGTCATACATCGAATTCATCGAGCTGTGCATCGTCAGCATCATCTTGCTTCATCGTCGTCATGGTCGCGATCATCGGACGGAAACTCGCCAGCATCTCCGGCAACAAGGCATCCAGTTGAGCGATGTCGTCGGTCAGGTACGTGAACTTCTCGGTGATCTGATCCAGACCGTCGAGTGCGTCGAAAATGGATCTCAGTGACCAGCAGACGGGGATGTCGAAGCAGTGCTTCTCCCAGTAGAAGTAAGCGCGGATCGGCCGGAAGAAGTCATCGAAATTGGCGATGTTGTCGCGCAATGTGTTTGTCACGTCCAACATTTCATGCGTGAGGCCATCCATGTGGTGGGTGACAGCGGCCAATCTTTGCCATGATGGAGTACATGTGATTCATCGTGTCGATGGTGTTCTGCATCGCGTCGGCCTGCTCAGCATGTCCGCCATGCGCTTCTTCATGTACTCCTGGTTCTCGACCTGCGTCGTGTTCTGCATGCTGATCTGGAACGGGATCGAGGTGTGCTCGATCGGAGCTCCCAGCGGCCTGGTTATCGTTTGGACCCGCGCCACTCCGGGGATATGAAAGACACTCCTGGCGATCCTGTCCAGCACCAACATGCCCGCCGGGTTGCGAATGTCGTGATCGGTCTCGATCATCAGCAATTCCGGATTCATCCGCGCGTTGGAGAAATGCCGTTCCGCGGCCTCATATCCGACGACCGCCTTCGTGTTCTCAGGCAAATACGCGCGGTTGTCGTAATTCGTCTTGTATCCGGGCAGCGCGAGCAACCCGATGAGTGCGATGCCGATCGACACGGCCAGAATCGGTCCGGGCCACCGGACAATGGCGGTGCCCACGCGCCGCCAGCCCCGCGTCCGCATCTTCCGCTTCGGGTCGAAAAGGTGGAAGCGACTGCGACTTCCGACGGCCAGCACCGCCGGGCCGAGGGTCAGCGCCGCAAGCACGGCGACAAGCGTGCCCACCGCGCACGGAACCCCGAGGCTCTGGAAATACGGAAGCCGGGTGAAGCTCAGGCAATACATCGCACCGGCGATGGTCAAGCCGGAGCCCAGGACCACGTGCGCGGTCCCGTGAAACATGGTGTAGAAGGCCTGTTCTCGATCCTCGCCGAGCGACCGCGCCTCCTGATATCGGCCCAGCACGAAGATCGCGTAGTCGGTCCCTGCCGCGATCACCATCAGCACCAGCAGGTTCACCGCGAAGGTCGACAGGCCGATGATCTCGTTATTGGCCAGAAACGCGACAACCTGCCGCGCCGCGAACAGCTCGAGCACCACCATCAGCAGGGTGATCAAGACGGTGACTATCGAGCGGTAGACCCACAGCAGCATCACGATGATCACGACAAACGTGAGCAGGGTGACCAGAATGACGCCCTTCTCACCGGCTGCCGATTGGTCGGCCGTCAGGGCCGCCGCGCCGGTCACATAGGCCTTGACCCCGGGCGGCGGCGGCGTCTCCTCCACCAGCTTGCGGACCGCGCGCACGGAGTCATTCGCCTTGGTCTCGCCCTGGTCACCGACCAGATAGATCTGCACATAGGCCGCTTTGCCGTCGTTGCTCTGCGAGCCGGCCGCCGTGAGCGGGTCCCCCCAGAAGTCCTGCACGTGCTCGACGTGCGTCTTGTCCGCCTCGAGCTTCTTGACCAGCTGGTCGTAGAAATGATGGGCGTCGTCGCCGAGCGGCTTGTCGCCCTCGAGAACGACCATGACCGCACTGTCGCTGTCGAATTCGTTGAACACCTTGCCGACGCGCATCGTCGCCTGCATCGATGCCGCCTCTTTCGGGCTCATCGGCACCGTGTGTTCCTTGCCGACCTTTTCCAGGTCGGGCACGAACATGCTGAGGCACACGACCACCGCGACCCAGGCCAGGAGTATCAGCGGTGCGAACTTGTACACCCCGTGCGCAAACCACGGCATGTGCGGCAGGCCCACGGCCTCGTTATTGGGCCGGCCGGCAGGCCCGTTATCGGGCGGGGCGGTAGTCATGCGGACTTCACAATGCAGAAGGTTTCGGCGTTCACTCCGTTGACCGACCTTTCGTCCTTGACTACGTCGTTCACGATGATTCGGCAGCCGATCTGGTCACCGTCGGTCTGCGCGACCACGTTGACGCTCACCGACGGCAGCGTCGTGATGACCGAGAGCGTCCAGGGCAGGGGCACGTTGTCTATGCGCTGCGGCTGGGCGTGGATATCCAGGTAGTTGATGTTCGCGGTGGCCCCGGATCCGTAGACCTCGTAGACCACGTGTTTCGGGTTGAAAGGCTTGATGTCGTCGGCGCTGCCGCTGGTGATCGGACGGTTGTCGTGAGCGCCGAAGATGCCGCGCAGCCGGGTGACGACGAAGCCCGCCACCAGAATTACGGCCAGGATGACCAAGAGCGATCCATGCTTTTTTCACCGCATTGGCAACCGCAGTCTTAACCATCGAATCACCTCCCGCTCATCGGGCACGTATACGCCCATTTGATTGCTTCACAAGACACTCGAAAACACCCGCCGCCGTGGTCAATCCACCGTTTGCTTTGGTGCGCTAAGTACCTTAGCCGCAGCTGCGGACCCGCGCGCAATATGGTCCTCACTTCCCACCTTCTTCGGTTGCGGGTGATCCGGAGCTGAGACCAACACAGGTCGCGGTGAGCACTCGGGTGAGCGCCGATGCGAAATCGATGTTCCATTCCGGCGGTAGGGTCTCTGGCTCCTCGGCATAGACGTCCGATAGCCGCTCCGGGGGGTTGGCGATCTGCCAGAAGGCGGCGGCCAACGAATAGGCGGCGATCAACATGTCGAAGGCGCCCGAGCGCCCGAGCACGGGTAACGCGCGCTCGATCGCGTCGGCGAGCGCGGTCGCGGCGGCGGCGATGGTCCGCCTGATCTCGACAACCCTGTCGATATGCACCTCGTGCTCGAGGTGCAGGTGCAGGTTGGCCAGCAGATCACAAAACAGCGGGTCGGAAGCCAGAGCGTTGGCGCACGTTTCGGCGACCCGCGGTGGCGACATCGGGCCGGGCTCGCTCAACTTCTCGCACACAGTGCCCGACCACCGCACCCAGCCTTCGGCGGCGAGGTGCAGCAGGACCTCTTTGTGGGAAGTGAAATAGCGGCGCACCGCCGAGTAATGGATGCCGGCACGGCTGGCGACAGCGGTCAGCGTCACCGACGCGACACCGGTTTCGATTGCCAGTGAACGCGCCGCCTCGACGAGCGCCGCCGCACGTCGGCGCTTGTTTTCTGCCGTGCGGGCGCGCTGGAACGTGAGGGGCGCCACCGGCTGAGGATAACGCACGTCATGTGATTTGTATAACGCACGTCATGTGATTTGCGCACTGTACCGGAGGGGGCTCTGTTACGCACGTGATATGCGTTACACTCATGCGGTCCAAGGGAAGGAGTCAGTAGCACCGCCGAGGCCATGATTTACTTAGGTAAGCCTTAGCTGCGCGGTGCAGGCAAGCAGTCGGCGCACCGAACCGGCTGCGAACAGGAAATGCCGACCGGTAAGGGGATTTGAGATTTTCAAGGTGCTGTCGCGGAATTGGATTCCACTGGTCATTCTGGCGGTGGCGGTGGCCGGCGGGTTCGTCGTGTACCGGGTTCACGGTTACTTCGGTTCCGAAAAGCGCGCATCGTATGCCGACAGCAACCTGGAGAGCGCCAAGCCGTTCAACCCGAAGCGAGATCAGCTACGAAGTCTTCGGCCCGCCCGGAACAGACGGCCGACATCAGCTATTTCGACGTCAACTCTGACCCGAAACGCGTCGATGGCGCTCCGTTGCCGTGGTCGCTGACACATCACCACCACAAAGGCGGCGATGATGGGAGACCTTGTGGCGCAAGGAAATAGCGACAGCATCGGCTGCCGGATCGTGGTAGACGGCGTCGTCAAAGCGGAGAAGATCTCCAACGAGGTCAATGCGTTCACCTTCTGCCTGGTGAAGTCCGCGTGAGTACCACCTTCACGTACTGCCCGGCGACAAGCACGCCGAACGGCCCTTCATCGCCAGGATGCTGCACACCCTCGCCGTGCCGATCATCCTGTTCTGGCTGGCAATCGCCGTCATCCTCAGTGTGTTCGTCCCATCCTCTAGAAGAGGTCGGCCAACAGCGGTCGGTATCGCTGAGCCCCAACGACGCGCCATCGATGGTGGCGATGAAACACATCGGCCACGTCTTCAAGGAAGGCGAAACCGACAGTGTCGGCGATGATCGTCCTCGAGGGTGAAAAGCCCCTGGGTGACGACGCCCACAGGTTCTACGACACCCTGATTCGCAAGTTGCGCGCAGACAAGGCGCACGTGCTGAGCATCCAGGACTTCTGGGGGGATCCGCTGACGGCGGCAGGCGCGCAAAGCAACGACGGCAAGGCCACCACCGTCCAGGTGAATCTCGCCGGTAACCAAGGCGAGGCGCTGGCCAGCGAATCCGTCGACGCGGTCCGCAAAATCGTGGACAGTACGCCGGCGCCGCCGGGGGTCAAGGCCTACGTCACCGGGGCGTCGGCGCTGACCGCGGATCTACATGCAAGCGGCGACAAATCCATGATCAAAATCACCGCCACAACAGTCGCGGTCATTCTGATCATGTTGCTCTTCGTCTACCGCTCGATGGTCACCATGATTCTGCTGCTGATCACGGTTGGTTTCGAGTTGGTCATAGCGCGTGGAGCCGTCGCGGTGGTCGGGCATACCGGACTCATCGGGCTTTCCACCTTCGCGGTCAGCCTGCTCACGTCGCTGGCCATCGCCGCCGGTACGGACTACGGGATCTTCATCATCGGTCGCTACCAAGAAGCGCGCCACGCCGGTGAAGACAGGGAGACAGCCTTCTACACCATGTACCGCGGGACGGCCCACGTCATCCTGGGCTCCGGATTGACCATCGCCGGGGCGACGTTCTGCCTGAGCTTCGCCCGAATGCCCTATTTCAAAACCCTGGGCATCCCATGCGCGGTGGGCATGCTGACGGCGGTCGTGGTCGCCCTCACGCTGGGGCCGGCGGTCCTGACCGTGGGCAGCCGATTCGGTCTGTTCGACCCCAAGCGGAAATGGAGCGTTCGGGGCTGGCGACGGGTCGGTACCGCGGTGGTTCGCTGGCCACTGCCCATCCTCGCCGCCAGCTCCGCCGTGGCCTTCGTCGGCCTTGCTCACCCTGCCCGGATACAAGCCCAGCTACGACGACCGTTCGTATCTGCCCAGATTCATCCCCGCCAATCAAGGCTTCGCGGTCGCGGATCGCCACTTTCCCAGGCGCGGATGAAACCCGAGATCTTGATGATCGAGTCGGACCACGACATGCGCAATCCGACGGACTTCCTGGTCTTGGACCGACTGGCCAAGGGCATCTTCCGGGTTCCGGGGATCTCCCGCGTACAGGCGATCACCCGTCCGGACGGGACGACGATGGACCACACGTCGATACCGTTCCAGATGAGCATGCAGAACGCCGGTCAGCTGCAGACCATGAAATATCAGCGCGACCGGATGAACGACATGCTCAAGCAGGCCGACGAGATGACCAAGACGATTGCGACCATGCAGCGGATGTACGGCTTGATGCAGCAGCTCGACGCGACCACCCACCGCATGGTCGGCGACACCGTAGAAATGCAACAAATCACCTCCGAGCTACGCGATGACATCGCGAACTTCGAAGATACGTGGCGTCCCATCCGCAGCTACTTCTATTGGGAGAGACACTGTTTCGATATTCCGATCTGCTTTTCGCTTCGATCGATATTCGACACGATCGACGGCGTCGATAAGATCGACGACAAACTGAACACTCTCGTCGGTGACATCAAAGAGCTCGATACGCTGATGCCGCAGATGATCGCCCAGTTCCCCCCGATGATCGACACCATGGTGAACATGCGGACCATGATGCTGACCATGCACAGCACCATGTCGGGCATCTTCGATCAGATGGACGCGACGAGCGACAACGCCACAGCCATGGGTCACGCGTTCGACGCCTCGAAAAACGACGATTCGTTCTACCTGCCACCAGAGGTGTTCAAAAACGCGGACTTCAAGCGCGCCATGAACAACTTCCTGTCGTCGGACGGGCACGCGGCGCGCTTCATCATCTTGCATCGGGGAGATCCCGCATCGGCCGAGGGAATCGCAAGCATCAACGCGATACGCACCGCGGCCGAGGAGTCCACCAAGGGAACCCCATTGGAGGACGCAAAGATCTATCTGGCCGGAACGGGCGCCATCATCAAGGACATCTCCGAGGGCGCCAAATGGGATCTGGTGATCGCCGGGAATTTCCTCGCTGTGCCTCATTTTCATCATCATGCTGATCCTCACCCGCGCGTTGATCGCCGCCGCGGTCATCGTGGGCACGGTAGCGATCTCCCTGGGTGCCTCCTTCGGGCTGTCGGTGCTGTTCTGGCAGCACATTCTCGGTATTCCATTGCACTGGCTGGTGATTGCGATGTCGGTCATCGTGCTGTTGGCCGTGGGATCTGACTACAACCTGCTGCTGGTGTCCCGGTTCAAACAGGAAATTCATGCCGGGCTCAAAACCGGCATCATCCGATCCATGGGCGGCACCGGCAAGGTCGTGACCAACGCGGGACTGGTGTTCGCGTTCACCATGGCGGCCATGGTCGTCAGCGACGTTCGGATGATCGGACAGGTGGGCACCACCATCGGCCTGGGTCTGCTGTTCGACACGTTGATCGTGCGCGCGTTCATGACGCCGTCCATCGCCGCGATGCTGGGGCGCTGGTTCTGGTGGCCGATCAGGGTGCGCTCCAGGCCACCGAGGGCCCCGGCTGCGCCGGTCGAAGCCCGTCCGGACCAATCCCTGGCTTACAGCGACTAGCCGTCCCGTCGGTGGCGCCCGACATAACCGTCCATAACCCCGCTCACTCCGAATTACTGTCATGCTGACCATCGCGCTGATCGGGTTTCTCGGTGGCCTGATCACTGGCATCTCGCCGTGCATCTTGCCGGTGCTGCCGGTGGTGTTCTTGTCCGGCGTGAGCAGCAGCCGGGGCGACACGTCGGCTGCGCGGCCGTACCTGGTGATCGCGGGCCTGGTCGGTAGCTTCAGCGTGGTCACCCTGGCCGGCTCCGCGCTGTTGTCGGCGCTGCATCTGCCCCAGGACGCGATCCGATGGGCCGCACTGGCGACGTTGACCGTGATCGGCGTCGGACTGATCTTCCCGACGGTGATGCACCTCCTGGAACGGCCGTTCGCCCGGATTCCAATGCGTGTACACGCTGGCGGCAGAAGCGGTTTCGGGCTGGGCCTGACATTGGGCGCGTTGTATGTGCCGTGCGCTGGGCCGGTGCTTGCCGCGATCGTGGTCGCGGGCGGGACTGGGTCCATCGGCCTGCCGACGCTGGTCCTGACCGCGACATTCGCTATCGGTACCGCGTTGCCGCTGCTGGTTTTCGCGTTGGCCGGCCGCGGTGTCGCCGAACGTAGTCTCGGCCTTTCGACGTCGGCAGCGCGCGATTCAGATCGCCGGCGGAATCACGATGATCGTGCTGGCCGTCGCGCTGGTGTTCAACCTTCCCGCGATGCTGCAACGCGCCGTTCCCGACTACACGACCGCGATGCAGAAAGGGATCGGGGCCTCGGACATCCAACGCAAGCTGAACCAGGGCGGCACAACCAAGGGCCAACTTGCCGACTGCACAGAAGGCGCCGCAGAACTGCAAGAGTGCGGGCCGGCGCCCGCGATGAGCGGGATCACCCAGTGGCTCAACACCCCCGATGGCAAACCGATTGACCTGACGTCGTTGCGCGGCAAGGTGGTGCTGATCGACTTCTGGGCGTACTCGTGCATCAACTGCCAGCGCGCCATCGGCCACGTGGTCGACTGGTACAACCGGTATCGCGACGACGGCTTTGTGGTCATCGGGGTGCACACCCCCGAGTACGCCTTCGAACGGGTCCCCGGCAACGTCGCCAGCGGCGCCACCGCGTTGCACATCGCCTACCCCATCGCGTTGGACAACGACTACAAGACCTGGAACAACTACCAGAACCTGTATTGGCCGGCCGAATACCTGATCGACGCCAACGGAACCATCCGGCACACCAAGTTCGGCGAAGGCGACTACGACGGAACCGAGAAGCTGATCCGCCAGCTGCTTACTGCTGCACATCCGGACGCCCGGCTACCCGCTCCGTCCACCTCGGCCGACACCACCCCGCAGACCGCGCTCACCCCCGAGACCTACCTAGGCGTCCATCGGGCCGGAAGCTACAGCGGCGCAGGTGATTACAAGTCCGGCAGCTTCCAATACCCCGCAGCGTTGGCGCCCGACAAGTTCGCCCTACGCGGTCCCTGGACCCTCGACGACCAGGGCGCCACGGCCGATAATGACGATGCCGCGATTCGCCTTAACTACACCGCCAAGGCCGTCTACGTCGTCGTCGGCGGCACCGGCACCCTTACAGTGACCCGGAGCCAACAGACCACCACAACGGAGATCAGCGGGCCCCCGACTCTGCATCAAATCGTGGGCGGTGGCGAAACCGCACACCGCGATCAACTGGATATGCGGGTTAGCAAAGGCTTGCAAGTGTTTTCGTTCACGTTCGGATGACAATCGCTCGTGCGGCCCGCGCAGACTTGCGGGCTGGCGATAGGCTACGGATCGATGACCGGACCGCGGCGGCTGAGCAGCGACCTCGACGCCCTGTTGCGCCGCGTGGCGCGGGGCGACAGGGACGCCTTCGCCGTGGTCTACGACCTCACCAAGAACCGGGTCTACGGACTGGTGGTGCGCGTGCTGCGTGATACCGGCTACAGCGAGGAAACCACCCAGGAGATCTATCTCGAGGTGTGGCGCAGCGCGTCGGATTACGACTCGGCCAAGGGTTCCGCGCTGTCCTGGCTGCTGACCATCGCACATCGGCGGGCCGTAGACCGGGTCCGGGCCGAGCAGGCCGGCAGCCGCCGCGAATCACGTTACGGCGCAGCCAATGTCGATCCGGCCGGCGGCCCCGGTGGCGACACCGTCGCCGACTCGGCCATCGCCGGCGATGAGCGGCGCCGGGTGCTGGCCTGCCTCGACGCGCTGACGGATGTCCAGCGGGAATGCATCGATCTGGCCTACTACGGCGGCCTGACGTACGCCGAGGTGTCACAGCGGCTGGCAACCAATTTGTCGACAATCAAGTCCCGCATGCGCGATGCGCTGCGCGGCCTGCGTAGCTGCTTGGACGCGTCATGACGGACCCGACCGACTTCGAACTGCTCGAGCTGGCAACGCCGTATGCCCTGCATGCGGCGTCGGATGCGGAGCGAGCCGAGATCGACCGGCGGGTCGGGGCCGCACCCGCGCCGGTCGCGGCGGCCTTCCACGACGAAGTTCGTGCTGTCCGCGAGGCGATGGCGATCGTATCGACGGCGACAGCCGCCGAACCTCCCGACCGCCTGCGGGCCGCAACCCTCGCCTTGGCCGGGCCCGCTTCAGGCCACCAATCACGTTGGCGTACAGCAGCTTTTGCTTCCGCAGCAGCGGCCGTCGTGGTGGGCGCCGCGGCCTTCGGCGTCGGGGTGTTGATGCGGCCGCACCCGGCGCAGACGGTCGCCGAGCAGATCATGACCGCCCCGGACGTGCGGACCGTCTCCCGTCCGCTCGCCAACGGGACGGCGACGGTGATGTTCTCCCGCGACCGCAACGCGGGCGTCCTCGTGATGAACAACGTGCCGCCGCCGGTGCCGGGCACGGTCTATCAGATGTGGCTGATCGGGTCTGGCGGTCCGACGTCGGCGGGGACGATGGGCACCGCGGCCGTGGCCCCCTCGACGACGCACATGTTCAACGACCTGGGCAGTTCGACGGCGCTGGCCTTCACCGTCGAGCCCGGCACGGGGTCGCCGCAGCCGACCAGCGCGATCTTGGCCGAGCTGCCCCTGGCGTGATCGCGCGTCTAGCGACGCCGGCGGGGTAAGAGCTCGAAGCCCCGCGGTTTGAGCGTGAGCGATTCGGCGATTTGCAGCTGGTAGCCGTCGGGCGCGGACAGGTCATAGCGATGGAGTATCAGCCCGAGCGCAAGCACGGCTTCGTGCAGGGCGAAGTGTCGCCCAATGCAGGCCCGCTTTCCGGTCCCGAACGGTTTGTACGCGTGCGGCGGACGGCCTTTGGAGCGCCCCGGGGCGAACCGGCCGGGATCGAACCGATCGGGATCCGGCCACACCTGCGGGTCGCGGTGCAGCAGCGGGAGGAACACCATCGCCCAGTCGCCTTGGTTCATCCGGTACCGCCCGCCCAGCATGGTGTCCGTGCGCGCGGCTCTGAGGTACGCGGGCGCGGTGGGCCACAATCTCAGCGCCTCGTCCAGCGCCGCCCGCACATAGCGCAGTTTGGCGACGTCAGCGAACCCGGGCTCGGGGTCGTCGGCATCGCCCCACAACGCGTCGACCTCTGCTTGCGCCTGAGCCAGTGCCCGCGGGTCTCGGGTGAGGTAGTACAACGCGAAAGACAAAGCGCCCGCGGTAGTTTCGTGACCGGCGATCATGAACGTGATCACCTGCTGGCGAATGTTGACCGGGTCCAGCCGGCGGCCCGTCTCGGGATGGGTGGTGTGCAACATCAGGCCAAGCAGATCGGACGCGTCGCACGCCGGGTCGTCGCGACGGGCCTGGATGACGTCGTCGACAACCCGCTCCATCGCCGCGACGTCCGCGCGGTATTGCCTCTCCGGGCTGCCCAGTATCCGCCGCACCGGTGCCCAGGGGATGACCGTCGAGATCCTGGAGTGGCGCAGCGCACGGGTCATGGCGAGGACGAACGGGTGCGCCTGCTCGTTGTCGAAGGAGGCGAACCGGTAACCGAATCCAGCACGGCCGATGGTCTCCATGGTCAACCGCGTGGTATCCGCGGATACGTCGACTAACTCCCCCCGTTCGGCGGCGGCGTCCCAGCGGCCAAGCAGCTCCCGGGCCACCTCGAGCATGATGGGGTGGTAGCCGCTCATCGCCTCGCGGGTGAACGCCGGCGTCAGGATGTCATGCGCCAGTTGCCAATTGGGTTCGTCGTTCTCGGCGGTGAAAAGAGCGTCGCCGACTATGCGGCGCAGCGGGGGCAGGTGGAGTCCCACGAACTTGCAGAAGCGGGCCTCATCGGCCAGCTCGCCTGCCAGGTCGGCCCCGCCCACCGTGACGACCTCGGTCCCCAACACCTTGCGAGCCGAGATCGGCCCCAGATCCCTCATCATCCGCAAGCCCGACTGGACCGGAGTGTTGAGTCTGATGCCGATGACGTCGCCGAGGATCGGCAGGCGGCGGGGTGGGCGAGGGAGCGTGGCGGTGTCCATCGGGTTGATCAAAACATGCCGAGTCGAGATGCCGGGCGCCCAGCCACACCCCCAGTCCTAGCCCACCCTATCGCTTCGAGCCCAGGACGCCGCCCAGTATTGCGACGAGCACCCCGAGCCCGGCCAATGCCACTCCCGCGATCAGGGTCACGTTCAGCCAGAAGTGCAAGCCAGCCTCGGCGTGACCGACCAACACGTCGGCGATCTGGCGGATGTCGCCGGTAGTTCCGTTGAGCGCCTCGTTGAGGTAGCGGCGGCCGATCTCGATGCCCGCCCATCCGGCCGCACCCACCAGCAGGGCTGAGACGCCGAGGCTGGTCAGCGCCTTACCCCGGCGGCGCGCTGCGGCAAGCGTCAGCAGGCCGCAGAAGCCGCTAAGCGCCACGGTGCCCAGGCTCACCCAGGGCCCCCAGGCGGCCAGAGGTCTCAGCTGGCCCTGCCGCACCGACTGACCGGGCAGCGACACCGTTAGCGGAACCGTCAGCGTCGCAGGAACTTTCACGTTGTGGCTGCTCAACACCTGGGCAAACGCGCCGTCCTTCAACATCGGCGCCAGGTCGATCACCCATGAGTCCGTGGAGCTCGCCTGCGAAACCGGCGGGGAGAACAGATATCGGTGTGCCTCGCGGTTCGCGTCTGCGAATAGCGGCGGAAACGACGGGCCGGCCGTGAACGCGGCGGCGATCTCATGCACCTGCTCGCCCTCGACCGGGCGCTCGCCACCGCTGTGCGCGCTGATCAGCGCCATCGCCCGCGTGCTGAGTTCAGCCGCCGCGGCTGACTGCAGTGCCGGGTCGCCTGCGGCCGTGCTGGCGAACGCGGCGTAGCCGTCCTCGTCGACGATGTTCAGCTGCGCCCATCCCGCCGGGACTGCCACCGCCAGCGCGATCGTCGTGGCCAGCCACAGCACCAACGTCAGCGCAAATCGCACTTGGCCAATCTACGGTGCGATCCCCCGCACGTAGGCGGCCTGGCCGAGGTGCTGTGCGCAGTCGTCGATGATGCTCACCAACCGCGCGCTGGCAGTGACCGGCGGATCCCAGTTGGTGTCCACGACGCGGGACAGCTCGTCGGCGGTCACCCCGGCGACGTACTCGAGGGTGAACTGGTGCACCGCGTGGTAGTAGCCGGACAGCAGGTCGGCAGGGGCGCGCACCTTGTCGACTTCGTCGGGGCCGTGGCCGTAGCCGGTGTCACGGCGCGGCAGCTCTAGCCCGAACCGGTCCACCCAGCCGTCGCGGGTCCACACCTCCTCCACACCGGCTACCCCGGCCAGCTGAATGTCCTGCACCCGGGCGCTGTGCCAGAGCAGCCAGGCGATGCTGTTGGCGTCGCGCGTCGGCTGGTAGTTGGAGGTCTCATCGGTCAGCCCGTCAGTGATCTCGTCGACGTGTTCGATCAAGCGGGTGAAGGCGTCCCGAAGCAGTTCTTGGGTTGCGGCTGCGGTTTTTTCGGCCTCTGCCATACTCGCGACCCTACGCGTAATAGACCGCTTCGATGTTGTTGCCGTCGGGGTCTCGAACGAAGGCGGCGAAGTAACCCGGGTGATATTCGGGCCAGAGCCGGGGCGCGTGCAACGACTCCGCCCCCAGGCCCATCGCGGCGTCGTGGAACGCGCGTACCGCGTCTTCGTCGGTCGCCTCAAAGGCGAGGTGGATTTCCCGGTTCGGACCCGTGGCCGAGGCTTCGGAGGCCTGAGAAATCCAGAACGACGGCTTCCCGTCGCGCCCATAGCCGATGGCCCCGCCGAAATCCATCTGACGTGAGACATTCAGGACGCCCAGCACCGCGTCGTAGAACTCCGCGGCCTTGGTGTAATCGGCGCAGGTGATACCCGTGTGGTCGATCACGCTCCGATCCTGGCATGAGGCAGGGCTCGGGCCGTAGATTATTTAGATGACCTACGACCTCCTCATCCGCAATGGCACGATCGTCGACGGGCTGGGGGGCGAGCCCTACGTCGGTGACGTCGGGGTGCGCGACGGCGTCATCACGGCGGTGGGGCACGTGAACGGCGACACCGCCGAGCGCCAGATCGACGCCACCGGGCTGCTGGTCACCCCGGGCTTCGTCGACCTGCACACGCACTACGACGGCCAGGCCATCTGGTCGGAACGCATGACGCCGTCGTCGGCGCACGGCGTCACCACGGTGGTGATGGGCAACTGCGGGGTCGGGTTCGCGCCGTGCCGCAAAGAAGACCACGACGTGCTTGTCGACGTGATGGCCGGCGTCGAGGACATACCCGGCGTCGTGATGACCGACGGCCTGCCGTGGACCTGGGAAACCTTCCCCGAGTACATGGATGCGCTGGACGCGGGCAAACGCGACATCGACGTCGCCGCCTACCTACCGCACTCGCCGCTGCGGGTCTACGTGATGGGGCAGCGCGGCGTCGACCGCGAGCCGGCCACCGCCGAAGACCTGGCGAAGATGCGTGAGCTGGCCAAAGAGGCTGTCGAGATCGGCGCTCTCGGTTTTGCGTCGTCGCGGTTGACGATCCACAAGACCGAGAGCGGATCACCGATCCCCAGCTACGAGGCAGCCCGCGAGGAGATCGAGGAGATCGCCCGCGGCGTCGTCGATGGCGGCGGCGGGCTGCTGCAGTTCGTGCCCGACATCCCGTCCGGCGGCTATGAACACGTGCTGCAGACGGTGTTCGACGTCGCCGAGGACGTCGGGTTGCCGCTCACCTTCACGCTGATCGTAGGAAACGCCGGCGATCCGACCTGGCCGGACGCGATCACCATGATCGAGAAGGCCAACGCGGCCGGCGGGGACATCACCGCGCAGCTGCTGCCCCGCCCGATCGGGCTGATCATCGGGCTGCAGCTGAGCGCCAACCCGTTCGTGCTGTACCCCAGCTACCGCGAAATCGCGCACCTGCCACTGGCCGAGCGCGTCGCCGAGATGCGCAAGCCCGAGGTCCGCGCCCGCATCCTGGCCGACAAGCCCGGTGTCGGGCACCCGATCCTCATCGTGACGCAGATGTGGGATTGGATTTTCCCGCTGAGTGAAACCCCCGACTACGAACCCGACCCGTCAACCAGCATCGGGGCCCGGGCCCGGGCCAAGGGTGTGGACCCGATGGAAGAGGCATACGACCGGCTGTTGGACGACGACGGCAGGGCCATGCTGCTGGTCGCCACCAGCAACCTCGAAAGAAACTCGCTGGACACTGTCGGGGAACTACTGCACCGCGACGACGTGGTGCTGGGCCTCGGTGACGGCGGTGCCCACTACGGCATGATCTGCGACGCCAGCTACTCGACATACTTCCTGACGCACTGGGCCCGGGACCGGAAATCCGGCCGGTTCACCGTGCCCGAAGCGGTCCGCGAACTCACCACCGTCCCGGCGCGCATCGCCGGGCTGGCCGATCGCGGCCGCATCGCCGTCGGCTATAAGGCCGACCTCAACGTCATCGACCATGGCGCATTGCGCCTGCACAAGCCGGTGATTAGCTACGACCTACCCGCCGGTGGGCGTCGCCTGGACCAGACGGCGGATGGGTACGTCGCAACCGTCGTCTCCGGTCAGGTGATCGCCGAAAATGGGGTGCCAACCGACGCCCGGCCCGGCAAGTTGGTCCGGGGCCGTCAAACTGTCCCGAACTCGGCCTGAAACGCACACAACGACCGACCTGGCCCGGTAGTTTGGGTTGGTGACAAACCCGCACTTCGCGTGGTTGCCGCCTGAGATCAATTCGGCGCTAATGTTCGCCGGTCCCGGCTCGGGACCGCTGCTTGCCGCGGCCGCGGCATGGAACGAACTTGCCTCCGAATTGGGGTCTTCGGCGGCGTCTTTCAGTTCTGTCACATCCGACCTCGCCAGTGGTTCCTGGCTGGGCCCGGCGTCGACGGCCATGATGGCCGTGGCGTCGCAGTACACGACATTTCTCAGTGGAGCCGCGGCCCAAGCGGAGGAGGCCGCCAGCCAGGCCGGGGCCGCCGCCGCGGCGTTCGAATCGGCGCTGGCGGCCACCGTGCAGCCCGCGGTGGTGGCGGCCAACCGGGCCCTAATGCAGGTGCTGGCAAACACCAACTTTCTGGGCCAGAACGCTCCGGCGATCGCGGACATCGAAGCCGCATACGAGCAAATGTGGGCACTGGACGTCTCGGCAATGGCGGGCTACCACTTCGACGCGTCGGCGGCGGCCGAACGCTTGGCGCCTTGGCGGAAGATCCTGCAGGCCATCGGCGCCGGCCGCGCTGAGAGCCGCAGCACCGCCAGGCGCCATGGCGGGCTGTTCTCAAACGTTGCCGCCTCCAATCTGAGCAACGAGATTGCCAACGCACTCTTCGGCAACCAGTCCAACGACAAGAATTCGAACCTGGGCCCAGGAAACGCCGGCAGCCAAAACCTGGGCTCTGGAAACACCGGAAGCCACAACGTCGGGTTCGGCAACGTCGGTAACTCCAACATCGGCTTCGGCAACACCGGTAACGGGGATATCGGATTTGGGCTCACCGGCGATCATCAGATCGGCTTTGGCGGCTTCAATTCGGGCAGCGGCAACATCGGCTTCGGGAACTCGGGCACCGGCAACATCGGCTTCTTCAACTCCGGCACCGGAAACGTGGGCATCGGAAACTCAGGCTCCTTAAACACCGGCCTGCTGAACTCGGGGACCTCCATCAACGGCGCCATGAACACCAACCTGTTTGGCCCGGGTCTCGCCGGAACCGGCGCGGCGGCGACGCCGAACCTGGGCGGCAGCTTGTTGAACTCCGGCAACTACGTCACGGGCGGTTTGAACGTGGCTGCCAGCACGAGCGTCCTCAACCCGTCGATCGCAAATGTTGCCCTCAACCCTGGCTTCGCCACCACCGACGTGTTCAGCGCGGCCCCGGCCGACACGGCATTTGCCGGCGCCCCAGGCCCGTCCGCCGCCACCTACGACCTGGGCACGCCGAACCCGTTGGTCAGCGCGAGCAGCGGTCAGAACGCAGCCTCCCCGCTCCTGCGCACCGCGGCCCCCACGGGCTTCTTCAGCTCCGGCGGTACCGACCCCGGAGCCCGCAGCACCACCACCGCCGCCGCCCATGACCCGGGCGACGGCAATTCGGGCTCCGGGGGCATCCCGGAGTCGGACTTCTTCAGAAGCGATCGCAACTCCAACGTTTTCGACCTGGTCTCAGGCCGGCCGGACTCGTCGGAGTAACACCTATCCTCGAACCATGGGCGCCAAGACCGCGAAGAAGGTAGACCTGCAGCGGCTGGCCGCCGCTCTCGCCGATTTCCCGTTCGCCTACCTCATCACGGTCGACGAGGACTATCGCGTACACACCGTGACGGTCGAACCGGCGCTGCGGGAGGCGATCCTCGACGTCGGGCTTGTCGGCGGGGGCACGCGGAAAAACATGGCCCACCGCGCGGACGTGACCCTGCTGTGGCCCCCGGCCGAACCGGGAGGCTACTCACTGATCGTCGACGGGCGGGCGGAGATCTCCGACGCCACCGAGGAGACCGCCCGGCTCGCGGTGGTACCCACGCGGGCACTGCTGCACCGTGAGGCAGCGTCGCCCTCGGCAGGCGGGACCGTTGCCGGCTGCCTACACGACTGCGTGGTGTTCTCCCTGCCGGCTTGAGACCGTACAGTCGCATCCGTGAGCCGCGTCGCACCGCTTGCTCCGCCGTGGAGCGAAGAAGATGCCGCCAGCATCAACAGCTGGGGTCATCCAGACCGCACCTACGAGCCGCTGCTGTTGGTGCGCTGCCTGCAACGCCATCCGGCGCTGGCGGGCCGGCTACGCAAGCTCGGTGAATCCCTCTACGTCGCAGCGCTTTTGCCGGCGCGCACCCGCACGATCGCAATCCTTCGCATCTGCGCGCTGGTCGGTTGCGAGTACGAGTGGGGCGGGCAGGCGGCGTTCTGGGGTCCGATCGCGGGCGTCAGCGACGAGGACTGCGATGCGCTGGTGATCGGCGGCGCGCACGATCCGCGGTGGGACCCGGACGAGCGGACACTGATCGAGGCGGTGGACGAACTTGAGCGCACCGGCTCGTGGTCGGAGGCGACGTGGAAAAGCCTGGGGCACTTTCTTGATGACGAGCAACGGATCGAATTGCTCACAGCCGTCGGCTGGTACCGCACGATCTGCACGCTGTGCAACGCCCTCGCGCTTCCGGCGGAGGGCTGGATGCGGCGCTGGCCGGCGTCAGCTCGCTGAGCGGTCCCTTTTGAGGCTCGGATGCTGACTTTTCAGTAGGGGCAGCAGGACCCGTCGCGGCATGAACTGAAACAGTCGGGTGCTGATCTGGCTCGGCAACCCGGGGATCACGGTGCCGCGGTCGTGCTCCAACGCCTCGACTCCGGCGCGCGCCACCTCACGCGACGGCTTCCACATGAACTTCGGGAACGAGGCGGCGAACTCTCGCTCGTCCATGCCCGCGCTCTTCACGAACTCGGTCCACACCGGCCCCGGGCACAACAGCGCGACCGTAACGCCCGTTCCGGCGAGTTCACCACGCAGCCCCTGGGTGTAGTTGTTGACGAACGCCTTGGTGGCCGCATAGCCGATCTGCCCCGGGAAGGGTTGGTAGCCCGCGGTGGACCCGACGTTGAGGATTGCGCCCCGACCGCGAGGCACCATCTGCTGGGCCGCGCGGGTGCTCAGATCGATGAGGGCCTCGACGTTGACCCGCACCTGGGCGATCTCGTCTTCCACGGGCGTTGTCACCACCGAGCCCATGGTGCCGATGCCGGCGTTGTTGACCAGGATGTCGGCGGTCAGCCCGCGCCTGTCGACCTCGTCGAACAGGCCGGCGCGCGCGGCGGGATCGGCTACGTCGCAGGCGATCACCTCAATGCGGACGCGGCCGTTGAGTTCGTCGGCCAGCTCGCGCAGCCGGTCTTCGCGGCGGGCGACGAGTGTGACGCCGTGGCCGCGGTCGGCCAATTCGCGGGCGATGTCGGCGCCGATGCCCGACGAGGCGCCTGTGACGACCGCGGTACTGGTGGGTGAGGGAGTCGGAAGGGCCACGCGTCGAAGCTACCTGCTCCCGACCATACGGCGACTTCGGAAACCGATATCGCATGCGATACCGCATTCGCGAATCGAGTGATGGTTGCCCCGGCGTGGCTGATGTGGCGGCTGTGACCACGAAAAAGCCCGGCCCCCGCGAGGGAGCCGGGCTTCTTCAGTGCTTGGACTTTTCCGATCTTGGACTTAGAAGTCCATACCGCCCATGCCGCCGGTCGGGTCGCCCACAGGAGCGGCCGCCTTCTCCGGCTTGTCGGCGACGACGGCCTCGGTCGTCAGGAACAGGCCCGCGATCGACGCCGCATTCTGCAGCGCCGAACGGGTCACCTTGACCGGGTCGGCAACGCCGGCCTTCAGCAGGTCCTCGTACTCATTGGTGGCGGCGTTCAGGCCGGTGCCGGCCTTCGAGTTGCGGACCTTCTCGGCCACAACACCGGGCTCCAGCCCGGAGTTGAAGGCGATCTGCTTCAGCGGAGCCTCCAGCGCCACGCGGACGATGTTGACACCGGTGGCCTCGTCGCCCTTGAGCTTGAGCTCATCCAGGGCCGGGGCCGCCTGCAGCAGGGCCACGCCACCACCGGCGACGATGCCCTCCTCGACGGCGGCCTTGGCGTTGCGGACCGCGTCCTCGATGCGGTGCTTGCGCTCCTTGAGCTCCACCTCGGTGGCAGCGCCGGCCTTGATCACCGCAACACCGCCGGCCAGCTTGGCCAGGCGCTCCTGCAGCTTCTCGCGGTCGTAGTCGGAGTCGCTGTTCTCGATCTCGGCGCGGATCTGGGCCACCCGTCCGGCGATGGCGTCGGGGTCACCGGCGCCCTCGACGAGGGTGGTCTCGTCCTTGGTGATGACCACCTTGCGGGCCTTGCCCAGCAGCGAGATGTCGGCGGTCTCGAGGGAGAGGCCGACCTCTTCGCTGACGACCTGACCACCGGTGAGGATGGCCATGTCCTGCAGCATCGCCTTGCGCCGGTCACCGAAGCCGGGGGCCTTGACCGCCACCGACTTGAAGGTGCCGCGGATCTTGTTGACGACCAGGGTGGACAGCGCCTCGCCCTCGACGTCCTCGGCGATGATCAGCAGCGGCTTGCCGCCCTGGATGACCTTCTCCAGCAGCGGCAGCAGGTCCTTGACGGTCGACACCTTGGAGCTGACCAGCAGGATGTAGGGGTCCTCCAGGATGGCTTCCTGACGCTCGGCGTCGGTGACGAAGTAGCCCGAGATGTAGCCCTTGTCGAACCGCATGCCCTCGGTGAGCTCGAGCTGCAGGCCGAAGGTGTTGGACTCCTCGACGGTGATGACGCCCTCGTTGCCGACCTTGTCCATCGCCTCGGCGATCAGGTCGCCGATCGACTGGTCGCCCGCCGAGATGGCCGCGGTGGCAGCGATCTGCTCCTTGGTCTCGACGTCCTTGGCCGACTTGAGCAGGGTCTCGGTGATCTTCTCGACGGCCTTCTCGATGCCGCGCTTGAGAGCCAGCGGGTTGGCGCCGGCCGCGACGTTGCGCAGGCCCTCTTTCACGAGCGCCTGAGCCAGCACGGTGGCCGTCGTCGTGCCGTCACCGGCGACGTCGTCAGTCTTCTTGGCGACTTCCTTGACCAGCTCGGCGCCGATCTTCTCGTACGGGTCCTCCAGCTCGATCTCCTTGGCGATGGACACACCATCGTTGGTGATCGTGGGGGCGCCCCACTTCTTCTCCAGGACGACATTGCGGCCCTTGGGACCCAACGTCACCCGTACCGCGTCGGCGAGGGCGTTCAGGCCCCGCTCGAGGCCGCGGCGGGCCTCTTCGTCGTACGCAATTTGCTTGGCCATTGCGAAGTGATTCCTCCGGATTGGGGATGACACGTTCTGGCCGGGTGCAGTGCCCGCGACGGACGGCTGTGGGTGTCTTCCGCTGACGCGGCCCTGGCCTCACCGTCCCGACCTAGCACTCGCCGGTCGCGAGTGCCAACGTCATTCTTAGCACTCGCCCATGCCGAGTGCAAGGAAAGGTCGGCGGCCGACGGGCGATCCGGCCGATTCAGGGCAGGTCGAGCAGCTGCTCGTAGAAACCGCCGAAGCCGCGGGCGCGATCGACCAGATGGATTTCGAGGATCCAGTGGCAAAGACGGCCGCTGGGATCCCGCCGCCGCAGCGGCTTGTCCGATCCGGGCATGATGTACCACTCGACGTCGTTACCGGCGATCTTCTTGTGCGAGAACTCCCCCAACAGATGCCCGGCGATGTGGCTACCCCACTCGAAGCCCTCAGCGCGGGCCACACCGACGACGTATTCGAACAGCTCCGCCCCGGTGACGTCTGGGCTGCGGGCGAAATAGTCGCGCCCGGCCTGCCACACCCTGGGCAGCGCGTCGCAGACGGCCTTCTTCTTGGGATCGTCGCCCAGCACGAACGTGCGCCCGAAGTCGGCCTCCCACTCCTCGAAGACCGGTCCCAGGTCAAGGAACGCGATGTCGTCGGTGGCGATCACCCGGTCCGGCGGATGTTCCTTGAAGGGCTGCAAAGTGTTCTCGCCGGCCCGAACGATCCGCCGATGCCAGTGCCGGGTCACGCCGAACATCTCCGCAGCCAGGTCGCGGATCTCGTCGGACAGCTGCTGTTCCCCCACCCCCGGGCGGATCATGGCGCGTCGCTCGATTTCGCTGAAGAGTCGTGCCGCCTTGTCCTGTGCGTCGAGGAGCCGTCGCGCCCGAACTTCTTCGTCCGCCTCCAGCCCCTCCACCCTGGCGATGCTAGCGGGCACACTGGACGATGTGTCGCTCGCCGTGCCGCCCTACCCGCCGCCCCGCTACACCGAGGACACCCCCGAAGTCAGCGCCTGGCTGAAACGGGCCGACTCTCCGCCGGACTACGAATCGCCGGCCGGCGTCAGCTACCACTACCTGGCCAACCAGCAGTCGACCGACGGCGATTACGGCCTGTACCGGGTCGACATCGCCCCGGCCGCCGGAGGCCCCGGGCCGCACTTCCACCGCGCCATGTCCGAAGCGTTCTTCGTGTTATCCGGGACTATGCGGCTATACGACGGCGCCGACTGGATCGACGGCCATCAAGGCGACTTCCTGTACGTCCCGCCCGGTGGCGTACACGGTTTCCGCAACGAGGCCGACGAGCCGGCTTCAATCCTGATGCTGTTCGCTCCCGGCGCACCGCGCGAGGCCTACTTCGAGGGTTTCAGCGCGCTGGCCGACATGACCGACGACGAGCGCCGGGAGTGGTTCATCCGCCACGACAACTATTGGGTCTGAGCTGTCAGGTCACCATCGACGTAGTGCTGCAGGTTGGGGGCGATGGCGGCGACCGCCTCGTCCTCGGCCATCGACGCGATGGGCTCGATCTTCCAGACATAGCGCATCAGCGCGAAGCCCATCATCTGCGACGAGATGAGCCCGCTGCGCACCAACCGGTCCCGTTCGTCGCTGCCCAGCCCCGAGACGCCCATCAGGCTGCCCTCGACGACGCGCCGCAGCTTCTCCCGGGTCGACGGTTCGTGCGCGGCGGTCTGCAGGATGGCGCGCAGGGTCGGCCCGATCTCGTCGTCGGCCCAGCTGGTCAGCAGCAACGTGATCAGCGCGGCCCCGAGTTGTTCGATTGGTGTGGTCCACACCTTGGCGACGCTTTCCAGCCATTTCTGCGGCGGGTTCGTCGCGGCGTCTAGCAGCCCTTCCTTGGATCCGAAGTAGTGGTAGACCAGCGCCGGGTCGACATCGGCGCTGCGCGCCACCGCCCGGATGGTGGTCCCGGCCCAGCCGTGTTCGGCGAATTCGTCGCGGGCCGCCGCAGCTATTCGCGCGGATAGCACCCCGCGTTCATCGCGCGGCCCAGGGGTCGTCGATTTGTTCGGCATGAGTTTCATCATAGCGTGAATTTCCCCTTGCGTTGAGACTTTATTCAACGTACCGTGAGACTCGGTCAGAATTTCAACAGAGCGTGAAAAACTAGGAGGCAGCCATGAGCCGCAACCAGATCCCCGATGTCCTCGTTGTCGGCGCCGGCCCGGTGGGCCTGGTCGCCGCCTGCGAACTGGCGCGACGCGGCATCAGCGTCCGGGTCATCGACAAGCTGGCGCAACCCACCGACCAGTCCCGCGCCATCGCCGTGCACGCGCGCAGCCTGGACATGTTCGACCGGATGGGCATCGTCGACGAGTTGCTTAGCACTGGGATCAAGGCCCGGGCGATGCAGCTGTACGCCGGGCAGCGCAAGCTGTTCCGCGTTCCGTTGAGCGACGTCGACAGCGCGTTCCCATTCACACTGACGACGGCTCAGACCGAGACCGAGCGCGTGCTGGGCGAGCACCTGGAGTCGCTCGGCGTGACGGTCGAGCGTGGCGTCGAGCTGGCCGCGGTGACCCAGGACAACGACGAAGCACACGTGACCCTGCGGCATGGGGACGGGTCCACCGAGCTGGTCACCGTGCCCTGGGTGATCGGCGCCGACGGCGCGCACAGCTCGGTGCGAAAGATGGTCGGCACCAAGCTCGCCGGCTCGTTCGTCGGCGAACGCTTCCTACTTGGCGACGTCGACGCCGAACACAGCCTGGACGTGGACAGCATGCACACCTTCTTTGCCCCCGACGGGCCGGTCATCGTGCTGCCGATGGCCGGCGGCCGGATGCGCTTCCTCGCCGAGGTGCACGACGCGCCGGGCACGCCGATAAATATGAATCCGACCCAGGACGAGCTCCAGGCGATCCTCGACCATCGGATCGGCGGCATTCGGGTCGTGCACTCGCACTGGCTGACCAGCTTCGAGATCCACCACGCGCGCGTGCCGGCCTACAGGTGGGGCCGGGTCTTTTTGACCGGCGACGCCGCTCACATCCATAGCCCGGCCGGCGGGCAGGGCATGAACACCGGCATGCAGGACGCGTTCAACCTGGCCTGGAAGCTGGCGGCGGTGATCGGTGGCCAAGCCGGCCAGACGCTGCTCGACAGCTACGAGGCAGAGCGCATCCCGGTCGCCGACGGCGTCATCGCGTTCACCGATCGGCTCACCCGGGCCGGCACGCTGTCCGGCGTGCCGCGCCGGATACGCGACCTGGTGATTCGGCTGCTGTCGCAGATCCCCGCGGCGCGACGCTTCATGGCCGAGACCGCTGAGGAGGTCAACATCGCCTACCGCACCAGCCCGATCGCCGTAGGGCGGCGCCCGAGGCACGCCAAAGTGGCTGCCGGCGAACATGTTCCACACCTGACCGACGAGGCGCTACAAAAGCAGCTACGCGCTGCGTGCGGCCCGGACAACACCGGTCACGTCGTGCTCACCGTCGCGTCCGGGCAGCCGGTCCCGGCCGCGAGCGACGGTCAGATCCAGGTGCTGGTGACGGCACACGACGCCGACGTCGCCGGGTACGACACCATCATCGCTGACCCGAAAGGGTTGGTGGCGCAGCGATTCGGACTCAAGAACGGCGGGCACCTCGTGATCCGCCCGGACGGCTACATCGGCGCCGTCGCATCCCTCGACGACACCACCACGGTCGCCGACTACTTCGCCACAGTTAGGAGCTAACCACCATGTACACCTACGACATCTCCGCCGCGGACATGTTCACCGACCGCACCCAGCAGTTCGAGAAGTTCGGCATCCCGCTCGACGACATCAAGCGAGTCGGAGCCGCCGTCACCGACATGTGGGCCGACGCGCCCGGCGGCTGGGTCTACGAATGGTCCACGCTGGCCGAGGAATACGCCGACCGTGGCGACCACTACCTGGCGTCGTTGACCTACGGCTGCGCGAAGTTTCCCTGCCTGACCGATCAGGCGCGGGTGCGGGCCCTGCGAAACCAGCTCGAGCAATTCGAGTTGGCGGCCAAGGAGTTTCCCGGTGGCCTTCGAGCGCCGCATCATCACCGTGCCCTACCGCGACGGCACCGTCGAGGTGCCGGTGCACCTGTACTCCGCCGACGGCGACTTCACGTCCCGGCCGGTGCTGATCGCCAGCGGCGGCGTGGACACCTGGAAGATGGACATCCACCCGTGGTGGGTCGGGTTCACCGCGGGTGCCGGGGTGACCACCCTCGCCTTCGACCACCCCGGCACCGGTGAAACCTCGATCCCGCTCGACAACCACGCCGACGACGTGATCCGCGGAATCGCCGACTACGCCCGGTCACTGGGCGACGGCCGGGTCGCTCACTTCGGTGCCTCGTTCGGCGGGAACTTCGCGGCGATGTCGGGTCTGGCCGGGATCGTCGATGCCGCCGTCGATCTCGGCGGTCCCGTGATGGAGTCGTTTGAACCGGAGCATCTGCAGAACCTGCCCTACGGCATGCACGACATCATCGGCAACGCCATGCACTGGGAACACTCGCCCACCCTGGACGAGCTCAGCGCCGGTCTCGAGCAGCTGAACCGGCGGGATCTGCTTGCTCAGCAACGTAATTCGAAGATGCTGGTTGTCAACGGCGCCGAAGACTACTTCATCCCGCAATCCGACACGCTGGTCTTCGGAGGCCGCCCCAACACCGAGGTGCACTTGATCGAGGGCACCGGGCACGTCGCGATGAGCAAGGCGCCCGAGGTGGTGCCGATGATCATCGCCTGGCTGCGCGCGCAGTTCGCCTAACACCGCGAGCAGACGCAAAAACGCCCTTTTTGCTACGAAAAAGGGCGATTTTGTGTCTGTTCGCCACCCTTCAGGTCAAGAAAGCACGTAATCGCCGTCGACCATGCTGCGGGTGCGTTCGAAGAATTTCAGCCCGCTGTAAGGCAATTGGGTCACGACCTTGCCGCTGGGATGGCGAAAGTAGTTGGTGCACGCAAGCCAGACCTTGCCATGCATCTCGGTCTGGATGTCGTCGTTGTAGCGCCGCTGCGCATCGGCCGTCACCTCGACGGTGCGGACTCCGCGGCTACCCATCGCGTCGAGGATGTGGCGGATGAAGGTCGTCTGCGCCTCGTGGATGTAGATGATCGAGTTGACCCCGTTTGTGTTGGGGCCGTAGAGCGTGAAGAAATTGGGATATCCGGTCACCAGCGTGCCGAGGTAGGCCTCCGCGCCGTCGCTCCAGTCGTCGCGAAGGCGACGGCCGCCGCGTCCATACACGTCGATGCTGGCGAGGTAGTCGGCGGCCGTGAACCCGGTGCCGTAGATGACGGTGTCGACGCGGTGTTCGACACCGTCGACCGTGCGCACTCCGGATTCGGTCAACTCGGCGATCGGCGTGGTCTCCAGCTTGACGTGCGGCAGAGCGAAAGTCGGATACCACTCCCGCGACATGAGCGGCCGTTTGCAGCCGGCCGGATAGTCGGGAGTCAGCTTGGCCCGCAACTCGGGGTTGGCCACCTTGCGCATCAGGTAACTGCGCGCGAGTTCGGTTGCGTCGCGAGTCTGTTGGTCGTCGACGTCGAAGCTGGCGGACTCGTAGGCGTCGAAGGCCTCGTCGCGCAGCTTTTGCGCCGCGCTCGGGTCACGTTCGAAAAGTTCGTGCTGCTCGGGGGTGAATGGGAAGTCGAATCGGGGCGCGATCCAGATCGGGGTCCGCTGAAACACGGTGAGCTGCACGGTTTCTGGGGCAATCGCGGGAACGTATTGGATCGCACTGGCGCCCGTGCCGATGGAGGCCACCCGCTCCCCCGCCGTCGACCGACTGTGATCCCACCGCGACGAATGGAATTGCCGGCCCAGAAATCGTTGCGCCCCTGGGATATCGGGGATGTAGGGCACATCGAGCATTCCGACCGCGCTCACCACCACGTCGAAGTCGTGCTTCCGGCCGTCGTCGGTGGACAGCGTCCAGCGCCGGGCGCTGTCCGACCACCGCACGGTGGTGACGGCGGTGTTGGGCCGCAGGTGTGCACCGAGAACGTGGTCGGCGGCGACCTTCTCGAGGTAGGCGAGAATCTCGGGCTGGTTCGCATATGTCTTGCTCCACCGCGGGTTGAGCGCGAACGAATACGAGTACAGGTGCGACGGGACATCGCAGGCCGCACCCGGAAACGTGTTGTGGCGCCAGGTGCCGCCGAAGCCGTCGGCGCGGTCGAAGATCGTGAAGTCATATCCCGCGTCGGCCAGCTGGATTCCCATCGCGATGCCGCCGGCGCCGGCGCCGATGACGCCTACCTTCACCCCCATTGCGCGAAGTAAGGCCGCTCGGGCCGGCTTTTCTCCACCAGGATGAACACCACCCCCCATGGATCGACGAACCAGGCCGTGCGCACCCGCGCGACGTCGGCGACTCCGCTGGAAAGGAAACGCACTCCCTTGGCTTCGAGCTCCGCCCGGGTGGCGTCGAGGTCCGCACAAATCAGCCCGACGTGGGACAGCCCGTGGTCGGTCAGGGCCCGATCGGCCGCTCCCCCTTTGACGTTGAGGTACTCAATTACCTCGAAGACCCGGTCACCGTCGTCGGGCAATCCAACGATGGCCGCCTTCATGGTGGGGTCTCCCACCAGCTCGCCCATGTCCTCGCGAAGCGCGTTACCGGCCATCACATACGGCGGCGAGAGCACACGTAGGCCCAACACGTCGCGGTAGAACGCCACCGCGGCCTCACAGTCGGCAACACACACCCCGGTGTGCGCCAGCCCGGTAATCACGTTCCCGACTCTACGTCCGCCAATGCCGATGACGGCTGCGCACTGGGTATCTGAGTATGTTGTGGGCCATGCATTCAATCGCCGAGACCCGCAAGTGGCAAGAGGCCGACGTCCCGGATCAGAGCGGCCGCTTCGCCGTCGTCACCGGCGCCAACACCGGCATCGGCTACCAGGCTGCGGCGGTGCTGGCCTACCGCGGTGCGCACGTCGTGCTGGCGGTGCGCGACCTGGAGAAGGGCAACGCCGCGCTGTCGCGCATCGTCGCCGCCAGCCCCGGCGCTGACGTCACGCTGCAGGCGCTGGATCTGACCTCGCTGGATTCCGTGCGCAGCGCCGCCGATGCGCTGCGGTCGGCCTACCCGCGAATCGACTTGCTGATCAACAACGCCGGCGTGATGCTGACCCCGAAGCAGACCACTAAAGACGGCTTCGAATTGCAATTCGGCACCAACCATCTCGGTCATTTCGCACTGACAGGGTTGCTGCTTGACCACCTGCTGCCGGTGCGCGGGTCGCGGGTGGTGACCATCAGCAGCATGGCCCACCGGATGCGGGCCGCTATCCACTTCAACGACCTGCAGTGGGAGCGCAGCTATAACCGGGGCGCCGCCTACGGGCAATCCAAGCTGGCCAACCTGCTGTTCACCTATGAACTGCAACGCCGGCTGAACACAGCCGATAAATCCACCATCGCCGTCGCCGCACACCCCGGCAGTTCCCAAACCGAGCTGACCCGCAACCTGCCGGGGATCACCAGGCCGGTCGCAAATCTGCTGGGGTCGGTCCTGTTCCAAAGCCCGCCGATGGGCGCCCTGCCGACGCTGCGGGCCGCCACCGACCCTGCCGTGCAGGGCGGGCAGTACTACGGCCCCGGCGGTTTCGGTGAGCAGCGTGGTCACCCGAAGGTGGTCGACTCCAGCGCGCAGTCCCACGACGAGGACCTGCAGCGCCGGTTGTGGACCGTTTCCGAGGAACTCACCGGCGTCACGTTCCCGGTCTAGACGGACAATTGCCGAGTGCGATCCGTCGAAGAGCACCAACGCGTCGTTGCCGGGATGATCCGCGTGCGCCCGGCGGCCATGGTTCCGTTGGCGGAGGCGCAAGGGCTGGTCCTGGCCGGCGATGTGGTCGCCCAGCTGTCGCTGCCGCTGTTCGACAACTCCGCGATGGACGGCTATGCGGTGCGCGCCGAGGACGCCGCGGGCGCCACCGCGGATCACCCGGTGCTGCTGCCGGTCGCCGAGGACATTCCCGCCGGGCGCACCGACCGGTTGACCCTGCAACCCGGTACCGCCCACCGGATCATGACCGGTGCGCCGGTACCCGCCGGGGCAAACGGCATCGTGCCGGTGGAAGCCACCGACGGTGGAGTGCAGTCGGTGGCGATCCGCGAGGCCCCCCAGCCCGGCAAGCACATCCGGCTAGCCGGCGAAGACGTCGCCGCCGGCACCACCGTGCTGCGCCAGGGCGAGGTCGTCACCCCGGCGATCCTCGGCCTGGCAGCCGCACTGGGGATAACGGGGCTGCCGGTGCTGCCACGCCAGCGCGTGCTGGTGATCTCCACCGGGTCGGAGCTGGTGACACCCGGTACTCCATTGCTGCCGGGGCAGATCTACGAGTCGAATTCGGTCATGCTGGCCGGGGCCGTTCGCGACGCGGGCGCGGCCGTGATCGCCACCGCGACCGCCGGCGACGACGTCGCCCAATTCAGTGCGATCCTGGACCGCTACGCCGCGGACGCTGATCTGATTATTACCAGCGGGGGCGTCAGCGCCGGCGCCTACGAGGTCGTCAAAGACGCCTTCGGCCGGGACGGTGAGCAGGGTGTGGAGTTCGTCAAGGTGGCGATGCAGCCGGGAATGCCGCAGGGCATCGGGCGATTGCGGACAAATGGAGCCGACGCCACGATCGTCACGCTGCCCGGCAACCCGGTCAGCTCGCTGGTCTCCTTCGAGGTGTTCATCCGTCCCGCCCTCCGGACGGCCATGGGTCTACCGGACCCGCAGCGGCCACGGCGGCCCGCGGTGCTGACCGAGGCACTGACCTCGCCGCGCGGCAAGCGGCAGTTCCGCCGCGCGATCCTCGATGTCCGAGAAGGCACCGTGACGAGCTACGGCCCGCCGGCGTCGCACCACTTGCGCTGGCTGGCTTCCGCCAACGGGTTACTGGACATCCCCGAGGACGTCGTGGAAGTGGCGGCCGGAACCAAGCTGCAGGTCTGGGACCTCACATAAGCCAGCGCCGACGCACGAGACATCTCGGGGCGTTGAATGTTGGCTCTCGAAACCTGTTACGGCGTTCCGTGCCGCCAGAACGCGCCCTCGAGCAGCTGGCGCAATGTCTTGTTGACAGCCTGCATCTCTCGGTAGCTTTTGACATATCCGGCGTAAAAGCCCACTCCACAGAGCACGGTCAGCAGTGTCTCGGTCAATAACGGGGCGTCTATGTCCTTTTTGAGCTCCCCTCGCTTGATGGCGTCGTCGATAGCCCAATTCAGGAATTCTCGGCTATTTGACACGGCATCAATTTCGGATCCACCCAATTCTGGATGCTGCTGCGATTCCACTACGGCGGTGAGAAGGAACGCTGTGACCGAAGGATCCTCAGAAGTAGCATGCATCGCCGCGCTGATGAATTCCGTGACTCGACCCATCAGGGCCGTCTCATGCTTCGCCCGTTCGATGCCCACCATGACAACAACGTCGTTCGTCTGGTCCAACACCTCGCTATAGAGCGCCCGCTTGTCGGCGAAGTAGTGATTGATCGCTGGACGGGTGAGGTCGGCGCGCTCGGCGATTGCCTGGAAAGTCGTTCCGTCGTAACCGCGTTCGCAGAAAATCTCACGCGCGGCGCGCACGATGCGCCTGCGGGTCTCGTCGGCCTTGCTCGCCACGGGGCGCCCCGGCTTTCGGCTCGCCGTGGGCGGTGTCAGCGGATCAGTCATGGTCCTTCGAAGCCGAACTCTTTGCGATATTTGACGTTCAAAATAATTAAGAGCACAAAGTTAGCTGGCGTTTTCACTTCGACCGGAAAATACGGCATGGTGCCTCCTGCTCCTAACCCAAACCTCGACCAGGTAGGTGCTGTGCGCTCGGTCAGCTCCGCGTTTCGGTTTGCTGCACTTTGTGATTTTGCCCCCGAAGGGCGCGACTGGCCAGCGTAGCGCACTACCGGATTGCGTCGTGACTCGTGCGCACGCCGAATCGGTGCTGGACGACAATAAAACCGACTGGTCATCGGCTTAATTGCATTCAATTTACTGTCGCCGGAATGGAGTTCGGCCGTTATTAATTGACGTGTGTCGAACGATCGCTACGTGAATAATCGACCGGATCACCGGGTTGACAAGGTCCGACTTCGTACCGCCGTAGTATGACCGCGTGGCTAGACGCCTCCGCACTAGCGGCCCGCAGCACATGCTGGAGTTGGTCCGCTCGACCATTCCGCCGATTCACCCCGCCGGGCGCCCGTTCATCGCCACCGGCCTGGCCGTCGCCGTCGTCGGACGCGACCACCGGTGGCTGCGCCGCGCGGGCCTGCTGGCGGCAGGCGCCTGCGCGGGATTCTTCCGTCATCCGCCGCGGGTACCGCCCTCGCGGCCGGGTGCCGTCGCCGCGCCCGCAGACGGCATCATCTGCGTGATCGACTCCGCTGCCCCGCCCGCCGAGCTCGGCATGGGCGACGCACTGCTGCCGCGGGTCAGCATCTTCCTCTCGCTGTTGGACGCCCACGTGCAGCGCGCACCGGTGAGCGGCGAAGTCGTCGCCAAGCAATACCGCCCCGGCCGGTTCGGATCGGCCGATCTGCCCGAGGCGAGCGCCGAGAACGAGCGTGCCAGTCTGCGGATCCGAACGGCGGACGGCGCCGACGTCGTCGTGGTGCAGGTCGCCGGTCTGCTGGCCCGCCGCATCGTGTGCGACGCCCACGTCGGGGACAAGCTGTCGATCGGCGACACCTACGGCCTGATCCGGTTCGGCTCCCGGCTGGACACTTACCTACCGGCGGGCACCGAGCCGATCGTCAAAGTCGGTCAGCGCGCGATCGCCGGCGAGACCGTGCTGGCGGAGCTTTCATGATCGATAAGCCGCGGGCTAGACGGACCATGAGCCTGCACCTGCTGCCGAGCGCGATGACGGTGCTGTCGATGTGCGCGGGGTTGACGTCGATCAAGTTCGCCCTCGAACACCAGCCGATTCCCGCGATGGCATTGATCGCCGCGGCGGCCATCCTCGACGCACTGGACGGTCGCGTGGCCCGCCTCCTCGGCGCCCAGTCTGCGCTCGGTGCCGAAATCGACTCGCTGGCCGACGCGGTGAACTTCGGCGTGACCCCCGCCCTGGTGGTCTACGTGACGCTGCTGTCGAAGTGGCCGGTCGGCTGGGCGGTGGTGCTGCTGTACATGGTGTGCGTGGTGCTGCGACTGGCCCGCTACAACGCGCTGCAGGACGACGAGACCCAGCCGTCTTACGCCAAGGAGTTCTTCGTCGGGATGCCCGCGCCGGCGGGTGCGGTTTCCATGATCGGCCTCATGGGACTCAAGCTTCAGTTCCACGGCGACGGCTGGTGGAGCTCGCTGTGGTTCCTCGCCATCTGGATCACCGGGACGTCGATACTCTTGGTCAGCACGATCCCGATGAAAAAGATGCACACCGTGGCGATTCCGCCGAACCTGGCGGCCCCGCTGCTGGCGGTACTGGCGGTCGTCGCGGCGGCCGCGGTCCTGGCGCCCTACATCCTGATCTGGGTGATCATCATCGCCTACGTGTGCCATATGCCGTTCGCAGTGCGCAGCAAGCGCTGGCTGGCCAACCACCCCGAGATGTGGGACGACAAGCCCCGGCAACGTCGCGCGGCACGGCGTGCCACCCGGCGGGCGCAGCCGAACCGCCGGTCAGTGGCCCGGCTGGGGCTGCGCAAGCCGGGCGGGCGGCTGTGACTGGCCCCAATCGGCTCACCCTCACCGCCCGACTGAACAACTCCGCGGTCGACTCCCGTCGCGGCGTGATCCGGTTACACCCGAATGCCGCTGCTGCGCTGGGTATTCGGGAATGGGACGCGGTATCGCTGACCGGGTCGCGGACTACCGCGGCGGTGGCCGGCCTGGCCGACCAGGACATTCCTGTGGGCACCGTGCTGCTCGACGACGTGACGCTGTCCAACGCCGGACTGCGCGAGGGCACTGCGGTGATCGTCAGTGCGGTCATCGTCTACGGCGCGCGGTCGGTGACGCTAAGCGGCTCTTCGCTAGCCACCCAATCGGTTTCGTCGGCCACCCTGCGTCAGGCGTTGCTCGGCAAGGTGATGACGGTCGGCGATGCGGTGTCGCTGCTGCCCCGCGACCTGGGCCCGGGGACGTCGACATCTGCCGCCAGCCGTGCCCTGGCCTCGGCGGTCGGGATCAGCTGGACCTCCGAGCTCCTGACTGTCACCGGGGTCGACCCGGACGGCCCGGTCAGCGTGCAGCCCAACTCCCTCGTCTCCTGGGGCCACGGAATCGCACACAGCTCCGCCTCCATTTTGGGGGGCCATCGACACCAACAGGTCAGCGTGGCCAGCCCCGCGATCGGCGTCGACGACCTGAAGGGCTCGCAGGCGCAAGCCGCCAAGCTGACCGAATGGCTCAAGCTCGCGCTGGACGAGCCGCACCTGCTGAAAACCCTTGGCGCCGGCACCAACCTGGGCGTGCTGGTGTCGGGACCGGCCGGCGTCGGCAAGGCGACGCTGGTGCGCGCGGTGTGCGCCGGCCGCAGGCTGGTGGAGCTGGACGGCCCGGAGGTCGGCGCGCTGGCCGCCGAGGACCGGCTCAAGACCGTCGCTTCGGCGGTGACGGCCATCCGGCAAGGCGGCGGTGTGCTGCTGATCACTGACGTCGACGCCCTGCTGCCCGAAACCGCCGAGCCGGTGGCCGCGTTGATCCTGGCCGAGCTGCGCACCGCGGTGGCCACTGACGGCGTCGCGCTGATCGCCACCTCCGCGCGCCCTGTCCAGCTCGATGCGCGGTTGCGCGCCCCGGAGTTGTGCGACCGCGAGCTGGGCGTGCCACTGCCCGACGCCACCACCCGCAAGGCGCTGCTCGAGACGCTACTGAAGGCCGTACCCACCGGCGACCTCGAGCTCGACGAGATTGCCGGCCGCACACCGGGTTTCGTCGCCGCCGACCTGGCCGCTTTGGTGCGGGAGGCGGCGCTGCGGGCGGCGGGGCGGGCCAGCGCCGAAGGCGGGGCGCCCAAGCTGAATCAAGACGATCTGGTCGGTGCGCTCAGCGTGATCCGGCCGTTGTCCCGCTCGGCGAGCGAGGAGCTGACGGTAGGGAACGTGTCGCTCAACGACGTCGGTGACATGGCCGAAGCCAAACAGTCACTGACCGAAGCGGTGCTGTGGCCCTTGCAGCACCCCGACACGTTCGCCCGGCTCGGTGTCGATCCCCCACGCGGCGTGCTGCTGTACGGTCCGCCTGGTTGCGGCAAGACGTTCGTGGTCCGCGCGCTGGCCAGCACAGGGCAGCTGAGCGTGCACGCCGTCAAAGGCTCCGAGCTGATGGACAAGTGGGTGGGCGCCTCGGAGAAGGCGGTTCGCGAATTATTCCGGCGCGCACGGGATTCGGCGCCGTCTATGGTCTTTCTCGACGAGGTGGACGCGCTGGCGCCGCGGCGGGGCCAGAGCTTCGACTCCGGCGTGACCGACCGGGTGGTGGCCGCGCTGCTGACCGAGCTCGACGGCATCGACCCGCTGCGCGACGTCGTGGTGCTGGGTGCCACCAACCGGCCCGACCTCATCGATCCTGCGCTGCTGCGCCCGGGCCGGTTGGAACGCCTGGTGTTCGTCGAGCCGCCCGACGCGGAGGCGCGGCGCGAAATCCTGCGCACCGCAGGCAAATCCATACCGTTGAGCGCCGACGTCGACCTGGACGCGGTGGCCGCCGAACTCGACGGCTACAGCGCCGCCGACTGCGTGGCGCTGCTGCGCGAGGCCGCGCTCACCGCGATGCGGCGCTCCATCAATGCTGCCGAGGTGACCGCTGCCGATCTCGAGGCAGCCCGCAAGACCGTGCGCCCGTCACTGGATCCCGTTCAGGTGGAGTCGCTACGCGCCTTCGCCAAAGCTCTGTAGGACCGCCCGCGCCGACGCCGCAACATCGGCTTCCAGCCAGGACGGCATCGGCTCGTCGTGGGCGTGGCGCCGGACTACAGCGTAGGGCAGGTCGGCCACCGCCCTGTTGACCGCGTCGATCTGCCTTTGATCGCGGCCGCCGTACAGGCGCTCGGCCAGCTCGTGCATCCGCACGGCGAGCGGTGCGTTCATCGCGGCGAGGGTCTGCTGGAAACTGGGCTCAGGCTCGCCGTCGAGCAGATCTGTCGGCCGGATCGTCAGCAGCAGCCGGGCGTCCTGCGGAAGCTCCCGCGCGAAGCTGATTGCGGCCACGGCCATCGCCGTGGCCGCGTCTAAGGCCTCCGCCGACGCTTCGCTGCCCGCGGCCAGCGCGCGGGCCTGGAAGCGTTCGAGCGCGCGCAGCCACGCCGCCGCAACGATCCCGTCGCGGTTGCCGAAGCGGTGATACAGGGTGCCGGCGGGCGCCCCACTGGATTGCGCGATCGCCGCCACGCTGGCCGCGCGCGGTCCGCCCGCGAGCACCAGCGCTCGGGCGGCGTCAAGGATCACGTGCGGTTTCGTGCTTCCGCGGAGGTGCCACGATCTAGTACATTCCTTCTATATGGAACGATTGCCCTATATCGATGAGCATGCCACAACCGTCGCAGCGGATCGCGCAGCAACGTGGTCCGCGCTGCTGCGCGTCATGTGCCGCGACCCGCACGACCCGTCGACCGTGCCGACGGGGTTCGTGTTGGACGAAGCGCGGCCACCGGAGCGGTTCGCCTTGAAGGGCCGGCACCCGTTCGCGATCTACCGGTTGGTGTTCAACCTGAACACCGAGCCGGATGACACTGGCCGCACCCGACTGCGCGCGCAGACGTGGGCGCGCTTTCCGGGTATTCACGGCAGGGCGTATCGCGCCCTCGTCATCGGCACTGGCGCGCACCGGCTGGCCGTCAGAATGATACTCAAACGCGTTGCAGCACAAGCACATCCACGCGGTGCCGCGGTGCCGTGATCCCGGGGCTGAATTGGGGAGCATCGCCGTCGGAACGAGCGGCGTTTCTGCCGTGCGACGGGCTCTGTCCGCATGCCGGCGTGCGGGCGGATCGCGCGATCAGCGTCGATGCGCCGCCATCGACCGTGTTCGACTGGCTGTGTCAGTTACGCGCTGCGCCCTACAGCTACGACATCCTCGACAACTTCGGCCGACGCAGTCCCCGCCAACGCGACCCCCAACTCGCTCACCTCGAGATCGATCAGCGCTTCATGACGATGTTCGTGCTCGACTCGTTCGTCGCCGGCGAGCAGATCACGTTGCGGTCCAAGGGTGTGGCCGTGACGTATCGGGTCCGCCCCGAGCGGGCAGGGGCGCGGCTGCACGTGCGGGTGTGGTTCGCGGGGTCTCGGCTGCTCGGTCGTCTTCTCGCGCTGGGTGACTTGGTGATGATGCGAAAGCAGCTGCGCACGTTGAAGTCCTTGGCTGAGCGCGAATCAGTCGGTCGGACTACGCAAAATCCACCCGATCGGTAACGGAGTTCACAGTCCGCCGCTCGAACCTGCTGGCACGTTAG
This sequence comes from uncultured Solirubrobacterales bacterium, assembly GCA_963713385.1. Taxonomy (GTDB): domain Bacteria; phylum Actinomycetota; class Thermoleophilia; order Solirubrobacterales; family Solirubrobacteraceae; genus Palsa-744. The sequence continues at coordinate 169,063 of CAVQLO010000004.1, forward strand.
TTCGTAACCACAAGACATACCTCATTGCGAGCACTCCCCAGATGCCTCCAGGAGAGAGATGATCGCCGTACAACCTTCGCCCGGGATGGTCTTCACCCCGTCGGCGCGCCGGGCGGGACCACTTGCGCAATTGCGCGACGTCGCGCCGGCCAGGCGGGTCATGGTGGTGGCCGTCATGGTGTCGATGGTCGCCTTTCTCGACAGCACCGTCGTGAACCTGGCCCTGCCTGCGACAGCGCGCGACCTGCGTGGAGGCATGTGCCTGCAGCAATGGGTCGTCGACGGCTACCTCCTGGCGCTGGCGGCCTCGATTCTGCCGGGCGGCTCCATCTCCGATCTGTTCGGGCGAGTGCCGGTGATGCGGTTCGGGCTGGTTGCTTTCGGCACGGGCTCGATGGTGGCGGCGACTGCGGCCTCACCTGCCATGCTGATCACCGGGCGCGTCGTCCAGGGTCTGGGCGCGGCGTTTTTGGTTCCCGGTTCGCTGGCGTTGATCAATTCAGTGTTCGACCGCGCGGATCGTCCTGCGGCGATCGGATCCTGGACCGCGTGGACCGGCACCGCGTTCGCGCTCGGTCCGTTGCTAGGTGGGTTGGCGGTCGACTTTCTGAGCTGGCGGTGGATCTACGCATTGTCGGCCCTCCCGATGGTCATCGGTTTCGCATTGACGTTTTGGCTTTGTCCCATGCCCGGGCCCGCCCAGCGAGCCCGCGTCGACATCCCCGGTGCGGCGTTATCGGCGACCGGGCTGGCCGCCACGGTCTACGCGCTCATCGAATCGAGCGAACATGGGTGGGCCGACCCCGGCATCGTCGCGTCATTTGTCATAGGGATCGCGGCACTACTGGCATTCGTGGCATGGCAGCGGCGCGCACCAAATCCTTTGGTGCCGCTGGGTCTGTTCACGATCCGCAACTTCGCGGGCGCCAATCTGGTTACCGCGTTCGTCTACGGGGCCCTCAGCATGGGCTCTCTTGCCGTCTCCCTTTACACACAGGAAGTCGCTGGTTTTTGTGCGACCGTGGCGGGCTTGGTTACCTTGCCCACACCCGTCATGTCGTTTCTGTTCGCCAAGCGCGTCGGCGGCCACGCCGCACGGATCGGACCCCGGGTTTTCCTGACGACGGGCCCGGTACTGGCCGGATTTGGACTGCTGCTCATCCGACCGTCGGCCCACGGGTTCAACATCTTTAGCGATCTGCTGCCGGGGATGACCGTGTTGGCGATTGGGCTGGTACTGACCAGCACACCGCTGACTGCAGCGAATCTGTCTTCCGTCCAGCCGGCCAACAGCGGAGTGGCCGCAGCGATGCAGAACGCGGTGGGGCGGACGTCGGCCCTGACCTCGGTTGCCTGCGTAGGGCTGATCGCGGCCGGCACGCTGACCGATGCAAGTTTCACCCGGTTGCTCCAGGTCGCCGCGGTGTTGTTTTTCATTGGTGCCGTCATCAGCCGCTTCACCTTCAGCAAGCCAGGCGTTCCTGCGGTTACCGGTGACGGTATCCACGGCCTCGCTCAGCGGGAAGTCTCCATCGCGGCGATCGAAATTAACTGAACCGACACACCGAATCTAATCCGACGACTTGCCGGAGTCGTCCGAATCGTCGTCCTCGTCGTCCTCGTCGTCCACGTCGTCCACGTCGTCCACGTCGTCCTCATCCGAGGAATCGGAGTGATCCGAATCAGCAGACTCATCGGCCTTGTCTGCGTACTTCGTCAAAAGGTCGGCTAGGTCGCGAGCTTCGTCGGCTGATATCAAATCGTCGAACAACTGCTCATCGCTTTCAGAGACGCGCGCGAGGTAAACCTCGTTGTCCTTTATACCGACGTCCCACCGGCCGCCTTCGTTGCGAACCATCCGATGCCGCCTTCCGACTAGTGATTCCAAACCTGACCACGCACTTTCGCCTTGGTTACCCACTTCTGCTGTAACGCAACGGCATTGTTTTCAGGCGCCAGGGTTGGGCTATTCGGACAGCTGAAACTCCACCATCTCGGCGACGGTGTCCACCGCCTCGCTCAGCGCGGCCAACCGCTCGGCGGCCGAGGATGCCGACAGCATGGCATAGCGATCGGCCGCGCCGATCGGTATCCGGGATGCCAACGCGTACAATCGGTCTCCCACATCACGCGCTTCGGTCCGGTCGACGCCCAGGAGCACATCGCGGCTCGGCAACTGGGCCTCGCGGGCGGCGGCGATCCGCTCGAACAGGGCCACCACGCGGTCTTCGACATCGAGAAGCTGTGCGTCAGTCACTTCGTCCCCGGGCTCGTCGGGCCAGAGCCGAACAGTGGCGCGCGGGTAGGGATCGTCCTCCAGCCATTCACCTACCCGGATGCGCTCGCCGGTGCGGCACTGCAACACATACCGGCCCGAGCCGAGTTCGGCGTATTCGGCAATGCGCGCCAGCACCCCGACGTCACATCGCGTGTCACCGCCCCCGACTTCGCGGCCGCGGGAGATCAGCACCACGCCGAAAGGGTCGCCGTTGCCGATGCAGTCGCGCACCAACGCGCTGTAGCGCGGCTCGAAGATGCGCAACGGCAGATCCTCGTTGGGCAGCAGCGCCGACTGAAGCGGAAACATCGCCAGCGCAAGGACTTCGGAGGACTCCGTCATGATCAGATGTCCAGCTCCCCTATCAGGCCGTCGACGACGGCACGCAGGTCGCCGTCGTGTTCCTCGGCGACCCGCCGCTGCCGCTGGTATGACGCGCCGTCGCGGCAGATGTCGGACACCGCGGCGAGTTCATCAGAACAGTGCAGCGACTTGGCGAGCGGCTCCAGCCGGGTCAGCAAATCGGCCAGATCCTCGGTGACCAGCCGCTCGTTGCTGTCGGCGTCCAGGATGATCACCGCGTCCAGGCCGTAGCGCGCGGCCCGCCACTTGTTCTCCTGGACATGCCAGGGCGGCATGGTCGGCAGCGTCTCACCGGCGTCCAGTCGACGGTCCAGGTCGACCACCAGGCAGTGCGTCAGCGCGACCAGCGCACCCAGCTCACGCAGGTTGGACACCCCGTCGCAGATCCGCACCTCAAGGGTGCCCAGATGCGGCGAAGGCCTGATGTCCCAACGGATTTCGTCCATATGATCGATGATGCCGGTCTTCTTCTGGTCGTAGACGAAGCCCTCGAACTCCGACCACCTCCAAAAGTGGAATGGCAGCCCGGCGGTAGGCAGTTGCTGAAACATCATCGCCCGGTTGCTGGCATAGCCGGTGTCCTCCCCGCCCCACCACGGCGAGGACGCCGACAGCGCCAGCAGGTGCGGGTAGTAGTTGAGCAGCGACGTCATGATCGGCATCACCTTGGCGGCCGAGGAGATCCCGATGTGGACGTGGACACCCCAGATCAGCATCTGCCGGCCCCACCATTGGGTGCGTTTGATCAGTTCGGCGTAGCGCGGCGCATCGGTGAGCTTCTGGGTCGACCACCGGGCGAACGGGTGGGTGCCGGCGCAGAACAGTTCCATCCCGCGGGCCCGGACGATCCGGCGTGCGGGGCCCAGGGTTTCGCGCAGATCCTCCATCGCCTCGGCGGAGCTTTCGCAGATGCCCGTGACGACCTCCACGGTGTTGCGCAGCAATTCCTTGTGCACGCGCGGGTTTTCGCCGATCTCGGCGATGACCGCGGGCCCTTCGTTGCTTAGGTCACGAGTCTGCGCGTCGACGAGCGCGAATTCCCACTCCACCCCGATCGTCGGCCGAGGTGAGCCGGCGAAATCGATGTGGGCTCGACCGCTAGCCGGCACCGATGACACCGCACGCCACCCGCTTGCCCGCGTCACCGGTGCTCATCGTCGTCTCGTCGGGACCGGGCGCCCCATTGACCTGGTTGTAGCGATCCGGCGGAATGTTGGCGAAGTTGTCGGCACCGGCGTGAATGATGATCGCGGTCTTCTCGCCGGCCACCAGATCGGCCATGGCGAAGGCGTCCGTCGTGGTGACCAGCGTCCCGGAACCATCCCCGCGCACCTGCAGCGAGGTCAGGTCACCGCTGGAGTGTCCGGCATGCCCCGGTTTCTGGAAGTGGCCACCGGCGGACAGGAAGTCCCCTGGCGCACCCCCGGTTGGAGCGACGGAGTTGGGTTCACACTTGCCCGTCTTATGGATGTGGACTCCGTGGAAACCGGGTGACAGCACGCCGACGCTGGTCGTCTGAAGCGTGACGGTGGCGAAGCCGTCGGCGAAGTCGAATTTCGCGGTGGCGACCTGTGCGCCGTCGGGCCCCTTCAACACGGTGGTCAAGCTCGCCGAAGCCGCCGCCGGCGCCGCTTCCATCCCCGGGGCCTTCGCCGATGACGGCGAGGATGACCCAGTCCAGATCGCCGGCGTGGTACCCGAGACAGACGATGCGTGCTGGGGCGACGAGCACGCGCTCACTAACGCGGCAAAAAACGCCAAAAGGGATGTCGCGGCAACGGCAACGTGACGGTGACCGGCAAGTTTAGGCATAGCGAGAGCCTAGCCCGGCGACCTGCCGTCCGAAACGACTTGCGCGCGAGCGTGTCAGCCCGCGACGAGAACGATGACGCCGGGCGGCTGGTTGGCGAGTGCAGGAATGCGCGCCTCGACGGGCGCTTGCAGCTTCTGGCCTACGGCGTCGGCGGTCGCGTGCTCACCTTCGGCGTCGCTGTAATAGACGGTGGTGGACTTGACGTCGGGCACCGGCAGATTTCCGACTTCGGTGACCTTGAAGCCCGCTGCAACGAGTTGGTCCCTGGTGCGCGCGGCAACGCCCTCTTGCGCCGAGATGTTGTACACCCGGACCTCGGCCTGGTTCGGGGCGGGTTTAGCGCTCGTCGATACGGCGCTGGTCGAGGTCGCACTCGACGCCGGCGAGGCCGACTCGTCGTCGGAGTTCCCCGAGGAGCCCACGGCCTGCCACCCGAGCAGCAGGAAAATGACTCCGAGGAACAACAGGACCATCACCATGGCCCGCAGAGGAAGCCCCGACGAATCGGGGACGCGCTCATTCATCGGCCACCACTGTAGCCAGGAGGAGGCTTAAACCCGCAAAGGCGCCGTACCAAGGTCGCGCGCGGCGTCAGGTCACCTCGAAGCCGAGGCGCCGCGCTGCCCTCGCCTTCTGGCGGCTGGCGCGCAATCGCCGCAGCCGCTTCACCAGCATGGGATCGGCCGCGAGCGCCTCGGGCCGGTCGACCAGCGCGTTGAGCACCTGGTAGTAGCGCGTCGCCGACATCGAGAACAACTCTTTGATGGCTTCTTCCTTGACACCGGCGAATTTCCACCATTGACGCTCGAATGCCAGGATGTCGTGTTCACGGCGGCTGAGGCCATCGGCGATGTCAGCATCGTCCCCCGCGTGATTTGCCCGCGCCATGGCGCTTTCCATATCGCTCCCCTGGGCCCTTCCGGCGAATTCTCAAACTGCTTGCATGACTGATATTTCGGGGCGTGTTTTGCGCGAATATTGAACCACGCTGCCAACCCTCAAGGTGTCATCTAGACCCGCGAGTCGGCGGACTTAGTTGGATCATCGCGCACAGTGTGCCGCAAAGCGGGTGGGTCGGCGAGTTTAAGCTAGCCGATCATGGCAGTCGTACCCATCCGCATCGTGGGAGATCCGGTCTTGCACACGCCGACGACGCCGGTGCAGGTCGGGTCCGACGGTTCCCTGCCCGCCGATCTGCCCGATTTGATCGCCACCATGTACGACACCATGGACGCCGCGCACGGGGTGGGCCTGGCCGCCAACCAGATCGGGTACGCGCTGCGGCTGTTCGTCTTCGACTGCGCCGACGACCGTGGAACGACCGAACGGCGCCGCGGAGTGGTCATCAACCCCGTCCTGGAAACCTCCGAAATACCCGAGACCATGCCCGACCCGGGCGACGACGACGAGGGCTGCCTGTCGGTGCCCGGCGAGTCGTTCCCCACCGGCCGCGCCAAGTGGGCACGGGTCACCGGGCTCGACGCCGACGGCAGCCCGATCACCATCGAGGGCACCGGTCTGTTCGCCCGGATGCTGCAGCACGAAACGGGTCACCTCGACGGATTTCTCTACCTGGACCGTCTGATCGGCCGGCACGCGCGGGCCGCCAAGCGCGCCGTCAAGTCGCAGGGCTGGGGGGTTCCCGGACTGTCGTGGACGCCGGGCGAAGGACCCGACCCGTTCGGTCACTGATGGTCTCGTGGCCGGAGCTCGGAACGCGGGTCACGGTCCGGTACCGGCGCCGCCCCGAGTCGATCCCGCCGCTGACCGACGCGGTGGGCCACCTGTTGGCCGTCGATCCGGTGGTGCGAGTGCGGACGAAGACCGGCGCCGTGGTCGAGTGCGCACCCGCTGACGTGGTGGCGCTGCGGACGCTGACCGACGCGCCGGTGCGCACCTCCGAGATCCGCGCACTCGAGTATGCGGTCGCGACGGCGTCGCCAGGTGCTGAGCAGGCATGGCTGGACGGCTGGCTGCTCCGGGCCGCGCCGGATGCCGAACTAGAATTGAATTCGGCAGTGCCACTGGATATTTCAGCTCGCCCCGATTCCCTCCCGGTGATCGCCGCCTGGTATGCGGACCGCGGCATGACACCGCGGCTACTCATCCCCGACCGCCTGCTGCCGGTGCCGGCCGGACTGACCGCCGAACGCGTGGAGCGCATGTTGGTGCGCGACGTGCCGCTCGAAGACTCCCCCGAGCTGGGGGCCGAGGCGGGCGCCAACGCCGCACGGGCCGATGCGCGCGGCGAGACCCGCGCCTGGATACGGGTCGGCGACCGTGACACGGACGCTATCGCCCAGGCCGCCTCCCTGGGTTTCCGGCTGCATCATCGGCGCAGCCTTTTTCGGCTCGACACCGGCTCGCTGGATAATCTCTAGCCATGCCCGACGGCACGATTGATGGCGGCGACCCGCTGCGCCCGGCTTCGCCGCCCTTGCGATCGCCGCACTTACGGCTGGCCACCTGGAACGTGAATTCGATTCGCACGCGACTGGACCGCGTCACCGATTGGCTGGCCCGCGCCGATGTCGACGTGCTGGCCATGCAGGAGACCAAATGCTCCGACAGCCAATTTCCGACGTTGCCGTTCTTCGAACTCGGCTACGAGGTCGCCCATGTCGGCTTCAATCAGTGGAACGGCGTGGCGATCGCCTCCCGGGTCGGCCTCGACGATGTGCAGGTCGGCTTTGACGGCCAGCCCACCTGGAGCAGCAAGCCAGAGGTGGCCGCCACGGCCGAAGCCCGTGCCCTGGGCGCCACCTGCGGCGGCGTGCGAGTGTGGAGTCTCTACGTGCCCAACGGCCGCACCCTGGACGACCCCCACTACGTCTACAAGCTGGATTGGCTTGCCGCACTGCGTGATACGGCCGAAGGGTGGCTTCGCGACGATCCAGCGGCGCCCATCGCGCTGGTCGGCGACTGGAACATCGCCCCGACCGACGAGGACGTCTGGAGCCCCGAATTTTTCGTCGGCTCCACGCACGTCTCCGAGCCGGAACGTAAAGCGTTCAACGCCATCGTCGACGCGCAATTCTCCGATGTGGTAAGGCCTTTCACTCCGGGCCCGGACGTCTACACCTACTGGGATTACACGCAACTGAGATTCCCGAAAAGACAGGGCATGCGTATCGACTTCATCCTCGCCTCGCCAACATTGGCCGCGCGCGTGACCGATGCACAGATCGTGCGCGACGAACGCAAAGGCAAGGCGCCCAGCGACCATGCGCCGGTGCTCATCGACGTGAAGCGTGGTTGAATCGACCACCGAATCGACCAATGCCCAATTCAAGCCGATGGGAAATCTCTGCGGTTACTCGTTGTCTGCGGGTTTGCAACGTGGCAGGCTTTCGATTGATAGATATTGGAGAACTATTTCGTCGCAGCTGTTAACTTTGCGTTCAGCGGGTATACAGCCGTAATCAATACGGTTTGCAACGAAGTGAAGCGAGGCCAGGAGCCATCATGAGTGTCGTCGGCGGCACAGTCCGCAGCGTGGGTAAAACAGTGGGTCGGGCGGCGACGGTGACCACAGAGGCCGCGGGCGCGGTCGGCGGCGCGGCGGTCAACGGAGTCGTCGGCGGCGTGACCGGAGCCGCGAAAGGGGTCAGGCGCGGCGTCAGCGAGGGCGCTCACTCCACCCCGGCAGCCGCCCTGGCCCTTGGTGCGCTCGGTGTCGCGGGCCTAGTCGAATGGCCGGTGCTGTTGGCCGTCGGCGGTGGTGCGCTGTTGCTGCGCAGGATGAACCACAAACCCGAAACACCGAAGGCGAACCTCACACCGGTACCCAGCCACCCGGCGCCACAAAAAGCCGCACCGCAGAAGGCCGCCCGCAAACCGGCCGCCAAAAAAGCAGCAGGCAGGCCGGCAGGCAACACCAAGTTGCGCAGCACAAACTGAGCGACGCTGCTACCTTTTCCACCATCGGCACATCTATACGACATCTGTCGTTGCGCGCGTTTGCTGCGGGCTTCCAGGTAACCAGCGCCCTCGCTAGTGCATCGGTGAGCACTGCGGCAAATGTCGCAGGGACCCTGGGCAAGAGCGCATCCCTACCGCTGCGCGAGGGAGCCAAGGTGCTCTCCGGCGAGATCTCCCGCGAGACGCTCAGCCGCAACTGCTGGCGCAACCAAAGCCGCGCCTGGATCGAGGTGCGCGGACTCGGCGGCGACGATGACGGTGAGCTCGGGCGGGTCGTCGTCGACGCGATCCGCGCGCACCGGGGCGTCACATCGGTGAGCCTGAATCACCCACTGTCGCGTGCGGTCGTCGACATCGACGATCCGGGCTTTTCGCTGCGCGACTTGTGCCGGACCGTCGAAGCGGCCGAAAAGCGTTGCGGTGAACCGAAAGACGAGTCGGTCTTCAAAAGAAGTCTGCCGGGCGACGGCGTGGTGCTGGCGACCAGAGCGTTGACCGTTGCGGTCAACGCGACCGGGCTGGGCATCGCGCTCACCGGTCGGGCGCTGGGTGTGCGTCCGTTACCCGCGGCAGTGTCCGCCAGCGTGACCTTCGTGGACTACCAGCCCTGGCTGCGCCGTGCGTTCGCGGACCGGTTCGGCGGCCCGACCACCGACACTGTGCTGACGCTGGCCGCCGCGGCAGGGCAAACCCTCACCCAGTCGCCGACGTCGCTGGCGTTGGGGTTGACCATGCAGTCGATGAAAGCCGCAGAGGCCCGCGCGGAGGCCCAAAGCTGGGCGCGCCACGAACCGGAGCTGGCGCGACACGCCGACCAACCGCGGCTGCACCCGGCACCGCGGCCGCAGCCGTCCCAACCCGTGGAGCGGACCGCGGGTCGTTTTGCGCTCCTGCAGGCGCTCAGCGCCGGGGGACTCGGCGCGGGCACCCGCAATTTGGCCATGGCCGCCGCCGCGATCCAGGTCACCACCCCGAAGGCCAGCCGGACCACGCCCGAGGCATTCGCCTCGACCCTGGGCCGCGGACTGGCCGACCAGCACGCGGTCCTGCCACTGCGGCCGGAAAGCCTACGGCGGCTGGACAAGATCGACGCGATCGTCATCGACCCCCGAATTCTGTGCACCGAAACGCTGCGCGTGGCCCGCATCCGTGGCGCCGACAACTCCGACTTGTCCGCCGCGTGGAACCGCGCCCAGCTCATGCTCGAGAAAAACAGCCTGCGTCCCGGCTGGCGGGCGGTGCGCGGGATGTCGGGCGGCCAGTCCAAATCCAAAGTCGAAGCGCTGTTCCTGCCCGTGCACGATCCGCTGGCTTCGGCCGTGGTGGCCGAGGCGCATCACACTGGGGCAGAACTGGTCTCGGTCGACGTCGACTCGCTGGACGAGCTGCGACCGGCGTTCGACGACGTCCGGCCCGTCAAAAGCGGGACCGACAGCTCCATCGACGGCGCGCTGGCCGCCGCGATCGCCGACCTCCAGCAGGACGGGCGAACGGTAGCTGTCTTGTCATCGTCTGGCGCGCAATCGATTTCGTCGGCAAGCCTGATGCTGGGCATCAAGCCGAAGGAAGGCGCACCGCCGTGGAACGCCGATCTGCTGTTGCCGGATCTGGCGGCCGCCTGGCGGGTGCTGCACGCGCTGCCCGCGGCCAAGACGGCGACCCAGCGCGGCGTCGGGATCGCGGCCGGCGCAACGGCCATGGGGTCGCTGTTCATGATCCCGGGTGTGCGAGGCAATCTCGGATCCGAATCGGTCAACGCCGGAGCGGCGGCCGGTCTGTTTTCGGGATACCTGCTGGCGCGCGGCATCCTCAACGCGAACCCCCCACGCCCGGCGGCCGTGCACGAATGGCACGCGATGTCGGCCGAACAGGTCCGCAAGGCGCTACCCCCGCTTGATCCCGAGATCCCCGAAACCGCCCACATCAGGGCGCAATCGAGCGACTCACCGCTGCAGGGCATGTGGCAGCTAGCCAAGGCCGTCCGGGCCGAACTGTCCGACCCGCTCACCCCGGTGATGGCGCTCGGCTCAGCGGCCAGCGCGATACTCGGCTCACCCGTCGACGCCGTCCTTGTCGGGTCCGTGCTGACCGGGAACTCGATATTGGCTGCCGCGCAACGGCTTCGGGCCGAAAACCGGCTGACCGTCCTGTTGGCTCAGCAGACTCCGGCGGCCCGCAAGGTTGTCAGCGGCCCGGACGGTGAGCGAGCGTACACGGAGATCGACGCCGGGCGACTGCGTCCAGGCGACATCATCGAAGTGCGCACCCACGAGGTGGTGCCCGCCGACGCCCGGCTCATCGACGAAATCGACGTCGAGGTCGACGAATCGACACTCACGGGAGAGTCGTTGTCGGTGGAGAAGCAGGTCGAGGCGACGCCCGGCGCCCCGCTCGCCGAACGTCGCTGCATGCTGTTCGCCGGGACCACGGTGGTGGCCGGCACCGCGGTCGCAGTGGTGACCGCGGTCGGCGCGGACACCCAGCAGCAACGCGCCGCCGACCTCATCTCCGGCGAGCTGTCGTCCGACATCGGCCTGCAGCATCAGCTTGGCCAGCTGACGAATCAAGCCCTTCCGGTGAGCATCGCCGGCGGCGCATTCGTCGGCGTGCTGGGGTTGCTGCGTCGCACCCCGTTGCAGCACGCGGTGTCCAGTGCGATCGCCATCGCGGTCGCCGCGGTCCCCGAAGGGATGCCGTTGGTGGCGACGCTGGCGCAGGCGTCGTCGGCCCGGCGACTGACGGAGTTCGGCGCGCTGGTTCGTGTTCCGCGCTCGGTCGAGGCGCTCGGCCGTATCGAAGTGGTCTGCTTCGACAAGACCGGGACGCTTAGCGAGAACCGCCTGCGGGTGTCGCAGATCCACCCCGCTGCCGGCGGTGCTGGCGATTTGAAGGCCATGAAAACCGAGGTGTTGCGTTGCGCGGCGCACGCCGCGCCGGTCACCGATGGCGGTCCGCAGCTACACGCCACCGACGCCGCCATCGTGGAGGCCGCGGAAGCAGCCGGCGTGGCCGGGGCCAGCAACGGCTCGGGTCCCACGGCTCATCTGCCGTTCCGCTCCGGCAGGTCGTTCTCGGCCTCGGCGAGCGGAACCGAGCTGACCGTCAAGGGCGCCCCAGAAGTGGTCCTGGCCGCCTGCGGCGACGCCAAGGCATTAGATGGCACCGTCGCCGAAATGGCCGCCGCCGGACTGCGGGTGATCGCGGTCGCGAAACGCAAGCTGACGGCCAAGCAGGCTGAGACGATCAAAGCGAACCCCGACGACATCGCCGAGTACTGCAATGACGGGTTGACCCTGGCCGGATTCCTGGGCTTGTCCGACACCCCCCGCCGGCAATCCGCCGGCGTGCTGTCGACGCTGCGTTCGCAGGGTGTGGGCATCAAGCTGATCACCGGCGATCACCCGATCACCGCCCGGGCGATCGCCGAGGAGCTCGGCGTGCCGGTGACCGCCGAGCAGGTGATAACCGGCGTCGAGTGGGATTCGTTGTCCCGCAAGGACCAAGAGCGGATCGTCACCGAGCGGACGATCTTCGCTCGGATGACCCCGGAGAACAAAATCCAGGTCGTCCAGACGCTGGAGAACGCCGGTGTGCGGACGGCGATGGTCGGTGATGGCGCCAACGACGCCGCCGCCATCCGGGCCGCGACGGTCGGGATTGGTGTGGTCGCGCACGGCAGCGAATCGGCGCACCTGGTAGCCGACGTGGTGCTGGTCGACGGCCGTATCGACGCACTGCTGGAGGCCATCGAAGAAGGACGCCAGCTCTGGCGACGCGTGCAGGCCGCTGTCTCGGTGCTACTCGGCGGGAACGCCGGTGAGGTGATCTTCGCGATCATCGGCAGCGCGATCACCGGCATCTCGCCGCTGAACACCCGCCAGCTGCTGCTCGTCAACACCATCACCGACGCGCTGCCGGCCGCGGCCCTGGCGGTCAGCAAGCCGCGCGGCACAGTCGACCCCAACCTGCGCGGCGCGGATCAGGCGGCGTTGTGGAACGCGGTCGCGATCCGCGGCGTCGCCACGGCGGCGGCGGCGACGGCGGGGTGGGTGATGGCGGGCGGCATCGTCGGCGGGCTGCCGGGCGTCTCCGGCCTCCTAGGAGCCACCGGAGTGCCGCAACGGGCATCGACCGCGGCGCTGGTCGCGCTGATCGGGGCCGAATTGGGCCAAACGCTGCTGGAATCGCAGGCGCCGATGGTGGTACTCACGGCGCTTGGCTCACTGGGCTTCGTGGGCGCCCTGATCAGCATTCCGGGAGTCAGTCAACTGATTGGCTGCACACCGCTCGATCCGCTCAGTTGGATTCAAGCCCTGGGGTCCGCGGCGGTCGCGACGGTCGCCGTGGCGGCCCTCAGCCGTGTCTTTGACGGACGAGAGCTGCCTGCAAGCCCGCCCGACGAGCCCGACCATCCCGACGATCCCGATCAAGAGCAGCCGGTTCGGACGGCACAATCTCCAGGACGCCCACGCGCCACAAGAACGCATAGAGTTCCAGCATCGGAGCACGCAGGAACGAGGCAATAGGTGAAATGAACGGATCGGCCTGCGGGCGGTTGGTCCTCCCCATACGTCCGACGGTGACCGCACCATTCGGCTCATCGGCAAATCCTTCGTTACCGAAAGGCAAATGATGGCGGAAAAGAATGATCGGCGAGCAACGTCCCAAAGTGAGGCGGTCGAAAAGGTTCGCGAAGGGGAAACCTTCGTCGTCAACCTGCCGCTGCTCGGCCAGACCGAGATTCCGCGACCCGAGCAGCTCGCCTACTACGGCGGGCTGGCGGCCCTAGCGGCCTTCGAACTCATCGATTGGCCGGTCGCCCTGGTGATCGCTGCCGGACACCTGTTGGCAGCCAACCATCACAACAAGCTCCTCGAGGAGCTCGGCGAGGCGATGGAAGAGGCCTAACTTTTCGAGCCGGCGACCGCGTGGTCGAACAGCATCGTCACTCGGGTGCCCCAGCGATCGCGGACAGTGTCCACCCGGTCGGCGAGTCCGCTCATCAACGTGAGACCCCGTCCACGCCGGTCGCTGCGCAGGCTGGCCGAAGAGTCGCCAGACCAACGGCCGGAATCGGCGACAGTGACGGAGATCGTGGTGTCGCGGATGAAGGCCTCGAGCGAAACGGTTCTGCGCGGATCGCAATGGCTGCCGTGTTCGATCCCGTTGGTCACGGCTTCACCGACCGCCAACAAGATGTCCTGTGCGCGAGACGGGTCGACGGCGGGGTTGGTCAGGGCCGTCAGCCACGCGTGCAATCGGTCCCGGACGACGGGGACCTCCGTCTCCCCGGCGGGAACCACGATAGTGAAGCTGTGCGGCCCCGAATGGCACGGGCGCAATGCGAGCACCACGACGTCGTCGCGGTAGCCACCCGGCGGGGCCATCCGACGCAGTAGCTCGGCGCAGACGTCGTCGACCGCAAGGTGGGCGCACTCGGCGGCGGTGGCCTTCAGGCGGTCGAATCCCTCGTCGAGCGCCTCTCCGGGCCGCTCGATCAGGCCGTCGGTGTACAGCAGGACCAGGGTTCCGGGTGCCAGTTCGGCCTGCGCGGTGCTGTCCGTCGGCTTGACCCGGCCGGTGGCCACCGGCGTTCGCCGACCGCCCTCCAAGTAGACCGGGCCAACGTCTGGGTCCGGGTCGACCAGCAACGGGTACGGATGTCCTGCGCAGCTGTAGCTGATGGTGGCGGGGCACCCGCTTTCGGCGTCCATGACGTCGATCAGGGCGTAGGCCACCGTGGCACAGCGCGCGCCCTGCACGGTGGCCGCATAGGTGTCCAGCGTGCTCAGGACCACCGCCGGGTCGGCTTGGCTCAGCGCGGTGGCGCCCATCGCCGCGCGCAGCCTGCTCATCACGGTCGCGCCCGGCAAACCGTGCCCGACGACGTCGCCCACCGAGATCCCGATCTGCCCCGGCCGATTGAGCGGCGTCACCAGATACCAGTCGCCGCCTACCCGCATCGCCTCGCCGGCCGGCTGGTAGATCGCCGCCACGGCCGCCGCAGTCGAGCCGCGGTCCAGGTCGAGCAGCTGCTCCTGGAATTCGACGGCGATACGGTGCTCGCGCGCCATCGCCCGCACCCGGTCCAGGGCCGATTGAGTCATTTCAGCGGCGTGGGCGAACATGTCGAGTTCCGCGGCGCTGAATGGACGCGGCTGCGACCACAGCAGCGACAGCACGCCGATGATGCGGCCCAACCCGTCGCGCAAGGGCTGGATGACGCACGCACGGACACTGGAGGCGGTGTCCTGGACGGCGTGGTCGTAGCGCGGGGGCAGGTCGAAGGTGTCGGTGACGACCATCGGCTCGCCGCGTTTGATGACGTCGACGGCCACCAAGGGCGCGCCCCTCGGGGCGACGTGGTAGCGGTCGCGCAATTCCGCGGGAAACATCCCGCCGTATTCGAAGCGGACGTTGTCCTCCTCGGGATCCCGCAGACCGATGGCCGCGGCGGTGGCTTCACCCAAGCCGAATCGGGGGTCGAGCAGGACGGTGAGGATCCCGGCCACCGAATCGGCACCGTGCAGCGCGGCGTCGAACTCGGATGACAGCCGCAGCTCGGCGTCGCGCTCCTGACCGGCACGCTCGCGGGCGGCGGCCGAAAGCCTCGCCGACACCCGATCGATCAGCTCTTGGGAGCGGAATGGCTTCGGCAGGTAATCGTCGGCGCCACCGGCGAAGCCGTCGCTGACCGCCTCGGCGCCGGCCCGGGCGGACAGCATCAGCACCGGCGTGCCGGCCAGTTCGGGTTCGGCCCGAATGGCCGCCACCAACTCGAACCCGTCCAGACCCGGCATCATGACGTCGGTCACGATCGCATCCGGGCGCAGCTCGCGGGTCGCGTCCAGTGCCGATCGGCCGTCGGCGACCAGCACCGTCTCCCAGTGCGGCGACAGCACTCGATCAAGGTGAGCCCGCATGTCGGCGTTGTCGTCGGCGATCAGGATCAACTCGCGGCGCTCGCGCGCCGGCACCGCAATTGGCCGACGGGCCTTGCGCACCAACGTTTCCGGTGACGAAGCCACCCACTGATGCACATCGGCGACGTAGGGATTGGACTCGTCAAGCTGCCCGTCGGGCGAGTACTGGACCGCGGTGCCGTCAATGGACCGAGGCACGCAGATGGTGACGGTGGTGCCGCGGTCGGGTTCGCTGTCGATCTCAACCGTTCCGCGCTGCAGCTCGACGAGACCGCGAACCAGCGACAGCCCAATTCCGCTTCCCTCCACGCTGCGGCCGCGCGAATCTTCGACTCGGTAGAAGCGTTCGAAAAGCCGGTCGAGGTCCTTCGCGGAGATCCCAACGCCGGTGTCGCGCACGGCAATACGGCAGTCCGCGGCCTCGGCGCGCACCTCGACCGAGATCGAGCCGCGCAGCGTGTATTTGACCGCGTTGGACAGCAGGTTGAGCACAATCGTTTCCCACATGCCGGGATCGACATCGGCCAGCGCCGGGTCGCAGTCGAGCGTGAACTCCAGACCTGCCCGCTCGCAGAGCTCAGTGAAGGAAGAGGCGATGTGCGCCGTGAGCGCGCCGACATCGGTGCACACCAGCCGCACCGTCGCGCGGCCGGCTTCGATGCGGGAGAAATCGAGCAACGAATCCACCATCCGCAGCAGGCGCTGCGCATTGCGCCGCGCCGTGCTCAGCCGATCGGCCAGGACGGTGTTGGGGCCGGCGTCGGCCAGCGCATCGTCCAGCGGGCCCAGCAGCAGCGTCAGCGGCGTGCGGAACTCGTGGCTGACGTTGGTCAAGAAGGCCGACTTCGCCCGATCCAATTCGGCCAGACCGTCGGCTCGCTGTCGCTCGTGCTCATAGGAGACCACCGCCGCGAACGTCGCCAAGAGTTGGTCGGCGAGCAGTTGGCAGAAGCCGCGATAGAGGGCATCAAACGGTAGTCGCGGGCTGACTCCGACCACCAGCGCCCCAGCGGTCGGGCCCTCGCCCAGAGCCAGCACCAGCGCCTGATCCGGACAATCAGCGCCCAACGCCGCGTGCATGCCGGGAATCACCGACGCGACGTTCTCGATGATCCACACCGCGCGCGATTCCGGCTGCAGCCCACCGGTCAGGTCGGCCAGCGCGCGAGGCAGGAACGGCAGCACCGACGGCGTCGCCCCGCGCAGGCCGGTATCACCGACGTAGGCGGCGACAAACGGCAGGTCGTCGGGTTGGTCGCCGCACACCGCGACCGCCGCGGCCACCGCCTCGTCGATGGTGCGCGTGCCGATGACCGCCGCGGCGACGGCATTGAGCAAATGGAGGCGCCGTTCGCTGAGCACCCGTTCTGTGGTTTCGGTGACCGCGCAGAAGACCCCGTAGACCTCACCGGCGTTGGCAACCAGTGGGCTGTAGCTGAAGGTAAAAAACCGTTCTTGCGGCCGCCCGCCCGTCACCAGCGGCACCATTAGGTCGTCGGACCAGATCGCAGCGCCAGTGTCGGTCACACCTGCGAGCATGGGACCAATCGACGATTCCCATACATCCCACCACACCTCGCGGCCAACTCGGCCCAGTGCCGCCGGATGCTTGTCACCCAGGATTGGGATGAAGTCGTCGTTGTAGATCTGAAAGAGATCTTGCGTGCCTAAGAACATCGCCATGGGAAACCGCGAGGTCAGCGCCGTCGCCACGATGGTCCGCATCTCGGCCGGCCAATCCTGCGGCCGGCCGAGCGGATGTGAAGCCCAATCGAATTCCGCGAAACGGCGACCCATCTCGCTACCCAGCGCGACCGCTGCCTCGAGGTCGGCGGGCAGTTCAGCGCGCGAGGAGGGGCCCCGGTTCATCGGTCTTTCTCGGGCTCCTCGCGATCAGAGCTCCCCAGCGCGTCGGCCAGCGTCGGATGCACCTCGAAGACGCGATCCAGTTTCGTCACTTCGAGGGGGCGAAGCACGTAACCGTTTTCGGCGACCACCAGCCGGAGTGAGGTGCCAGCAGCCAGCGCTTTCTCGCGGCAGTCGAATATCGAGTTCAAGCCGGCGCTTCCGAAGAAGGTCACGGGCTCCAAGTCGATGACGAGCAGTCGAGCCGGATGTGTGGCAGCCACCGCCAGAGCGGCCGTCAGCTGGGAGTTGAGCTCGGCAACGGACATCGAATCCACGTCACCGTGAACGCGGACGAGCACCACGCCCTTGCGATCCTCGCAATCGACCACCAACGCTTCCACCGACTCTGACCGCTCCTGCCGCCTTCGAAATTCAGCCACTGCCTGCGATCCCGCTCGTTTGCATTACCCGAAAATGCATTGTGCCTAACTCTGGCCAGCTAGTGGTCGGGTTCGGCAGCAACGCGACTGTGCACGGTCAGCAACAGGTGGTCGAACTGACTTTGCAGGTCGGACGACGGGGGCGGCAGCGTGGCGACTTCGTTGACGAGTTGTCTGGCCAGTGAGCGCAGCTTGGTGTTGGTCTCCTGTGATCGCCACTGCAGCACCCGAAATGCCTGTTCGGCGCTGATCCGGTAGACAGCCATCAACACACCCTTGGCCTGCTCAATCGCCGCGCGGCTCTCGAACAGGTCAGGCAGCGCTGTGTCGAGCACCTCTTGGCGGGTCTCGTCGCGGGCCTCGTCGAAGGTGTCGGTGAGGTCAATGTAGTAGCCCGCGGTCCCCACCACCGTGCCCGTGTCGTCCAGCATGCGGTCGGCCGCCACGATCGCGTCGTGCAGCGCGCCCTGTGTGTCGACGAATCGGTGGCGACTGGAAAACGACCCGCCCGAGTGCAGCGCGTAGTCAAGAAGATCCTGGACGTGCGCGCGATCGTCCGGATGCTTGTGTGACAGCAACAGTTCCGTGGTCGGCACCACGGACCCGGGTTCGTATCCATGCATCAGCGCGACCTCATCGGACCACTCCCAGCGCTGACCCAAGAACCAGAACCGAAAGCTTCCCACCTTCAGGTAACCGTCGTCACCGGCCTCCGGCATCTTGATCTCCTGGATGTGAAACCGAGCTGGTGGCGCCGCCCATGTCTGGTCGGGCGACCGCTCGGTGTGGTTCACGAATTGAATGATCGCATTCCGCCGGTACCGTGGCCATCGACCCCGTTGCCCGTATGCGGCCACCGCCCTGGAGCGGGAGTAGCCTCGCAAGCGGACACTTCAAAAAACCAGCCACGGGAGCGCACGCCGAGTGCGCTGAGAGGACGGCTCGGGGCCGTCGACCGTACGAACCTGACCGGGTAATGCCGGCGTAGGGAGATGAGATGACCGCAATTATCGATCCGGCCGTAACCACGGGCCCCATCGCGGGCAGCAGTAAGGCCTACCGGGAGTTGGACGGCGTGCCGGGCGCTCGGGTGCCATTCCGGCGGGTCAACCTGTCCACCGGAGACCACTTCGACCTCTACGACACCTCCGGGCCCTACACCGACCCGGACGCCGTGATCGATCTGGCGGCCGGGCTGCCGCCGCGACCCGGCGTGGCCCGCGACCGCGGCACTCAGCTGCAGCGCGCGCGCGCCGGCGAGATCACGGCCGAGATGGCCTACATCGCCGCCCGTGAAGGCATGGCCGCCGAGCTGGTGCGCGACGAGGTCGCCCGCGGCCGCGCGGTGATCCCGGCCAACCACAACCACCCAGAGATCGAGCCGATGATCATCGGCAAGGCATTCGCGACCAAGGTCAACGCGAACATCGGCAACTCGGCGGTGACGTCATCGATCGCCGAAGAGGTCGACAAGATGGTGTGGGCCACCCGGTGGGGCGCCGACACCATCATGGACCTGTCCACCGGCAAGAACATCCACGAGACCCGCGAGTGGATCCTGCGCAACTCGCCGGTGCCGGTCGGCACGGTCCCGATCTACCAGGCGCTGGAGAAGGTCAACGGCGATCCGACCGAGCTGACCTGGGAGATCTACCGCGACACCGTGATCGAGCAGTGCGAGCAGGGCGTGGACTACATGACCGTGCACGCCGGCGTGTTGCTGCGCTACGTCCCGCTGACCGCCAAGCGGGTCACCGGCATCGTGTCCCGCGGCGGGTCGATCATGGCGGCGTGGTGCCTGGCGCATCATCGAGAGTCGTTCCTGTACACCAACTTTCCCGAGCTCTGCGACATCTTCGCGCGCTACGACGTCACCTTCTCCCTGGGCGACGGACTGCGGCCGGGGTCCATCGCCGACGCCAACGACGCCGCGCAGTTCGCCGAGCTGCGCACCCTGGGCGAGCTGACCAAGATCGCCAAATCCCATGGCGTACAGGTGATGATCGAGGGCCCCGGACACGTCCCGATGCACAAGATCGTCGAGAACGTGCGGCTGGAAGAGGAGCTGTGCGAAGAGGCCCCCTTCTACACGCTGGGCCCGCTGACCACCGACATCGCGCCGGCCTACGACCACATCACGTCGGCGATCGGCGCGGCCATCATCGCGCAGGCAGGAACCGCGATGCTCTGCTACGTCACCCCGAAGGAGCATCTGGGCCTACCGGACCGCAAGGACGTCAAGGACGGCGTGATCGCCTACAAGATCGCCGCGCACGCGGGCGATCTGGCGAAGGGCCATCCGCACGCCCAGGAGCGCGACAATGCATTGTCGCAGGCGCGTTTCGAGTTCCGCTGGAATGACCAGTTCGCGCTGTCACTGGACCCCGACACCGCGCGGGAGTACCACGACGAGACGCTGCCAGCCGAACCGGCCAAGTCCGCGCACTTCTGCTCGATGTGCGGACCGAAGTTCTGCTCGATGCGCATCACGCAAGACGTCCGCGACTACGCCGCGGCACACGGACTCGACAGCGAGGAAGCGATCGAAGCCGCGATGGCGGAGAAATCGGTTGAGTTCGCCGAGCACGGCAACCGGGTTTATCTGCCTATCGCACAGCAGTGATCGCAAGCGCGGCGCAGCCGGGCGCAGCGGGTCGCCGCCATCCGGCACAGTGAATTTCCTGCCTGTGGCGCCGCCGGGCCACACGCCGCTGCGCGTACTGACCATCGCGGGATCCGACTCCGGCGGCGGTGCGGGCATCCAGGCCGACATGCGCACCATGTCCCTGCTGGGTGTGCACGCATGTGTCGCGGTCACTGCGGTTACCGTGCAGAACACGTTGGGAGTCAAGAGCTTCCACCAGGTTCCCGACGATGTGGTGGCCGGCCAGATCGAGGCCGTAGTCACCGATATCGGCGTCCAGGCCGCGAAGACCGGGATGCTGGCGTCCTCAGACATCATCGAGGCGGTCGCCGCCACGTGGCGCCGGTTGGACCTGACTGATTCCGCTCGTCGTCGACCCGGTCTGCGCATCCATGCACGGGGATGCGCTGCTTGCGCCCTCGGCACTGGATTCGCTTCGCGCTCAATTGTTCCCGTTGGCCACGTTGGTGACACCGAACCTCGACGAGGTGCGCCTGCTGGTGGACATAGAGGTTGTCGACTCCGTCGTCGCACCGCGCGGCGGCCAAGGCCCTGCATGCGCTGGGCCCGCGGTGGGCGTTGGTCAAGGGCGGACATCTGCGGTCCTCCGAGCGCAGCTGCGACCTGCTTTATGACGGCACCGACTTCTACGAGTTCGACGCACCGCGGGTGCCCACCGGCAACGACCACGGTGGGGGCGACACGCTGGCCGCCGCGACGGCCTGCGCGTTGGCGCACGGATTCAGCGTGCCCGACGCGGTCGGGTTCGGGAAGCAGTGGGTGACCGAATGCCTGCGTGCCGCCTATCCGCTCGGGCACGGCCACGGCCCGGTCTCGCCGCTGTTCCGGCTCTCGTGATTGCATGAACCTCGATCAGATCGCGGGCATCGCGCACGAACCTCCCGGCACTCCGGCTGGTGTCGTTGTGCTGACCCACGGCGCTGGCGGCAGTCGGGAATCTCCTCTACTGCAACGGATTTGCGACGAATGGGCGCGGCGCGGCTGGCTGGCGGTGCGCTATAACCTGCCTTATCGCCGGCGTCGACCCAAGGGGCCGCCGTCCGGTTCGGCCGGCACCGACCGCGCGGGAATCGTCGAGGCGATCGACGTGTGCCGCGGCCTCGCCGAGGGCCCGCTGATCGCCGGCGGCCATTCGTACGGCGGGCGCCAGACGTCCATGGTGGTGGCCAGTGCGGAAGCTACGGTTGACCTGTTGATGCTGTTCTCCTACCCGGTCCACCCGCCGGGCAAGCCGGAGCGCACGCGCACCGAGCACTTGCCCGACATCACGGTGCCCACTGTGTTCACCCACGGCACGTCGGACCCCTTCGGGACCCCGGCGGAGCTGCGCGACGCGGCAGCGCTTATCTCCGCGCCGACTGAAATCGTCGAGATCACCGGCGCACGGCATGATTTGGGCTCGAAGACCCTCGACGTGCCCGCGCTGGCGGTAGACGCGGCACTCCGTACACTGCGATCATGACGCGGCTGTTGGAGATGGCACGCAAGGTGCTCGACTTCCAGATCACCGTCGGCGAACTGATGATCATCGGATTGGTAGTCGGCGTTCCGTATCTCGCGGTCGGAACGGTCTGGTCGACAACACATACCGAACATTTGCACCAGATGCACGGAGTCGATCTGGCGGTGTCGTTCCTGGGTTCGATCGTGTCCTGGCCGGTTCTGTTGTTCGCGAACGTTTGCATGACGTGAGTCCGCCGGGGAAATTTAGTCAGCTAAAACTGGACAGTTTTGACTGTCTGATCTAGAGTGGCCCTGTGGACGGTATCGCCGAATCGGCCGCAGCAGCGGCCCGCGACCTGCGGGTGGTGGTCAGCCGACTGCGTCGTCAATTGCGGGGCCTAGCGATTGCCGGCGACCTGACACCGTCGCAGACGGCGGTTCTCACCCGGCTCTGGAAAGAGGGGGCGTCATCGGCCAGCGCATTGGCCGGTGCCGAGCGGGTGCGTCCACAGTCCATGGCCACGATAGTGGCCGCACTCGAGCAACGGGGGCTGATCGAGCGCTCGCCCGATCCCGAAGACGGTCGGCGCCAAGCGATCTCGCTGACTAAGGCGGGTCGGCAACGCGCCGAGAGCGACCGTCAGGTGCGTGAGGAATGGCTGGCACGCGCCATCCATGAGCGCTATTCGGAAGCTGAGCGCCGCACCATCCTTGACGCGCTAGCCCTGCTCGAGCGGTTAACCGATTGAAAGGGTAATAACTGCAATGGAATTCGGAGTGCACTTCATCGACTTTCTCCCGGGCGATCCGGCTGCGCTGGGTCCGACCCTGACCGAAGCGGCCAAAGCCGCCGAACAGGGCGGCGCCGCGCTGTTCACCCTGGCCGACCACTTCTTCCAGATGGAAAACATTGGGCGAGCCGAAGACCCGTTCCTCGAGGGCTACACGTCATTGGGCTTCTTGGCCGGACAGACCACGACAATCGAATTGACCTTGCTGGTCACCGGGGTCACCTATCGCTACCCCGGCGTGCTGGCCAAAGCGGTGACCACGCTCGACGTGCTGTCGCAAGGCCGGTCAATGCTTGGGCTCGGCGCGGCTTGGTACGACCGCGAGCATATCGCCCTCGGCATTCCCTATCCGCCGACTGAGCACACGCTTCGAGATGCTCGAAGAGACACTGCAGATCTGCCGGCAGATGTGGAGCGACAACGACGGACCGTACCACGGCAAGCACTATCAGCTGGCCGAGACACTTTGTGTGCCGCAACCGATTCGGCGCCCTCCGATTCTGATCGGCGGCGACGGCGAAAAAAAGACGCTACGACTGGTCGCGCAGTACGCCGACATCTGGAACAGCATGACCACCGACGTCGACGAGCTCAAGCACAAGGTGGATGTGCTCAACCGGCACTGCGACACGGTGGGCCGGGATCCCGGTGAAGTCCGCAAGACGTGCGGCGGCCTGGCCGTCGTCGACCCCTTCGAGGACCCCGACGAGTACCTGAAGACCGTTCAGCGCTACGCCGAGCTTGGCATCGAGATGATCAACGTCGTCCCCCTCCCCGGCAACCCCGACCCCGTCGGGTTCATCCGCCGGTTCGGCGACCAACTGGCGCCCCGGATCGCTCAAATCGGCTGAAACAGCGAAACCTGCTGCAGGCGTCCCCGTTCTGGTGACGGCGGCGGTGGTTCCGTCAACTAGCCGGTGTAGCGGCTGTAGCAGGCGTCCCCGTTGCCGCCCACGCCGCCACGGAACGCCGCTATCCGAGTGAAACCGGCCGGCACGGTGGCACCGTCGGCGTCGCTGGCGACCAGGTGGTTGGTGAGCAGTCCGGAGACGGCCTTGTCCAGATCGCCGGCCGTCAGTACCAGCTGCTTGTGCGACGGCAGTTCGATGGGCTCGGCCATCTTGCGGTGCGTGTAACCCGTCAGGCACGCCGTGCGCAGCGCGGTCCATGGGTTCTGCATCGGCAGGCCGCGTTCATGCTGCACCGCCAGCACGTACCTGGACATCACGACCGACAGGGCGGTGTCGTCACCTTGCGGCAGCTCGTGTTGGTCCCTGCCACCGACCTTGGCCATGGCGGTCAGCGCGGGCAGGTCGACCACGATGGTGTTAGTAGCCGGGCAGTACGACGCCGGTGGGCTGGCCTTTGCGTCGGGGCAATCGGCCGGCTGGTAGGACAGCGTCGGCGGTTGCTTGGGACTGAAGATCTGTCCCATCACCTCCATCAGGGTCGACAGGGTGTCCTCGTCGACCGTGACCTCCCCCGTTTCGGTTTCCCCGGTGTCGGTATCGGTCCGCAGGATTTTCGGCAGGTCACCACGGCGCTGCTCGATTTCCTTCGTGTTGATCGCTGCGCATGCCGAGGCGCCGGTGACGAAGCCCATCTGAAAGGCACTGATCCTATCCAGGGCCGAGCCGTGCTCGTTGTCGTCTTCCCTGTCCTCGATCGGGTCGCGCATGGTGATCAGCCCGGCCATCACGTGGTCGAGTCCGTCGGCGGTGCTTAGCGTGAAGCGCGGTGATTTGCCGGAGGCCACCCAGTACAGATAGACGCCCGCGAAACAATCGGCTTGCTGTTCGAAGACGATGGTGGGGTCATTTTTAGAGACCAGTTTCGCCATCCGCTGCAGCGCGTGGCCGAACTCGTGGGCCAGCACACCGGTGACGGACATATCGCCGAAATAGCGTTGCGCGGGCGGGAGGAA
Organism: uncultured Solirubrobacterales bacterium; assembly: GCA_963713385.1. Lineage (GTDB taxonomy): Bacteria > Actinomycetota > Thermoleophilia > Solirubrobacterales > Solirubrobacteraceae > Palsa-744. The sequence continues at coordinate 193,472 of CAVQLO010000004.1, forward strand.
CACGCCACGGTCCCAGGCGATCAGGTCGCAACGACTGTTGAAGAAGGCGTTGACGAACTTGTAGGTCTTGCGGTGACAGACGAGGGGACTGTTGGGATCGTCGGAGTCGTAGGAAACGAACTTGTCGACCTGCTTGAAGCTGCCCTTCAGGGACTGGCTGTAGACGCCCTTCCAGTACTCCTCGATGTCGTTGATCGAGAGCAACGCCAGCTTGTCGATGGGCCCGTTGTTGGTGTTGACCACCTTGCCCGTCGGCGCCGGTGCGTTCGGGCGGGGCCCGCTGGGACCGTCGGTCGCGGGCAGATCCCCCACCCGAAACGGGTCGTTGAGCATCGATAACGCCCGCCCCTCGACGAACGTGCTGCACCCAGCCACGAATAGTACCGCCGCGGCACAGGCGATCGCCGCCCGCGCCGCCGCGGTCGCGCGCCCACGGATATTCATGGCCAGTCAGTTTAGATCGGATGGTTTGCTGGCACGGCAGAAAGGGCTCGGCTCACCAGGAATTCACACATGTGTCCGGTCCTACGGTACCGGGGTACGATGCCGCTTGTCGTGAGGCGGTACGCCATTAACTCCCCCGATCGACTCGGCGTACCAGCCGATCGCGTGGGCAACGCCAGCACCCATGACCGCCAGTGCTTCCCGGTTGATGCCGCCGACCGTGTCGCGGGCACTCTGATAGTTCGGGTCGAACCAGACGCCGGCCTGCCCACCCCAGAGTCGCGCCTGCACAGTGGTTTTCGTCTGCGAAGCGCCACCGGTCATGCCCCCGATCGGCACTCCGGCAACCATGAAGGGGTGGTAGTCGGTCCTGGTGCTCAGGGGCATGTCGGCGGGCCGCTTGCCGGCCAGGTACAGATAGCTGCCCAGGGTGCGCTCGATTCCGGCCGAACCGTCTGGGACATCGGCGGCCGAGATACCCGCGCCCGGCGGACCCGATTGGTCGCCGTCGTCGGTGAAGAAGCCTGCGTTCGCCGAGCCCAGCATGACGAAGTCCAGGTACAGGGCGATGTCGTTGAGGCGCTCAGCGTCCAGACCGAAGACATAGTCCATGGCCCCGTTGGGACCGTCCTGATCGGCTCCCCAGAACACGAACCGCACCGCGTTGTTGACCGACGGCAACGGGCCCAGCTGTAGCGCCGTTTCCAGCACCGCCGCCACCCCGGACCCGTTGTCGTTGATGCCGGGCCCGCCGCGCGGGCCGTCGAGATGCGCACCGACCATCACGACCTCGTGCGGCGAGCCGGTCTTGGTCTGCGCCAGCACGTTTCGCGACGTGATCTTGACATTCTCGGCGTCCAGCACCAGGCGCACCGGCGCGGACCCAGCGGTCAGCGCGGCGCCCCCGTTTGCGCCGACGATCGCGACCGGCGCGGTCAGCTGGTTGTAGTAACCGGGACCGAACAACGTGGGTGGGGCGCCCGCGCCAGTGGGCTGACTGACCACGACCAGGGCGGCGGCGCCTTTGGCCAGTGCACTGTTTTGCTTGTCCACCACCGAGCAGCGACTGTCGTCGACGACGGCGATCGAATGCGGCGGCATGACGGCGGGGTAATCGCCTGCGGTGCAGCCGGCCGGGCGGTTGGGGCGGATCGGCGTGCCGCTCAGCCCGCCGGGAGGCGTCCGGACCAGCAACGACGCCTGGTCGACCGGATAACTGCGGCCCGCGATCGTCAGGGTCGGCTTACCCGGGGATACGGCGGACAACCGGTCGAATTGCGGCGTCAGCACGTCGAAACCCCTGCTGCGCAAGGTTTTTGCCACGTAGTCGACGCTGGCTTCGTAGCCTGGGGTACCCGCTGCGCGGTTGCCTCCGTTCGCATTGGCGATGTCCTGCAGCGCGCGCAGGTGTGCCAGCATCCCGTCCGCGGTCACTTTTCCGGCCAACCCGTGGCCGAGGTCGGGCGCTGCGCCAGGCGGTCCCTTGTGCGACGAGCAACCCGCCAGCAGTCCCGTGAGCAACAGCATGGTTGCGGCCAGCCGGCGGATCATTTTTTGGCGAGCACGTGGCGCGTGCGGTCGTCGAAGACGGGAATCCCGTTGCGCCCGACAAGGTCCTGCGCGTAGAGCGCGACCGTGTAGGCGACACCGCCACCGTTGATGCCCAACGAGGTCCGGTCGATGTGGTCGAGGGTGTCGGTCTTGCTGTGATAGTTGGGGTCGAACGGCGCGTTCGCGGTCCCGCCCCACAGCTTGGCCTGCTCGTCGGATTTCTTACCCTCCGCGCCCGAGAACAGCCCGCCCGCCGGGATGCCCGCCAGGGTGAATCCGTCGTAGTCGGAGCGGCCGTCGAACGAGGTGTCCTGCGCGGTCTTGCCTGCCGCCTTCAGGTAGGCGACCAGCGTGCGCTCGATGCCGGCCGAACCCTCGGGCACCACCGGCTGTCCGCGGCTGTCCGCGGGCAACGATTGGTCGCCGTCGTAGGTGAAATAGCCGGGGTTCGGCGACGCCAGCATGTCGAAGTTGAGGTACAGCGCAATGTCCTTCAGCGCGTCCAGGTCAAGCGACTCAACGTAATTCCGCGATCCAATCAGTCCCAGCTCCTCTGCCCCCCAGAAGCCAAACCGTACGGCGTTGTGTACGTTCGGCGAATTCCCCAGCTGCAAAGCTGTTTCCAGCACTGCGGCCACCCCTGAGCCGTCGTCGTTGATGCCCGGTCCCTCCGGCACGCTGTCCAGGTGCGCACCGGCCATCACGACGTCGGTGGTCGATCCGGTCTTGGTCTGCGCGATGATGTTGCGCGCCTTGACGCTTTGGGTGCTCGCTTTGAGCTTGACGCTCGCTTGGCCTGGCTGTCCACGCAGCAGCAAGCCGGTCGACTTGGTGACACTCACCGTCGGGATCTTGACGTCGGTGTCCGCCCCCAGCGTGCCGCCCATCTGTTGTTCGTCGACGTTGTCGACGACGATCATGGCCACAGCGCCTCGCTGCGCCGCGGCGTCTTCTTTCCGGGCGAATGGACACTTGCCGCGTTCCACCAGCACCACCGCGCCCTGCGCCGGCAACCTGTCGTAGTCGGAGGCGTTGCATCCCGACGTGTCGCCGTCCGGAACGGATACCAGTGGCCCGCTCACCCCGTCCGGGGGTGTGCCGAGGCTGTACTCGAGCGCGTGCGCGTCGAAATTCTGACCGCCGAGGGTGACCGAACCCTTGTCGGCGTGAAAGACCCGTGTGGAGAATTCGGGCGTCTGTACGTCAAACCCTTTGCCGCGCAACGTGTTGGCGACATAGTCGACGGTGGCCTCATAACCAGGCGTGCCCACCGCCCGGGTGCCGTTGTTCGCGTTGGCGATGTCCTGCAGTTTGGACAGGTGCGCCATCATCGCGTCGGTGGTGACCCGATTGCGCAAGGCGGTGGCGAAGTCGGCGGCCGCGGGGTTGGCCGGCTGCTGCGAATCAGCCGACCGATGAGAGCAGCCGGTCGCGAATACCGTGAGGGCAACCACGAAGAACACCGGGATCGTCCCTGATTTGTTCACCATCGCGCCCCACGTTAGACCGCGGGCCACGCACGTCAAGGCCTACCGTCCGGCAGTTTCTCGCGCCGGGTTCGGGCGGCGCTGGCGAATTCGAGTGTCCGCTCACTGCTTTGAGCGTGCGCTGACGGTGGGCCTCCCCGGCGTGTCGCCGCAGTAGGCGCACACTCGAATGCACGAAAGCGCGACGTCCGCACTCCTCGTGGTGCGGGTCGGGCGGGTTGGTCAGACATAGAGGCCGGTGAACGGCGCAAAAGGGATGTTGCGCACCACAAACCACACCGATATCAGCGACAGCGTGACCGCCGCAGCCCAGCGATGGTGTTGCCAGCTCGCGATCCGCCGGCCTGTCAGGTGCCCGTAGGCCCAGACCCCGTATGCCCATATCAGCAGCGCCACCGCCACCAGACCCAGCGCGTTGAACCGCGCCGCGCCGAGCAAGTCGCCGTGCATGAGGGAATACAACATCCGCAAAGTGCCACATCCGGGGCAGTCGATACCGAGCAACGCCTTGGTGGGGCATACCGGCAGCGGGCCGTGCGGGGTGGTCGGGTTACCGACCCAGATGGCCGCGCACACCAACGTGGCGGACGCGGCCACCATTACGGGCGCACCCAGGCGCACCGCCATCTCAGAACATCGTCGCAAGCATCGCCGCGTTCGTGTTCGCACCGTTGTTCACCGCCAACACCATGATGATCAAGTACACGACGACTCCGATGACCCAGATGATGGCTGACCAGATCACCCACTTCCTGGCGCTTTTGGCAGCCGCCTGCGACTCCGCATACAGACCCTGCGCCCATAGTCCGCTAACCGAGGCGGCTTTGACGATCGCCACAATCCCGGTGATAGGGAAGCAGAACAACGTAGCCAAAATGGCCAGCGCCAAGTTGCTACTCGGCGCTTGCCCTGCAGGCGGCTGCGGCGGGTAACCGGGAGGAGGCGGCTGAGCAGTCATGCGGTTCTCCCGTCCAGAGAAGTTAACTGGCCTAAAACGGTGCCTAACCATACCCGACGGGCACCGCGGCGGCGCCACCAATTCGAATATATCGTTGCCTGCCAACCGGGCGGTGGTTGAAATCAACCGACTGCATTGTATTTTCAATAATATCCGGCGCCGCGCATCGGAGCCTGCCTGAAAAAGGAGTCAGACAATGTCTCATCTCGCCAATGCGTTGCGAGCCGTGACGGCTGTCGCGCTGATGGGCAGCTTCGCCTGGCTGGCAGGCAGCACCGCGACGGCGGATCCCGACCCCACTCCCGATCCCAGCGCCGATCCTGGGACCGGCAGCCCAGCGGACGTCAACACGCTCTCGGCCAACCTGTCGAAGGGATACGGCCTCAACAACTGCACCGCCCAACCGATTACCGGTAGCCAACTGGCCTCTCTTCTGTGCGGAAAAAGCCCCGATCCCAAAGGGCCGGAACAGGCCAAATTCTTCCTATTCGGCAAGAGCGACGATATGGCTACCTGGTTCAAAAACAGCACGAAGGACGACGTGCTGGTCAATTGCGGCGACAGCAGCACCAAGGGGCCTGCCCCGTGGCACCAGGGCCCCAGCGCGACCTCCAACGGCGGGCAAATGGTCTGCGGCACATATGCGGATGGCGCCGAGATCATTTGGACCACCGACGCCAAAAACATCTTGAGCTACATCCGCGCGTCCAACGGTGACGTCACCGCACTCTACAAGTGGTGGCAGGCCAACGGCTGAGGATCCCGACGACTTCCGTTGGACTACAACTGATGTGAAATCAACTCGGCCACCGCGCGCATCCCGGCGCCGTTGGGGTGCAGCGGGGCGGGTCTCCCCGGCAGCGGCACACCGGTTCGCACCGTCCAAGGTTCGGCCGACCACGCATGGTGCTGCCGGCTCGCCTCCGCGGCGCAGACGAGCTCGCAGTCCGTCGCCGCCGCCGCCTCAGCTGTATGTCGTTCCAGGGTGGCGGCCACATGGCGGCCCAGATCGGCGACATCCGCCGACAGTGGCGGAGCTCCCGCGCCGGCGGGCGGCAGCACCGTCAAGTAGTCGACGAAGAACACCCGGGCGTGGGGGGCGCGCTGACGTATGGCAGTACCCACCGCGCACAGCGAGTCGAAGACGTCGGCGAGGGCTCGGTCGCGCATCTCGCGGTCCAACAGCTCAGCTAATGCGCCCGCCGAGCACTGGCAGGCGGCGCGCGATGCGTGGCAACGAGGCGGCCATCAGCAGCGGGATGTATCCGACGTCGTTGCCGCCGATGGTGATTGTCACCAAGGCCTCCGAGCCGTCTAGCGCGGCGACTTGGGGTGGCACTCCACGCTGGCGGTCGGCGAGAACGTGGGCGGTGGTGGCACCGGAGAAGGTGACGTCCACTAGGTCGAAGCTCAGCCGTTCGGCGACCAGATGCGGATAGTTGCGGGCGGACCGTCCGGCCGCAAAAGGCGCGCCGGCCGCGCGGGGTCGGATGCCGGGGCCAGCGGCCATCGAACTGCCCAGTGCGACATATCGTTTCATCGCCTCAGTTGCCCACCGGCGGGCTGGACGCCTGCGCCCAGAAGCGCTTCGGGATCCGCCCGGCCCGCCGCGCCAAGTAGCCGGCGGTGACGGCCGCGGCCATCGCGGTGGCCATCGCCGGCGGATCAGCGGCCCGGGTCACTGCGGTGGCCAATAGCACGGCGTCGCAACCCAATTCCATCGCCAGTGCCGCGTCGCTGGCGGTACCGATACCGGCGTCGAGCACCACCGGTACGCCCGCCTGGGCCACGATCATCTCGATGTTGTGCGGGTTGACGATGCCCAAGCCCGTACCGATCGGCGAGCCGAGTGGCATCACCGCGGCGCAACCGGTGTCCTCCAGCCGACGGGCCAGCACCGGGTCGTCGTTGGTGTAGGGCAGGACCACGAACCCGTCGTCAACCAATTGCTCTGCTGCCCGGACCAATTCGAGGGCGTCAGGCAACAGGGTTCGTTCGTCGGCGATCACCTCGAGCTTGATCCAGTTGGTGTTCAGCGCCTCGCGAGCCAGCTGCGCGGTCAACACCGCCTCGGCAGCGCCGCGGCAGCCCGCGGTGTTGGGCAACGGCGTGATGCCCAACCGGTTGAGCAGGTCCAGCATTCCGGTGCCGCCCTCGGCGTCGACCCGGCGCATCGCGACGGTGGTCAGTTCGGTGCCCGACGCGATTAGCGCCTCCTCCAGCACCGCCAGGTTGTTGGCTCCGCCGGTGCCCATGATGAGCCGCGAGGCGAAGCTGCGGTCGCCGATCGTGAGTTTGGATTCAACCACCTTGCACCGCCGTCAGCACCTCGAGTCGAGCGCCGTCAAAAAGCTCTGTCGCCCACCGTGATCGGGGAAGCACGGACAAGTCCAACGCCACCGCGATGCCCCGGTCTGGGAAACCTAACGACTCCAGCAGGGCGGCGACGGTGGTCTGCTCGTCCACCTCGACTTGTTTCTCGTTGACCATCACGATCATCGGAGTACTCCCACCGGGAGGAGTTCGGACACAATATGTTCAGCCGTCCAGGGCGCCAATAAAAAGCCGGATCGCCCGTGGCCTGCAGCGACCAGCGTACGTTCGTCGAGGCGTTGCACGATCGGCAGGTTGTCGGGTGTCATAGGGCGCAGCCCGGCGGCGCACTCGGCCAGCTCGTACTCGCCAAGCGCCGGCAGCACCGCGCAGGCGTCGTCGAGCAGGTCGCGAACGCCGGAGACGACCGGGGCGGTGTCGCGGCCGTGCTCATACTGGGTGGCGCCAACGACGACGCCGTCCGCGCGCGGAACCAAATACACCTGCCGCCCATGCACTCGCGCACGAATCACCCGCTGCGGCAGCGGCATACAGCCCTTTCGCCAGCGCAACCGCAACACCTCGCCCTTCACTGGACGGACGGGCAGGCCGGGCCACAGCGCCGGGGCGTCGATGCCGTTGGCGATCACCACCGCGTCGTCCTCGACGCGGGACAGGTCGTTCACCGGTGCCGCCCAACGGATTCCGCGCCGCTCGCAGTCCGCGGACAGTGCGTCGAGCACCGCGCGGTTGTCCACCGCCAGCTCGGTGGGCGCCCGGAAGCCGTGCCGGATACCCTGCGCCAACAGGGGTTCGACGTCACGCGCAGCCGATTCCCAGACCACGGCGTGCCCCTGCGCCGACAACCAGTCCGCGACGGTGCGCAGATCGGCGACATCGGCCCGGTCGACGGCCACCACGAGCGACTCGCGCGCGGTGACCACCTGCGGCGGCAGCCCGTCGAGAAACCCGCCCTCGCGCCACAGCCGCAGGGACTCGATGCCCAGCCGCAACAATCTTTCCTCGCCGGGCCAGCCTTCGCTGTGCGGGGCCAGCATGCCGCCGGCGACCCAGGACGCGCCGCGCTCGCCGGCGCGGTGCACTCGCACGGACCATCCGGCTTGCGCCGCCCGGCGCGCCACCGACAGCCCGATGACACCGCCGCCGATCACGGCTAACGACTGTTGCATCCTCTGCTCCCTAGCGCCGGCATTACCCGGATCAGGTTCGACGGTAAGGGCACGCGCGCCCACTCTCAGTCCCCGCTCGTCAGGACTCCCGTGCTCTACAAACTTGTTCAGCACTCCACGCTAGCGCGATAACGTCGCAATGTGCACCAGCCCGGCTCGCTTCTCGCCCGTCTTTCTAGGGCGACGCTCTATCTGTGCACCGACGCACGGCGCGAGCGCGGCGATCTGGCGCAGTTCGCCGACGCCGCGTTGGCCGGCGGAGTGGACATCATCCAGCTGCGCGACAAGGGTTCGGCCGGTGAGCAGCAGTTCGGCCCGCTGGAGGCGCGCGACGAGCTGGCCGCCTGCGAGATTCTGGCCGTTGCGGCCCACCGGCACGGCGCCCTGTTCGCGGTCAACGACCGCGCCGACATCGCCCGGGCGGCGGGAGCCGACGTGCTGCACCTGGGGCAGGGCGATCTGCCGCCGGACGTGGCGCGCGAGATCGTCGGGCCGAACACACTGATCGGGCTGTCCAGCCACGACCCGGACCAAGCAGCGAAGGCGGCCACGGGCGCCGCCGACTATTTCTGCGTTGGCCCCTGCTGGCCCACTCCGACCAAGCCCGGCCGCGCGGCGCCGGGGCTGCCACTGGTACGCGCCGCCTCGCAACTCGCTACCGACAAACCGTGGTTCGCGATCGGCGGTATCGACGCCCAGCGGCTGCCCGACGTCCTCGCGGCCGGTGCCAGCCGGGTCGTGGTGGTGCGGGCGATCACCGCGGCCGAGGACCCACGGGCCGCGGCCGAGCAGCTCAGGTCAGCGCTCGCAACAGCGAGTTGATCCGGCGACTCAGCAGCGACGGTGCCTGACCTGACTGAATTGGGTCACCTGGCATGCACCAGATGAAAACCCCGGCCTCGATTTCCATGGTCCGCGGCAGCCGCCGACGTCGTTCGTCGCCGTGGCCCAGCGGCACGGTGGCCGGGGCCGCGCGCAGCAGTTGCCAGCTGGCCGCGAATCCAGGATGCAGCGGCAAGGCGGCCACTTCGTCCTCGCCGACCCAGCGCAGCTCGGCGCTTTCCCGGTTGGGCACGGTGTGCAGCAGTTCGTCGGCATCGGCGATCACCGTGGTGTAAGTCCAGTGCGTGCCGCCGATCCCGGCGAGTTCCGCGGTAATCATCGTCGCCCGTACCGCAAGCTGTTCGGCCGTGAGCCCGGCTTCTTCGCGCGCCTCGCGGATCGCGGTCTCCTCGGCGGACTCGTGGCTGTCCCGCGCGCCCCCTGGTAGAGCCCACGTACCGCCCTGATGACTCCACACCGCGCGGTGCTGGAGTAGGACCGCGGAGGTTCCGTCGGGCCGCGGAGCCCGCAGCAGCAGACCGGCCGCGCCGAACCGGCCCCAGTAGTGCGCGCCGGTGTCGGACACCACCCATCCGTCACCGTCGCCATGCACGCGTTCAGGATATGCAGTCCAATTACGTCCGCATCCCCCCATCCGGCTGAACATGCTCTTAGAATTCGCTTATAGAGTTTGGGAGATGGCGAAGACGCTGAAATAGCGCCGAAGATATGGGGTTCGAGCACACGTGACGGTTGAGCTGGCGCACCCGTCGACCGAGCCGCTGGGGTCGCGGTCCCCGGCCGAACCCGCCCATCCCCGTTGGTGGTTTGTCTCCACGACCCCGGGCCGCATCTTGACCATCGGAATTGTCTTGGCCTGCCTGGGTGTTGGCAGCGCATTCGCCACCTCGACGACCATCAACCACCGTCAGCAGGTGCTGAGCACGGTGCTCAACCACACCGAGCCGCTGTCGTTCGCGGCCGGACGGCTCTACACCACGCTGTCGATCGCCGACGCCGCGGCCGCCACCGCGTTCATCGCCCAAGCCGAACCGCGCGGGGTCCGACTGCGCTACGAGCAGGCCATCACGGACGCCTCCGTCGCCGTGACGCGGGCGTCGAGCGGGCTGACCGATCAACAGCTGGTGGACCTGCTCGGCCGGATCAACGCCGAGTTGGCGGTCTACACCGGTCTGATCGAGGTCGCGCGGACCAACAACCGGGAAGGCAACCCGGTCGGGTCGTCCTACCTCTCGGAGGCGTCGGGGCTGATGCAGTCGACGATCCTGCCCGACGCGCAACTGCTCTATAAGGCGACCTCGGAGCGGGTGGACTCGGAAACCACTGCTTCCACTCAGATCCCGGCTCCGGTGATCCTGGCCGTCTCGGCCACAGTGGTCTTCGGCGTCTTCTCGCATCGCTGGCTGGCGCGGCGCACCAGGCGCCGGATCAATCCCGGGCTTGTCGTGGGCGCGCTCGGTATTCTCGTCATGGTGGTGTGGGTGGGGACGGCGCTGGCCATTTCGACGACCGCCAGCCGCAGCGCCAAGGACACCGCGGCCGACTCACTCAAGATCGTCACCAACGTCGAGATCACCGCCCAGCAAGCGCGAGCCGACGAAACGCTGTCGCTGATCCGGCGCGGCGACGAGGAGATGCGCAAGCAGTCCTTCTATCAGCGCATCGACGCCATGCACGAACAGATCGACAGATACATGGCCCGCCCCGATGCCGTCGACAAGGCCGATCTGCAGGGCGCCGACCAGCTGCTGGTCCGCTGGCGGCAGGCCAACGACCGGATCAACTCCTACATCTCGGTCGGCAACTACCGGGCCGCCACCGAGGTCGCGCTGGGCAGCGGTGAGAACGACTCCACCCCCGCCTTCGACAAGCTCGACGAATCGTTGGTCAAGGTCATGGACCAAAGCCGCACCCACCTGCGCGACGACGTCCTCAACGCGTTCAACGGGCTGTCCGGCGCGCAGCTCGGCGGCGTGGTCCTCAGCCTGGGCGCCGCCATCGCGGTGGCGCTGGGCCTGTGGCCGCGGCTGAAGGAGTACCGATGATCCGGCGAGCAAGCACAACGCTTTCTGTGCTCACCGGTCTCTTTGTGTCGATCGCGCTGGCCGGGTGCAGCCACACCGAATCCCCCAAAGCGGCGGCGATCCCGACTCTGCCGCAGCCCACCCCCGTCGGCATGGACCAGCTGCCACCCGAGCCCCCACTGCCCCCGGACGACGCCAGCGCTGACTGCAACCTGACCGCCAGCCTGCGGCCCTTCGCAACCAAGGCCGAAGCCGACGCCGCGGTGGCCGACATCCGCGCCCGCGGCAGGCTGATCGTCGGGCTCGACATCGGCAGCAACCTGTTCAGCTTTCGCGACCCGATCACCGGCGAGATCACCGGGTTCGACGTTGACATCGCCGGCGAGATCGCGCGTGACATCTTCGGCAGCCCCAGCCACGTCGAGTACCGGATCCTGGCAGCCGAGGAGCGCGTCACCGCGCTGCAGAGGTCTGAGGTCGACGTCGTCGTCAAGACCATGACCATCACCTGCGACCGGCGCAAGCTGGTGAACTTCTCCACCGTCTACCTCGACGCCAACCAGCGCATCCTGGCCCCGCGCGACTCGTCGATCATGCGGGTGGCTGACCTGTCCAACAAGCGGGTCTGCGTGGCGCGGGGAACCACGTCGCTGCACCGGATACGGCAGATCGCGCCGCCGCCGGTCATCGTGTCGGTGGTGAACTGGGCCGACTGCCTGGTGGCCATGCAGCAGCGCCAGATCGACGCCGTCAGCACCGACGACTCGATACTGGCCGGGTTGGTCGAAGAAGACCCCTACTTGCACATCGTCGGGCCCAACATGGCCATCCAGCCATACGGCGTCGGGGTCAACCTCAACAACCCCGGGCTGGTCAGGTTCGTCAACGGCACGCTGGAGCGCATCCGCCGGGACGGTACGTGGAACACGTTGTACCGCAAGTGGTTGACGGTGCTGGGGCCAGCGCCCGCCCCGCCAACACCGAGGTATCTGGACTGATGGCCGAACACGTCGAACCCGAAGCCGACGAGGGCCCCGTCACCCAGCGGGGCGACCCACCGTCGGGCGCGACGGGCGTGCGCCTGCCGTCCACTGAGGCGGTCTTCCGGCCCGAATTCGACGACGATGGCGACGATTTCCCGCATATCTCCATCCCCAGCGTGGACAGCGAGCCGCAGGACCGCATGACGTCGGCCACGCGGGTGCTCCCGCCGGTGCGGCAACTCGGCGGTGGCTTGGTGGAAATTCCCCGGGTCGCCGACACCGATCCCCTCGAAGCGCTGATGACCAATCCGGTGGTGCCGGAATCCAAGCGGTTCTGCTGGAACTGCGGACGGCCTGTCGGCCGCTCCGAGTCGGAGGGTGAGGAGGGGAACGGTCCGTCGGAGGGCTGGTGCCCCTACTGTGGCAGCCCATACACGTTCCTGCCCCAACTGCGCGCCGGCGACACCGTCGCGGGCCAGTACGAGGTCAAGGGGTGCATCGCGCACGGCGGGCTGGGCTGGGTCTATCTGGCCGTCGACCACAACGTCAACGACCGCCCGGTGGTGCTCAAAGGCCTGGTGCACTCCGGTGACGCCGAAGCGCAAGCGATCGCGATGGCCGAGCGGCAGTTCCTCGCCGAAGTGGTGCACCCACAGATCGTGCAGATCTTCAACTTCGTCGAACACACCGACCGACACGGGGATCCCGTCGGCTACATCGTCATGGAGTACATCGGCGGCCAATCGCTGAAGCGCAGCTCCAAGAAGGACAAGAAGGGCGAGAAGCTGCCGGTCGCCGAGGCGATCGCCTACCTGCTGGAAATCCTGCCGGCGCTGAGCTACCTGCATTCGATCGGCCTGGTCTACAACGACCTGAAGCCGGAAAACATCATGCTCACCGAGGAACAGCTCAAGCTGATCGACCTGGGCGCGGTGTCGCGCATCAATTCCTTCGGCTACCTCTACGGCACCCCCGGCTACCAGGCGCCAGAAATCGTCCGCACGGGCCCGACAGTGGCCACCGACATCTATACGGTGGGGCGCACGCTGGCCGCGCTCACGTTGAACTTGCGCACCCGCAACGGGCGCTACGTCGACGGGCTGCCCGAAGACGATCCGGTGCTGACCACCTACGACTCCTTCGGCCGTCTGCTGCGTCGCGCGATCGACCCGGACCCGCGGCGCCGGTTCACCTCGGCCGAGGAGATGTCAGCGCAGTTGATGGGCGTGCTGCGCGAGGTCGTCGCCCAGGACACCGGGGTGCCGCGGCCCGGGTTGTCGACGCTGTTCAGCCCCAGCCGATCGACCTTCGGGGTGGACCTGCTAGTCGCGCACACCGACGTGTATCTGGACGGTCAGGTGCACTCGGAGAAGCTGACCGGTAGGGAGATCGTCACCGCACTGTCGGTGCCGCTGGTCGATCAGGCCGATGTCGCCGCCCCCGTGCTGCAGGCCACGGTGCTGTCCCAGCCGGTGCAGACTTTGGACTCGTTGCGCGCTGCGCGCCACGGCACCCTCGACGCGGAGGGGGTCGACTTGTCCGAGTCGGCCGAGCTGCCGCTGATGGAAGTCCGCGCCCTGCTGGACCTGGGCGATGTTGCCAAGGCCAGCCGCAAACTCGACGACCTGGCCGAACGGGTCGGCTGGAGGTGGCGGCTGGTCTGGTACAAGGCCGTCGCCGAGCTGCTTACCGGCGACTACGACTCCGCCATCAAACATTTCACCGAGGTGCTGGACACCTTCCCCGGCGAGCTGGCACCGAAGCTCGCGCTGGCCGCGACGGCCGAACTGGCCGGCGAAAGCGACGAACAGAAGTTCTACCAGACGGTGTGGCGGACCAACGACGGCGTGATCTCGGCGGCCTTCGGGCTGGCCAGAGCGCAGTCGGCCGAGGGCGACCGGACCGAAGCGGTGCGCACGCTCGACGATGTGCCGCCCACCTCGCGGCACTTCACCACCGCACGCCTAACCAGTGCGGTGACCCTGCTCTCCGGGGCATCCACGAGCGAGATCACCGAAGAGCAGATCCGCGACGCCGCCCGGCGGGTCGAGGCGCTGCCGCCGACCGAACCCCGCGTGCTGCAGATCCGCGCGCTGGTGCTGGGCGGGGCGATGGACTGGCTGGAAGAACACCACGAAGCCAGCACCAACCACATCCTCGGCTTCCCGTTCACCCAACACGGGCTGCGGCTGGGCGTCGAGGCGTCTTTACGCTCGCTGGCCCGGGTGGCGCCCACTCAGCGGCATCGCTACACGCTGGTGGATATGGCCAACCAGGTTCGGCCGACGAGCACGTTCTAGTTCGCGGCTTTCGAGCTTTCGGATCGGGTGTGCGTACAGGGCGGAAAAATCGCCTAGATCCCGCCCGGCGCGCACACTCGAAGCCCTGAACGCACACTCGATGCTGCTCTCTGACCAGGCACGCAAGGAAATCACAAGCAAACTCAGCCACAGTTGACGCATGGCGGGGCAGTCGCAGTGGGTCAGCGCTGCGCGGATGCTACGGCGGGCAGGGTTCGGCGTGACCGGTCCGGAGGTCGACGCTGCGCTCACCCGCGACTGGCCGACTTACGTCGACGCCATGCTGGCCGCGAGCCCCGACGCCGACCCGGGCGCGGTCGCCACTCCAATGCCCACCTTCGCGTCGCCGCCAGCCCCCGGCAAAGGCGCGACGCAAGCAGTGCGCAAGGAGTTCGGCCGCCAACTGGCCGAGCAGGAGAGCGTGTTGTCGGGCTGGTGGCTGCGGCGCATGGTCGCCGTCGGTCAACCGCTCCACGAAAAGCTAACTCTGTTGTGGCACAACCACTTTGCTACATCCGCGCAGAAGGTCCGGGCCGCGTCGCACATGGCCGCGCAAAATCAGAAGTTGCGCACCGGATCGCTGGGCGATTTCCGTAGCCTGGCCTACTCGATGCTCACTGACGCCGCGATGCTGCGCTGGCTGGACGGGCAAGCCAATATCGCGAAGGCGCCGAACGAAAACCTGGCCCGCGAATTTATGGAGCTGTTCGCGCTCGGTCACGGCAACGGCTACACCGAAGACGACGTGCGCGCCGGCGCCCGGGCCCTGACGGGATGGGTGATCGGCGCCGACGACACGACCTCGATGCTCCCCAAACGCCACGACGCCACGACCAAGACGCTATTCGGCGTCACCCGCAATTTCGACGCCGCCGGCTTCTGCGACGCCGTGCTGGCTCAACCCAAGTCAGCGCAATACGTCGCCGGACGGTTGTGGCAGCAATTGGCTTCCGACGAGCCGCCGTCGCCGCAGGCGCTCGACAGGCTGGTCTCGGCCTACGGCCCGGGGCGTGATCTGCGGGCACTGACTCGCGCGATCCTCACCGACGACGAGTTCACCGGCGCCCGCGCCGCCAAGATCAACACCCCGGTCGAATGGCTGGTCGGCGTGCTGCGCTCGCTGCGGGTGCCGCTGGACCAGCCCGCGCAGCTCAAGATGGCCGAGGGAACGTTGCGGGCACTGGGGCAACGGCCGTTCTACCCGCCCAGCGTCGGCGGTTGGCCGCTCGGCCAGGTGTGGCTGTCCACCGCGAGTGCCGAAGCCCGGTTGCGTGCCGCGAGCCGGATGGCCCGCACCGCCGACTTGTCCGGCATCGAGGACACTGCCCCCGGCGACCGCATCGACGCCGTCGGCTATCTGATCGGCATCGGAGCCTGGTCGAACCGAACCGCCAACGCACTGCGACCCCTGGTGCGAAAACCCCCGCAGCTGGTCGCGGCCGCCGTCAACACACCCGAATACCTGACGTCATGATGAACCGCCGCGGATTCCTCATCGCCAGCGCCGGCGCCGGCGCGGCCGGCCTGCTGTCCGGGACCCTGGCGCTCAGTTGGGACGACCTCATGCGCGCCGCTCAAGACCGGCCGCTGCCCGAGGGTGCAGGCGTGCTGGTGATCGTCACGCTTTACGGCGGCAACGACGGGATCAATACCCTGATCCCCTACGCCGACAACGCTTATCACGACGCCCGGCCCGAACTCGCCTATGCGCCAGGCGACGTCTTGCACCTGGACTCGGAGCTCGGACTCAACCCGGGAATGAACGGCATGGCCCAACTGTGGAGCCAACGCCACCTCGCCATCGTGCGCGGCGTCGGCTATCCCCGGCCCGACCACAGCCACTTCCGGTCGATGGACATCTGGCAGACGGCATCGCCGGTCGAACCCGTCTCCACCGGCTGGATCGGGCGCTGGCTCGACGCTACCGGCGACGACCCGCTGCGCGCGGTCAACATTGGCCCAGTGCTGCCGTCGCTCGCCGTCGGCGAAAAGTTCACGGCTGCCGCACTTTCCGCGGCTCCGGCACAGGGCGAGAGCGCGGACAGGTTCGACACCGTGATGGGCGCGCTCGGCGCCGACGACCCCACCGACTCCCCAGCGATGGCAGCGGTGTGCAAGGCCTATCGCGCCGCGCGCACCACCAACGCAAGGTTCGCGTCGGTCAAATCGACTGCAAATCAGCGTAACTCGTTGGCAGCCCAGCTCTCCATGGTGGCCAGCGCCGTCAAGGCCCGCGTCCCGACACGTGTGTACACGGTGCAATTGGGCGGATTCGACACGCACGCCAACGAGCGCGAAACCCAGCAGCGCCTGCTGCAGACCCTCGACGAAGCCGTCACGCCCTTCCTGCAGCAGATGGCCGGCGACACCTACGGCAAGAACGTTGTGCTGATGACATATTCGGAATTCGGACGACGGGTGCGCGCCAACGCATCGGCGGGCACCGACCATGGCACCGCCGGTCCCGTCTTCGTGGCGGGTGTACCGGTCAAAGGCGGCTTCTACGGCGACGAGCCCAGCCTGAAAAACCTGGACAACGGAGACCTGAAGTTCACCACGGACTTTCGCGACGTCTACTACGAGCTGCTGTCGCGCACCGTCGGGACCGACCCCACACCCTCGGTCGGCACGGGCCGAACCGCCCTAGGATTTCTCTAACGCGCCCACGCAGTCGCGGGCGATCGCCAACTCTTCGTTAGTCGGAATCACCAGAATCGTAATCGGTGAATCGTCGGCGGAAATGCGACGTTCACCGTTCGCGTTGCGGTCGTCGTCGATGACCAGACCCAGGCCTTCCAGACCTGTCACCGCATCGCGGCGCACCCCTGCCGCATGCTCCCCGATGCCAGCCGTGAAGGTCAGCACGTCGGTGTTCCCGAGCACCGCAAGATACGCGCCGATGTACTTGCGCAACCTGTGGATGAACACGTCGTAAGCCAATTTCGCTGAGGCGTCTCCTGATTCGACCATCTGCTGCAATCGCCGGAAATCGTTCTCCCCCGAAAGTCCCCACACCCCGGACCGGTGATTGAGCATGGACTCGATCTCGTCGACGCTCATGTTCGCCCGGCGCGATAGGTAGCTGACGACACCGGGGTCAATATCGCCGCTGCGCGTGCCCATGACCAGACCCTCCAGCGGAGTCAGGCCCATCGACGTGTCGACCGGCCGGCCGCCGGCAATCGCCGAGGCCGAGTCGCCGTTGCCCAGGTGCAGAACGATCTGATTCAACCCGTCGAGCGGCCGGTCCAGGAAGGCGGCGACCTGTTGGCTGACGTAGCGGTGTGACGTGCCGTGAAATCCGTAGCGGCGTATGTCATATCGCTGCGCCAGCTCGCGGTTGATGGCGTAGGTCGCAGCCGCGGCTGGCAGATCGTGGAAGAAGGCCGTATCGAAAACCGCGACGTGCGCGACGTCGGGTAGCAGCTTGCGCGCTACTGCGATGCCCCGCACCGCAGGCGGATTGTGCAACGGCGCCAGCTCCGAGAGCTTGTCGATCTCGGCGACCACCGCGTCGTCCAGGAGCGTCGGACGGTAAAACCGCTTGCCGCCGTGGACAACTCGATGGCCGACCGCCAGCAGGCCGCAGGACTTGAGGTCGACGCCGGCCTCACCCATCTGCTGCGAACGCCAGCCGCAGCGCCTCCTCGTGGTCGGCGGCCCTCGACGAGGGCTCGCCGATCTGCTGGATCACACCGCCCTCGTGTGACTGGCCGGAGTCCGGGTCGACGAGCTGAAATTTCAGCGAGGACGATCCGGAATTGACTACGAGCACAAGGCGATCAGCCATTACCAACGCCTTGCGCCTGGATCGCCGTAATGGCGACGGTGTTGAAGATGTCTTCGACCAGCGCACCTCGCGACAGGTCGTTCACCGGCTTACGCAACCCTTGTAGCACCGGGCCGATCGCGATCGCCCCGGCGCTGCGCTGCACCGCTTTGTAGGTGTTGTTACCGGTGTTGAGGTCGGGGAAGATCAGCACGGTCGCGCGACCGGCCACCGGCGAATCAGCCATCTTGGTGGCCGCGACGGACAGATCCACCGCGGCGTCGTACTGGATGGGGCCCTCAACCGGCAGCTGCGGATCCCGGGCGCGCACCAACTCCGTTGCCGCCCTGACCTTGTCGACGTCAGCGCCGGTGCCGGATGCCCCGGTGGAGTACGACAGCATGGCCACCCGGGGCTCGATTCCGAACTGTGCAGCGGTGCGCGCCGAGCAGATCGCGATATCGGCGAGCTGCTCCGGCGTCGGTGCACAGGCTGTACGTGCTCGACAACCAGGACCCGTTCGAGGAACCGCTTGCGCGGATCGTCGCCGCCGACGCCGAACATGCCGGCATCGAGGTGGTGGCGCATGACAGCATCGCGACCGCGCCCGGGTCGGTCTTCACCGGCGAGGTCGAAAAGATCGCCGCCAGCGGCGCGCAGGCCGTCTTCCTCGCGGGTGACCCGGGCCAGGGCACGGCCGCCCTGTGGAGGGCTCTCTACAGCGCCGATCCGCAGCTCTGGCTGCTCGGCTCGAGCACGTTGGTAAATCAGGAGTTCACCACGCTGATCGGCGCGGCTTCGGGGCGGACGATGCTCACGACGCCGCTGTTGCCGATCGGCCTGTATTCAGCGTCCGCACAGGGCGTGCTGGCGCGCTATCGCCAGGCGTTCGCAGTCGCGGGTGAACCGGAGGCGCTGTATGGCTATGAGGCGATGAGCGTCGTGCTGGAATCGATCCGCCGCGCCGGCCTGCAGGGCAACGATCGCCAGGACGTGATCGAGAGCTTCTTCGCCACCCGCGACAGGCACTCGGTGATCGGGACCTACTCGATGCAGCCAGATGGCGAAACGACGCTGACGCGCTATGCGATCGATCGAGTGGTCGGCGGACGGGCGGTCTTCTACCGGGTGACCGGCACGGGCTGACCTCAGCCGCCCGGCTGCAGGCCGAGCACGAGGCGCAGGCGCTGCACTTCGCCGCCGAGGCTCTTGGCGCCGCCGGCGAGCGTCGAGGAGGCCCGCATGAGCGGCACGAGGTGTGAGATCGCCGGATCTTCGTTGAGGCCGAAGCCTTCCAGCAGGCTGAGGAACGTCTGGAAGTCGACGATCAGGCTGGGCTGGATGCCTTCTCCGAGCGACGTCGCGGCCTGCGATCGCGTGGGGGAGGAGGCGAGCGTGCTCGACGGCTGCAGCGCAGCGGTGACCGATGCTTCGGCGAGTCCGATGACGAACTTCGTCTGTCCGTTGGAGGCCTTGCCGTTGGCGATCGCGAGTTCGACCGGAAGCCCTGGAACGCGCACCTGAATCGCGGCGTCGGTGCCGGGGATCGAGGTCGGCCCGACCGAGCCGCCGTTCTTCTGCAGCTGTTCGCCGACCTTGGCGACCGCCGCGCGCGAGAGCGCGGGGTTCTTGGAGGTGATCGTGACGGCGGCTCGTCAGTTCGACAAGTCCGGTGCCGCTGGCGAAGATCCCCGCCGAGCCCATCCAGCTCTGAAATGCGCGTTTCGCCTCCGCGCTTTCGCCTCCGAGCACGCTCAGCGGTGCGATGATCCCTTCGAGCAGCCCCTTGACGCTGATCCCCTGGCTTTCGCCGGATTCCCCACCCCCGGCGCCGAGCAGCGCAAGACCTGCAAGGCCCTGAACGTCGCCGGCGAGCGAGGAGCCGACGTTGCCCAGCCCGACGGCCAGCCAGGCGTCTCCCGGGAGTTCCCCGAGCGCCTGCGCGCCTTCCGCGCTCGAAGCGAGCAGCCCTCCCGAGGCGTTGGAGCCGGCGGGGCGCAGCGCGTCTGCGTCGAGCGCGATCGCCGTGCTCGAAGGAACGAGCGAGACGTTCACCGTGCTCGTGCCGGCCAGCAGCGCCAGCAGCCCGCCGGATGTGCTCGTCGATGCCTGGTCGGCGCCCGGCTGGGCGCTCGGGTCGGAGTAGACGTGGGCAAGGGCCGGCGCGGGAGCGACCGCGAGCAGCTTTTCGTAGTTGGGCGAGTGTGCGAGCGCACCGGCCCCGAGCGACGTGTCGATCAC
Source organism: uncultured Solirubrobacterales bacterium (assembly GCA_963713385.1). GTDB lineage: Bacteria > Actinomycetota > Thermoleophilia > Solirubrobacterales > Solirubrobacteraceae > Palsa-744. The sequence continues at coordinate 213,575 of CAVQLO010000004.1, forward strand.
CCCGTGCATGCCGGTCAGGCTGCCGATCACGGCGAACCCGTCGACGATCCCGAAGGCGATGCCGGCCGAGCTTGCCTGATAAGTGACGCCGCGATAGCTCGCGGCGTGCGCGCCGGCCTGCCGCGCCTCGGATTCCAGGAAGGACCGCGCTTTGCCCGCGTCGGTCGTCGACAGCACGATCGCCCCTTGCGCGCCCTTGGCCGAGAAGGGGAACGTGCCGGTCGAGGCGCCGCCGAGGAGCATCTGCTCAAGCGGCGTCAGCAGCGTGTCCGATCCCTGCAGCGAGCCCGCGAACGCTGCCGCCTGCGGTCCCAGCCAGGGCGCGACTTTGCTCGCGTAGTTCAGCGGCGCGCTGCCAGGTGTGCGAAGCAGCGAAAGCAGGCGCAGGTACGGGTCGGCCTGGTGGGTGAGCGCCCGGCCCGCCGACTGCGCCGCGGCCTTCAACGAGCCTTCCGGGCGGACTACGGCGCTGGCGTATAGCGCGGCCGAGGCCGGGACCACGCGTGCCGGTTCGGTGCCGCTGGCGCTCTTGTGCGAGGACCCGCAGCCGGCGAGCAGCCCCGCGAGGATCAGGCCCAACGCCACGGCGACAGCGGTCGGAGCGCCGGGGCGCCGCGCTAGGGTGCAGCGGGAATGGCGGGGGGAGAGGTCGGTGCCGGGCAATTCGAGGGTCCTCGCGCCGGCGCGGAAGACGCGCGGGCGAAGGCGATCGTATGCGCGCGGGCGCTCTTTGCGCAAGTGGCGTGCGATCTGCAACCGCCTTTGCATGTGGCGCCGCTGCACGGGCGATTGCGTCTGTGGGGTGCTGCGCCGTGGTCCGGCGCGTCGGCGAAAAGCCCGAAGCCGACGGGCGTTTTGGGCGAAATGACGGTCTTGAGACAGGGATGTGGGAGAAAATGTGAAATTGGGGTTGCAATGTGGGAGGAAGTGGGATAGGTTCGCGGACAGCGAGCCGGGGTGGAGGGGCTCCTCCCACTCCTCCACCTCGGCTCGGTTAACAAGCTTTGGAGCTTTCTCGTGGTCCCGTTTCGTGGCACGTTTGACCATACGCTCGACTCGAAGAACCGCCTGACGGTCCCGGCCCGCTATCGCGCGGCCCTCGCCGAGGGGGTCGTGTTGGCGATGCCCGTGGACCTCAAGCCATACGTCGGCGTCTGGCGCCCGGAGGAGTACGAGAGCTACTCGCGGCGCGCGCTGGCCGACCTGCCCGCGCTGTCGCCGCGCCTCAACGAGCTCGAGCGCTTCTTCTACGGCAACTCCCACGACGCCGACCTCGACGCCGCTGGGCGGATCATGCTGCCGGGCTTTCTAGGCGAGCATGCCGGGCTGTCGCGCGAGGTAGTGGTCGTGGGCGCAGGCGATCGCCTGGAGCTGTGGGACCGCGGCCGCTGGGATGACCATCGACCGACGCTGCTCGGCGGCGTCGCGGAGATCACCGCGCGTGTCGACGACACTGCTTGAGATGAAGCGATCCTCCCGGCGACCCGCGCGCGGACGTCGCGCGGCGCACGGGCCGCGCCCGTCGGTCGTCGGCGCGGCAGGCGTGGGCGAGGGCGGCTTGGGACACGTTCCGGTGCTCGCGACCGAGCTGTTGGACGTGCTCGATCCCCAGCCGGGCCAGACCGCGATCGACTGCACGTTCGGCGACGGCGGCCACGCACGCCTCGTGGCCGAGCGGCTCGGCGCGGCGGGCACGCTGATCGCGATCGATCGCGATCCGGTTGCCGAGGAGCGCTTTCAGGCGCTCGCACAGGAGGTGGCCTGCTCGCTGCGCTTCATCCGCGGGGGCTACGCCGAGGCTCTGGAGCTGCTGGCGGATGAGGGCCTGCAGGCGGACGTCGCGTACTTCGATCTCGGCATGTCCTCGATGCAGGTGGACACTCGCGAGCGCGGCTTCTCGTACTCCTACGAGGCTCCGCTTGACATGCGCATGGACCCGGACGCCGAGCGCAGCGCGCGCGAGCTCGTCGCCGAGCTCGACGAGCGCAGCCTCGCGCGGCTGCTGCGCGACTACGGTGAGGAGCGCCACGCGGGCGCGATCGCCCGCGCGATCGTGCGCAGCCGCGAGCGCGCTCCGATCGAAACGACGCTGCAGCTGGTCGACACGATCAACTCGGCGCTGCCGGCGCCGGCGCGCTTCGCCGGCGGCCACCCGGCCAAGCGCTCTTTTCAGGCGCTGCGGATCGCTGTCAACGACGAGCTCGGTCAGCTCGATCGCGCGCTGCCGCTCGCGTGGGAACTGCTGCGAGAGGGCGGCGCGCTCGCGGCGATCGCCTTTCACTCGCTCGAGGATCGCCGCGTCAAGCGCTTCCTCGTCGATCGCGCGCGCGGCTGCGTGTGTCCGCCGGAGCTGCCTGTTTGCGTGTGCGGGCGCGAGCCGCAGGCCGCCTTGATCGCGCGCCGCGCGATCGGGCCCTCCGCCGACGAGGTCGCACGAGAACCCGCGTGCGGCCTCGGCGCGGCTGCGCGGCGCGCGCAAGCTGAGCGAGGAGCCGATCACATGACGCCTCCCCCGGCAGCGGCCGCCCCGGTCGCGCCGCCCCGTCGCGCCGGCACCCCACGGCGCAGCGGCGTCAGGGCTCATCGCGCGCCGCTGACGGCGCCACGCGCCCCCCGACGAGTCTCCGGCCCAGCGCGGGGTCGCGGGGCCGGCGCCGCGCTGAGCACGCGGCCCGGGTCGGGCGCCGCGCTTGGCTCGCTCGCTGCGCTCGGCCGCACGCTCGGCGAGCGCGTCGCCGCGTCGGCCTCGCTGAGATCGCTGCACGGCCGGCTGGCCGGGCGGCTGGGGATAGCGCTCGTCGCCTTTGCGCTGATCGGCATCGTGACGCTGCAGCTCGGCCTGCTCAAGCTGAACGGCGGGATCGGCCGCGCGCTCGAGCACGAGGCGCTGCTGCAGCGCGAAAACGCTGCGCTCAGCATCGAAAACTCCGAAATGGCGGCCGGCGACCGCGTGGAGCTCGGCGCGGCGCGCATCGGCATGCAGTTCACGCCGCCCGGGGCCCTCAGACCCGTCACGGCCCACCCGGGAAGCGACGCGCTGCGCGCGGCGGCGGCGCTGCGGGCGCCCCAGCCGGCGACGAGCGGCGAAAGCCAGCTCGGCGGTGAAGGCGCCTCCCAGACGGCGACCTCCTCGAGCGTCGAAGCCGCGGGCGCCGAAACGCCGACCTCCTCGACGGCGAGCGAATCGGCGCCGGGCGCCGACACCGAACAGCAGGCCAGCTCCGCGCAGAGCTCAACCGGCGCGCAGGCACCGCCCTCGGCCGGGGCCCCTGCATCCTCCGCGGCCCCCGGATCCTCGAGCGACCAGGGCACAAGCGAAGCCGCGGCGAGCGCTCCCGCCGAATCGGACTCGGCCGGCGGGACCGCGACGCCGGCCGGACCTGCGGGATAACGGTGGCGGTCGATCAGCGTCGCATCGGGCTGATCTTCGCGCTCTTCTTCGGCCTGCTCGTGCTCGCGGCCGGACGCACCCTCTATCTCGGTGTGGTGCGCGGAGCAAGCCTTCGCCGGGCGGCCCAGAGCCAGCAGCTCACCTATGAAGCGGTGCCTGCCCAGCGCGGGGCGATCGTCGACCGCAACGGCGTCGACCTGGCCGTATCCGAGCCCGCGCGCGATATCTCGGCCGATCCCTACCTGATCCGCGACCCGCTCGACGTCGCGCGCAAACTGGCCCCGCTGCTCGGCCAGACACAGGGCGAACTGCTGCCCAAGCTCACGCAGCGAAACGGCTTCGTCTACCTGCAGCGAGCGGTGCCCGCCAGGCAGGCCGAGCGATCCTCGCGCTGGACGTGCCCGGGATCGCCGGCGCGCCGGTGATGCGCCGCGTGTATCCGCGCGGGACGCTGGCGGCGCAGGTCCTCGGCGTGGTCGGCACCGAAGGCGCAGGCCTCGCAGGGCTCGAGTACTCGCGCAACTCGATCCTCGCCGGGCATTCCGGTCAGCGGCGCGTGGTCAGCGACGCGCTCGGCCAGCCGGTGTCGATCTCAGAAACGCACCACGAGGTCGCGGGCCAGTCGCTGACGCTCACGCTCGACGCCAACATCCAGCAGCGCGCCGAAGACGTGCTGGACGCCGTCGGCAGGGTGTTCAGCCCCAAAGACGCCACCGCGATCGTGATGGATCCCAACAGCGGCGCGATCCTCGCGATGGCCAACTGGCCGCAGGTCAACGCCAACGAACCCTCCGCCGCACCGCCGCAGGCGCTCGAGGACCGGGCGGTCAGCTTCGACTACGAACCGGGCTCGACGTTCAAGGCGGTGACGGTCTCGGGCGCGCTGCAGTCAGGGGTGATCACGCCCGAAACGGCCTTCAACGTTCCCGACCAGATCCAGGTCGCCGACCGGACGATCCACGACGACACCGAACACGCCGAAGAGACCCTGACCGCGTCGCAGATCCTCGCGCAGTCCAGCAACGTCGGCGCGATCAAGATCGGCATGGCCGAGGGCGCCGCGCGCTTCAACGAATGGGTGCATCGCTTCGGCTTCGGCGCGCCGACGGGCGTCGAGCTGCCCGGCGAGGAAATGGGCAAGGTGCTGGCGCTCAGCCAGTACTCGGGGTCTTCGATGGGCAACCTGCCGATCGGCCAGGGCGAGCTGGTCACGCCGCTGCAGATGGCGACGGCCTACTCGGCGATCGCCGATGGCGGGATCCTGCGCACGCCGCACATCGTGCAGGCGGTCGGCAGCCACCCAGCAGCCCGAGCCGCCCGGGCGTCGCGTGATCTCGTCCACGACCGCCGCGCAGCTGCGTCAGATGCTGCGCGGGGTGCTCGCGCCCGGCGGCACCGCCAGCGAGGTCTCGATCCCCGGCTATGAGCTCGCCGGCAAGACCGGAACCGCGAGCAAGGTGGACCCCGCGACCGGCGAATACTCACACAGCGCCTACATCGCGTCGTTCATCGGCTTCGCGCCCGCGTCTGACCCGCGCCTTGTGTGCGCGGTCGTCGTCGACGAACCCCAGGCGGGCTCGATCTACGGCGGGACGGTCGCCGCGCCGGCGTTCGGACAGATCATGAGCTTCGCGCTGCCCTACCTGCGCATCCCGCCGGGGTAGCATCAGCGCATGCGGCTTGGCGAGCTGATCGCGGGTCTGGGCGCTCTCGGCTCTCCTGCGCCAGGCGAGGCTCCTGTCGAGCAGGCCGCCGCCGCGGGCGCAGATGTGCAGATCACGGCGCTCGCCTACGACAGCCGCGGAGTACGCCCGGGCGCACTCTTCTTCTGCGTGTCGGGGCTGCGCAGCGATGGCCATGACTTCGCGCCCGCCGCCGTCGCCGCCGGAGCGGCCGCGCTTGTCGTGGAGCGCCCGCTGGGGCTCGGCGTGCCGGAGGTGCTCGTGAGCTCCACGCGCGGCGCGATGGGCCCCATCGCCGCCCGCTTCTATGGTGACCCGACGTCCGAGCTGCAGGTCGTGGGGGTGACCGGGACCAACGGCAAGACGACGACCGCGTTCCTGGTGCAGGCGCTGCTGGCGGCGGGTGGCCGGCAGTGCGGGCTGCTGGGTACCGTCAAGGCGCTGATCGGCGGGCGCGAGCGCGACGTGGCGCGCACGACCCCCGAGGCGATCGATCTGCAGGGCGACTTTCGCGCGATGCTCGACGGCGGCGACCGTGCCTGTGCGATGGAGGTCTCCTCGCACGCGTTGGCGCTCGGGCGCGCCGACGCGATCCGCTTCGCGGCGAGGATCTTCACAAACCTCAGCCGAGACCACCTCGACTTCCACGACACGATGGAGGACTACTTCCAGGCCAAGCGCCGCCTGTTCGTCGATGAGCGCGGCGACGGGGCTCGCGCCAGCGGCGAAGCGATCAGCGTGGTCAACGTCGCAGACCCCTACGGGCGTCGACTCGCCAGCGAGCTCGACCGCGCGTGCACGTTCGCGGTCGAACAGCCGGCCGACTATTGGGCCAGCGAGCTGCGCTGTGACATGCACGGATGCGGCTTCGTGCTGCATTCCCGCGAGGGCGAGCGCGAGGTCGCGCTGAAGATGCCCGGTCGCTTCAACGTCGCCAACGCGCTCGGCGCGCTGGCGGCGACCCACCGGCTGGGGGTGGAGCTCGACACGCTGGTCGCGGCGCTCGCGCGCGGCGTGCGCGTGCCCGGGCGCTTTGAGCTGGTCGACGAGGGTCAGGACTTCGCGGTGCTCGTCGACTACGCGCACACGCCGGACTCGCTGCACAACGTGCTGGCCGCGGCGCGCGAGCTTGCCGGGCCGTCGGGTCAGCGCGCCTCGGGGCGCGTCCTGTGCGTGTTCGGCGCCGGCGGCGATCGCGATCGCGGCAAGCGGCCGCTGATGGGCGGCGTCGCCTCCGAGCTGGCCGATCTCGTGCTGATCACCTCCGACAACCCGCGCTCGGAGGATCCGCAGCAGATCATCGCCGAGGTGAAGGCGGGCGCCGGCGACGCGCAGACGCTGCCCGACCGCGCCGAGGCGATCGCCGCCGCCGTACAGCGCGCCAAGCCTGGCGACGTGGTCGTGATCGCGGGCAAGGGCCACGAGCAGGGACAGGAGCTGGCGGGCGGCGTCAAGCTGCCGTTCGATGACGTGTCGGTGGCGCGCGATGCTCTGCGCAGCGAGCTGACGGCGGCGGCCGGAGCAACACGGTGAGAGACTGGACGGCGCAGCGGCTGGCCGCCGCGGCCGGCGCACAGCTGCTACGCGGCGAGCCCGGCTCGCGCGGTTCGGGCCGGGTCGTGATCGACTCGCGCGAGGTGCGCCCCGGCGATCTGTTCGTCGGGCTGGCGGGCGAGCGCGAGGATGGCGGCGATCACGCACCCGAAGCGCTCGCCGCCGGAGCGTGGGGTGTGCTCGTCACGCCCCGGCAAGCCGCTGGGCTGACGGGCGCTGTCGTGCTCTGCCATCCAGAGCCGCTGCGCGCGCTGCAGGCGCTGGCCACGGCTTGGCGGCGCGAGCTCGGCGCCAGCGTCGTGGCGATCACCGGCTCCACCGGCAAGACCTCCACGAAGGACATCCTCGCGGCGCTGCTCGCTGCCCACGTGCGCGTCGCGGCCAGCCCGCAGAACCTCAACACCGAGATCGGCCTGCCGCTGGCGGTGCTGGGCGCACCGGCGGGCACGCAGGTGCTCGTGCTCGAGATGGCGATGCGCGGCCCGGGCCAGATCGCCGAGCTGACCACCGTCGCCGAGCCGGACGTCGGGGTGATCGTCAACGTCGGACCGGTGCACCTGGAGAGCCTCGGCTCGCTGGAGGCGATCGCGGCTGCCAAGGCCGAGTTGCTCGCCGGTCTGGCGCCGGGCGCGACGATCGTCATCCCCGCGGGCGAGCGGCTGCTCGCGCCGCACCTGCGCAGCGACCTTCACACGGTGACCTTTGGAGACGGCGCCGACGTCGAGCTCGCCGGCGCCGGCCCCGCCGGAGAGGTGCGGATCAGCGACCGTACGCCTGGAGCGCAACCCGCGGACATCCGCCTGCGCACATCGTTTGAGCAGGCGCACAACCTGCGCAACCTGCTGGCGGCGGTGGCGGCCGCGAGGGCGCTCGGCGTGACGCCCGGCGGGGAGCTGCACGTCAGGTTCTCGTCACTGCGAGGGGAGCGCCGGGCGCTCGCGGGCGGCGCGGTGCTGATCGACGACTGCTACAACGCCAACCCAATGTCCATGCGCGCGGCGATCGACGACCTGGCCGACACGGCCCCCGCGCGGCGCGTCGCGGTGCTGGGCGACATGCTCGAGCTCGGACGCGACTCGCGGCGCTTCCACGAGGAGATCGGCGCGCACGCCGCCGCGCGGGGTGTGTCGCTGCTCGTGACGGTCGGACCGCTCGCGGCCGACATGGGCTCGACGTTCTCGGGTGAGGTGCACAGCGTCGACGACGCCGACGCAGCGGCGGCGCTGCTCGGCAGGCTGCTGCGCGATTCCGACACCGTGCTCGTCAAGGGCTCGCGCGGCGTGGGCCTCGAGCGGGTGGGCGAGGCGCTCGGCGAGCGGCCGGGTCGCGGGCAGCGCGCGGGAGACGGCGCGCTGGCTCGCCCCGTGAGCCCGGGGCGGCGCTGAATGGGCCGGATTCTCTTCGGGGGCACGGCCGCCCTGCTCATCTGCATCTTTCTCAGTCCCAAGTTCATCGAGTTCCTGCGCGCCCGCGAGTTCGGCCAGCAGATCCGCGAGGACGGGCCCCAGGGACACCACATAAAGGCGGGAACGCCGACGATGGGGGGCGTGATCATCCTGCTGTCGGTGAGCGTGCCGTTCTTGATCCTCACCAACTACGAATGGCGTTCGCTCGGGGTGTTCGGCGCCGCGATCGCGTGCGGGCTGCTTGGCTTCGCCGACGACTACACCAAGCTCGTCAAGCGCCGCTCGCTCGGGCTGCGCGCGCGGACGAAGCTGATCGTGACGGTCGCGATCTCGCTCGGGCTGTGGTACGTCGCGGTCTACAGGGCCCACCTGCCGAGCACGCTGTGGCTGCGCTTCGTCGACTACCACATCGACCTCGGCCCGCTCTATCCGGTGTTGATCTATCTCGTCGTCGCGGGCACGACGAGCGCGGTCAACCTGACCGACGGACTGGATGGGCTGGCGACGGGCTGCGCGGCGATCGTGTTGCTGGCCTACATCGGCATCACGTTCCTCGCCGGCGACTTCGACCTGGCGATGCTGTCGGGCTGCCTGGTGGGCGGGTGCATCGGCTTTCTGTGGTTCAACGCCTTCCCGGCCACGGTCTTCATGGGCGATACCGGCTCGCTGGGGCTCGGCGGCGCGATAGCGGGCCTGGCGGTGATGACCAAGACCGAGGTGCTGCTGATCCTGCTCGGCGGCATCTTCGTGATCGAGGCGCTCTCGGTCGTCATCCAGGTGGTCTCTTTTCAGACGACCCGCAAGCGGGTGTTCCTGATGGCGCCGATACACCACCATTTCGAGCTGAAGGCGTGGTCTGAGACGAAGATCATCCTGCGCTTCTGGATCGTCGCTTCGATCTGCTGCGCGATCGGCTTCACGATCTACCGTCAGAGCAGGGGCGTCTGAGACACCGTCCGCCACCTCCAGAGGGTCGTCGCGCTGGTCGTCGGCCTGGCCCGCTCGGGAGTCGCGGCCGCCGTCGCCCTGCGGACAGGCGGCCGCGAGGTCATCGGCGTCGATGCGGGCCGACCGCCGCAGGCCCAGGCGCTCGCGCAGACGGGAGTCGAGCTGCACCTCGGCGAGGACGGGATTGCGCTGCTCGCGCGCGCGGGCGTCGTCGTCAAGAGCCCTGGCGTGCCGGCGCAGTCGCCGCTGATCCTCGCGGCGCGTGCGCGCGGCCTGCCGGTGCTCGGCGAGCTGGAGCTCGCGTGGCGCATGCTTTCCAACGAGTTCATCGCGGTCACCGGGACGAACGGCAAGACGACGACCGTCGAGCTGATCGGACACATCCATCGCGAGGCTGGTCTGCCGGTGGCGGTGGCGGGCAACGTCGGCACCGCGGTCAGCTCGCTGTTCGGCGCGGTCGACCCCGCGGCTACGATCGTGTGTGAGGCGTCGTCGTTTCAGCTCGAGGACACGCTCGAGTTCGCGCCGGAGGCGGCGGTGCTGTTGAACCTCGCGCCCGATCACCTCGATCGTCATGGCACGTTGCAGGCCTACACGCGCGCCAAGCTCGAGATCTTCGCGCGCCAGGGCAACGATGACGTCGCGGTCGCCGCGCAGGGGCTGGGCATCGAGGATCTCGGGGGCTGTGCGCGGCGCGTCTGCTTCGGCGAGCTGGCGGGGGCCGAGCTCTCACAGCGCGCCGGCCAGCTGTGGTGGGAGGAGCGCGCGCTGTTGGGCGTCGAGCAGATCGGTCTGCGCGGAGCGCACAACGTGCACAACGCGATGGCCGCCGCGGCCGTCTGCCTGGCTCGCGGGGTCGACCCGGAGGCGGTCTGCGCGGGGCTCATCGGCTTCCGTGGCGTAGTGCACCGCCTGGAGGAGGTGGCCAGCAGCGAGGGTGTGCTCTACGTCAACGACTCCAAGGCGACGAACGTGGCGAGCACGGTCGTCGCGCTCGCGGCCTTCGCCGACGCCGCGGGCATCCACCTGATCCTCGGCGGCCAGGGCAAGGGCCAGGACTTCGTCGCGCTGCGCGAGCCTGTCGCGCGCAGCTGTCGCGCTGTCTATCTGATCGGGGAAGACGCGCCGCGGATCGCCGACGCGCTGGCCGGCTCGGGCGTCACCGTGTATGACTGCGGCGATCTGCGGCGAGCGGTCGCGCAGTGCGCGCGGGCGGCGAGCGCGGGCGAGGTGGTGCTCCTCTCGCCCGCGTGCGCGAGCTTTGACCAGTTCGTGGACTTCGAGGCTCGCGGCGAGCGCTTCCGCGCGCTGGTCTCAGAGGCGATCTAGCCCAACGGAGCGCGCGAGCTGTTCGGCGTGAGAACGCGCAGAAGGCTTCCGCGAGCGGACGTCGAAGTGGGCATCGATGCCAGCGGCAGCAGCACGGCGCAAGCGCCCAGCGGGAGCCAAAGATGCGCCGGGCGCGCCGCGCGGCTCGCCGTCGCGCCGTTCTTCGCCGCGTGCCGACAACCCGCCCCGGGCGCGCGTCGCGCAGCAGTCCCTCGAGCAGCGCATCCTGATCACGGCCACCATGTGCCTGCTCGCGTTCGGCGCGGTGATGGTCTACAGCGCGTCATCGGCGACCTCGCTGCTGCAGGGCCAGGGCAACGGCAGCGGCTATCTGATCAAGTTCGCCATCTACGGCGCGATCGGGCTCGTCGTGATGCACGTGCTCGCGCGCGACGGCCTGGCCAAAGCCCAGCGTGTGCTGGCGCCGCTGCTCGTCGGGTCGCTGGCGCTCGTGCTCGCGGTGCGCATCCCGCACGTCGGCGTGAGCGTCAACGGCGCGCGCCGCTGGCTGGGCCCGGGATCGCTGCAGTTCCAGCCTTCGGAGCTGCTCAAGCTCGCGCTCGTGCTCTACTCGGCGATGCTGCTCGCAAAGCGCCCCCAGCGCGTGCACGACCTGCGCGCGCTGACCAAGCCGCTGCTGCTCGTGATCGGAGGATCGTGCGCGCTCGTCGCCAGCCAGCCCGACGTGGGCACGGCGATGGTGATCGCCTTCACCGCCGCGGCGATGCTGATCGCGGCCGGCATGCCGTTGCGCAAGCTCGCGCTGCTCTGCGGCGGCGTGCTGGCGGTGGTCTTCCTCTACGCGCTCGTCAAGCCCTACGCGCGCGCGCGGCTGACGTCGTTCGTCGACCCCTGGGCGCACGCCTCCGGCAGCGGCTTTCAGGCCGTGCAGGGGCAGATCGCGATCGGCTCGGGCGGGCTGTTCGGGGTCGGACCGGGCGAGTCGGTGCAGAAGATCTTCTACCTGCCCGAGGCGCCGACGGACTTCATCCTGGCGGTGATCGGCGAAGAGCTCGGCGCGATCGGCGTGTGCGCGCTGCTGTCCCTCTACGGCCTGATCGCCTACGCCGGCCTGCGCGTCGCCAAGCGCGCGCGCAGCCTGCACAGCGCGCTGATCGCGGTCGGCGTGACGTCGCTGATCGTCTCCCAGGCGGTGCTCAACGTGTTCGCCGTGCTGGGGCTCGCCCCGCTGACCGGCGTGCCGCTGCCGTTCGTCTCCTACGGCTCGAGCAGCATGATCGTGATGTTCGCCGCGATGGGCCTGCTGCTCAACGTCGCCGGCGGTGCGAGCGTGCACGTGCGCGCGGTCACGCCGAGAGGCGCGCGGGCGCGCGAACAGGCACGATGGGACCGTGACCGGATCAGCGAAGAGAGTCGTGATCGCGACGGGCGGGACCGCCGGGCACGTGGTGCCCGCGCTCGCAGTCGCGCTCGCGCTGCGAGCTGACGGCGCCGACGTCGTCTTCATCGGCGCGGCGCGCGCCGAGGCTCAGCTCGTGCCCGCCGCGGGCTTTGAGCTGCACCGCATCGCGGTGCGCGGCTTGAGCCGCTCTGATCCGCTCGCCGCGGCCCGCTCGCTGGGGCTGGCCGCGGCTGCCGTGCCGCGCGCGCGCGCGCTGTTGAGGAGGCTCGCGCCCGATGTGGTGATGGGCGGCGGCGGCTACGTCGCCGGACCGGTCGGCCTCGCGGCGCTGAGCCTGCGTGTGCCGCTCGTGCTGACCGAGGCCGACAGCCGGCTGGGGCTGACCAACAGGGCGCTGGCGCCGTTCTCGCGGCGGGTCTGCCTGGCATTCGAGCTGCCGGGACGAAATGGCGGTCGCTATCGCGTCACCGGGCGCCCGGTGACAGCGTTCGGGCGAGACCGCGCCGCGGCGCGCGCGCGCTTTGGGATCGCGCCGCAGGAGACCTGCGTGCTGGTGTTCGGCGGCTCGCTGGGCGCCCGTTCGCTGAACCTGGCCGCGCTGGAGGCGTTCGACGCGGCGCCCTTTCGCGTGCTGCACGTGTGCGGAAGCCGCGACTACGCCCAGCTGCGCGAGCGCCCGCTGCGCGCCGGGTATGACCTGCGCGAGCAGCTGGACATGGAGGACTTCGCCGACGCGCTCGCCGCCGCCGACCTGGTCGTCGCGCGCGCCGGCGGCTCGGTGTTCGAGATCGCCGCGCACGGCCTGCCGGCGATCCTCGTGCCCTACCCGCACGCGGCGGGCGATCACCAGAGCTCAAACGCGCGATGGATGTCAGACGCCGGGGCGGCGGTCGTGATCGCCGACGCGCAGCTGACCGCGGCGCGCCTGGCGGGCGAGGTCTCAGAGCTGCTCGCCGATCGCGACCGCCTGGCGGCGATGGCCGCGGCGTCGCGCGGCCTGGCGCGGCCGGACGCCGCCCGCGACGTCGCGAGCGAGCTGCTGCAGGCGGCCGGCGGGTGAGCGCCGTCGCGCAGCCGTGGCAGGGGCGGCGGCTGCACTTCGTCGGCGTCGGCGGAGCCGGGATGAGCGGATATGCGCGCGTCGCGCACGCCCTGGGGGCGCAGGTGAGCGGCTCGGACGCCGCGCCGAGCCCTTACCTCGAGCGCCTGCAGCGCGACGGTGTGCTGCGGGCGCAGATCGGCCACGCGGCGGCGAACGTGCCCGCGGGCGAGCGGGTCGAGCTCGTCTTCTCCTCGGCGGTGCCCGAGGACAACGTCGAGCGCAGCGGCCGCGCGCGAGCGCGGCCTGCCCGAGCGCCCGCGCGCGCAGCTGCTGGCAGAGCTCACGTCGCTCAAGCGCACGATCGCCGTAGCGGGCACGCACGGCAAGACGACGACGGCGTCGATGCTCGTGCACGCGCTGCTCGCGTCGGGCCTCGATCCGGGCTGGCTGATCGGCGCGCCGCCCGGCGGCGAGCTGGCGAACGCGCGATGGGCCGACGGCGAGTGGCTGGTCGTGGAGGCCGACGAGTCCGACCGCTCGATGCTCAGCCTCGACGTCGAGATCGCGCTGCTGACGAACGTCGAGCTCGACCACCATGCGACGTTCGCCTCGCTGGCTGAGCTGCGCGAGGCGTTCCGGGCGTTCCTGGCGCTCGCGCGCGAGGCGATCGTGGTCTGGGACCGCGCCGAGCTGCTCTCGCTCGTGCCGCGATCCGCCGCCCCCGACACTCGCTCGCTTCGACGTCGTGGACCCGAGTCTCGCAGCGGACGGGTCGCGTTTTGACTGGCGCGGCGAGCGCGTGCGCCTGTCGGTGCTCGGCGCCCACAACGCGCTCGACGCGGTCGGCGCGCTCGAGGCGGCCCGCCTGGCGGGCGCGGACCGCTCGCTCGCGGCGGGCTCGCTGGCGGGCTTTCAGGGCGCGGGAAGGCGCTTTGAGCTGGTCGGCGAGACCGAGGCCGGCGCGCGCGTCTATGACGACTACGCGCACCACCCGAGCGAGGTGGCGGCGACGCTCGCGGCCGCGCGCACGCTCGACTGCCGGCGGCTGGTGGCGGTCTTTCAGCCGCACCTGTACTCGCGTACGCAGCTGCTCGCGAGGGAGTTCGGCCAGGCGCTGCGCGGCGGCGGACGTGATCGCGGTGAGCGACGTGTATCCGGCGCGCGAGCGCGCCGAGGACTTCCCCGGGGTGAGCGGGCTGCTCGTCGCGCAGGCCGCGGCCGACGCGGCACCCGGGCGCCTGGTGCTCTGGCTGCCGACGCTCACCGACGCGCGAGCGGTCGCTGCGCGCGCTGCTGTCGGGAGGCGACGTCTGCGTGACGATGGGCGCGGGAAACGTCGATCACCTCGCGCGCGCGCTCGGTCTGGAGCGTGCACGAGCGCGCGCTCGGTCGGCGCAGCGGGAGCGCGCATGAGCGCTGCGCGCGTGCCGGCCGTCGGCGTGCAGCGCGACTACCCGATGGCGCGGCTGACGACCGTCCGGACCGGCGGTCCGGCGCAGTGGTTCGCGCGCGCGGGCAGCGAGCGCCAGCTGCTGGAGCTGCTCGCATGGGCGCGCGCGGCTGGATTCGGGTCGTCGGTTGTCGGCTCGGGGTCGAACCTGCTGGTCGCCGACGACGGCGTGCGCGGGCTCGTGCTCAAGCTCGACCGCGAGCTCGCGCGCATCGAGGTGCGAGCCGCCGCGCATCGTCTGCGGCGCCGGCGCGCGCCTGCCGGCGCTGGCCACGCAGGCGGCGCTCGCGGGGCTGTCGGGGATCGAGTTCGGCGTCAACATCCCGGGCACCGTGGGCGGCGCGGTGCGCATGAACGCAAACGCCTACGGCGGGCAGCTCGGCGAGGTGCTCGAGTGGGTGCGAGCTGGCGGTCGCGGCGACGGACGGCGCGAGGGGGGGCTGGCCAGCGACGGCGCCGGGCTCGCGCGCCGGCGGCGTTCGTCCTCGAGCGGCGCGCGCCCGACGAGCTCGGCCTGTCCTATCGCAGCTCGCGCCTGTCAGACGAGGAGATCGTCACGCGCGCGTGCTTCCTGCTCGAGCCGGCGGAGGTCGCGCAGCGTGAAGGCGACGATCGCCGACATGCGCAGCCCGTCGCCACGAGGCCCAGCCGCAGGGGATCAGGACGTTCGGCTCGACGTTCAAGAACCCGCAGGACCCGCGCGCCGAGGGTCGCACGGCCGGGCAGCTGCTGTCTGAGGCGGGGTGCAACGGGCTGGCGGTCGGGGGCGCGAGGTTCGCGCCCAAGCACGCGAACTTCGTCGAGAACACCGGCACGGCGACGACCGCCGAGATCGTCGCGGTGATGGCCGCAGGGCGCGCCCGCGTGCTCGAGCGCTTTGGCGTGGCGCTCGAGCCCGAGGCGCAGACGTTCGGCGAGGTGCGGTTTCCCTGGCGATCCCCGGATGGGCGCTCAGAGCGCGGGCATGGGCGCGGCGGCTCTACTTAGGAAGATAAAGACCGGTTCTGGCAGGTTTGGCCCGGCGGAAACGGGGGAAACCCTACTCAGATCGAGGCGATGCTCATCAGGGTTGGCCATCTCTCGCTGTTCGTAGGGCTCGGGGTGACACTCGCAACCCTCGCGGCCGCGGTTGGCACCGCCGCCTACGCGTCCCCCGGCGCCGCAGCCGACGCGGGAGCCCCGGTCCTGCCGAGCGTCGGGTCGGTCGCTCCGGTCACCCAGACCGTCGAAGGCGCGGCTGCCCCCGCCAGCAAGACGATCACCTCGGCCACCGCCCCGGTCACCAAGACCGTCGAAAGCGTGGCAGCCCCGCGCCGGTAGCGTAAGACGATCACCTCGGCCACCGCCCCGGTCACCAAGACCGTCGAAAGCGTCAGCCGCCCCCGCCAGCAAGAGCGATCACCTCGGCCACCGCTCCGGTCACCGAAGACCGTCGAAGGCCGTCGGCCGCTCCCGCCACGCAAGACGATCACCTCGGCCACCGCCCCGGTCACGAAGACCGTCGACAAGCGTGGCCGCCCCCGCCAGCAAGACGATCGCCTCGATCACCTCGGCCACCGCTCCGGTCACGAAGACCGTCGAAGGCCTGGCCGCTCCCGCCACGCAAGACGATCACCTCGGCCACCGCTCCGGTCACGAAGACCGTCGAAGGCCTCGGCCGCACCCGCCAGCAAGACGATCACCTCGGCCACCGCTCCGGTCACGAAGACCGTCGAAGGCCTGGCCGCACCCGCCAGCAAGACGATCACCTCGGCCACCGCTCCGGTCACGCAGACCGTCGAACGCGCCTGGCCGCACCCGCCACCGAACCCGATCGCCGTACTCCTCGGGGCGCGCGTCGAACACGACGGTCGTGAGGACAGCCCGCGCGGCCGGGCCAGGGTCGACGGCGCCGCCCCCGCCAGCGCAGAGACGAGCTCCTCCGTAGGTTGGCATCGCGCCGCCGGCGCCGCCGCCGGGTGGCCCCACGCCCGGGATCGCGCTCTCGCGGGCTCGTCGGCGGTCACTTCGTCGTCCGCGGCCGTGTCGGCCGCGATGCGGACGTCTGGGCGTTACCGGCGCATCACTGCCCGTCCTGAGTCGATAGCGCTGGTCGGCGGCCAGCTTCGGTCGGATGACGGAACCGCGAGCTTGCATGGCGCCGCGACGCCGTGGCGGCCGGCGTCGTGCCGCCACACGTCGCCGGCGCCGCTCGGCGGCCTTTCGACCGGCGCCGGCGCGGCTGCCGGCGTCGGGGCTATCCATCTTGCTGCTTCTTGCGGGCCTCCTCGTGACTGGGGGCCCAGCGGGCGCGGCGCCGACTGCGGCTTGCGAGCTGGCCGCGCACCTGGCGCCGCTGGCCCTCGTACCCGAGCGACCCGGGCTAGCCCCGCCGGTGAGCCAACCGCGCTGATCGGAGCGATCGGCGCGCGTACATCGATCCGCACTCGAGGCCTCGCGCATTCGAGGCGGGTCCTCCGAAATCAACTCGAAGGCTCGAAAGGAGCTAGTTCATGAAACGCCATTGCATTGCAGTGGTCGCGAGCGCCTGCGCGCTTGCCGTGGCCCCGAGCGTCGCGCTCGCGGGCAACGGCCCGAGCGGAACGCTCGGAGCGCTCGTCAAGCAGACGCAGACGGCCACCAACCAGAACACGACCGAACAGTCGGCTTCGAGCGAAGCGAGCTCGCAGCAGACGAACATCAACGCCCCTATCTCGATTCTCAGCTCGGGGTCAAACGACGGCGCTGTCAACCAGTCCAACGAGGGCAAGACGACCTCCGCGGCGGGCAACGCCAACAACACCGAGCAGGAAAACGGACAGGAGCAGAACGGCTCCGCCGGTGGTAGCGGTGGCAGCGATCACGGTCAGGACGGCGGCGGCGGCACGGTGGAACAGAGCCAGAAGGCTGAAAACAGCAACAAGACCAACCAGCAGGCGACATCGTCCGCATCCAACGAACAGACCAACATCAACGCGCCCGTGTCGATCCTGAGCAGGGGGTCGAACGACGGTGGCGTCGAGCCAGTCGAATGAGGGGCAGACCAGCTCCAAGGCGGGCAACGCCAACAACACCGAGCAGGGCAACACCCAGGACCAGCAGGGCACCGCGTTCGGAAACCAGGGCAAGAGCCACGACCAGGGCCAGGGCAACGGCCAGGGCCAGGGCAAGGGCCAGGGCAACGGCGGCAGCTCCTGCGGTCAAAAGGGAGATGACGGCGGTCGCCGCGGCCACCACAAGCAGGCCACAAGGGCCAGAAGGGCCACAAGGGCCAGGGCGACGGTCGCGACAACGGCGGACAGGGCGGCTCGGGCTCGGTCGAGCAGAGCCAGTCCGCGTCGAACAGCAACAGCACCGACCAGTCGGCCAAGAGCTCGGCCAGCAACGAACAGACCAACGTCAACGCCCCAGGCTCGTTCAAGAGCAAGGGGTCGGGCGACGGTGGCGTGAGGCAGTCGAACGAGGGGCAGACCAGCTCCAAGGCCGGCAACGCCAACAACACCGAACAGGGCAACTTCCAGGACCAGCAGGGAGTTGCCTCCGGTGGCAAGGACGGCGGTTCGCGCGACAACGGGCACGGTCAGTCGGGCTCGGTGACGCAGAGCCAGTCCGCGTCGAACAGCAACAGCACCGACCAGTCGGCCGAGAGCTCTGCCAGCAATGAACAGAGCAACGTCAACGAGCCGTTCTCCGAGGACTCGTCCTGAAAGAGCGGGCACGACGACTAGGGCGGTCGCTGCGGCTGCGACGGCGGTCAGGGCCGCGACGACGGTCAGTCCGGCGGCGGCGTGAGCCAGTCCAACGAGGCCAGCACGAGCTCGCAGGCGGGCAACGCCAACAACACCGCGCAGGGCAACTGGCAGAGCCAGGAAGGCTCGGCCAGTTAGCGGCGCGCCGCAGTTAGCAGCAGACGACACAGGGTGCCCCGGGCTCGCACGGGGCACCCTTGTCGGCGCGGCGAGGGATTCGGGCCGGCGGGTCGAAGACCTGCGTGATGGCTCGCTCGCTTGCCGAATCGACCGCCGCCGGTCGCCCCGTCAGGCCGAGCGCGTGGCGGGCTCCGCGCCTGAGGTTGCCGTTGCGCGGACGCTCCGCGCGCCGAAGTCGACGGGCGTCGTCGCGCTCAACCGCGCTGGGGCGCTCGGCGCTCGGTGCGCTGTCGGACCATCGCCGCCTGGCGCTCGCGCTCACGGCGGCGCTCGCGCTGCTGGCGGGAGGATGGCTGTGGCTGCGTCACAGCTCGCTGGTGGCCGTCGAGCGCGTGCAGATCAGCGGCATCGCGCATGACAGCCCCGACGCGCGCGCGATCGAAGCCGCGCTCGCGCGCTCGTCGCACGGCATGAGCACGCTGGACGTGTCGACGGCGACGCTGAGCGACGCGGTCGCGCGCTTTGCGATCGTGCGCTCGCTGCACGCGCGCGCGATCTTCCCGCACGGCCTGCGCGTGCAGGTGGTCGAGCAACCGCCGGTCGCGGCGCTGGAAGCCGGCGGTTCGCGCACGGCGGTCGCCGCCGATGGCGTGGCGCTCGGCCCCGGCCTGCTGAGCGCATCGCTGCCGACGGTGCACGCGAGCGGCGCGGCGGCTGCCATCCTGCCGCTGGCGGGACGCGGCGTGCGCGGCGTGATGCTGCGGGCGCAGCTGGCGGTGCTGGGCGCCGCGCCGCGGGTGCTCGCGCGCCTGATCACCGGCTGCTACAGCGGCCCGCAGGGCGTGACGATCGTGCTGGCGGGGCGGGTGCGCGCGTACTTCGGCGACGCGACGACGCCGCACGCGAAGTGGCTGTCGCTGGCGCGCGTGCTCGCGGACCCGAGCTCCGCCGGCGCGAGCTACGTCGACGTGCGCGTGCCCGAACGTCCGGCCGCGGGCTTTGCGCCGGGCGTCGCGCACGCGGGCGCGGGCAGCGAAGCCGAACCGTCGAGCGCCTCGGATCCGACGACCGCGGCGGCGCTCGCCGCGGGGCTGGAAGCGGCGGTCGCCGGCGGTCTGAGCTCCACGGCGAGCACGACGCCGACGGGCGGCGAAAGCGAAGTCGAGCGGCTCGACGGCGACGCAATCGGGCTCCCCGTCGACGTCCGGCGAAGCCTCCCCGAGCGAGCTCCGCGGCCGGGGGGCGCCGAAAGCGGCGCTCCAACCGGCTGACAGCCAAACGTCAGCAACAGTCGACCTCGACTTGAGGTTGATAGCAGCCTGAGGCGATGCCTCGGGGCCCGGTCGAGAGTTCCTCGATCTGCAATGATTCTTGCGAGGCTGGGGGGTTTCGTTGACAGGGCGAAGTTCCCTGCATAGCGTGCGCAACTCGGCGGTTCGCTCGACAGCGTCGGTTGAACCCTTAACACCTACTGAAGGCTTCGGATAGAACCATCATGGAGAACAGCGGAAGCTATCTGGCCGTAATCAAGGTCGTGGGCGTCGGCGGCGGCGGGACCAACGCGGTCAGCCGCATGGTCGACGCGGGTCTGCGCGGCGTGGAGTTCATCGCGGCGAACACCGACGCGCAGGCGCTCGCGATGTGCGACGCCGACATCAAGCTGAACATCGGACACGAGTCGACGAAGGGCCTCGGCGCGGGCGCGGACCCCGACGTCGGCCTCGGCGCGGCGTCTGAGTCGCGCGACGACATCAAGGAGACGCTGAAGGGCGCGGACATGGTGTTCGTGACGGCGGGCGAGGGCGGCGGCACGGGCACGGGCGCGGCGCCGGTGATCGCGGAGATCGCGAAGAACGAGATCGGCGCGCTGACGGTCGGCGTGGTGACGCGGCCGTTTGACTTCGAGGGCTCGCAACGCGCGCGCCAGGCGACCGAGGGCATCGAGCGCCTGCGCGAGGTCGTCGACACGCTGATCGTGATCCCCAACGAGAAGCTGCTGGCGGTCGTCGAGAAGCGCACGTCGATGCTCGACGCCTTCCGCGAGGCCGACAACGTGCTGCGCCAGGGCGTGCAGGGCATCACCGACCTGATCACGATCCCCGGCCTGATCAACCTCGACTTCGCCGACGTGCGCACGATCATGCACGACGCCGGCTCGGCGCTGATGGGCATCGGCAGCGCCGGCGGCGAGGGCCGCTGCGCGGAGGCCGCGAAAGCCGCCATCTCCTCGCCGCTGCTGGAGGAGTCGGTCGACGGCGCGACGGGCATCCTGCTGAACATCACCGGCGGCAAGGACCTCGGCCTGTTCGAGGTCAACGACGCCGCGGAGATCATCCAGAACGCGGCCGACCCGAACGCGAACATCATCTTCGGAGCGGTCATCGACGAGAGCATGGGCGACGACGTGCGCGTGACCGTGATCGGCACGGGCTTCGACCACCGCCCGGGGCGCAGCGCGCGCCAGGAGTCGCGCTCGCGGCGCGACCGCAATCCGCGCATCGACGACCGCCAGCGCTCGTCGCTCGAGATCTCAGACGACGACATCGACGTGCCGCCGTTCCTGCGCTGAGCGCGGGCACACTCGACTCGTTTGATCGTCTCTTGCAAGCCGGTGCCGCATGCGGCACCGGCCGGGAGCTCGCATGCGAGCTCCCGCGGCGGGCGCATGCGCCCGCCGAACAGCACGGCAGAAGACGGAGGCGAGGCCAGGCTTCGTTGACAGGGACTGGCGAGCCTGCTCGAATGGCGCGCTCAAACGAGCGGGAGGGTCAAGCATGTCGGTGATGATGGGTTTGCGTGTCAAGGTGGATCCCGAACGGTTCATGGAGGTCGCAGCGGCCAACGTGGACGTGCTGACGGGGGTGTCGGACAAGGCGAAGGGCATGGGCTGCAAAGCCCACCGGTTCTACGGCGGCGACGGCGAAGTGCTCGTGGTGGACGAGTGGGACAGCGAGCAGGCGTTTCTCGACTTCTTCGGCTCGACCGAGGAGATCGGCAAGATGATGGGCGAAGCGGGCCTGACAGAGCAGCCGACGCCTCTCTTCTGGCACGAGCTGGACACGCCCGACAGGTTCTAGCACCGTGCGCCGGCGCGAGCCGTCCGTCCTTCGCGGCGGCGCTCGCAAGCCCGGCGTCGAGCGTCAGGAGCTCGACGTCGAGCCACGCGCCAGCCGGCGGTATGGGCGCGGCGGCGATAGCCTGGCGTCAGATGGAGACCACGCTGCGCCGCACCGCCCTGTTCGACCGTCACGTGGCGGCGGGCGCGAGGATGGTCGACTTCGCCGGCTGGGAGATGCCGGTGCAGTACGAGGGCGTGCGCCCGGAGCACATGGCCGTGCGCACCGACGTGGGCATGTTCGACGTGTCGCACATGGGCCAGATCGAGACGCGCGGGCCGGGCGCGCTGGCGCTGCTGCAGCGACTGCTCTCAAACGACGTCGCGAAGATCGCGGTCGGCGGCGCGCAGTACAGCATGCTGTGCCGCGAGGACGGCGGCGTGCTCGACGACCTCTTCACGCTATCGCCTCGAGGGCGATCGCTACCTGACGGTCACGAACGCCGCAAACCACGAGCGCGACCTGCAGTGGTTTCGCGCGCACGCAGCCGAGCGCGCCGACGTCGAGGTGCTCGACGCGATCGACTCCTACGCGATGCTCGCCGTGCAGGGCCCGCGCGCTCGCGAGGTGGCGCAGGCGATCGCCGACGCGCCGCTGCCGGCGCGCATGACGGCCGCGCCGGGACGGCTGGCGGGCGCCGAGACGCTCATCTGCGGGACCGGCTACACCGGCGAGGACGGCGTCGAGCTGCTGCTCGATCCCGGCCGACGCGCCGCGCGTGTGGGATGAGCTCGTGCGCCGCGGCGCGCGACCCGCCGGGCTCGCGGCGCGCGACACGCTGCGCCTGGAGGCCTGCTTTCACCTGTACGGCAACGACCTCTCGACCGAGCGCACGCCGATCGAGGCGGGCCTCGGCTGGTGCTGTCGCGAGGACACCGGCTTCATCGGCGCCGACGCGGTGCGCGCGGTGCGCGAGCGCGGCCCCGACGAGAAGCTCGTCGCGTTCGCGATCGAGGGCGCCGGCATCGCGCGCCAGGGCAACCCGATCGCCGGCGGCGGCGTCGTCACCAGCGGCACGCTCTCGCCGTGCCTCGGCGTCGGCGTCGGGCTGGCCTACGTGCCCGCCGCGCGCGCGGCCGTGGGCACGCATCTCGAGATCGACGTGCGTGGCAAGATGCGCTCCGCCGCCGTCCGCGAGAAGCCGCTCTACCGAAAGGGCCCGTGATGTCCCAGGCCAGGCTACCCCGAAAACCTGCTCTACCACGCCGAGCACGACTGGGCGCTGATCGAGCCCGACGACCCGACGCACGCGACGCTCGGGATCACCTGGTACGCGCAGGACACGCTCGGCGAGGTGGTCTTCTTCGAGCCGCCCGCGGTGGGCAGCGCGCTGACCGCGGGCGAGCCCTACGCCGAGGTCGAGTCGGTGAAGGCCGTCTCGGAGGTGATCGCGCCGCTGTCGGGCGAGGTGATCGCCGTCAACGAGGCGCTCGCCGACGCGCCGCAGACGATCAACGAGGACCCATACGGCGCGGGCTGGATGGTCAAGATCACGCTCGCCGACGTCGACGAGCGGCGCATGCTGCTCGACGCTTCGACCTATTCCGCCACCCTCGGCGGCTAGGCTGACAGCGAGCCCTTTGACCCGCTACACCGCGACCACAGACGACGACCTGCGCCAGATGCTGGCGGCGATCGGCGTGAGCTCGCTGAGCGAGCTGTTCGAGCGCCAGATCCCCGAGACGGTCCGCCTGGACCGCCCGCTGGCGCTGCCCGGCGCGATGAGCGAGCAGGACGTGTTCGCGCATCTGCGCGCGCTCGCGCTGCGCAACGTCTCCAGCGAAGACGAGCTGTCGTTCCTCGGCGCGGGCATGTACGACCACTACGTGCCGGCGCTGATCGACATGCTGATGGAGCGCTCGGAGTTCCTCACCCCCTACACGCCCTATCAGCCGGAGATCTCCCAGGGCGGCCTGCAGGTGATGTTCGAGTACCAGACGGCGATCTCCGAGCTGACCGCGCTGCCGGTGTCAAACGCGTCGGTCTATGACGGGCCGAGCGCGGCGGCGGCCGCCGCGTACATGGCAAAGCTGCACAACGGCCGCCGGCGCCTGGTGCTCAGCGCGGGCATGCATCCGCACACGCGCCAGACGATCGCCACCTACGCGCGCGGCTACGGCATGGAGGTCGTGCAGGTGCCGACCGTCGACGGCGTCACCGACGTGGGCGCGTGGGCGCAGGCGATCGACTCGGACACGAGCGCGGCGCTGTTCGCGCAGCCGAACTTCTACGGCGCCGTCGAGGACGCGCAGGCGCTCAGCGACGCGGCGCACGACGGGCAGGGCGCGCCGGGCACGAGCGACTCGCCGGTCGTCGTCGCGCAGGTCGACCCGATCACGCTCGGCGTGCTCCGCGCGCCCGGCGAATGCGGCGTGGACGTCGCCGTCGGCGAGGGCCAGCCGCTCGGCAACCGCCTGGACTTCGGCGGCCCCTCGTTCGGGCTGTTCGCCGCGCGCGAGCAGTTCCTGCGGCGCATGCCCGGGCGGATCGCCGGCGAGACCGTCGACGTCGACGGCCGGCGCGGCTTCGTGCTCACGCTGCAGACGCGCGAGCAGCACATCCGCCGCGAGAAGGCGACCTCGAACATCTGCACCGCGCAGGCGCTGAACGCGCTCGGCGCGGTCGTCTACCTCGCCTGGCTGGGGCCGCGCGGCCTGGCCGAGCTCGGCGAGCTGCTGCTCGCGCGCACCCACTACGCGCGCGAGGCGCTCGGCGCGCTGGACGGCGTGGCGGTGATGCACAACCAGCCGGTCGTGCGCGAGTTCGCGCTGCGCCTGGACGCCGACGTGGCGGCCGTGCGCGGCGCGCTGCGCGCGCTCGGGTGTGAACCCGGGCGTCGACATGCAGGCGCTCAGCGGGCGCGAGCAGGACCGCGGCGGGCTGCTCGTGGCGATCACCGAGCGGCGCACGCGCGCCGACATCGATCGCCTCGCGGACGTGCTCGCGGCGGCGGTCGCGGCCGAGCGCGTCGCCGACGGGCCCGCCGGGCGCACGCCGGAGCGCGTGTCGTGAGCGTCGAGACCCCCCAGCAGCGAGACGGCGCGCGCACCATCTTCCAGAAGGGCGCGCCGGGTCGGCGCGCGTTCGTGTGCCCGCAGTCAGACGTGCCCGACGTCGACCGCGAGACGCTGCTGCCGGCTCGCCTTCGCCGCGAGCGCGCGCCGCGCCTGCCCGAGGTCTCAGAGCCGGAGATCGTGCGCCACTACGTCGGCATCTCCAAGCGAAACTTCGACCTGGACTCGGGCTTCTACCCGCTCGGCTCGTGCACGATGAAGCACAACCCGCGCGTGAACGAGCGCGTCGCCGCGCTGCCCGGCCACGCGCGGCTGCACCCGTTGCAGGACCCCGCGCGCGCGCAGGGCGCGCTGCAGCTGATGTTCAACCTGCAGGAGGCGCTGGCGGAGATATCGGGGCTGCCGTACGTATCGCTGCAGCCGTCGGCCGGCTCGCACGGCGAGCTCGCCGGCGTGATGCTCGCGCGCGCCTACCACGAGGACCGCGGGCAGACGCGCCACAAGGTGCTCACGCCCGACACCGCGCACGGCACCAACCCGGCGACGGTGACGATGGCCGGCATGCAGGTCGTCAAGCTCGCCACCGACGCCGCCGGCGGCGTCGATGTCGAGGACCTGCGCGCCAAGGCCGACGAGGACGTCGCCTGCCTGATGCTCACCAACCCCAACACGCTCGGCCTGTTCGACCCCAACATCGAGCAGATCGCCTCGATCGTGCACGGGGTCGGCGCGACGCTGTACTACGACGGCGCCAACCTCAACGCCGTGATGGGCATCTCGCGTCCGGGCGACATGGGCTTTGACGTCGTGCACTTCAACCTGCACAAGTCCTTCACCCAGCCCCACGGCGGCGGCGGACCGGGCTCGGGGCCGATCGCGGTCAGCGAGCGCATCGCGCCGTTCCTGCCGACGCCGCTGGTCGTGCTGCGCGAGGCCTCGGCGAACGGCGCGGGCGCGGGCGGCGAGCGCTTCTATGACCTCGACCACGGCAGCGACGGCGGGCCGGGCGGCAAGTCGATCGGGCGCCTGCGCGGCTTCAACGGCAACTACGGCTGCCTCGTGCGCGCCTACGCCTACATCCGCTCGCTCGGCGCCGAGGGGCTCAAGGACGCCTCGCAGATGGCCGTGCTGAACGCCAACTACCTGCTCGCGCGCCTGACGGAGCTCGGCGTCGTGGAGCAGCTGCCGCTCGCCTACGGGCAGCTGTGCATGCACGAGTTCGTGCTCTCGGGCGGGCCGATGAAGCGCGACCTGCAGATCCAGACGCTGGACCTGGCCAAGCGCCTGCTGGACTTCGGCTTTCACCCGCCGACCGTCTACTTCCCGCTGCTCGTCGAGGAGGCGCTCATGATCGAGCCGACCGAGACCGAGACCAAGGAGACGCTCGACGCGTTCGCGCAGGCGCTCGCCGACATCCTCTCCGAGGCGGTCGAGGAGGGTCCGCGAGGTCGCGCGCGGCGCCCCCTACACGACGCCGGTCAGGCGCCTGGACGAGGTCGCCGCGGCCAAGAACCCGGTCATCCGGCAGAGCTCTCTGAGTGCGCATCTTCTCGGGCATCCAGCCGACGGGCAGCAAGCATCTGGGCAACTACATCGGCGCGATCAGCCAGTACGTCGCCGGGCAGGACCGCGGCGAAGGGCTGTACTGCATCGTCGACCTGCACGCGACCACCGTTCCCTACGATCCCGCCGAGCTGCGCGCGAGCGTGTATGACCTGCTGGCGCTGCTGCTCGCGGCGGGCCTGGACCCGCAGCGCAGCATGCTCTTTCGCCAGGGCGACGTGGCCGAGCACACCGAGCTGTGCTGGCTGCTGTGCGGCGTGACCGAGCTCGGGCGCCTGCAGCGCATGCACCAGTTCCGCGACAAGTCGGCCGCGCAGCGAGACCGCGAGCTGGTCTCGGCCGGCCTGCTCGTGTATCCGGTGCTGCAGGCCGCCGACGTGCTCGCCTACCGCGCGCAGGAGGTGCCGGTCGGCGAGGACCAGCGCGAGCACCTGGAGCTGATGCGCGACGTCGCGCGGCGCTTCAACGCGCGCTTCGCCGACGGGCGGGAGCTGCTCGTCGTCCCCGAGCACCGCATTCCAGAGGTCGGCGCGCGCATCATGGACCTGCAGGACCCGACGACGAAGATGTCGACGACCGGCGGCAGCGAGCAGGGGACCGTGTACGTGCTCGACGAGCCGCAGGCGATCGAGAAGAAGATCAAGAGCGCGGTCACCGACTCCGGCAGCGAGATCGTGCGCGCGCCGGACAAGCCGGGCGTCAGCAACCTGATCGAGATCCTCGCGGCCGCGAGCGCGCAGACTCCCGAGCAGGCGCAGGCGCAGCTGGCCGACGCGCGCGGCTACGGCGACCTGAAGGCGGCGGTGGCGGCCGCGGTCATCGACTACCTGGCGCCGGTGCGCGAGCGCTATGGCGCGCTGCGCGCCGACGAGCCGGCGCTCGAGCGCGTGCTCGAGGATGGCGCGGCGCGCGCCCGCGTGATCGCCTCGCGCACGCTGGCCGACGTGCGTGAGCGCGATGGGCGTCGGCGTGCCCCGCGCGAGCGCTTAGACGGCCCGCCGTGCCGGCCGTCCCAACAGGTACGGTGCGCCCATGACAGTCGCGATGCTCGACCTCGACCTGGACGTGTTCAGCGGGCCGTTCGACCTGCTGCTGACGCTGATCCTGCGCGAAGAGGTGGACCTGCTCGAGGTGTCGCTGGCCGACGTCGTGCTCGACCTACCTCGACCACCTGCAGGGGCGCGGCGAGCTCGACCTGGAGACGACGACCGAGTTCATCGTGCTGATCGCCGCGCTGCTGGAGCTGAAGTCCAAGCTGATGCTCGCCGGCGACGACGAGGAGCTGCTGGACATCGAGCCCGAGCAGGCGGCGCACGAGCTGCTCGCGCGCATGCTCGACGCGCGCCGCTACCGCTCGGCGGCCGGCCATCTGCGCGAGCTGCTCGCGCGCGAGCACGGCGTGCGCTTTCGCAGCGTGCCGCTGCCGCCGAACCTGCGCCGAGCCGTGCTCGCGCCCGTGCGAGGGCTCGGAGGACCCGCGGGCGCTCGGCGAGGCGATCGGGCGAATGCTCGCGATGCCGCCGACGATCAACCTGCGCCACATCAGCATCCCGCGCGTGACGGTCGCCGAGCGCCTCGCGCACCTGCGCGGGCTGCTGCGCCGCGGCGCGTTCGACTTCGACGAGGCGGTTCGCGGCGCGGACCGCATGACGGTCGCGGTGACCGTGTTCGCCCTGCTGGAGCTCTACAAACGCGGCGAGGCCGACTGGGAGCAGCGCGAGAGCTTCGGCGAGATCGCCGTGCGCGCCTCCTCCGAGGCGGTCGTGGCGGTCGCCGGGTGAGCGAGCTCGCGCGCACGCTCGAGGCGCTGCTGTTCCTGTCGGCCGATCCGCTCAGCGTCGAGGAGCTCGCCGACGCGACGCAAGCGGACGCCGACGCGACCGAAGCGGCGCTCGCGCTGCTGGCAGAGCAGTACGCGCCGGGCCTGCGCGGCATCAGGCTGCGCGAGCTCGGCGGCGGCTTCACGCTGGCCAGCGACCCCGACAGCGAGCAGGCGGCGCGGCGTCTGTTCAGCCGCCCGCGCACCGCGACGCTCAGCCCCGCGCAGGCCGAGACGCTCGCGATCGTCGCCTACCTGCAGCCCGTGTCGCGTCCGGAGATCACGCGCATCCGCGGCGTGAGCGCCGACTCGGCGACGACGACGCTGCTCGACCGCGGGCTGATCGAAGAGGCGGGTCGCTCGCAGTTCGGCGCCGTCCTCTACCGCACGAGCACGCAGTTCCTCAAGCTGTTCGGGCTGCGCTCGCTGGAGGAGCTGCCCGACGTCGCGCAGTGGGACCCGACGCCCGAGGAGCAGGCCGACCTGCGCGAGCGCCTGCTGCGCGCCGGCGAGGCGCGCGCGGGCGATGTCCGGCGCAGCGCAGTAGGCCGGTGCCGTGGTCATGCGCTCCTTGGGCTAGGCGGCGCGTGCCGCAAGCTGACCGCAGGCGGCGTCGATGTCGCGCCCGCGTGTGAGGCGCACCGTTGCTGGATGGCCGCGGGACCCTGCAGCGCGGCGCGAAACGCCGCGATCGACTCGCGACTGGAGCCCTCGAAGCGGCTCCGTAGTCGGCGGCGCGATCCATCCCGACTCCGGGCGGTGGGGTTGTAGGGGATCAGGTTGACCTTGAAGATCGAGCTCCCGTTGGCGGTCCGGCGCTCGGTGAGGAGGTCGGCGAGCGCGAGCGCCTGCTCGTAGCGGTCGTTGACGCCGGCGAGCATCACGTACTCGACGAACACGCGGCGGCGCTTGCGCGCATAGAAGGCGCGGGCGGCGCCGATCACGTCGCGCAGCGGGTAGCGCTCGTTGACGGGCATCAGCTGCGAGCGCAGCGCGTCGTCGGCCGCGTGCACGGAGATGGCCAGGCGCAGCGGCATGTCCTGCTCGGCGAGCCGCTCGATCGCGGGTATCCAGCCGACGGTCGAGATCGTCGTGTGCCTGTGTGAGATGCCGATGTCCGGCAGCCGTTCGCAGGCGGCGAGCACGTTGTCGAGGTTCAGCAGCGGCTCGCCCATGCCCATGAACACGCAGTGGTCGACCGGCTCGATGCGCCGGAAGTGCAGCACCTGGTCGACGATCTCAGACGCCGTGAGGTTGCGCGCGAAGCGCATCGCGCCGGTCGCGCAGAACGTGCACGTCAGCGGGCAGCCCGACTGCGAGGACACGCAGATCGAGCGCCGCCCGCTGTGGTAGCGCATCAGCACCGCCTCGAGCGCACGCCCGTCGGCGGTGTGAAAGAGCGCCTTGACGGTGCCGTCGCTCGAGCGCGCCTGCCGCTGCAGGTCAAGGCTCGAGAACGGCAGCTCGCGCGCGAGCGCCTCGCGCAGATCGCCCGGCAGGTCGGTCATCTGCGAGTAGCCGTCGGCGCCGCGCGCCGCCCACGCCCACACCTGGCGCGCGCGAAAGGGCGGCTGGTCGTGATCTGCGAGCGTTTTGTCGAGCAGCGCGAGGTCCACGCTGTAATGGTGGCAGCCGATGCGTGAGCGCTCACAGCGGACTGTCGTCGCTGGGTGGCGGGGCCGGTGCGCCTAGCCAAGTACCTGGCGCATGCCGGCGTGGCCTCGCGCAGGGCAGCCGAGGCGCTGATCGGCGAAGGGCGGGTCGCTGTCGCGGGCGCCGTCGTGACCGACCCGGCGCGCGACGTGGACGACGGCGACCGCGTGCAGGTCGACGGCCGCCCGATCGACGGCGCGCAGGAACGGGTCGTGTTCGCGGTCAACAAGCCGGTCGGGGTGATCTCGACCGCGCGAGACACGCACGGGCGCCCGACGGTCGTCTCGCTCGTGCCGGCCGGCGGGCTGCGGCTGTATCCCGTCGGGCGCCTCGACGCCGACAGCAGCGGCCTGATCCTGCTGACCAACGACGGCGAGCTCGCCAACCTGCTGACCCACCCGCGCTTTCAGATCTCGCGGACCTACCGCGCGCGCGTGGGCGGGGGTCCGGTGGGCGACGGCGCGCTGCGGGCGCTGCGGGGCGGGGTGGCGCTGGACGACGGCCCGACCGCTCCGGCGCGCGTGCGCCGCGTGGCGGACGCGATCGACGCGCGCACGCGCGACGCGCCCGGGCCGCGCGTCGGGTCGCGCGAGCGCGAAGGGCCAGCAGCGCCCCCAGGACGTCATCGAGCTGACGATCCGCGAAGGCCGCAACCGACAGGTGCGCCGCATGTGCGAGGCGGTCGGGCACCCGGTGCTCGAGCTGCAGCGCGTCGCGTTCGCGTCGCTCGCGCTCGACGGGCTCGCGCCGGGCGCGTACAGGCGATTGAGTCGCGGCGAGGTCGATCGCCTGCGCGCCGTGGCGACGGGCGCGCGAGGTCAGACCGCATGAGCCCGGCAGGGCGTCGCGCCCGGGGCGCTCTGCGACAATCGCTCGTCCATGCTCCGGCTGTTCGCCCTGCGCGGCGCGATATCGGTGTCCTCCAACGACGCATCGGCGATCCTCGATGCGACGACCGAGCTGCTGCGCGCGATCGTCGAGCGCAACGAGCTCGACACCGAGAACGTGGTGAGCTGCATCTTCACCGCGACGAACGACCTCAACGCCGAGTTTCCCGCGGTCGCCGCGCGAGCGCTCGGCTTTGACAACGTGCCGCTGCTGTGCGCGCGCGAGCTCGACGTTCCGCGCGCCCTGCCGCACGTGATCAGGGTGCTGATCCACTACTACGCGCAGGAGCCCCACCAGTCGCGCCACGTCTACCTCGGCGAGGCTGCCGCGCTGCGCTCGGACCTGACGGCCGCGCAGTAGGCGCCGCACGCCGGCTGGGGCGCGGTCATTCGTCACAATGAGCCCACGATGACCCTCGAGTTCGCAGAGCGCATCCGGCGCATCCCCGTCTACCCGGCCGCCGGCGGCTACGCCGAGCAGGCGCCGCTCGTGCGCCTGGCCAGCAACGAGTCTCCCTATCCGCCGCTGCCCGAGGTGCGCGAGGCGATCGACCGCGCGCTGTCGTCGCTGAACCGCTACCCGGACCCCTCCAACGCGCTGCTTCGCCAGCGGCTGTCCGACCGCTACGACGTGCCGACGTCGCGCATCGCGGTCGGCAACGGCTCGTGCGACATCCTGCTCGCGGCCGGCGAGGCGCTGCTCGAGCCGGGAGCTGAGCTCGTGTACGCGTGGCCGTCGTTCTCGGTCTACCCGCACCTCAGCGCCGCCTCGGGCGCGCGCGCGATCACGGTCGCGCTGGACTCGCGCGGACGCCACGACCTCGCGGCGATGCTCGCGCAGATCACCGTCGCCACGCGCCTCGTGATCGTGTGCAACCCGAACAACCCGACGAGCACGGCGCTGGCGCCCGAGGAGATCGAGCGCTTCCTCGCCGAGGTGCCGCCGCACGTGTGCGTGATCCTCGACGAGGCCTACTGCGAGTTCAACCTGCTCGCCGACCCGGAAACCTCGGTGCAGTGGCTCGCGCGCCACCCGAACCTCGTGCTGCTGCGCACCTTCTCCAAGGTCTACGGGCTGTGCGGTCTGAGGGTCGGCTTCGCGCTGTGCGGCTCAGACGATCTGCCGCGAGCCGTCGACCAGGTGCGCCAGCCGTTCTTTTGCAACGCGCTTGCGCAGGCCGCGGCCGTCGAGGCGCTGGCCCACCAGGACGCGGTCCTCGATCGCGTCACGAGGACCGTCGCCGAGCGCGAATCGGTCGCCGAGGGGCTGCGCGCGCTGGGGATCGAGCCGGCCGAGTCCCAGGCGAACTTCTGCTGGTTTGAGCTCGGCGAGCGCGACGAGGACGAGGTGATGCAGGGGCTGCTGGAGCGCGGCGTGCTGGTACGCGGCGGCAAGGCCCTCGGCAGCCAGACGCCGGCGCTGCGCGTCACCTACGGCACGGCCGAGGAGAACGAGCTCTTCCTGACGGCGCTCGGCGCGGCGCTCGGCGCCGTTCCCGGCGCCGTGGCGGGCTGAGCGCGCGCTTGTAGCGCTGGACCGCGCGCCGTTTGTCTGCTACAACCGACTGACGGCCATGGTTGCGAGCACCCGCACATCAAACTTCGGTCCGATCGTCGATCGGCCGCTGCACGTGCTGCGCATGGTCGTCTGACAGCGCGTATCTCGCCTGGCGATTTATCTAGGCGCTTCGGCCTGACCCGTCTCGCGAGCGGGTCGCCACGGCCGCACCGGGTCCGACAGCGGACCGAGCGCCACCCAGCGGGCGTGCAGCGCCCTCTCGCGAGTCACACGTCGTCGGCGATCGCGATACGCCGTCGCCAGGCGCCGCCGACGTGGCCCCCGTGGGGCGTGCCGAAAGGCGCACCACCCGCGCGGACGGTCGGCAACAGGCTAACGAGGCGTAAGTGAAAGGATGAGTCAATGATGATCGTCATGAAGGAGACCGCAACCGAAGAGGAGGTGGACGCGGTCGTCGCCAAGATCGAGCGAGCCGGCGCGCGCGCCCATCGCAGCACGGGCGAGCGCGTGACCGTGATCGGCGCGATCGGCGACGTCGAGCAGGACGCGAGCGTCGAGAGCCTCGGCCTCGAGGGACAGCCGGGAGTGGATCGGGTCGTGCCGATCCTCAAGCCCTACAAGCTCGCCTCCTCGCAGATCACCCACGGGGAGCGCACGGTGCTCGACATCGGCGGACGCAAGGTCGGAGGCGATCACTTCGCCCTGATCGCCGGTCCGTGCACGGTCGAGTCGCGCGATCAGATGATGGACACCGCGCGCGTGGTGCGCGACGCGGGTGCGACGCTTCTGCGCGGCGGCGCATACAAGCCGCGCACCTCCCCCTACGCCTTCCAGGGCCTCGGGCAGGAGGGGCTGCGCCTGCTCGCGGAGGCGAAGGCCGAGACCGGGCTTCCGATCGTCACCGAGCTGATGGACATCGGCGACATCGACGCGGTGATGGAGGTCGCCGACGTCGTCCAGATCGGCGCGCGCAACATGCAGAACTACCCGCTGCTCGCCGAGATCGGTCGCTCCGGGCGGCCCGCGCTGCTCAAGCGCGGACTGTCGGCGACGCTCGACGAGCTTCTGATGGCGGCCGAGTACATCCTCAAGGAAGGCAATCCCAACGTGATGCTCTGCGAGCGAGGCATCCGCACGTTCGAGACCGCCTACCGCTTCACGCTGGACCTGATGGCAGTGCCGGTGCTCAAGGAGCTCTCGCACCTGCCGGTGATCGTCGATCCGAGTCACGCCGCGGGCCGGCGCGATCTCGTCGGCCCGCTGTCGCTGGCCGCGGCCGCGGTCGGTGCGGACGGGATCATCGTCGAGGTGCACCCGAATCCCGACGAGGCAATCTGCGACGGACCGCAGGCGCTGCGAGCGGAGGAGTTCGCCGAGTACGCGCTGTCGGTCGAGCGGGCGGCGGCGCTCGCGGGAAAGGCCCTAAGCGCGGTCTGATGGGAGGACGGCCGACGCCTTGCGCGGCGCCCGAGGAGCGGCCCGCTAAGGGGCCATCCGTTGAGGGTCGCCGTCCTGGGCGTCGGCCTGATCGGCGGCTCGATCGGGCTCGCGGCGCGCAGCAGGGCCGACGCCGAGGTGCACGCCTGGGACCCCGATCCGCGCGTCTGTGAGCGCGCGCTCGCAGCTGGGCGCGATCGACGTGCAGGCCCCCGACGCCGCCACCGCGGCGCAGGTCGCCGAGGCCGTGTTCGTCGCAACGCCGGTCAGCGCGATCGTCGAGACGGCCGCGCTCGCGCTGGCGGCCGCGCCGCAGCAGTGCGTCGTCAGCGACGTCGGCTCGACCAAGCGCGTAGTGGCCGACTCGCTGTCTGACCCGCGCTTCGTGGGCGGGCACCCGCTGGCCGGAGCCGAGACGGCCGGTATGGAGCACGCACGCGAGGACCTGTTCGACGGCGCGACCTGGTACCTGTGCCCGGCGCCCGGCACCACCGGGATCCTCTACGAGCGTCTGCACGGGCTGCTGCGTCGCCTCGGGGCCCGCCCGACCGCGATCGACGCCGCGAGCCACGATCGGCTGATGGCGGTCGTGTCGCACCTCCCGCACGCGCTCGCGAACCTCCTCGTCGACCAGGCCGCCGCCCTCGTGCGGGGGCGACTCTCCCGAACAGCTGCCCGCGGTCGGCCCGAGCTTTCGCGATGCCACGCGCGTCGCCGGCGCCAACAGCGCGATCTGGACGGACATCTACCTCTCCAACCGCGACGCGCTGATAGCGGCGCTCGACGAGCTCGCCGCCGGCATGCTCGCGCTTCGCGGGACGCTCGCCGCGGCCGACACGGCGGGCGTGGCGGAGTGGAACGACAGCGCGCGCGACGCTCGCGACGCGCTGCTGGGCGCCGGGCTGGCGGGCGGCCCCGTGCACGAGCTGCGCGTGTCGGTGCCCAACCGCCCGGGGGTGATCGCGGAGATCGCGCTCGCGCTCGGCCGCGCGGGCGTGAACATCGTCGACATGGCGCTCTCGCCCTCGGAGGACAACCGCCAGGGCGTGGTCGCGCTGTGGATAGCCGGCGAGCAGGAGTCAAAGCGCGCCTATGAGCTGATCGGCGATCTGGGGTTGCCGGTGGCGGCGCCGTGAACGCCCGCTTTGCGCCGGCGCGCGCGCTGTCGGGCGAGCTGCGCGCGCCGAGCGACAAGTCGATCTCCCATCGCGCCGCGCTGCTCGGGGCGATGGCCTCAGAGCCGCTGCGCATCGAGCGCTATCTGCATGCGGCCGACACGCTGTCGACGCTTGCCGCCGTACGCTCGCTGGGCGCGCTCGTGCAGACCGACGGCGACGCGGTCGTGATCCGCGGCACAGGCCTGCGCGAGGCGCTCGAGCCCGAGCAGCCGATCGACGTCGGCAACGCCGGAACGCTGATGCGCCTGCTTCCGGGCTGGCTGGCCGCGCAGCAGGGGCGTTCGTTCACGCTCGACGGCGACGAGTCGATCCGCCGGCGACCGGCCGACCGCGATCGCCGAGCCGCTGCGCCAGATGGGCGCCGACGTGCAGCTCACGCGCGGGCGCTTCCCACCGCTGACGATCGCCGGCGCGCGGCTGCAGCGCGATCTCCTACGAGCTGCCGGTTGCAAGCGCGCAGGTCAAGTCGTGCGTGCTGCTCGCCGGCCTGACGGCCGACGACGCCACGACCGTGGCAGAGCCGCAGCAGAGCCGCGATCACACCGAGCGGATGCTGCTGCGCGCGGGCGCGACGATCCACCGCAACGGCCGTCGCGTGACGGTCGTAAACGCAGACGAGCTCGCGCTCGAGGGCGTTACCGTCCCGGGCGACCTGAGCTCTGCGGCGTTCATGATCGCCGCCGGCGTGCTCGTGCCCGGCTCGCGGCTGCTGATCACCGACGTGGGCGTCAACTGGACGCGAACCGGCTTCCTGCGCATCCTGCGCCGCATGCAGGGGATCGTGCTCGGAGACCTGGAGGACGAGCACGGCGAGCTGTCGAGCATCGAGCCGGTCAGCGACCTGGACGTCGCGCACGGCGCGCTGGAGGCGACGACCGTCGAGCCAGAGGAGGTCCCGCTGGCGATCGACGAGCTGCCGCTGGTCGCGCTGCTCGGCTGCTTTGCCGAGGGGCAGACCGTCGTGCGCGGCGCCCAGGAGCTGCGCGTCAAGGAGTCAGACAGGATCGCCGGCGTCGTCGATGGCCTGCGCGGCCTCGGCGCGAACATCGAGGCGACCGAGGACGGCTTTGTCGTGCAGGGCTCCGGGGGCCTGCGCGGCGGCACGATCGACGCCCGCGGCGATCACCGCATGGCGATGATGGGAGCGGTCGCGGGCCTCGCCTCGCGCGAGGGCGTCGAGGTGCTCGGGATCGACGCCGCCGAGGTCTCCTATCCCGGATTCACCGCCGATCTGAAGCGGCTGGGGGCGTGACCGTGCGATCTGGCGCTGCGCGATGGTGATCGCGATCGACGGGCCCGCCGGCGCGGGCAAGTCGACGGTCGCGCGCGCGCTGGCAGCGCGTCTGGGCTTTACCTACCTGGACAGCGGCGCGATGTATCGCTGCGTCGGGCTGCTCGCGCTCGAGCGGCCCAACCGCCCGCCCGCGGCGCTCGCGCGCGCCGCGCAGATCGAGCTGGTGGGCGCCCAGGCGCCGGCTGGTGGGCTCGCTGCGGCGGAAACGCGGCAAAGCGCGGCGGGGCGCGTGCTTCTGGACGGGGTCGACGTGACCGAGCAGATCCGCACGCACGCAGGTCTCAGAGGCGGCGTCGCGCGTCGCCGCCGAGGCGGGCGTCCGCGAGGCGCTCGTAGCCAAGCAGCGTGAGCTGATCGCCGACGGCGACTGGGTCGCCGAGGGTCGCGATATCGGCAGCGTCGTCGCGCCCGACGCCGCGCTGAAGGTCTTCCTGACGGCCGACCCGCACGAGCGCGCGCGCAGGCGCGCGACGCAGCTGGGCGCCGACGAGGCAACCGTGCTGGCCGAGCAGCTGCTGCGCGACGAGCGCGACTCCACGCGCGAGCACAGCCCGCTGCTGGCCGCGCCGGACGCCGTCACACTGGATACCACCGGGCTCTCCGAGGAGCAGGTGGTGGAGCGCATCGCTGCGCTGGCCGGCTCCGCACGCGCGCAGCGATGACCGGGTAGGGCTCGGCGCGCGGTCATACTGGCCAGCATGAAGGTCGCCGTCGTCGGCTATCCAAACGTCGGCAAGTCCTCGCTGATCAACCGCCTGGCGGGAACGCGCGAGGCGGTCGTGCACGAGCGCCCGGGCATCACGCGCGACCGCAACGAGATCGAGTGTGAGTGGAACGGGCGCCAGTTCAAGCTGATCGACACCGGCGGCATGGACATGCGCGACCCCGATCCGCTCGCCGGCTCGATCCGCGAGCAGGCTCAGGCCGGCCTGGCAGAAGCGCAGGTCGCCGTGCTCGTCGTCGACGCGCGCGCGGGCGTGCGGGCCGGCGACGAGGAGCTGGCCGACCTGCTGCGCCGCTGGTCGGGGCCCGTGATCGTCGCGGCCAACAAGTGCGACGGCGCCGGCCGACATACCGCTCGCGGCCGAGTTTCACCGGCTGGGGCTCGGCGAGCCGCTGCCCGTGTCGGCGGCGCAGGGGCTCGGCTCGGGCGACCTGCTCGATCAGATCGTGGCGCTGCTGCCCGCCGGCGTGGACGAGCCACCCGACGACACCGTTCGCCTGGCCGTCATCGGTCGCCCCAACGTCGGCAAGTCCTCGCTCGTGAACCGCTTCCTCGGCGAGCAGCGCGTGATCGTCTCCGAGCTGGCCGGCACTACGCGCGACGCGATCGACACGACGCTCGAGGTGCAGGGGCGCAAGCTGACGCTGATCGACACCGCCGGCATCCGCCGCCAGGCCAAGGTCGCCGACTCGGTCGAGTACTACACGGGCCTGCGCTCGCGCCGCGCGGCCGAGCGCGCCGACGTCGCACTCGTCGTCTGCGACGCGCGCGACGGCGTGAGCGCCCAGGACCAGCGCATCGCGCAGCTGGCGATGCGCTCGGGGTGTGCCACCGCGCTCGTGCTCAACAAGTGGGATCTCGTCTCACAGCCGGGCGAGCCGGAACGTCCCGAGGGCCTCGACGGCGCGGGGGGCGAGCGCGGCGTGGTCGTCGATCTCGAGCACGAGCGCGCGCGCGTCGCCGAAAAGCTGCGGCTGCGTCCGCGCGTGCTCACGGCCAGCGCCAAGTCCGGACGCAACGTCGCGCGGCTGCTGACCGAGGCGATCGGGCTGGGCGACCGCATGATGGGGCGCATCCCGACGCCTGAGCTCAACCGCTTCCTGGCGGAGGTCACGCAGGCGCGCCAGCCGCCGGCGGGCACGCGCAGGGGCGCCGGCCCACACCGCCTGAAGATGCTCTACATGGCCCAGATCGGCGAGCGCCCGCCGCGCTTTGCGATCCAGGTCAACTCACGCGCGCGCCTGACGCGCGACTACGCCTATTTCGTGGAGAACCGCCTGCGCGCGCGCTACGGCATGGACGGCGTGCCGCTGATCATCGACTTCGTGCAGCGCACGGGACGCTCTCGCGACCGCGCCGCGTGATTAGACTTCTCGACCCCTGCCAGCCCACTCACCTCCTGGAGCGCGCCACCGAGCCATGACCGAGCCTGCCGACAACGAGTACCTGTTCACGTCTGAGTCCGTCACCGAGGGCCATCCCGACAAGATCGCCGACCAGATCTCAGACGGCGTCCTCGACGCCGTTCTCCGCGAGGACCCCTACGGTCGCGTGGCCTGCGAGACGCTCGTCAACACGGGCCTGATCGTCGTCTCGGGCGAGATCTCGACCGACACCTACGTGGACATCCAGCAGATCGCCCGCGACACGGTGCGGAAAATCGGCTACGTCGACGCGAACTTCGGCTTTGACTGCGGCACCTGCGCGGTGATCAACGCGATCGACAAGCAGTCTCCGGACATCGCCCAGGGCGTCGACGCCGCTTATGAGACGCGCCACGACCCGGCCGACGAGGACGAGCTGGACGTCGCCGGCGCGGGCGATCAGGGGATGATGTTCGGCTACGCCTCCAACGAGACCGAGGAGCTGATGCCGCTGCCGATCGCCCTCGCGCACAAGCTGGCCAAGCGCCTGTCGGAGGTCCGCAAGGGCGAGGTCGTCCCCTACCTGCGTCCCGACGGCAAGACCCAGGTGACGGTTCGCTATCGCGACGGGCGTCCGGTGGCGATCGAGAAGATCCTGATCTCCACCCAGCACGCCGACGGGATCGACAGCGAGGCGCTGATCAAGCCCGACCTGTTCGAGCACGTGCTGCGCCCGGTCCTGCCGGCCGACCTCTACGACGAGAAGGCGCTGCTGCGCAATTTCCTCGTGAACCCGACCGGGCGCTTTGTGATCGGCGGACCGATGGGCGACTGCGGCCTGACCGGGCGCAAGATCATCGTCGACACCTACGGCGGCATGGCGCGCCATGGCGGCGGGGCCTTCTCGGGCAAGGACCCGTCCAAGGTCGACCGCTCGGCCGCCTACGCCGCGCGCTGGGTGGCCAAGAACGTCGTCGCGGCCGGGCTCGCCGACCGCGCGGAGGTGCAGGTCGCCTACGCGATCGGCGTCGCGCACCCCGTGTCGGTGATGGTCGAGACGTTCGGCACCGAGAAGATCGGCCGCGGGCAGATCGCAAAGCTCGTCGACGAGCACTTCGACCTGCGCCCGGGCGCGTTTCGCGAGGAGCTGAACCTGCACCGGCCGATCTACCAGAAGACGGCCGCATATGGCCATTTCGGGCGCGACGACCACGACTTCACCTGGGAGCGCACCGACAAGGCCGACCAGCTGCGCTCCGCCGCCGGGCTCTGACCGGCAGCGGATCTAGGGTCAGGGCGATGTCCGCAATCGCCCAGGTGGAGCCGATGACGACCAGCCGCGCGCTGCGCGGCCCGTTCGACTACCGCCTGCCCGAGGAGCTGCGCGGCGGCGAGGTGGACGTCGGCTCGATGCTCGTCGTGCCGTTCGGCCGACGCCAGGTGCTCGGCGTCGTCGTCGGCATGAGCGACAGCAGCGAGATCGCCGCGCAGAAGCTGCTGGCGCCGCTGCGCGCGCTGGAGCTCGGCGTGCCGCCCGAGCTGGTGAGCCTGGCCGAATGGGTCGCGCTGGAGTACTGCTCGACGATCGCGCGCGCGCTGGGCCTCGTGCTCCCGCCGGGCGCCGCGCGGCGCCTCAGCGGGCGAAAGCGCCGCGCGGTGGCGCGCCCGCGGCATCTGCCCGTCGGCTCGCGCAGCCGCCATCCGCCGCCGCTGACGCCAGAGCAGGACGCTGCGCTTTCGCCGCTGATCGCCGCGCTGCAGCGAGCGCCGCGCGGAGCAGCGGCTGCTGCACGGGGTCACCGGCTCGGGCAAGACGGAGGTCTACCTGCGCGCCGCGGACGCGGCGCTGGCGCAGGGGCGCGGAGCGATCGTGCTCGTCCCGGAGATCGCGCTCACGCCGCAGATCGTCGGGCGCTTCATCGATCGCTTCGGCGACACCGTCGCCGTGCTTCACTCGCGGCTTCGCCCGGCCGAGCGCTACGCGGAATGGCGGCGGCTGCGCGAGGGCCAGGCGCGCGTCTGCGTGGGGCCGCGCTCGGCGGTCTTCGCACCGATCTCAGACCTCGGGCTGATCGTCGTCGACGAGGAGCACGACTCCTCCTACAAGCACGAGGGGGACCCTCGCTATGACGCGCGCGACGTCGCCGCCAGGCGCGCGCAGAGCAGCCGCGCGGTGCTGCTGGCGGGCAGCGCGACGCCGCGCGCCGAGAGCGCGCGGCGGCTGCCGTGCTCGCGCCTGGCGCGCCGGGTGGACGGCGGGCCGCTGCCTGACGTGCAGGTGCTCGACATGCGCGGCGAGACGCACGGGCTGCACCCGAGCACCTCAGAGGCGCTGGCCGAAGTGCGCGCAAAGCGGGGCAAGGCGATCGTGCTGCTCAACCGCCGCGGCTGGTCGAACTTCCTCTCCTGCCGCTCCTGCGGGCACGTCTGGAGCTGTCCGGATTGCGACGTGGCGCTCGTGCTGCACCGCGCCGGCGGCTATCTCGCCTGCCACCACTGCGGGCATCGCGAGCCCGCGCCGGCGCGCTGTGAGCAGTGCTCCTCGACCGCGGTCGCGCGTCATGGCGCGGGCACCGAGCGCCTCGCGCACGAGCTCGGCGCGGTGCTCGACGGCGACGGGCGCTTCCCGGTCTTTCGCCTGGACGCCGACACGGCGATCGGCCGCGGCGGACTCGAGCGCGCCGCGGCCGGGCAGGAGGCGATCGCCGACGGCGGCGCGGGCGCCCTGCTGCGCCGCTTCGAGGCGGCCGACAGCGGCGTGCTGATCGGCACGCAGATGGTCGCCAAGGGCCACGACTTCCCCGATGTGTCGCTCGGCGTCGTGCTCGACGCCGACGCGACGCTGCGCTTTCCCGACTTCCGCGCCGAGGAGCGCACGTTCGCGCTGATCGCGCAGCTCGCCGGGCGGGTCGGGCGCGGCGGGCAGGGGCGCGTGCTCGTGCAGACGATCGCGCCCGACGCGCGCGCGATCGTGCACGCCGCCCGCCACGACAGCGACGGCTTCCTCGCCGAGGAGCTCGCGCGCCGCGAGGCGCTCGCGCTATCCGCCGTTCTCACACCTCGTGCGGATCGTGTGCGCCGCCGAGCAGCCCGATCGCGCGCAGGCGGCGGCGAACGCGCTGCGCGGGCGCCTGGCGGATTCGCTCGCACAGCTCGACGCCAGCCGTTCTCGGACCGGCGGCGCTGTTTCGCCTGCGCGGCCGCGAGCGTCGCGCGCTGGTGATCAAGGCCGCCGAGCGGCGCAGCGCGGTCGCGGCGGTCGGCGACGCGGTGCAGCAGGTCGCCTCAGACCGCTCGCAGGCCGGCGTCAGCTTCAGCGTGGACGTCGATCCGCAGTAAGGCTGTTACCTAACGGATGTCGTGGTTTTTGCGCGGACGTGGACGCAAATGACGCCTTGCCGAAAGTGAACGCCCGTCATGTACGCTTGCTCGCACTCGGTGTCGGAACTAGGGGGAGTCATGGAGGGGATGGGCGACGGTGGATCGGGACGCGCTGCCCGTCTGGGGTGCTGCATTGCGGTCATCGCGCTGGCCTGCGGATCGTGGGGCGCATCCGCCGCGACAGCTGCGCCACCGTCGCCGGCGGGGACCGGATTCGCCGAGGTTCGCCCTGCGTGCGCCGCGGCGACGCCGCGTGAAGCGAGCTGCTTTGCGCTGAGCGCACACCGGTCGCCGCGGGCTCGGCACAGGTCGCCGTCGCGAGGCCCTACGTCGGTCGACAGCGGAGCCGCCTCGCCCGGACCCGCCGGCGGGCTGACGCCCCGCCAACTCGCGAGCGCCTATGGATATGAACCCGAAGCCGGCGGCGCCGGGACAGACCGTCGGGATCGTCGACGCCTTCGACGATCCCAACATCGAAAGCGATCTGGCGACGTTCGACACGCAGCTACGGCCTGCCTGCCATGCACGGCGGCGAACGGGTGCTTCAAGAAGGTCGGCCAGACGGGCAGCACCTCTGCGTTGCCGCCCGCCGACACGACCGGCTGGTCGGTCGAGATCTCACTCGACGTGGAGACGGTGCACGCCGCCTGTCCCAAATGCAAGATCCTGCTGGTCGAGGCCAACAGTCCGAATGTCTCGGATCTCGCGAGCGGCGGTGAACGAGGCGGTCGCCCTCGGGGCGACGGAGGTGTCAAACGGCTACGGCGCACCAGAGGCCGAGTTCGAGCGCACCTGAACAGGCCGCCTACAACCACCCGGGCGTGCGATCGTCGCTGCCGACGGCGATGAGGGCTACTACGGCTGGACGTCGGTGAACGAAGGCATTCGCGGCCCGGAAATGCCGGAGGCCCCGGCGTCGCTGCCGACGGTCGTGGCGGTCGGCGGGACCACGCTCAAACTCACGGCCGGCGGTGCGCGTGCGAGCGAGACCGTGTGGAACGACAACGGTCCGCTCGATGACATCGGCCTGCCAAACGAAGTCGGCCTTGGGCGCGACCGGCGGCGGCTGCAGCAGACGCTGTTCAGCGCCGAGCCTGGCAGACCGGACGTGGCCGGCTATGGGGCGACCGGATGCGGCGCCAGACGGCTCGCCGCAGACGTCTCGGCCGTCGGCGACCCGCTCACGGGATTTGACATCTTCGACAGCTACAAATGTGGCGCCGAATGCGAATTTCCGAGCGTTGAAGGCGGCTGGGCGACATTCGGCGGAACCTCGCTTTCGACGCCGCTGATCGCCGGGCTGTACGGGCTTGCCGGGGGCGCCCACGGGTTGAGCTACCCGGCTTTGACACTGTACGGTCGCGAGGCCGACGCGTCGTCGCGCTTTGACGTGACAAGCGGCGGCAACGGCATCTGCGGCGGCGTCGTCGCCCGCGCAGTGCGGAGAACCGAACTGCGAAATCGGCGGCGCTCGTCGACTGCGAAGGCGCGACCGCGTGCAATGCGGTCCCGGGCTTTGACGGACCGTCGGGCGTGGGCACGCCAAAGGGGCTGGGGCTTGTTCGAGCCAGATCTGCCGACTGCGGTGATCACTCCTCCCGGCTCCCTGGCCAGGCAACGGCCGCGACTTTCAGCGCCGCGGGCTCGAGCGACGGCATATCCCGGTGGCGCAATCGTGAGCTACTCGTGGAATTGGGGCGATGGCACCGACAGCGGTCGGGGTGTCACCGACGCACGTGTATGCCGCACCGGGAACATACACCGTGGAATTGAAGGTAACTGACGGGTTCGGTCTGACGAGCGCTGCCACCACACAGCCGGTGACGGTCGCAGCCCTGACCGAAGAAGAAGTAATCGACAAAAGACACGAACGGGAAGAAGCGATCGCTAAAGCCAAGCGTGAAGAAGAAGCAGCCAGGGCAACACGGGAAGCCGAAGAAGCAGCCAAAGCTGCCGGTAGAAAGCATGAAGAAGAAGCGGCCACCAAAAGGCACGAAGAAGAAAATGCGCCTGTCGCCGGCGCGCAGGATGTCGTTGCCCCGCAGTCAGTGGTCGCTCCGCAGAGTCCTGACGCGATGCTGGTCGGAGCGAACCTAACGGAGAGTCTGCCGGCACGGTGACCATCAAGATCAGCTGCCCGGCGACGGAGAGCAGTTGCTCGGGCACGGTACGCTGCGCACGCTGAGCGCCGTCGTCGCCAGCACGGGGAGCTCCGCGAAGGCAACGGCCACGAATCCTCAGCCTGGCCAACGGCTCCTTCACGGTGTCTGGCGGCAGAGTCAAGACGATCACGCTGCATCTCTCGGCCAAGGCGCGCAAGCTGCTGGCGAAGTCCCACGTGGTCCGGATCCGGGTGACGATCACGGCGCACGATCCTGCGGGGGCCACGCACACGACCCAGACCGACGCGACGCTGCGGGCGGCGAGGGCCAAGCACGGCGGCGGTTGACGTTGCCGCGATCGGCCCGCTGCGCTCCATAAACTCAATGGGCGATGGCGGCGACGAACAACGACGTAGAGCAGGACGGCCCCCCGCGGGAGCCTGTACCCGAGGGCGACGCGGACATTGGCGCCGAGCTCGAAGGTGAGCCGGACGCGCCGGTTCTCGCCGAGCTCGATCCCGAGACGCGTGCTCGTCGCGACGCCGCGCTCGCGCAGGTGCGCAAGTTCGGCGACCCGGTGCTGCGCGCCAGCGCATTGACGGTCGAGCGCTTCGACGAGGCGCTCGCAGCCGAGATCGAGCAGATGGGTCGAGCTGATGGGAGACGCCCTCGGCGTGGGGCTCGCGGCCACCCAGGTGGGCGTGCTGCACCGCGTGCTCGTCTACCGCGCCGATCCCGAAGACGAGCTGACGGCGCTCGTCAATCCCGTGCTCGAGTGGGCCAGCGACGAGCTCGAGATCGGCGAAGAGGGATGTCTGAGCCTCCCGGGCGTGCACGTCGAGGTGAGCGACCGGCGCAGGTGCGGGTGCGGGCCCGGGACGCCGGTGGGCAGGAGCTCGAGGTGCAGGCGGATGGGCTGACCGCGCGGGTGATCCAGCACGAGATGGACCATCTCGACGGGGTGCTGATCCTCGATCGCATCTCGCGTTCAGAGCGCAAGGAGGCGATGCGCGCTCTGCGCGAGGCGATGGAGGCGCAGGCGCCAGCTTGAGCGTCGTCTTCCTCGGCACGTCTGAGTTCGCCGCGGCCGTGCTGGAGCGCTTGGCGGCCAGCGATGCGCATCGGCCGGTGCTCGTGCTGAGCCGGCCCGATCGCCCGCGCGGCCGCGGCCGACGGCTTGCCTCGCCG
The DNA here is from genome assembly GCA_963713385.1 of uncultured Solirubrobacterales bacterium. Lineage (GTDB taxonomy): Bacteria > Actinomycetota > Thermoleophilia > Solirubrobacterales > Solirubrobacteraceae > Palsa-744. The sequence continues at coordinate 257,827 of CAVQLO010000004.1, forward strand.
CCGGTCGCGCAGCGAGCGCGCTCGCTCGGGCTGCGGCTGGAGCAGCCCGAGAGCGTCAACGACGAGGCCTCGCGGGATCTGATCGCCGCCAGCGGCGCCGCGACCGTCGTCGTGTGCGCCTTCGGCGCGCTGATCAAGCAGGCGCTGCTTGCCGAACACGAGATCCTCAACGTCCATCCCTCGCTGCTGCCCCGCTGGCGCGGCGCGGCGCCGATCGAGCGCGCGATCATGGCCGGCGATCGGCAGACGGGAGTCTCGATCATGCGCCTCACCGCCGAGCTCGACAGCGGCCCGGTCTACCTCGCCGGGCGTGAGCCGATCGCCCCTGACGACACGTATGGCTCGCTCGCCGCACGGCTGCAGGCGCTCGGCGGCGAGCTGCTGATCGAGGTGCTCGATCGCAGAGCTGCCGGCGAGGCGCGCGAGCCCGTCGCGCAGGAGGAGAGGGGGGTCACCTACGCCGAGAAGATCGGCCCCCAGGACCGCCTGCTCGATCCGGCGCGGACGGCTGTCGAGCTCGAGCGCGTGGTGCGCGCCCTGAGCCCGCACATCGGCGCGCGAGTGGCGCTGGGCGACGGCACGCTGCTCGGAGTGCACGAAGCGGTCCTCGCGCCGGGATCGTTCGCCGCCGAGCCGCGCGGAGTGATCGTCTCCGGCGAGCGCCTGCTGCTCGCGTGCCGAGAAGGCGCGCTAGCGCTGTTGCGCGTGCAGCCGCCGGGCGGGCGGGCGATGGACGCCGAGTCCTACCTGCGCGGGCGCGGCGCGGCCGGGCGTCGATAGGACGCTGCATAGGCCGGCAGAGGAATGCCGGGCCTCAACAGCGGGTCTGGCACCGGGGCCCGCGCCTCGGTCGCCAGCGGCAGTACGCCGGCCCAGGCGCCGAGCGCATGGTCGGCCGGCTCGTCCTCGGGCTGGCCGCTGCGAATCTTCGCCGAGGCCTCGTCGATCGCGATCGCAAGCACCGCTGTCGCCTTCAGCTCATTGTCGCTCGGAGGACGCACGTCGTCCCAGCGCCCGGGAATGATGTGCTCGATGACGACGCGCAGCGCCTCGCGCTTGCGCGCCGGCTGCTCGATCGGGCTGGCCGTTCCGAGGAGCATCACCGAGCGGTAGTTGGCCGAGTGGTGCAACGCCGAGCGCGCCAGCACGAGTCCGTCGATCAGCGACACCGTCAAGCACAGCGGCGCGCCTTCAGAGATCGCGCGCATCGTCCTGCTCGCGGCCGACCCGTGCACGTAGACCTGGTCGCCGTGGCGTGCGTGCAGCGTTGGGATGACCAGCGGGCGACCCTGCGCGTCGACTATGCCCAGATGGGCGACCAGCGCCTCGTCGAGGATCGCGTCGATCGTCGCGCGGTCGTGGCGGCCGCGCTCGCGTTTGCGCCGCAGCCGCACGCGATCGGAACGGGGTGCAGACGTGACCGGGGAATCTGTCATAATACAGTTAGGGAAGTGATATGAGACAGTACCAAATACGTGCGTCCAGCGCGGCTGAGCTGGTGCGCGACGTCGAAGCGGCCGTCGCCAACGGGCACCTGCGCCCAGGCGAGCGGCTGCCGTCGGTCAGGCGCCTGGCCGTCGAGCTGGGGCTCAGCCCGGGCACGGTCGCGGCCGGCCTGGCCGAGCTTCGCCGTCGCGGCGCGGTCGTGACCGAGCCTCGGCGTGGAACACGCATCGGCGAGGCGCCGCCGGTAGGGGCCTCGCGAATGCTGCTGCCGGTGCCGCCTGGCGCGCGCGATCTCTCGAGCGGAAACCCCGATCCGGCTCTGCTGCCGGACCTCAAACAGGCTCTCGCGGGCCTCTCGCTGCCGACGCGCCTCTACGGAGAGCCCGCGATCGTCGCCGAGCTCGGCGCACTGGCCGCCGAGCAGCTGCGCGCGGATGGCATTCCAAGCGACGCGCTGTGTGTTGTCAGCGGCGCGCTGGACGGCATAGCGCATGTTCTCGAGGCCCGGCTGCGCCCGGGCGATCGCGTGGCGGTTGAGAATCCCGGCTATGCCGAGCTGTTCAACCTCCTGCGCGCGCGCGGCCTCGTGCTCGAGGCCGTCGGCGTGGATCGTCGCGGCATGCGCGCGCGCGATCTGCGAGCCGCCTTGCAGCGCGGCGCGCGCGCCGCGATCATCACGCCGCGCGGGCAGAACCCCACTGGAGCCGCGCTCGATGCCGAGCGCGCGAGCGAGCTGCGCGCGGTGCTCGACGACTACCCGGAGGCTCTCGTGGTCGAGGACGACCACCTCTGGCGCGCGGACGCGAGCAAGCTGCACAGCACCGTCAGCGGTCGCGGGTCCTGGGCCGCGGTGCGCTCGGTGGCCAAGGCGCTCGGGCCAGACGTGCGCCTGGCGATCATGGCGGGGGATCCGCTGACGGTGGCGCGCGTGGAGGGCCGCCAGCGCTGCGGACCCGGCTGGGTCAGCCACATACTCCAGCGCCTCGTGCTTGCGCTGTGGTCTGACGCGGAGGTGCAGGCGCTCGTGCAGCGGGCGAGCTCGACCTACGCTCGCCGGCGCGAGCGGCTGCTGGCGTGTCTGGAGGACGTGGGTGTCTCCGCGCAGGGATCGTCGGGGCTGAACGTGTGGATCCCGGTCAGCGACGAGACCGGCGTCGTCGGTGCGCTGCTTCAGCGCGGCTGGGTCGTCGCGCCCGGCGGGCCCTACCGGCTGGCCGGAAGCAACCCCGCGATCCGCGTCACGATCGCCACGCTCTCCTCCCAGGAGGCCGCGCGGCTCGCCGGCGATCTCGCCGGGCTGCTCGCCGCGGGGCGCGCGACGCGCGCCGGATAGCGCCGATGGCGACGACGTCCGCCGCGTGTCGCCGGCGCGCGCCTGCGCCTACACCGTGTTGCGGCGCGTCTTTGAGCGCGGCGCCTATGCCGACCGCGCGCTGCGCTCAGAGGCGGCGCGCCTGGACTCGCGCGACAGGGCGCTGGCGATGCGCCTGGCCTATGGCGCGGTGCAGCGCAGGGGCACGCTCGACCATCTGATCGAGCGTCTGGCCGAGCGGGACACCTCGCGTCTGCAGGCGCAGGTGCTGGCCGCGCTTCGACTCGGGCTATACGAGCTGCTGTACCTCGACGGGTCGCCCGACCACGCGGTCGTATCCGACGCGGTGCAGCTGTCGAAGTCCGGCGGCGGAGCGGGCCACGGCCTGGTCAACGCGGTGCTGCGCCGCGCAGCTCGCGAGGGGCGCGCGCAGCTGCTGGGCGCGCTGGATGACAAGACGCCGGAGCGCGCGGCGATCAAGCACTCCCATCCCGTGTGGATCGCCCAGATGTGGTGGCGGGAGCTCGGCGCGCCGGTGGCCCGCGCGCTGATGGCCCACGACAACGAGCCAGCCGAGGTCGCGCTGCGCGCCAACACGCTGCTGACAGACGCCTCCGGGCTGCTCGCGCAACTGCCGGTGAAGGCCAGGATCGATCAGCTGGTGCCCGAGGCGGTCGTGCTCGAGGAGCCGTTTGACGCCTACGCGTCCTCGCTGTGGCGCGACGGGGCGTTCGTCGCTCAGTCGCGCGCGGCGATGCTCGCGGCTCGCGTGCTCGGCCCGCTGCCGGGCGAGCGGGTGCTCGACCTGTGCGCGGCCCCCGGTGCGAAGAGCACGCACCTGGCGGCGCTCATGGAGGGTCGCGGCGAGGTCCTCGCCGTCGAGCGAAACGCGCAGCGCGCCGAGGCGCTGGTCGCGACCGCAAAGCGCTGCCGAGCGGACAACGTGCGTGTTGCAGCTCGCCGACGCCGCGCTCGTTCGAAGAGGATGCACCGGGCTTTGACCGTGTGCTCGTCGATCCGCCCTGCTCGGGGCTGGGCACGCTGCAGTCCCACGCCGACCTGCGCTGGCGCGTCACCCCCGAGGGCGCGGTCGAGATGGCGCGCGCGCAGGCTGCGATCCTGCGCGCTGGAGCGCGCGCCCTACGTCCGGGAGGCGTGCTTGTCTACTCTACGTGCACGATCTCCCCGACTGAGAACGAGCGCCTCATCGCCGCATTCCTCGAGTCCAATGCCGACTTCGCCCTCGACGATCTCGCCGTCGAGCTGCCGTCGTTGGCGCTTTCGCCACGGTCGGGAGCGATGGGCGCCGGGACCGTGCTGACGCTCCCGCACCGCGACCACACGGCCGGCTTCTTCTTCGCCCGACTGCGGCGCAGCTGAGCGATGGACGGCGAGCCCCAGGGCCAGTCCAAGACGGTCATCGATCTCGGGCCGAAGTGCCCGGACTGCGGCGAGCCCTGGCTGCGTCCGACGAACCTGCCCGGCCGCTACCGCTGCGTCTACTGCCTGCACCGCTTCGAGCTGACGTCGGTGTGTCCCAACTGCGGCGAGCACTCGACGATCGTGCGCATGTCCTCGACGGCGATCCTCAAGTGCAACAACTGCGGCGAGTCGATGCTGCAGGCGATATGAGCGAGCAGACGGGCGAGCTGCTGCGTGGCGTGCACGTCGCCCCGTCGATCCTGTCCGCGGACTTCGCGCGCCTGCGCGAGCAGGTCGGCGAGGTGCTCGACGCTGGCGCGCGGGTCATCCACGTCGACGTGATGGACGGCCACTTCGTGCCGCCGATCACGGTCGGGCCGCTCATCGTGGAGGCGTTGGCCGCGCAGACGCGCGACGCCGGCGCGGTGCTCGACGTGCACCTGATGATCGAGCGTCCAGAGCGCCACGTGGGCGACTTCGTCGCGGCCGGCGCGGACTCGGTCACCTTCCACGCCGAGGCGACCCCGCACGTCTCCTACGCCGCCAACGTGATCGCCAGCAGCGGCGCGAGCGTGGGCGTGGCGATCAATCCGGCAAGCCCTGTCGGCGCGCTGGCGGAGGTAGCCGGCGGCGATCGACCTCGCGCTGTGCATGACCGTCAACCCCGGCTGGGGCGGGCAGCCGTTCATCGAGCATTCGCTGCAGAAGATCCCCCGCCTGCGCGCGATCCTCGCCGACGGCGTCGCGCTGGAGGTCGACGGCGGCATCGGCCCTCAGACGGCTCCGGGATGCCGGGAGGCGGGCGCGAACGTGTTCGTCGCCGGCTCGGCGATCTTCTCGACGGGCGATCCGGGCGAGGCCTACCTGGCGATCGCGCGGGCTGTCGACGCCGACGCCGAGTCGCGGCGGTAGAGCGTCCACAGCAGCAGCGCCAGCAGCGCGGTGGCGCCGGCGTAGCCGATCTCGGTGCGCGAGAGCTGATTGGCCACCGCGGGCGCGAGCATCCAGGCCAGGAACGCGCCCGCCGCCACCAGCCAGCAAACGGCCGCCGCGCGCGCCCGATCGCGCGCCAGCGCCGCCTGGTTGAGCGCGCCGGAGGCGAGGTGCATGCCCATGCCGACACCCACGAGCGCCAGGCCGACCCGGTTGTAGGCGTAGTGCTGCCCGAACAGGTGGGACATCACGAACGGCCCGATCGCCAGCAGCCCGAGCGCGACCGCGGTCGCGAAGGCGGCGATCGCGACAACGGTGACGCGGATCGCGCGCGCGAACGCGCTGTGACCCGCGGTCGCCTCCAAGCCGGTCAGGTGAGGCAGCAGCGAGGTCTGGATCGCCTGGAACAGCTGCAGCGGAGCGCGTGCGATCAGCAGCACGTCAAAGACGATCCCGGCGAGCGCTTTGTCGGGCGAGGTCGCGGCGACCGTCAGCACGGCGGCGTTCAGCAGCGTTTGCTCGGAGAGCATGATGCTCGACACCCAGGCCGCGAAACCCGATCCGCGACGCAGCGACAGCCCGTCGTGGGCGCTGACCTCCTGGACGGCCTCGGTGCCCGGTCCGGCGAGCCCGGCGGCCGCCTCGTCGACCGTGACCGGCGCGGGGTCGAAGCTCTGGTGCTGGGTGCCTCTGTGCAGGAAGGCCAGCGGCACGACGACGAGCGACACGAACGGCGCCGCCGCGATCCCCAGCGCCACGGCCGTCTGGCCGCTGGTGATGCCGAGCGCGACCGCGAGCGCGAAGCAGATGCGCGACAGCGACTCCATCAAGACCAGCCCGCCGTACAGCGCGAAGTGCTCGTGCCCGGCGAGCCAGCCGCGCGCGAAGTAGCTGGCGGCGTAGGCAAGCGTGCCGACCAGCAGCACGTCGAACAGCGCCTGGTCGTGGTCGAAGACGTTGTCGACGAGCTCTTCCTGCAGCGCGAGCGCGACGATCAAGAAGACGAGCGCGAACCCGGCCTGGATCGCGATCGGGACGCGCAGCGGATGCTCGACGTGCCCGTGCGCCCGCCGCTCGGCGATCGTGCGCGAGAGCAGCTGTTCGATCGGGCGGTAGATGACCGAGATGATCACGAACATCACCGACCACAGAAGCGCGATCCGCGATGCTTCGGCTTCGCCGAGGACATGGCTGGAGATCGAGAAGTAGCCGAGCGTGAGCAGCCCCGTGCAGGCGATCCCGACCGACAGGATCCGCGCGCCGGCGCCGTAGGAGCGCTTGGCGGCCGCCGGCTGCATCGCCGGCCCCCGCCCCCGTCGGAGCCGATGTCGCTCGGGCTCGCGCTGGCCGGGTTGCTAGAGGCGGACAAGCAGCATCGTCCAGGGAAACGGCGAGCGAGCCGCGACCACGTCGCCGTGGCGCGAGAGCAGCCGCACGAACGAGCGCTTGGACCAGTGGTTGAGGTGGCCGGGCGTGTTGCCGAGCTGCGAGACGTAGGCGCCGCGCGCCATGTTCAGCGCTCGCCAGAGCGGCTCGCGCGGCACCGATACGAGCAGGTGGCGCTGCGCGCAGCGCGCCATCTCGCTGAGCGTGTGCGCCGGGTCGGGCACGTGCTCGAGCACCTCGATCGCGGCCGCCAGGTCGAACTCGCCGTCGGCGAACGGCAGGTTTTCGGCCGCCATCGTGCGGTATTCGAGGTTTGGCGCCTGACGTTCAGACCACCCGGCCTGGATCGACTCCTCCTCGAGGTCGATGCCGACGACGCGACGCTGCCCCAGGCGCCGAGCCCAGCGGTGCACGAGCACTCCCTCGCCGCAGCCCACGTCGAGCAGCGAGTCGGGGTCGGCATGGTCGAGCAGCTCGTCCAGGTTTCGCTCGAAGCCGCCCATCAGGCGGCGCACGACGGGGTTGCCGGAGCCGTACTTGTCGTATGTGTTGCCGGTGACGACGCCGTCCGCGGAGACGGTCACCTCGCTCACAGCCGCGCCGCCTCGTGCTCTTCGGCCGATGCGCCCACGCTGCGCGAGCGCAGCGGCGCGGCTGCGTCGGCGGGCTGCGCGCCGCGCGCTGGGTCCTCGCGCGCCAGCGGCTGCGCTTGCCGGTCCGCTCGGCGCACCCGGTTCATAATGCGACGGGGCGACACCGAGCTGAAGCTCGATGCGGCGTACGCGCTCAAAGGTCTTCTGGGTCATCACGCGCTGCGCGGCGAGCAGGTCGCCGATCACGCCGAGCGCCCACAGCACGACCGCGGCGATGAACAGCACCGCGCCGAGGATCAGCGACTGCACGTGGCCCTTGCCGTTGCCCTGCGCGTAGGCGACCGCGAAGCGGATCCACACGCCCACCGCGCCCAGGCCGATCACGTCGCGAGGCTCCAGAACACCCGCAGCGGCTCGTACTGCGCGTAGATGCGAAAGATCGAGACCGCGTTTCGGCGCACGTAGGCGCCCGTCGAGGGGAACAGGCGCGACTCGCGCGTCTTGGGGTTGGTCGCGATCGGGACGTGGTCGACGGCCACGAGCAGCTTGCCCGCCTGGATGATCGTCTCCAGCGTGTAGGTGAACTTCGAGACCACGAGCATCTGAATCGCCGCCTCGCGGTTGTAGGCGCGAAAGCCGGAGGTCGTGTCGGGAACGGACGTCGAGGAGGCCTGGCGCACCACCCAGGAGCCCAGGCGCTGCAGCAGCTTCTTCAGCGCCGAGAAGTGCTCGATCTCGGTCACCTCGCGGTCGCCGACGACCATGTCGGCGCGACCGTCGAGGATCGGTCGCACGAGCCGCGCGACGTGCGGGCCGTAGTACTGGTTGTCGGCGTCGGTGTTGACGATCACGTCCGCGCCGAGCTTCAGCGCGGTGTCTATGCCGGCCTGGAATCCGGCCGCCAGGCCCTTGTTGTTGGTCAGGCGCACGAGATGGTCCACGCCATGCGCGCGCGCGACAGCGACCGTGTCGTCGGTCGAGCCGTCATCGATCACCAGCCACTGCACGACGTCAAAGCCCTCGACCTCGCGAGGCAGGTCGGCGAGCGTCTGCGGGAGCTGATCTGCCTCGTTGAAGCAGGGGATCTGGATGATGAGCTTCATCGGCGATTATTTCGTCGTGCCCTTGACTTGGCCTTTGCCAGTATCCCAAAGCACGCGATGGCCTCAGGCACCTGCGCGCCCGGCGCGACCGGCGGCCCGGACCCGAGGTTAGTGTCCTAGCTGCCCTGCATGCAAAGCGCGACGCACACCCGGCCCACGCCGGGCTCCATTCGGCTGGAGCGGCTGCGCGCCCGCTGGCCGGCGAAATGGGCGATGATCGCCCTGATCGTGCTCTGCGTCGGCGCGATCGTCGGGTACCTCGCGTTCCCGACCTATCCGACCTACGACTCGTTCTACGCGCTGCTGTGGGGCCGCGATCTGCTGCACCTGCACCTGCCCGACTTCAGGGTCTACCGCGCGCCGACCGAGCACCCGCTGGCGATCGCCTTCGGCATGCTGTGCTCGATCTTCGGACAGGCCGGCGGACGCCTGATGGTGCTCGGCTCGATCCTGTCCTTCGTCGCGGCGGTCGTCGGCATGTACCGGCTCGGCAGGCTGTGCTTCGGGCCGGTCGTCGGCGTGCTCGCCGCCCTGCTGGTGCTCAGCCGCTTCTTCATCGAGAACCTCGCCGCGCAGGGCTATCTGGACATCTCCTACGTCGCGCTGATCGTGTGGGCGATCGTGCTCGAGGTCGAAAAGCCCCGGCGCGGGACGATCGTGTTCGTCCTGCTGGCCGCGGCCGGCCTGCTGAGACCCGACGCCTGGGTGCTGAGCGGCGTCTACTGGCTGTGGTGCGTGTGGCCGCGCCGCGGCGAGCGCCCCGATGGCTCCGCCGCGGCTGTCGGGCGCGCCCGGTCGCCGATCGCGCTCGCGCTGTCGCAGCGGCGCACCTACGGCTATCTGGCGCTGGCGCTGATCGCGCCCGTCGTCTGGGTGTGCGTGGACGCGGTCGTGACCGGCGACCCGCTGTACTCGCTGCACTCCACCGCCGGCCTGGCCCAGGAACTGGAACGCACGCAGGGTCTGACCAGCGTGCTGGCCTCGACGTGGACGTTCGCCGTGCGCATCGACAAGCTGCCGGTCGTGCTGGGCGTGCTCGCGGGCGTGGCGCTGGCCGTGTGGCTGGCGCCGCGTCGCGCGCGCACGCCGTTGGCCGCGATGATCGTGCTCGTCGGCGTGTTCATCGGCGAGGGGGCGGTCGGCGCATCGGTGGTCGGTCGCTACATGGTGGGCGTCTCTGTTATCGGCCTGCTGTTCTGCGCCGTGGCGATCGGGGGCTGGTCGATGCTGCTGCCGGGTCGACGATGCGCCGCGTCTGGCTGGCCGGCGCCGCCGCTGCTCGTCGTCTACGGCGTCTTCTCGGTGGCCACGACGCTCAGCCTCTCGAGCCTGCGCACGACGCTCGCCTACCACGAGGACTTTCACGAGGGCCTGCGGCCGCGTTGCAGAGCCCGGCCGTGAAGGCGCAGCTCGCCCGCTGCCCGCTGGTTTCGCTTCCCGACAACAAGCTGATCCCCGACGCGCGCTGGATCCTCGACAGCGTCGGCCAGCACGACATCGTCGCGCGCTCGCAGGCCCGCGCGGACGCCGCCAAGGGCTCGGACACGCTGGAGAACCGCATCCGCCGCGGCAGCGTCGCCGTCTATCCGCTCGGCAGCGCGGTGTTCATCGAGGCGATCGTCGACGTCGGCGATGACCCGCGCGACCAGGTGCCGCTGCCCGGCTTCAGGCGCGTCTACACGAGCCGCTACTACGCGGTCTATGCCAACTGCTGAGCAGCGCTCGGAAGGTCCCCCGCCGGCGCGCGCGCCTCGGCCGCCTCAAGTGCCGCCGGATGCGCCGAGGATCGAGTCACGCGAGCTCGCCCGTCGCTGGGCCTGGCCCGCGCTCGCGCTCGTGCTCATCGCGGGCCTCGGGCTGCGGCTGTGGGGGATAGCGCAGGGCCTGCCCTACGCATACAACAGCGACGAGGCCGACCATTTCGTGCCGCGCGCGGTGGCGATGTTCGAACACCACAGCCTGAACCCCCACTACTTCGCAAACCCGCCTGCGCTGACCTACCTGCTGCACTACCTGTTCGCCGTCTGGTACGGCGGCGCGGGCGGCGTGGAGCACGCGTTCGCCACGCACCCCGCGGCCGTGTACACGCTCGCGCGCGTCGCGGTCGCGGTGCTCGGCACGCTCGCGCGTGTGGCTGCTGTATGCGACGGGCGCGCGCCTGTTCGGCAGGGGCGTCGGGCTGCTCGCGGCCGCGATCGAGGCGGTCGCCTTCCTGCCCGTGTTCTACGCGCATCTCGCGCTCAACGACGCTCCGACCCTGGCGCCGGTCACGCTCTCGCTGCTGGGAAGCGCGGGCGTGCTGCGCAAAGGGCGACTGCGCGACTACCTGCTCGCCGGTGTCGGGCTGGGCCTCGCGTGCGCCAGCAAGTACACGGCGGGCATCGTGCTCGTGCCGCTCGTCGCCGCGACCGCGGCGCGTTATCTCGACAGCGCGCCGATCGCGCGGCTCGGCGAGCGCCGGCGCGCGCGCGCTGGGCGCGATCGCGTTGAGCGCGCTCGCGGCGCTCGCCGCCTTCCTGATCGCCAACCCCTACGCGGTGCTGGACTACGCGAGCTTTCATTCTGAACTCGTGCACCAGTCGACGCTGTCGGCCGAAGCCCAGGGCAAGCTCGGCGCCCCGCGCGACGGCGGTTTCGTCTATTACCTGTGGTCGCTGTCCTGGGGGCTCGGGCTGGCTTCCGGCGCTGGCGGCGCTGGGAGGTGCTCTGACCGTGTGGCGGCGCGAGGCGCGCCTGGGCTGGCTGCTCGTGCCCGCGCCGCTGATCTACCTGGCGTTCATGGGCTTGCAGGGCCGCTACTTCGGACGCTGGCTGCTGCCGATATTCCCGATCCTGTGCCTGTTGGGCGCGGTGTTCGCGGTTGGGCTGGCCGAGGCCGGCGCGCGGCTGATCGCCCGGCTGGCGCGCGGCCGCGCGCAGCCGGCGCCGGTCTCGCCGCTGGCGCGCGTCGCGCTGATCGCGCTCGTCGCGGCGGCGCTGCTGGCGCAGGGGCTCGTGCACAGCGTGCACTCGGGGATGGTGCTCGCGCGCGCCGACACGAGAAACCTGACACGCGCCTGGCTGGTCGCCCACGTGGCGGCGGGCACGCCGATCGTCGTCGAGCCCGTGTCCCCCGACGCATGGGGGCGGCGCTGGAACAAGTACCCCTCGCTGCTGTCGCAGATCACGCCGGGCGGGCAGATCGCGCAGAGCGCACCGCACGTGGTCGGGATCGAGGACTACGAGCGCACGCTCAGCCCAGCGCTGATCGGCTACTACGAACGTCACGGCTACTGCTGGGTCGTCACGGGATCGACCGAGTCCGGCCGCGCCTACGCCGACCGCGGCGCGGTGCCCCTCGCGGTCGCCTACTACCGCGCGCTGGCTCGCGCGGGGACGGTCGTCTACAGCGCCTCGCCCTACCGCGAAGGTCAGGGTCCGGTGCCTTTCGGCTTTGACTGGTCCTTTGACTACTACCCGCTCGCCTATCACCGCCCGGGACCGCAGATGACGATCTACCGGCTGCACGGCGGCCGGTGCGCCGCTTGAGCGGGGTTATCCTGGATGTTGTGATGACTGTCCGCACGGACACCGACCGAGCGCACCTCGCGCGCGCGATTGAGCTCGCGCGCAACGGCATCGGCATGGTCAAGCCCAACCCCGCGGTGGGAGCGGTTGTCGCCCGCGACGGCGAGGTGCTCGGCGAGGGTTGGCACGAGCGCTTCGGCGCAGCTCACGCCGAGGTGAACGCGATCGAGGCGTGCGGGATGGCCGACCTGAGCGACGCGACGCTCTATGTCTCGCTCGAGCCCTGCTGCCATGAGGGCAAGACGCCGCCGTGCACGGACGCGATCCTGCACGCCGGGATCCGGCGCGTGGTCGTGGCCTCCGACGACCCCACCGAGAAGGCGGCCGGACGCGGGCTGGGCATCCTGCGCGACGAGGGCGTGGAGGTCGTCGTCGCCGACGGCGAGCTCGCGACGCGCGCGCGACTGCTCAACCAGGCGTTTCGCAAGCACGCCCGGGTGGGGCGTCCCTGGGTGCTGTTCAAGTCGGCGATGACGCTCGACGGCAAGGTCGCCACGCGCACCGGCGACTCGCAGTGGATCAGCGGGGAGGCCAGCCGCGGGCTGGCACACCGCTGGCGCGCCTCGGTGGACGCGGTGGTCGTCGGCATCGGCACGGCGCTGGCCGACGATCCCCAGCTGACCGCTCGCCCCGACGGCCTGCCGACGGAGGACGACCACCAGCCAAGGCGTGTGGTGTTCGACTCGCTCGCGCGCCTGCAGCCGGGCTCGCAGCTCGTGGCCGCGGCGCTGCAGCTGCCGCTGACGGTGATCGTGTCGCGAGCGGCCGCGCGAGCGGACACCGACGCGCTGGAGGCGGCCGGCGTGCAGGTGCTCGTGGCGACCGGCGAAAACGAGCCGGCGCGCGTGCGCTCCGGCCTGGAGCAGCTCGGCTCGCTGGGCGTCACGTCGGTGCTCTTGGAGGGCGGTCCGCATCTCGCCGGCGCCTTCCTGGATGCGGGCGAGATCGACGAGATCCGGCTCTTCCTGGCGCCGCTCGTGCTCGGCGGCAGCGCCGCGCGCGACCCTCTCGAGGGCAAGGGCGTCGAGCAGATCTCAGAGGCGCTGCGCGCGCTGAGCTTCGACTGCGAGCGCGTCGGCGAGGACCTGCTCGTCTCCGCCCGCCTGCGGGAGTGGTGAACGTGCGCACGCCGATGCATCGCCGCTCGGGTCCGTCCCCATACGCCCGGGAGGGGCGCAGATGTTCACCGGCCTGATAGCCGATCTCGGTCGCGTGCAGGCGCTGCGCAGCGACGGCGAGGGTGTGCTGCTGGACATCCAGACGCGCCTGGCCGAGCAGCTGTCGGCGGGAGACTCGGTGGCCGTCAACGGTGTGTGCCTGACCGCGACCGACGTGCGCCGCGACGGCTTCGCCGCACACGCGATGGCAGAGACGCTGCGCCGTTCGGCGCTCGGCGGCCTGCGAGGTCGGCGACCGCGTGAACCTCGAGTGCGCGCTGCGCGCCGCCGATCCGCTCGGCGGGCACATCGTGCAAGGCCATGTCGACGCGACCGGCGTCGTGCTCGCGACGCGCGATGAGGGCAGCTCGCGCGTGCTCACCGTGCAGACCGACGAGCGCCTGCAGCGCTACCTCGTGCAGAAGGGCTCGGTGGCGCTCGACGGCGTCAGCCTGACGATCAGCGCGCTGCAGCGACGAGGGCTTCGAGGTCTCGCTGATCCCCGAGACGCTGCAGCGTACGACGCTCGGGGCGCTCGGGCAGGGCGCGCTGGTCAACATCGAGGTCGACATACTTGCCAAGCACGTGGAGAGACTGCTGGAGGTCAGGGCATGAGCCAGACGCCGACGACGACACCCTTCGCCACGATCGAGCAGGCGCTCGACGAGATCCGCGCCGGACGGATGGTCGTCGTCTGCGACGACGAGGACCGCGAGAACGAGGGCGACCTGACGATGGCCGCGCAGTTCGCCACGCCGGAGGCGATCAACTTCATGGCCAAGGAGGGGCGCGGGCTGATCTGCCTCTCGCTCACGGCCGAGCGCTGCGAGCAGCTGGGGCTGGATCTGATGGCCGCCAAGAACGAGTCGTCCTTCGAAACGCCGTTCACCGTGTCGGTGGAGGCTCGCGAGGGCGTCACGACGGGCATCTCCGCCCACGATCGCGCGCACACGATCCAGGTCGCGATCGATCCCGAGAGCTCGCCTCGCGACCTGGTGCAGCCAGGGCACGTGTTCCCGCTCAAGAGCCGCGACGGCGGCGTGCTGGAGCGGGCCGGGCAGACCGAGGCCGCCGTGGACCTCGCCCGCCTGGCCGGCCTCAGCCCGGCGGGGGTGATCTGCGAGGTGATGAACGACGACGGCACGATGGCGCGCGTGCCCGATCTCGTCGACTACTGCGCGCGTCACGGGCTGTGCATGATCACGGTCGCCGATCTGATCGCCTACCGGCGCCATCACGACAAGCTCGTCGAGCGGATCGTGTCGACGCGCCTGCCCACCACGTTCGGCGACTTTCAGGCCGTCGGCTATCGCTCGCTCGTCGACGGCAAGCACCACGTGGCGCTCGTCAAGGGCGACGTCGAGGGCCAGGGCGACGTGCTCGTGCGCGTGCACTCGGAGTGCCTCGACCGGCGACGTGTTTCACTCGCTGCGCTGCGACTGCGGCGACCAGCTGGACTCCGCGCTGTCGATGATCGAGCGCGAGGGCCAGGGCGTGCTGCTCTACCTCTCCCAGGAGGGTCGGGGGATCGGGCTGCTGAACAAGCTGCGCGCCTACCGCCTGCAGGAGGACGGGCTGGACACCGTCGAAGCCAACGAGCGCCTCGGGCTGCCCGCGGATCTGCGCGACTACGGCATCGGCGCCCAGATCCTGGTCGATCTCGGGCTGAGCTCGATTCGCATCCTGACCAACAACCCGAAGAAGATCCGCGGCCTGGAGGGCTACGGACTCTCGGTGAGCGCGCAGATCCCGATCGAGCACGCGCCCAACGAGCACAACGAGGCCTACCTGCGCACCAAGGCCCAGCGCATGGGCCACACGCTGCACCACCAGGGCCTGAACCTCGACGAGGAGCTGCTGCACTCCGAGCGAGAGCAGGACCGCGCCAAAGAGCGTCGCGACCGATGAGCGAGGAGCGGTGGAGGCGCGGTTTGCGATCGCGCTCGCCGAGCTTCTACGAGGACCTCGCGCAGCGGCTGCTCAGCGGCGCGCAGGAGGTCTTCGCGCAGGCCGGCCACGATGACGTGGAGGTCTTCGAGGTGCCCGGCGCCTTCGAGCTGCCGTTGGCCGCCTCCTACGCGGCGCGGTCGGGGCGCTTCTGCGGCGTGGCCTGTCTGGGAGCGGTGATCAGGGGGGAGACCGACCACTATGAGTTCGTCTGCGCGCAGGCGGCGCGCGGGATCATGCAGGTGCAGCTGGACACCGGCGTGCCGTGCTCCTTCGGCGTGCTCACGTGCGAGACGCTCGAGCAGGCGCTGCAACGCTCCGGGGGCGGCAAGCGCGACCAGGGCGCAAACGCCGCACGGGCCGTGCTGGCGATGGCCTCTCTGCGCGGGCGCCTGCCAGAGGCCGACCCCGAGCGCTCGATCATCTAGACTGCCCCTGCGCCATGGCCAAGGTATGCCACAGCTGCGGCAAGGGTCCGGCGTTCGGACAGAGCCGCAGCCACTCGATGGTCGCGACCAAGCGGCGATTTGACCCGAACCTGCAGAAGGTGCGGATCCTCGTCGGCAAGGCGCCGCGGCGCGTGTACGTGTGCACGCGCTGCCTGAAAGCCGAAAAGGTCACGAAGGCCGTCTGAGCGCGGCTGGGCCGAGCGGTGCCACGCGCAAGACGGGCCGTCAGACGCCGACCCGGGTGCAGGCTCTGATAGACGTGTTGCGGTGAGCGACACCAATCTGGTTCGTTTTCGCGCGGCGGTGGCGGGTGCTCTGGCCCACCTGGAGTCGCGCCGTCAGGAGGTCAACGACCTCAACGTCTTCCCCGTCGCCGACGGCGACACCGGTGACAACATGGCGCTCACGCTGCGCGCGGTGCTCGATGAGCTCGACCGCCTGCAGGGCGCCGGGGTGGAGTTGACGATCGACGAGATCGGGCGCGAGGAGATCGTGCAGTCGGTGGCGCGCGCGGCGCTGCTCGGCGCGCGCGGCAACTCGGGCGTGATCCTCTCGCAGATGATTCGCGGCGCCGCGGAGGAGCTCGTCAGTCGCCCGGGGCAGCTGATCGACGCGACGCTCGTGGGGGCGGCGCTCGCCAACGCGGCCGACCGCGCCTACGCATCGGTGCGCGAGCCCGCCGAGGGGACGATCCTCACGGTCGCGCGCGAGATGGCCCACAAGATCATGACCGACGTGGCGCACAGCGCCGAGAACCCGCGGCTCGGTCCCGCGACCGACGAGCTGACCCAGGACGGGGTGATCGCCGACGCGCTGGAGCGCGCCGTCGAGGCCGGGCAGGACTCGGTTCGGCGAGGCCCCGAGCTGCTGGCCGCGCTGCGCGAGGCCGGCGTCGTGGACGCCGGCGGTTACGGGCTGACGATCATCCTCGCCGGTGTCGTCGCGGTGCTGCGCGGCGACAGCGCGCCCGCGTTGGAACACCACGCGGCGGCTCGCATCACGCCATCCCGAGCACGCCTCCGAGCGCTACCGCTACTGCACGAACTTCGCCGTCACCGGACGTGGGCTGAGCGCCGGGCGCTTCATCGCGCCCCTGGAGAAGCTGGGCGATTCGGTGCTTGTCGTTGGGGACGCCGTGACGCTGAAGGTGCACCTGCACACCGACCAGCCCGAGCTGGCCACCGCCGTGTTCGCCGAGGCCGGGCAGGTCTCGCGGCTTGACGTCGCCGACATGCACCTTCAGGTGGCAGAGCGCGAGCAGCGCCTTTCCGAGCGTCGCGGGGTCGACGGTGGGCGCAGAGCGGGCGACGTCAACGGCTTGGTCGTAGAGCCCCGCGGCGGCGTGGCGGCGCTCGCGGCCGTCGTGTCGGCGAACGCGGCGTGCGAACAGGGTCTCGCGGTGGGCGCCGCAGACGGTCACGGAGCGGGCGGCGATGGCGCCGCGCCGAGCGGGCACAACGGCGCCGGCCCCGTCGCGCACGCCGCCAGGCGCGCGCTGCGGCGCGGTGGCGGTGGCCAGCGGCGCTGGCATGGTCGAGATGTTCCGCGAGCTCGGCGTGCACACGATCGATGGCGGCCTGACGTTCAACCCCTCAACGTATGACCTCTTGGCGGGCATCCACGAGGTGGCGGCCGAGGAGGTCGTCGTGCTGGCAAACAGCGCGAACGTGACCATGGCCGCCGAGCGCGCGGCCGAGCTGTCGGACAAGCAGGTGCTCGTGGTGCACACGACCAGCCAGCAGGCGGGCCTGACGGCGGCCCTCGCGCTCGTGCCCGACCGCGCCGTGGAGGAGAACGCGCAGGCGCTGCGCGCGGCGCTTTCGCGGGTGCGCACGGCCGCCGTCGCGCCGGCGGCGCGCGACGACGCCCAGGGGCGCTTTGCGCGCGGGCAGGCCGTGGGGTTCGTCGACGACGAGGTGCGCGCTTGGGGTGACCCCGCCGAGACGCTCAGGGCGCTGCTCTCAGAGCTCGCCGATGGCGCGTCGGGTGCGCCGGCGCCCGAGTTGATCACGGTGCTCGCCGGCGACGGCGCACCGCTGGATCTCGCCGAGGTCGAGAGCCTGGCCGAAGGCCAGACAGAGCTCGAGCTGCGCCACGGCGGGCAGCCCGCCTACTGGTGGCTGCTCGCCGCCGAGTGATCCTTACGACCGCGCGGGCGATCATCATCTGCGCCCGATGGGCACGCCCGCGCCAACGGCGCTCGATCTGCCAGGCTCCGGTCGGGCCGAGCCTGGGAAGACAGGCGTGTCGGCGTTTGCAGACAGTCGCGGTCTGAGCTGGCGGGAGATGATCGCGGCGCCGGTGCGCTGGCCGCGCCCGTCGCGCCTGCAGGCCCCGCTGCAGGTGCCGAGCGGCAAGCTGGCCGCCGGGATCGACGCGCTCGGCGTGCGCACCGTCGGGGAGCTGCTGGAGCATCTCCCCAGAGACAGCCGCCAAGCGTGCACGATCGCCGAGCTCGTGCCCGGAGAGCAGGCCACGGTGGCGGTCAGGTGCGGGCGATCCGCACGACCCCCGTGAGACGGCGCGGGATGCGCCCGCTGGTTCAGGCGACGGTGTTCGACGCGAGCGCGAGCATGCGTGCGACGTTCTTCAACCAGCCCTGGCTGGCCGAGCGCTATCGCCCCGGGACGCGCCTGCTGCTGCACGGAAGCGTCGATGGCAGGAGAGGCTTTCGCGTCGCTCACCACGCAATCGGCTCAGACCCCGGCCAGACCGGCGCGGTGCCCCACTACCCCGCCGGCGAGGGCGTCAGCTCGACGCAGATCCTGACGCTCGTGCAGGGCGCGAGAGCCGCGCTTTATGACGTGACCGAGGCGCTGCCGGCCGCGACTCGCAGCGCCGAGGGGCTGCCAGACCGTCCCGGCGCGCTGGCGGCGATGCACTTCCCGCACGCTGCCGAGGACCTCGAGGCCGGGCGCGGGCGGCTGGCGTTTGAAGAGCTGCTGTTGACACAGCTCGTGTTCCTGCACCGTCGCGCCCGGCGCCGGGCCGCAAGCGGCGCGCGCCCCCTGGCGCAGCCGCCGACGCTGAGCGCGCGCTGGCTGGAGCGCGGGCTGCCCTTCGCGCCGACCGGCGACCAGACGCGCGCGATCGCCAGAGGTCGATGAAGATCTCGCGCAGGCGCAGTCGATGCAGCGGCTGTTGCTGGGCGAGGTCGGCAGCGGCAAGACCGTCGTGGCGCTGTACGCGATGCTGCGCGCGGTCGAGCACGGTCACCAGGCCGCGCTGATGGCGCCGACCGAGACGCTCGCCGAACAGCACTTCGCGACGCTGCTCGCGCTGCTCGGCGCCGAGCCGGTGACCGCCGCGCTGCTCACCGGATCAACTCCTGCGCGCCGGCGTCGAGACGTGCTCGGCAAGCTCGCAAGCGGTGAGCTGTCGCTGATCGTCGGCACCCACGCGCTGATCGAGCCCGATGTCGGCTTTCGCGCGCTCGCGGTCGCGGTCGTCGACGAGCAGCATCGCTTCGGCGTGCGCCAGCGCGCGGCGCTTGACGCAAAGGGGGCTCCCCACACGCTGCACATGACCGCCACGCCGATCCCTCGCACGCTCGCGCTCGCCGGTTACGGCGACCTGGACGTGAGCACGCTGCGCGAGCTGCCGCGCGGGCGCGGCAGCGTCGAGACGCAAGTCGTCACAGATCCGACGGGGCGCGCCGAGGCCTATGACCACGTGCGCGAGCAGCTGGCGGCCGGCCGGCAGGCGTTCGTCGTGTGCCCTCTGATCGACGACGCGGGCGACGGGGTGCAGGGCCGCGGGGAGGCCCCAGCTGGCGACGCGTCTCCGGGGGTCGCCCGCGCCGCCAAGGCCGAGCTCGTGCGCCTGCGCGAGGGTGAGCTGCGGGGTCACGAGCTCGCGCTGCTGCACGGCGGCATGCGCCCCCGCGACAAGCAGCAGGCAATGGCGGCGTTTGCGTCCGGAGAGGCCGAGGTGCTCGTCGCCACGACGGTCATCGAGGTCGGCATCGACGTGCCCAACGCGACGGTCATGCTGATCGAGAACGCCGAGCGCTTCGGGATATCCCAACTGCACCAGCTGCGCGGGAGGGTGGGCCGCGGGCCGGATCCGGCCAGCTGCTATCTGATCGGCGAGTCCGCCGCAGGCGTCCCCGCCAAGCTGCGCGCGCTGGCGCGCCACCGCGACGGCTTTCGCCTGGCCGAGATAGACCTCGCGCTGCGCAAGGAGGGCGAGCTCGTGGGAACCCGCCAGTCGGGCTTCGGGCAGTTTCGCTTTGCCGCGTTGCCGGAGGATGGGCGCCTGCTGGAACGCGCGCGTGCGCAGGCGGAGGCGATCTTCGACAGCGACCCCGAGCTGCACGGCGCCCGAGCACGTGCTGCTGGCAGACGCGCTGATCAGCCGCTTCGGCGCTGACTCGCTTCAGCCGATTCCCGCCTAGCGCCCGGGTCGGGGCGTTACCGTGATGGCGTGCGCGTGATCGCTGGAAGCCTGGGCGGCAGGAGATTGAAGGCGCCCAGGGGCAGGGCCACGCGGCCGACGTCTGAGCGGGTGCGCGAGGCGCTGTTCTCGATGCTCGGCGAGCTCGACGGAGCGTGCGTGCTCGACCTGTTCGCGGGCAGCGGCGCGTTGGGGATCGAGGCCCTGTCGCGAGGCGCCCGGCGCGCGGTTTTCGTCGAGCAGCACGCCGGCGCTGCGCGGGCCCTTCAGCAGAATCTCGACGCGCTGGGCATCGAGTCCGGGCGCGCGCAGGTGAGGCGCAGCGAGGCTCTGAGCGCGCTGCGCAGCGCGCGGCGGCGCAAAGAGACATACGATCTGGTTCTGGTCGATCCTCCCTATGATCAGGCGCTCGCGTGGGGCTCGGAGCTGTCGGCGGTTCTGCCGTCGCTGCTGGAGCCGTCGGGCCGCGTCGTCGTCGAGAGTGATCGCAGGATGCCGCTGGCGCTCGATGTCGCCGTCGAGCGACAGCGCAGCTACGGCGACACCTCGATCACGATCCACCGCAACCAATGACCCCATCTCAGAAGGCGATAGCGGTTTGCCCCGGGTCCTATGACCCGATCACCAACGGCCACCTCGACGTGATCCGCCGCGCGGCGGCGCTGTATGACGAAGTCGTGATCGCAGTGGTCAATCGCTCCGTGCGCAAGGACGACGCGCTGTTCGGCATCGAGGAGCGCCTGCAGTTCATCGAGCTCGCGGTCGCCGATCTCCCGCACGTGCGGGCCGAGGCGTTCAGCACGCTCGTCGTCGATTTCGCCAAGCAGGTCGGCGCGCGCGCGATCGTCAAGGGGCTGCGCGCCATCTCGGACTTCGAGTACGAGCTCGAGATGAACCAGCTCAACCGTCGCCAGGATCCCGAGATAGAGTCCGTCTACCTGATGGCGAGCCCGCAATACAGTTTCCTGTCATCGAGCGGCGTCAAGGAGCTCGCGACGTTCGGTGGCAAGATCGACGATCTGGTCCCGGAGCTGGTGTCCAAGCGCTTGCAGGAAGAGCTCAGGCGCTGACGAAATGGTCATGATGTCGAGCTTCGTGTTAGGAATCGTGGGTCTTGCGACCCGGCTTGGTCACGGAGGTGACTGCTAGACGATGGATGTCCTCGTCCTGATAGACAAGCTCGACGACCTGGTGCACAACGCCAAGTCTGTGCCGATGACCGACCAGGTGCGCGTCGACAAGGAGGAGATCTACGACATCCTCGACCAGATGCGCGCGACGATCCCCGAGGAGATCAAGCAGGCGCGCTGGATCGTCAAGGAGCGCCAGGAGATGCTCGCCGAGGCCAAGAAGGAGGCCGAGCGCATCATCAAGGACGCGCGCGAGCGCCAGGACCGCCTGGTCGGCGACGAGGAGGTAACCAAGCAGGCCGAGCGTGCCGCCGAGGACATCGTCGAGGACGCGCGCGCGCGCGAGCGTGAGATCAGGCTCGGCGCGGAGGACTACGCCGACGAGATCCTCAACACGCTCGAGGTGAACCTGTCGAAGTTCATAGCCGCGGTGCAGCGCGGACGCGAGCGGCTGCAGGGCAAGGACGAACCGGCTGAGGTCTCCTAGGCGCAGGCCGCGAGTTCGCGGTCGCACAAGCGCCAGAGAGAGTCCAGTGCAACTCGGTTGCGCGTCATGACAGGGCGCGAAGGCAGGCAGAAGCTGCAGCGCGGCGAGCGCCCTGCTGGGCACCGGCATCCTCACGCCGATGCGCCCGGACACGCTGCTGCGCGCGGTGGCTGAGGTGCGCCGCTGGGGAGCCAGTCCGGCGGCGGCGTACGCGGTGGGGGCGATACGCCACCCGCACCGCGCGGCGATGGTCGACGAGCGCGGGACGCTGACCTTCCAGGAGATCCACCGGCGCACCAACGCGCTCGCGCGCGAGCTTGGCAGGGCCGGCGTGAGCGATACGGACAACGTCGCGATCATGTGTCGCAACCACCGCGGCTTCATCGACGCGACGGTCGCATGCTCAAAGCTCGGGACGGGCGCGCTGTATCTGAACACCGCCTTCGCCGGTCCGCAGATCACCGACGTGCTCGCGCGTGAAGACCCGGTCGCGGTGATCTACGACGAGGAGTTCAGCGACCTGGTGCGCGACGGGGTGAGCGGCCAGGATGAGCTTCATCTCCTGGAGCGATCCGGCGGCCGAGCTCGACTACCCGACGCTCGAACAGCTGATCGCACGCGGTGATGACTCAGACCTTCAGCCGCCGCCCGAGAAAGGTCGCGTGGTGATGCTCACCTCGGGAACCACGGGCACTCCCAAGGGCGCGCCGCGTCGCCAGCCCGACTCGCTCGAGCCGGCGGCGGCGCTGTTCTCGAAGATCCCGCTGCGTGCGCGTGAGGTCACGATGATCGCCGCGCCGCTGTTCCACGCGTGGGGCTTTGCGCACTTCACGCTCAGCCTGCCGCTGGGCAACACGCGTGCTGCTGCAGCGCAGGTTCGACCCGGAGGAGACGCTCAGGGCAACGGCTCAGCACGGGGCGAGCACGCTCGTGGTCGTGCCCGTGATGCTCCAGCGCATCCTCGAGCTCGGGCCGCAAGACGATCGCGCGCTATGACCTGCACAACCTGAGGGTGATCGCGCTCAGCGGCTCGGCGCTGCCCGGCGAGCTCGCCGTCGAGGCGATGGACGTCTTCGGCGATGTGCTCTACAACCTCTACGGCTCGACCGAGGTCGCGTGGGCGACGATCGCCACGCCGCAGGATCTGCGCGCGGCGCCCGGAACCGCCGGACGGCCTCCGATGGGCACGGTCGTAAAGCTGCTCGACGAGCAGGGTCGCGAGGTCTCCCCCGGCGAGGTCGGGCGCATCTTCGTCGCCAATGACATGACCTTCGAGGGCTACGCCGGGGGCGGCCACAAGGAGATCGTGCGCGGGCTGATGAGCACCGGCGACGTCGGGCGCTTCGACAACGCGGGGCGCCTGTTCGTGGAGGGCCGCGACGATGAAATGATCGTCAGCGGAGGCGAGAACGTGTTTCCGCGCGAGGTCGAGGACCTGCTCGCCGAACACGACCAGATCGAGGAGGCGGCCGCGGTCGGCGTCGAGGACGAGCAGTTCGGTCAGCGCCTGATGGCCTTCGTGGTGGCGCGCGACGGCGGCAGCCTCAGCGAGGACGCGGTCAAGGAGTACGTCAAGCAGAACCTCGCCCGCTACAAGGTGCCGCGCGACGTGGTGTTCTTGGCGCGCCTGCCACGGACGGCATCGGGCAAGGTGCTCAAGCGCGAGCTGCTCGAACAGGATTGAGCGCCGCTAGCCTGATCGTCAGTGTCACACGTACGATCTCGATCTCGCCCGTCTGGCGCTGAGCGCCGGCGAGGGCCGGCGCCTGGAGCTCGCGGTCGCGATCGAGCCGCTGGTGCTCGGCGGGCAGCGCTATGAGAGCTCGCCGGCGCGTCACCCCGGTGACGCTTGATGTCTCGCGCATGACGGGCGGCGGCTACGCGCTGCGGCTGCGCTTTGCCTCGGCGCTCGTCGGGCCGTGCATGCGTTGCCTGAAGGACGCGTCGCCGACGCTTGAGGTGGACGCGCGCGAGGTGGACCGACCGGGTGGGGGGGAGGAGCTCGACAGCCCCTATGTCCGCGACGAGGTGCTCGACCTCGCGGGCTGGGCGCGCGACGCCTTTGCCCTCGCGGTCCCCGCCAAGGTGCTCTGCCGCGCCGACTGCGCGGGACTGTGTCCGGTGTGCGCGGTCGACCTCAACGATGCAGGCGACGAGCATCGCCACGACGAGCCGCCCGACCCGCGCTGGGCCAAGCTGCGAGAGCTCGAGCTCGGTTAGCCCCTGGCGGATTGCTAGCCTTCTGGCCTCATGGCGGTCCCCAAGAAAAAGCAGTCTCACAGTCGCACGAGCAAGCGCCGTGCGCAGCACAAGATCACGCACGCCCGCGGTGAACGCCTGCCCGCAGTGCCACAGCCCACGCAGGCCGCACCGGGTCTGTCCGCAGTGCGGCTCCTACGCGGGCCGGACGGTCGTCGCGTCCGCGGCGCCCGGCCACGATCACGAGCACCACGACGAGTAACGGGTCAGTCGTGCCCGAGGGGCCGTCGCCGCCACGCGAGGAGCACGGTGCGCCGGTCGTGTCGGTCGACTGCAACGGCGCCGATCTGGGTCCCGGCGAGGTCGCCCGCGGGGCGGCCATCGCTGCCGCCGCCGGCGTGCGGACGATCCTCTTCGGGCCAGCCGACGAGCTGCGCAGCGCCGTGCGCGATGCGCCGGTCGGCATGATCGAGATCGTCGACGCGCCGCTGTCGATCGCCAAGAGCTCCGATCCCGCGCGCGCGGCCCAGGCCAATCGTGACGCGTCGATCGTCCGGGCGGCCAGCGCGGTGGCCGAGGGCCGGGCGCAGGCGCTCGTGTGCGCCGGCGGTACGGGCGCGGCGCTGGCGGCGGGGACGTTCAACATCAAACGCGCGCGCGGGATCTACCGTCCGGCGCTCGCGATCACCGTGCCGATCCCAGGCCATCCGGTGACGCTGCTGGACGTCGGCGCCAACGCCGAGGCGCGCTCGGAGCATCTGGTGCAGTTCGCCTTCATGGGAGCCGCGCTTGCGAGGACCGTGCTCGGACGTGCGCCTGCCGCGCGTGGCGCTGCTGTCAAACGGCGAGGAGGCGGGACGCGGCAGCCCGCTGGTGCTGGAGGTCCACGAGGAGCTCGCCCGGCGCGCCGGCGAGGAGCAGGCGTTTCGCTTCACGGGAAACGTCGAGGGGGTCGACCTGGTCAGGGGGGCGGCCGACGTGGTCGTGACCGACGGGTTCACCGGCAACATCGCGCTGAAGCTGATGGAGGGGGTGTCGGAGACGATGCTTGGCGAGGTCAGGCGGGCGGCGATGTCCTCTCGGCGCGCGCAGCTCGGAGGCGCGCTGCTGCGGCCCGCGCTGCGAGGATTTCGCGACGAGATCGATCCCGAAGCGCACGGCGGCGCGTATCTGCTCGGGCTGCGCCGCCTGGGCGTGGTGCCCCACGGCCGCTTCACGCGGGCCGGCTTCGCGCACGCGATCCTCCGCGCTCAGCGCGGCGCGCGCGAGGACATCGTGGGCCAGACCCAGCAGGCGCTGCAAGCGGCGGGCGCCCTCAGGCGAGCCCCCGTGTCCGCGCCGGCCGCTAGCCTGCCGCAGGCGCAATGACCCGCGAGCAAGTGCTGACCCTGATCCAGAATCACCTGGGCGACGAGCTGGACATGGATCCGGGTGCGATCGCGGAGGGCACACGCTTCAAGGAGGACCTGGAGGCGGACTCGCTCGACCTCTACACGCTCGTACAGGAGCTCGAGGACACCTACGGTGTGCATATGAGCGACGACGAGGCTGCCGGGATACTCACGGTGGGCCAAGCGGTCGACTTCGTGCTCGCCCGCGACGGAACCGCCGATGCGCCGCGATGAAGCTGCTCGGCGACCTGCTGGACGAGTTGCCCGAGCAGCTCGCGCGCCAGGTGTTCACCCACGCCTCCTGGACCGAGCGGCGCAGCGACTCCTACGCGCGTCTGGCGTTCCTGGGAGACAGCGTGCTCGGCCTGGCGGTCACGACGCATCTCTACCCGCGCCTGGAAGCAGAGCGTTTCGGGGCGGGCCGGCTCACGAAGATCCGCGCGCAGGTGGTCTCCGGGGTGTCCTGCCGAGCGGTCGCCGAACGCCTGGCCCTGGCGGACAGGCTGCACGCCGCCGCCCCGGAGGGCATGCACGAGCGGGTGGCCGCTCGGCTTCAGACCGAGCGCGTGCTCGCCTCGGTCATCGAGGCGGTGATCGGCGCCTGCTACCTGCACGTCGGCTACGAGCGCACCGCCGAGGCGGTCGTCGAGGCCTTCACGCCGGAGATCGAGCAGGCGCTCGAGCATCCGGTCGACTTCAAGTCGGCGCTGCAGGAGCTCTCGGCCCGCCACGGCGCGGAGGTCAGCTATGAGATCACCGCCGAGGACGGCCCGCCGCATGAGCGCACGTTCAGCGTCGTCGCGCGCGTGGACGGGCGCCAGTTGGGCAGCGGGCAGCGGGCGCAGCAAGAAACACGCCGAGCAGCAGGCGGCACGCGTCGCCGTCGAGACGCTCGAGAAGCGATGAGCCGGGCGTTGAGATGAGGGGGATCGCATCGCGATGCATCTGAAGTCGCTCACGCTGAAGGGCTTCAAGTCCTTCCCCGACCGCACGCAGCTGGACTTCGGGCAGGGCGTCGTCGGTCGTCGTCGGACCGAACGGCTCGGGCAAGTCAAACGTGACCGACGCGGTGCTGTGGGCGATGGGCGAGCAGTCGCCGCTGGCGATCCGCGGTCAATCGATGCAGGACGTGATCTTCGCCGGCGGACGCGGGACGCAGGCGCGCAAGGCGGCTGAGGTCGAGATCGTGCTCGACAACTCAGACGGCACCGTGGCTCTGCCGCTGAGCGAGATCTCGATCGTCCGTCGACTGGACCGCACCGGCGAGGGCGGGTATCTGCTCAACGGCGCGCGCTGCCGGCTGACCGACGTGATCGAGGTGCTGAGCGACACCGGGCTGGGACGCGAGACGCACTCGGTCATCTCGCAGGGGCGCGTCGAGGGGATCGTCACCTCAAAGCCGCGCGATCGCCGACTGCTGATCGAGGAGGCGGCGGGGCTGGGAAAGCACCGCAAGCGGCGCAGGCGCGCGCAGCTGAAGCTCGAGCGAACGCAGGACAACCTCGACCGGGCGCTGGATGTCGAGCGCGAGGCGCGCACGAGGCTGCGCCCGCTCAAGCGCCAGGCCGAGGCGGCCGAGCTGCATGAGCGCCTGGAGCGTCAGCTGCTGCAAGCGCGCTGGCAGCTGGTCGCAGACGCGCTGCGGTCGCGCCGCGGCGAGCTCGCGGCGGCCGAGCAGCAGGTCAAGCTCGCGCGCGAGCGTCGCGCGCGCGGTCGAGTCCCGGCTTGAGAATGTGATCGAGCGCCGCGGTCGCGCCGAGCGGGCGCTGACCGACCGCGCGCGAGCGCCACGATGCGCTGGCGGATCGTCTGTTCGCCGCTCGCTCGGCGCGCGACAGGGTCGCGCTGCGCGCAGAGCAGGTGCTGACCAGCAGCGAGGTCCTCAGCGCGGCGCATGCAACGCCTCAAAGAGCAGCTGTCGCTGCTTGGAGGCGCCCACGAGCAGGGCGCCGATGCCTCGGCGAGCGCCGCCGGCGACGACCGAGCGCCGGACAGAGCTCCGACGAGCCGGCGCTCTCGCCGGCGCAGGAGGCCGCGGCGGCGCTGCAGCGCGCGCTGGAGGCGGCCTGGGAGCGAGCTGACCGAGGCGATCAGCGATGGAGTGCAGCGCGCGCACGCCCACAGCGATCAGGGCGCGCGTGAGGCTCGCGGTGGCCGAGGTCGTCGCCGAGGTCAAGCGCCTCGCGCGCGACGCCGTCTCGGTTGCGGTCGATCACGCGCAGGCGTGTCAGGAGCTCGAGCGCGAGCAGCAGCACGGGGAGCAGCCCGATGGCGGCCTCGCGCCGCGAGCAGGACGGTCGCCGGCAGCGCATCGAGCGTCTGGGTGAGCGTCTGGCCGGCGATCTGGCGCTCGCCGCGATCGCCGAGCGCCTCTCACAGGCGCTCGCACAGGTCCGCGCGGCGATCGAGGGCGGCGTCGTGGAGGGCTTGCAGCACGAGCTCACGCAGGACAGCGCGACGGGCGAGCAGACCGCCGGCGAGCTGCGCGCTTGCGCGCAGGAGGAGGCCGAGATCCAGACCGAGCTGCGCGGCGCCAGCGAGGTCGTCACCGAGGCGGAGGTCGCCGCGCAGCGATTGCGCGACCAGGCGGCCGAGGCGCAGGAGTCCTTGGATGGCATCGTCGAGCGTCTGGGGCACCTGGCCGCGGGCCCGTCGCAGGGACCGGCGCACGGCGCCGCGAGCATTCAGTCGGCCGAGTCGTCTGGGGAGATGGTCGAGGTCAGCGCAGGCGTCGTGGCTGTGCCCGCGCCCGAGGAGCCGGCCGAGGCGCTCAGTGAGGAGGAGGCTCAGGCGCTGCAGGCGCGCGTGCAGCGCCTGGCGCGACGGCGCGAGCAGCTCGGACCCGTCAACCCGCTCGCCCAGGAGGAGTACACGCAGGCGCTCGAGCACGTCGAGGAGCTCGAGGCCAGGCGCGCCGACCTGGAGACCGCGCTGCGCGAGCTCAGAGCGGTGATCCGCGACACCGATCGCCAGATACGCGAGACCTTCGAGCAGACCTTCGAGGCCGCGGCGAGCAACTTCCAGGAGCTGGCCGGCAGACCTGTTTCCCGGTGGCTCGGGCCGGCTGAGGCTGGTCAGCGAGGAGCGCGCCCCGAGTCCGGTGCTCGGCGGACAGCCGCTGCCCGACGGATCGCCGCCCGCAGCCGACGCAGCCGCTCGCGACGGGCGCCGAGCCCGACCACGACGACGACGCGCCGCAGGGCGACGAGGAGGAGCTGCTGGGGGTCGAGATCGAGATCACGCCAGCCGGCAAGGCGACAAAGCGCCTGTCGCTGCTCTCCGGCGGTGAGAAGTCGATGACCGCGCTGGCGTTCCTGTTCGCGGTCTTCCTCGCCAGACCCTGCCCCTTCTACATCCTCGACGAGGTCGAGGCCGCGCTGGACGACCTCAACCTCGACCGCTTTCTGGCGCTGCTGCGCCGCTACAGCGACCGTGCCCAGTTCATCGTGATCACCCACCAGAAGCGCACGATGGAGGCGGCCGACTGGCTGTATGGGGTGTCGATGGCCCAGGACGGCGTGTCGAAGGTCGTCTCGCGTCGCCTGCCCGCGGCGCAGCAACAGGCCGATGCGGCGCCGAACGACGTCGCCGACCTCGCCTCGGCGGGCGTCGCCGAGGTCGCCTGACAGCGCGACACGCGTGGCGCGCGACTGGAGCGAGCTGTTCATCACCGGCGAGGCCGGCGATGACATACAGGCAGCGCAGGAGCCGGACGGCGAGCCAGGCGAGCGCGGTCGCTTCTTCGCCCGCCTGCGCGACAGCCTCTCAAAGACGCGACAGGCGCTCGGCAGCGAGATCCAGGCGACGCTGTTCGGCGCGCTGGACGAGCGCACCTGGGAGCGGCTGGAGGAGGCGCTGATCATGGCCGACGTCGGCGCGAGCACGACAGCCTCGGTCGTCGGCACGCTGGAGGCTGAGACGGGCGCGGGGGAGGTCGACGGCGCCGAGGCGCTGCAGGAGCGACTGATCGAGCTGCTCGCGCAGACCGCGCGCGTCGGCGACGCGCGAATCGACGTTCGCGCCCGACCGACCGTGATCATGGCGGTCGGCGTCAACGGCACCGGCAAGACGACGACGATCGGCAAGCTCGCCTGGCACCTTCGCCGCGAGCTGGGTCTGAGCGTGCTGCTTGCCGGCGCCGACACGTTCAGGGCCGCGGCGGCCGAGCAGCTGGAGGGCTGGGCGGCGCGCGCGGAGTGTGAGATCGTGACCGCTGCCGGAGGGCTCTGACCCGGGCGCGGTCGCCTTCGATGCGATCGCCCAGGCGCGCAGCCGGGGCGTGGACGTCGTGATCGTCGACACCGCGGGGCGGCTGCACACGCAGGACGACCTGATGGCCGAGCTGGCCAAGGTGCGCAGGGTGATCGCTCGCCAGCTGCAGGGCGCGCCGCACGAGACGCTGTTGACGCTCGACGCCACGACCGGCCAGAACGGGTTGCGCCAGGCCAAGCTGTTCGCGCAGTCGGCGCAGGTCAGCGGCGTGGCGCTGACCAAGCTCGACGGCACGGCGCGCGGAGGGATCGCGCTGGCGATCGCCAGCGAGCTGGAGCTGCCGGTGAAGTTGATCGGCGTCGGGGAGTCAGTCGAGGATCTGCGTCCGTTTGACCCCGATGACTTCGCGCGCGCCCTGATCTCAGCCGCGTGACGCTCGCGCGCGTTCGCCGGCTGCGGCTGACCGTCGAGCACCGCCGCGCAGCGCTCGCACGGTGCGATAATCGTATCGATGGACATCTGGATCATCTGGTTGGCGGCGGCTTGCCTGCTGGGTATCGGGGAGATGCATCAGGGCGGCTTCTATCTCGCTCCATTTGCGCTCGGCGCGGCGCTTGCGGGCGTCGTCGGGCTGCTCGGCGTGAGCAGCGCCCTGACGGTCGTCGTGTTCGCGGCCGCGTCGGCGATCGTGTTTTCCACGCTGCGTCCGATAGCTCGCCGCCACCGGCGCCTGCCGCCCTCGATTCGCACCGGCGCCGCGGCGTTGATAGGGCGCCCCGCGATCGTGCTCGAGCGGATCGCCAACGACGAGGGCGTCGGCTGCGTGAAGATCGACGGTGGCGAGGTCTGGACCGCGCGCAGCTATGACCGAGGACGAGGTGATCGACGCGGGAGAGCGCGTCGAGGTGGTCGAGATCAGGGGAGCCACCGCGCTTGTGATGCATTGATGTCCGCACCGCGCTCGACGTCCCGAGCCCACAGAAAGCCACTCAGAAAGGAGCTCTTTCCATGGTCGCTCTGATTGTCGTCGCCGTGGTCGTCGTGTTCGCGCTGATCGTCGCCTGGCGCACGATTCGTGTCATACCCCAGGCCAAGGCGGGCGTCGTCGAGCGCCTCGGCCGGTACAGCCGCACGCTCGAGCCGGGGCTGACGATCGTCACGCCGTTCATCGATCGCGTTCGCCCGCTCGTGGATCTGCGCGAGCAGGTCGTGAACTTCTCACCGCAGTCGGTGATCACCGAAGACAACGTCGTGGTGGGAATCGAGACGGTCCTGTATTTCACGATCACAGACCCTCGCTCGGCGACCTATGAAATCGCCGATCCGCTGCAGGCGATCGAGCAGCTGACCGTCACGACGCTGCGAAACGTGATCGGCGGGCTGACCCTCGAGGCGACGCTCACCGCGCGCGAGAACGTCAACACAGAGCTGCGCACCGTGCTCGACGAGGCCACCGGCAAGTGGGGCATCCGGATCAACCGCGTGGAGATCAAGTCCGTCGACCCGCCGCAGGACATCAGGGCTGCGATGGAGAAGCAGATGCGCGCCGAGCGCGATCGCCGCGCCGCGATCCTGACCGCCGAAGGCGAGAAGCAGGCGCAGATCCTCACCGCGGAGGGCGCCAAGCAGGCGGTCGTGCTCAACGCCGAGGGCGAGCGCCAGGCCGCGATCCTGCGCGCCGAGGGCGAAGCGAGGGCGATCGACACGGTCTTCAAAGCGATCCACGAGGGCAAACCGGACCGCGAGCTGCTCAGCTACGAATACCTGCAGATGCTGCCGCAGCTCGCCGAAGGCGACTCCAACAAGGTCTTCGTCGTGCCCTCGGAGTTCGCCAGCGCGTTCGGCGGCATCGGCGAGGCGCTCGTGCGCGGCGCCGCCGCCACGCCTGCGCCCGGCTCTCCGCCGCCTCCACCTGCCGACAAGCGCTGAGGCGCCGGGCGCCGGCGACACGGCGCACTGCTGCGAGAATCATCGCCATGTTCGACTCGCTCGCCGAGAAGCTTCAGGGCGCGCTCGCAGACGTGCGCAACCGCGGCGCGCTCACCGAGAAGGATGTCGAGGGCGCGATGCGCGAGATTCGCCTCGCGCTGCTGGAGGCGGACGTCAACTTCAAGGTGGTGCGGCAGTTCACCGCCGAGCTCAAGGAGCGCTGCCTGGGCGAGGATGTGCTCGGCAGGCTGAACCCCGGCCAGCAGGTCGTCAAGATCGTCGCGGAGGAGCTGACGTCGCTGATGGGCGGCGCGTCGGCCGACCTGAGCTTCTCCTCGCGACCGCCGACGGTCATCTTGATGGCGGGCCTGCAGGGCTCGGGCAAGACGACGGCGAGCGCCAAGCTCGCCCGCTACCTGCGCGAGGAGCATTCGAGCGCCGTGGCTCTGGCGGCGTGCGACGTGTATCGCCCCGCCGCCGTGGAGCAGCTCGTGAAGGTGGGCGCGCAGGCCGGCGCGGAGGTCTATGAGCAGGGCACCGATCGCGATCCCGTGGCGATCGCGAAGTGGGCGCTGCAGCGCGCCGGCGAGGAGGGCAAGGACGTCCTGATCGTCGACACCAGCGGGCGCTTGCACGTCGACGAGCAGCTGATGGCAGAGCTCGTGCAGATTCGCGACGCGGTCAAACCGCACGACGTGCTGCTGGTGGTCGACGCGATGACCGGCCAGGACGCGGTGAACGTCGCCGAGGCCTTCGCCGAGGCGGTGCAGTTCGACGGCGTCGTGATGAGCAAGCTCGACGGCGATGCGCGCGGTGGCGCAGCGCTGTCGGTGAAGGCCGTCACCGGCAAGCCGATCCTGTTCGCCTCGACCGGTGAGAAGCTCGATCAGTTCGAGCGCTTTCACCCCGACCGCATGGCC
The DNA here is from genome assembly GCA_963713385.1 of uncultured Solirubrobacterales bacterium. Classification (GTDB taxonomy): domain Bacteria; phylum Actinomycetota; class Thermoleophilia; order Solirubrobacterales; family Solirubrobacteraceae; genus Palsa-744. The sequence continues at coordinate 289,805 of CAVQLO010000004.1, forward strand.
CAGCGCATCCTCGGCATGGGCGACGTGATGAGCCTGATCGAGAAGGCCGAGCGCGAGTTAGACGAGAGCCAGGCCGTCGAGCTGCAGCGCAAGTTGGCCAGCAACGATCTTGGGCTGGACGACTTCCTGACGCAGCTGAAGACGATCCGCCGGATGGGCCCGCTGACGAACCTGCTTGGCATGATCCCCGGCTTCGGCGCCGCCCAGCAGCTTCAGGGCGTCAACATCGACGAGCGCGAGCTCGATCGCGTGCAGGCGATCATCCTTTCGATGACCCCGGAAGAGCGCCGCCGCCCAGAGCTGATCAAAGGATCGCGCCGGCTGCGCATCGCGCGCGGCTCGGGCACCAGCGTGCAGCACGTCAACCGGCTGATCAAGCAGTTCGGCCAGACGCGCAAGATGATGCGCCAGGTCGGGCGCGGCAAGACGCCGGACCTGGGAGCGCTGATGCGCAACGCGCCCTGAGAGGCGCACCGTCTAAGCTCTTGCCTGTTGGTTTGCACCGGCGGCGCAGGCAGCGCCCAGACAGCGGTGGGAAAAGCGTCAGAGAGGAACACGTGGCGGTAAGGCTCAGGCTCACGAAGGTGGGCGGCAGAAATTATCCCTTGTGGCGAGTGGTCGTCGCCGACCAGCGCTCCCCGCGCGATGGCCGGGTGATCGAGACGATCGGGCACTACAACGCGCACACCGACCCGTCGACGATCGTGATCGACGAGGAGCGCGCGCGCAGCTGGCTGGCGCGCGGCGCCCAGCCGTCGAACACGGTGCGCAAGCTGCTGCGCATCCAGGGCATCGAGTCGGGGACCAGCTAGGTCTCGAGCTGCCCGAAGCGGCGCCGCCAATGACCGCCGAGGTTCCACGCGAGCTGTTGGAGTACCTGGCCCAGGGCTTGGTGTACGAGCCAGACGAGGTGTCGGTCGAGCAGTTCAGCCAGGACGACGGGACGGTCGTGCTGGAGCTGTGCGTGGCCGAGGGCGACTACGGCAGGGTGATCGGTCGTGGCGGGCGCACCGCGCACGCGCTGCGCACGGTCGTCAAAGCCGCTGCGACAAGCGAGGGCTGCCGCGTGTTCGTCGACATCGTCGATTGAGCTCCCGTCCGGGGCGCTCGGGGGCAAGGGCCATCGTGGACGCTGAGCAGCGGTCGCGCGCGCAACGCGTCGATCTCCCGGCCGGGTCGCGTCGGTCGCGCCCACGGGCTCGACGGGAGCTTCTACGTCCTGGAGGCCAGGGCGCGGCTGCTGGAGGTCGGCAGGGCTGTGACGGTCGGTGAGCTGAGCACCACGATCGTCCGCCTGTCGGGCACCGCGCAGCGTCCGATCGTGCGCCTGGACGGCGTGCGGGGTCGCGACGCGGCGCGGGCGCTGCACGGGCTCGCATTGACGATGGAGGGCCAGCAGGCGCCGGCGCTCGGCGAGCAGGAATGGTGGGTCGAGGAACTGGTGGGCTGCGCGGTCGTCGGTGATGGGCGTGTGCTCGGCGCGGTGATCGGGCTGGTCGAGCTGCCATCGTGCGAGGCGCTTGAGGTGCGCGGCGAGGGCGGCGAGTCGCTGCTCGTGCCGATGGTCAAAGACGCGATCCGCGCCGTCGCGATCGCCGAGCGGCGCATCGAGGTCAGCTCGGACTTCCTCGGTCTGGCGGGCGAGCAGCGCGACGCGCCCGAGCGCGCCGGGAAAGACGAGCGAGCGGCCGATGAGGACCCGGCGTGAACATCGACGTGTTCAGCCTCTTTCCGCAGTGGTTTGAGTGGTTCACCTCCCAGCGACACGTCAGCAACGTGCTTGCGCTGGGTTCGACGCTTGACAGCGTGAGCTTTCGCGATCACACGCCGCTGTCCGGCGGCCAGGTCGATGACACGCCGTTCGGCGGCGGCGCCGGGATGGTGCTGCGTGTGGATGTCGTCGACAGCGCGTTGCGCGCCCGTTACGGCGTGGACCCTGTCAGCCTGCGAGAGCAGCGCAGGGTCGTGGCGCTTGCGCCGGGGGGCAGGATGCTCGACGACGCGCTCGTGGGCGAGCTCGCGCGCGAGCCGGCGATCACCCTGCTGTGCGGTCGCTATGAGGGCTTTGACGAGCGCGTGATCGAGCACCTCTGCAGCGACACCGTGTCGATCGGACGCTACGTCCTGTCGGGCGGTGAGCTCGCGGCGATGGTCGTGTGCGACGCGGTCCTGCGCAGGCTGCCGGGGGCGCTCGGCGATGAGCGGTCGGCGGTGCAGGAGTCATTCACACCCGCGCTCGACGGAGACCCGGAGTATCCGCACTACACGCGCCCGGCCGAGTACCGCGGCTGGCGTGTGCCGGACGTGCTGCTGTCCGGCCACCACCGCCAGATCGAGCAATGGAGGCGCGCGCGCAGCCGCGAACGCGGAGAGGAGCTCGGCCGAGCGCCGACCGCCGCACCGCCGCAGGACAGGTGAGGCAGGGCGCGATGATTCTCCGCTACCATTGCTGACCGCGCCGACCGCGCCGCCCCTCTGAGATCTCATGCGGTCACTGCGGCGCCCCCGCATTCACCGCTATGAGCAGCGTCATCGAAACCATCGAGCGCGCGCAGCTGCGCCGCGTTCCCGACTTCGCGCCGGGCGATCGCGTGAAGGTGCATTTTCAGGTGATCGAGGGCACGCGCCGGCGCGTGCAGGTGTTCGAGGGCGTCGTGATCAAGCGACAGGGCGAGGGCGTGCGCGAGACGTTCACCGTGCGCAAGCAGTCCTTCGGCGTCGGCGTCGAGCGCTCTTTCCCGGTGCATTCTCCGAAGATCGAGCGCATCGAGCTGGCGGCCCGCGGGGACGTGCGTCGCGCCAAGCTCTACTACCTGCGCGACCGGGTCGGCAAGCGGGCGCGCGTGCGCGAGCGCCGCTACACCGGTCCTGAGGAGGCCGTCGAGTCGGGCCTGCTCTACGGGCCCACCGAGGCCACCGACGCGGAGGGTATGACGGCGCGGGCAGACCGCGTCTGAGTCGCGCGTCGAGGAGGAGGCCGAGGCCCAGACGGCTGATCAGCAGGCGCCCGCTGGAGACGTGGCGGAGGGGGACGCCGAGGCTCAGGCCCGACCGAGGTCGCCGGGGACGGCGAGCCCGAGGACGGCGCAGGCGGTGCGTCTGGGGACAGCGAGCAGGCGTCAGACGCCGGCGAGGAGCCCTCAGACGCGGGCGAGGCGCCCTCAGACGCCGGGTCTGGGGGTGCGGCGGACGCCTCCGCGAGCGCTGAGACGGGCGGCGGGGAGGAGGCCGACGAGGCCGAGGGAGGCGCGACGGCCGGCGACGAGTCGGCGTGAGCGCTCGCGCCAAGCGGTCCAAGTCGACCACGAACTCGATCGTCGAGCTGGTGGTCATCGTGATCGTCGCGCTCGGCTTGGCGTTCGCGATCCAGGCGCTCGTCGTCAAGCCCTACAGAATTCCCAGCGGGTCGATGGAACCGACGCTCGCGATCGGCCAGCGCGTGTTGGTCAACCGCGTCGGGATGGACTTCGGCAAACCGCACGTCGGCGAGATCGTCGTCTTTCATCCGCCCAAGGGCGCCTCCTCCAAGGAACAGTCGCCCTTCTGCGGGCCGGTGGAACACGTCGTCAAATTCGGCGGCGCCGCCTGCGCAGAACCGGTCCCGGAGTCCGAAAGCGCGAACTTCATCAAGCGCATCGTCGCCGGGCCCGGCGACGAAATCTACATCAAGGAAGGCCACGCCTACCGCAAGGCGGCGGGCACCAGCTCGTTCGTGCGCGAGCAGGACTCCTACATTCGCGAATGCGGCTCCAGCCCGGAGTGCAACTTCCCGACGCCGATCAAGATTCCGCCCGGCCATTGGTTCATGATGGGCGACAACCGTGGCGAATCCGACGACAGCAGGTTCTGGGGACCCGTCCCCACAGGTTGGATCATCGGCGGAGCATTCGCCACCTACTGGCCACCCGACCGCATCGGGACCCTCTAGCGCGCTCGGCGCGGCGGGCGTCGCGAAGGTCGATTCGCCCCCCGCACGCGCAGCGCCCTCCTCGGCGCGCTCCCGACGCCGCGCCAGGCGCAGGGCGAGCGGACAGAGGCTGTTCGCCTTCGACCGACGACTGGGCGTTCGCATGGTCGCCGGCGCCGACGAGGCCGGGCGAGGCTGTCTGGCCGGCCCGCTGGTGGCGGCGGGCGTGCTGTTCGACTACGAGACGTTGAGCGGCCGCGCGCGCCGCTCGCTGGCGGCGCTCAACGACTCAAAGCAGCACTCCGTTCAGGCGCGCGAGGAGCTGTACCCGCTGGTGCTCGAGCACGCTGCGCGGGTGTTCGTCGTATCGCGCTGCGTGCGCGGGATCGATGCGCGCGGCCTGCACAAGACCAATCTGGCGGCGCTGCGCGACGCGGCGCGCGGCGTCACGCGCGGGGTGACGAGCGACGTGTTGTGTCTGCTGGACGGCTTCGCGGTGCCCGAGTTCGAGCGCGCCCAGCGCGCGATCGTCGACGGTGATGCGACGAGCGCCGCGATCGCCGCCGCGTCGATCGTCGCCAAGGTGACGCGCGACCGCTACATGCACCACGCCGACGGCGAGCACCCGGGCTGGGGCTTTGCCGAGCACGTCGGCTACTCCACGCCGCTGCATCGCGAGGCGATACTCAGCCGGGGCGTCTCGCCGCTGCACAGGATGTCCTTTCAGTCGCTGGCCTACCAGCAGCTGGCGCTCTGATCCTCGCGCGCCGGCGGGCGGGTCTCAGCCGGCGCTGCGGCGAGAAGTGGCCGCGGGGCGTTCACCACGCGCCCTGGACATGCTCGACAGCCAGCAGGCGGTCGCGCGCGTCGACGGACACGCCGATGGCGTCAAAGCGGATGAGATCTGCGCGCAGGCCGGGATCGCGGCTGTCGGCCAGCCACGCGGTCGCCGCGCGGCGCAGGCGAGCGCGCTGGCGGTGGCCAAGCGCCGCCAGCGGCCGGTGATCGACCACGTCGCGGCCGGGCGCGGCGGGGACGTGCCGGCACTTGACCTCGGCGAACACGAGCGTCTTTCCGTCGAAGGCGATCAGGTCGATCTCGCCGTGAGCGTGTGCGCTGGTTGCGGGCGATGATCGCAAAGCCGCTGCGACGCAGACAGGCGGCGCCGGCGTCCTCGCCGCGCAGCCCGAGCGCACGGCGCGGGTCGCGTCCTGCGCGTGGGCGCGAACGCGCGCATCCGGCGCCGGGTGTGCGATACGGGTCCGCGGACACTCGCGTAGCCTGCCAGCGAGTGGCGATGCAATCCGATGACCGTGAAGCCCCGCGTGTCCCGGCCGGGGCCCGCCGGGGCGAGCGCGCCGGGCGCCGGGCGCCGAGCGCGGGAGCGGTGCCGATGGCGCTCGACGGCGTCAGCTCGTTCATGGGTCTGCGCTGGGAGGACACGCAGACCGTCCGCCTGACGATCCGCCCCGAGCTGATCAACGCGGGAGGCCTGCTCTCCGGCGTGGCGACCTATGCGCTCGTGGACTACTGCATGGGCTCCACGCTGTGGGCGCAGACGACCGACCAGGAGCGAATCGCGACGATCAACATCGCGATCAACTACATCCAGACGGCCGTCGAGGGCGAGATCGTCTGCCGCACGCGCCTGGACCGGCGCAACCGCTCGGCGGCCGCGATGAGCAGCGAGGTGCGCCACGAGGACGGTCGCCTGCTCGTCACGGCGATCGGCAGCTACGCGATCTTCCCTCCGCGCGCGGAAGTCCTCACAGGTGCGCTGAGCGGTGCCTGTCGGCGAGCGCGAGCCGGGGCCTGCGCGGCCGCCGACGGTGCTGAGCATCGCGGGATCGGACTCCGGCGGAGGGGCCGGCATCCAGGCCGACCTCAAGGCGTTCGCGCGTTGCGGCGTGCACGGCACGACGGCGATCACGGCGATCACCGCGCAGAACACCGTCGCCGTCGAGTGCGGTTCACGCGCTGCCCGCCGAGATCGTGCTCGCGCAGGCGCGCGCGGTGCTCGCGGACATCGCGGTGGACGCCGTCAAGGTGGGGATGCTGGCGAACACGCCCGTGGCGGAGGCGGTGGCGAGCGTGCTCGACGAACTGCCCGACGAGGTCCCGGTCGTGCTCGACCCGGTCATGGTCGCCGAGTCGGGCGCGCGCCTGCTCGCAGCCCGACGCCGAGCGCGCGCTGGTGGCGGAGATCGTCCCGCGCGCAACGGTCATCACCCCCAACCTGCCCGAGGCGCGCGTGTTGGCCGCCTACGTCGAGGCGCCCGGCGATCGCGCGCCCAACGCCGACGAGGACGACGAGGACGACGAGGCGCGCGCGCTCGCAAGGGCGATGCTCGCGCTCGGGCCGGGCGCCGTCGTGCTGACCGGAGGCCATCGCCAGCAGGCGGTCGATCTGTTCCTCGACTCGAGCCCCGGCGCGGCGATCGTCGAGATCACGGGCGAGCGCCATCCCGACGGCGCCGCACACGGATCGGGCTGCACGCACTCCTCGGTGCTCGCGGCGCAACTGGCCCTCGGGCGCCCGATCCTCGACGCGGCGCGCGAGGCGCGCGCGCTCACCGGCGAGGCCGTCGCGCACGGCCTGCGCGGCCTCGGCCACGGCGCCGGGCCGGTCGACGTCCTTCACATCGCGCGCCTCCTGAGTACTCCTACCTCGATGGTAGGATTTGGATCATGTTCTTCTCGACCAAGGCCGAGTACGGGGTGCGCCTGCTCGTCGAGCTCGGGCGCCACCCGGGCGAGGCGCCGGTGTCGCTCACCGCGGTCGCCGACGCGGAGAACCTGCCGCTCGGCTACCTCGAGCAGATCGCTCCGCGCCTGCGCAGGGCCGGCCTGGTCGTGAGCGCACGCGGGGCGCACGGCGGGTATCGCCTGGCGCGCGATCCGCAGACGATCTCGATGGATGAAGTGGTGCTCGCGCTCGAGGGCGCCGTCGCTCCGATGGAGTGCTTTCTCGAGCACGACGAGCCCGGCAAGACGGCTGGACGGGTGATGTGCTCACACCAGGCCGACCACGGCCGGGCGTGCGCGACGAAGCTGCTCTGGACGCGCGTCCAGGGAGACGTCTTCAAGGCGCTCGCACGCACCACGCTGGCAGAGCTGATCGCGTTCTCAGAGCGCGAATCGCCGGTGGCGGTGGCGGTCCCCGTGATCGCCGCCGCGGGTTCTGAGTCCGCGATCGCCTGACCAACGCCAAGACCAAGAAAGGAAGCATGGCCGATCTCGAGATCCACAACCTGCACGCTCAGGCCGGCGACAAGCAGATCCTGCGAGGCGTCGAGCTGACCGTCGACCGCGGTGAGGTGCACGCGCTGATGGGTCCCAACGGCTCGGGCAAGTCGACGCTCGCAAACGTGATCATGGGTCATCCCGGCCTGGAGGTGACCGAGGGCACGATCGTCTTTCGCGGGCAGGACATCACCGAGGCCGACACCGACGAGCGCGCGCGCATGGGTCTGTTCATGGCCTTTCAGTATCCGGTCGCGATCCCCGGCGTGACGATCACGCGCTACCTGCGGATGGTCCAGAACGCCCACCGCGAGGCGCGCGGGGAGAGCGAGATCTCCTTGAAGGACTTCCGCAAGCTCGTCGAGTCCGCGATGGAGCTGACCGACGTGCCGAAGGAGTTCTCCTCGCGCTACCTCAACGACGGCTTCTCCGGAGGCGAGAAGAAGCGCCTGGAGATCCTGCAGCTGGCGCTCCAGCGCCCGGACATAGCGATCCTCGACGAGACCGACTCCGGGCTTGACATCGACGCGCTGAACGTCGTCTCGGACGGCGTGAACACCGTCGCCGCCGAGAGCGAGCTCGGCGTGCTGATCATCACCCACTATCAGCGCATCCTGCACCTGATCGAGCCCTCGCGGGTCTCGATCATGATGGACGGGCGCATCGTCAAGGCGGGCGGCGCCGAGCTCGTCGAGCAGCTCGAGCGCGAGGGCTACGGCGCCATCCGCGACGAGGTGGCAGCGGGCGCCTGATGAACACGCTCAGCGCCCTCGCCACCGACTTCCCGATCCTGCAGCGCGAGGGCCTGGTCTACCTCGACAGCGCCGCGAGCGCGCAGAAGCCACGTGAGGTCATCGACGCGATGGACGAGATGACCACGCGCCACTACGCGAACATCCACCGTGGCGTCTATCCGCTGGCGATCGAGGCGACCGAGATGTATGAGGGCGCGCGCGCGCGAATCGCCGCATGGCTCGGCTGGGATGAGAAGACGACGATCTTCGCCAAGAACGTCACCGAGGCGATCAACCTCGTCGCGTACGCGTGGGGGCGGCGCAACGTCGCCGCCGGCGACGCGATCGTGCTGACGCTGGCCGAGCACCACTCGAACATCGTGCCCTGGCAGCTGCTCTGCCAGGAGGTGGGCGCGCAGCTGCGCTACCTGGACGTCGACGACGAGGGGCAGATCTCGCTGGGCCAGCTCGACGAGCTGCTCGCCGACGGGCGCGTGAGGCTCGTCGCGGCGTGCCACGTGTCAAACGTGCTCGGCACGATCAACCCGGTCGCGGAGATCTGCGCGCGCGCCTGCGCCGCCGGCGCGGTGTCGCTGATCGACGGCGCCCAGGCCGTGCCCCAGCTGCCGGTCGACGTGCGGGCCGTCGGCGCGGACTTCTACGCGTGGACCGGTCACAAGCTCTACGGCCCGACCGGCATCGGCGTGCTGCACGGCCGACGCGAGCTGCTGGAGGCGATGCCGCCGTTTCTGGGCGGCGGCGACATGATCAGCTCCGTCGATCTGCAGAGCTCGCGCTTTGCCGAGCTGCCGCAGAAGTTCGAGGCCGGGACCTCGCCGATCGTGCAGGCCGTCGGCCTCGGCGCGGCGGTCGACTTCGTCGACGCGCTGGGCATCGACTCGATCCGCGCGCACGAGCTCGACCTGACCGCATACGCGCTTGCGCGGCTGTCGGAGGTGGCGGGCGTCGAGGTCCATGGGCCGAGCGATCCGCAGGCTCGCGGAGCGGTGATCTCCTTCGCGCTGGCCGGGGTGCATCCACACGACGTCGCGGAGATCCTCGCCCGCGAGGGCGTCTGCGTGCGCGCCAGCCACCACTGCGCCCAGCCGCTGATGCGCCGCCTCGGAATACCGGCGAGCGTGCGCGCCTCCTTCGCGGTGCACAACACCCGCTCAGACGTCGATCGCATGCTCGACGCGCTCGCCAGCGTGCGCGACATCTTCGGAGATCCCGAGTGATGGACGCGCTCTACCGCGAAGAGATCCTCGAGCACTACAAGCGCCCGCACAACTGGGGCGAGATGGAGGATCCCGACCTGAGCTTCGAGGACACCAACCCGCTGTGCGGCGACGAGTTGAAGGTGATGCTGCGCGTCGGGCCCGACCGGCGCATCGAGGAGGTCCGCTTCTCGGGCCACGGCTGCGCGATCAGCCAGGCGTCCGCATCGATGGCCTCCGACGAGGTCAAGGGCATGCCGGTCGACGAGCTGCTCACGCTGGACCGCGAGTTCATCCTCGGGCTGCTGGGCATCGACATCTCCGCGACGCGGATGAAGTGCGCGCTGCTGAGCCTGAAGGTGCTCAAGAGCGCTGGCCTGGGTGCGGCCGTGGCGTGGGAGCCCGGCACGCCGGCGGCCGTCAAGCCCAGCGGCGGCGAGCTGTAACGTGAAATCCCGAGCTGCGCGATAGGATTTACATAGTGAGCACGACGATCGACATCTGCCCCGCCGCCGAGCTTCCGCCCGGCACGCGACGCATCGTCGCGTGGGAGGAGCTCGAGATCGGCGTGTTCAATTGCGCCGGGCAGCTGCTCGCGATCGAGGATCGCTGCTCGCACGACGACGGCCCGCTCGCCGAGGGCGAGCTCGACGAAGGCGCCTGTACGCTGGAATGCCCGCGTCACGGCTCGCTGTTCGATCTGCGTACGGGCAGGCCGCTCACGCTGCCCGCCTACGAAGCGGTTGACGTCTTCGCGGTCCACGTGGAGGACGACACGATCAAGCTGGAGGTTGACTGACATGGCCACGCCACAGACGAGCGTCGCGCAGCAGAGCCCGGTCGAGCAGGAGAACGCCGCGCTGCGCGAGATCAACTCCGACTACACCGAGCGCTACGGCTTCCACGACGCCGAGAACTACCTCTACAAGGCGCCGAAGGGAATCAACCGCGAGATCGTGGAAAAGATCTCCGAGTTCAAGTCAGAGCCGCAGTGGATGCGCGACTTTCGCCTGCGCGCGCTCGAGCACTTCTTCGCCCGGCCGATGCCCACGTGGGGCTCGCCGCACCTCGCCGAGGTCGACTTCGACGACATCCACTATTTCGTGCGCGCCTCCAAGGACGCGTCGCGCTCCTGGGATGACGTGCCCGAGGACGTCAAGAAGACCTTCGATCGACTCGGCATCCCCGAGGCGGAGCGCAAGTTCCTCTCGGGCGTCGGCGCGCAGTACGAGTCAGAGGTGGTCTACCACCAGGTGCGCGAGGACCTCGAGAAGCAGGGCGTGCTGTTCCTGGACATGGACTCGGCGCTGCGCGAGCACGAGGAGCTCGTGCGCGAGTACTTCGCGACGGTGATCCCGGCCAACGACAACAAGCTCGCGGCGCTCAACAGCGCCGTCTGGTCGGGCGGCTCCTTCGTGTACGTGCCGCCGGGCGTTCACGTCGAGATGCCGCTGCAGGCCTACTTCCGCATCAACACCGAAAACATGGGCCAGTTCGAGCGCACGCTGATCCTCGCCGACGAGGGCTCCTACGTGCACTACGTGGAGGGCTGCACCGCGCCGACCTACTCGTCGAGCTCGCTGCACTCCGCCGTCGTCGAGCTGATCGCAAAGCCGGGCGCGCGCATCCGCTACACGACCGTGCAGAACTGGTCGCAGAACGTCTTCAACCTCGTCACCAAGCGGGCGATCGCGCAGGCCGACGCGACCGTGGAGTGGGTCGACTGCAATCTCGGCTCCAAGCTGACGATGAAGTACCCGAGCGTCTATCTGATGGGCGAACGGGCCCACGGCGAGATCCTCTCGATCGCGTTCGCGGGCGCCGGACAGCACCAGGACGCCGGCGGCAAGATCATCCACGTCGCGCCCAACACGACCTCGAACATCTTCGCCAAGTCGATCTCAAAGGACGGCGGGCGCGGCTCCTATCGCGGTCTGCTGGAGGTGGCCAAGGGGGCGCACGGTGCGAAATCGAAGGTCGTCTGCGACGCGCTGCTGCTCGACGAGCACTCGCGCTCTGACACCTATCCGACGATCCGCATCGGCGAGGACGACGTCGACGTGGGCCACGAGGCGACCGTGTCGAAGGTCGGCGAGGAGCAGCTCTTCTACCTGATGTCTCACGGCGTCGATGAGGAGGAGGCGGCCAAGCTGATCGTCAACGGCTTCATCGAGCCGATCGTCAAGGAGCTTCCGATGGAGTACGCGATCGAGATGAACCGCCTGATCGAACTGCAGATGGAGGGCTCGATTGGCTAGCTCGGCGGCGGTCGCCGAGCCCAACTGGCTCGCCGACCGTCGCGCGGCGGCGCGCGGCGCGCTCGGCGAGCTGCAGATGCCGAGCTTCCGCGGCACCGCGGGCTGGGAGTTCACGCCGGTCGACAAGCTCGACCTCGATACCTTCGAGGTCGCGCCTGGCGGCGACGGGGAGGCCTTCGACGACGCCCTGACGATCCCCGCTCAGGCGCTGCGCGCGAGCGGCGAGCACGGGCCGGATGGGACCCTGGCCGAGGGCGTGCTCGTGCTCTCGCTCGCGACCGCGGCCGAGCGCCACCCCGAGCTGGTGCAGCCGCACCTGGGCTCGGTCGTGTCCGCGCGGACGCCGCTCGTGGCGCGCAACGACGCCGATTGGACCGACGGCTGGCTCGTGTACGTGCCCCGCGACACGGTCGTCCCCGACCCGATCGTGTTGACGACCGTCCACGAACGCGCGGGCAGCGCGCTTCACCACCGCCTGCTGATCGTGCTCGAGGATGGCGCCGAGGCCGAGGTCTGGCATCAGGCGCTGTCGGCCCCCGGCGCCGACGGAGGGCTGGTCAACGGAGTCGTCGAGCTGGTCTCGGCGACGGCTGCAAGCTTCGCCTGCTCGACCTGCAGGACGTCAGCGAGCAGACATGGGTCTTCGGCGCACAGCGCGCGATCGTCGGGCGCGACGGCCACCTGGACTGGACGACGCTTGGCTTCGGCGGAGCCAACGGCAAGGTGTTCCTCGAGACCAAGCTCGCCGGGCGCGGCGCGCACGCGGCGGTGACCGGCGCATACGCGAGCCGTGCACACCAGCACGTGGACTTCGACACGCTGCAGGAGCACGCCGCGCAGGACACGACGTCTGACCTGGCGTTTCGCGGAATCCTCGCCGAGCGCTCGAGCACCGTGTGGCGCGGGATGATCAAGGTCGACCCCGGATCCCAGCGCACCGACGCCTTCCAGGAGTCGCGCAACCTGCTGCTGTCCAAGCGAGCGCACGCCGACGCGATCCCGGGCCTCGAGATACTCGCCGACGACGTTCGCTGCACGCACGCGGCGGCGATCGCGCAGATCGATCCCGAGCAGCTGTTCTACCTGCGCAGCCACGGACTACCGGAAGAACGCGCTCAGCATCTCGTGATCGAGGGGTTCCTGCAGGCGCTGCTCGAGCGCTTCCCGGCGGGCGCGCGTCGAGAGGCCGTCGCGGGCGCGCTGGCCAAGCGCCTGAAGCTCGTACTCGGCTCGCGCTGAGCGCTGCGCGCGCCCGCGCCAAAGCAGGGTGACGGCGACCGTCGCGCGGTTTGCCATAATCCGAGGAGCGATGAAGCTACTGCGCATGAAGCCCGGTCATGGAGAGATCGTGCTGGCGGAGGGGGATGTTGAGATTCCCGAGCAGGAGCGCGAGCTGATCGAGGCCTTTCGCCGCGAGCTTGACGCGGGTATGTGGGCGGCCGTGCCGACGCAGACAACCGGCGGGCGCCGCGAGGCGGAGCTCGTGAAGAGCTTTGCCGACGTGCCGAGGGACGCCGAGCGCGTGATCTTCTTCCCGCGCGCCGCCGGCGGCGGCCCGCGCGCGAGCAGCTAGCGCGGCCGGCCGACGATGGTGCTCGGGCTTGCGACGGCTGCGGTCATCTGCGTAGTCCTCGTCGTCGAGCTGACCAGGGCTCGCGTGCGCACAACGTTCGCCAGCTGGCGTGAGCGCGCGCGCGAACGCAGGCCGGCGACGATGCGCTATGACCCCGGGCGCGAGCGTCGCGCCGAGCAGCGTGCGCGCGTTCTGCTGCGATCGTGCGTCAACGACGAGGAGTGGGCGATGTACAGCGAGCTCGGCTTCATGCGCGTGTGGGGCCGCTCGGGCACGCGCTACGCCTACCTCATCTACCCGCACAAGCCGATCGTCGCCTACGTGCCCGGAAGCGGCGCGATGCTCAACGAGTACTGCGTGGCGTTTCCCGACAGCAGCGAACCGTATGGCAGCGCGCGGCTGCCCGACTCAGACGACGTGCTCGCCAAGTGGATGGCGCTGACCGCCGACGAGCATCGTCTGATCGCCGACGCCAACATGCACCTGCCCGGCCGCCAGGTCGATCCCGATCGCGTGCGGCGCGATCTCGTGCGCCTCGCCCTCTGGGAGCGCGAGCGCAGCGACGGGCCCAGCCTGGGCACGGGCAGCGGTAGTGTGCGCGCCGCGTGAACGCCGTCGGATTCGATCTCAAGCACCGCAGTCGCGCCCTCACCGAGGGTCCCGAGCGCGCCGCCGCGCGCGCCTATCTGCACGGGATCGGCTACACCGCCGAGGATCTCGCGAAGCCGATCGTCGGCGTCGCGCACTCGTGGATCGAGACGATGCCGTGCAACTTCAACAACCGCGTGCTCGCGGCGAAGGTCAAGGAGGGCATCCGCGCTGCGGGCGGGACGCCGATGGAGCTCAACACGATCGCGATCTCCGACGGGATCACGATGGGCACGGCGGCATGCGCGCGTCGCTGGTCTCACGCGAGCTGATCGCCGACTCGATCGAGCTCGTGGCGAGCGCGCACCTGTTCGACGCCCTGGTCGCGATCAGCGGCTGCGACAAGACGATCCCGGGCACGGTGATGGCGCTCTCGCGCCTGAACATACCTGGCCTGATGCTGTACGGCGGCTCGATCCGCCCGGGCTTCTTCAACGGCGCCGAGATCACGATCCAGCAGGTGTTCGAGGGGGTCGGCGAGTTCGCCGCCGGCAAGATCACCGAGCAGCAGCTGCACGAACTCGAGGAGGCGGCTTCGCCCGGGGCGGGGGCCTGCGGCGGACAGTTCACCGCCAACACGATGGCGATGGCGTTCGAGGCCCTCGGCATCTCGCCGGCCGGCAGCGCGATGGTTCCGGCCGAGGACGGACGCAAGCTCGACGCGGCGAGGCAGTGCGGAGAACTGGTGATGGACGCTCTGCGTCGCGGCCAGCGCCCCAGCGACGTGATCACCAAGCCCGCGCTGGAAAACGCGATCGCCGCCGTCGCGACGAGCGGCGGCTCCACCAACGGCGTCTTGCACCTGCTCGCGGTCGCGCGCGAAATGGGCGTGCCGCTGGAGATCGACGAGTTCGAGGCGATCTCAGAGCGCACGCCGCTGCTGTGTGATCTGCAGCCTGGCGGGCGTTACGTGGCCACCGATCTGTACGAGGCGGGCGGCGTGCCGCTCGTGCTCGACCGCCTGCGCGAGGCGGGGATCCTTCGCGAGGACGCGCCGACCGTGACCGGCAGGACGATCGGAGAGCACGCAAGCGAAGCTCGGGAGACCGCCGGACAGCGGGTCGTGCGCCCGCTGTCGGACCCGATCAAAGCGACCGGCGGCTTCGCGATCCTGCGCGGCAATGTCGCGCCCGACGGCTGCGTGGTCAAGCTGTCCGGCCACGAGCGGCGCAAACACACGGGCCCGGCGCGAGTGTTCGATGGCGAGGAGGCTGCGATGGCCGCCGTGCTGGATCACGAGGTGCAGGCGGGCGAGGTCGTGGTGATCCGCGGCGAGGGCCCGGCGGGCGGGCCCGGGATGCGCGAGATGCTCTCCGTCACGGCGGCGATCGTCGGCGAGGGGCTGGGGGAAGACGTCGCACTGATCACAGACGGCCGCTTCTCCGGCGCGACGCGTGGCTTCATGGCCGCCCACGTCGCCCCCGAGGCCGTCAGGGGCGGGCCGATCGGGGCGCTTCGCGACGGCGACAGGGTCACGATCGACGCTGACACGCGGCGCCTGGACGTGGCCCTTTCGGACGCCGAGATCGCCGAGCGCGTGGACGCCTACAGCCAGCCGCCGCGCGAGGACGAGCACATCGACGTCGCGATCCAGAAGTACGCAAAGCTCGTGGGCAGCGCGGCCGAGGGCGCGGTGGCGCGCTGAGGTAGTCTTGTTCGCAGTTGACGCGCACGATCGCCGATCTGCCGAGTCCTCCCGGGCTCCCGCTGCTTGGCAACGCGCATCAGATGCGTATCTCCAAGCTGCACAGCACCGCCGAGCGGTGGAGCGAGAGCTACGGCCCGATCTTCCGCTTCGACCTCGGCCCGCGGCGCGTCGTGGCGGTCTGCGACGTCGACGCGATCAACGCCGTCCTGCGCGAGCGGCCCGAGGGATTTCGCCGCTGGCACGAGCTCGCGGACGAATTCACGGGAACCGGGTTCGTCGGCGTGTTCGGCGCGGAGGGCGAGGAATGGCGCCGCCAGCGCAGGCTGGTCGTGACCGCGCTGAACTCAAACCACCTGCAGCGCTACTTCCACGTCGTGCGCACCGCGACCGAGCGGCTGCACGGCAGGCTGAGCGAGGAGGTGCGCGCCGGGCGCGGGCAGTCGCTGGACATCACCGCGCTGCTGACCTCGTTCACGGTCGATGTGACCTCGGCGCTCGCCTTCGGGCACGACCTGAACACGCTGCAGCGCGGGGACGGCGAGCTGCAGCGCCACATCCAGCGCGTCTTCGAGACCAGCGGCCGGCGGCTGGTCAAGCCGGTGCCCTACTGGCGCTGGATCCGGCTGCCCGCCGACCGGGCGTTCGACCGCTCGCTGATGGAGATCCGCCGCGCGGTCGAGGGGTTCATCGCGCAGGCGCGCGAGCGGATGGCAGCGCGGCCGCAGCTGCGCGAGGAGCCGGAGAACTTCCTCGAGAGCATGCTCGCCGCGCAAGAGCTCGACGACAGGTTCAGCGACGATGAAATCATCGGCAACACGTTCACGCTGCTGCTCGCCGGCGAGGACACGACCGCGCACACGATGGCGTGGACGATCTGGTCGCTGGGCTCGCGGCCCGAGATCCAGGAGGGCTGGGCGGCGGAGGCGCGCGAGGTGCTCGCCGAGCAGCGCTTCCCGAGCGCGTATGAGACGATCGAGCGGCTGCCCTACGGCGAGGCGGTGCTGCGCGAGTCGATGCGCCTGAAGCCGGTGGCGCCGATCATCGGCCTGGAGCCGCTGCGCGACACGACGATCTGCGACACCCACATCCCCGCCGGCACGCGCCTGATGCTGCTCATGCGGCGCGCGAGCAAGCGCTCGGGCGGCTTCGAGCAGCCGGAGCAGTTCGACCCCGAGCGCTGGCTGCGCGAGGGCGAGGGCAGCGAGGGCACGCGCGACCCGAAGAACTTCCTCGCCTTCGGCGGCGGCCCGCGCTTCTGCCCGGGCCGCAACCTGGCGTTCCTGGAGTCCAAGTGCGCGCTGTCGATGATCGCGCGCAACTTCGAGATCGAGCGCGACGAGGAGCATGCGCCCGACGAGCGCTTCGCCTTCACGATGATCCCCTACGGATTGCGCGTGCGCCTGCGCGAGCGCGCGCCGAGCAGACGCCCGGCGCCGACAGGCGAGCCGGTCCCGGTGGCGTAGCGCGGGGCGTGGCCGGCGCCTGCGGGCAGGGCGCGGCGGTGCGCGCGGCGAACTAGAGCAGATCATGTCGAGCGCGACGGCCGCGGCCAGCCAGCAGGCTGCGCCCCTTGGGCGCCCCTGGAGGCGCGCGCTCACGCTGCTCGATGAGGATCTGCGCCGGCGCGACGCGGCCGCCAGGACGCGGCGTGCGTACCGGATCGACGTCGAGCAGTTCGCGCACTGGGCGGACGAGCGGGGGGAGCGTCCGCAGGACGTGGGCGCGAAGAGCGTGCGCCGTTACATCGCCCAGCTGTCCGCCCAGGGGGCGGCGCCGGCGACGAGCGCGCGCAAGCTGGCGGCACTGCGGGCGCTGTTCGCAGAGCCAGCGCGAGCACGGCAGAATCGCCGAAAACCCCGCCGACCTCGTGTCGACGCCCGCGCCAGGCCTCGCGCCTGCCGCGCGTGCTCAGCGCGCGCGAGGTGGCGACGGCTGCTGGACGCGATCCCCGTCACCGGTCCGCTCGCGATGCGCGACCGCGCGATGTTCGAGCTCGCCTACTCGTGCGGCCTGCGCGCCGAGGAGCTCGTGTCGCTGCGGCGCGCCGACGTCGATCACGATGGCGAGCAGTTGCGCGTCGAGGGCAAGGGATCGAAGACCCGCTTCGTGCCCGTCGGCGAGCACGCGCTGGCGGCCGTGCGGGCCTATCTGCAGCGCGCGCGGCCGGCGCTTGGCGCGCGCGGGGCGACGGGGGCCGACGAGGACGTTCTGTTCCTGAGCAAGAGCGGCCGGCGTCTGTCTACGAGCGACGTCCGCAGGAGGCTTGCGACCTGGACCTCGCGGGTATCAGCAGGCGCATGCACGCCTCACGGTCTGCGCCACAGTTTCGCCACGCACTTGCTCGACGGCGGCGCCGACCTGCGCAGCATTCAGGAGCTGCTGGGCCACGCAAGCGTGTCCAGCACTCAGATTTACACTCGGGTAGAGTCCGCCAGGCTGAGAAGGGCTTACGCGCGTAGTCACCCTCGCGCCTGAACGGGGCACGTCATCCTGGAGACAAACGTCAAACCGATCGAGCTGCGCGAACTCTGGCGGCGCTACAAGGCCGACGGGGACAGTCGCGTGCGAGAGCGCCTCGTGGTCGCCTATTCGCCGCTGGTGAAGTACGTCGCCGGACGCACCGCCGCCGGGCTTCCGCCGCACGTCGAGGAAGCCGACCTCATCTCCTATGGCCTCGTCGGGCTGATCTCGGCGATCGAGCGCTTCGACCTCTCGCGCGACATCAAGTTCGAGACCTACGCGATCATGCGCATCAAGGGCGCGATCATCGACGAACTTCGCTCGATGGACTGGGTGCCGCGCAGCGTGCGCGCTCGCGCACGCGAGGTCGAGCGCGCGCACGCCAAGCTCGAGCATTCCCTGCAGCGCGCGCCGACCGACGAGGAGATCGCCGCCGAGCTGCAGATCTCCGTCGACGAGCTCAACGACTCGCTGCTGGCGATCTCGCACTCCTCGCTGGTGGCGCTTGACGAGCTTTGGAGCGTGTCCGACTCGAGCGGCGACCAGGTCTCGCTGATGGACACGATCGAGGACACCGCCGCTCCCGATCCGGCGAAGGCGCTGGACGTGGGCGACCTCAAGGACCGCATCGCGGAGTCGATCGCCAAGCTGCCCGAGCGCGAGAAGCTCGTGATCGCGCTCTACTACTACGAGAACCTGACCTTGCGCGAGATCGGCGAGGTGCTCGGCGTGACCGAGTCGCGCGTCTCACAGCTGCACACGAAGGCCGTCCTGCGTCTGCGCTCGCGGATGCAGGAGGAGTCCTTCGACGACTGAATTTCTTGGGAGGCAAGGGGGCGTTGGTCGCCCGCGTGGCGCGGTTTCGCCGGCCAGGTCGCGTCGTGTGCTTGCCACGCTCAGTTGGACCTGGCGTGCTGCTGCCATGCGGCGAATATGAGTCCCACGGCGATCCCGACTCCCGCCATGAGCGCGACGCTGAGGACCGCGTCCGCGTCCGCCGCGGGATGGAGCGGATCTGGACGAAGGCGATGCTCGGGAGTATCTTGGACTGACCCAGCGGAGAGGAGCCACATATGCACGTCGCAGCGGACCGAATTCGCAACGTCGCGCTCGTCGGTCACAGAGGGGCCGGCAAGACGTCGCTGCACGAGGCGCTGCTGTTCGAGGCGGGCGTGACCGGGCGGCTCGGGACCGTGCCCGATCGCAGCACGGTGTCTGACTCCGACCCCGACGAGCAGGCTCGCCAGATGTCGATCTCGGCCACGCTGAGCTCCTTCGAGTGGCACGAGCGCAAGATCAACCTGCTCGACACGCCCGGCGAGCCGAGCTTCGTCGCGGACACGCTGGGTGCGCTGCGCGTCTGCGAGTCGGCGGTGTTCGTCGTCAACGCGGTCATGGGCGTGGAGGTGTCGACCAGCAGGCTGTGGGCGCGCGCGGCCGAGCTGGACATCGCGCGCATGCTTTTCGTGAACATGCTCGATCGCGAGCGCGCCGACTTCTTCCGCACGCTGGAGCAGCTGAAGAAGGCCTTCGGCCAACACGTCGTGGCGACCGAGATACCGATCGGCTCAGAGCACGAGATCGAGGGTGTCGTCGATCTCGTCGACATGCGCGCCTTCCGCCAGGATTCCGCCGAGCGCGGCGGCTTCTCGGAGATCCCCATTCCGCCCGCGCAGGCGGCGCTCGCCGAGGAGTACCACGAGAAGCTGATGGATGAGGTGTGCGAAGTGTCAGACGCGCTGATGGAGCGCTATCTCGACGGCGGCGAGATCTCCCACGAGGAGATCGTCGGGGCGCTGAAGGAGGGGACCAACCACGGCAAGATCTTTCCGGTCGTGTGCGGCGTGGCGACGCGCAACCTCGGCACCTCGCGGCTGCTGGACGCGATCGTCGAGGACCTGCCCTCGCCGGTCAAGCATGGCGCGCTGCAGGTCGGCGACGTGCAGCTGCAGGCCTCCGAGGACGACGAGCTGTTCGCCTTCGTGTTCAAGACGCGCGCCGACCAGTTTGCGGGGCGCATCAACCTGTTGCGCGTCTATCAGGGCGTGCTGCGCGCGGACAGCCAGGTGCTCAACACGCGCGCGCACGCCAAGGAGCGCATCGGCCAGCTCGTCGTGTTCGCCGGCAAGGAGCTCGAGCACGTGACGGAGTTCGGCCCCGGGGACATCGGCGCGGTCGCCAAGCTCAAGGAGACGCGCGCCGGCGACTGGCTGGCCGACCGCGACGAGCCGATCGAGATGCCCCAGCTGCAGCTGCCGGCGCCCGTGATGGCCTTCGCCGTGGAGCCCAAGAGCCGCGGCGACGAGGAGAAGGTGTTCACCTCGCTGCGCCGCCTGCAGGAGGAGGACCCGACGATCGACCTGCACCGCGACCAGCAGACCGGCGAGCAGATCGTCGCCGGCCTGTCGCAGGTGCACGTCGAGGTGATCGTCGACCGCCTGCGCGAGCGCTTTGGCGTGGAGGTGACGCTGAAGCCGCCGCGCGTGCCCTACCGCGAGACGATCCGCGGCTCGGCCACCGCCCGCGGACGCCACAAGAAGCAGTCCGGCGGCCGCGGGCAGTTCGGCGACTGCCACATCGAGATCGAGCCGCTGCCCGCCGGCGGCGGCTTCGAGTTCGTGGACAAGATCAAGGGCGGCGTGATCCCCAGCTCGTTCATCCCGGCCGTCGAGAAGGGCGTGTGCGAGGCGATGGACGCGGGCGTGCTCGCGGGCTACCCGGTCAAGGACGTACGCGTGCGGCTGTTCGACGGCGCCTACCACAGCGTGGACTCGTCGGAGATCGCCTTCAAGCTGGCGGGCGTGCAGGCGATGAAGCAGGCGCTCTCAGAGGCCGATCCGGTGCTGCTCGAGCCGATCATGCTCGTCACGCTGTCGGTGCCGGAGGCCTACGTCGGCGACGTGATCGGCGACCTGAACAGCCGTCGCGGGCGTCCCCAGGGCATGGAGCCGGTGGGCGCGATGACCGAGATCAAGGCCGAGGTGCCGATGGCCGAGGTGCTGGCCTATGCGCCCGACCTGCGCTCGATCACCGGCGGCCAGGGCGACTACACGCTCGAGTTCGTGCGCTACGAGGAAGTTCCCGGCCAGCTCGCCCAGAAGGTGATCGAGCAGGCGACCGACGAGCGCGCGGCTGCGCACGCCTGAGCGCGCGCGGCGCGAGAGCGCCCGCCCAGGCCTTGCTTCTGGCGGCGCGGGGAGTAGGATTGGATGACGATGATCTACTGCGTTGTGCCCAAGACCAATGGCCGATGAGCTCTATCCGAAGCTCGCCAAGCACTACGAGGGCGAGGACGGCGTGACCGTCATCGTCGACCGGCGCGAGTTTGACCGGCGCGCCCGTCAGGGCAGTGCGAGCCGCAACTCGCCCGCGAGCGACGCGCAGCGGCGCGTCGTGCGCGACCGTCGCAGGGCGCGGGTCACCGGTGACCCGCTGCCGCTGGCGCAGGTCACCTAGGCGCTCGGGCCCCGAGGCAGGCCTCCAGGCGCCGACGGGCGCACGAGGACACGCGGCGACGGCCCGTCGGGCTGGCGTGGATAATCCGCGGCGATGAAGGTTGTCGTGCATGTCGACGGCGGCGCCCGCGGCAATCCTGGCCCGGCGGCGGCTGCCTGCGTGATCAGCACCCCCGCCGGCGAGTTGCTCGGCGAGCACGCGCGGCTGCTCGGATCGGTGACCAACAACGTCGCCGAGTACCGCGCGGTGCTGCTCGGTATCGAGCACGCGCGGGCGCTGGGCGCCACCGAGATCGAGATCGTCGGCGACTCCGAGCTGATCGCCAAGCAGCTGACCGGCGCCTACAAGGTCAAACACGAGGCGATGCGCGCGCTGCACCGCGAGGCGAGCGACGCGCTGGCGGACTTTGACCGGTGGTCGATTCGCACCGTGCCGCGTGCGCAGAACGCCCACGCCGACGCGCTCGTCAACGCGGCGCTGGACCATGCGCGGGTGGGCACGCTGGACTAGCGCCGACCAGCGCCGTTGGGCGCGAGGACGTGTCGCGCGCGCTGCCCTCAGCGCAGCGTGTGCGCGGACTGGGCGAGCGTGATCATCTGCGCGTTTGACAGTTCCTCGAGCAGCGTGTTCGTCAGCCAGTAGAGCACGTTGCCCGAGCGCCAGCCGATGACGTGGATGTGCGCGCCGTCGTCGACCAGGCGATAGGAGCGCCCGTCGATCCTCTGCGTGCGTGCGTGCGCGAACAGCGGCGGGTTCAACCAGTCGCTGCCCTCGAAGTCGTAGTAGCCCCCGAGCGAGTTCTGGCGCCAGACGACGACATAGGCGTGGTGCAGCCCGCCCTGCTGGTCGAGCAGCGTGTAGGGGCGCACCTGCTGCTGTTCGGCCTCGCCGGTCTGCAGCGTGGGGTAGAGGACGGGGAAGGGCACGCCGATCGCCGCGCGCGCCACTTCGTCGTCGCCCGCGGAGCTCGTCGGGAAGAGGTTCAGCGCGCGCGGCGAGGTGCCGTGGGAGCCGTGGTGGGAGTGATGGGAGGCGTGTGCGGGTCTTTTCGGCGCCGCGAGGCTGACCTTTTCGGTGCCGTGCAGGAAGTCCTGCAGCGTGGCGTTTGCGAGTTCGGGGTTGGTCGTCACGTAGGAGCCGCCGCGCAGCTGGTAGTTGACGTTGGTCGTGCGGAACTTCACCTGGCGCAGCGGCTTGCCCTGCGAGAAGGCGATCAGCTTGGCCAGTTCGATGAGCTCGCTCGCGGAGGCGTGGAAGGTCGTGCTGATCGCGTGCCCGACCGCCTTGGCGACGGTGTCGATCTGGCCGAGCTCGTTTGTCGGTGAGATCTGCTCGCGCAGGTCGCGCAGGAAGTCCTGCTGGCGGGCGACGCGCACGAAATCCGAGTCGGTGTGGCGGTAGCGCACGTAGTCGAGCGCGTTTTCGTAGCACAGCTTCTGGTAGCCGGGCTGGATGTTGATGCTCGTGTAGTCGGTTTCGCTCGAGCCGACGTTGAGGTTGTAGTAGTGGTGATCGACGTTGACGTAGGCGCAGCCGAGCGTGTCGACGACTTTGATGAAGCCCTGGAAGCTGACGTCGACGATGCCGTTCAGCTGCAGGCCCGGGAAGACTTCGCGCTCGATCGTTTCGGCGGCCAGCACCATGCCGCCCTTCGTGCCGCCGAGCTTGTTGCCGATCGTGTAGGCGGCGTTGATCTTTTCCTGCGGGTAGCTCTGGCCGTTCTTGGCCTCGATGTTGACGAGCAGGTCGCGCGGGATCGACAGCACCGAGGTCTGTTCCTGTTCGGGATCGAAGCGCACGAGCAGGATCGTGTCGGAGTGCGGCGGGTCTTCGCGGTCGTAGCTGTCCTTGGCGCCCACGCGACGATCGGAGCCGAGGATCAGGAACGTCTGCGGGCCGCCGCTGTATTCGGGCGTGACGACGCTCCTCGGCGCGTTGATCTCGTTGAGCTTGGGGAAGACCTCTTCGGCGATCCCCGTGATCTTGTTCAACGCCAGCGTCGCCGTGGCGCCGCCGCTGAGGGCGACGATCACCACCCCCGCGAGCAGGGATCGCTTGAGCATGCCCCAACCCGGCGAGGGCGGGCGCTCGTCATCGTGGGATGTGACCGGATGGCCGCTCATCGGCGATCGGCGCCGCTCTGGGAGCGGCGCGCGTTCGCCAAGGGTAGCGGCCGGATCAGCGGCCCACGCCGGGTGCAGCGGCTAGGCTGTGCGTGCGCGGACGCCTTCAGATTGCCCGCGAGCGGCGGGCCGCACGCGCAGCGCCCAACCATGCTGAGCCCAAGAAATCGCGAGCTCCTAGGTCTCGTGCCGGCTGCGTTGCTCGTCATCGGCGGCTTCACCGCGATCTTCATCCAGCAGGAGGGCAACTCGCCGGGCGCCTCGACGAACATCACGATCAACCACGCCTCGAGCGCTTCGCTGACCTATGGCGCGATCTTCCTCGCGCTCACCCTGGCGGGTCATCTGGTGATCCGCCTGGCGCTGCCCCACGCCGATCCCTATCTGTTCCCGCTGGCCGCGGCGCTGGCGAGCGTGGGGATCGTGATGCTCTACCGCATCGACCCGGTGCTCGCGCGCCAGCAGGCGCAGTGGATGGTCGTCGGGCTCGTGCTCTTCGCGGCGACGATCATTGCGCTGCGCCGCCGGGGCGTCGGCGTGCTCGAGCGCTACCGCTACACGCTCGTCGCGATCGCGATCGCGATCACGATCCTGCCGCGGCTGCCGGGGATCGGCGAACAGGTCAACGGCGCCTACCTGGCGATCCACGTCGCCGGCGTCTCCTTCCAGCCGGCCGAGCTGGCCAAGCTGGCGCTCGTCATCTTCCTCGCGAGCTACCTGCACGACAACCGCCAGATACTCGTGACCGCCGGGCGGCGCGTGCTGGGGGTGACGATCCCGCCGATGAAGCAGTTCGGCCCGATGCTCGTCATCTGGGGAGCCGCGATGGGGACGCTGCTGCTCACGCGCGAGCTCGGCACGTCGCTGATGTTCTACGGCGCCTTCCTGGCCCTGCTGTACGTCGCCACCGGGCGCTTCTCCTTCGTGCTGATCGGCCTCGTGCTGTTCGCCCTCGGCGCTTGGTTCATCGCCGGGCACGTCAGCCACGTGCACGCGCGCGTGCTCGCCTGGGAAGACCCCTTTGACCCGGCGCTCTACCACCAGGCGGTGGGCGGCAGCTATCAGATCGCGCAATCGCTGTTCGCACAGGCCGACGGGGGTCTGCTGGGCACCGGCTTTGATCAGTCGCTGCTGCGCGCGCCGCATCACGGCGCGCTGATCCTGCCGGTGCCCGAAAGCGACATGATCTACGCGGTCATCGTCAACGAGCTGGGTCTGGCCGGCGCTGCCGCGCTGCTGCTCTGCTACCTGCTGTTCGTCGTGCGCGGGCTGAAGACCGCGGTGCTCGCGCGCGACTCGTTCTCCAAGCTGCTGGCGACGGGTCTCGCGTTCGTCGTGGCGATGCAGGTGTTCGTGATCGTCGGCGGCGTCACGCGCGTGATCCCGCTGACCGGCGTCACGCTGCCGTTTGTCGCGTACGGCGGCTCCTCGGTCGTGATGAACTTCGTGCTGCTCGCGCTGCTGCTCGTGATCTCCGATCGCGCGCGCCGCCCCTACGAGCGAAAGACGCGCCGCTGAGCACGCTGCGGCGACGCGCTGGGTGTGCGACGCGCCGCGTGGGCGATCGCTGCCACGGCCGCTCGCGCGCGCAGGGGAGGCGGGCGCTTCGTCGAAGACCCTCGCCGGGATGCCGACCTCCACGCGCGCACACGCCACGCCGCGCTTCTTCCTGCGCGCGCCGACGCCTGCGGGCCAGCGCCGCTATCTCGGCCTGCGCCGACCCGCGCGGGCGTGAGCTGTGCTCGCCGGCGGGGCTGCATCGCGAGCCATGGGTGGCGCGCCTGCGCCGTGCGCTGGCCGAGGACATGTTCGTGCTGCACTTTCAACCGATCATGTCGCTGGCCGACGGGACGCGTGTCTCACCACGAGGCGCTCGTGCGTCTGGCCGACGGACCGCGCGGGTGCCTCGTGGCGCCGGGCGCCTTCCTGCCCGCCGCCGAGCGCAACGGCCTCATCCGCGCGATCGACAGGCTGGTGCTCGAGAAGGTCGTCGCGCTGCTCGGCGGCGAGCGACGCCGCGAGCGCGCCGCGTGTCGCGGTCAACCTGTCGGCGCTGTCGGTGACCGATCCCGGCATGCTCTCGCGCCTGGCGCGGATGCTGCAGCGCGCGGGCGTGGATCCGGCGCGGCTGGTCATCGAGGTCACCGAGACCTCGGCGATCTCTGACATGCGCCGGGCCAAGGCCTTCTGCGCCGGGGCGCAGGCGCTCGGCTGCGCGATCGCGCTGGACGACTTCGGCGCGGGCTTCGGCTCGTTCCAGTACCTCAAGCACCTGCCGTTTCGCTACCTGAAGATCGACGGCGACTTCATCCGCGGCCTGCGCACGTCGACGACCGACCAGCTGGTCGTCAAGCGCGCTCGCGCAGCTGGTCGCGGGCATGGGCCGCGAGACCGTGGCCGAGTTCGTCGCCGATGCGGTGACGCTCGAGATGGTGGCCGGCTACGGCGTCGACTACGCGCAGGGCTTTGAGGTCGGGCGGCCCACGCCGGAGATCGCGCTTGCCGTCTAGTGTCGTAGTCACGACGCTAGGGCCTCATCGCGCCCAGCTCACAGGTAGGGTGTCTGCACATGCGTGCGGTCACCTTCCAGGGTCCCGGCGAGGTTCGCGTCGATGACGTGCCGGAGCCCGAGATCGAGCGCCCCGACGACGCGATCGTGCGGATCGAGGCCAGCGGGGTGTGCGGCTCGGATCTGCACATCTACCACGGGCGCGTCCCCGTCGAGCAGGGCTTCACGATCGGGCACGAGTTCGTCGGCACCGTGATCGCCGCGGGACCGGAGGTCGAACGTGCCGCGGTCGGCGATCGCGTGCTCGGCTGCTTTCACACCGCGTGCGGGACGTGCAGAGCGTGCCTGCGGGGCGACTACCACCGCTGCGTGCACGGTCGCACGTTCGGCCATGGCTCGTTTCTCGGCAACCTGCCGGGCGCGCAGGCCGAGCAGGTGCTCGTGCCGCGCGCGAACATGACGCTCAGGCGCGTGCCCGAGGGGATGGCCGAGGAGGTCGCGCTGTTCGCCGGCGACGTGATGGGCACCGGCTGCCACGCCGTCTGGCACGCCGGGATGCGCGCCGGGGACACCGTCGCGGTTCTCGGCCTGGGGCCGGTCGGCCTGTGCGCGGTGCAGGCGGCTCGCGCGTCGGGTGCGACGCAGGTGTTCGCGATCGACACGGTGTCAGAGCGACTTGAGATGGCGCGGCGCTTCGGCGCCACGCCGATCCACCTCACCGACGAACAGCCCAAGCGCGTCGTGCGCGCCGCAACCGACGGGGTCGGCGTGGACGTCGCCGTCGACGCGGTCGGCGACGCGGCGCCGCTGGCGCTCGCCGCGAGCCTGGCGCGCGACGCGGGCACGCTCTCGGGCGTCGGCGCCTACGCGGGCAACGCCGAGCTGCCGCTCGGCCTGATCTGGCTGAAGGGGCAGACGATCACGACCGGTCTGGCGAACGTGATCGCGCACGTCGACCGCGTGCTCGAGATGATCTCCGCCGGCCTGCTGGATCCGTCTCCGATCATCACCCACCGCATGGGCCTCGACGACGCGCCGGAGGCCTATGAGCTGTTTGACCGCCGCGAGGCGCTGAAGATCGTCCTGTCGCCCTAGCAACGTCAGCACTCTCAAAGGAGCAGAGATGACCGCGGCCACCGACACCGTGAGCGGCCCGGCCGCACGGGGGATCGGCGACGGCAGCGCGCGCGCTCATCGCTGGATGGCGGCGCTCGGCGGACTGTGCGGGGTGCTGATCGTCGCCGCGACGGCGGAGATCGTCATCGACGGCGCTCAGGCGCACTCGCCGCTGATCCCCAAATCGCCGCAGATCGCCGGCTGGCTGTCGGGGATCGGCGAGCGGCTGGGCTTCCGCGTCTTCCTGATCGCGCTGCTGGTGTTCACGGCGTCCTACGCCGATCCTGCTGGTGCTCGCGCGCGCCCGCGCGTCAGCGCGTGATCTCACGGCGCTATGCGATCGCGCTCGTGGCCGTGCTTCAGGCGATCGTGTTCGCCGGGCCGATCCTGCTCTCGACCGACGTGTTCAGCTACATCGCCTACGCGCGCATGGGCGTCGTTCACGGCGTCAATCCCTACCTGCACGGCCCGATCGCGATCGCCGAGGATCCCGTCTTTCGCTACGTCGGCATGGACTGGCTGCACGTCGCGACGGCATACGGGCCGCTGTACACGCTGCTCAGCTACCCGCTGGCGCTGCTCGGCGTCACGGGCGCGCTGTGGGGCATGAAGCTGCTCGCGCTCGCCGCGAGCGTGGGCACGCTGCTGCTGACCTGGCGCTGCGCGCGAGCGCGCGACCTCGACCCCGTGATGGCCCTGCTCGTGGTCGGTGCCAACCCCTTGTATGTCATCTACACGCTCGGCGGCGCGCACAACGACCTGATCATGCTCTTCCTGATGATGGCCGCGGTCAGCCTCTCGCTCGCGCGACGCGACGCGGCGGCCGCGGCGCGGCGGTCGTGGCGGGCGCGCTCGTGAAGGCCTCGGTCGCGGTGATGCTTCCGTTCATGATCATCGCGCGCCGGCGCTGGGAGCCGATCCTC
Organism: uncultured Solirubrobacterales bacterium; assembly: GCA_963713385.1. Lineage (GTDB taxonomy): Bacteria > Actinomycetota > Thermoleophilia > Solirubrobacterales > Solirubrobacteraceae > Palsa-744. Next base: position 317,620 of record CAVQLO010000004.1, read on the forward strand.
GGCGCGGCCGCCGCGCTCGTGGTCATTGGGCGTGGCGGGCTATCTGGCGTTCGGCGCTCACGGGCTGAACGTCGTGGCCGCGCTCAACCGCGACGCGGCCTTCGTCTCGACCGACAGCTTCCCCAACGAGCTCGCGCACCTGTTCGACAAGCCCGGCGTCTTTCCGGTCGACCACGACGTGCTGAAGCTCGCGCTGGTCGTGATCGTCGTGCACCTGCTGTGGCGCACCTGGCGAGGCTATGACTGGGTCGCCTCCTCGGGCTGGGCGCTGCTGGCGATCTCGGTAACGAGCACTTGGCTGCTGGCCTGGTACATCGTCTGGTCGCTGCCGCTGGCGGTCGTCGTTCGCGACCGCCGCCTGCTGATCGCCACGCTGTTCGTCCAGGCCCTGTTCATCGTCCACCAGCTCACGCCGCTGTTCGCGCCGGTCACATGAGCCAGGCGCGCGAAATGCGAACGGTGCGGCTGGTCGAGACGACCGTGCTGCTGCTCGCCGGCCTGCTGCTCGCCGTCGCCACCGTCTACGACGTGGCGCTCAACGTCCGCGTCAACCATCGCCTGCAGGCCGACGTGGACACCTGGCGGGCGTATACCGAGCGCTCCTACCACCATCTCGCGGTCGATCGCGAACTGCTTGGACGCGACAGCTCGCGCGAGGTCGTCTGCGGCAACACGAGCCCCGGCGCGCCCGATTCCAAGACGCAGCTGTGCCTGGTGATCGCCGGGCCGCAGCTGCACGGGCGCCGGCAGCGTGCAGGGCGGCTGGTACGTGGCGCCCTACGTGCAGGACGCGCGGGCCAACCGCTACGGCTGCTTCGGTGATGGCGCGCAGGGCAGGTGCTCGACGACCGGCAAGCAGGCGACTGCGAGCGGCCGGTGAGCGCGGCCACGGCCCCGCCCAGCGCACTGCGCGCGCGGCCCACAGGGCGCGCGCCGGACCCTGCCGGCGTGGTGGCCGCTGGCCGCGCTGACGCTGCTGGGCGCCGCGCTGCGCTTTGGCACGCTCGATCTGCAGAGCTTCTGGTATGACGAGGCGTTCACGCCGGTGCGCGTGCTTCATCCGAGCCTGTGGGCGACGCTGCGTTCGGTCGTTCACACCGAGAACACCCCACCGTTGTGGTACCTGATCGCTTGGGCCGACTCGCGCGTGCTGGGCACGGGCGAGATCGCCCTGCGCTGGCCGTCGGCGCTGGCGGGCACGCTCACGGTGCCGCTCGGGTGGGCCATCGGGCGCGAGCTGACCGGCCGTCGCATAACCGCGGTCGCCGCCGCGGCGTTCGTCGCGGTCAACCCGCTGCTGGTGTGGTACTCCCAGGAGGCGCGCGCCTATGAGCTTTTCGTGTTCACGATCGCGCTGGCGATGCTGTGCTTCCTGCGCGCGCGCCAGAAGCCGAGCGCAGGGCGGCTGGCGGCGTTCGCGCTCAGCGGCTCGCTCGCGCTGCTCAGCCACTACTTCGCGGTCTTCCTGCTGATCCCGATGGCGCTGGCGCTCGTGTTCGACGTCCTGCCCCTGTCGGATCGGGCCGGCGTCGGCGCCGGCGGGGGTCCGCGCGAGAACGCACGCTCCACGCGCGCCGCCAGGATCGCCGCGGTTTGCGCGCTGGCGCTCGTCGGGCTCGCGCTGCTGCCGCTGATCTCCGCGCAGGGCGGTCACGGGACGCAGTGGATCGGCCACTGGGCGCTGTCCTCGCGACTTGCGACGATTCCGCAGTACTACCTGACCGGCTACATGGGCGCGGCGCTCGGACACGGGATCGAGCTGCTGGTCGCGCTGCCGATCATCGCCGGACTGGCGCTCGGGCTGTGGCGGGTGCTCGATGCGCGCGAGGAGCGCGCCGCGGCGATGGTCCTGCTGATCGCCGCCGGCGGCGTGCTGATCCCGATCGCGCTCGCGCTGCTCGGCGCCGACTACCTGGCGCCGCGAAACCTCGTCGGCGCGATGGTCCCGGTGAGCGCTCTGATCGCGGTCGTCGTCGTCTCGCGGCGCGCGGGGCGCGCCGGGGTCGTGCTCGCCTCGCTGATCGCCGTCGCCTTCCTGGCGATCTCGCTGGACGTCGACTTCAGCCCGCGTCTTCAGCGAGGCGACTGGCGCGGCTTGGCGAAGGTGCTCGCACGACCGGCGGCGGCCCCGCGGCTGGGCGGCGGCGTCGCGGTGCAAGCGATGATGCAGCGCGCTATCACGACCGTCGAGCTCGGCTCGCTGCCGCTGCAGTACTACCTGCCCGGGCTGCACAACGTGGCGCATGGCGGATCGGTCACGGTGGCCGAGATCGACGAGACCGGCTACGCGCCGCTGCGCCGATCGGCCGGTCTTCCGCCGGCCCCGGGCTTTCGCCTGGTAGCGCGCACCGACGTCAACGGACTGATCGCCTTGCGCTTCGTGTCGCCCCGTCCGCAGGCGATATCGCGGGCGACGCTGTCGCGCGAGGTGATCACGCTCGCCCACCCCGACGTGCTCGCGATCGGTGGCGGACCTTCGTCGATCGGCAAAAACCCCTAGCGTTGCCAGAATGAGCATCGTGCCGTCGACGGTGGAGGCTGACAGCGAGGCGCAGGTCGCGCTCACACTCGCCTGCGAGCGCCTGCTCGCGCTTCAGCACGAGGACGGCTGGTGGCAGGGCGAGCTGCAGACGAACGTCACGATGGACGCCGAGGACATGCTGCTGCGCGAGTTCCTCGGCGTGCGCCGCGAGGACGAGACGCAGCGCTCTGCGGCGTGGATCCGCTCCCAGCAACGCGACGACGGAACCTGGGCGAACTTTCACGGCGGCCCGGGCGACCTGTCGACCACGATCGAGGCCTACTGGGCCCTGCGCCTGGCCGGCGATCTTCCCGACGCCCCGCACATGCGCGCCGCAGCGGGCTTCGTTCGCGCCCAGGGCGGCCTGCACAGCGCGCGCGTCTTCACGCACGTCTGGCTGGCGCTGTTCGGTCTGTGGTCCTGGGACCGCGTGCCGGCGCTGCCGCCGGAGATCGTGCTGCTGCCCTCGTGGATGCCGCTGAACATCTATGACTTTGCCTGCTGGGCGCGCCAGACGATCGTCGCGCTGTCGCTGGTAAAAGACCAGCGACCGGTGAGGGCGCTGCCCTTCGGGCTCGACGAGCTGCGTGTCGTCGCAGGACTCGGCGGCTCGCGGACGTCGAAGCTGGCTGGTGTGGCTGGATCGCGCGGTGCGCGCCTACGAACGCCGCCCGATCGGGCTGCTGCGACGGCTGGCGCTCGCGCGCGCCGAGCGCTGGATCGTGCGCCGGCAGGAGGCCGATGGGTCCTGGGGCGGGATCCAGCCCCCCTGGGTCTACTCGTTGATCGCGTTGTCGCTGTGCGGCTATCCGCTGGAGCACCCGCTGATCCGCCGCGGCCTGGAGGGGCTGAACCGATTCATGGTCGAGGACCGCGACGACATGCGCGGCGTGGGCGCGCCGCCGGGGCGAAGCCGCCGTCTGGAAGCGTGTCAGTCGCCGGTGTGGGACACGGCGCTTGCGATCGTCGCCCTCGGCGACGCCGGCCTCGACGGCGATCACCCGGCGATGCTGCGCGGCGCGCGTTGGCTGCTGGGCGAGGAGGTGACGACCTACGGCGACTGGTCGGTGGCCAGGCCGCACCTGTCGCCGGGTGGCTGGGCGTTCGAGTTCGCGAACGTCAGCTATCCCGACGTGGACGACACCGCCGAGGTCGTGCTCGCGCTTCGCTGTGTGGCCAGCGACCGATCGCCGAGCGACGGCGATCGCGCTTCGCGCTTCGCGAAGACCCCGAACGCGGCTGGGACCGTGATCGGCCTCGGGCCGCGCATCGACGCCGCGAGCGAGCGGGCGCTGCGATGGGTCCAGGGGATGCAGAGCGGCGGCGGCGGATGGGGCGCGTTTGACGCGGAGAACACGCGCACGCTCGTTCGCGAGCTGCCATTCCTTGACTTTGGCGAGGTGATCGATGAGCCGAGCGCCGACGTGACGGCGCACGCGGTGGAGATGCTCGCCGTGCTCGGGCTCGCCGAGACGCCTGTCGCCCAGCGTGCGATTGGCTGGCTGATAGAGCAGCAGGAACCGGCAGGCTCCTGGTTCGGTCGCTGGGGCGTCAACCACCTGTACGGGACCGGGGCGGTCGTCCCGGCCCTGATCGCGGCCGGCGTCGATAGCTCTGCGCACTGCATCCGCCACGCGGTCGGATGGCTGCTCGAGCATCAGAACGAAGACGGCGGATGGGGCGAGGACCCGCGTTCCTATGACGATGCATCCTGGGTAGGACGCGGCCCGAGCACGGCGTCGCAGACGGCGTGGGCGCTGCTGGCTCTGCACGCCGCGGGCGAGACCGGTGCGCCGGCGAAACGTGGGTTGCAGTGGCTGGTGGCGACCCAGCGCCCCGACGGCAGTTGGGACGAGCCGCAGTACACCGGCACCGGATTCCCGACCGACTACTACATCAACTACCACCTCTATCGGCTCACGTTCCCGGTGATGGCGCTGGGACGCCTGCTCGGCCACAGCGCCGGCGTCGAGAGCGCCGAGGAGTCCGATCTGGCGCGCGAGCTGCCCGGGCAGGTCACGGCATCGGGGTGATGCTGGTCTCCGACGCGCCGTCGGGCGCCCTCAGCGCGAGCGCCGTGATGGCGCGCGCGAGCGGCGAGAACTTTCCGGTGGCGAGCCGCTTCCTGCCGCGGCGCGTGCGCTTTCATCTGCTGTCGATCTATGGCTTCGCGCGTTTGGTCGACGAGCTCGGAGACAGCGCGCCTGGCGATCGCCTCGCTGCGTTGGACGAGTTGGAAGCCGACCTGGATCGCGCCTTTGACGGTCGTGCGGAGCATCCGCTGAGTCAGCGCCTGGCGGTGACGATCGCCGAGTGCGGGCTCGCGCGCGAGCCCTTCGCGCGGCTGATCGAGGCCAACCGCGTCGATCAGTGGGTGCATCGCTATGAGACCTGGGATCAGCTGCGCGGCTACTGCGCGCTGTCGGCCGACCCCGTGGGGGAGCTCGTGCTCGGCGTGCTGGGAGCGGCCACGCCCGAGCGCGTCGCCCTGTCAGACGCGATCTGCACCGCGCTGCAGCTGACCGAGCACTGCCAGGACGTCGCCGAGGATCTGCGCCGCGGGAGGATCTACCTTCCCGCCGAGGATCTCGCGCACTTTGGCTGCGACGTCGGCCAGCTGCGCTCCGATCACGCCGCTGGGCCGCTGCGCCAGGTGCTCGCGTTCGAGGTGGCGCGTGCGCGAGAGCTGCTCGCGCAGGGCGCGCCGCTGATCGATCGGCTCGACGGTCGCGCGCGCCTGGCCGTGGCTGCGTTCGTCGCGGGGGGACAGGCCGCGCTGTCGGCGATCGAGCGCGCCGGCTATGACGTGCTCGCGGGAGCCCCCCGGGCGGGGCGCCTTGCGCGTCTGCGCGCGCTGGGGAGCGTCCTGTGGGAAGGTCGCGGCCGTGGCCGATGATGCTGCGGCGCCGGTGCTCGGCGCGGGGTCCGCGCACGAGCGCGCGCCCGGCGAGCATGGCGCCGACGGGCGCGCGCCGATGTCGCTCGCCGACGCCTACCGCCACTGCGAGGCGCTCACGCGCGAGCAGGCGGCCAACTTCTACTGGGGCATCCGTCTGCTGCCAGGCGAGCGGCGCCGGGCGATGTGCGCCGTCTACGCGTTCGCGCGCCGCGTCGATGACGTCGGCGACGGCGAGATGGCCGGCGACGCGCCGCCCGCACACGAGCGACGCCTGAGCGAGCTTGGGGCGCAGGCGCAGGCGCTCGCGCGGCTGCCGGGTGAGCCCGGGAGCGACCCGGTGATGATCGCGCTGGCCGACGCCTACCGGCGCTTTGATGTCCCACGCGACGCGCTGCCGGCGCTGATCGACGGGGTGCGCATGGACGTCGAACAGGTCGCATATGAGAGCTTTGACGATCTCGTGCTCTACTGCCGGCGCGTCGCCGGCGCGATCGGGCGGGCCTGCCTGGCGATCTTCGCGCTGCGCGATCCGTCATATACCGGCCGCGTCAGGGCCGCGGAGCTCGCCGACGATCTCGGCGTCGCGCTTCAGCTGACGAACATCCTGCGCGACCTGCGTGAGGACGCCGAGAACGGGCGCGTCTACCTTCCAGCCGAGGACCTGCGTCGCTTTGGCGCGATCTCCGTCGGCGAGCACCGCTCGGCCGCGCAGGCGATCGCCGGAACGCGCCCGCTGCGCGTCGGCGGACGGCGACGCGAGCAGCGAGCGCGACTGGGTGCGCGAGCTCGTGGCCTTCGAGGCCGCGCGCGCCGAGCGCTGGTATGAGCGCGGGATGGGGCTCGTGGCGCTGCTGGACCGACCGAGCGCCGCCTGCGTGCTCGCGATGGCCGGCATCTATCGTCGCCTGCTCGTGCGCATCGCGCAGGACCCCGAGCGCGTGCTGCGCGAGCGCGTAAGCCTGTCAAAGCGCGAGAAGGCGCTGGTCGCGGCGCGCAGCCTGCTCGGAGTCGGCGCCGGCGCGCGAGGCGCGTGAGCTCGATGGCGCGCGTAGCTCGTGATCGGGGGAGGGCTCGCCGGCATCACGGCGGCGCTCGACTGCGCGCACGCCGGAGCGCAGGTCACGCTGGTGGAGGTCCGGCGACGGCTCGGTGGCGCCGCGTACTCCTTCGAGCGCGACGGGCTGCGCGTCGACAACGGCCAGCACGTGTTCCTGCGCTGCTGCGTCGCCTACCGCGAGCTGCTCGCTCGCCTGGGCAGCGACTCGGGTGTGTTCGTGCAGCGCCGCCTGGAGATCCCCGTGCTCAAGCCAGGTTGCCCGCCGGCGATCCTGCGCCGGGGCTCGCTGCCTGCGCCGCTTCAGCTGACGGGCTCGCTCGCGCGCTATCCACACCTCACGCTCGCTCAACGGCTGAGCGCGGCGCGCGCGGCGCTCGCGCTGCGGCGCGTGTGGCGGCGCAACTCCGGCGCTCGCGCGCGACAGCTCGACGGCCAGACGCTCGGCGCCTGGCTTGCGCGCCACGGCCAGGGCGAGCAGGCGATCGATGCGCTGTGGGACCTGATCGCGCTGCCCACGCTGAACCTGCGCGCGGCGCAGGCCTCGCTTCAGCTCGCCGCCTTCGTGTTCGGCGAAGGGCTGTTCGCCAGCGCCGATGCCGCGGACATCGGCTTTCACCGCGCGACGCTCAGCGAGACGATCGGCGAGCCGGCCGCGCGCGCGCTCGCGCAGGCGGGCGTCGAGGTTCGCCTCGGCTGGCGCGCGCAGGCGCTGCGCCAGACCGGCGACGGGTTCGAGGTTCGGCGGCGCGTCGGAGTCGCTCGGCGCGCAGGCGGCGATCGTCGCGCTGCCGCACGCGCGCGCCGCAGCCCTGATCGAGCCGCTGCTCGGGGAGGTCGCGGCGAGGCTCGCGAGGATCGACAGCTCGCCGATCGTCAACCTGCACGTGCTCTTTGACCGGCCGGTGCTCGACCGGCCGTTCGCCGCCGGCGTCGGTACGCCCGTGCAGTACCTGTTCGACCGCACGCAGGCCTCCGGCGCGCCCGCGGGCTGTCAGTTTCTGGCGGTGTCGCTGTCGGGCGCCGATCGCGAGATGGCGATGAGCGTGGACGCGCTGCGCGAGCATTACCTGCCGGCGCTGTCGCAGCTGCTGCCGCGAGCGCGCGCGGCGAGGGTGCAGAGCTTTCAGGTGACGCGCGAGCACGCCGCCACCTTCCGCGCGGCGCCGGGTGTGGCCGCGCTTCGCCCGCCCTCGCGCACCGCGCTGCGCGGGCTGGCCCTCGCCGGCTCGTGGACGGACACCGGCTGGCCGGCGACGCTCGAGAGCGCAGTGCTCAGCGGCCACGCGGCCGCCGAGGCGGCGCTCGACGGCCTGCAGGGGCCATCGCGCTCGCCGGTCTGCACGGCGGCTGCGGGGTGAGCCGGTGAGCGCGCGGTCGGCGTCGAGCGAGCCGTTGATCGCGGTCCCGATGCACGTCGAGGCGGCGCTCGTGCGCTCAGGCGCGCGCGGAGCACGGGTGAGGCGGACCGGGATGGGCCCCGCATCACGCGCGCGAGGCCTCGCGGAGGCTGCTCGGCGATCCCGGCGGGCGACTGCTCGTGGTCGGCTTCTGCGGGGCGCTGCAGGACGACGCCGTGCCGGGAGAGGTCGTCGTCGCCGATCAGGTGTCCGGCGCCGCCGACGAAGGGCATGCCTCGCAGTGCGTACGCTGCGCCGACGCCGAGCGGCTGGCGGGCGCGTTGTCGGCCGCCGGCCTGAGCGTGCGACGCGGTCCGCTCGTTTGCGTGTCGCGCCTGGCGCTCGGCGAGCGTCGCCGCCAGCTGCGCCAGGCGGGCGCGATCGCCGTCGACATGGAGTCGCTGTGGCTGGCAGGCGGGGCCGGCGAGCGGCCGTTTGACGTCGTTCGCGTCGTGCTCGACAGCCCCGCGCACGAGCTGCTCAGCCCGCGCGCGCCGCTCGGCGCGCTGCGCGCGGCGCGCGTGCTGCGGCGCGTGGCGAGGCGTGCTGGCCGGAGCCGGCGGAGCGCCGTCATGAACGCGCGACGCGCGACGACGTTCTAAGGTGGGTCGCAATGGCGGTGGCGTTTAGACAGAGCACGCGCATTGGCTGGTACCTGATGCGCCAGCGCTTGGAAAAACGCGAGAAGTTTCCGCTGATCGTCGAGCTCGAGCCGCTCTTTCAGTGCAACCTCGCGTGCTCGGGCTGCGGCAAGATCCAGCACCCCGAGCACGAGCTGCGCCGGCGCATGCCGGTCGCGCAGGCGATCGGCGCGATCGAGGAGAGCGGCGCGCCGATGGTCTCGATCGCGGGCGGCGAGCCGCTGATCCACCCCGAGATCCACGTGATCGCGGCGGAACTCGTGGCGCGCAAGAAGTTCGTCTACCTGTGCACCAACGCGCTGCTGCTGGAGCGCAAGCTCGACAACTTCAAGCCGAGCCCCTACTTCGCGTGGGCGATCCACGTCGACGGGCTGCGCGAGCGCCACGACGAGTCCGTCGAGCGCGAGGGCACCTTCGACAAGGCAGTGTCGGCGATCAAGGCCGCCAAGGCCGCCGGCTTTCGGGTGACCACGAACACGACCTTCTTCACACACGACTCGGCCAAGACGGTGCGCGAGGTGCTCGACTTCCTAAACGACGACCTGGAGGTCGACGAGATGATGATCTCGCCGGCCTACGCCTATGAGAAAGCGCCCGACCAGGAGCATTTCCTCGGCGTCACCCAGACGCGCGAGCTCTTCAGCGAGGCGTTCGCCGGTGGACGGCGCAAGCGCTGGCGGCTGAACCACAGCCCGCTGTTCCTGGACTTCCTGGAGGGCAAGGCCGACTTTGACTGCACCGCCTGGGGGATTCCCAGCTACTCGCTGTTCGGCTGGCAGCGCCCGTGCTATCTGATGTCAGACGGCTACACGCAGACCTACCGCGAGCTGATCGAGACGACCGACTGGAGCGCCTACGGGCGCGGCCGCGACCCACGCTGTGAGAACTGCATGGCCCACTGCGGCTATGAGCCGACCGCCGTGCTGCAGACGACCAGGTCGCTGAAGCAGTCCCTACGGGCGCTCGTCGGCTAGCGACGGCGGCTCGCCAAGCGCCGGCAGCGCCTCGGAGTCCGCGTCGTCGCTCTCGCCCGACTCGGCCTCGGCAACCGCCGCATCCGCCTGCGCGGAGCGGATGTCCTGCCAGCTCAGACCCTCGCCGAGCAAGGCCGGAATGCCGAGCGCAAGCGCGGTGAGCACCTCGACGGCCTGCAGGATGATGCCGTAGGCCAGCGCGTTGCCGGCGCCGACGCCGTAGGCGGCGAGCACGACCAGGCAGGCCGCCTGAAAGACGCCCACGTTCGACGGGGTCGCGGGCAGGATCGCGCTGAGGTTCACCGCGAGCAGGATCGCCGCGGCGGCGGCGAGATCTGCGTGGGACTGGATCCCCAGCGCGAGCACGACCGCGTAGCAGGCGAGCCACTGCAGCGCCCACGCGAGCAGCTGCGCGGCGATCGCGGGGACGCCGTATCGCGGCCGCGCGAACACGACCAGGCCGCGGCGGGCGAGCACGAGCAGCTGGGTGATCGTTTTGGCGGCGAGCGCGATGCGGGTCGACGGCGCGCGCGCGGCCAGCGACAGCAGTCGCGGGCCGGCGAGCACGAGCAGGCCAACGATCACCGGGATGACGAGCGCGGTCGCGGCGCCCGCGAGGTGCCCCTGAAAGAGCGGCACGCTCGTGAACGTGATCGCCGCGAGGATCACGAGCGCCAGCAGGTTGACGAGCGTCTGGGAGAAGACGGTTCCGGCGATGATCGCGATCAGGCGCCGGTTGGATCCCTCCAGGCGGCGTGCCAGCACGACCACGCGCGTGGGCTCGCCGAGTCTTCCCGGAAAGACGGCCGAGGTCATCACGCCGATCATCGTCGCGCGCACGACCGGCGCCCAGTCGATGCGCGTGTCGGGCAGCGCGGCGCGCAGCATCACGTGCCAGGAGACCGATCGCATCAGCAGCGACAGCGCCATCAGCACCAGCGCGAGCACCACCCAACCGGGCGTCGCGGTGATCAGCGCATGACCGATCCGATGCAGCCCGAGGCGCGAGAGCGCGAGCGCGACCAACCCCGCGACCAGCAGCGCCGCGACGAGCAGCCCGACGCGCCCCAGCCGCCATCGGCGGGGATTGGACCGCTTGGCGTCGGTGCCCATCGTCCGGGGTCTATCAGGGTGGGCGCCGGGGCGCGGCCGAGGCGACGGCGGACTCTCGCCGTCGCGATCCTGCAGCTGTGGCTCGCCCGGCGCCGGCACGTCAGCCGCGAGCCGGATGCTGGGCGGCGATCGCCGGCGCGCCAACGCCCGGCTGGCCGCTGGGGCGTGAGTTGAAGGCGTCGCGGCAGGCCGTCGAGCAGAAGTAGACGGTCTGCCCGGCGATGTCGCCGCGCAGCGCCTTGGCGCGGTCGACCTGCATGCCGCACACCGGGTCGCTCGCCCCTCGGCGCTGGGTGAGCCAGAACAGCGCGGCGAAAACGGCGGTCCCGAGGACGTTCAATGCGAGCTTGTAGTTGATCGCGACCGTTCCGAACACGTCGGCGCGGGTCGGTCGCGCACCGGTCGGGACCAGCCCCCCGATGCCGAACAGCCAGTCGACGATCAGCGCCGCCGCGACCAGCGTCACGAACATCAACGCGACGATCGCAAGCGCATAGCGAGTTCCGTAGTACTTGCGATAGATGGCGACGATCGGCAGGATGATCAGGTCGGCGAACAGGAACGCGAGCACGCCGGCGAAGGAGATGCCACCCGACCACAGCACGGCCGCCAGCGGCACGTTGCCGATCGAGCAGACGAAGCTCGCGACTGCGATCAGCGGTCCCACGACGACGTTCTCGAGCGTCGCGAGCGCTCCGCCGGAGTGCACGAGGAAGAGGTCGTGCAAGACGCTGTTGGGCACCTGTGCGATGAAGCCCGCCAGCAGAAAGCCGATCGCGACCTCCTTGTAGACCATCTGCCAGTCGCCGCGGAAGTTGTGCGCGACGTCAGACCAGGCCGACACGGAGGTCAGGCGCTCGCGCCAGCCAAGCGTCTCCCCGGCCATGTCGTGCTGGTGGCCGCCGTCGACCTCGCGCGCGTGCCGACGCGCAGCGGCCTCCAGCCTCGGGGAGACAAAGCGGCGCAGCAGCAGCGCCATCAGCGCGATCATCAACAGCCCGCCCAGGTACTCGCCGAGCGTGAACTGCCAGCCGATCAGCACCCACAAGACCAGGCCGAGCTCCCACACGAGGTTGGTCGAGGCGAACTGGAAGGCCAGCGAGGTGGCGGCGGAGGCGCCCTTGACGAACAGCGACCTGGCGATCGCGATCGCCGCGTAGGAGCACGAGCTCGACGCCGCGCCCAGGCCGGTCGCGAGCGCCAGCGGGCGCGGGCCCGATCCCGACAGCGCAGACTCGATGCGCGCGCGCGGAACCCACGCCTGGACGATCCCCGAGATCGCGAAGCCAAGCACGAGAGCCCACCACACCTCCCAGGCCATCAGCAGCGAGTCGCGCAGCCCGTGCCACAGCACGTCGCCGACCGTCGCTGGCACCAGAGGGGTCACACATCAAGCGTAGGCGTGGGCTGAACCCCACCCGCGCCGCGCCGCTGCTGCGTCGGTAGGTCGATGCGACACCCGCCCGCGCGGTGGCGAGGGCGGGTGTCGCCGCCTACATGAGGTCGGGGCTGGCGCTCGCGAGCAGGCGGTGCAGGCGCGCGCCGAGCGCCCAGCGCGCCTTGGCCCTCGCGGGCGGGCGTCGCTGCACCTGGGCCGATGGGTGGGCCTGCGCCGCGGGACGAACGTTGGCGCGCGGCGCGGCGGAGGCGCTGCTGGGCTTGACGTCGTGGGGTATCGGTTGAGTGAATGTGTTCATGTGACAGAGCTTCGCGCGGCGTCGTGCGAGCGCGCTGTGCGGAGGCTGAGAGCTTGCTGAGCGCGATCAGCGGTCGGCGCCCAGGCAGCTGCCGGGGCGCGATCGGCCGCTACGCCGAAGCCGGCGCCGAGGACGACGCTCTGGGCAGGCGCACGACGAACAGCGCGCCGCCGTCTGGCGCGTTGCACGCGCTGATCTCACCTGCGTGTGCGTGCACGACGCCGGCGGCGATCGCCAAGCCGAGGCCCGCGCCGGCCCTGCCGCGCTCGCGCCCACCCTCGGCGCGCCAGAAGCGATCGAACAGGCGCTCGGGGGAGACGTCGGGAAGGCCCGGCCCGTGGTCGCGCACGCTCACGGCGACGGTCTCTGCGTCCTGCTCGACCGCGACCTCGATCGGGGTCTCGGCCGGGGTGTGTCGCAGCGCGTTTCGCATCAGGTTGGCGAGCACCTGCGCCAGCTCGTTCGGATCTCCCGACACGATCGCCTCGGCCGGTGCGCTGAGGCTGATCTCGCGCTGGGGCGCGGTGGCGCGCGCGTCGGTGACGGCGTCGTCCGCGAGCGTCGCGAGGTCGACGGGCTCGCGCCGCTGCGCGGGGGCCTGGTCGAGGCGGGCGAGCGTCAGCAGGTCCTCGACGAGCACCCCCATGCGCTTTGACTCTTCCTCGATGCGGCGCATCGCTAGCTCGGTCTCGACCTCGTCGCGCGCCGCCCCGATGCGAAAGAGCTCCGCATAGCCGCGCACCGAGGCCAGCGGCGTGCGCAGCTCGTGCGAGGCGTCGGCGAGGAACTGGCGCAGGCGATCCTCGCTCTCGCGCCGCTTGGCAAAGGCCTGCTCGAGGCGCTCGAGCATCGCGTTCAGGGCCAGGCCCAGCCGTCCAACCTCGGTTCGCGACGTGGCGGGGCTGACGCGCCGCGAGAGCTCACCGGCGGCGATCTCGCCCGCCGTGACCTCCATGCGGCTCAGCGGGCGAAGCCCCAGGCGCACGACGAAGAAGGCCGTCAGGCCGAGCGCGATGAGCACGCCGACGATCACCAACCCCTCGACGCGCAGCAGCCGATTCAGCGTCTGCTGGACTTCGCCGAGCGGCGCCGCGACGATCGTCAGTTCGCCGCCGACCGACTCGCGGTGGGCGAAGGCGCGGTATTTCAGCCCCGACGAGCCGACCGAGCCGACCGTGAAGGGCGTGTTGACCGGCACCTGCGCCGGGATCGACGGAGCCGCCGGCACCGCCTGGCCGTAGCTGATCAGCACGTGCCCGAGGACCTTGCCCGACGCGCTGCGGCGCTGTCCGTATGTTCCGGGCGGCAGGTTCGGGCTGTGGCCGGCGCCGGGAGGGCCGCCGTGTGGGCCGCCCCGGCCCGCGCCCTGGGCGCCCGGGGGCGCTCCGGAGGCGATCGACCCGGCTTCGCCTTCGGACCCGCTCGCGGCTTGCTGCAGCGCAAAGGAGAGCGCCGGCCCGGCTTCGCGCAGCTGCGTGTCGACGCGTCCGAGCAGAAACGAGCGCTGCTCGGTGTAGGTGACGGCCGCGAGCGCGAGGAGCCCCGCCGCCGACAGGATCAGCACGCTGACCAGCAGGCGGGTGCGCAGCGAGGCCATCAGGCGCGCGGCGCCTGAAGCGCGTACCCGACGCCGCGCACCGTCCTGATCAGCGAGGGGCCGTGCGCATCGAGCTTCTTGCGCAGGTAGCTGATGTAGGTCTCCAGCACGCGCCCGTCGCCGCCGAAGTCGTAGTTCCAGACGTGGTCGAGCAGCTGGGCGCGCGTCATCACGCGGCGCGGGTTGAGCATCAGGTAGCGCAGCAGGCGGTATTCGGTCGCCGTCAGCTCGATCGGGCGCCCGGCGCGCGTGACCTCGCGCGACTCCTCGTCGAGCTCGAGGTCTTCGAACACCAGGCGAGCGGACTCCGGCGCGGCCTGTCCGGTGCGTCGCAGGATCGTCCTGATGCGCGCGACGAGCTCCTCGAGGCTGAACGGCTTTGTCATGTAGTCGTCGCCGCCGCCGCTGAGCCCGCGCACCTTGTCCTCGGTCGCGTCGCGCGCGGTGAGGAAGATGATCGGCACCCCGGCGCGCTGCGCTCCCAACCTGGCGGCCACGTCAAAGCCCTCCATGTCGGGCAGCATCACATCGAGCACCATCAGGTGGGGTTTGAACTCGCCAACCGCCGCCAACGCCTCGCGTCCGCTTGCCGCCGTCTGCACGGTGAAGCCCTGGAAGCGCAGCGCCATCGCCACGACCTCCAGCAGGTTGGGCTCGTCGTCGACGACCAGGATGCGCTGCGCTGTCGAGGTCTCGGGCATCCGCGCACCTACGAGCGCGCCAGAAGCAGGTCGAATTCCATCGTCGCTTTGTCGGTGACGGTCACGAAGCCGTCGATGCTGGGGGCGGTCATGTTGAAGGCGCTCCAGGGAAACGAGAGCGCTCCGGTCGCGTGCACGGTCGATCCCGAGAGCGTCATTTCCAGCGGGATCCTGACGGTCCTGGAAGTGCCGTGGATCGTCAGCACGCCCGTGGCAGAGACGTGTGCGACGCGACCCGCCACGGCGCTCGCCGGCAGCGTAAACGGCTTTGACAGGACGAACGTGGCCGTGGGATAGGTGTCGCTTTCAAGCCCGATGCTGTGGATTTTTTCATCACGCATCGAACGGTCGCTTTTGAGCGTGTTGACCGCGACGCTGAAGCTCGCGGCGCTGACCGTGACCGCGGAGCCCGATCGCTTGAACGTCGCGCTTCCGCTGATCTGCGACGTGCGCCCCACGGCGTCGCTCTCGGCCGGCAGGAAGGCGAGCTGCTCGCGAACGCGGTAGCCGGCCTGCGAGCCGGATGCGATCGTCCAGTTGCCGGCCAGCGATCCGCTCGAGCCGCTCGTCGCGCCAGTCGTCGATGTTGCGAGGGCGGTGGACGTCGACAGCGTGAACGGCTTGGGTGATGAGGTGGGGAAGAAGACGAAGTAGATCAGCACGAACGCGATCGCGCCGACGGCGATGATCGCCGCGGCGATCGCAAGCGCCGTCCTTCGCATCGACCTCGGACGTCGTGGGGGCCCGGCCATGTCCCAGCTCCTTTTCGCCGTTTGCCTCGGCGGGGTGGGCGCCGGGGAGCGTCACATGTCAGCGCCGCGAGCTGGCTGTGATCTTAGGGCTTGCTGGGAGTCGGCTGAGACTGCGTGGCGGCGTGTCGCGCAAGCGCATCGCCGACGATGGTGGCGTGGTCAAAGGCGAGCGCTGGCAGCACGTCGGCAGAGAACCAGCGCGCGTCGCGCGCGTCGTCGGCGCCCCGCACGGGCGCCTCGGCGTCAAGCGACGCGATGTACACGACCGACACCGTCCAGCCGCGAGGGTCACGGCCGGGCGTGTCATAGACCCCCAGCAGTTGCAGGTCCTCTAACCGAAGACCGGTCTCCTCGGCCAGCTCGCGCGCCGCGGCCTGCAGTACTCGCTCGCGCTGCTCGACGAAGCCGCCCGGCAGCGCCCAGCTGCCCTGGAAGGGCTCGTATGCGCGCTGAACGAGCAGCACGCTCGGCGGAGCGCCTGCGACCAGGGCCACCACGTCCACGGTCAGGCTCAGCTCGGTGCGGGACTGAAAGCCCAATGTAAGGCGATTCTAGGGCCGCGCATCGTGCAAATCACACGGCATCCGAGTCCGCCGGCGCAGTAGGCTAGGCGCCTGCGGTTGGGCGCCGGCCGACTCCGGTCTCGGCGTGAGGGTTCGATCCAAGACGACAGAAGGAGTCTCAGCCGACAATGCTCACACTCACCGGCCTCGATGAGATCAGGTCCTACGTCGGAAAGGAGCTCGGCGTGAGCGAGTGGGTGACGGTCACGCAGGAGACGATCGACAGCTTCGCCGACGTGACCGGCGATCACCAATGGATCCACGTAGACGTCGAGCGCGCGAAGGAGAGCCCATTCGGCGGGACGATCGCCCACGGCTACTTCACGTTGTCGTTGGCGCCCCGCTTCTCCTATGAAATCTTCACGTTCGCCGGCTTCGCCTTCGCCGTCAACTACGGGCTGAATCGCGTGCGCTTCCCGGCGCCGATGCCGGTCGGTGGAAAGGTTCGCATGCGTGCGCTGCTGAAGGCCGTCGACGACGTACCCGGCGGGGTGCAGAGCACGACCGAGCTGACCTTCGAGCGCGAGGGCGGCGACAAGCCGGTGTGCGTCGCAGAGACGCTCGCCCGGCTGTACACCGGCGCCCCCTGAGCGCCCGTCGGGGCACCGAGTCGGGCGTCACGCCGTCCTCGCCTGTCAGTCGACGTCGAACTGCGTGTCGACGCGCGCGCTTGACCCGACCTGATCAAAGGCGCTTCGATCGCGTGTCTGGATGA
Source organism: uncultured Solirubrobacterales bacterium (assembly GCA_963713385.1). Lineage (GTDB taxonomy): Bacteria > Actinomycetota > Thermoleophilia > Solirubrobacterales > Solirubrobacteraceae > Palsa-744. The sequence goes on from CAVQLO010000004.1 coordinate 334,247, forward strand.
AGAAGTAGGCCGCGATCATGGCCGCGAACGTCGCGAGCACGGCATAGAAGATCCAGCCGTCGGACGTCGGATGGCTGGCGTTCTCATAGAAGACATATGCCAACACGACGATCGAGATGACGGCTGCGAGCGCATCGAACTTGTGCAGGACGCCCTGACGGCGCAGGAACACGAGCGCGCCGATCGCGAGCATGGCGTAGATGACCATGTAGGCGTAGCCGTTGACGTCGCCGAAGTCATTGACGATCGTGAAAGGGTTGATCTGGGCGATCACGATCGCAACCACCGTCACCCCCCACACCGCCGCGACCACGACGTTCGCCAGCCAGGGGGTTTCCCATCGAGCGTGAACGCGCAGCAGCGGTTGCGGCGCCAGACCGTCGCGCGCCATCGTGAACAGGATCCGCGACAGGCCGTTGAACAGCGCGATGAGCGAGCCGAAGAGCGTGAGCGACACGGTGATGTCGATCGGCGTCCGGATCCACCCAACGTGCGCGATCGTGGCGAGGTCGCCGAGCGGTGCGGTCGACTTGGCGAGGCTCAGATGCGAGTGCTCGAAGCCGAGATACATGACATAGCCACAGAAGGTCCAGAAGACGCCGGCGAGGATGACGGTCACAATCAGCGCGACGGGGATCGTGCGCCGCGGGTCTCTCGCCTCGCGCCCGAGCACTGTGGCCGTCTCGAACCCGGCGAAGGCCAGGACCGCGAGCACGAAACCGTCAAGCACCATGTTCAGCGAGCTGTGGCGAAGCGTCAGCTGCGTGTGATCGACGGGCGATCCGCCGTGGTGCAGGAGCACGGCGACCATCAGGCCGAGGATCGCGACCCCCGTGACCACCTCGAGCGCCAGCATCACGCCGGCGGAGCGTCGCATGCCGCTGACCGCGGCGAGGAACGACGCGGCGATCCCCACGACATAGAAGACGTCGGTGACGAGGTGGCCCGACGCCAGGCCGAGGACCGACAGGAACTGCGTCGCGTAGATCCCGAAACCGGCGAGCGTGCCCGCGCTGAACAGGCCGAACAGCACGATGGTCGTCCAGCCGACGAACACCCCGCCGAATCGCCCCAGCGAAGTGGACGCCAGGCCATACGCGCCGCCGGTGGTGGCGAACCGGGTCGCCAGCCGCGAGATGCACCACGCGACGAGCAGCATCACGATCGACGCGAGGACCCAGGTCAGCCAGGCGCCGCTGGCGGCCGTCGTGGCGACCAGCGGCACGATCAGCGCGACGACGCTCGTGACGCCCATCGCGCCGACGGACTGGGCGATGATGCCCGGCAGCCGTACCGACCCGGCCCCGAGCTCGTCGGCTCGCGCAGAGGCGTTCGCCACGCGCGCGCGGTCTCGTGTCGGGCGGGACTTCGTGAGACCCCGGCCCCCAAGTGCAATCTCGGCCACGACCTGCATATCGGCAGACGCTGGCGGCGGCTGAACGTCTCGATCCGATACACCGACTCAAATCGCGCCGCGCGATCGTCGAAGATGGCGCGGTGGAGCAACTGCAGATCAACGACGTGCTCGCGATTCCGCTCGCCGAGGTTACGTTGCGCGCGAGCCGCTCGTCCGGTCCCGGCGGGCAGCACGCGAACGTCACCGCCTCGCGCGTGGAGGCGAGCTTTGACGTGCTCGCATCGGCCTCGCTGACCGACGCACAGCGCGCCCGGATCCTCGCGCGCCTGGGGCCTCGGGTGGTGGCGATCGCACAGGACGAGCGATCGCAGGCTCGCAACCGCGAGCTGGCGCTGGCGCGCCTGAGCGAGCGCCTCGCGTCGGCGCTCGAGGTCCCCAAGCGCCGCCGCGCCACACGTCCCACGGCTGCCTCGCGCGAGCGGCGCCTGACCGCCAAGCGCATCAGGACGCAGCGAAAGCGCGACCGTCGCCCACCCGAGGACTCCTGAGCTTGCGTTGCGCGCGCCGGCGCGCTCGCGGGTACAGGACGGAATACTTGTGTTGATGCTGCGGGCACCTGATCTCGCCGGTCGGGCACTCGACGAGCGCTACGAGCTTCACGACGTCCTCGGTGAGGGTGCGTTTGGGCGTGTCTATCGCGGGTTCGACAGGCGTCTCGGACGCGCGGTCGCGGTCAAGGTGATCAAGCCCTGGTGGGCGGAGGACAGCGCGTGGGTGGAGCGCTTTCAGCGCGAGGCCCAGCTGCTCGCGCGCCTCAGCGACCCCGGGGTCGTGCAGGTCTTCGACTTCGGGCATGCCGATGAGGGTCCCTACTACGTCGCCGAGCTCGTCGAGGGGCAGAGCCTCGCCGAGCGTTTGCTTGACGGGCGGCTTGACGTCGCTGAGGCGCAGGACATCGCCGAGCAGCTCTGTCGCGCGCTCGCTAGCGCACATGCGCAGGGCGTTGTGCACTGCGACGTCAAGCCGGCCAACGTCCTGTTGACCGCGGGCGGGCAGGTCAAGGTCGGCGATTTCGGCGTCGCACGACTCGCGGAGGGGACCTCGCAAGCGCTCTCGGCCACGGTCGCCGGCACGCCCCGTTACATGTCGCCCGAGCAGGCTCGGGGTCGCACCACGACGCCAGCCACCGACGTCTACAGCGCCGGCGTCGTCCTGTATGAGATGCTCGCCGGCGAGCCGCCGTTCGCGCACGGCTCCCCCGTGGAGCTCGGCCTACGTCATCTCCAGGACACGCCTCCCGCGCTCCCGGCGCACGCGCCGCCGGCGCTGCGCGAGATCGTGGAGCGGGCGCTCGCCAAGGAGCCGGCCGATCGCTATGACGATGGCGCTGCGATGGCGGCCGCCTTGCGCGCAGCCGATCTCTCGACGCCCTGGGCGGCCAGCGTGTCCAGCGCGGCGCGCACGACCGACGGTGCAGAGGCTGTCGCGTGGACGCCCGGTCAGGATGGCGGCTCGGTCACCGTTGCGGCCGGCGAGCCGGCGACGATCGGGCTGGCAAAGGTGCGGACACCGCGGGCGCTGACCGCCCCCACCCGCGTCCGCGAGGACCCGCCGCAGACAGCCGTCGATTCGCGCCGTGCCCACAGGCGCCGTGAAGACGCGCCGCGCCGTGTCAGGCGGCTCGCGGTCCTCGGCGGGCTGCTCGTGCTGGGCGGCTGCGTGCTTGCGCTGTTCGTGCTGGTCGGCTCGACCCCCCGCACGACGATTCCGATCCTGCGCGGGCTCCCGCGCGGGGGTGTCGTGGCGCGTGCGCGGCGTATGCGTGTGCATCCGGCGTTCTCCACCAGTTACTCGAGCGCGGCGGCCGGAATCGCGATCGCTCAGGACCCCTCCGCGGGAACGCGCGTCGCCGCCAGCTCGATCGTGCGCGTTGTGCTCAGCGTGGGCCCGCCGCCCGTGCAGGTACGCGGCGTCGTGGGCCAGTCCTCGGCCTCGGCGGAGAGCGAGCTCTCGAGCTCAGGGCTGCGCTACGCGGTGACGCTCGTTGCGGCGCCCGGATCCCAGCCGGGCGTGGTCACCGGACAGTCGCCCGCTGCGGCCGTCACGGTGCCGCACGGCTCGACCGTCGCGCTGCGCGTCGCAGAGACACCGCGCTGGCGGGCGTTGACGACCTTCTCCGGCGTGGACGACGGCGAATCGGTCCCCTTCCACATCCTCGGCAGCAGGTGGAGGGTGAAATACGACATGACCTACGAAGGTACGTGTCTGCTCCTGGTGGTCTGCTTCGGGCCGGGCGCCGAGGTGCGCAATCTGCAGAGCGGCGCGAAGTTCGGCGGTTTCGAACTGGGCGAAGGCGAAGCCGAAACGCACACGTTCAACAGCGGTCCGGGCGTCTACAGCCTTCTGATCTCCGGCGGCCGGGACTCGGCGCGGTGGTCGGCGACGGTCGAAGACTATTACTGAGCGCGCGCGTGGGCTCGACAGGGCACGGTCAAGTAGGGTGTCGATGCGGATCGGCGCCAAGCAGTCAAGCGCCCACCGAGTCAGGAGCCCCGCCGTGGACAGTGAGCAACTGGAGCGATTTGCAGCGCAACCGGAGGTGGTGCTCGACCCGGGCGAGTACACGCTGCGGATCGAGGAGGTTCAGATTGCGCCAGACGAGCTGTCGATCCGGCCGCTTTGCGTCGTCGTTGGTGGCGAGCGCGATGGCGTCAAGGTCTGCCCGGAGACATACGATTTCCATGAGGGCGGCGAGAGCGCTGCGGCCATCCGCAACCTGTACAGCTGGGGCGTCGCGGCGCAGGAACTGACGAGCACGGATGGCGACGTCAAGTCGATTGGCGCGCTGCTCGAGGGTCGTGTCGGCCGGGTCTCCCTGCAACAACGCGAGAGCGAGAGCGGCGAGATCGCCAATACCCACGCGCCGGGCGCGATCACGCCGGTGGAGCTCTAGCGAAACCGTTAGCCTGCGTCGCGCGGAGTGAGGATGGACGACTCAACATCGGACACACCGGAGGACCCCGCCCCCGCGGGCGGGCCTTCCGATCCTGGGCCCGGCTCGACGCGCCCTGCCGCGACGTCGGCTCCTCACGAACGGCGCTGGCTGGTGCGCGTGATCGTTTGGGGCACGACCGTGCTCGCGGTGATCGCGATCTTCGCGGTGTGGTCCAACCGGCAGCTGCTCAACCCCAACAACTGGTCGAAGACGAGCGCCAAGCTGCTGCAGAACGAAAAGGTGCGCGAAGCCACCTCCAACTACCTGGTCAATCAGCTCTATGCCAACGTCAACGTCGCCGAAGAACTGAAGACCAGGCTGCCCTCGCAACTGCAACCGCTCGCAGCACCGGTGGCGGGCGCGCTGCAGAACCTGGCGATCCAGGCAGCCCAGCGCGCGCTTGCCAACGCGCGCGTCCAGGAAGCCTGGAAGCACGCCAACAAAGCCGCGGACGAAACGTTCATCGCGATCATCGACGGCAAGGGACCGGTGGCGACGGACGGCGGCGTGGTGACGCTCGACCTCGCCTCGATCGTAGCCAACATCACCAACCGGCTCGGCCTGCCCAACGTCAGCTCGAAGCTCCCGGCCTCGGTGGCGCACGTGACGGTCCTGAAGTCCAAAGACCTGAAGGCGGTCCAGGACGGCGTTAAAGCGCTCAAAGGACTCGCCCTGCTGCTGACGATCATCGTGCCGCTGCTCTACGCGCTCGCGATCTTCCTCGCGCGCAGACGTCGCCGCCAGACGCTGATGCAGGTCGGGATCGCGATCGTGATCGCCGGCCTCATCGTCTTTGCCGGGCGCGAGCTCATCGTGTCACAGGTGACCGACTCGCTCGTCAAGGTCGAAGCCAACCGTCCCGCGGGCGAAGCGATCATCTCGATCGCGACGTCGATGCTCTCTGAAATCGCCGGCGCGTTCGTGATCGTCGGTGTCCCGCTGATCGCCGCCGCCTGGTTCGCCGGGCCCGCCCGCCTGGCCGTCAAAGCCCGACGCGCGATCGCGCCCTTCCTGCGCGAACAGCCGGGCTGGACGTATGGGATCGTGATCACCATCATGCTGCTGATCTTCATCTGGGGGCCGATTCCGGCTACCCACAAACTCGCGGGGATCATCGTCTTCCTGGCACTCGCCCTTTTCGGCACCGAGGTTCTGCGTCGCCAGACCGCGCGCGAATTCGGCGAGGCTGCCGGACACGCTCCGCGCGTGGGCGCGTAGCTCTGGCCAGAATGCGCGGCGTGCATCGGCTGCGGCTGCTGATACTCGTCTGCACGCTCGGCGGCGTTGCGCCCACGACGACGCTCGCCTCGACGTCGTTCGCGCCGTTATGGACGGCGCTTGGCTCGAACGTGACGTGCGGGGTCGCGATCCACCCACCAAACACGCCGCCAATCGAAGTGCTCTGTGCGGCCAGAGCTGTTCCGCCTCCGAGGACGGGCTTCGGCGATCCCGGGTTCGTGTTTCTGCGTTCGGTCGGGCGCCCGTCGCTCGCGCGGCTCAGCCAGGACTCGTTCGTCGGCACACACCCGGCAGCGCTCAAAAGCGGCACGAAATGGACGGGCGGACCCATCAAGGTAACGTGCACGATCAACGCGAGGGCCGTCACCTGCGCCAACCGCTCACATCACGGCTTCACGATCACGAAGAGGTCCTACCACGCGTTTTGAGGTTCGCTACAAACGAGCCATCGCCCCAGCCAGGTACGAATTCTGTCGCTTCGGCCAAGGGACTGGTTACCCCGCAAGCCCTGTCTGGTCATTCGCGCGGGGGCGGGGCACGGGCAAATGCTCATCGCCCGCCCGCCCCGGGCCAGCGCGCCCGCGCGTCAAGTCCAGTGTGTCTAGGCTCTCGGCGCAGCACACGCGGTTTGAATGACCGACCGAGAGGAGACAGGATGATCGTCGTCGTGGGACGGGTCAGGAGCGACGCAGACAAACGCGCGGAGCTCGTGCGGGTCGGACAGGCGGTTGCCAAGGCCTCGCGAGCCGAGTCGGGCTGTATCAGCTACCGCCTCTACGAGGACACCGAGATCGAGAACGACTTCGTGTTCGTCGAGGAATGGGAGAGCAGCGAGGCGCTACAGCTGCATTTCGCGACCCCACATGTTCGCGACTTCATGCAGGCGATCGCCGCGACTATCGTTGCGCCTCCAGACGTCAAGTTCCACACGATCGAGAGCTCGATGGACCTCGCCGACGTTGGCGGTGGCTGAGCACGCATGCTCGTCGGTGAAGTACGCGTCGAGCAGCGGCACGCCCGGTTTGGCTTCTTCGGGGCGGCCGGGCTCGCGGCTCGCCGAGCAGGGCTTGACTTCCGATCGGATGAGGGCGAGAGTTTGCGCCCCGATCGGAGCGTCCCTCGTGGTGTCGCGCGCCTGCTCCGCGAGCTCAGGACGCGGTTGCCTGGTCGCTGAAAGGAGAGGCTGATGGCCACGACGTATGAGTCCGTTGATGATCTCGCCGACGCGCTCAGGCGGGCGGAGGAGGCGCACGGCAAACACGAGGAGCGAACGGGCCAGGCCGATCCGGACTGGCCGGACTGGTATGCGCTCTTCATGACGCGCGAGCGCGCCGGCGAGGAGCTGCCGACATGAGCAGCGACTATGACGTGATCGTGCTCGGCGGCGGCTCGCCGGGCGAGCACTGTGCCGGCGCGCTTGCAGAGGGCGGCCTGCGCGTAGCGATCGTGGAGCGTGAGCTGGTGGGAGGAGAGTGCTCCTACTGGGCTTGCATCCCGTCGAAGACGCTGCTGCGGCCGGGCGAGGCGGTTAATGGGGCGCGTGAGGCCGCCGCGAGCGCCGAGGTCGACGTCGAGGCGGCGCTCGCCTGGCGCGACTCCATGGTGTCCGACTACTCCGACGCCGGACAGGAGCGTTGGCTGGCCGCTAAGGGCATCGACCTGCTGCGCGGCGGCGGGCGGCTCGCCGGCCCGGGCGTCGTCGAGGTCGACGGCGTGCGGCATACCGCAGACCACGTGGTGCTCGCAAACGGCGCCGATCCGGTCGTGCCGCCCGTGTCGGGTTTGCGCGAGCTCGACGGGGTTTGGACCAACCGCGAGGCGACGTCCATGAAGGCCGTTCCACGCCGCCTGTTGATCCTCGGTGGCGGGCCGGTCGGGGTGGAGATGGCGCAGGCCGTCCGGCGACTGGGCGGCGAGACCGTGATCGTCGAGATGTCTGAGCGGGTGCTCGCGCACGAGCCGGAGCCGCTGGGTGAGGCGCTCGGAGAGCTTCTAGGCCGCGAGGGCATCGAGCTCGTCCTGTCAGCGAACGCTACCGCCGCGCGACGCGAGGGCGAGGACTACGTGCTCGAGCTCGACGACGGGCGCGAGCTGCGTGGTGATCGGCTGCTCGTCGCCACCGGCCGGCGTCCGCGGGTGATAGGACTCGGCCTCGAGACGGTCGGCGTCGAGGCAGACGCGCACGGAGTACCGGTCGACGCCCACCTGCGCGCGGCGGCGCGCCTGTGGGCGATCGGCGACGTAAACGGCCTCTGGCCGCTGACGCACGTGGGCAAGTACCAGGGCGAGGTCGTCGCGGCGAACATACTCGGCGAGCCGCGCAAGGCCGACTACGAGGCCGTTCCCCGCGTCGTCTACACGGACCCGCAGGCCGCCGCGGTAGGCGCGTCCGCGGCCCGTTTCAGCGCCATGGTCCCGTTGTCGGAGGTCGCGAAGACCGCGACCTACACGCGCGCGTACGCCGACGCCAACGGCTTCCTGACGCTTCTCAGCGACGGTGAGCGGCTGACGGGCGCCTACGCGCTCGGCCCCGAGGCGGGCGAGTGGCTGCAGCAGGCCACGCTCGCGATACGCGCGCACATCCCGCTCGACCTTCTGGCCGACACGATCCAGCCGTTCCCGACGTTCTCAGAGATCTATGTGGTCGCGCTGAAGGCGCTCCGCGGCGAGATGGCGGCAGCGTCCAAGGCCATCGGCGCGGCCCCGCCGATGGCGAGCTGACAGAGGCCAATCAGTGCGCGCTGACATCACACCTGGCGGGACGTTTCCCGACTACGAGCTGACCGACCACACCAAGGCCCGGCGCAAGCTCAGCGAGCTGCAGCGCAACGATCCGATGGTCCTCGTGCTCTCACGCGGCCACTACTGCCCGAAGGACCATCAGCAACACCTCGAGCTGGCGGCGGCCTATCCCAAGATCGCCGTCGCCTACACGCAGGTCGTGACGATCTCCACCGACAACATCGCCGAGTCTCGCGAGTTCCGGGCCTCAGTCGGCGCACAGTGGACCTTCCTCTCCGATCCCGGGCGCAAGGTGCAGAAGGACCTCGACATCCAGGAGTACACAGACCCCCGGCACGACCCAATGATCCCGCATACCCTCGTACTCAGGCCGGGACTCGTCATCCACAGCGTCTACAACGGCTACTGGTTCTGGGGGAGGCCGTCGCTCGAGGACCTTCGCCACGACCTCCGCGAGGTGACACGCGAGATCCGCGCCGACTGGGACCTCGGCGCGCCTGGCCTGCGCGAGGCCTGGGAGGCCGGCGACCGGTCGGCGTTCTTCGGCGACGAGGATCCTGACCCGGCTCTCAGGACGGCGTAGGCACAACCCGGCGCGATCGACGATCGGCCGGTTTCGTTGTGCGCCGCGCGACCACAAGCGGCCCGCGCACTGACACGGCTACCTCGCTGGTGGCCCTGGAACAAACGTCCGACCGGGCTCAATGACCTTCACCTCAGATGCAGGCTTGCCGACCGAGGCAGGGTCCCCGTTGCAGAGAGTTAATGCCCGTGTCCTTGTTCTTCGCTGATACCGACGCCGCGCGCAAACGCGCGACGGTCATCGTGCCGCTCGGCGTGCTGTCGGCGCTGGCGATGGCATCCGCCGGGCTGATGTCGACGAGCGCGCACGCGGCGAGCGCCGCGGATGCGCGCGACACAAAGCAGGCACATCACGGCGGCTCGGCCGAGTGCGCCGGCAAGGACAGCGCGAAGCACAAGGACTGCAAGAAGGCCAATGGGGGCACGAAGAACGCGCTCGTCAGCCTACGAGACTCCGTCACGGGATTCTCGGTGCGGGCTCCGCGTGACTTCACGGTAAGCCACACGTCGAAGGGCGTCGAGCACGTTGCTAGCCGCACGCGGCGCGCGTTCGTCAACTACCTGCTCCTGGACAGCCCGGAAGCGCCGGCGAAGGTCGCCCAGACGCTGATTGCGCAGAGCAAGAGCACGATCCGCTCCTCGAGCCAGACCGCGAGCTCGTTCACCGCCGCGATCCTAACCGGGGGGCAAGCGGAGACCCTTGAGGTACGCCAAGTGGCCAGCGGACGGCTCGCGATCACCGCTTGGGGGACCATCAAGGCTAAGCCCACATCGCGGCACAGCACGAAGAAGGGCCACGGAAAGGGCCGCGGCAAGCACTCGAAAGGGAGCACGCGACACGCGAGGAAGGCGAGCGCCGCTCGTGCCAGTGCACCGGAACAGCTCGAACCGCTGCTCAAGCAGATCGCCGAAGGAGCCCACGGCGGTCGGGGAGTGACCGCGCCCGTCGAAAAGGTCAAGAAACCCGTTGCGGCGATATCGCTTCAGCCGTTCACCAACTCAGATCACTCGGCGACCGCAGAAGTGCCCACCGGCTTTAACTGCGCGGGCTCCAAAGGCATCATCGAATGCCTCGATCCGGCGCATGGCGGCATCGAATTCGGGGTCGGAATGCCGGTCTGCGTGTCCGGGTCCACAAAGGCGTACTACGCCGAACACGTCCCCGGCGAGGCCGCCCTCTGCGCTGCGATCTCCCCCTTCCTCGAAGACTCGACGACGGCAGCCACCGCGGTGTGGGGTCCGACGCTCGACAAGCTGATTGGCGCGGGGATCGCGAACGTGACACTCGCCTCCAGCCAGCCGGCTGCGTTTGGAGCGGGCTGGCACGCGTCCTTTGACATCCTCAGGTTCACGCGCAATGGCGTCCCCTGGGAAGCCGCCATGATCGCCGCGACCACGGCCGCGACGGGGAGCCCCGAAGAATGGCTCTTCTACTACTCGGACGTCTCGGCGCCACAGAGTGGCAACTCCGCGTACGGCCAGGCGCTCGCGAAGTCCTGGGCGAGCTTCAATCCTTCGGCCGCCGAGCAGCAGCGTCTGACTGAATCCGAGAACGACCAGAAGGCAACGACGGCCGTCATCGAGGAAGCCGACGCCTTCCGCCAAGAAATCTCCGAAGAAGCAAGCGAAAACTGGGACGCCATCATTCGCGAAGCCGGAACGGGAAGGAATCGCGGAGGCGAAGAGGTGGAAAACGCCAAGGAAGAAATAGAGGAGAAGACACGGGAAGCAGTCGGCAGGGCGAAGGAAGAAATCGAAGAACAGCTGCCCTGATGACAGGCGCGCGCGACGCCTGGCCTACGCGGAACTCGACTCGAACCCCCCGACACGCGGAGCCTGACTGGCGCGCCAGGGCCGGCGTTGGCGGCTCTCGAGAGCTGTCAGCTCAAGCGGGGACCTGTCGGCGGAGTCTGAAAGACTCGGGCCGGCATTTTCGAGACGCAAGGGGGTCTTTGATGGCAGCAGCGCCTACTTCCGCGGCTGCGGGCATCCGCCCGCAGGGCCCGATCGCACGGTCCGAGCAGGAGATCATCGACCGGGTCGAAGATTTCAAGGACCCTCACCAGGAATGGAGACGTCTGTTCTCTGAGCTGCTCGGCACGTTCTTTCTGGTGCTTGCGGCGGCCGGTGGCGGCATGATGGGCCACGCCTTTTCCGGGCGTGATCTCTCATACGGATGCTGTCGTCGCACCGGCGCTGACGGTGCTGGGGCATCATCCTGTTCATGGGCAAGGTCTCGGGCGCGCATCTGAACCCGGCGGTGAGCATCGCGTTCGCCCTGCGCCGCGACTTCCCATGGAAACGCGTGCCCGGCTACATCGTCGTGCAGCTGGCGGGCGCGACACTCGCCGCGCTGTTCCTGCATGCGGTCATCAACGTGTCGGCTACCTACGGATCGAACTACCCGGCCGCCTCCTATTCGGCGGGCGCAGCGTTCTGGATGGAGTTCATCCTGACCGTTGGCCTGGTCAGCGTGATTCTGGGCACCGCGTCGGGCGCCCAGAACGTCGGCCTGTTTGGCGCGTTCGGCGTCGGCGGCTACATCGCTCTCGCCGGGCTGTGGGGCAGCCCGATCTCGGGCGCCTCGATGAACCCGGCCCGCACATTCGGTCCGGACCTGGTCGGAGGGAAGTTCTCCCACTACCTCGTCTACGTCGCGGGGCCGATCGCCGGTGCGGCGGTCGCGGTCGCCATCGCATTTGTGCTTCGCGGCCGGGGCGGCGGTGTCTCGGAGTCAGCAGCGGGGCAGGGCGCGCTGTTCCCCGAGATCCAAGATCCAGGAGCAAGCCAACCACGCGCCGGAGGAAACGCCCGATGAGCCACGATCGGTCTCAGTTCGAGGTTCGCGTTCGTTAGATCAGCAAGCATCGGGCTCGTGGCGCAGCCTGTTCAGCCCGAGCCGCACCCTGCCTTTGACGGTCCCCGGCGGAAGGGCCAGCCGGAGCGCGATCTCCCGGTGGACCTCGTGGCTCGGGTCGTTCATGCCGCAGGCTCCTAGAGGCGTTGTTGCCCCGGGTTCGCAGCCGCAGCGGTCCTCGCTTTCGCAGCACTCGGGCCTGGCGCTTGACTCGCAGCAGGTCGCGAGTAGCTCCGGGGCGCAGCAGGGATCGGTGGTCGCGTGCGACGATTTCAGATCAGCCACGCGGATAACTCCTTCGAGTGCGTCGGGGATCGACGTAGTAATAGGCCCACAGCCCCCGGCGCTCGGAGTCCACGATCCCGGCGTCGCGCAGCTTCTTGAGATGGTGGGAGAGCGTCGGCTGAGCTATGTCGAACAGCGGCACCAGCTCGCAGACGCACACCTTGCCAGCGTGCTTGCGCAGCACGTCCACGAGCTGCAGGCGGATCGGGTCGCCGAGCGCCTTTGCGACCTCGGCCATGCGTAGCGCATGATCACGCTGCACGTCTGGGTAGACGACCGGCTCACAGCACGGCTCACCCGCTGCTCGCTTCTGTCTTCGGCGCAAGCTCCCAGATCGACGCGTCATCTATCTACATATACCGATTGAACTGACGTTCGTCAATGCGATACGACTCGCGCCGATGGACAACACGCCTCCGCTGCCGCGACGGCTGCTCGCCGAGCTGCTCGGGTCCGCGTTTCTCGCGGCGGTGGTGATCGGGTCGGGTATCGCGGCACAGACGCTCTCGCCCGAACGACGTCGGTCTTGCAGCTGTTCGAGAACGCCGCGGCAACGGCTGCAGGCCTCGCGGCGATCATCTTCATGTTCGGCCCCGTTTCAGGCGCGCACTTCAACCCGGTCGTCTCGCTCGCCGATGCGAGCTTCGGCGGGCATCGCGTGGCGCGACGTCGCTCGGCTACGTCCCTGCTACAGGTCGTGCGGCTGCGTGCTCGGCGCCGTAACCGCCAACGCGCATGTTCTCCGCTCGCGGCCGTCAGCATCTCCACACACCACCGGGCGTCGCCTGCCCATCTGCTCGTCAGAGGCGATCGCGACCGCCGGGCCTGCTCCTGGTGATCTTCTCGCTGGCGCGCACCAAACGAGCGCACGGCGGCTCCAGCTGCAGTCGGCGCCTACATCGGTGCGGCCTACTTCTTCACGAGCTCGACGAGCTTCGCGAACCCCGCGATCACCGTCGGGCGAATGTTCTCCAATACGTTCGCCGGCATCGCGCCGGCCTCCGTCCCGGGGTTCGTCGTCGCGCAGCTCGTCGGCGGCGTCGCTGCGCGATCCTCGCCATTCGGATTCTCTATCCGGACGTGACACCCGCCGAGGCGGCCGAGCTCGTGCATGCCTCACTACGACACGCCGCCGCCAGCAGCCGAACTCGCCGCAGGTCTAGATGAGCGACGGTCCTGTTCGTCTGCCTCCAGAACGCCGGTCGCTCGCAGATGAGCAGCCGCGCTTTTCGAGCGGGCCAGCGACAGGGCGCACACCGAGCGGTCTCGGCCGGCACTACGCCCGCCGACCATGTTCACCCCGAGGTCGTCGAGGTCATGCGCGAGCTCGGCATCGACCTCGCCGATCGCACGCCGCAGCTCCTCAGCCTGCGAGCTTGCCGAACAGGCCGCAGATGTCGTTGTCACGATGGGCTGCGGCGACGCACTGCCCTTTCATCCCCGGCAAGCGATACATCGACTGGCAGCTGCCGGACCCAGCCGGGCAGCCGATCGACAGTGTGCGCGCGATCCGGGATCAGATCTCCGAGCTCGTGCGCGCGCTGCTCGATGAGCTGCGTATTCGGTAGTTGCTCCAGCGTGGCTGCCGTACTGGCGGATCTTCGCAAAGCGGGAGCCGTCCCTCGGGTCGAGAATCGGTGCGCAGGTAACCCGTATGGTGCGCTGAACTTCAAGAGCGGATCTCGAAGCTGATCGTTCCAGCCTCGTTCGCGTGGTTCGTGCGGTTCTCACGACGCCTTTGGTATGGCCTGTATCCCGGTTTCGGTGAGCTTGCGATCCAGCGCGGTGATGGGTGCCGTGTCGACGTAGAAGTCGTGCTGCTCGACGATCTTGAACCAGCGGGTGCGAAGGACAAGGGCGGTGCGGTTCTCGTAGAGGCGGGTCCCGTCGGGGCGTCGGCATGATCGTCGAAGCGTGCCCACATGGTCATCGCCCATAGGGGCCCGCTGATCGCGATCTGTCGGATCTCGCCTTGGATACGGGCGGCGGTGAAGATCTGCAGGAAGCGTCCATGCCAGTCTTGCCGACCCAGTCGCCTGTCCAGCGGTGGGCGCCGTCGTTGAAGTGGAGGACGAAGTCGTCGGCGTAGGCGGCGAGCAGGCTGGAGATCGCCGGCGTTGAGTCGCTGACGTCCCCGACGAACTCGAGACGCGGGAGCTGGGGGATCAGCGCTCGGCCGGCAGTCGCGAGGCCGACCCCGAGGATGAAGCCCTTCATGCGCAGATATAGCTCCTCTAGGTAGAAGGCTCTAGTGCGAGAGGCTACACTTCGCTCATGACCGAGAGGACTCCCACCCGTGAGCGCATCCTCTTCGCCACCGCCGAGCTGTTTCGTCGCCAGGGCTACACGGCACCGGCCTCAAGCAGGTCGTCGCCGAGGCCGAGGCGCCATTCGGCTCGCTCTATCGCCACTTCCCGGGAGGCAAGCAAAGCTCGGCGAGGAGGTGATCCGAGTAGGCGGCGCCTTCTTCCAGGAGCTGGTCACCGTCGTCTACGATGCCGAGGCCAATGACGAGGCGGCGGTCCGAGCGGTCTTCGACGGCGCAGCGGAGACCCTCGTGGCAACCGACTACGAAGCGCGTGCCCGATCGCCACCATCGCCCTGGAGGTGGCCAGCACCAGCGACCGCCTGCGCGCGCCACCGCCGAGGTATTCGAGCGATGGATCGCGGCGCTGACCGAGCGACTCGATGATTACGACCGCGCGCTAGCAATGCTCGCCGCGCTCGAGGGCGCCTTCGTCCTCTGTCGGGCCAGCGCTCAACCGAGGCCATGCTCGCTGCAGGCGCGATGGCGGCAGCCCCTCGCAACACGCTCCTGATCAGTCGCCAAAGCGGCCCTATTGCTGGGAGGACACGCTGCGCTCGGAAGCCGGGGGACGACTGGCGCCGCTGATCTGCAAGTGACCACATCGCCCGATATTGTCGCTAGTGACGGGTGTTAGGACCGATATGAGAGTTGTATCGACAGTGTCCGCTGCGGTTTGACCGAGGGGGAATAGCGATGGCGTTCAAGCGCGTGGTGGCTGTCGGGGTGCTACTGGCCGTGGCCGTGACGGTCCCCGTGACCGTAGCGGCGGCGGGGACATTCAAGGTGGCGGCGGACCTGGCGACACCAGCCTTCCCCACCTCGGTTTCGGCCGTCGGCGGCGTCGTCGCCTGGGCGGCTACGTCTGGACCTGGCCACCGGTTTGAGATCGTCGTCCGCCGTGCCACGCACAACCATGCGCTGACCGCGACCTCGGCGGTAGGCTGGATCGACGCAGTCAAGCTGGGAACCGACTCCCGCGGTCACTCGCTCGTCATCTACTCACGCTGCCCGCACTCGCCGTTTGCGACCGCGAACGTAGGCAGCGCTGGGGCCGACGGGTGCCGGTTGTGGTGGGCACGGACAAGCGGCGGCCCCGCCCACCGGATCAACGCAGCGCCGCCGGATACCACCGTTGGCGTCGCCGATCACGGCGTTGTCGTCTTCGCCGTGCAGCCCAACACGGCCCGCCCAAACCAGCCTGCCCGTATCGAGACCGCGCGGCTGACCGGTTCCTCGACTCGCACAGTGAAGTTACCGACGCCCGACGGCGCCACGATCGATGACATCAGCGCATGCGGGGCACAGGTCGCCTTCAGCGAGGCTCCAGGCTCGTCGAACTCCAACATGGGAGTCTCGGAGATCTGGCTCGACAACGGCAGCGCGGCGCCCCAGCTGATCGCGAAGGTCGTTTCAGACGGCAACCCGATCGACAACTCTGAGCGGTTCTTCGATGGTTTGGCGTTGACGAGCACTTTCGTCTACGCGTTTCTGTACTCCCAGAGCGGAATCATCCCGCCGGTCGCCTCGCAGCTGGAGCAGATCTCGCTCCCGGGCCTGGGGACGACCGTCGCGCCATGGGCACCGAGCGCGGCGCTGAGCAGCGACGGCATCAACGCCACCGCTTTCGATCCCAGCACCGGCCAGTTGGTCCTCGACCTGTTCTCCCCGCAGCTCGAATTCTCAACCGTGTCGGCGTCCTGCTCTACCCATGTTGGCAGCGCCAAGGCCTGTCCGGTCGTGCAAACCGGGCCGGTCACGTTCGGCTGAACCTCAGCGCATAACTAGCGAAGGTCGCGAGCGGGACAGAAAGCGAATCGGGAGACCCCCTCAGGCTGAGTAGCCGTATGCTCTTGCGGTGATGCCTGAGCCTGTGAGCGAGGCCACCGGAGAGCGGGTCAACCAACCGGCGAAAGGATACACGCCCACGCTGGTGGTGGAGCGGTTCTTGGACCTTCTTCGCGCTGGAGATATCGACGGAGCAGTCGACCTGCTGGGGCTGGACGTCGAGTACACCAACGTGGGCCTGCCGATGGTGCGCGGACGCGAGCGCGTTCGGCGTCTCTTTCGGGCCGGGGTTCAACGTGGGGCCGGGTTCGACGTCTACGTGCACGCAATCTCGGCCGACGGCTCGACGGTTCTCACGGAGCGCACAGACGTCCTGAAGTATGGGCGTATGAACGTTCAGCTCTGGGTCTGCGGGCGCTTCGACGTACGCGATGGACAGATCGTTCTCTGGCGGGACTACTTCGACTATCTGGCGTTCGCGGTGGCAACCATCCCGGCCTGCTCGGCGTGGTCTTTCCGGCAGCCCGCGCGAAACCGCCCTCAGGAGTCTGAGCAAGCGCGCGCGCTGGGCGCCTCGACACAGGGCGAGTGACCCGCGAGTTGACGCTCGACCCCAGCCCCAGCTTCCAAGCGATCGCCCACTGCTGAGCGTATCTACGATGTGCCGCGACGTCGGTCTGCGATGTCCCGACACATCACAAGATGCCGGAGGAGGATCGGACGGCTGACACGCCTCGGGCTTGCGTGTCTTCAGGAAAAGATCGTCGCCGTGGTCACCGTTTCTCGGTGCGTCGCGACCTCGCTATTTGCGGAAAACCGAGACCGCTCATTTACAGGGAAAATGCCTGCACGTGGGCTTCCACGTGCGCCGGCTACCTCGTTGCGAGCTGCGCCCTGCTGCAACCGAACACCGCCCGATATCCGCCGTCATCGGCGGACTGGACGCGTATATCATCCGCACCGGCTGTATAGGCGCCGCGACGGGATGCGTGAGCCGCGTAGGACGTGACAGCTGGGAGCCCAGCGTTGATCAAGGGCTGAGAAAGAGAACGGCATGGACGTAAGCAAGACCTTATGAGGACGGAGGTTTGGTGCTTTTGCGAGCAGCCGCCGTGTCGCTCGCCGCAGTCGCCTTGGGGCCTGTGGGAGTCGCGATGGCCGAAACGCCCGACGTCACGATCGAAAGTCCGTCCAACGGGAGCGTGACGAACAACCAAACGCCCTCCTTCACCGGGTCCACCACCGATCCCCTCGATGAAGTGACGGTCAACATATACGTGGGGCCGATCGTTGGAGCAGCGCCTTTGCAGATCGTGAGGACGCTGCTTCCCCCGCTCGGCGGCACATGGTCTGCCGGCCCGAGCGAAACCCTCCCCGAGGGCACGTACACCGCGCAGGCGGTGCAGACCAACCTTGGCATGGAAACCGGGACGAGCGAACCCGTGACCTTCACAGTGCGGACGACTTCGCCGACGGTGACATTGAACGCGCCTAGATCGCTGTCCAACGACACGACGCCGGCCTTCACCGGCGCCGCGAGTGAAACCACGCCGGTGACGATCCAGATCTACGCCGGGGCGAAGGCGGAAGGCACGGTCGTCTCGACTGCCACGGCCTCAGGCACCGGCGCTGGTTGGAGCTCTGACGAAGCGAGCCCGTCCCTGCCAAGCGGTGAGTACACAGCGGTCGCGACCCAGGAAAGCCCGTTCGGCTACCAAAACGGCGTGAGCGAACCTCAAACCTTCAGGGTCGATGCCGAACCGCCGAGGGTGATCCTGAACGCGCCTGAACCGCGCTCCAACGACACAACGCCGATCTTTAGCGGCGCTGCGAGTGAAACCAGTCCGGTGACGATCCAGATCTACGCCGGGACGAAGGCGGAAGGCCCGGTCGTCTCCAGCGCCACGGCCACAGGCACCGGCGGCGACTGGAGCTCTGACGCGGCAAGCCCGCCCCTGTCGACGGGCGAGTATACGGCGGTGGCCATCCAGGAAAGCTCGCTCGGCAATCCCACCGGCACGAGCGAACCGCGGACGTTCGAAGTCGATACGGCCTCACCCACGGTGACCCTGAACGCGCCCGAATCGCCGTCCAACAAAACGACGCCGACCTTCGGCGGCCAAGCGAGTGAAAGCGCTCCGGTGACGATCCAGATCTACGCTGGCCCGAGCGCCGCAGGCCCAGTCGTCGCGGCGGCGGCAGCGACAGGCAACGGCGGTGAATGGACCTCCGGCCATGCGAGTCCCGCCCTGCCGAGCGGTCAGTACACGGCGGTGGCCACCGAGAAGAGCCCGCTCGGTAATTCGCCGGGCACGAGCGAACCGCGGACCTTTGAAGTGGACACGGCCTCGCCCTCGGTGACCCTGAACTCCGTGACGTCGCCCTCGAACGACACCACGCCGTCGTTCACCGGGACCGCGAGCGACACCACTCCGGTCGTGGTCCAGGTTTACAACGCGGAAGACTCGGAAGTCTCGAGCGTCACCGCGTCTCCGGCCGGGGGGAAATGGACCTCTGGCGAGGTCGGTCCGGCCCTGCCAAGCGGAAGCTACACAGCGGTCGCGAGCCAGGCGAGCTCACTCGGGAATCCCCCCGGCACGAGCGCGTCCGTTGCGTTCACCGTGGACACCGAACCGCCCACCGTGACCTTGAACTCGCCCGCACTGCGCTCAAACAACACGACGCCGTCGTTCACCGGCGCGGCGAGCGACACCACGACGGTCACGATCGAGATCTACGCTGGAGCCAAGGCGAAAGGCACGGCCGTCTCGAGCGCCACAGCCACGCCCGTCGGCGGCGATTGGAGTTCCAGCAGTGCGAGTCCCTCCCTAGGAAACGGGCAATACACGGCAGTGGCCATCCAGGAAAGCTCGCTCGGAAATCCCGCCGGCACGAGCGAACCGCGGACTTTCGAAGTGAACACGGCCTCACCGACGGTGACCTTGAACCCGCCGAAATCGCCGTCAAACGACACGACGCCGGCGTTCACCGGCACAGCGAGCGAATCTACCCTGGTCACGATCGAGATCTACGCTGGAGCAACGGCGAAAGGCTCGCCCATATCGAGCGCCACCGCCGCGGCGATGGGCGGGGGCTGGAGCTCTGCGAGCGCGAGCCCCGCCTTGTCAGACGGTCAGTACACGGCGGTTGCCACGCAGGAAAGCCTGTTCGAGAACCCGACCGGCAAGAGCGAAGCGCAGACGTTCACGGTGGACACCGAACCGCCGACCGTGACGTTGAACGCGCCGAAGTCACCGTCGAACAACACGACTCCCACCTTCACCGGCAGCGGGAGCGAAGCGACCCCGGTCACGATCCAGATCTACGCCGGGGCGAAGGCCGAAGGGACGGTCGTCTCGAGTGCCACGGCCACCGGCAACGGCGGGGGCTGGAGCTCTGATGGTGCGAGCCCGGCCCTGTCAACCGGCGAGTACACGGCGGTCGCCATCCAGGAAAGCTCGCTTGGGAACCCCTCCGGCACGAGCGGCCCGCAGACCTTCGAAGTGGACACGGCTTCGCCGAGCGTGACGGTAAATGCACCTAAATCGCCGTCGAACAACATGGCGCCCACCTTCACGGGCACCGCAAGCGACACCACCCCGGTCACTGTCCGGATCTACGACGAAGCAAGCTCGGAAGTCTCCAGCGCCACGGCGACGCCCACGAGCGGCAAATGGACCACGGGCCAAGCCAGCCCGGCGCTGTCGACCGGCGAGCACGTGTACACGGCGGTCGCGACCCAGGAAAGCTCGCTCGGAAACCCAGCCGGCGTCAGCCAGCGTGTGACGTTCACAGTGGACACGACTGCCCCCGAGGTGACACTTAACGCGCCGGTCTCGCGCTCCAGCGACGCGACTCCCTCCTTCACGGGCACAGCGAGCGACTCGACGCAGGTCGTCGTCGACATCTACCCGTACGAAAAGAATCCTCCGCCGAACCGCTCGCCCATCGCGCGAGCCGTCGCCACGCCCAGCGGCGGTAGCTGGAGCTCTGAACATGCGAGCCCGCCGCTGAACCCGGCCAACGGCAAGGAGGCGTACACGGCGGTCGCGACTCAGGAAAGCTCGCTCGGAAACCCCACCGGTATGAGCGTACCGCAGACGTTCACGGTCGATACAGCCGCACCCAAGGTGACCCTGAACGCCCCGCCCTCGCGGTCCAACGATGCCACGCCAGCTTTCACGGGAACCACGAATGAAGCGACCAACGTCGTCGTCCATATCTACGACGCGGAGAACGACGAAGTCTCGAGCGCCATGGCGCCGGCCACTATCGGCGCTTGGACCTCTGGCACGGCGAGCCCCGCGTTGGCAGACGGGCAGTACACGGTAAAGGCCACCCAGGAAAGCGCGTTGGGAAACGATATCGGTGAAACCGCCTCGTTTGCGTTCACCGTCGACACGGTGCCGCCGCGCCTCACGCTGAGCTATGAACCCGACGGTAACTCGAGCGCGGCGGTACACGGGTCTGCCGGCAGCGAACAGGAACATGCCCTACCGGAAGTAAAGGTGCAGCTGTTCGCGGGCTCCTCGATACTCCCTGGTCAGACACCGCTTGTGGTTAATACTGTGAACGTGGTAGGTGGCGCGTGGTTCGCCACGTTCGCAGGTCTGAGCCCCGGCTCCTACACGGTTCGTGCCGAGCAGTCTGACGACGTCGGGAACCTGGGCATGAGCAATACCGCCACCTTCACGATCGGTTCTGAGACGACAGCCGCGGCTGTGCAGGCGCCGACAGCTCCGGTCGCCTCGTTTGAGTTCTTCCCGAGCGCTCCACATACCGGTGAACCCGTCTCGCTGGTGTCGAGCTCTACCGACTCCACCAGTCCGATCACGGCTCTCGCGTGGGATCTCGCGGGGATCGGCGCATTCGCGCCCGGGGGGAAGGCGATCAGCACGTCCTTCTCCAGCCCCGGGGATCACCTCGTGCGACTTCGTGTCACCGACGCCAACGGTCTTTCCAGCGTCGCCGCCGAGACAATCCCCGTGAGCTCGCCTCCCCTTCCGCTTATGCAGCCATTCCCGATCGTGCGGATTCTGACGACCGTTACGCGTGCCGGGGTCAGGGTCAGGCTGCTCAGCGTTCAGGCACCGACAGGCGCCCGAATCACGGTGAAATGCGCGGGCCGGGGATGTCCGGTGCGATCTCAACTAAAAATGGCAGCCTCAAGCAGGGCGCAAGCGGCGGCGGTGCAATTTCGAAAGTTCGAGCGTCGCCTGCCCAGCGGCGTGGTGCTGGAAGTCCGGGTGTTCGAGCCCGGGCAGACCGGCAAGTACACTCGTTTTGCGATTCGCCGGGACAGGCTGCCCGCTCGCCTGGACACCTGCCTCGGCCCAGGGGGGAAAAGCCGATCGCATGCCCGTCGCCGTAATGACCCTTCGCACGCGAGAAACGGCCAGTCCCGGCGGCATTGCGCGCGGCATCGGCGTACGTGCGACTAGGGGGTTCCTGCTCGCGGCTGCGGGCTCGCTGGTCGTGGCTGTCGTGGGCCCGTCGGGCCTCGCGATGGCCGCGCCGCCCCGGCTCGCGATCACGAGTCCGACGAACGGGAGCGTGACGAACAGCCAGACGCCGACCTTCAAAGGCACGACCGGCCGGCCGAACAGCGGTGAAGAACCGGAACCACCGTTCGAACCGGTGATGCTCGAGATCTACCCCCGGGGGAGTGTGGAAGGCACGCCCATACAGAAATTAGAAAGGCCCGAATTTTTCGGCCAATGGGAAATTACGGCCAAAAGTCTCGTACCCGGCATCTACACCGCACTGGCGAAGCAGTCCGGTGAAGAAAGCAGCCCGGTGACCTTCACGGTGGACACGACGCCGCCGTCGGTAACCCTGACCTACCCGCCCAACGGCAGCTCGACGAGCAGCGGATCACAGCTGGTCGAAGGGACCGCCTCGGAAGCCGCCCTGCCCACGATCACGATCGCGCTCTTCTCCGGGTCTACGACCGAATCCCATGCTTACCTCGAGACGCTCGCCGTGCAAGCCTCGAACGGGCACTGGTCCGCGACGTTCGGGGGATTGAGCCCGGGCACGTACACCGCTCGCGCCGAACAGTCCGACGAATTTGGCAACATCGGCAGGAGTGCGCCGGCCACCTTCACGGTGAGCGCGCCCCTCTCGGCTTTACCCGTGTCTCCGGCGCGTCCTTCAGGTGGTTCCCGCCCGCTCCGAAGACCGGCGAAAGCGTCTCGCTGGTGTCGAATTCGACTGAAATCGCGAGCCCAATCACCGCTTTCGCCTGGGCTTTCGGGGCCACCGGGGCGTTCCAGGCGGGAGGTCCGGTGCTGAGCACCTCCTTCGCGACTCCCGGTGCCCACGTAGTCCGGTTGCGCGTGAACGCTGCAGACGGCCTCTCGAGCGTCGCCACCGAGACGGTCCCGGTGACCTCGCCTTCGCTGATACTCATGCAGCCCTTCCCGATCGTACGGATCGTGGGCTCAAAGACGTCCCTCGGCGTCCACCTCGACCTCCTGACCGTTCAAGCGCCCATCGGGGCCAGGGTCACGGTGACGTGCCACGGACGCGGTTGTCCGACCAAGTCGCAAGGCCACCTCGCGGCGGCGAGCCGCAAGGAGCCCGATGCGGCGACGGTCACGCTCGCGTTCCGGACATTTGAGCGCTCGTTGCGGGCAGGTGTGACCTTGAGGGTCCTGGTCACGAAGCCAGGCGAGATCGGCAAGTACACCCGCTTCACGATTCGCCGCGGCAGGCTGCCGGCGCGCGTGGATTCATGCTTGTTGCCGAGCGACCCCGACCCGATCGCGTGTCCGTCGTGAGCACCGTAGGCATCGGGAGGCGCAGGATCCGCTCACGCAGAGCAGGCGCGTACGTCGGTCGCGGCGGGGCGCTCATCGTGCTGTTGGTAGTCGTGGTGTTCGCCTGCTTCTTCGAGATCGGCCGCGCGACCGAGGCGGGAAGCACCGCCCCGACGGAATCCTCGAGCCTCCCGGCTGCATCACCCAGGGTCGCGGTGCTCGTTCAGCTCAGCACGGTTCCAGCGATCGAAACCCTCCGAGGCGCGTCGCGACCCGCTCCCGCTCCGTCGAGCAGCCAGCCCGCGTCAACCCCTGCCTTCCTGTCGGCGCAGGCACCGGCGCCCGCAGTGTCGAGCGCTCATCGGCTCTCGCCGCCGCCGCCCTCGATCGTCTCGACGCCGCAAGAAGCGCCCGCGCAGCAGGTGCACTCGGCGCCGCCCCCGGCTGCGCCATCGACCGGTGGGTCGTCGGGCAGCAAAGGTGGCGCCGCCAAGCCTTCCAGCGGCGGAGGCACCTTCGAAAGCTCCGGCTGAAATGTATGAACAGTCACATTCGCCCGTTTTCCGCCACCGTCGTCCTCCTCTTGGCCGCTGCGGCGACCATCGGCTATCTGGCCGGAGATAGCCACTCGAATGGTGCATCGAACCGGGCGATGAGGACGTTGTCCGCGGCGAGCGTCCTGCTCGAATATCCCTCGGGCTGGCAGCGAACCGCCCCAGCGCCCGAAATCCCCGGCCTCTCGGTGGCCCATGCGACCGCGTTGGCGCCGCGTGGCGACGGCGCTCACGTGGGCCTGATCGTCGGACGGCTCCCGGAAGGTGAAGCCAGCCCCCTCCCTGGGTCGTTTGTGGCACACCTCGGCAAGCTACCCGATACCCAGGTCGTGAATCTTCTCGAAATCCAAGCGTACATGTACGCCGAGATGAGCATCCCTGGCTTCGGGCGAAAACTCACCATCTATTCGATCCCGAATCCCTCCGCCGGCGGTGGCACCGTGCTCGCCTGTTACGCCTCGGCGGCGTTCTCCTCCGACATGCGGGCATGTCAGCAGATCGTCGCGAACGTCGCACTGGTGGGCCAGTTCCAGCGATATGAATCATTGACCCCCGAACCCACTTACGCCCGGGAGCTCAGCACCTCGCTGGAAGTGCTGAATGGGCAACGCGTCGCCCTGAGGCGTGAGATGGCCGCACGAGCGACGCCTGCGACTGCACAGCGAGTCGCCACGAGGCTCGCCGAAGCCTTCGCCGGCATGGGTGGGTCGCTGTCGGCGCTGCAACCCCCGTCGGCCGCGCATCAGGCCCAGACCGCGCTGTCGGACTCGATCTCACGGGCACACGAAGCGTATGCGGAGCTCGCCGCCGCGGCGCGGGAGAAGAGCACCGGTCGCTTTGCCGCAGCTCGCACGCAGGTCTATGAAGCCGAAGCGAGCGTCAATAACGCGCTTGAAGGCTTCGCGCTGCTCGGCTACCAGCAGCGGTAGGGGGCGGGTAGGTTGTGATGCCGGAGGGGAATGCCGGAGGAGGGACTCGGACCCCCGACACGCGGATTATGATTCATCGGAGTAAGCGGTGCTAGACGGTGTGACCCCGAAAACATGGGGCATATTCGAGGAAGTGAACCCTGCTAATGGTGTGGAGCGGTGTGGAGGATGGTCACACCGCGAGTCACACCTTCCGGGCGCGGCGAACGGTCCTGGGCCGGCCACGCGATCGTGGCGGCATACCTGGGGTTCGCAAACGTCTGGATCGACCTCGAACCCCTGGACCGCAACCGCGACGCCGAGATCATCCGCCGCTTCAATATCCCCGAGAGCCTGACGACCGAAGGAGCGGGAGCTGTCACCCGCTATGACCCGAACCCGAAATGGGGCGCCGCGAACAAGCGCCAGCGGCTGACGGGCCTGCTCTACGCGGGCGCGATTGCCGAGGAGCTGCGCTACGGGCGCCCGGTGAGCGACGGATGGGATGACGACGCCCGCAAGCTAATGGCGCTTATGAGCGATGACCCCGAGGAGCGCCAAGCGCAGAGAGAAGGGGCAGCCAAGCGGGCGCGACGCATCCTCGACAGCCACCGAGACGATCTCGAATGGACTGCCAAAGTCGCCCAAGAGCACCCGGCGCTCGAAGTGAAAGCGCACCAGGACGAGGACGGCGTGATGTTCGAGGTCGCGATCATCCGCAGCGTGCGCATGCCGTCTGAGCGGATTGAGGCGATGGGGCCTCAGTGACCGGACGCTTCACAAAACTGCGCGGAGCTTCCGTCGGTCGAGCTCTGAGCGTGGAGGCGGACCCCCGGCACGGTTGCTTGCGTTCCCGCTTCGGGGCTCTGCTGCTGAGCGCCACGGCATGAGCACGACCACCACGGTCCCATCGGTGAGGCACGTACGCTCGCTCTGGGTCCAAGGCAGGCGCGAACTCGCCGGCAGACGAGACGCTTGGGTTTCGTCGTGGGTGTCGCGCAAAGGTTGGCGGCCACGGTGGTAGCGACGTTGGTGGCGCCAATCTCCGCGACTGAGGTATATGTCACCCGGGCCGTAGGTGCTGCCCTGGCGGCCCGATGGTCACTCGGGCCGTCTTTCAGGCCGCTGCGACGCCTATCTGATGCCTGTGGAGCTTCAGTAGGTTGTGGGTGGCGGTGATCAGGCGCCACTCCGAGCGTGCGGCGGATCTGCCTCGTCGCTGAAACTGATTGATACGCCGGTTGTGCTTGGTTTGCGCGAACACGGGCTCGACCATCGCCTTGCGTCTTCGGTAGAGCCCGCCGCCGTAGTCGGTCGCGAGCGCCTCGCGCATCGAGGCGTAGCGCCCGCCGTCCCATCCCCGCCGCGGCGTGTCGCGCTTGCCGGCGTCGGGCGGGATCAGCACTTGGACATGCTCGTTGGCGACGACGTTATCCATCTGCTCCTCATTCCAATAACCCGAGTCGGCAACAGCGACTCCCGGAGTCTCTGTCACACCGATCGCCTCGAGCTCGCGCTTCGTGGCTTTGACCATCGGCTCGAGGTGACCGAAGTCCGGGGAGCTCGCGGTCACCTCGGCGGCGAGCACGATCTGCTCGTCGTTCACGACGGCCTGAGCGTTGTAGCCCTGGGTGTAGCTGCGCGGAGTCTTCACGTTGCGCGAGTCAAGATCGGTCGTGTTGATCTTCCCGGCGGGTATCTCGGGCAGCTTGAACGGTTGCGGTGGGCGACCCAGTCGCCGGCCCTGGGTGTCCCGTCCATGCGCGCGATAGTACTCATAGGACTCGTTGGCGCGGCGCTCGACCGCGAGGTCTTGCTGGAGGCGCCGCTCTGCCTCGAGCAGCCGCTCGGGGCGTGAGCGAGAGATCGGCTTTGCCTCGCGACGGCGGTGCTCATCGAGCTGGTGGCGAGCCTCGCGCAACCACGCGTCGCGGCCGTCCTTGCGGGCGACGATCACCTCTGAGTCGAGCTCGATCTTCACCGCGGGAGCATCCGGCTCAGCAGCCGTCTCGCTCTTCGTGCTCTCGGCGCGCTCTGCCGCGAGCTTTTGCTTCGCCTCCTTCAGAGCGGCCTGCCGCCCCTCGCGAGTCCTCAGGTGCTCGGGCAGCTCATCGCCGCGTGCATCTCCGTAGAGCTCGTCCTCGGCCGCGTCGATGTCACCGGCCTCCTTGAGGATCTCCCTGGCGAGCTGTTCGTAGTCGAGGTTCGAGTGATGTGAGGCGTTGGCATGGACCTTTGTTCCGTCGATCGCGATCACCCCGACGTTCACGAGCCCTGCCTCTTTGCACATCGAGAGCACAGAGCTAAACAGCTCGGCCAGCGCATCCTCGTGGCGGGCACGAAACCTCGCGATCGTCGCGTGATCGGGCTTCTGCTGGGCGGCGATCACCCGGTAGGCGACATCCTCCACGCACTTGCGCTCGATCCCGCGCGATGAGCGTTCGCCTCGTGCGTAGGCGTAGAGCAGAAGCGACACCATCATCGACGGCTCGAACGCCGCTCGGCCCCACCCATCCCGCCGGTAGACAGCGAAGAACGCCGACAGATCCATCTCTTCGACAGAGGCCAACACGAACCACGCAAGGTGGTCCTCCGGCAGCCAATCACGCGGGTCTGGGGGCATCAGGAACGGCTGCTCACGATCGCACGCCAAGAAGTTCATAGCCATGCGTGAAGTGTCTTAATCCGCTCGGACGGACCGGGGGGTTTGTGCGACGCCCACCGTCCTTGGCGCTAGTGAGTGGGCCTTCAATCGGACGCTCGCTAAGTGCGCAAGGCATCAGTGCGGTGGTCCGCGCCGGCTCGCCTGCGACCGTCGTCGCGCTCTCGCTTTGGCGCACCGGGACCGCCAAGGCGGTTCGAGGTCAGCCTGGCCGAGCTGGGACGGGCGGTCGAACGGGAGGGGTAGGCGTTAGCCTGCGCCGATGGCTCGGCTTCCCGTAACCCTCGAGGCGGTCGGCGTCCGCACCTACGCAGAGCTCTTTGAGCTGCCCACGGCCGAGGTCATCCAGCGACTGGACTCACAGCAGGTCAAGGGCGGAGACATTCCGCTGCACTCGGGCGATGCGTTCCTAGCCGTGCTCGTGCTGCGGGGCGTGGCCGATCTAGCCGCCGCGACGAGGCGACTGGAGACGGCGACCAAAGGTCTGATCTGGCTGACCGTGGCTCTCCTGGTCGCGGCCGTCGTCACCGTCGTCGTCGACCTGACGACGTAGCTAGCTCGTGCGCCAAGTCCGGGCTCTATCGAAGCCCTCGACGGTCTGCTCGCCGTCGGGCCAGACGACTCGATAGAGGTGTCCCTCGCCGCGCTCGACAAGGCCGTCGAAGCTCAGAAGTAGTCAGCGAGTGAGGCGGCGCGGCGACGCTGATGGGCGTAGAGTCCGCCGCTTCAAGTGGCGGGATGCCACGCGGAGGGTTGCGGGGGCGTTGCGCCGTAATAGCCAAGGAAGGAAGGAAGGTCGTCAATGAAGACGCTTCGTGCTTCTTTTGCCCTATCCCTGTTCGTGCTGCTGCTCGCGCCCGGCGTGGCGAGCGCGACGGACACGCTCGACCAGCACCAGACTAACTATGCCGGCGGCTTGCTCGTTACGTCGACTGACTCGTTCGCTCAGACCTTCACGGCGGGGTTGAGCGGCGGGCTTGACCGCGTCGAACTCTATCTCTACAACGTGGGCGCGACCGGCGATCTGAAAGTCGAGATCAGAGGTGTCGAAAGCACCGGGGCGCCGAGTGCGACAACGCTTGCCAGTGAAACCGTGCTGGGGTCGAGCATCCCAGAACTTGGCGGCTGGGTCCCCGTTACGTTCGTGCTACCCGCCCAGGTAGTGGCAGGCACGCAGTACGCGATCGTCGCGTATCGCGTCGGCGGCGTGGGGGTCCAGTCGGGGGCCGAACAAGGCAATCCCTATCCATCCGGATCTTTTTGGCTCAGTCAGACCTCGCCGCCCACGACCTGGGAAATCCCCAGCCTCTTGGACGGGTGGGATCTTGCCTTCCAGACGTACGTCGCAGAGCTACCGACCTCCAAGGAACAGTGCAAGGGCGGAGGCTGGCAGAACTTCGGCGCCACGTTCAAGAACCAGGGCCAATGCGTGAGCTTCGTCGCGACCGGCGGCAAGCACGGCTAGGCGGCACGGCCAACGATCCACGGCTCTCCAGCGGCCCGGCCCTCGCGGTCGGGCCGTCTACGGTCTGTATGACGCTCCGCGTCAATGCCCGCCACGGCTCAGCACGGCCATCGTTCTCCACACGAGGGGGCCGCGCGGCTAGGCTGCTGCGCCATGCTCGACCACAACGCCCAGCTCGCCACGCTCAACCCAACCTGCGCGACCTGTCGCGCGGCGCGCCGAGCATCGGGGCGAATCGCTAGGGGTGCGCCCGGAGTCGAGACGAAGCCGAGCGCGAACAGCGCGACGGCAACGACGGCGCAGGTCCTCGCTGCGCTCGGCAAGGCGATAGACTCAGAAGTAGCCCGCGAGTGAGCCCGCACGGCGTCGTCAAAAGCCGTAGAGTGCCCGCTCAAGGTGGCGGGACGCCACGCGCAGGGGCTCGTCAGGGGTGTTGCGTCGCGAATAGCGCGACTGAGAGGGATCTCATGTCTATTAGAAGGATCGGTGTCCGTTCGACAGCCGTTGGCCTCGGCGTGCTCGCGTCGATGGCGTTGATGGCCGCGCCGTCGTGGGCGGCTAAGGGAGGAAACAGCGCGAACGCGGCGCTCTGCGAACGAGAAGCCGGCGTTCTCGTTGCGCAGGACGCCAGCACGTTCAAGAACGCAGGAGCATGCACGTCCTACGCGGCCAAAGGCGGGGTGCTGGCGAAGCTGGCGGTTCAAAAACACCTTGAAAGCAACTGTTTCGGGGATAGCAGCTACGGCCCGTGCCTTAGGCTTGAAGTGTCGGGCTTTGGCCTAAAACCCGAATCCGCAGTTCTGTTGACCGTCGCGCAGTTGAGTGTTCCCTACACGACCACTGCGCTGGGCACGATCGGTCCGTTCACACCTGGATTTGGAATCGGGTGTCCAACTCCATTTGCAGTGTCTGGGAAGGCCGAAGGCACACTCGCTAGCGGTCAACCGATCACGGCCATAGGGACCGGGCCATCGAGCTGCTAGATCGGCCTGCGAGCAAGGCCGCGGTTCGGCCTTCACGCGTTTCACGTCTCTAGATCGGCGGCCCGGCCCTCGCGGTCGGGCCGTCTGCGGCCGCTCAGCCGTCAATGCCGGCCAGGGCTCAGTACCGGCCGGACCGAACCGTTCCCCGACCACGAGCGGGCCGCGAGGCTAGGCTGGTGCGCCATGCTCGACCACAACGCCCAGCTCGTGAGCGCCACGCGCACCTGCCTGGACTGCGGGCAGACCTTTACCCGCGAGCAGATGCACAACCGCCTGGGCTGGGAACCGATCGGCGCCGGCTGGCGCTGTGGCGACTGCTCTCGGGCGCACAATGCAGAGCTCGCAGAGCGCGCCCTGGCGCTCACGTCAAGGTCCGCCGACCAAGATCAGTTTCCTCGGGCCGTCGCGCAGATGCGCGGGCTTCGTCCTCGATAGTGGCTGTTTCATCGGCATCGGGTCGCGCAGATGCGCGGTCTGCCGTGGACGCTGGCGTTCGCCTCGCTGGCAGGACTCCGACGACCCCGATGCGGTGGCGACGGCGCAGGCGATGATCCTCGACGGCCGCCTGTCGGGCAGCGAAGCACGCAAGCTGCGAGACGCGGTGCTCGCCGGGGTCTAGGGCCGAGGACCGGGCGTAGAATCACCCGCCGATGCCCTCACCGTTTCGATCGGTCCGCGAAGCCCTCGCTGCCGAGCGTGAGCAGGGCAGACCCTTCGATGAGGCGTGGGAACGGACCCTGCAGGGCTGCAGTAACGAGGAACAGACGATCCTCGCCGCGACCGCTGAGGCTTGGCGGGACGGCTACGAACGCCCGTCAGACGGTGATGGCGGCGCTGGCGTAGGCTGATATGCGGTGAGCGACGAGACTCCGCAGAGGCCGCTCGGCGGCTTGGTAGACGAGCTGCTGTCGATGCTCCGCGCGTCGGACACCTTCAAGCTGGTGACGACGGAGGGAGCGTCACATCTCGCTAACCGGGCCGCTGCGCGGAGGGTCTTTATCGACCGGCGGCTTCGGCCGTTCAAGGCGCAAATCTCCGACGCCAGTGAGCAGCACGACTTCGACGCGATATTGAAGCTCGCCGAGACGGAGGTCGACGCCCAGGAGAAGCTCGCCGACTGGTTGAAAGGGTTGGCGGCAGGCGCCGGGTGACGCTGGCCCGTGCATCGTGTAAGCAGATGCTACACTGTTGCCTATGCCTACAAAAGCAGCAACGCCAAAGCAGGAAACGAAGATGGTGCGCGTCACCCTCACCGAGTCTGGCTGGCGCCGGCTTCGGCTCAAGGCGGCCGATGAGGGCGTGAGCTTGACGCAGCTCGTCAACGGGATACTCGCGCGCCACAGCGCCAGGATCGCCATAAGGGAACTAGACGATGGCCGCTAGGTTCGAGAAGACACGCACACCCGGCATCTACAGACGGGGCTCGCGCTACATCTTCCGCGTCCGGGTCAATGGCACGCAGACCTGGGAGACGCACCGCACGCTCGAGGAGGCACGCCGGGCCAAAGCTGCCCGCGTGACCGACATCGGCCGGGGAAAGTTTCAAGAGCGCTCCCGCGTGACCCTGCGCGAGTACGCCGAGGAGTGGGTCGAGCGCTACCTGGGTCGCGGCCGGGGAGGCTTCCGCGAGGGCACGCGCGACGAATACCGCCGCCAGCTCAAGCAGTACGTGCTCCCGCAGCTCGGCGACCGCAAGCTGACCGAGATCACGCCGAGCACGATCGCCACGTTCGTCTCCTGGCTGTGCAGGCAGACCCGCCCGGCGCCGACCAAAGAGGACAAGGATCGCCGCGTGGCGCTCTCAGACGCCACCGTGCGCAACATCATGGCCCCGTTGCGCGCCTGCCTCGCTTCGGCTGTGCGGGAGGGCCTGATCCGCTCCAACCCCGCCCGCGACGCAGACCTACCTCACCGCCCGACCGCCGAGGAGTCTGACCCCGAGCAGGTCAAGGCGATGAGCACCGAGGAGCTGTCGACCATCCTCGCGCTGATCCCCGAGCGCCACCGGCTGCTGTTTCGCTTCCTGGCCTCGACCGGCCTTCGGATCAGCGAGGCGATACCGCTTCAATGGCGCCACCTGGCGCTCGACGGCAGCTCGCCGCACGTCAAGGTCCGCCGAGCGCTCGTGAAGGGCAGGATGGGGCCGCCAAAGAGCCGCCACGGCCGGCGCAGCGTCCCGCTCGACGCCGAGCTCGTCAGCGCCCTGCGCCAGGCGCGCAAAGACTCCGACTGGCCCGGAGCCGACGATCTCGTGTTCCCCGCCGGCAACGGCGCACCGCTGAACCCCGCCAACCTCTACCGCGATGGGCTCAAGACGGCACGCGAGGAGGCGAGCCTCACCTGGGTTGGCTTCCACACCTTCCGCCACACCTGCGCCTCGATGCTGTTCGCGCGGGGGAGCAACGCCGTCCAGGTGCAGCGCTGGCTCGGCCATCACTCGCCGGCCTTCACGCTGGCGACCTATGTCGACCTACTCGACGGCGACCTCGGCGAAGCCCTCGCGGTGGCAGATGGTCACACTTCCGGTCACACCCTGGCCGATTCTGCTGCTGACGAGGAGGGCCAAGAGGCTCAAAACCCAGCTGTCAGCAGGGAGTCTCTGAAATGCCGGAGGAGGGACTCGAACCCCCGACACGCGGATTATGATTCCGCTGCTCTAACCGACTGAGCTACTCCGGCCCGGGTGGCGCAGTTTAGCCTTGCGATGCGATGACGCCACCTGTCCTGCTCGCGGTGCCGAACGTCTCAGAGGGGCGCGACGCGCGGGCGATCGCCGCCATCGGGCGGGCGTTCGCCGCGCCGGACGGCTCGCCGGGCGCCGTGCGCCTGCTCGACGTGCACAGCGATCGCGACCATCATCGCTCGGTGTTCACGCTCGCCGGCCCGCCCGGAGAGCTTGCCGACGCGCTGCTGGCGGGGGCGCGCGAGGCGGTGGCGCGCGTCGACGTGATGCGCGACGACGGATCGCCGGCCGGCGACGGCCGGCGCCAGCACCCGCACGTCGGCGCGCTGGACGTGGCGCCGCTCGTGTACCTCGACGAGGACGCTCGCGGCGCCGCGTGCGCGCAGGCGCTGGTCGTGGCCGATCGCATCGGCGAGGAGCTCGACGTGCCGGTGTTCCTCTACGGCGAGCTGACCGCCGACGGCGCGTCGCGCGGCAGGACGCGCGCAGAGCTGCGCCGCGGGGGAGCGGCGGGGCTCGCGCGGCGGATGCAGGCGCCGGGCGCCGAGGGGCAGCCGCCTCTGGCGCCCGATTTCGGTCCCGCGCGGATGCACCCGAGCGCGGGCGCGACGCTCGTCGCCGCGCGCGCGCCGCTGGTCGCGTTCAACGTGCAGCTGGCCGCGCCGGCCACGCTGCGCGACGCGCGCGCGACGGCCGCGCTGATTCGCGAGGGCGGCGCGCATGGCATCGAGGGGCTTCGCGCGATCGGCGTGCAGCTCGGCGGGGGCGTGGCGCAGGTGTCGATGAACGTCGAACGCCCGCTTGCGACGCCGCTGGGCGAGGTGCTGGAGGCGGTGCGCGCGCACGTCGCGGTCGCGAGCGCCGAGCTCGTCGGCCTGGCGCCGCGCGCGGCGCTCGAGGGCTTTCCGGCCGACGTCGAGCTGCTCGGCTTCGATCCCGGGCGCCATGTGCTCGAGAACGCACTAGGCTTTTGACACGATGGCCCAGACAAAGCGCAAGCGCCAGACCAAGCACCGCGGCAACGCCGCGGGCGTGATCGAGTCGCGCGGGCGCACCGGGCGCGCGCCGACGGCGGCCGAGAAGCGCGGCGAGAAGGGCCCTGCCGCGAAGGCCAAGCGAGGCGACCGCTTCGACAAGCCGCCGACGTGGCGCGGGTCGTTCTACCGCTCGCTCGTGGCGGCTGTGCTGATGGTGGCGCTCGCGCTCGTGCTGACGCGCAAGGCGGCTGCGACGTTCATCCTGTTTCCGATCGTGCTCGCGCTCTACGTGCCGATCAGCTACTACACCGACCAGTGGATGTACCAGCGGCGCATGCGCGCGAAGGCCGCGAAGGCGCGCGACGGGAAGGCGCTGTCGTGATGAGCGCGCTGGACGTGCGCTCGTTCACGGTCGGGCCGGTCGCCGAGAACGCCTACATCGTGAGCGTCGCCGCGCCCGAGGGCGAGGCGGGCCCGCGTCCGGCGGTGCTGATCGACCCCGGCGAGGAGGCGCCGCGGCTGCTGGCGGCGGCGCAGGAGCTCGGCGTGCGCATCGAGGCGATCCTGATCACGCACTGCCACTTCGATCACATCGGCGCGGTCGCGCCGGTCGCGCAGGCGACGGGCGCCCCGGTCTACTGCCCGGAGATAGAGCGCTCGGCGATGGCCGACATCATGCGCTGGGTGCCGCCGGGATTCGGGCCGTTTGAGAGCTATGAGCCCGAGCACACGGTCGCCGGCGGCGAGCGGCTGAGCCTCGCCGGCCTTGACATCGAGGTGCTGTTCACGCCCGGCCACAGCCCGGGGCACGTGACCTACGCGATCGCGCCGGCGGACGAGTCGGGCGCGCCCGCTGCGCGCTCGCTGCTGTCGGGCGACGTGCTGTTCGCGGGATCGGTCGGCCGGGTTGACCTGCCCGGCGGGGACTGGCCGACGCTCGAGCGCTCGATCGCGGGGCTGCTGCAGCGCTTTCCGGCCGAGACCGTCGTCTACCCGGGTCACATGCAGGTGACGACGCTCGGTCGCGAGCGCGACACCAATCCGTTCCTGAGCGAGCTGCGCGTGCCGGTGTCTGGCGCGCAGGCGCCGGCGGACTCCGAGCCGCAGCGCAAGGCGGCGCGGGCGGGCAGCTGAGCGGCCGCGGCGCGAGCGTCTCGCGAGCGATCTCCTTGGCAGAGCCGAAGCTCAAAGCGCCGCGCGGCACGTTTGACGTGCTGGGCGAGGGGGCGGCCGAGCGGGCGACGCTCACAGAGCGCGCGCGGGCGATCCTCGAGGGGGCCGGATATGAGCGCATCGAGACGCCGGTGCTGGAGGCGACCGAGCTTTTCGCGCGCGGCGTCGGCGAGTCGACCGACATCGTCAGCAAGGAGATGTTCACGCTTCAGGACGGCGGCGGACGCTCGCTGACGCTTCGCCCCGAGGGGACCGCGCCGGTGTGTCGCGCGTACGTGGAACACGGCATGCACAAGCGCCGTCAGCCGGTGAAGCTGTGGTACCTGTCGAGCTTCTTTCGCAGCGAGCGCGCGCAGGCGGGGCGCTACCGCCAGTTCTGGCAGGTCGGCGCGGAGGCGCTCGGCTCCGAGGACCCGGCGGTCGACGCCGAGTCGATCACGCTGCTCGCGCGGCTGCTCGGCGAGATGGGCGTCAGCGACGTGCGCCTGCGGCTGTCGAGCCTCGGCAGCGCGGAGAGCCGCGGCGAGTATCGCGAGCGCCTGCAGGCCTACCTGCGCGCGAACGAGGCGAGCCTGTCGGGCGAGGTGCGCGCGCGGATCGAGCAGAACCCGCTGCGCGCGTTTGACTCAGATCACGAGGGCACGCGCCAGGTGATGGCCGGCGCGCCGCGGCTGCTGGAGCACCTGAGCGCGCCCGACGCCGAGCACTTCGCGCAGGTGCGCGAGCTGCTGGACGTCGCGGGCGTCGCCTACGAGGTCGACTCGACGCTCGTGCGCGGCCTGGACTACTACACGCGCACGGTGTTCGAGTTCACCTCCGAGGAGCTCGGGGCGCAGAGCGGCGTCGGCGGCGGCGGGCGCTACGACGGGCTCGTGCAGCTGCTCGGCGGCGGGCCGACGCCGGGGATGGGCTGGGCGGCGGGCATCGAGCGCATCCTGCTGGCGGGCGATCCCCAGCCGCTCGCGCCGCCGGTCGTGCAGCTGTTCCTCGCGCTCGACGACAGGGCGGGCGCCGCGGACGAGGGGGGGGATGTCGGCAAAGGGCCCCCTCACGGGGGCCCCGATGGGTCGCGCGCGGAGGTCCGGCGGGTCGCGTTTGAGCTTCTGAGCGAGGCGCGCTCGGCGGGTCTGACCGCGCAGATGGAGCTGCAGGGACGCTCGCTGAAAGGGCAGCTCGGGCACGCCGAACGCGCTCGGCGCGCGCTACGTGGCGATCATCGCCGCGGGCGGTGAGGCGGTGTTGAAGGACATGCAGGGCGGCGGCCAGGAGCAGCTGGCGGCCAACGCGGTCGTGCACGCGGTGCTGCGCGGCCTGCACGATCTCTGACGGAGCGTCGATCGACGCTCCGCGCGGCATTTGAATGAAAGGGTGCGGACGTCCAGATTCGTTCAACTTCTGCGCGCGAGATGCCGAAGGGGGAGAGGATGACGCAGATCTCTCGCCCCTTCGTGCTCGCGCTCGCGGCGGTCGTGCTTTTCGCCGGGGTGTGGTTCGTCGCGCTCAAGCCGCACACGGCCAGCACGGGCGGATCGGAAGCCTCCGCACCCGCCGCACCGTCCTCCTCGCCCGCTCAGAGTCCGGCAGCGGCGAGCGCCGCCGCGGAAAAGGCCGCCGCCGCGCCGAGCAAGGTCGACCACACCTCCACGCCGGGCCTTGAAGGGCTGACCAAGGACATCAACCGCGCCCACGGCGCCGTGGCCGCCTCGCAGGGCAACGGCTCGCGCACGCTGGAAAAAGCGGCGCAGGCGTCGGGCACGTCATCCACGCCGGCGGCGCCCGCGAGCGCCCCGCAGGCCGCTAAACCGTCATCGACATCGACCAGCGGCGCGGCCGCGGCCTCCTCCAGCGCAGCGGCGGCCGCCAAGGCGACGGCGCCGTCGAAGGCGCAGGCCTCGGGCAGCGAGGCGTCCAAGAGCTCGAGCTCGGCCGCCAAGGCAGCCGCGCGCGCGATTCCCTCCGGGCAGGCGCAGGTCGAAGCCGCGCTGAAGCAGAACAGCATGGCGCTGGTCCTCTTCTGGAACCCGCACAGCGCCGAAGACCAGGCGGTGCACCAGTCCGTGCAGCTGGTCGGCAGCGTCAACTCGATCGACGAGGCGCTGTCGTCCAATCCCGTGACCAGCGGCCAATCCAAGGGCGGGGGCTCGCTGCAGAAGCTCACCGTGTTCGAAGGCGGCCCCGGCGACGTGTCCTCCTACGGAAGCTTCACGCAGACCGTGCAGGTGCTGCAGACGCCGATGATCCTGATCGTCAACCCGCGCGGGCAGATCACCTCCATCCCCGGCTACACCGAAGCGGCCGCGATCACCCAGCGCCTCGGCGAATCGCGCAAGACGGCCGAAGCCGACGCGGCCAAAGCCGCCGAAGAAATAGCGCGCGCACAGCCGCGCCCCTACACTCGGTCGGTGTCAAGCGCCGAGGATCTCGCCGATCATCTGAGACGGCCGCTCGGGCGCGGCCACTGCCCGCAGGACGCCTTCACGGGCGCCGCCGGCGGGGCGGCGTGCGGGGATCTCGTGCGCGTGTCGATCGCCGTCGATGAGCACAGCCCCGACGGGCGCATCTCAGACGCCGGCTTTGACGCGAGCGGATGCGGCACCGCGATCGCCGCGGGCAGCGCGGCGGTGAGCCTGCTGCGCGGCGCGCCGCTGCTGGACGCGGCGCGCATCGGCGCCGAGCAGATCTCCGAGGAGCTCGGCGGTCTGAGCCTCGCAAAGCGCCACGCCGCGGAGCTCGCGGCCGACGCGCTTCACCGCGCGCTCGGGGCGGCGGCGCGCGGGCGCGCGATGCTCGCGCCCGAGCCGGCGCGCACGCTCGTTGCGATGAGCGGCGGCGTCGACAGCGCCGTGGCCGCGCTGCTGGTCGCGCGCGACGGCCAGCAGGCGGTCGGCGTGACGCTCGAACTGTGGTCAGACCCCGACAACGACGGAGAGCTCAGCTGCTGCTCGGCCCAGGCGGTGCGCCGCGCGCGCGAGCTCGCGCACGGGCTCGGGCTGGCGCACCTGTCGATCGACCTGCGCGAGGAGTTTCGCGCCGGCGTGGTCGACCGCTGGATCGCCGATCACGCCGCGGGGCAGACCCCCAACCCGTGCATCCGCTGCAACGGCAGCGTGCGCCTGGACGCGATGCTCGAGCTCGGGCGGCGGCTGGGCTCGGAGCGGCTCGCGACGGGCCACTACGCGCGCGTGTGCGATGGCCCGCTGCTGCGCATGGCGGCCGACGTTGCCAAGGACCAGAGCTATGTGCTCTCGGCGCTCTCGCCGGGCTCGCTGTCGCGGCTTCGCTTTCCGCTGGGCGAGCTGCCCAAGGCGCGCGTGCGAGAGCTCGCGCGGCAGGCCGGCCTGGCGGTCGCGCGCCGTCGCGACTCCCAGGACCTGTGCTTTCTGGCCGGCACGCGCCAGGGAGCCTTCCTGCAGCGCCACGCCGGGATGGCCGAGCGACGCGGGGCGATCGTCGCGCGCGACGGCGAGGTGCTCGGCGCGCACTCCGGATCGCACCTGTTCACCGTCGGCCAGCGCCGCGGGCTTGGCATCGGCACGCGCGCGGCGCTGTATGTGCTCGCGACCGACGCCGGCGCGAACACGGTCACGGTCGGCCCGCGCGAGGCGCTGCTCGCGCAGAGCGTCGACGCGCGCGAGGTGACGCTTCACCGCGACGGCGGCTGCGTGGATGGCCTGCGCGTGCGCTCGCACGGGCGCATGTTCGCGTGCCGCCTGAGCCAATCGCCGCGCGCCGGGCGCCACGAGCGCGTGAGCGTGCAGCTGCGCGAGCCGGCCGAGCGCACCGCGCCGGGTCAGCTCGCCTGCCTGTACAGCGGCGACGTCGTCGTCGGCCACGGCACGATCGCGGCCTGACGGGCGCAGGCGCCCGGCACGCTGCGCGACGCCTTGGCATCATCGCCGCGATGGCCCCCGCCGCGATGACCTCCGACGAGATCCGCGAGCGCTTCCTGAGCTTTTTCGAGGAGCGCGGCCATCTGCGCATCGCATCGGCCTCGCTCGTGCCGCCCGCCGAGGACCGCACGGTCCTGCTGACGACCGCCGGCATGCAGCCGCTGAAGCCCTACTTCCTGGGGCGCGAGGCCCCGCCGGCGCCGCGGCTGACGAGCTGCCAGAAGTGCTTTCGCACGGTCGACATCGACAACGTCGGCAACACCGCGCGCCACCTGACGTTCTTCGAGATGCTCGGCAACTTCTCGATCGGCGACTACTTCAAGGCGGAGGCGATCAGGCTGGCGTGGGAGCTGTCGCTCGAGGGCTTCGGCTTCTCCGCGCAGGACATCTGGGTGACCGTGTTTGCCGGAGACGAGCTGCTCGGGCTCGGCGAGGACGAGGAGGCGATCGAGCTCTGGCAGGAGGTCGGCGTGCCGCGCGAGCGCATCGTCGGCTGCCCGCGCTCTGAGAACTTCTGGGAAGCGGGCGCGGTGGGGCCGAGCGGCCCGTGCTCTGAGCTGTACCTCGACCGGGGCGCTGCGTTCGGCTCGCCCGAGGACCTGCCGGGCGGCGACAACGAGCGCTTCCTCGAGTACTGGAACCTCGTGTTCATGCAGTACGACCAGGATCCGCACGACCACCTGACGCCGCTGCCGACGCGCAACATCGACACCGGCCTCGGGCTCAATCGCCTCGCGGCGATCCTGCAGGACAAGCAGTCGGTGTTCGAGACCGACCAGTTCCAGCCGCTGATCGACCTCGGCCGCGAGCTGTCGCAGGGGCGGGCGAGGAGCGCGGCCGGCGAGCGCGCGCTGCGCATCCTCGCCGACCACGCGCGCGGCATGTCGTTTCTGATCGCCGACGGCGTCGTGCCCTCCAACGAGGACCGCGGCTACGTGCTGCGCCGCCTGACGCGCCGCGCGATCCTGCAGGGCCGTCGCCTTCAGATGGCGCCCGGCTTCCTGCTGCGCTACGCGGCCGTCGTGCGCGAGCTGATGGCCGGCGCCTACCCCGAGCTGATGACCGAGCGCGGCGCGATCGAGCGCTGGCTGGCCTCCGAGGAGGAGGGCTTCGGGCGCACGCTGGAGCAGGGCACGAAACTGCTGGACGAGCTGATCGAGCGCGCGCGCGACGCGGGCGCGCAGGCGATCGCCGCCGCCGACGTCTTTCGCCTGCACGACACGTTCGGCTTTCCGTTCGACCTCACGGTCGAGCTGCTCTCAGAGGCCGGCCTGCACGTCGACGACGACAACGAGTTCGACCGCCTGATGGACGCGCAGCGCGCCCGCGCGCGCGCGGCGGCCGCCGGCGCCGACGCGGCCACAGGCGCAGGCGACCCTGCGCAGGGGGCGCGAGAGCTGGCGGAGGGCGCGGGCTTTCACGACGCGCTTCACGGGCTATGAGACCGAGCTTCAGCCGACGACCGTGGGGGCGGTCGCGCAGGTCGGCGCACGGCAGCTGATCAAGCTCGACCGACTCGCCCTTCTACGCCGCCGGAGGCGGCCAGGTGTCAGACCTCGGCACGATCGAGTGCAGCGGCTCTGACTGCCTTGCGCGCGTGACAGACGTCTATCGGCTGGGCGACGACCAGGCGCTCGCGGTCGTGCTCGAGCGCGGCTCGCTCGCGCCCGAGCAGGCGGTGCTGGCGCGCGTGGACCACGCCGCGCGCCGCTCGACCGAGCGCAACCACACCGCCACCCACCTGCTGCACGCGGCGCTGCGCGAGCGCCTCGGCGAGCACGTCCGCCAGGCCGGCTCCTACGTCGGTCCCGACAAGCTGCGCTTTGACTTCAGCCACACGGGCGCGCTCAGCGCGTCCGAGCTGCGCGACGTCGAGGACGCCGTCAACGCGCATATCGCGCAGGGCGATCCGGTGCGCGCGATCTCGACGACGCTCGACGAGGCCAAGCGGCTCGGCGCGATGGCGCTGTTCGGCGAGAAGTACGGCGACGTCGTGCGCATGGTGCAGATCGGCGACGGCTCCTACTCGCGCGAGCTGTGCGGCGGGACGCACGTCAGAAGCACGGCCGAGATCGGCGCCTTCGTGATCACCTCCGAGACCTCGTCGGCGGCCAACGTGCGCCGCATCGAGGCGCTCACCGGCGCCGGCGCCGTCTCGCGACTGCGCGAGCACGACCGCCTGCTGGTCGACGTCGCCGCTGAGCTGCGCACGCGCCCCGAGGACGTGCCGCAGGCTGTGCGCGCCCGCGACCACGAGCTGAAGGAGCTCAAGCGAGCGGCACGCTCCGGCGACGCGGGCGCCGGCGCCGGCGTCGACCTCGAGGCGCTCGCGGCCGGCGCGCAGGAGCTCGACGGGGCGCACGTGCTGACCGCGAGCGTCGACGTGCCCGACGCGAAGGCGCTGCTGCAGGTGCTCGATCACCTGCGCGGCCGCCTGGCGGATGCGGCGATCGTGCTCGGCAGCGCGGTCGACGGGCGCGTGCACCTCGCGGCGGGCGTCGATGAGGCGCTCGTCGCGCGCGGCGTGAAGGCCGGCGCGATCGTCAAGCTCGCCGCGCAGGTGGTCGGCGGCGGGGGCGGCGGGCGCGACACGATCGCGCAGGCCGGCGGGCGCGACCCGGACAAGCTCGATCAGGCGCTCGCGACCGCGCGCGAGGCGATCGAGGCCGCGCTGCGCGCCTGATGCGCGTGCTCGCGCTCGACTATGGCAGCGCGCGCTGCGGCTGCGCGCTCAGCGACCCGACGGGCACGATCGTGACACCGCTCGCGGCGATCGCCGCGCCGGCGAGCAGGCGCGGCATGGCGGAGATAGCGCGGCTTGTGAGCGAGCGCGACGTGCAGCGCGTGGTCGTCGGCCTGCCGCTGTCGCTCAGCGGCGAGGACTCAGATCAGACGCGCGAGACGCGCGCGTTCGCGCGGCGGCTGTCGGCGCGCCTGGGCGAGAAGGTGCCGGTCGTCCTGCACGACGAGCGCTTCACGACGCGCATGGCCCAGCGCGAAGCCGGGTCATCGCGCGCCGACGAGGACTCGCGCGCCGCGGCGCATCTGCTCGAGAGCTGGCTGGCGGCGCGGTCCGGTCCGCTACCGTCGTCGCCGTGAGCCCGCGCCGATCCGTCCAGCCCCAGCCGGCTCGCAGCGACGAGCAGCGCGAGCGCGACCGCGCCGAGCGCGAGCGACGCCGCGGCGCCGAGCCGCCGCCGACGGTCGAACGGGCGCAGTCCAGCCGCGATGAGCGGATCGACGCCGGGCGTCAAGCGCCGTTCGCGCTGTCGGCGGACGACTGGATGGACGCCGACGCGCATCCGACCGAGCCACAGGAGCCGGTCGCGCCGGCGGGCGCCTATGTGCCGCCGCTGCCGCCACCCGACCCCGACGCCTCGCGGCGCGCCTCGACGCCGCAGCCGCGTCCCGCCGCGCGTGCGCCCGCGGCTGCCGCGGGCGGGGGTCGCTCGGCGGCGGGCCGCGGGGGCCGCGGGGGCCGCAGGCCGTGGCTGTCGCGCGCGCTGGCCGTGCTGGCGCTGGCCGCGATCGTGCTCGCCGTCGGCCTGGCGGTGCAGCGGCTGACGAACAGGCGCCACGTCAAGGCGCTCGCGGCGCCGGTCGTCGTGAAGGTGCTGATCCCCGAGGGCGAGAGCCGTCTGCAGATCGCAGGACGCGCGCACGCGGCGGGCCTGACGGGCAGCTATCTGAGCGCGTCCAAGCGCTCGCCGCTGCTCGACCCCGCGCACTACGGCGCGCCCGCGGGCACGCCCAACCTCGAAGGGTTCCTGTTCCCGGCGACCTATGACCTCTACCGCGGAGACCCGGCGGGCCGCCTCGTGCGCGAACAGCTCGTCGCGTTCGACGAAAACTTCGGCGACGCCGAGACGCGTCGCGCGCACGACCTGCACCTGACGCCCTATCAGCTGCTGATCGTCGCGTCGATCATCGAACGCGAGGCTCAGCTCGCCGGCGA
The DNA here is from genome assembly GCA_963713385.1 of uncultured Solirubrobacterales bacterium. GTDB lineage: Bacteria > Actinomycetota > Thermoleophilia > Solirubrobacterales > Solirubrobacteraceae > Palsa-744. Next base: position 376,408 of record CAVQLO010000004.1, read on the forward strand.
CCGGGCGAAGGTGGCCGCGGTCATCTACAACCGCCTGCGCCTGGGCATGGCGCTCGGGGTCGACTCGACGCTGCGCTACGCGCTGAACGACTACACCCAGCCGCTGACGCGCGCGCAGCTCGCGCTGGACTCCCCCTACAACACGCGCCTGCACAAGGGCCTGCCGCCGACCCCGATCAGCAACCCGGGCCTCGCCGCGATCGACGCCGCCGCGCATCCCGCGCACGTCGGCTACCTGTACTACGTGGCCGGCGCCGACGGCTGCGGCGAGCAGGTCTTCTCGACGAGCTTCGCGCAGTTCGAACGCGACGCCGCCGCCTACCACCAGGCGCTGCAGGACAACGGCGGGCGCGTCCCCAGCTGCCACAAGAAGCCCTAGGGCCGGCGATGGCGAGCAGGTTGGGAGTCCTCGGCTGGCCGGTCGCGCACAGCCGCTCGCCGGCGATCCACAACGCCGCGCTGGCGGCGCTCGGCATGAGCGGCTGGCGCTACCAGCTGCTGCCCGTGCCGCCGGCGCTGTTCGTCGCGACGACGCGCTCGCTGGGCGCCGCCGGCTTCGTCGGCGCCAACGTGACGATCCCCCACAAGCAGGCGGCGCTCGCGCTGGCCGACCGCGCCTCGCCCGCCGCGCGCGAGATCGGCGCGGCGAACACGCTGACGTTCGCGCCCGACGGGACGATCGCGGCCGAGAACACCGACGCGCCGGGGCTGCTCGCGGCGCTCGGGCGCTCGGCGCAGGGCATGAGCGCGCTCGTGCTCGGCGCCGGCGGCAGCGCGCGCGCGGTCGCCTGGGCGCTCACGCACGCCGGCGCGAGCGAGGTCTCGGTGTACAATCGCAGCGCCGAGCGCGCGCAGGCGCTCGCGCGCGACCTGGGGGTGCGGGCGCTCGCCGCGCCCGGGCCGGCCGACCTGCTGGTCAACTGCACCTCGGTCGGGCTCGCGCCGGCGCGAGACGGAGCGTCGGGCGCGTCGGGCGAGGCCGAGCTCGCGCAGCTGGGCCTCACGCCGCAGACGGCCGGCGACTATCAGCTCGTCGTCGATCTCGTATACCGCGCCGGATCGCCGACGGCGCTCGTGCTCGCCGCCGCGGCGAGCGGCGCGCACACGATCGACGGCTCGGAGGTGCTCGTGGCCCAGGGAGCGCTCAGCCTCGAACTGTGGACCGGACGAGAGGCGCCGCTTGCGGTGATGCGCGCCGCCGTAGCAGCCGGCTGACTCAAATCTTCGTCCAGTGCGGCGCGCGAGAGCACGATTTAGTGCTTCGCATGGCCGATGGGCGCGACCATGGACATCGATTTTGCGGACATGCTCATGGAGGTCGTCGCACGACGCGCCTCTGACCTTCACATCAGCGTCGGCGCCCACCCGACCGTGCGCGTGCGCGGCAAACTCGACGCCGCTCGAGGAGTATCCGAAGCTGTCCGCCACCGACACGCGGGAGATCATCTACTCGATCCTCACCAGCGATCAGCGCCAGCGCCTGGAGACCGACTGGCAGCTGGACTTCGCCTACTCGATCCCCGGGCATGCGCGCTTCCGTGTCAACGGCTACTACCAGCGCGGCGCGATCGGCGCCGCCTTCCGCCTGATCCCGCACGGGCTGACCTCGATCGACGAGCTCGGCCTGCCGCCTGCCGTGCACGACTTCACGCGCCGCCCGCGCGGCTTCGTGCTCGTGACCGGCCCGACCGGCTCTGGCAAGTCCACTTCGCTGGCGGCGATGATCGACGAGATCAACGGCACGCGCGACGAGCACATCATGACGATCGAGGACCCGATCGAGTTCCTGCACGGGCACAAGCGCTGCCTGGTCAACCAGCGCGAGCTCGGATCAGACGCGCAGAGCTTCGGCGACGCGCTGAAGGCCGCGCTGCGCCAGGACCCCGACGTGATCCTCGTCGGCGAGATGCGCGACCTGGAGACGATCTCCACCGCGCTGACCGCGGCCGAGACCGGCCACCTGGTGTTCGCCACGCTGCACACCCAGGACGCCTCGCAGACGATCGACCGCGTGATCGACGTGTTCCCCTCCCACCAGCAGGGCCAGGTGCGCGTGCAGCTGTCGGTCGCGCTGCAGGGCATCATGACCCAGCAGCTGCTGCCCGAGCGCCGACGGCTCGGGGCGCGTGGTCGCCACCGAGGTGCTCGTGCCCACGCCCGCCGTGCGCAACCTGATCCGCGAGGGCAAGACCCATCAGATCTACTCCGTGCTGCAGACCGGCATGGCGTCCGGCATGCAGACGATGGACGCGTCGCTCGCCTCGCTCGTGCGCGCGGGCAAGATCACCCAACAGGTCGCCGAAGCGCGCTCGAGCGCGCCGGATGAGTTCAGGCGGCTGCTCGGCGCCTGCCTCGCTGGCGGCCGCCTAGGAGCGCCGGCTATGAGCACGTTCGTCTACAAGGCGATCGACCTCGCCGGCGTGAAGGCCGGCGGAGAGGTCGACGCCGACAGCCAGCAGGCGGTCGCCGACCAGCTGAAATCGCGCGGCCTGATCGTCCTTGACATCGCCGACAAGCACGGCTCGCGCGAGATCGAGCTGTCCTTCATGAAGCGCGTCAAGCCCGCCGAGCTCGCGGTCTTCGCGCGCCAGCTGGCGACGATGATCAACTCCGGCATGAGCATCCTGCGCGCGCTGTACGTGCTCGAAGGCCAGACCGAGAGCAAGTTCCTCAAGGAAACGATCGTCGCGGTGCGCAAGGACGTCGAGGCGGGCCGCTCGCTGAGCGAGGCGATGTCCCATCACCCGAAGGTCTTCAACCAGCTGTTCGTCGCGATGGCGCAGGCCGGCGAGGCCGGCGGTGTGCTCGAGAGCGCGCTGCTGCGCGTGGCCGACCAGCTGCAGAAGGACTCCTCGCTGCGCAAACAGATCAAATCGGCGATGGTCTACCCGACGCTCGTCGTCGTGTTCGCCGTCGGCGTGATGATGGCGCTCGTCGCCTTCCTCGTTCCGGTCTTTCAGAACGTCTTCAAACAGTTCGGCGGCAACCTGCCCGCGCTGACGCAGGTGTCCGTGCTCGCCTCGCAGGTCGTCACCAAATACTGGTGGGCGATGTTCGCTCAGCTGGGGGGCGATCATCTTCCTCTTCGTCAAGTGGAAGAACTCCTCGTGGGGAAAGCCGCAGTGGGACCGCTTCCGCCTGCGCGTGCCGATGAAGATCGGCACGATCGTCCAGCAGATCGCCGTCGCACGCTGGTCGCGCACGCTGTCCTCGCTGACCGCCGCGGGCGTGCCGTTGCTGCAGGCGCTCGAGATCACAGGCAAAACCGGCGGAAACGTCGTCGTCGAAGAGGCGATGGACGGCGTCATCGCCTCGGTCAAGCGCGGCGGCACGATCGCGGCGCCGCTCGCGCAGGCGCCGATCTTCCCGAGCATGGTCACGCACATGGTCGGCGTCGGCGAGGAGTCAGGTGCCCTGGACCAGATGCTCGAGCGGATCGCCGAGTTCTACGAGGACCAGGTCGCGGCGTCGGTCAAAGCGCTGACCTCGATCCTCGAGCCGATCATGATCATCGTCATCGGCTCGATCGTCGGCTTCATCGTGATCTCGATGTACCTGCCGCTGTTCGAAGTCTATAACCACATCGAATAGCCAACTCGGCCGCCGCGCCGCGCTCGGCCCGTAGGTAGCCCTCCAGCGTCGTCTGCTGGATACTCACTCGGCATGTCCGAGCACTCCACGACCTCCGACCTGACGACTGCCGGCGAACGCCTCGCCCAGGAGAGGGGGTAGGCGATGTCAGAGGAGAACGTCGAGCTGGTGCGCAGCATCTATCGCTTGTGGGGCGACAACGAGTCGGCGCGCGATCTGATCGACGACGAGCTCGAATACGTGAACCCGCCCTATGCCGTGGAGGCCGGGACTCGTCACGACCGGGGTGCGTTACGCGCCATACGCGAGGTCTACCCGGACTTTCACGTCGAGACGGAACGATTCGTGGACGCCGGGGAGGATGTCGTTGTGGTCGGTGTCGCGCGCGGCACGTCTGCCAGCGGCATCGAGACCCAATGGCGGCAGGGCTACGTGTGGACGGTCCGCAACGGCAGGGCGATCCGCTTTCGGTGGTTCAACGATCCCGACGAGGCCCTCAAAGCCGCCGGACTGGTCGGAGTAGGGGATCCGGTGCCCGTGAGCAGCCGCTGACACGACGCGAAGATAACCGCATCGAGTAGCCCGAATCGGCCCTGCGCGAGCTCTCAAAGCGCTGGCCTTAGGATGAGCGTCGGTGGCACAGGAACAGATCGCGCTCGTCGCCTTCTCGGTCTTCATGGTCGTTGTGGTGGGTCTGTTGGTCGGAAACCTGCTGTTCGCCCACTACCGGGAGCGCCGAGCGAAGCGCAGGTCACAGGACGGTCCGCCGCAGGACTGAGGGCGCGATGCGATCGCGCGGGCGTCCGCGCTCATTCGTGGGCTCCCGGCAGCAGCCAGAGGACCTTGTCGCGCGGCAGGCCGGCCTTGCGCGAGACGTCGGTGCCGTGCGCCCTGATCCACTTCGCGGGCGCCGAGCACGCGGCGTTGTCGGGCGAGGGGTGGCGCGGGCAGTAGGTGTTCAGGAAGGCGTAGCGCAGCTTGCCTGCGGCGACCAGCGCGCGCAGCTTGGCCACGCTCGTGAACACGCGCGCGTCGTAGGTCGTCAGGACGACGATCGGACGCGCGTCGGCGACGACCAGCGAGCCGATCTGCGTCGCCGACTCCGCCGCGAGCTCATAGCGCGCGCCGTCCTGGTGTGCGCAGCAGGTAGGCGGTCAGCGGGCGCTGCTCGTCGCCGGGCAGCGCTCCGACGTAGCCCGCGTCGGTCACGTGGTCGTGGATCGCGGTCAGATCGGCCGCGAACGGGATCGCGAGCACCGCGCCGAGCGTCAGCGCGATCAGCGCTCCCGACAGCAGCGCGCCGCCGAGCGGACGCGCGGACCCGCCGCTCGCGGCCGCCGCCGGCGGCTGCGATGGCTCGGGCGGGGACGTCGCGTGCGCAGACGCGGACGGCGCGCCGGCGGCCGAGGGCTGCTCGCTCGCCGCCGTCGCCCGGCACACTCGCGCGACGATCACCAGCGCGGCCGCGCCGAGCGCGCTCGCGAGCGCCACCCACCACACCGCCGGGCGCCCGTAGAGCAGGCGCTCGGCGTAGTAGACGCTCGCCGCGAGCGCGATCAGCAGCGCGATCGCCCTGGCGCGCCCGCGCCCGCTGGCCGCCCACGCGACGCCGATTCCCAGCAGCGCCGCGACCGCCGGCAGGAAGCCCTCGACATAGCGCGGGTGAAGTCGCGTCATGTCGCTGAACAGCACGATCCCGGTCGCGGTCCATACCGGCAGGCCGACCGCCACCGCGCGGCGCATGCGCGACACCGGCCTGTCGCGCAGCGCCCAGATCATCGCCGGGATGCCGAGCAGCAGCGCGACGAGCAGCTCCAGCCCCAGGCGCTCGCCCGACAGCGGCCCGATTCGCGCGAGCAGGCGGGTGGGGGAGGGCGGCACGATCGGGATGTGGTCGCGCTCGAGACTGCGTGGCGGTCGGGTAGCGGTGCCCGGCTTCATAGACGGTGCCGCCAGGTTCGGGCGATTTGCCGCCCAGCCGGTCGGTCCCGTTGAACACGAACGCCGCGTTCCACGCGCTGCCGTTGGTCGAGCCGATCGCCCACGGGCGATCGTGCGCGGGCGCGAGCAGCGTGGCGCTCAGCCAGGCGAGCGCCACGACGACGTACACCGCAGCGGCGGCCGACAGGCGCCCGACGCGCGCCAGGCGCCCGCCGGGCTGGGACAGATACGCGAACAGCGCGAGCCCCGGCAGCGCGACGAGCGACTCCAGCAGCTTGACGTTGAAGGCCAGCCCGAGCACGGCCGCGCCGGCCAGCAGCCAGCCGATGCGCCCGCTCTCGGCGGCGAGCACGAACAGCAGCAGCGCGAGCACGATCAGCGCCATCATCACCCCGTCCATCGTGTCGCTGCGCGAGGTGATCACCTCGACCGGCAGCACGGCCAGCGCGACGGCCGCGGCGAAGGCCGCGGGGGTGCTCCACATCCGCTTGACGGCGGCGAACAGCAGCGGCACCGCGAGCGTTCCCGCCAGCGCCTCGGGGAGCTTGAGCGTCGTGGAGGAGAAGCCGAGCAGCTTGACGCTCGCGACCTGCAGCCACAGGTCAACCGGGCGGCTTGTCGATCGACACGCTCGCGCCCGGCTCAAAGGCGCCGAAGAAGAAGTTGTGCCAGGACAGCCCCATGCTGCGCACGGCCGCGTCGTAGAAGGGGTCGGGAGAGACCTTTCCGAGCGCGACGAGTCGCAGCGCGCCCGCGCCGATCGTGATCAGCGCGAGCGCCGTCCATTCAAGTACGCGTGAGCGCGACAGCCGCGCGGGGGGTCCGTCGGGAGCGCTCATGTGCGACACGAGCTCGACACGCTAGTGTGACCGCCGTGGCGAGCGGCGAGCGAGAACGGCAAAGCCGCCGATCCCGGCGCGCAGAGTCCCGGCGAGGAGTCTCATGAGCCGCGGGAGTGTATGCCCTGCCGCGGCACCGGCCAGGTGATCTCAAACCTCGGTGGCACGCCAAAAGAGGTCTCCTGCCCGTGGTGCGGGGGCGGCGGCGTGCGCGCTGCCCGACGTGGACGCCCAGGCGCACTGGCCCGACTCCGACGCGTCGTCGGCCGAGCGCCGCGCCGGCTGACGTCGACTGACGCTCTCGCGCGGCGCGCGCGCGCTGCCAGCGCCGGCCGGGCGCCGCGAAAGCGCCCGCGGGCGCACGTCGAGACGCGCGGCGCACCGCCGCCAGGTCGGCAATCCGTCCATGCAACGTTCAGCACTAAAGCGCGTGGACATGCGGACCGATGGTCAGGGCAACAGGCCAGCGTGAGGTGCCGGGCAGAGCGTCCGTGAGACGCGTAGCAAAGCCGGCGCCCCGCACGAGAGACGATCATCGATCTGCTCTGACGGGGGGCGCATCGCCACTTGAAGGCGAGGAACCGAAGGGCTGGCGTCTAAGAACCGGATCCTAGGAGGATCAAGCAAATGTTGGACAGAATGCGCCAGCGCACCGCCGATGAGGGCGGTTTTACCCTGATCGAACTTCTGGTGGTCGTCCTGATCATCGGAATCCTGGCGGCGATCGCCATCCCGGCGTTCCTCAGCCAGACCAGCAAGGCCAGCGACTCCGGGGCAAAGACCCAGGTCGGAACGCTGCAGACCACGATGGAGACGTTCGCCAGCGAAAACAACGGCAGCTACGAAAGCGCGACGCTCGCGAACCTGCAGGAAATCGAGCCTACGCTGAAGGACACGTCGCAGGCTACACCCGAAGTCGGTGAGCTCGGCCGCCGCCGAATTCGAAGTCAAGTCGACCTCGGGCGCCACGAAAGACGAATACAAACTGAAGAACAAAGCCGGCGAAATCACAAGGACCTGCAAAGTCGCAAACATCGGCTCGCCGGGTGGTTGTAAAAGCGTGTCCTCGACCACCAAAGAAGGCACCTGGTAGCTCGCCGCACGGATTGAGCATCCAGGTCATCTGACCTGACAGAGAGGGCGGCCCAACGGCCGCCCTCTCTTGCGTTCGCGCGCGTCGCGGCCGGCGGGCGCCGGCGCTCAAGCGCGATCGCCGCCGCGCCGATCAGATCCCATGGCCGTCGCCGCCTTCGCCGGAGTGCTCGGCGCAATCGTGGGCTCGTTCTTGAACGTGGTCGCCTACCGCCTGCCTCGCCACGAGTCGGTGATCAAGCCGCGCTCGCGCTGTCCGCGCTGCGCCACGCCGGTCAAGCCCTACGACAACATCCCGATCATCTCCTACCTGCTGCTGCGCGGCCACTGCCGCTCCTGCGGGGAGCGGATCTCGCCGCGCTATCCGATCGTCGAGGCGCTCACCGGCGCGCTGTGCGTCGGGGCGGTGGTCACGCACCAGAGCGCGAGCGGCGTGGTGCTCAGCGTGACGCTGATCCTGCTCGTCGTGCCCGCCGCGCTGATCGATCTCGAGCACCGCATCATCCCCAACGTGATCACCGGGCCGGGCGCCGTGCTCGCCGTCGTGCTCGGCACGGCGCTTGACCCCGCCGGCGAGCCCGCGCGGCTGATCGCCGGCGCGGCCGCCGGCGCGTTCCTGCTGGCCGCGGCGCTCGCGCGTCCCGGCGGCATGGGCATGGGCGACGTCAAGCTCGCCGCGATGATGGGGCTGTTCCTGGGGGCGACGGTCGCCGTCGCGCTGCTCGTGGCGCTGGTCAGCGGCGTGCTGGTGGGCGGTGTGATCATCGCCCGCAAGGGCGCGCGCGAGGGGCGCAGGACGGCGGTCCCGTTCGGGCCCTTCCTCGCGCTCGGGGCGCTCGTGGCGGTGTTCGCCGGCCAGCCGATCCTCGATCTCTACGTCAACCACATCCCGCATTGAGCGGACGCTTGGTGGACGCGCGCGCCGGTGCGGGCTGCGAGTCCAGCGCTCGCGCGCAAACGCGGTCCAACCAGGGCTCAAGCGAGTGCGTCTTTGCGCCGATAGGGCTCGTGTCGACCTCCGGACGAGCGGCCCGCAACCACGGTCGAATACCGACACCATGCCCTCACTTCCCAAACTGAAGCTTTCCTCGCTGTCGATCCCCAACCCCAAGCTGAGCCTCGGCTCGCGCTCGGGGCCCGAAGTCGTCGGGCTGGACATCCAGCCGGGGCTCGTCGCGGCCGTTCAGGCCAAGGTCAACGGCGCCGTGCTGGCCCAGCGCGCGGCCGCGCTGCCGCTCGCGGGCGACGCGGTGCGCGAGGGCGAGGTGATCGACCAGGAGGTGCTCGCCGAGACCCTGCGCGAGCTGTTTCAGTCAAGCGACCTCGCCACGCGCGTGCGCATCGGCGTCGCCAACCAGCGCACGGTGATGCGCATGCTCGAGCTTCCGCCGGTCACCGACCGCAAGGAGCTCGCGGCCGCCGTTCGCTTCCAGGCCCAGGACCAGGTGCCGATGCCGCTCGCCGACGCGGTGCTCGACTTCCATCCGCTCGGCGTCGTCGACACGCCCGCCGGACCCCGCCAGCGCGTGCTGCTCGTCGCCGCCCAGCGCGACATGGTCGAACGGCTGCTGGCGGTGGCCGAGAGCGCGGGCCTGCGCGTCGGAGGGCGTCGACCTGTCCGCCTTCGCCCTGATCCGCTCGCTGTATCGCCCGCTCACCGACCCCGACGCCGAGCAGGCCGAGCGCGTGCTGTACCTGAACGTCGACGGCCTGACCAACCTGGCGATCGCCGACGGCACCACGTGCCGCTTTACGCGCGTGGTCGGCGGCGGCATGGAGGCGCTCGCCAGCGAGCTCGCCGAGCGCCGCGGCATCTCGCTCGCCGACGCGCGCACGTTGATCGCCGAAGTCGACCTCACCTTGGCGCACGGCGAGCGGCCCGCCGCTCCCGCGCAGCCGCAGCCGGACGCCTCCGCCACCGAGCAGGCCGAGCCGCAGCAGAGCGCCTCGGCGGATGCGCACGACGTCTCGTCGGGGGACGAGTCGGTGGCGGCGGCCGAAGCGCTCGCACGCGGCGCCCGAGGAGCCCGCTGACGAGGGGCTCAGCCCCGAGGATCACGAAGCGCACGAGGCCTCGATGAGCTATGCCGAGATGTACTCCGCGGCGTCGGTGCCGTCCGCCTCCGAGGCGCCCGCCGAGGAGCCCGTGGCCCCGCCACCGGTCCCGCCGTCAAACGACGACGTTCGCGCGGTGCTCGAGAACGGCATCCGCGAGATCTCCGGACAGGTGCGCACCTCGCTCGAGTTCCAGCGCTCCCAGGACGGCGGCGGCGAAGTCTCGCACGTCGTGCTCAGCGGATCGGCGCTGGACGTCGCCGGCTTCCCCGAGGCGCTGCAGAGCACGCTCGGCCTGGAAGTGCGCGCGCAGGCGGTCGGCCTGGTCGACGAGAGCCTGGGCGCCACGGTCTCCACGCATCGCCTCGCGGTCGCGGCCGGCCTGGCCACCTCGGAGGCGCCGCAATGAGAGCTGTAAACCTCATCCCCGGCGAGAAGCGCGGCGACGCGGGGCTCGGAGGCGGGCGCTCGGGCGGCGCCGCCTACGCCGTGCTCGGCGTGATCGCCGGGCTGACGATTCTCGCGCTGCTCTACGGGATCGCCAGCCACCAGGTCTCAAGCCGCAACTCCGAACTGGCGTCGCTGAACGCTGCGCGCGCAGCAGATCAAGGAAAACGAGGGCAAGCTGACGGCGTACACGAGCTTCGTCGCGCTGCGCAACGAACGCACCAAGACGGTCTCAGAGCTCGCCGAAGCGCGCTTTGGCTGGGCGCACGCGCTGTATGAACTCGGACGCGTGCTGCCGGCCGACGTCTCCATCTCCTCGCTCAGCGGCACCGTCGGCGGGCCGAGCAGCGGCGGCTCGAGCGCCACCACCGCTCCGGGCACGTCCGCGACTCCTCCCGGGAGCGTTCCGGCGCTCATCCTCAGCGGATGCGCAAACAGCCAGAAGACGGTCGCCATCATGCTCAACCGGCTTTCCCTGATCCACGGCGTCAGCGAAGCGACGCTTCAGAGCTCGAGCGCCGGGTCGGCGGCGGGCGGCAGCGGCGGCGGGAGCAGCTCAAGCGGATGCTCGACGACGGCGCCGAGCTTCACCGTCGACGTCACCTACCAGCCGCTGCCGAGCGGCTCGTCCGCCCCGACGAGCTCCTCGCCCGCGACGTCTGACGCGAGCAACTCCACCTTGCGCAAGGCGCAGTCGGTCGGAGGTGCAGGATGACCTCGCGCGACCGCATAGTGCTGCTCGTGCTCGGACTCGCGATCGTGCTCGGCGGCGTGTACCTGAAGGTCGTCTCGCCCGAGCGCAAGAAGGCGGCCGCCCTCGTCTCGCAGGTGAGCGCCGCCAGCACGCAGCTGGCGAGCACCGAAAGCGAACTGGCGAGCGCGCGCAGCGCGCAGAGCCAGTACGCCGCGGCCTATGCGTCGCTCGTCGAACTCGGCAAAGCGGTCCCGCCGCAGGACGAAGTGCCGGCGCTGATCTTCCAGCTCCAGAACGCCTCGGAAGGCAAGAGCGTCACGTTCAGCTCGATCTCGTCGGGGAGCAGCACGGGCGGCTCGTCCGCGCCCAGCTCGAGCTCCAAATCGGCCTCGCCGTCGAGCTCCTCCTCGTCCACGAGCGCCTCCGCGTCGTCGAGCTCTGCGTCCGCGGGCTCCGCTTCCTCGGGCTCCTTCACGGCGCTGCCATTCACGTTCGGCTTTGAAGGCGGGTTCCACCAGCTGGCCAGCATGCTTGAAACGGTCGAAGGCTTCACCAAGGCCGGTGCCTCGGGCAAGCTGCAGATCACCGGCCGCCTGCTGAGTATTGAGCGCGCTGCGCCTCAGCGAGAGCTCGGGTGGCAAGGGGCACTCCTCCTCGACGCTGACCGGATCGATCAGCGCGAGCGCCTACGTGCTGCCCGCCTCACAGAGCGCCGGCGCCACGCCAACTTCAACCCCGAGCGCCACGCCCGCCTCGGCGAGCAGCTCGAGCTCAAGCTCCCCGACCACGCCCGCAGTGGCGAAGGTGACCCCATGAAGCCCTTTCTGAACGCCATCAAGGAGGACCTGCTCGATCGCAACCGCCTGCCCTACCTGATCGGCCTGAGCGTCGCGCTCGTCGCCGCGCTGGCGTTCACGGCTCTCGGGGGCGGCTCCAAGGGCTCCACGTCGGCCGCCGGCGTCTCCGCGGAAACGAGCGGCGGCGGCGCGGTCGCCGTCAGCGCGGCCCCGACAGCGGCCGACGCCGCGGCCGAGACCTTCTCCGGCGCTTCGCAGGCCGGCCCGGGTCGAGACTTCTTCGCGCCGCTGCCCGGCTCTGAGCAGGCGGCCGCCAACGCGGCCCCCGCCTCGCCGTCCAGCACTGCGACGGCCGCCAGCACGAGCTCCTCCTCGGGCTCGAGCTCCTCGACTCCCACGCCGAGCTCATCCCCCACGCAGACAGGCGGATCGACGCCGTCAAAGCCCAGCGAGCCGTCGAAGCCCAAGACTCCTTCCAAGCCCAAGCAGCCGGAAAAGACCTACAACGTCACGCTGCTGTTCGGCGTCGCCTCACCGCCGCCGGCGATCTCGCAGCTGACCCCCTATGACAACGTCACGCGCGGTCTGCAGCTGCCCTCCCAGCAGGTGCCGTTGGTGACCTTCAGCGGCTGGACGACCGGCGGCGCGAGCGCGACGTTCACGCTCAGCGGCGAAGCGATCCTGCACGGCCCCGCCGTCTGCGTGCCAAGCCCGACCCAGTGCACGGCGATACAGCTCAAGCCCGGCGAAGCCGAGCAGCTGGAATACGTGCCCGTGAGCGGCCCGACGGTCAACTACGAACTGCAGGTCGTCACGATCACGCCCTCTCCCACCAAGTAGCGACGGCGCGTCGCCGTCCAGATGCCGGCAGCGCTCGTGGCCGGCGCCGGCAGCGCCGCAGCGAAGCGAGCGCCTGCGCGCATCCCAAATAAGCTAGGGCGACATGAGCCTTCGCCTGATCACCGCCGGGGAGTCGCACGGGCCCGGGCTGACGTGCATCGTCGAGGGCCTGCCGGCGGGCATCGAGCTGCGCCCCGAGGACCTCAACGAGGACATGGCGCGCCGCCAGCTGGGCCACGGCCGCGGCGGGCGCATGAAGATCGAGCGCGACTCGGCGGAGGTCACCGGCGGCGTGCGTCACGGGCGCACGCTCGGCGGCCCGGTCGCGCTGCGCGTGGAGAACCGCGACTTCGCCAACTGGGAGCAGCGCATGAGCCCGTGGCCCGTGCAAGAGGAGGTCGCCGAGGTGCACCTGCCGCGGCCCGGCCACGCCGATCTCGTCGGCACGCAGAAGTACAAGCAGACAGACGTGCGCAACATCCTCGAGCGCGCCTCCGCGCGCGAGACCGCCGCGCGCGTGGCCGGCGGCGGCCTGTGCAAGGCGCTGCTGCGCGTGCTCGGCGTGCAGGTGCGCTCGCACGTCGTCCAGATCGCGTCGGTGCATGCGCCGCAGCCGCCGCAGCCGCTGCGCCTCGAGGACTTCGCGCACGTCGACGACTCCGCGGTCCGCTGCCTGGACGAGCAGGCGAGCGGCGAGATGGTCGCCGAGATCGACAGGCTGCGCAAGGCCAACGAGTCGCTGGGCGGCGTCTTCGAGGTGCAGGCCTTCGGCCTGCTGCCGGGGCTTGGATCGCACGTCTCCTGGGAGGAGCGCATGGACGGGCGCCTGGCGATGGCGATCTGCTCGATCCAGGCGATCAAGGGCTTCTCGATCGGCGACGGCTTTGCGGTCGCGGGCCTGCCGGGCTCTGAGGCCCACGACGAGATCTTCTATTCGCAGCAGCGCGGCTACTACCGCGAGACCAACCGCGCGGGCGGCCTGGAGGGCGGCATGACCAACGGTCAGCCGCTGATCGTGCGCGGCGCGATGAAGCCGCTGCCGACGCTCACCCAGCCGCTGCGCTCGGTCGACATCGAGACCCACGAGCCCGCCCAGGCGCTGCGCGAGCGCACCGACTCCTGCACGGTTCCGGCGGCCGGGGTCGTCGGCGAGGCGATGGTCGCGCTCGTGCTCGCGGACGCCTACCGGCGCAAGTTCGGCGGCGATCACATCGACGATGTGCTGGGCGCCGTGCGCGCATACGAAGAACGGATCGGATGGCATTCGTCCTGATCGGCTTCATGGGCGCCGGCAAGTCGACGGCCGCCGGTGAGCTCGCGAAGGCCCTCGGCAGCAGCGCGCTCGACAGCGACACGCTGCTCGCGCAGCGCCTCGGCCACCCGCTGGCGCGTGAGATCGAGCTCAACGGCGAGCCGTCCTTCCGCGCCGTCGAGGAGGAGCTCGTAAGCGAGCTGCTCGCGCGCGCCGACCCCGAGACCGTGATCGCCCTCGGCGGCGGCAGCGTGCTCTCAGAGCGCGTGCGCGACGCGCTGCAGGCCCATCACACGGTGCTGCTGGAGGTCGACGCGGCGACCGCCTGGCAGCGCGTGCGCGCCGCGCCCGATCAGCCCCAGCGCCCGCTCGCGCGCGACCGCGACAGCTTCGACGCGCTGCACGAGCAGCGCCGCGGGCTGTATGAGCAGCTCGCGGACGCGATTCTGCCGACGCTTGCGATCGGCGACGCGGCCGGCGCGGCCGGCGCGCTGCGAGCGCTCGCGGCGGCCCCGCGCGGCACGCGCCTGTTGTGGGCGAGCGCCGCGTCGGGCCAGTACCCGGTGCTCGTCGGCCGCGGCCTCTTGCGCGTGGACGACCCGGCGAGCATCTGGCCGCTCGACCGCTCGCGCTCGCGCTGCTTCTGCGTCAGCGACGAGCGCGTGCGCGCGCTCTACGGCGAGCGCCTCGGCGAGCTGGCGGCGATGATCGCGATCCCGCCGGGCGAGCAGCACAAGACGCTCGCTCGCGCCGAGCAGGTGTGGCGTGAGCTCGTCGCCGGGTCGATGACCCGCTCAGACCACGTCGTCGCGCTCGGCGGCGGCGTCGTCGGCGACCTCGCGGGCTTCTGCGCCGCCACCTATCAGCGCGGCGTGCCGGTCGTGCACGTCCCGACGACGGTCGTCGCGCAGGTCGACTCCGCCTACGGCGGCAAGACCGGCGTCGATCTGCCCGAGGCCAAGAACTACGTCGGCGCCTACCACCAGCCGGCCGGCGTGCTCGCCGACCCCGACGCGCTCGCGACGCTGCCGCAGGCCGAGCTCGCCGCGGGCTGGGTGGAGGTGCTCAAGACCGCGCTGATCGCCGGAGGGCAGCTGTGGGAGCGCGTCTGCGCCGGCGCCGAGGTCGACGAGCGCACGATCCTCGCCTGCGCCCGCACGAAGCTCTCGATCGTCGCGCGCGACGAGCGCGACTCCGGCGTGCGCCAGGTGCTCAACCTCGGCCACACGGTCGGCCACGCGATCGAGTCGGCGACCGGCTACAGCCGCTACCGCCACGGCGAGGCGGTCGGGCTGGGACTGCTCGCGACGCTTCGCCTGTCGGGGCTGGACGAGCTGCATGGCGCCGTGCGCGAGATGCTGCTCGCGCGCGGGCTGCCGGTGCAGCTGCAGGGCGCCGGCGCCGACGAGGTCGTCGAGGCGACCGCGCGCGACAAGAAGCGCGTCGGCCTGCGCGTCCCGTTCGTGCTGCTGCGCGCGCCGGGCGAGCCGCTGATCGGCTGTGAGGTGGCGGAGTCAGAGCTGCGCGGCGCCGTGTCAGAGTTGATCGCGCAATGAGGCGCGTCGAGGTCCTTCACGGAGTCAACCTGAACACGCTCGGCACGCGCGACCCGGCCCACTACGGCACGATCACGCTGCCCGAGCTCGAGGCGCAGATCGTGCGGTGGGGGGCCGAGCTGGCGCTCGCGGTGGAGTGCTTTCAGACGAACTCCGAGACGCGCTTCGTCGAGCGCCTGCACGCGCTGCGCGGGCAGGTCGACGGCCTGATCCTCAACCCCGGCTCATGGACGCACTACGCATGGGCGATCCACGACGCGCTCGAGATCGTCGGCGCGCCGGCCGTCGAGGTTCACATCTCAGACGTCACCTCGCGCGAGCCGTGGCGGCGCGTGTCGGTGATCGGCGATCTCTGCCTGGCAACGATCTCAGGGCGCGGTCCGGAGGGCTACCGCGAGGCGCTGTCGCTGCTGTCGCAGCGGCTCGGCGGTGACGGCGCGTGAGCGCGGACGGCGGCGGGCGCCTGGCGCGCCTGGCCCGTGAGCTGCGCGAGCGCGACCTCGACGGCCTGCTCGTGACGGGCCTCGTCGACCTGCGCTATCTGACCGGCTTCACCGGCAGCCACGGGCTCGCGCTGATCGCGGCGACTGCAGGCGAGCGCCCGCGCATCGCCGAGAGCTGGTTTCTGACCGACTTTCGCTACGACACCCAGTCCGCAGCGCAGGTCGCCGCGCAGCTGCGCCGCAAGATCGTCGGCGACGATCTGCTCGCGGCGCTCGCGCGCATCCTGCTCGCCGGCGGGCATGGCCTCGGCGGCGGACGGAGAGGGGCCAGCGGCCGAGGGGGAGGGCCGCGCGGCGGAGGCGGAGCATGCTCCCGGCGGACCTGCCGCACGGCTCGGGTTCGACGAGCAGCAGCTGACCGTCGCCGAGCATTCGCGCCTTGGCGAGCTGCTGGGCGGCGGCTGGGAGCTCGTGCCGTGCGCCGGCGCGGTCAAGGGTTTGCGCGCGGTCAAGGACTCCGGGGAGATCGCGCTGATCGCCGCGGCCTGCGAGCTGGCCGACGAGGCGCTGCGCACGGTGCTGGAAGCGGGCCTGGCCGGGCGCACCGAGCGCGACGTCGCGATCGAGCTCGAGCTCGCGATGCGCAGGCTGGGAGCCGACGCTCCGAGCTTCCCCTCGATCGTCGCCGCCGGCGCGCACGCCGCGCTGCCGCACGCCGAGCCGCGCGCCGAGCGGATATCCGAGGACGTGCTCGTGACGATCGACTGGGGCGCGCTGCTCGACGGCTACTGCTCTGACTGCACGCGCACCTACGCGACCGGAGAGCGCATCGGCGAGCAGGCGCGCGAGATCTATCAGCTCGTGCTCGACGCCCAGCAGCAGGCGCTCGCCGCGGTCAGCGCGGGCCCGAGCGGGCGCGAGGTCGACGCCGTCGCGCGCGCGATCATCGAGGACGCGGGCGAGGGCGAGCACTTCGGGCACGGGTTGGGGCACGGCGTCGGCATGGAGGTGCACGAGGGCCCTCGCCTGTCGCGCCACGCCGGCGAGGAGCCACTCGTGGCGGGAAACGTCGTGACCATCGAGCCGGGCGTCTACCTGCCCGGGCTGCTGGGCGTGCGCATCGAGGACCTCGTCGTCGTCGGCGAGGACGGCCACGAGGTGCTGACCGCGCTGCCCAAGCAGCTGACGGTCGTCTAGGCGCTTGACACTAGGCGGTTGGGATCGTCTCGCCGCGCGCGGGCGCGCTCGCGGGCGCCGCGAGCGACGCTTGGCGCGGCGTCTCGCCCCACGGCCAGCCCTCGCGCATCCCGCGCCGCGACAACAGCGCCGGGCGCCACAGCGCGAGCGCGAGCGCCGCTGACAGCGGCACGGTCCAGGCGAGAAAGAAGGCTGCCTCGGCGTCGGCCGTGGAGTGGTGTGCGGGCAGCCACACGAAGCCGATCCACGTCAGCAGCGTGCTCAGCACGGCGAGCACGGGCAGTTCGCCGACGCCCGGGCGCAGCCGGCGTGCGCGCTCGCCGGGGCCGGCTTCGACTTCCCATGCCAGCAGCGCGAAGATGAACGGCAGCGTGTAGTAGACGGTGTCCCAGGTGTCGAGCATGCAGCGCAGCAGCAGCAGCAGCGAGAGCGCCAGCAGCGCGTCGCGCTGCGCGAGCGCCGTCAGGCCCAGCCGGCGCACACGCCGCCACAGCAGCGCGGTCAGCACGACGCCGCTGGCCAGCACCAGCGGATGGCTGATCGGCCCGGCCCACGCCGGTCCGGTGCGGTAGCCGGGCTTGATCACGCCGAACATCCCGTGCACGAGCGGACCGTGGTAGCCGAAGAACCACCACACCTGCCACGGCTGGAAGATCGAGCTCGACGGCGAGGCGGTCGCGCTGTTGCTTTGGATGAACGTGCCGAGGTGGACGAGCACGAGCGGCGCCAGCACCACCGCGGCGACGACGCCGGTCGCGCACAGGCAGACGGCCTGGCCATGCCAGCGGCGGCGCCCCGGCAGCGGCGGGAATCGCCAGCAGCGCCGGGCCGACCGCCAGCAGCGCCCACTGCTTGTTGGCGATCGCGAGCCCCAGCACCACGCCGGCCCACAGCGAACGCCCGCGCGCGCCCAGCAGGACGGCCGCGACGCACATCGCGGCGCCGAGGATCTCCTCGGGGTGGCCGGCTTCCAGCGCTTCGAGCGTGATCGGGTTGGCCACGCACAGAGCGAGCGCGACCCCCCGCGCCAGCGTGGAGCGTCGCTGCGCGCGCATGCGCGCGCACAGCCACACGCCGAGCGCCAGCGGCGCCGAGCAGACAGGGGATCGCGACCGTCTGGTAGATCGCGAGCGCCCCGCCGCCCCACAGCCCTGGCAGCAGCGCGAACGGCGCGCGCTCGACCAGCGAGCCGCCGTAGGCGGGGGCGAGCCGCAGGAAGGTCGAGACGTGGCCGTGCACGAGCGCTTCAAAGGAGGGCGCGACCTCGACTTCGTAGTCGGTCCAGCCAAAGCCGTACAGGCCGAGCCACGCCATCGCGCCGCTCGCGGCCGTCGCCAGCAGCGCGCACGTGGCATTCTCGCGTGCCGCGCGGATCATGGTGTTGCATCGACGCTTGACGAGCGCGTCTTGAGCGCTGCGGATGGCGACCGGGCCGGCGCGCAACGCGTCCGGTGCGCGGGGAAAGCGCGGTCACCGGGCGATTGGCACGCGCGGCGAAACGCGGTCCCCGCGCTACGGGCACGCTACCCTCCACGCGGACTTTCTGAAATCGAGGCGAGACAGCGATGGCGATCAGCACCAACCAGTTCAAAAACGGCAATCACATCGACGTCGAGGGGACGGTCTTCAAGATCCTCGAGTTCCAGCACGTCAAGCCCGGCAAGGGCGGCGCGTTCGTGCGCACCAAGCTGCGCCGCGCGTCCGACGGCAACGTGATCGAGCGGACGTTTCGCGCGGGCGAGAAGTTCCGCGCGGTGCGCACCGAGACGCGCCGCATGCAGTACCTCTACGAGGACGGCACCGACGCGCACTTCATGGACACGGAGTCCTTCGAGCAGATCGCGATCCCCGAGGCGACGCTCGCCGACCAGCTGCGCTGGACCAAGCCGAGCAGCGAGGTCGAGCTGCTGTTCATCGACGATCAGCCCACCGACGTGCAGCTGCCGAGCGCGGTCGATCTCGAGGTCGCGCAGACCGATCCGGGCCTGCGCGGCGACACCGCCTCCGGCGGCGGCAACAAGCCGGCGACGCTCGAGACCGGTGCGGTGATCCAGGTCCCGCTGTTCGTCGAGGTGGGCGACCGCGTCAGGGTCGACACGCGCTCGGGCGAATACGTCTCGCGCGCCTGAATGCGTCGCTCTGATCAGCGCCGGGCCGCGGTGTTCGCCCTCTACCAGCACGACCTGACGGGGCGCTCGGTGGCGCAGACGCTCGCGCCGACGGACTCGCGCTTCGTGCGCGCGCTCGCCGAGGCCGCCGCAGAGCACAGCGGCGAGCTCGACGCGGTCATCGACCGCCACGCGCACGGCTGGTCGGTTGGCCGCATCCAGCCGCTGGAGCGCAGCATCATGCGCGTGGCGCTGCTCGAGATGATGCATCCCGACGAGGTGCCATCCAAGGAACCGATCCCGCCCGAAGGCGCGATCGAGGAGGCGGTCGAATCGGCCAAGCGCTTCTGCGGATCGGAGGCGCCGGGGTTCGTCAACGGCGTCCTGGATGCGGCTCTGCGCGAGCTGCGAGAGAATGCGCAGATCGGATGAGCAGCGTCGAGAACCTGGACGATCTGATCGCGCGCCTGGATCGCGCGGCCGAGCAGCTGCGCTCGGGCGAGGTGTCGCCCGACGCCGCCGCGAGCATCGTCGAGGAGTGCGCGGCGCTCGCCGGGCACGCGGCCTCACAGCTCGAGCAGCTGACGCGCGAGGAGGGGCCGCCCACGAGCGCCGACGAGGACGTGCGACCCGGCCAGGACACGCTGCTCTAGCGCCGTGATCGGGCGCACGCAAGCCGCTTCATCGACTCCCCTCCGACAGACCCATCCCGCCTGCGATGGCCGGTTGCCGTGAGCGCCGGCTACCCCGACCACCTGCGCGCCGAGGTCGAGCGCTACCTGGAGACGCTGCGCTTCTCGGCCGAGGGGCTGACGGCGGGCCTCGAGGAGGCGATGCGCTACTCGCTGCTGGGCGGCGGCAAGCGCATCCGCCCGGTGCTTGCGCTCGCCACCGCCCGCGCGATCGGGCTCTCCCAGCGCGAGGTTCTTCCGTTGGCCGGCGCGATCGAGTTGATCCACACCTATTCGCTGATACACGACGACCTGCCGGCGATGGATGACGACGCGCTGCGTCGCGGGCAGCCAACCTGCCACGTGAAGTTCGGCGAGGACGTGGCGATCCTCGCCGGCGACGGTCTCTATGCGGAGGCGTTCGCGCTCCTGCTCAGCGCGACCGACGCGCCGCCAGCGCGTGTGCTCGCGGCCGGCGCCGAGCTCGCCGCGGCGACAGGCGTCAACGGCATGGTGGGCGGGCAGTACGCGGACGTCAGCGCCGACGCTGCGCCGGGGCCGAGCACGCTGCGGCGCCTGCACGAGCTGAAGACTGGCCGTCTGATCGGCGCGTCGGTGCTCTGCGTACTACTGTTGGGGGGGCTTGAAGATGAGCGCGCGACCATCCCGTTCAGACGTTTCGCCGCCGAGCTGGGCGTGCTGTTTCAGATCGTCGACGACATTCTCGACGTCACGGGCACCGACGCGGCGCTCGGCAAGCCGCAGGGCAGCGACGAGCGTCATGGCAAGCGGACATACGTCAGCGAGTTCGGCATCGACCGCGCGAGAGAGCTCGCGGCGCAGTCCCACGACACCGCGCGCGAGGCGCTCGCGCAGACCGCCCAGGGAGCCGGCGGCCCGCGGGCGACCGACGAGCTCGAGCAGATAACCGACTTCATCTACACGCGCAGCTCATGACAGCCAAGTCGAAAGCCGACGAGACGACCGATGCCGAGGGCGAGCAGAGCGCCGCTGTCAAACGCGAGCGGATCACCAAGGGCCCGATGCTCGACCGCATCGAGGGACCGCAGGATCTGCACGGGCTGTCCGACGCAGATCTCGCGCAGGTCGCCCAGGAGGTGCGCGAGCACATCATCGACACGGTCGGTGAGATCGGCGGGCACTTCGGCGCGAACCTCGGCACCTGCGAGCTGGCTGTCGCGCTGCACTCGCTGCTGGAGAGCCCGCGAGACAAGATCCTCTGGGACGTCGGCCATCAGGCCTACCCGCACAAGGTGCTCACGGGCCGCCGCGACGAGCTCGCCACGATCCGCCAGTACGGCGGGCTGACGCCGTTCTGCTGCATCGAGGAGTCCGAGCACGACATCATGGGCGCCGGGCATGCCTCGACGTCGATCGGCTACGCCGTCGGGATCAAGGAGGGCATGCGCCGCCTGAGCGCGGGCGCCGCCGACGGGGAGCCCGTCACGCCGGCGGGCGCGGGCGACCCGACCGAGGCCCGGCCACCGGACGGCAACGTGGTGGCCGTCATCGGCGATGGCGCGATGACCGGCGGCGTCGCCTTTGAGGCGATCAGCCAGGCCGGCGGTCTGGGCACGCCGATCACGGTCGTGCTCAACGACAACGGGATGTCGATCGCCCCCAACGTCGGTGCGCTGTCTCGCTACTTCACGCGCGTGCGCCTGAACCCCAAACTGTGGCATGCCCGCTCGGGCGTGGAGGATGGGCTGACGCGGCTGCCGGGCGGGATCGGCACCGCGATCGAGCGCATCGGGCCGCAGCTGAAGGAGTCGATCAAGGCCTTCTGGGCGCCGGGGCTGTGGTGGGAGGAGCTCAACTGGGCCTACATGGGCGTCGTCGACGGCCACGACGTGCACGCGCTGCGCGCCGCGTTGAGCGAGGCGCTCGCTGCGCAGCGCCCCGTCGTCGTGCACATCGCGACCGTCAAGGGCAAGGGCTTCGCGCCCGCCGAGGACGGCGGCCAGGAGGGGATGGAGAAGTGGCACGCGGCCAAGCCAAAGTCGATCGCCAACGGCGCGCCGGCGCCGATCAGCCCGGTGTCCCCGCGTGCCAAGAAGAGCCCGCCGCAGTACACGCAGGTCTTCGGCGAGGCGCTCGTGCGCGAATGCGAGCGCGACGAGCGGGTCGTCGGCATCACGGCCGCGATGAACTCGGGCACCGGGCTCAGCCTGTTGCAGGAGGCGATGCCCGAGCGCTACTTCGACGTCGGCATCGCCGAGCAGCAGGCGATCCTGTTCGCCG
The DNA here is from genome assembly GCA_963713385.1 of uncultured Solirubrobacterales bacterium. GTDB lineage: Bacteria > Actinomycetota > Thermoleophilia > Solirubrobacterales > Solirubrobacteraceae > Palsa-744. The sequence continues at coordinate 398,193 of CAVQLO010000004.1, forward strand.
CCGGCCTGGCGCTCGAGGGCGTCAAGCCCGTCGCGGCGATCTACTCGACGTTCCTGCAGCGCGCGTATGACCAGATCGTGCACGACGTCTGCCTGCAGAAGCTGAACGTCGTGTTCGCGCTGGATCGCGCGGGGCTGGTGGGCGACGACGGGCCGACCCACCACGGGGCGTTTGACATCGCCTACCTGCGCTGCCTTCCGAACATCGTGCTGATGGCGCCTCGCGACGAGGCGATGCTCGTGCACATGCTGCACACGGCGCTCGTCTACGACGACGGCCCGCTCGCGCTGCGCTACCCGCGCGGCGAGGGCGAGGGGGTCGCGCTGCCGGGCTCGCCCGAGGCGATCGACATCGGCACCGGTGAGATCCTGCGCGAGGGCGGCGCGGGCGGCGCGGTCGGGCGGCGCGTCGCGCTGATCGGCTACGGCAGCGGCGTGCCGCGGGCGCTGCAGGCGGCGGCCGAGCTCGCCGAGCGCGACATCGCGGTGACCGTCGCCGACGCACGCTTTGCCAAGCCGATCGACGCCGGTCTGATGGCCCAGCTGGCGGTCGAGCACGATCTGCTCGTGACCGTCGAGGAGGGCGTGCTCGCAGGCGGCTTTGGCACGGCGGTGTGGGAGACGCTCAACGAGACCGGCGCGGCGCCGCGCATCCTGCGCGTTGGCCTGCCCGATCGCTACGTGACACACGGCAAGCCGGCGCTGCTGCACGAGGAGGTCGGCTTCACCGGGCCGCGCATAGCCGAACGCATCGCGAAGGCGATATCCACCCACCAGTCTGCGACCGTCGGCGCTTAAAGGGAAACGGCCCGCCGGGGAAGCGGGCCGTTTCGGGGAGGAGATGCTTCTGTGATGCGGGAAGGATGCTTCCGTGCTTCCGGAACGGAATTATAGGCGCGATGGGGGGACCGCTTGGTGTGATATTGGTCACACAGCCAAACAATTTTGGTTACACGGCCAAACCTCGCAACGAGCAGACAGCCGATGACTGATGTCGTGTATTGTCTGCGCCCGCGTGCGGCGCATTGTCTGCATCGCACGATCGCCCTCCGTGACGGCGAAAGCCACTTCCGAGAAGGGCAAGCCGGGCGGTCGCTCCTTAGCCTCCGCGCCCGGCGCCCGAATCTGGCGCCGGGCGCCTTCGTGTGCAAGGGTTCGCCGACCATGGGCAAGCAGCGTCTGGACGTGGTGCTCGCCGAGCGCGGCCTGTTCTCATCGAGGGCTCGAGCGGCGGCGTCGGTGATGGCGGGCGAGGTGCGGATCGGGTCGGGCGGGCGCAGAGCCGCGAAGCCCGGCGAACTGGTCGACATCGAGGAGGCGCTGAGCGTCGTCGCGCCGCCGCCGTTCGTCTCGCGCGGCGGCGTCAAGCTCGACAACGCGCTCGCCGCATGCGCGCTGGACGTGCGCGATCGGCGCGCGCTGGACGTCGGCGCCTCGACGGGCGGCTTCAGCGACTGCCTGCTGCAGCGCGGGGTCAGCGAGCTGATCGCGGTGGACGTCGGCTACGGGACGCTCGACTACCGCCTGCGCACCGATCCGCGCGTGACGGTGCTCGAGCGCACCAACGCGCGCACGCTTGCGCCGCAGATGTTGCCCTGCGTGCCCGACCTGGCCACGATCGACGTCTCGTTCATCTCGCTGTCGAAGGTGCTCGGGGCGGTGCTCGGCTGCCTGGGCGCGGGCTACGACGTGCTCGCGCTCGTCAAGCCGCAGTTCGAGGTCGGCCGCGAGCGCGTGGGCAAAGGCGGGGTGGTGCGCGACGCCGGTGATCGGCGCGACGCGCTGATCGCGGTCGGCGAGTCGGCGCTGGCACACGGGGCGGCGGTGCTCGGCTATCGCTCCTCGGGCCTGCCGGGGCCCAAGGGCAATCGCGAGACCTTCATCTGGCTGGCCGACACGGCGCCGGGCCGCGGCGCGGGCGGGCGCGAAGATCTCGAGGCGATGGCGCGCGAGGTCGAGCCGTGAGGGAGATGACGCTGTTCACCCATCGCAACCCGGCGGACACCGGGCCGACGCTCGCACGCCTGGTCGAGCTGGCCGCGCAGGCCGGCGTGACGCTGCGCTGCGACGAGGAGGAGACGAGCAAGCACGGGCTGACGGCGCGCCCGGGCCTCGCCGTCGACGCGCCCGTCAAGGACGACGTCGAGCTCTGCGTGGTGCTCGGCGGCGACGGCACGATCCTGCGCGCGCTGCAGCGCTACGCCGGTACGCCCGTCGCGGTGTTCGCGATCAACTTCGGCGAGATCGGCTTCCTGGCGACGATCGAGCGAGGTGAGATCGACGAGGGGTTCGCACGGGCGTTGCGCGGGGACTTCGAGCTGCGGCGCCTGCCGGCGATCGTGCTCGACGGAGCTGGGCGCGGTCAGCGCGGGATCAACGACGTCGCGATCCACCGCAAGGTGGGCGAGCGCGTCGCGGAGATCGCCTACGCGCTCGATGGCGAGGTCGTGGGTAGCGTGCGCTGCGACGGCCTGGTGATCGCGACGCCGGCTGGCTCGACGGGCTACAACCTCGCAAACGGCGGCCCCGTCATGGCATGGGGCGTCGAGGGGTGCGTCGTGTCGTTCATCGCGCCGCACTCGCTGACCGCGCGGGCGCTGGTGGTCGCGCCGCAGGATCGCCTGACGATCCACAACCGCTCGCGCGAGCCGCTGGACGTCGCGGTCGACGGCCGGCCGGTGGGCGAGCTGGGCCCCGGCGAGACGGTCGATGCGCACTTTCAAAACGCGGTCGGCACGATCGCGCAGCTGCCGGGCTCGTCGTTTTATCGGCGCCTGCGCGAGAAGTTCGGCCGCCTGGCGAGCTGAGCGCGGACGGCTGCGCCGCCCGCGCGCGGCGATCGCGTCGGCGGGCGCTACGCGACGATCGCTCGTCGCGGCCCGCCGACTACCGTCGGCTGCGTCTGCGTCTGCTCAGTGCGGCTGCCGTGTCGAAGCGACGCGGTGAAGGAGTCGAGCTGGTCGCGCGAGAAGCGCCGCTGGCCGCCCGGCGTGCGATAGCAGCTGATGTGCCCCGCGTCGGTCCAGCGACGGATCGTCGCCAGCGAGACGCCGAGGTAGACGGCCGCCTGAGAGCTCGTGAACACGAGCTGGCGGCTCGTCGCCGGCTGGCCATTGCCCGCCGGCGCGTTGCTTGAGGAATTCGGAGGAATGGTCATGGGGCTGGTCTCGGCGCAAAGCGATGGGAAGCTGAGCGCAGTGGGCCTCTGTGGACGTTTGGGGGTCGTTGGACCGAGGCCCGCGCGGGTCGGCGCGGTCCAGCGGCGCCGGCTCATCCAGACGCATAGCTGAGCGTCGCTACGCGTGCTGGACAACTTCCGCACATTCCGTTACTATTCTCCTCGAACCTACTCAAACCGGTTGGCGTCCGTGGACGGAGTCAGACAGGTGCCGGCTGAAAAGTGGCCCTTTTCGGGGCACTGGAGAAGGAGACGCCATGGCAGAATATCGTAACCGATAGTCTAGGTTTCATCGATATTTGGTGATTGGGGGCGCCTGCGGTAGAAGCGGCGCCCTCAGCCTTTGTGTAGCGCTCGCGACCTGAGCGACCTGACCCCGGACCGCCAGGCCTGCGACGGGTCCCTGCGTCGGGCGCGCGCCTCCAGCTCGCTGTTCTTGGGCTTGGCCATGTCCTGCACGCGCGTGTCGAAGTCGAGCTCGGTTTCGAAGTCGGCGTCCTGCGCGAGCGCCGTGACCCTCGCGCTCGAGCAACTCGACGAAGGACCCCACGAGCTCGCCGTCGAGCTGGCCGTGCTCCGCGGCGAGGCGCAGCTCGGTCATCGCTTCGTCGGCGGTCATCGGCGACCGATAGCCCTCGCGCGCGGTCATCGTGTCGTACGTGGAGCAGATCGCGAGTATGCGTGAGGCAAGCGGAATCTCGCGGCCGATCAGACCGGCCGGATAGCCGCGGCCGTCAACCCGCTCGTGGTGGTAGAGGATGGCGTCGGCGACCTCGCCATAGCCGTCCAGCGCGCCTACGAGGATCGCTCCCTCCTGGGGATGGTTCTTGACGGTCGCCTGATCCTCGTCGGCGATCACCTTCGCGTGCAGGACCCGGTCGGGCCATGTGAACTTTCCGATCTCGTGGAGCAGGCCGGCCGTGTGCACCGTGTCGCATTCCTCCTCGCTGCACTCGAGCTCGATCGCCAGCGCTCGTGCGTAGCGGGCGACCGCGGCTGCATGGCGGCCGCTTGTTCGATCGCGCATGCCGAGCGCCCGCACGAGGGTTCGCAGCACGCCGAGCTGCAGGCCGACGAGCTGAATCGAACGTGCTTGAAGCTGTTCGGCGCGGTCCTCGGAGCGCAGAAGCGCGACCGTGAGGTGGCGGAAGATCAACAGCAGGCCGATGGAGGCGATCAGCATTGGCAGCCCGACGCTCGTGTACGCGATCGCGAGGATGGTCGCGAGCGCGCCTGCGGCCAGCTGTCCGGGCAGGAGGGGAAGGAACTCTCCGACCTGGCGACGAAGCGACCGACCTTCCTCGACCCAGACGTCGAGCCCGATCAGAATGAAGTTGAGCACCAGGGAGACGAGAAAGACGCCGAACAGGATCAGACCGAAGACCACGCTCTGCGCCAGTTGCTGTTGGTGCACGTCGCCGACCAGGGCCCGGACCATCAGCCCGCCCGCGAACGGGACCGACGCGAATGCGGCGAGGTTGTTCAGCCACTGAGCCGGCGCCAGTCGCCGGGTGGCCGACGTGAGGATCATCGCCGCAACGCCACACGCCGCCGCGGGACCCGGACCCAAGAGTCCCATCGCGAGGACGATCGCCACGAGCGAGGCGCTGAGCTCGCCGTCCCGGACCTCGATGCTCAACCATTGCCCAAGCACGGCGAGCGCCAGCAGCAGCGCAACCAGAGCGACGGGTTCCCATTCGTCGGATTGGAAAAACCAGACGGCGCCGCAGATCGTCGCCCCCAGGAGCAGTGTCTCGGCGGCCCACAGGAAGCGCCTCGTCAGATTGGATGCGCGCATCGATTCGTCCTCCTGTACTTAACGGCTTGCGCGCGGCGCCACTTAAGGCGCGGTGCTCCTGGCGTGGGCCCTATACGGGGTCGATGCCGGCCGGGCGATCGAGCGGAGAGATCTCGCGGTCGGCTGTGGTCCCACTTGCTCCCGGCTCGAGCGCTTCGCCGCTGGCGCCGTCGTGTCCGGCCGCGCGCAATTGAGATTCGGAGGCCGGATCGTCTCCGCCGCGCGAGATGGCGAGCAACCCGGCTGAAGCGGCCACCGTCCCGCAGCCGACGACGAAGAACGCGCCGCGTGGCGAGCTCGCCGCGACCAGCAGCCCCCCGAGCGGCAGCCCGATGGCCAGGCAGAGCGAGTCGAGCGATTCAACCGCACCCATGAGGCGACCGTGCAGACGGGGTGGAGTGAGGCGCTGGACGAGGGTGACCAAGGACGGTAGCTCGACCCCGTTGCCGATGCCGCCAGCGAGCGCGGCCACGCATGCGACAGCCAGGGACGGCGCCAGTGCGAAGCCGAGATACGCGCCTCCAATCCCGAAGGCGCCGGCGCTCAGCATGGCCGGCAGCGAAAGCCGATTCGAACGCGCGAAGAACACGCTTCCGATGACCGTGCCGGCTCCCCAGGTGGTCAGCAGCAGTCCAAAGCCGCGATCTCCGGCGTGGAGGGTCGACTTTGCGAACGTGACCTCGATCGGACCCCCCGCCTCGAAGAAGATCATCGCGAAGGCGTCCACGAGCAGCAGCGCCCGCAGCCGCGGCGCCTGTTGGATGTAGCGCCGGGCGGCGTTCAGGCGCGCGCCGACGGAGTCTCCCGCGGCCTCATCGACGTAGGGGTGCAGATCGAGCAGCAGGCACCCGCAGATCACGAACGTGGCGACGTCGATGAGAAGCGCGGCAGGAGCGCCCGCCAGGGCGACGACGACCCCGCCGAGCACAGGCCCCAGCACGAACGTCGCCGAGAAGGCCACGTTCAGTGCGCCATTGGCCTCGCGCTCGGCTTCGTGGGCCGCTGCCTCGCGGTCCGGCGTCGACGCGTCATGGTCGCGCGCGACGTCAGCGCGCACATCCTCAGCCTCGACCTCGCTGCGCGCGGCCCGTGCGAGCTCTGAGCGCAGCAGCGCGTTGGCCGCCAGCGCCGCGGTCCCGTCCAGCGCGACCAGCACGAGCACCGCCGGCAGCGAGAAGTTCCACAGCAGCAGCGCGAGCCCGGTCGTCACGACGGCCTCGAAGATGTACAGGGCGCTGAGCTCGCTGCGACGCCGAGACGCCTCCACACGGGCTACGACCACCGGCACGAGGAACGCTGGCAGCGCCTGGCCGGCGAAGAGCAGCGCGGCGACCGCCAGCGCGCTGTGCGTGTGGTCATAGACCGCGAGCATCAAAGCGACCAGACCGAACCACGTCCCCAGCCGGTTGACGGTGTACGCCACGATGATGCGGCGCATCCGAGGGGAGCGAAGCGTCGACGCCACGCCGCAACGCTAACGCCTGATCGGGAGCGATCGCCTTGGGAATGCGAAGATCGGTCGTGTCCAGTCGCTACGGTGTGGCCAATGGAGGCGGGCACGCAAGGCTGGAGGCCAACGGTGAGCGTGGTGATCACCGACGACCACGCGCTCGTCCGCAGCGGCCTGCGAAAGGTCCTCGAACGCGAGGGCGACGAGTTCTCGATCGTCGCCGAAGCGGCTGACGTGCCGGACATGATCCGCGAGGTCCGCGCGCACAAACCAGACCTGCTGACGCTCGATCTGACGATGCCCGGGGGCTCGAGCCTGGCCGCGCTGCCTTCCTGCTTCATCGCTCACCCGACGCTCGCGGTCGCCGCGTTCACGATGCGCGAGGATCCCGACTACGCGCGCCAAGCCGTGCGGGCGGGTGTGCGCGCCTATGTGCTCAAGGAGGCGGAGCCCGCGGAGATCCTCAAGGCGTTTCGCATGGCGCTCGCGGGCGAAACCTACCTCGACCGTCACCTCGGGCCTGGTCGTCGACGGCGACGAGGTCAGGGCTGCGCCGCAGCAGTAGCGCTCAGGTCACTCGGCGGCTGTCTCGACCGGGCGACCGGCCAGCGGCACCGAAAGGCGCATGAGCGTGCCGCGCTCGGGTGCGGGAATCAGTTCCAGCTCGCCCCCGACGAGCTCCGCGCGCTCGCGCATGCCCGACATCCCAAAGCCGCCCTCCAGGCCGTCGCCGCGCGGGCCCAGGCGCTCGGCGTCTGGCAGTCCGCGCCCATCGTCGGTGACCGACGCGACCACGACGCCGTCTGTCTCTGAGACCCTCACCACCGCTCGCGTGGCCTGGGCGTGGCGGCTGACGTTCGTCAGCGCCTCCTGCACGACCCTGTAGATCGTGCTCTCGAGCTCTGCGTCCAGGCGCCGGCGGTCGTGCTCGGGGCCGAGATCTATCTCGGTTTGGACCTCGAGGCCGTCGATAGCCTGCGCACGACGCGCGAGGGCCTGCAGCGCGGCGGTGAGACCGAGGTCGTCAAGCGCGGCCGGGCGCAACTCGGTGATCAGGTGGCGCAGGTTCTCGATCTCGCGGTCGAGTCCCGCGAGCGCGCCGTCGACGGCCTCGGTCAGCGCCGCCCGGTCGTCGGCGTCGCGTGCGTGCGCCAGTTGCAGGCGCAGCGCGCCGATGCCCTGGATGCTCTCGTCGTGGATCTCGCGCGCCCAACGGGTGCGCTCGTGCTCGCGCTCCTCGATGCCATAGCGCCGGCGTTCGATCTCCACCGAGCGCTCCGCCGCCAGACGCTGCGCGACGCTCGCCGCAAAGGCGCTCAGCGCCTGGCGGTCGGGATCGCGGAAGCTGCCGGCGCTGCGCAGCGCGATCACCAGGCCGCCGCCGTGGCCCTCCATCTCCAGCGGCTCGACGACGATCGCGCGCGCCTCCAGCCCGAGCTCGTAGAGCCACGCGGCCTCCGAGCCGCGCGGGCGCTCCAACGAGACCGCCTCGCCGCCGGCGAACAGCGCGCCGAGCGCGCTTCCCTGCACGGGGATGCTTCGACGCCGCACCGTGCCGCCGGCCGTGGCCGCGACCTGCAGCTCGCCGTGATCCTCGATCACGATCAGCAGCTGGCCCCCACCAGGTCCGTCGAGGTCCAGCAGCGCAAGCCCGCGGTCGGCCATCAGCCGCAGCAGCCAAAGCTCCGATCCGCTCAGCATCGCGCGGGATTATGCAGGCTCGATCGGCTCCCGCGGATATGGGGGGCCTACCGACAGCGGCGCGCCAGGCGCGCGAGGCGTCATCGGCCGGGTTGTCCTCGGCGGGATCCAGCTGGCCGTTTGCGGGCCCGGCGGCGGTCGCTGCTGCCGCGCGCGACTGGGCGAGCAGGTCCTCGCCGCTGAGGTCGTCCTGCCACGCGGCGAGCCCAACCGAGATGCGCAGCGGCCTTCGCGTCCCGTCGGTTTCCAGCTTGATCGTCTCCAGGCGCTTGAGCACGCGTCGCGCGACGACCTCGCCGCGCAGGCCGTCTGCGCCGGGCAGCAGGACGACCAGCTCCGAGCCGCTGGGCCTGCCGATCCGGTCGAAGTTGCGCAGGCTGCGCGTGAGCGCCTGCCCGATGTAGGCGAGCGTCTGCTCCAGCAGCTCGTCGCCGTGCTCGCGCGACAGCTCGGGCAGGTTGTCGATGAGCACGAGCAGACAGCTCAGGTGGGTGCCGTGGCGCGTGGCCCTGTTGACCTCCTCCTGCAGCTTGCGGCGCAGCGCCGACGCCGACAGATACGCCCGCCCTGGAGCAAGCGGATCGGGGCGCTGGTTTGGGTCGCTGGCAGCCATGCCGTCTGAGGACTAACGCTAGAGCCCGACTCGCGGGGTGTCCATCCCCCGCAGACCGTCGGCCTGGTCAGATTATGCCTGCTGTCGATAGGGCTGGTGGGCGTCTTGCAGGACTCTCTGTCACGTGATCCGTCGGAGAGCGCTGCTACACCTGCCGCGATGCTCTCAGAGCTGTCTGTCGAGAACCTGCTGCTGATCGAGCGCGCGAGGCTGCGCCTGTCGGCGGGCCTGAACGTTCTGACCGGGGAGACCGGCGCGGGCAAGACCGTGCTGGCGCACGCGCTCGACCTGCTGCTGGGGGGACGCGCGCGCCCTGGCATCGTGCGCCCGGGAGCCAGCGAGGCCTACGTCGAGGGCGTCTTCGAGGTCACTCCTGAGCAGCTGCGTGACGCGGGCGAGCTGCTGCAGCAGCTCGGTGGTCTGTCCGGCGACGAGGCCCGGCCCGAGCGAACCGGCGACCCGGTCGAGATAGTGCTCGCCCGCCGCGTCGGCGCCGACGGACGCACCCGCGCCTATGTCAACGGCCGTTCGGCCACCGTGTCTCAGCTGCGGCGCCCTGGGCGCGCACCTGCTCTGCTTCTACGGTCAGCACGAGCACCGCAAGCTGGCGCTCGCCTCCTCGCAGCTGGAGATCCTCGACAGCCTCTGCGCGCCTGCGCACCAAGCGGCGCTGAGGCAATGCGCTGAGGCCCATGCGGAGGTCTCGCGGCTGGCCGCCCGCCTGGCCGAGCTGCGCGAGCTCTCAGACGCGCGCGAGCGCGAGCTCGACCTGCTCGAGCACGAGCTTTCAGAGATCGACGCCGCGCAGCTGGCCGAGCACGACTACGAGCGACTGGTCGCCGAGCGCGAGCGCCTGCGGCGCCGCGACGCGCTGCGCGCCGCGGCGGGCGGGGCGTCTGACGCGCTGGCGCCGGAGTCCTCTGAGGGCCCTGGCGCGGCGCAGGCGATGGCCAACGCGGCTGCTCGCCCTGGAGTCGCTCGCCGGCGTCGACGCGCGCCTGGACTCCCTGACAGCCCGCCTGCATGCGCTTGTCATCGAGTCACAGGACCTCGCCGGCGAGCTGCGCGCCTACGCGGACGGCGACGAGCTGACAGACGGCGACGGAGAGGATCGCGCTGGAGATGCTGGAAGAGCGCCTGGCGGCGATTGAGCGCGTGACGCGCAAGCACGGCGGGGACGTCGCGCAGGCGCTGCAGTACGCGGCGCGAGCGCGCGCCCGCCACGAGGAGCTGGCGGGAGCCGACGCGGCGCTGGAGCGCGTCGGTGAGGAGCTGGATCGCGCGCAGCACGTCCTTCAGGAGCGCGCCGGCGCGCTTCGCGCGGCGCGGCGCGCCGCCGCGGGTCGCCTCGCCAAGGGAGTGCGCGCGCAGCTGAAGACGCTCGCGATGGGCGACGCGAGCTTTGAGGTCGCCATGTCAGAGCGCGAGCTCGGGCCGCGGGGCGCAGACGCCGTGGACTTCGTGATCGCACCCAATCCCGGCGTGCCGGCTGGGTCGCTGCGCGAGATCGCCTCCGGCGGGGAGCTTTCGCGCGTGATGCTCGCGATCATGAGTGTCGCGAACGCGTCCTCGCAGGCGACGATCGTCTTCGACGAGGTCGACGCGGGCATCGGCGGCAAGACGGCTCGCGCCGTGGGCACGCGCCTGGGCGAGCTGGGCGCCACGCGCCAGCTGCTTTGCATCACGCACCTGGCCCAGATCGCCTCGCTGGCCGAACGGCACTTCTCGATCGTCAAGGACACCTCGGTGCAGCCGACGCGCACCACGGTGATCGAGCTGGGGGAGGGTGACGTGGAGGGCGAGCTCGTGCGGATGCTCGGCGCCGACGACGCCGACGGCGGGGCGCGCCGTCACGCGCGCGAGCTGCGCCGCGCGGCCTGAGGGCCGTCCTCGCGTGGTATCTCGACGCGCTCTGAGCTCGCGCGCAGCGCAATCCAACGGGTGCACCGGCTGCATTTGCGCGGCCGCGCGTTACCCTCGCTGAGGCGATGGCCGTGACACGATCCAGCGGGCACCCGGCCGGCGCGGCTGGGTCGGAGCTGCCGCGCTCCCCGGACGCGCCGCTCAGGCGAGCGCAGGGCGCCGCTGGTCAACGGCTCGCGGGAATCCCATGCGCTGGCTCCCGCACGCGTGGTCACGGGTCCGATCCGCAGCGGCCGGCGCACGAAGCTGCTCGTCAAGCACCTGCAGCGCGGGGACGTCGCGCTGATCGATCACCTCGACATCGACCGCGTGTCGGCCGAGGAGCTGATCGCGGCTGGCGCCGCGGCCGTGCTCAACTGCCGTCCCTCCTCTGGCGGCTCCTACCCGAACCTGGGGCCCCAGCTGCTCGTCGAAGCGGGGATCCTGCTGGTGGACCTTCCCGACGACGCGCTGTTCGAGGTGCTGCGCGATGGCGATCGCGTGCTCGTCTGGGCGCCGGGCGGCGAGGACTCGGACTTCTCGGCGCGCGCGCGCGCGCCGCGCGCGCCGAGGTGCTGCGCGATGGCGACGGGGGGGAGGTGCTCTGCCACGGCGAGGTGCTCGACCTCGCACGCGTGCGCGCTGAGACCGACGCGCGCCGGCATGAGATCTCAGAGGCGCTCGAGCGCTTCGCGCACAACACGATCGAGCACATGCGCGAGGAGCGCGAGCTGCTCGCCGGACGGATCGAGCTGCCCCGCTTCTCGACCGACTTTCGCGACCGCTCGACGCTCGTGGTGGTGCGCGGCGTAGGCCATCAGCGCGACCTCCACGCGCTGCGGCTGTTCATCCGCGACATGAAGCCACTGCTCGTCGCCGTCGACGGCGGCGCGGACGCGCTGCTGGAGGAGGGCCTCAAGCCCGACATGATCGTGGGGGACATGGACTCGGCTTCCTCGGCGGCGCTGCGCTGCGGCGCCGAGTTGATCGTGCACTCCTACCCGGACGGGCGCGCCCCGGGGCGCCATCGCCTGGAGGAGCTGGGGCTGCGCTTCAAGCTGGTGCCGGCGCCTGGGACCAGTCAGGATCTCGCGCTGCTGATCGCCGCCGAGAAGGGCGCGCGCCTGATCGTGTCCGTCGGCTCGCAGTTCAACCTCGTCGAGTTCCTCGACCGCAACCGCAAAGGGATGTCCTCGACCTTCCTGACGCGCCTTCGCATCGGCGAGATCCTCGTCGACGCCAAGGGCGTGAGCCGTCTGTACCAGCCGCGTCCCGGTCTGGCTCCGCTGCTCGCCGTGATCGTCGCCGGCCTGATCGCGCTGCTGGCGGTCGTCTGGATGACGCCCGCGCTGCGCGACGTCGCCGAACTGCTGTGGGTGAGGCTCGGCCTGCTGTTCGGCAGCGGCTGAGCCGCGCCTAGCGCCGCGCCGAGAATGCTCGACTATCGCTATCACGCGCTCTCGCTCGCCGCGGTGCTGCTGGCGCTGGCGGTCGGTGTCGTGATCGGCGTCGCGATCGGCGACTCCGAACCTCGTGTCCTCGGCCAAGAGCGGGATCGTGCACGACCTGAGCTCAGAAGTGAACGCCGCCCAGCACCAGGCCGCTCAGCTGCGCACCCAGCTGACGACCGAGGAAGCCTTCACCGGCGACCTGTACCCGATCGCGGTCCACGGCCTGCTCGCCGGGCGCTCGATCGGCCTCGTCTTCTTCGGCGGGGCGTCTGACCGCGTCAACGGCCTCGTGCGCGACGCCGTCACCCAGGCCGGAGGAAACCTCACGACGGTCGTCGGTGTGCGCGAGCCGATGGACCTGCCGAGCCTCGCCAGCGAGGCCAACGCGAGCGTCTTCTCGACGCTCGGAACCGAAACCTCACATGCCGGGCAGGCGCTCGTGGAACGCTTCGGTGTGATCGTCGGCCGACAGCTGGTGAGCGGCGGTTCGCTCGTGGATCGCGAGCTCGTCAGCCGCGTGCGCGCGGGGCTGTTCAGCGCGTTCGACGGGCAGCTGTCAAAGCTCGACGGCCTCGTCGTGATGCGCACCGAACCGAGCGGCATGACCGCCGCCCAGACGCAGGCCTCCGCCGCGTTTCAGTCCGGACTGATCGACGGCGTGAGCGACGTCGGGGTGCCGATCGTCGGAGTCGAGCTCACGAGCACCGAACCGTCTCAGGTGCCGTGGTATCAGAGCCAGAACATCTCGAGCGTCGACGATCTGCAGCTGACCGCCGGCCAGACGGCGCTGATCTACGCGCTCGCCGGCTCTCATGGCGCCTACGGCACCAAGCCGACTGCCGACTCGCTGCTGCCGAACATCGGCGCCGGCGCGCCCGCCCCGGCGTCGAGCGCGGCGCAACCCTAGGCCTCTCACGCGTGGGGGGCTGTCACATCCGCGCTCGGCGCTAGCTTGCAGCGATGCACGCCCTGCCGCTGGTGGTGTCGTTTGTCAGCGCCCTGGTGCTGGCGCCCGTGGTGCTCAGGTCGCTGCGGTCCGCGGGCCACACGAAGGCCAACTTCCGGGGGCGCAGCCTGCCGTTTCCCTTCGGCGTGCTCGTGCTCGTCGCGGCGCTGGTCGCGCTGGTCCCGCTGGCGATCGTGCAGGGCCCGAGCTCGACCGGGGTGTTTCATCCAGAGACGCTTCCGGTCGCCGTGTATGCGCTTGGCGTGATCGCGCTCGGGTTGATCGACGACACGCTCGGAGAGCGCCGTAGCGGGGGATCGCGGGCGGCCCGCCCTGCGTGGCTGGCGCGGTCACGGCGCGGCGGCCCTGCGCGGGGAGCTGTCGACCGGCGTGGTCAAGGCGGTCGGCTCGCTCGGCCTGGCGCTGCTGGCGATGAGCTGGTTTGACCTGTCGGGCGGACGCTGGATCCTGGCCGTCGCGGTGCTCGTGCTGGCCACGAACGTCTTCAACCTGCTCGACCTGCGCCCGGGGCGCTCGACGAAGGCGTTCGTGCTGCTCGGTGCGGGCCTGGCGATCGGCTCTGCGCAGCTTCGTCCGCTGTGGACGCTGGGGCTGTTCGTGGCGCCGGCGCTCGTCGCGGGCGCATATGACCTGCGTGAGCGCGCGATGCTCGGCGACACCGGCGCCAACCTGCTCGGCGCGCTCGCCGGGCTCTGGCTGGTCCTGACGCTGGCGCCGAGCGGCCAATTGGTGGCGCTCGCGCTGCTCGCGCTGATCACGCTCTACGGCGAGCTGCGCTCGATCTCCTCGCTGATCGAACGGACCCCGCTGCTGCGCCAACTAGACTCCCTCGGCAGGCCCTCCTAGCTGCTGAGATTGAGCTGATATGAACCTGCCCCACTCCGATCGCTACGCGCAGACCCCGAGCCGGACGCGGTTCATCTTCGTGACCGGCGGCGTCGTCTCCTCGCTGGGCAAGGGCATCGCCGCGGCATCGCTGGGACGGCTGCTCGTCTCCAGCGGGCTGACCGTCGGTCTGCAGAAGTTCGACCCCTACATCAACGTCGACCCGGGCACGATGTCGCCATACCAGCACGGCGAGGTGTTCGTAACCGAGGACGGCGCCGAGACCGATCTGGACCTAGGCCACTACGAGCGCTTCACCGACGCCAACACCAGCCGCGCCTCCAACGTGACGGCCGGTGGCGTCTATGACGCCGTGATCCGCCGCGAGCGCCGCGGCGACTACCTCGGCGCGACGGTGCAGGTCGTGCCGCACATCACGGACGAGATCAAGCAGCGCATCGCGCTGATCGCCGAGTCGAGCGACGTCGACTTCGTCATCACCGAGATCGGCGGCACCGTCGGGGACATCGAGTCGCTCCCGTTCCTGGAGGCGATCCGCCAGTTCCCCGTGGACGTGGGGCGCAAACGCTGTCTGTTCATCCATCTCACGCTCGTCCCGTTCGTGGGGCACGCCGGTGAGCTGAAGACCAAGCCAACGCAGCACTCCGTCAACGAGCTGAGGCGCATCGGCATCGCGCCAGACATGCTGATGTGCCGCTCGGAGGGCTCGCTGTCGCCGGAGATTCGCAAGAAGATCGCCCTCTTCGCGAGCCTGCCCCCGGAGGCGATCGTGTCGGCCCATGACGTCGATGACATCTACAAGGTGCCGCTCGCGTTTCACGATCAGGGGGTCGACGCGTTCGTGCTGGATCACTTCGCGATGCAGGCGCCCGCGCCCGAGCTGTCGGAGGTGGAAGGAGCCGATCGAACGCTCGGCGCGCGCGCAGCGCACCGTGAGGATCGCGCTGGTCGGCAAGTACGTGCGCCTGGAGGACGCCTACCTGTCGGTGAGCGAGGCCCTCCGTCACGCCGCCTCGATGCAGGACGCGAGAGTGCAGATCGAATGGATCGACGCGGAGCATCTGGAGGTCGCGGACTCTCGCCCGAGCTCTCGCCCGAGGCCGACGACGAGGAGGCGCTGGACGAGGCCGACGGCGGGCAGCAGGACGCCAGGGATGCGCGCGAACGCCTGGAGCAGGCCGACGGCATCCTCGTGCCGGGCGGGTTTGGCGGTCGCGGGATCGAGGGCAAGATCGCCGCGGTCCAGATCGCGCGCGAGCAGCGGATTCCCTACCTGGGCATCTGCCTTGGAATGCAGGCGGCGGTCGCCGAGTTTGCGCGCAACGTTGCGGGCATGGATGGAGCCAACTCCACCGAGTTCGACCTCGAGACGCCCTATCCCGGTGATCGATCTGCTGCCCGAGCAGAAGGAGGTCGCGGGTCTCGGCGGCACCATGCGCCTCGGCGCTGATCCGATCAAGCTGCACGCCGGCGTCGCGCGCGCAGGAGATCTATGGCGAGGGCGTCATATACGAGCGCCACCGCCACCGCTATGAGGTCAACAACCTCCTGCGCAAGCGCCTGACCAACCCGCGCGGGCCCGAGGCGCCGGTGGGGCTGCGCTTGGCCGGAACGTCGCCGGACGAGCGCCTGGTCGAGGTGATCGAGATCGACGATCACCCCTTCTTCGTGGGCTGCCAGTTCCATCCCGAGTTCAAGTCCCGTCCGCAGCGTCCCGCGCCGCTGTTTCGCGGCTTCATCGCCGCGGCCCTGGCGCGTGCATCCGACGGCGGGCAGATCGAGGCGCAGGGCGAGGAGGCCGCAGACGCCTCCGTCGCGGTCGACTCGACGCCGTCGGCGAGCTCGTGAGCGCGACGCTGCCCGATCGGCGCGAGGACGGGTCGAGCGCGGGCGCCGCTGCGACGGCTTGCTCGCTCGACGGCCTGTCAGCTGCACGTGGAGGTTGCCTTCAGCGACCTCGACGAGCGCCAGGCGCAAGCGGTCGCCGCCGAGATGATCGCGCGTGCGCACGAGCTGGCAAACCGCCCCGAGCACGAGTGTGACGTGGACGTCAGCGTGCAGCTGAGCGCGTCGGGCGGCGAAGCGCTGCTCGACGGATCCGTCGAGCAGCCCGTGCTCTCTCCGGTCGCCGCGCCAGGCGACGCACAAGGCGTGCCCACGGACGGGCATCTGGCACCGCGCGCCGACGCGGGCCAGCGTCCGACGACCCGGTGACGTGCTGAAGCTCAGGCGAGCCACGGTCCTCGAGGCCGGGCCGCTCGACGGCCCCGAGCAGCAGCTGCTGATCGAGCTCAACGGCCAGTCGCGCCCGGCGATCGTCGACGTGGACCTGCTCGGGGCGGCGCAGGCGGGCGATGACGTGATCGTCAACGTGCAGGCGCTCGACCTCGGACTGGGCTCGGGAGGGTTTGACATCGTCCACGTCAACCTCACGCGCGGCCTGGACGGCGACGGCCCCCTTGAGCGCCAACGTGATGAAGCTCAACTACACGAGCCTCCAGCACGCCGTGGCGGTGTCGGCGACAGTCGTCTGCAGCCTTCCGGTGAGCCGCCCGGTCGCGGCGATAGCCCTTCACGGCCAGCTCGCGCCGGTGGCCTGGGCCTTCGCGCAGAGCGCCCCGGGGGGCAGTCTCGGCTACGTGCAGACCGAGGGCGGCGCGCTGGCGGGTGGTCACTCGCGCACGGTGCGCGCGCTGCGCGAGCGTGGCCTGCTGGCGGGTCATCTGACCGCGGGCGCCGCCTACGGGGGCGAGGGGGAGGCGATCACGACCGCGGCGGCGCTGCACCACGGCCTGCGCACGCTCGGCTGGGACGCCGCGGTCTGCGGCCCCGGGCCGGGGATCGTGGGCTCGGCCTCGCCGCTGGGCCACGGCGGCATGTCCGCGCTTGACTCCGCCCACGTCGCGCTCGCGCTGGGCTGTCAGACGCTCGTCGTGGCGCGCATGTCCTCGGGCGATCGGCGCGAGCGCCACCGGGGCATCTCCCACCACACGCTCACCGTTCTCGACCTGCTGCTGGAGCCGGTGAGCGTGGCGCTGCCCGCGGGGATGCGTTCGCCGGCGGGAGCGGACCTCGCGAGCGCGCTCGGCGGCGCGCCCGGCGGCGCTCCGGCCGGCCTCGACGGCTCGCGCCGCCCGGCGCTGCGACTCGACGTTGAGCGCCCCGCGCGCATCACGCGCCACGACTGGCGCCGAGCGACCGTCGACCTGCCCGCCTACGCGATGTCTGGGCTCTCGGCGCAGACGATGGGACGTGGGTTGACCGAGGATCCGCTGTTCTTCGGCGCGGCGCTGGCGGGCGGGTCGGTGCTCGCCGAGCTCGCCGCTGACAGCCCAGCATGACCTGGGCGGCGCTTCCCAGGAGGACTCACCCCAGAAAGGAGCCCTCGCTCTAGAGGCGAAGCTTCAGGGGTGAGTCAACCAGGCAACCTCGCGCTGCGAGACCCCGAGACCCGTGAGCCCTCCCAGCGGGTGGCGATCGAGGCGCTGATCCTCGACTTCCTGGCCTACATGGAGCTCGAGCGGGGGCTCTCGCAGAACACGCTCGAGGCCTATCGAAGCGACCTGCTGCAGTTCGGGCAGTTCCTGCACCGTCGCGACCTGAGCGTGTGCGAGGTCTCGCACGGGAACCTGGCGGCGTTCCTGTCCGAGCTGACCGACGGATCGGAGCCCGTCGCGGCGGCGACGCTCAGTCGCAAGGTCGCCTGCCTGCGCTCCTTCTATCGACACCTGAGGCGCGAGGGCGCGATCGATCACGATCCGACGGCCCAGCTACGCGGGCCGCGCAAGACCCAGCGCCTGCCGAGGGTGCTCTCGCGCGATGAGGTCGCAAAGCTGCTGGCCCAGCCGAAGGGCAGCGAGCCGCGCGCGCTGCGAGACCGCGCGCTGCTGGAGTCGATGTACGCGTGCGGGCTGCGCGCGTCGGAGGCGACCGACCTCAAGCTGGAGGACATCGATCTGCAGGAGCAGATCCTGCGCGCCCGGGGCAAGGGCTCCAAGGAGCGACTCGTGCCGATCGGCCGCCAGGCGCTGTCGGCGCTGCGCGCCTACTGCGCGAGGGGGCGCCCCGCGCTCGTCGCAGATCGCCGCGAGCAGGCGCTGTTTGTCAATCGCAGCGGGCGGCGGCTCAGCCGTCAGGGCCTGTACAAGATCATCCAGGGCTACGCGCGCAGCGCCGGCCTGGAGCACAAGATGAGCCCGCACACGTTGCGCCACAGCTTCGCCACGCACCTGCTCGCGGGCGGGTGCGACCTGCGCTCGCTGCAGGAGATGCTCGGGCACGCGGACCTCTCGACGACGCAGGTCTACACGCACCTCTCCGCCGAGCGTCTGAAGGACGTGTACTTCTCCGCGCACCCGCGCGCGTCCAGGTGAGCCCGTCCGATGCCGTCGCGCAGCCAGCGGCAGGGACGGCGGGCGATCGTGCTCGTGATCGACGCGTGCGGTGTTGGCGCGCTTCCCGATGCCGGCGACTACGGCGATGAGGGGACCAACACGCTGGCGCACGTCGCGCAGACGCTCGGCGGCCTGAGGCTGCCGACGCTCGGCGCTCTGGGCCTCGGCTCGATTCTCGAGCTGCAGGGCGTGCCGGCGGTGGCCGACCCGGTGCTGCACGGGCGCCTTCACCCGCTTGGCGCCGGCAAGGACTCGACGACCGGCCACTGGGAGCTGATGGGCGTGGTTTGCGAGCGTCCTCTGCCCACCTACCCGCAGGGCTTTCCGCCAGAGCTCGTGGAGCGGCTGGTGGCTGCGATGGGTCACGAGGTGATCTGCAACCGTCCCTACAACGGCATCGCGGCGATCGAGGACTTCGGCGCCGAGCACCTGCGCAGCGGCGCGCTGATCCTCTACACCTCCCAGGACTCGGTGCTGCAGCTGGCCGCGCACGTCGATCGACTCAGCGAGGCCGAGCTGTATGGCGCCTGCCTGGCCGCGCGCGAGCAGATGACCGGCGAGCACGCGGTCGGGCGTGTGATCGCGCGGCCGTTCGACGGGTCGCAGGGCGCGTTCGAGCGCACCGCCGGGCGCCGCGACTTCGCGTTGAAGCCGCCGGCGCGCAGCTACCTGCAGGAGCTCCAGGACGCCGGCGTGGCCGTGCACGGGGTGGGCAAGATCAGCGACCTGTTCGCCGGCGTGGGTGTCAGCGACTCCCATCCCGGCGCGACCAACGCGCTCGCGCTGGACAGCGTCGAGCTGCTGCTGGAGGAGCTCGAGCAGGGGCTCGTGTTCGTCAACCTGATCGAGACCGACCAGGTCTACGGCCATCGCAAGGACTGCGCCGGATTTCACGAGGCGCTGCGCGCGATCGACACGCGACTGGCCGGTTGGCTTGCGCGCCTGCGCGACGACGACCTGTTGATCGTCACCGCCGACCACGGGGTCGACCCGACCCATCCCGGCAGCGACCACACGCGCGAGTACGCGCCGCTGCTGGCGGTGACCGGCGCGCAGATGGCGCGGCGCATCGCGCGGCAGGCAACGGGCGAGCATGCGCAGGCAGACGCGCAGGCGGGCGCTCGCCACGACGGTCCGCTCGGCGACGTCGGCGCCACGGTGCTGCGCTGGTTGACCGGGCGCGACTCTCAGGAGCTCGTCGGTGATTCCTTCATAGGCTGAGGCCGACATGCCAGAGCTTCCCGAGGTCGAGACGATCCGTCGCCAGCTGGCGCCGCTGCTTGAGGGTCGAACGCTCGCCCGGATCGAGATCCTCGATTCGCGCTGGTCGCGTCCGCTGACGCCGCGCAGGCTCGCCGCGGCGCTGGAAGGCCGGCGCATCCAGACGCTGTCCAGACGCGGGAAGTATCTGGTGTGGAGCTTTGACGGAGACGTCCATCTCGCGCAGCATCTGCGCATGACCGGCGCACTGCTGTGGGAGCCGCCGCCGGACGTGCCCCACGCGCGGGTGCGCATACAGCTCGCGCCCGCGGAGGCGGGTGCGCCGACTCGCAGGGGCCGCCGGGAAAAGACGATCACGCACGCTCTGGCAATCGGCTGGTGATCGTCGACCCACGGCGCTTTGGCACCGGGCAGCTGCTCGACGGCTCGCGAGAGCTGGACGCCTTCTTCGCCGCGCGGCTCGGCCTGGAGCCGCTGGACGAGCGGTTCACCAGCGAGCATCTGCGCGAGCTCACGCGCGGGCGCACCGCGCCGATCAAGGCGCTGCTGCTCGATCAGCGCAAGATCGCCGGCGTGGGCAACATCTACGCCGACGAGGCGCTGTATCGCGCGCGCATTCATCCGCTTCGCCCCGCGGGGCGCCTGACCTCGCCACAGCACGCAGACCTGCGCGACGCGGTCGTCGACGCGCTGCGCGCGGGCATCGATGCGCGCGGGGCGTCGATCTCAGACTTCCGCGACCTGGACGGCGTGCGCGGGTCCTTTCAGGACCAATTCCTCGTGCATCGCCGCGCCGGGCAGCCGTGCGGACGCTGCGGTGCGAGCATCGTCAAGATCGTCGCGGCCGGACGCGGAACGTACGTGTGTGAGACCTGCCAGCCGCGGCCGAGGCGCAGGCGACGCTAGGCCGCGAGCAGCTCGGCCAGACGACCGCTGTCGGCCGCGGCCTGGACCTCGACGTAGCCGCCGATCGAGCGGCCGTCGACCAGGACCTGCGGGAAGCGTCAACATTCCCGTCTTGTGCGCGAGCGCCACCCGTCCCTCGGGATCCCTTGACAGGTTGATCTCTGAGAACTCGAGCCCGTGTGACTCGAGCAGGCCCTTCAAGCGCCTGCAGAAAGAGCAAGGCTCGGTGGTGAAGACGGTTATCTCGGGCATTACTTCATAACATATAGCGGTCATCGGGTGGGGCGGCTGCGCCCGGGCGGCGAAAGTATGATCGCCGCGACGATGACCCAGGAGGCACACGGCCAGAGCGCGACGCCGGCGCCCCCCGATGAGGCTCGCGGCGAGGCGCCGGGGCGCGGGCGGCTCGCGGGCCGGCGGGTGCTCGTGATCGGCGGCGGCCAGGCTGATCACGGCCTGGAGGCACCGCCGATCGGCAACGGCCGCGCCATCTCGGTCCTGCTGGCCAGAGAAGGAGCGGCGCTGGCGATCGCCGACATCGATCGCGAGAGCGCCGAGGCGACGGCCGAGCTCGTGCGCGCGGAGGACGCGCAAGCCAGCGTGCTGATCTCAGACGCCGCGGATGAGACGGCGAGCGAGGCGCTGTTTGCCGACGCCCACCGCGCGCTGGGGGCGATCGATGGCCTGGTGCTCAACGTCGGCCTCGGCGCGGGCATGTGGCTGCGGGGAACCTCCGCCGCGGACTGGGACCGCGTGATGGGTGTCAACCTGCGGTCGCATTTTCTCGGTTGCAAGCACGGGCTTGCGGCGATGGACGGCGGGGGAGCGATCGTGCTCGTGGGATCGGTCGCCTCGCGCGAGGTGCTCCCGTATCCGGCCTACGGCGCATCCAAGGCGGCGCTCGAGTCCCTCTGTCGCCAGGCGGCCGTCGAGGGGGCGCCCGGAGTGCGGGTCAACCTCCTGAGCCCAGGCCTGATCGACACGTCGCTCGGGCGGCTCGCGTCGCAGCGGGCTCCGGGACGCGAGCGGGTCAGGATCCCGGCCCGCAGGCAGGGGACCGGATGGGAGGTCGCCTACTGCGCGGCCTTCCTGCTCTCGCACGAGTCCTCCTACGTGACCGGCCAGAGCCTCGTCGTCGACGGCGGGCTGACCGTCGGCCCGCGCTCCTGAGCGCCGCGCGCGTTCGGGGGATCGGCGGGCGCTCTCGTGCAGAATGTCGCCACCCCACCAAGGAGAGCCGATGACCCCGCAGACACAGAGCGCCACGCCTGAGCAGTTCGAGCAGATCCGCTACGCCGTGGAGGATCAGATCCTGACGATCACGCTCGCGCGTCCCGAGCGCCTGAACGCCTTCACGCCGCAGATGGCCGATGAGCTGATCGCGGCCTTCGAGCACGCGGACGCCGATGACGGGGTGCGCGTGGTGATCGTCACCGGGGAGGGACGGGGCTTCTGCGCCGGGGCTGACCTGGGGAGCGGCGGCGATACGTTTGACTGGCGCGATCGCGCGGTCGAGGGCGACACCCCGCGCGACGGCGGTGGGCGTGTCGCGTTGAGGATCTTCGCGTCGCAGAAGCCGGTGATCGCAGCGATCAACGGGCCGGCGGTGGGAGTGGGGGTGACGATGACCCTGCCGATGGACATCCGCCTTGCCTCCGAGCAGGCTCGTCTGGGCTTCGTGTTCGCACGCCGGGGCATCGTTCCCGAGGCCTGCTCGAGCTGGTTTCTGCCGCGGGTGGTCGGGATCAGCCAGGCGATGGAGTGGGTCGCGACCGGACGCGTCTTTGACGCGAGCGAGGCGCTGGAGGGGGGACTCGTGCGAAGCGTGCACCCCGCGGATGAGTTGCTCGGCGTGGCCCACGCGCTGGCGCGTGAGATCGCCGACAACACCGCGCCGGTGTCGGTGGCGCTCGCGCGGCGCATGATGTGGACGATGCTCGGAGCCGAGCATCCGATGGTCGCGCACCGCGCGGACTCGCGCGCGATGTTCGCGCGCGGGCTGTCGGCGGACGCGAGGGAGGGCGTCACGTCGTTCCTGGAGAAGCGTCCGGCGAGCTTTCCCGACCGCATCAGCGACGGTCTGCCCGACATCTTCCCGGGCCGCGTGGAGCCGTCATTCGCCTGATACGGCTGGGCCTGCTGAGAACATAGGCCGCATGGCTGGACGCGCTGTCAAGACCGAGGCGATCGTGCTGCGCTCGATGCGCTACGGCGAGGCCGATCGCATCCTGCACCTCTACACGCTCGATCGCGGACGCCTGAGCGCGATCGCCAAGGGCGTTCGGCGCGCGCGCAGCCGCTTCGGCGGGCGCCTCGAGCCGTTCTTTCGCCTGCGCATCGAGCTGCACGAAGGCCGCAGCGAGCTGCTGACGGTGACGGGCGCGCAGACCGTCGACGGGTATCGGAGCCTGCGCGGCGACGCCGGCGCGCTGGACGCGGCGGCGCGCGCCTGTGACGCTGTGGGGCGCGTGTTCGAGACCTCAGAGCCTCATCCGAGCGTGTTTCATCTGCTGTGCCGCAAGCTGTCGCTGCTCGACGAGCGTCCCGCGCAGGCAACCCGCGAAGCGGCGCTTGCCTTTCGCCTGAAGCTGCTGCTCGCGGCGGGTCTTGCGCCTCAGCTCGCGGCATGCGCGACGTGTGGCGAGCACGAGCATCTCGTGGCGTTCTCCGGAGAGGCGGGGGGAGTCGTCTGCGCGGCGTGCGAGGCGTCGGGCTTCCCACTGGACGAGCCGGCCTACCGCTTCATGACAGAGGCGCTCGCACGATCCTTGAGCGAGGCGCCCGGCGCGCCGGAGGCGGCGCTGGGTCAGGTCGAGCGGGCGATCTCGGCGACGCTCGAGCATCACGCGAACCTGCGGCTGATGCCGGCTGCCGTGCGGGCCGAGCCGGGCGGCCATGCGCGATGTCGGGAGCGGGCGCGCTGTATCTGCGATGGCGTGGACGAGGGACTGCCGATCGCCTACCAGATGCTCGACGCGGGCGTGCCCGTGCTCGCCAGCGCGGCGAGCAGGTGGGCACCGTCGCGGCGCGTGCTGAGCGCGCCCGAGAAGGATGTCTTCCACGGGCTTCTCATCAGACGCGCCGGGTAACGGCGTTCGCTTTCTGGAGGC
Organism: uncultured Solirubrobacterales bacterium; assembly: GCA_963713385.1. Lineage (GTDB taxonomy): Bacteria > Actinomycetota > Thermoleophilia > Solirubrobacterales > Solirubrobacteraceae > Palsa-744. The sequence goes on from CAVQLO010000004.1 coordinate 421,729, forward strand.
GGCTTCGATGTGAGCCTGCACGAGCACGGGGTCGACCTGCGGATCGACGCGGCGGCCGCGCACGGCCTGCCGCCGCCCGGAGCACCGGGCGCCCGTGTATGGCGAGGAGCCCGGCCCAGCAGGGCAAGTGGCAGCACTGGGTCCGCCAGCTCACCTTGCGCGGAGACTGGCATCACGAGCGCTAGCGCTCTTGCACCGCCGAAGGTCGTCGGGAGCGAGAGGGGGTCGCTGCGACAATCGAGTGATGAGCTTCGGCCGATCGAGCCGAGCGGTCGCGGCCGGAGCCTACGCCGAGCGCTGCGCGCGAGCAGGAGGAGCAGGTGCTGTCGCCGCTGGCGGCGCGCTCCTATCCCGCGCGGCGCGCACGCGAGGAGCAGGATTGCGGCCTGCGCACGCCGTTTCAGCGCGACCGCGACCGAATCGTGCACTGCAAGGCGTTTCGCCGCCTGAAGCACAAGACGCAGGTGTTCGTCGCGCCCGAGGGCGACCACTACCGCACGCGCCTGACCCACACGCTCGAGGTGACGACGATCTCGCGCACGGTCGCCAGGGCGCTGAGGCTCAACGAGGACCTGACCGAGGCGATCGGCCTGGGCCACGACCTCGGCCACCCGCCCTTCGGTCACATCGGCGAGGAGGTGCTCGACCGCTGCCTGCGCGAGCGCTTCGGCGAGGGCGCGGGCTTCGCCCATCACGAGCACTCGCTGCGCGTCGTCGACCAGCTGGAGCGCGACGGTGCCGGGCTGAACCTGACCGAGCAGGTGCGCGACGGGATCGCGGGGCACTCCAGCCGCGCACCGCTGCCGCAGACGCTCGAGGGGCGGATCGTGAGGGTGATCGACCGCGTCGCCTACATCAACCACGACATCGACGATGCCCTGCGCGCCGGGCCTGCTGCGCGAGGGCGAGCTGCCGCAGGAGCCGATCGGCGTGCTCGGCAAGAACGGCTCGGCGCGAATCGACACGCTCGTGCACGACATGGTCGAGCACTCGGCCGACCGCGGGGGACATCGTGCAGGGGCCCGAGGCCGGGCCGGCGATGAGCGCGCTGCGCGAGTTCATGTTCGAGCGCGTGTACCTGGGGCCGGCGGTTCAGGCAGAGCACGTGCGCATCGCCGGAGTCGTGCGCGCGCTGTTCGAGCACTACGTCGAGCACCCCGAGACACTGCCGGCGGCGGCCGGGAGCGCGAGGGGCGAGGAACGCGCGGCGCTCAGTGAGCGCGAGCTCGCGCGGCGCGTGACCGACCATCTGGCGGGAATGACCGACCGCTACTGCATCAGGGAGTTCGACAGAGCTTTACGTTCCGCATGAGTTCGCCGGCTGAAGCCAGCCCCGATAGCAGCTAGGTTTGGCGCGATGGCCCTCTACACCCGCGAGTCGCGAGATCGTGTCCGCGACGCCGTCGACTTCGTCGAGCTCGTCTCGGCGCGCACCGACCTGCGGCGCGCCGGGGCGGCGCGCTATGAGGGGCTGTGCCCGTTTCACGAGGAGCGCACGCCGTCGTTCGGCATAGACCCGGGGCAGAAGGTCTACTACTGCTTTGGCTGTCAGGCCGCGGGCGACGTGTTCACGTTCGTTCAGGAGACCGAGGGGGTTGACTTCAAGGGGGCGCTCGAGCTGCTGGGCGACCGCTACGGCGTCGAGCTCGAGCTCGAGCAGGAGGATCCCAAGGAGGCCGAGCGCCGCGAGCGCCGCGAGCGCCTGCTCGGTCTGCTGGCGCGCACGAGCGCCTACTACGAGCGCTGCCTGTGGGACTCCCGGGAGGGCGCTCGCGCACGCGAGCAGCTGACCGGGCGAGGGCTCGCCGAGGAGGTGCTGCGCGAGTTCGGAGTCGGCTATGCGCCGAGCGCGTGGAACCGGGTGCTCGACGCCTCGCGCAGCGGCGGATTCTCCGTGCCAGAGCTCTACGCGACGGGCCTGGCGCAGCGCTCCAGGGAGAACGGCCAGCCCTATGACCGCTTTCGCTCGCGGATCATGTTCCCGCTCGCGGACATCCGCGGCCGGGTGCTCGGCTTCGGCGCGCGCGCGATCGGCGAGGACCAACAGCCGAAGTACCTGAACACGGCCGACAACGACATCTACCACAAGGGCCGCCATCTCTATGGCGCCCATCTGGCTCGCGCGCACGCGACGCGCGCCGGGTCGGTGATCCTCTGCGAGGGGTACACCGACGTGATCGCGCTGCACCAGGCGGGGATTCGAAACGCGGTGGGATTGATGGGCACCGCGCTCACGCCCGAGCAGGTGGCCGAGCTCTCGCGCATGGCATCGACGGTGCTGCTCGCGCTAGACGCCGACTCGGCTGGCCAGAACGCGATGCTGCGCGCGGCCGACCTGGCGGCGCGCCGCCAGCTGGACCTTCGTGTCGTGGCGCTGCCCGGCGGGGGCCGATCCGGCTGAGCTCGTGCAGCGCGATGGCGCCGAGGCGATCGAAAGAGCGGTTGCCGACGCGGTTCCATTCGAGCGCTTTCGCGTCGAGCGGGTGCTCGCTGCGGGCGATCACTCCGGCCCGGAGGGCAAGGACCGGATGCTCGACGAGCTGCGCCCGGTGTTCGCGGCGCTGGCGCCGAGCGCTCTGCGGATGGAGCTGATGCGCCTGGTGTCGGGGAGGCTGGCGCTGCCGGAGAGCCTTGTCGAGACGGTGCTCTCGGCTGCCGGCGCGCGCGGGCGCCAAGGCGAGCGGCAGGCCGGGAGCGCTGCGGCGCGGGGCGATCACGATCAGACGGCCCGGGGTTCGGCCCGGTCAGGGGCGTCAAGCGCCGGGCCCGGCGGAGCGCTGTCGCGCGGGGAGGAGACCGAGCGGGCCTTCCTGGCGCTGTGCCTCGCCGCACCTGAGGAGGGGGGCCCGGCGCTCGCGCAGGCGGATGTGCAGTCGTACTTCACGAGCGACCTGCTGCGGCGCGCTGCGCTTCACCTGCGCGAGCATCTGCGCGAGCCGTTGGACTCACTTCGCCACGGACGGGGGGCCCGACGAGGATCCCGCCTTGCAGGCGCTGCTTGCCGAGCTCGTGGTTCAGGCCGGCCGCGAACAGGCCAATCCGGCGATGCTCCAGGTGCAGCGACTGCAGCTCGAGCTCGCGCAGATCGATCGGGAGATCCAGGCGGCGCGGCTGTCGATGAGTCGTCCGTCGAGCTCGGAGGCGACGCATCCCGCGGCTGCGCCCGGCGAGGTTGCTGTCGCAGTTGAGCGCGAAGCCGATGACGAGGCGGCGTCGGGCGTCTGGGAGCCGCGCGCGGGGGGTATCAGCGGCCTCGCGGCTCGCAAGGCGGACGTCATGCGCGAGTTCGATCGCGCCTATGCGATGGTGCTCGATGAGACCGGAGACCGGGGGGATTGACGGGCTCGCGCCGCACCGACTGCTTCGTCCTAAGCTGTGAGGACAATGCGGTGCATGGATCGCGCATCGCTGAAGGAGCTGCTGGACGAGGGCCTGTCGCTGGCTGAGATCGGGAGGCGCTTCGCGCTACACGAATCGACGGTCGGCTACTGGGTCGATAAGCACGGGCTTCGCGCGGTCAATCAAGCCAGGCATGCGGCGCGGGGGCCGCTGTCGCGTGAGGTGTTGCGGCGGTTGGTGGGGGAGGGGGCGTCAATTGCGCAGATCGCGCATGCCGTTGGACGAAGCAAGACGACGGTCCGGCACTGGCTGCGGGAGTATGGCTTGAAGACCACGTGGGCCGAGCGGCGTCGGGCATCGAGCGATGGTCAACCGCGCCTGCTGCTCCACTGCGCCAGGCACGGCCACACCGTGTTCAGGCTGAGGAGCTCCGGCGGTTACCGATGCGCCAAGTGCGGCGCCGAAGCGGTGAGCCGGCGGCGGCGGAGGGTCAAGCGAGCCTTGGTCGACGAGGCCGGCGGGGCATGCACGGTTTGCGGGTATCGGCGTTGCATCGCGGCACTGGAGTTTCATCACCTCACGCCGGCTGACAAGCGATTCGCGATGAGCGCTCGGGGCGTGGCCAGGTCGATGGCGAAGGCAAGGGCGGAGGCCAGCAAGTGCGTGCTGTTATGCGCCAACTGCCACGCGGAGGTCGAGGCGGGAATGATCACGCTGTCCCGGCGCGATCGCGCTCCCCTACAATGCCGCCAAGACCCCGGCATCGTTCCGGGGTAGCGCGATCCGGGGTAGCTCAATTTGGCAGATGCGCTCGGCTGTTAACCGAGAGGTTGTGGGTTCGAGTCCCACCCCCGGAGCTTGCTCAGACGGCCATTTGCTCGACGAGCATCGCGGCCTTCTCGCCCGGATCGTGGGCGCTGAACCAGCCGGCGAGCTCGCCCGCACGCGCGCGGATCGACGGCTCGCGCAGCGCCCGCTCGACCGCCAGCCGCAACGGGCGAGGATTGGCAAAGCGCCGCGGAACGCGCACCCCGGCGCCGAACCAGTCCAGGCGTGCGGCGTTCTCGTTCATGTCGCCCACGGCCGGGCAGGCGACGACCGGACAGCCGCACGCCAACGCGCGCACCAGCGTGCCGTGGCCGGCGTGGCAGACGACGACGTCGCAGCTTGGCATCGTGCGCGAGTAGGAGACCCAGTCGACGAGCTTCGCGTTGTCTGGAACCGGCAGCGCGCGCCGCGGCAGTCGCCTGTTCCAGGTGGCGAGCACCCGCACGCGCTCGCCGGCGAGCCCGTCAAGCGCGGCCGCGAGCAGCCGGTGCTCGGGGTCCTGGGCGGTCGAGGGGGCGATCAGCACGAGCGGTGCGTCTGACACGTCGCCGTCCGGGCCCGCCGTCGGCAGCTCGACATCCTCGGCAGGCGGCTCCCACATCAGCGGTCCCACCACGTGGACGTGCTCGGGCCAGGTGCGCGGATACTCGAGCTGAGGAAACGTCGCGACCAGCGTCAGCCGGCGGCTGATGCCGCCGTGGACATGCGCGAGCTGATCGAGCCCCAGCTCGCGGCGGGCGCCGTTCAGCTCGCTGCGCCCGATCTGAAGACCTCGGCGCACGGGGCGCTGGCCGCGACGCCACAGCCAGCGCCCGGCGCCGGTGCGCGGCAGGCGCGCGCCGATCGAGTAGATCGGGAAGCCCGGCTCGCTGTCCGGGATAGACGTGGGGGATGAGCGTCGCGCAGGGAACACCCTCGATCTCTGCCGCCAGCGCTGGAGCCAGCGTGAGGATGTCCGCGACGGCGACGTCGGGGCGCAGCGAGCGCACGAGCGGCAGCGTGTCTTCCGTGGCCTGCGCGACCGTCTCGTAGATGCCGCCGGCTTCGCCGGTCGGGAACACCCGGTACTCCGGCGCGGGTGCGAACGCCATGCCCTCGGCGCGAACGTTCTGCTCCCAGCGGGTCCACGTTTGCAGCGTCACCTCGTGGCCCCTGGCGACGAGCGAGCGCCCCAGCGCGATCATCGGGAAGGCGTGACCCGGGTCGCCGAAGGCGCCCAGCAGGACGCGCATGGCGCTAGGCGGCGGCGAGCTCGGCGACCAGCCGCAGCTGGGTGAGGCGCTCCTGCGCGGTGAACGCGATGGGCGTCACCCCGAGCGTGCCGACGCCCGCGTCGCGATAGACGGCCAGGCGCTCGCGCACCACATCGGCCGGTCCGCACAGCGCGACGGTGTCGATCAGCTCGTTCGGGACCGCGGCCATCGCCTCCTCGCGCTTGCCTTCGAGATAGAAGTCCTGGATCTGTTTGGCCTGCGCCTCAAAGCCGTAGCGCTGTACGAGCTGGTTGTAGAAGTTGCGCTCGCGCGAGCCCATGCCGCCGACGTACAGCGCGATGTGCGGGCGCATCGCGTCGCGCGCCGCCTGCAGGTCGTCGTTGACGAAGACCTGCACCGTGGGCGCGATGTCAAAGCCATCCAGCGAGCGTCCTGAGCGCGCGGCGCCGTCCTGCAGCAGCGGGCGCAGCGCGTCGACGTGCTCGGGCGAGAACAGCGTCGGGATCCAGCCGTCTGCGATCTCGCCCGCCAGTTCGGTGTTCTTGGGGCCGATCGCCGCGAGGTAGATCGGGATCTGCTCCTGCACCGGGCCGATCGTGAGCTTGAGCGCCTTTCCAGGCCCGTCGGGCAGCGGCAGCTCCAGCGTCTCGCCGTGGAACTCGACGCGCTCGCGAGCGAGCGCCATGCGCACGACGGCGACGTAGTCGCGCGTGCGCTGAAGCTGCTTGGCAAAGCGCTGTCCGTGCCATCCCTCGGCGACCTGCGGGCCGGAGGTTCCGATGCCGAGGATCATGCGACCGTCGGAGAGCTGGTCGATCGTCGCGGCGGTCATCGCGGTCATCGCCGCCGAGCGAGCGGGCATCTGAAAGATCCCCGACCCCAGCTTGATGCGCTCCGTCTGCCCCGCCAGCCAGCCGAGCACGGTCGCGGCGTCAGAGCCGTATGCCTCGGCCGCCCAAACGGAGTCATAGCCAAGGCGCTCGGCCTCCTGGACGATGTTCAGCTGATCGGCGGAGCTGAGGCCAAGGCCCCAGTAGCCGATGTGCACGCCGAGCTTCACACCGCCACCCTACATCGTCGTGTCGCCCGGGATGACGAACATCATCTCCGGCACGAGGCACATCGGGGAGAGCTTGAGCAGGTAGCGCACGGCCTCTGAGATGTCGGTCGTGCGGATCATCGTCTCGGCCTGCACCTGGCCCTTGATGAAGTCGGTCATCGGGGTGTCGACCCACGCCGGGCACAGCGCGGTCGACTTGATCCCGAGCGTGTTCAGCTCGCGGTTCATCGAGTCCGTCCAGCCGACGACGGCATGCTTGGTGGCCGAGTAGACGGCGTTGCCGGGGACGCCGCGCTTGCCGGCGATCGACGCCGTGTTGATCACGAGCGCGTTCTTGTGCTCGGCGCCGGCGGCCTTGAGCATCTCCAGCGATTCGCGGTAGAAGAGCGGGATCGAGCGCAGGTTGATGTTGATCTGCATGTCAAGCCACTTGGTCTCCAGTTCGCTGACCGGCGAGGCGTAGCCGACGCCCGCGTTGTTGACGAGCACGTCCAGGCGCCCGTGGCGCTCGCGGTGAGCCCCGACCACCTTCTGGATCTCGGCCTCGTCCTTGACGTTCGCGGGAACGCCCTGCACGTCGAAGCCCTGCGTCTGAGAGCACCGAGACGGCGGCCTCGAGCTTGTCCGGGCGCCGGGCGGCCATCGTGATCGCAAAACCTTCCTCGCCGAGCATCGTGGCTATCGCCAGGCCGATGCCCGACGACGCTCCCGTGACGATCGCTGCGCGCTCTGCCATCTGCTGTCCCTCCCTGTGGAATCCGAGGCCGGCGCCTCCAGCGTGCGCGGCGGGCGAGAGCATGCCATATCTCGCTGGTAGCGTCTGGCGCGCCGCGTGCGGGCCACGGCTCGAGCGCGGAGGCGGGCCCGTAGCTCAGTTGGTTAGAGCTGCCGACTCATAATCGGTAGGTCCCTGGTTCGAGTCCAGGCGGGCCCACTCGGGAAAACCGTAAATCGACAGCCGCCCAGAGCGCCGGTCTCGGGCTAGGCCGGTTTGATCGACTCAATTCGCAGGCCGGGCAGGGCGTCCAGTTCGAAGTTCCCCAGGAGGTCCGCACGCGCCACCTCCATGCTCTTGGCCTCGTACGTGAAAACGATGACCGGACCGACCACCGACAGCTCGTCGGAAATGCGCTCGCGGAACCTCGTCAACTGATCCCCCGTCAGCGGCTGCGCGGCGGCGAGCTGAACCAGGAACCTGGGCATGCGGGCGCCCATCCTACCCGGCGAGCAGGACTCACGCACCCGAAGGTCGGCGAGAAAGACGTCAACATACGGCCCGTGTCCACCTCGGATGACCACCAGGCTGTCCGTGCGTTCGAGTCCGTCGCGATCGGGCTGCCCGCCGGGCTCGACGTCAGCTGGCTCGGCGTTTCGGGGTACTGCCTCACCTACGAGGGCGTCTCGCTGTTCATCGACCCCTACGTATCGAGGGTTCCGCTCAGCTCGCTCCTGCTGCGACGCAAAGCGCTCCCGGACCGGGCGATGCTCGATACGTATGGACGCGCGCCGGGGAAGGTCGCCGGCGTCCTGGTTGGGCACACGCACTTCGATCACGCGGTTGACGCGCCTGCGATCGCCGCGCGAGATCGCGTGCCCGCGTATGGGTCGAGCTCGCTGGCGCACCTGATGGCATTGCATGGCCTCGGCGAGCTTGCGGTCGAGGTGCAGCCGCATCATCGCTATGAGATCGGCCCGTTCGTCGCGACGTTCATCCCCAGCAGGCACTCCAAGCTGCTGCTCGGTCGCAAGGTGCCGATGGACGGTCCACTGACGTGCGAGGCGCTCGACGGCCTCGTGCCGACCGCATACCGGTGCGGACCGGTCTACGGCATCCGCCTGGAGGTCGCGGGGATCTCGCTATACCACCAGGGCAGCGCCGACCTCGACGACGACGAGCTGCGACACGACCCGGTGGACGTGTTCCTCGCCGGCGTCGCCGGCCGCGAGGTCACGCCTCACTATTGGGAGCGCGTCCTTCCGCGGCTTGACCCGCGCATCATCGTCCCGACCCACTACGACGATTTCTTCGCGCCTCTCGGTGGGCCCGAGCGGTTCGTCCGCAAGGTAGACCTGGCCGGCCTCGGCGATGAGATCGCGGCCGCCTCGAGCGATGCCGCCGTGGCCGCGCTGAGGCGCGTCGATCGGCCGGATTGAAAAGTCCCCGCTTCGTGCGAAAAGCGGTCGCGAGGAGCGGGCGCGAGAGTGGTATGCCGTTGGCTGCGGCGGTCGACCAGACGAGAGGTGCGGCGATGGATTACGGCACGAGCGAAAGACCTGTGGCGCGGCGCAGCACGGAAGTGCAGCGTGAGCGAGTCGAGGCTCTTCTGGAGGAGCAGCGACGGCGAGAAGAGCGCGCGGACAGCCGGCGCACCCGCTTTCGCCGCGTCCTCGAGGGCCCTGAGACGCGCGCCGAGAATCACTGGACGCCGTTGGAGCCTTGACCTGGGCTTGAGCGCGGGCTCGCGCCCGGCGGGATCCCGACTTGACCGCGGGCTTGCGCCGGGCGCAAGCCGTCAAGTGATCGGCCGCCGCGGCCGATAGTAGGACGTGCCCGTGCAACGCAGCGTCAACGCAGACGGGGGGCTTGCAGGCGCCGACGAGGTCGCCGCGGCGGCGCTCGACGCGCTGCCGTCGGCGCTCATACTCGTGTTCGACAGCGAGCTTCGCTTCGTGCTCGCGGCCGGCCAGCCGCTCGAGCGCCAGAGCGCCTCCTCGGCCTTTCGCGATGGCCAGTTCATCGGCGACGCGTTCCCCGCCGCCGTGTGGAAGGCGATCGAGCCGCTGTGTCGCTCGGCGCTCGCCGGCGAGACGCGCTCGCGCGAGGTCTGGACCTCCGAGCGCGAGCACTGCCTGATGGTCGACGTCGGTCCGCTCAGCCTCGATCGGGCCGGCGACGGCGCCGGCGCCGGCGAGGACACAGCTGCGGCGAACGTGATGGGCGGCGTGGCGGTCGTGTTGGACGTCACCGCCACCGTGCGGGACGAGGATCGCTCGGCGGGCGCCCACGACCACTTCGAGCAGGTCTTCGAGCGCGCGCCGGTCGGCACAGGGCTGCTCGACCTCGACGGTCGTTGGATGCTCGTCAACCGCGCGCTGTGTGACATCACCGGCTACACGACCGAGGAGCTGACGGCGATGCGCTTCGACGACATCACCCACCCCGACGATGTGGGCGGCGACGCCGAGCAGCGCGCGCAGCTGCTCGTCGGCAAGATCGCCGCATACCAGGTCGAGAAGCGCTACTTCGACGCCTCGGGAGGCGTCATGTCGGCGGTGCTCTCGGTGTCGCTCGTGCGCGACGGCGACGGCGCGCCGCTTCACTACATCGCCCAGCTGCAGGACATCTCAGAGCGAAAGCGTCTGGAGGAGCACCTGCGCCATCTCGCCGACCACGACCCGCTGACGGGCCTGCGCAACCGGCGCCTGTTCGAGCACGACCTCAAGCTGCAGGTCGCGCGCTCGCGCCGCTACGGCGAGGTCGCCGCGCTGATGGTGATCGATCTCGACGACTTCAAGCAGGTAAACGACGCGCACGGCCACAAGGTCGGCGACGACGCGCTGACCGCGGTCGCCAGGGCGCTCACGCGCCGCCTGCGCGAGACCGATCTGGTCGCTCGCCTCGGCGGCGACGAGTTTGCCGTGCTGCTCCCGCACATCGATCAGTCGGGCATCGAGATCGTCGCCGAGGGGCTCTCGCAGGTCGTCGCGGCGTGCGGCATCGACGTCGGAGACTCCGTGCTTCATCCCTCGGCGAGCGTCGGCTTTGTGATCGTCGACAGCCAGACGGCCGGCGCCGAGCAGGCGGTCGTCGACGCCGACAAGGCGATGTACGAGGTCAAGCGCGCGCGGCGCGCGGCCGCAGGCTGAGCAAAGCGCGTCGACACCGCTCGGCGAGCCCGCGACGGCTCGCCGCCGAGACCGACGCGCGCGGCGGATCCACAGCGGTCGCGAAAGTCGGCCGCCGTAGCGATTACGCTCAAAACGTGGACAACAACGAGCGCTTGGCGGTGATCGATCTCGGCTCGAGCTCCTTTCGGCTCGTCGTGTTCGCCGCCGGCGAGGGCTGGTGGAAGCGAACGGACGAGATCTATCAGCCGGTGCGCATCGGCGAGGGGCTCGAGCAGACCGGCAGCCTCGGCGACGCGCCGATGACGCGCGCGCTGGAGACGCTCGACGTTTTCGCTCACTTCTGCAAGGCAAGCGGCCTGGACGGGGCTGCGATCGACGCGGTGGCGACGAGCGCGATCCGCGAAGCCGACAACGCGCAGGGCTTCCTGTCGCGAGCGCGCGAGCGCTCGGGATTGCCGATCAGGGTGCTCGACCGCGAGCAGGAGGCGCGCTATGGCTATCTCGCGGCGGCGAACTCGACGACGCTGCACGACGGTTGCGTGCTGGACCTCGGCGGAGGCTCGATGCAGCTCGTGCGCGTGCCAGGGCCGGCTTGCGCACGAGTCGGGCTCGTGGCGGCTTGGCACGGTGCGCATGAGCGAGCGCTTCCTGCCCGGCAAGGGTCCGGCCAAGCGCGGGCGCCTGGACGCGCTGCGCGAGCATGTCGCCCAACAGCTTCAGTCCAACGACTGGCTGTCCGAACACGACAGGCGACGCGGGGGGCTGGCGCCTGGTGGGCCTCGGTGGGACCGTGCGCAACCTGGCCGCGGCGGCCCAGCGGGCGGCGGGGCTGCCCTCCAACGGCGTGCAGGGCATGGTCATCGAGCCCGAGGCGCTCGAGGAGCTGATCCAGCGGCTTGCCGCGCTGCCGCCGGGCGAGCGGGCGAGCGTGCCGGGCATCAAGCTCGCCCGCGCCGACCTGATCCTCGCCGGCGCGGTGGTGTTGCAGGGGGTGTTGACGGCCGGGCGCTTCAAGGGCCTGGAGGTGACCGAGGCCGGGCTGCGCGAGGGCGTGTTCTTCGAGCGCCTGCTGGCCGATCGCGACCCGCCGCTGTTCGAGGACGTGCGCCGCTGCAGCGTGCTCAACCTGGCGGCGCGCTATCAGGTCGACGTCGCCCACACGCGCCACGTGGCCGCGCTCGCGCTCGGCATGTTCGACGAGCTGGCCCGCCTGGGGCTGCACGACGGAGACGCGCGCGAGCGCGAGCTGTTGTGGGCGGCGTGCATGCTGCACGACATCGGCATGTCGGTCGACTACGACGACCACCACAAGCACTCGCGCTATCTGATCCTCAACGGCGGCCTGCCCGGGTTCTCGCCGGTCGAGGTTGCGATCATCGCCCAGTCGGCGCGCTATCACCGCAAGGGGATGCCCGACCCCGGGCCGCTGCGGGCGCTGTTCGGCGAGGGCGACGCGGCGCGGCTTGATCGCTGCGCCGCGCTGCTGCGTCTGGCCGAGGACCTCGAGCGCTCGCGCGATCAGCTGGTGCGCGGCACGACCGTCGCGTTGCAAAACGGCGAGGTGCAGCTGCGCCTGCTCGCCGAGGGCGACTCGGCGGTGCCGCGCTGGGCGGCGGGGCGCGAGTCAGAGCTGTTCTCGCGGGCGTTCGATCGCGAGCTGTCGGTCGCCGCGTAGTCCAGCGGCGGTGGGACTCGTCGCGGCCGGCCCGTCAGGTGGGCGAGCTCTCGCTCGCGCCCGGCGCAGTCGAACAGCACGAGGCTGTCGGCGTAGATCGGCGGGGAGCCCTGCCAGGCCGCCGGCGCCACCTCGACGCAGGCGCGCTGGACCGCCGCCGTCGCGGCGTTTCCGCCGCGCGTCGAGAACTCTCCGCCGAGCGCGACGTAGCGCGCCTGACCGTCTGCGACCAGACGCGCGAGCGCTGGCCCGTTGACGGCCGGGTCGGTGCCGCTGTAGCCGGCCAGGGCGGCCGCGTCGGCGCCGAGCAGGATGAACGGCGAGGCGGTGTTGGAGGCATCGGTCAGCAGCGCGAAGCGCGACCCCGGGTGATGGGCGCTGACGTATGCCAGCAGCAGATGGTCGCGGCGTTCATCGACCGGCCCGACGCCGAGCTCGCCCTGGCCGGTCGCCTGTTTTGGCCCGGCCGCGGGGAATGTGCCCTCGACCGGCGCGAGCCAGGTCGTCGTCGCATAGGCGGTCGGCGCGACGAGCAGCAGCGCGAACGTGAGCGCGAGCGCACCGGGTGCGAGGCGGCGCAGCGACAGCAGCGCGCAGGCGGCGAGCGCCGCGCCGCAGATCAGCACGGGCACGAGCCACAGCAGGTAGCTCTCCCGCTTCAGCAGCACGATCTGCGCGATCACGGTGGCGACGATCGCAAGCGGCGCGAGCAGCCGACGCCAATCGCGCAACGGCGCGCGCGCGAGCTGCGCGAAGGCGACGACGCCGCAGCCGCACATCGCCGCGAGGCCGGGCCCGAGCGCCGAGACGTAGTAGGGGTGCACGATGCCCTTGGAGAGGCTGAGCACCGCGGCCTCGACGAGAAACCAGCCGCCGAGTACGAGCAGCGCGGCCAGCCGCGGATCGCGCCTTCTCCTGCCGGGGCCGAGCGTGACGAGCGCCGTCGCGAGCATGCCGAAGAACGCGAACGGCAGCATCCACGCGCCCTGGTCGCCGAGGCCCACGCCGAACAGCCGCAGCGGCCCGACCGCACCGCCGAACGGGATCGGATCGCGTTCGCGCCCGTCGGGCAAGAAGCGCGACAGCGGTACGACGGGCACGGGCCGCGCGACGTGGGCGGGCGCGGGCTGCCCCGCCGCGGGCGGCGTGCGGCGCGCCGTCGCGGGCGCCGGCGGGGCTGCGCGCGCCAAAGCGCCGCTGCCGGCCGGGATCTCCCCAGGCCCGCCGGCCTCGCCTTCGACACGCCCGAAGCCGTTGTAGTCGAAGGTCAGCCCCGTCTCGGTGTTGTTCGTCGAGCCGCCGATGTAGGGGCGCTTGGACGCGGGCGTGGCTTCGACGAAGGCGATCCAGGAGAACGACACGGCGAGCATCACCGCGCCGGCCACGGCGAGCTGTGCGACGGCGTCGAGCGCTCGAGCGCGGACCGCACAGCGCGTAGGCGAGCGCGATCCCCGGCACGACCAGATAGGCGGCGAGCGTCTTCGTGTTGAACGCCAGCCCGACGAGCACCGCACACCAGATGAGCGTGCGCCAGCGCCCGCTGTGGCAGGCGCGCAGCGCGGCGTCGGCGGCGAGCGTCATCAGCAGGATCAGCAGCGGGTCGACGCCGTTGACGCGCGAGACGGCGACGAACGATGGGAACACCGCCAGCGAGAGCGCGCCGACGAGCCCGGCCGTCACGCCGAAGCTGCGCTTGAGCGCGAGGTAGAGCACCGCCACCGCGAGCACGCCGGCGATCGCCTCGGGCAGCAGCAGGCTGAGCGGCGTGAAGCCGAACAGCTTGGCGCTGGCCGCCTGGACCCACAGGGCCAGCGGCGGCTTGTCGATCGTGATCAGGCCGCCGGGGTCAAACGAGACGAACAGGAAGTTGTGCCAGGAGCGCAGCATCGAACGCACGCCGGCCGAGTAGAAGATGTTGCCGTAGGCGTTCTGGGAGAGGCGGTGCACGTCGAGCACCGCCGCCAGGGCGAGGATGCCCGCCAGGGCCAGATGGGCAAGCGCGGGGCGCGGCAGGCGCGATGAAGGCCTACGGCGCGTCGCCTCGGCGCTCGTCGCCGTGAGGTCAACGGCGCTTGGCGCCGGCGCGGGCGGCTGCTGGGTCGCTTGCGCGAACTGGTCGCCGGCGGGCGCCGGCGGCGGCGGTGTCGGAGGAACGGTCTCTCGTGGGGGGGTCATTGGGTCGGCGGACCTGCGCTGCGGTCTCCCGCTGTGGCGTGCGTCGCTTGCGCTGTCCGGCTTTCCCCCCGACGCCGGTCGAGCTCAGAGCGCCTCCACCAGACCGTCGAGGTCCTGCTCGGTGCTCCAGCCTCCGACCGACGCGCGCAGCCACGGCCGTCCCGGGATGTTACGCACGATCACCCCTCGCTCGGCCAGCGCGAGACGCTCGCGCCTGCGGGTCGGCGCTCGTGAACGACACGAGCGTCGTGTGATCGCGCGGCGCGATCTCGCGCCCTCGCTCACGCAGCATGTCCGCCAGACGAGCGGCCAGCTCGCGCGCGCGCTGCTGCACGGCGGCCAGTCCGGCCGACTGCAGCACGTCGAGCGCCGCGCGCGCGCAGGCGAGCGTCTCGGCGCTCATCGACATCGCGTCAAAACGTCGCGCGTCCGCGTTGGGGGACCGCGTCGAGGCCGACGTTGGGATCGGCGAGGTTCATGTAGCCGCGCCTTGTCACGCTGAGGCGCTCGCGCAGGGCGGGGCTGACATAGAGCATGCCCGTGGCGTCGGGACCGCAGAGCCACTTCTGCCCCGAGCCGGCGTAGGCGTCGCAGCCGAGCGCGTGCACGTCGACGGGCACCGCGCCGACGCCCTGCGCTCCGTCGAGCAGCACAGGGACGTCCAGCTGCGCGAGCTCGGCGGGCGCCATCAGCCCGCTCACCCAGCCGACGTGCGAGCAGGCGACGAGGCTGGTCTGCGGGCCGATCGCCTCGGCGAGCGCGGGCAGCGGAGCCTGCCGAACGCTCACGCCGTGCAGCTCGCGCGCGGCGCCGAGCGCGCCGTACAGCCCGGGGTGCTCCTCGTCGCTGGTGAGGATCTCGTCGTCGGGGCCGAGATCCAGGCCGCCGATCGTCTGGGCGATGCCTTCGGTGGTGGACGTCGTCAGCGCGAGGTCGCTCTGATCGCACGCGAGCACCGCTGCATAGCCCGTGCGCAGCTCGCCGGCGAGCTGCTTTTTGCGTTCGAAGTAGGCGGGCGTGCGGCCCTCCTGGACCTCGCGCTGCAGCTCCGCTTGCGCGGCGTGTGCCGCGCGCGAGGAAAGCGGTCCGTTGGTCCCCGTGTTGAGGTAGGCGAGCCGCTGCAGCACAGGGTACTCGGCGCGTAGCGATTGGACGTCCACTGGCAGCGAGGATAATGGGCGGCGATGTCGGCGCCAGACAGCGAGACTCCACTGTGGACGCCCCCGCGGCAGTGGCGCGAGCAGCTCGCGATGACGCGGTTCATGCGCTTCGCGGGCGAGCGCCGCGGGCGCGCGTTCGCCGACTACGACGAGCTGTGGCGCTGGTCGGTGGCCGAGCTCGAGGACTTCTGGGCGGCGATCTGGCAGTTCTGCGGCGTGCGCGCCTCGCAGCCCATATGAGCAGCGTGCTCGACTCGCGGCGCATGCCGGGCGCGCGCTGGTTTGAGGGAGCGCGAGCTCAACTACGCCGAGAACCTGCTGCTCGGGGCCCGATCAACGCGCGCCGCGCGCGAGCCGGCGAGACGTGGCGGTCGTGCACGCGTCTGAGCTGCGCGAGCTGCGCGAGCTGACGTGGGGCGAGCTGCACGCGCAGGTCGCGGCGGTGGCGGGCGGGCTGCGCGCGCTCGGCGTGCGGCGCGGCGATCGAGTCGTCGCCTACATGCCGAACATCCCCGAGACGCTCGTCGCGCTGCTGGCCGTCGCGAGCATCGGCGCGATCTGGTCGAGCGCCGCGCCCGAGTTCGGCGCGCGCAGCGTGATCGACCGCTTCGCGCAGATCGAGCCGAAGGTGATGCTCGCGATCGACGGCTATCGCCACGGCGGCAAGGACTTCGATCGCACGCGCGGTGCTCGACGCGATCGTCGCCGAGCTGCCGACCGTCGAGCACGTGGTCGCTGCTGCGCTATCTGTCCGCGGACGCCGACGCCGACGCCGAGGTCGATGCGGCGGGCCGGCAGCGCCGCCGCGGCACAGCCGCGACGGATCCGTGGGCCGTCGCGGCTGAGCTGGGCGCGGCTGCGCGGGCTGGGCGAGGGGGCGCAGCTGCGCTTCGAGCAGGTGCCGTTCGACCACCCGCTGTGGGTGCTGTACTCGTCGGGCACGACCGGGCTGCCGAAGGCGATCGTGCACGGCCACGGCGGCATCGTCGTGGAGCAGTTCAAGAAGAGCCTTCACCTGGACCTGCGCCGCGGCGACCGCATGTTCTGGTTCACGACGACCGGCTGGATGATGTGGAACTTCCTCGTCGGATGCCTGCTGAGCGAGTCGGCGATCGTGCTGTACGACGGCAGCCCGGCGCAGCCCGACCTGAACGCGCTGTGGCAGCTCGCGCAGCGCGCCGCGATCACCTGCATGGGGGTCAGCCCGGGCCTGCTGGCGAGCTGTGAGAAGGCGGGCGTGGAGCCCGCGCGCGACCACGACCTGAGCGCGCTGCGCGCGATCGGCGCGACGGGCTCGCCGCTCGCGCCGGAGAGCTTTCGCTGGGTCTATCGAGCACGTGCGCTCCGACGTGTGGCTGTTCTCGACGAGCGGCGGCACCGACGTGTGCACGGCGTTCGTCGCCGGCTGCCCGCTGCTGCCCGGTGTATGAGGGCGAACTGCAGTGCCGCGCGCTCGGCTGCGCGGTGGCGGCGTGGAACGAGCGGGGAGAGAGCGTCGTCGACGAGGTGGGCGAGCTCGTGATAACCGAGCCGATGCCGTCGATGCCGCTGTTCTTCTGGGGAGATGACGACGGCGAGCGCCTGCGCGAGAGCTACTTCGCGCTGTATCCGGGCGTGTGGCGCCACGGCGACTGGATCCGCATCACGCCGCGCGGAGGCGCGGTGATCTCCGGACGCTCGGACTCGACGATCAACCGCCAGGGCGTGCGCATGGGCACCGCGGAGATCTACCGCGCGGCGGGCGCCGTCGAGGAGGTGCTCGACGCGCTCGTCGTCGACGTGCCCAGCGGCGGGCGCGACGGCGAGCTGTGGATGGTCATGTTCGTGGTGCTCGAGCCGGGCGCCGAGCTCGACGATCGACTGACCGAGCAGATCAAGCGGCGCATCCGCGAGGACTGCTCGCCGCGGCACGTGCCCAACGAGGTGATCGCGATCTCAGAGGTGCCGCGAACGCTGTCGGGCAAGGTGCTCGAGGTGCCGGTCAAGAGGATCCTGATGGGCGTCTCGCCCGAGCAGGCGGCGAGCGTCGACTCGCTCGCCAACCCCGCCTCGCTGGCGCCGTTCGTCGAGCTGGCCGGCCGGCTCGGACGCTGAGCGGCGCTCTGCGCGCAGCGCGCGATTCGACGTATTCGCGCGCTCCTGGGCAGGAGTGAGAGGCGCAGACGTCGAACAACACGGCCGATGAAGCGTGCGGCCAATCCACCGAGCGGGCGCCTGAAGGCTGTCGAGCGCAGACCGTCCAGCGGTCACGGGCGCACGCCAACGGCAACGGGCACGCGAAGGGCAACGGGCACGCCAAGGGCCTGACCGAGGCCGCCGGCGAGCACCAGAGCCTGTCCAACTACATCCAGGCGCGCTTTGACGAGTGCTCGCGCTCGCAGAAGGACGTGGCGCAGTACATCGTCGACCACCTCGACGAGGCCGCCTTCCAGACCGCCGAGGAGCTCGCGCGCCGCGCGAACACGTCCAGCTCGACGGTCGTGCGCTTCAGCCAGGCGCTCGGCTTCGAGGGCTTTCCCGAGCTGCAGGCCGCCGCGCGCGAGGAATATCGCCGCGTGAACGCGCAGGGCACGACCAACGGCGCGGTCGGCTCCTCGGCGCCGCTGTTCTCGCTGGACCAGAACGAGTTCGAGGCGGCGCTGACGGCCGATCACCTGAACGTCGAGGAGACCGCGCGCAAGGTCTCGCGCACGTCGGTCGAAGCGCTGATCGAGGCGATCGTCGACGCCGAGAAAGTGCTCGTCGCCGGCACCGACCAGATGGCGTTCTTCGCCAGCTACCTGCGCCACCTGCTGATGCTGCTCGACCTGCGCGTCGACCTCGTCGCGAGCCCCTCCCAGGAAGCGCTCAGCCGCCTCGGGCGCATCGACGAGGGCACGCTCGTGATCGGCCTGTCCGCCGGGCGGCCCCACCCGCTGGTCGTGCGCGCGATGAAGCTCGCGCGCCACCGCAAGGCGCGCACCGCCGCGGTCACCGACGCGACGCTCTCAGAGGTCGCGAAGCTCGGCCAGATCAAGCTCTACTACTCGTCCAACAGCCCCGCCTACGTGCGCTCGCACACCGCGCTGCTCAGCCTCATCCAGGCGCTCGTCTACGGCGTGTACGCGCGCGACAGCGCCCAGTACGACGACCGCATCAAGGCATACAGGCTGAAGTAATGGCCTCGCCGCATGCGGCGATGGCCCGCAGCCGCACATGTGCGGCTGCGTCGGGGACCGTGCATGCACGGTCCCGCGGCAGGCGCATGCGCCTGCCGAACTACAACTACTGCGTGTTCGCGCGGGGATAGACTGAGAAAGATGCGCGACGAGGCGACATTCCGCGTCAAGAGCGGCCTGGCGGAGATGCTCAAGGGGGGCGTGATCATGGACGTGGTCACTCCCGAGCAGGCCGTCGTGGCCGAGCAGGCGGGCGCCGCGGCGGTGATGGCGCTCGAGCGCGTGCCGGCCGACATCCGTCGCGACGGCGGCGTCGCGCGCATGTCCGATCCGGAGATGATCGCCGGCATCCAGGACGCGGTCAGCATCCCGGTGATGGCCAAGGCGCGCATCGGGCACTTCATGGAGGCTCGCGTGCTCGAGGCGCTCGACGTCGACTACGTGGACGAGTCCGAGGTGCTCACGCCGGCCGACGAGGCCAACCACATCGACAAGTGGGCCTTCAAGGTGCCGTTCGTGTGCGGCGCGACGAACCTCGGCGAGGCGCTGCGGCGCATCGGCGAGGGCGCCGCGATGATCCGCTCAAAGGGCGAGGCCGGCACGGGCGACATCGTCGAGGCGGTGCGCCACATGCGCGACATCACCGGCGCCATACGCCGCCTGACGATGCTCGCATCCGATGAGATCGCGTCTGCCGCCAAGGAGCTCGCGGCGCCGCTCTGACCTCGTCAGCCGGGTGGCCGCCGACGGGCGCCTGCCCGTCGTGCTGTTCTGCGCCGGCGGCATCGCCACGCCGGCAGACGCCGCGCTCATGATGGCGCTTGGAGCCGAGGGCGTGTTCGTCGGCTCGGGCATCTTCAAGTCCGAGGACCCGCCCCTGCGCGCTCGCGCGATCGTCGAGGCGACCACGCACTTCCAGGACGCCGAGCGCGTCGCCGCGGCCTCGCGCGGGCTCGGGCCGGCGATGGTCAGCCTGGAGAGCTCGAAGCTCGAGGGCGAGCAGCTCCTGTCTCAGCGCGGCTGGTAGGAGCGCCGATGACCTTCGCTGGACGTCGTCCTCGGGCTCCGACTTGGCTGCCACGCAAGCCTTGCGTCCTTGCGTCCCTAGGTCCGAGCTCGGCCCTCGACGCTCCTACGGGCCTGTCGCTGACGATCCCCGAGCCATCCGCTGATCGGCGTGCTCGCGCTGCAGGGCGGGTTCGAGGCGCACGGCAAGGTGCTGCGCCAGCTGGGCGCCGACGTGCGCGAGGTGCGCGTGCCCGACGACCTGTACGGCCTGGACGGGCTGGTCATCCCCGGAGGCGAGTCGACGACGATGACGCTCGGCATCGAGCGCGAGGGGCTCGCCGGGCCGCTGCGCGAGCTGGCGGCTGACGGCGTGCCGGTGCTCGGCTCCTGCGCGGGCATGATCATGCTCGATCGCGATCACCTCGCGCTGATGGACGTGCGCACGCGGCGAAACGCGTTCGGGCGCCAGACCAAGAGCTTTGAGGCCGACCTCGACTTCAGCGGCATCGACGGAGGGCCCGGTTCGCGCGATCTTCATCCGCGCGCCGTGGGTCGCCGAGCATGGCGAGGACGTCGAGGTGCTCGCGCGGCTCGACGGCCACCCGGTGGCGGTGCGCCAGGGGAGCATGCTCGCCGTCTCCTTCCACCCCGAGCTCGGCGACGAGCAGCGCGTGCACCGCCTGTTCCTCGAGGCGGTCAAGCGCCGTCGCGCCCCCGGCGGCAGCTGAAGCGCGCCGGCGGCAGCTGAACGTCCACCCGCGCGCGATACTGCGCGCATGCTGATCGCCGCGGCCGCCGACGAGCGAACCGGCGTCGCCGAGGAGCTCGTGCGCGCGCTTCGCCGCCGCGGCCACGAGCTGACCCTCCACGGCGCCCTGGGCGAGGGCGAGCGCGCGGACTGGGCATGGGCGTCGGAGGCGGTCGCGCGCGACGTCGCCGAGGGCCGCGCCGAGCAGGGCGTGGTGTGCTGCTGGACGGGCACCGGCGCGTCGATCGCCGCCAACAAGGTCCGCGGCGTGCGCGCCGCGCTGTGCACCGACGCCGCCACGGCGGCCGGCGCGCGGCGCTGGAACGACGCGAACGTGCTCGCGCTCAGCCTGCGATCCACCTCTCAGGCCGAGCTCGAGGAGATCCTCGACGCGTGGTTCTCCGCCGACGCGAGCGCCGACAGCGACGATCGCGACAACGTCGAGCACCTGCGCGACATCGAGGCGCGGCGGCGAACATAAAGGCGCGCGGTCGGAGTGTCTCTATGGGGCGAGCGATAGCCATGGTGATTACCGCTCGCGCGGGAGAGACCGAGCAAGTCGAGGGCGGCGCCACGGGCCGCGTCGCGCGCGCCAGCGCAGGCGGCTTCGCTCACGGCGCGCTGAAGCGGACCACGTCCTGTTCCTCGGCTTCGACGACGCGACCGTCGCGCAGCAGCAGGTCGACGTGGCCGAGCACCTCTGAGAGCGTCAGATAGGCCTGCGTGACGGCGACGTTGCCCCACATCTCCTGTGCGATCTCGTGCGCGGTGCGCGGCTTGGTCGCGATCAGGCGGAAGATCTTCTCGGCCCGCCGCTCGTGCATGCGCATGCGCTCGTCGATCAGCGCGCGGTGCTCGACGATCGGCTGGCCGTGCCCGGGCAGGACGAGCTCGACGTCCATCTCGCGCGTGGCCTGCAGCGAGGCGATGTAGTTCAACAGCGCCTGCGGGCGCGGTCCGGGCGCCTCGGGGTCGGCGCCGAGCGGGCGCGAGAGCAGCGGGTTGGAGGAGATGTGCGCGATCAGGTGGTCGGCGCTGAGCAGCATCGAGCGCTGCTCGTCGAAGAACAACGTGTCAGACGGGCTGTGGCCGGGGCGATGCAGCACGCGCAGCGTGCGATCGCGCAGCTGCAGCGCAGAGCCGTCGCTGAGCGGCCGCGTCACCTCCACGGCCGAGCCCCACGCGCGAAACGACGCCGAGACCGAGCGCAGCGCGGTGACCATTTCGGCCGGGATGCCGTGGCGCAGCATCGCCAGCGCGGAGAAGCGATCGTCCAGTTCGGCCTGCTCGGAGAAGCTGCCCAGGTACGGCGCGAGCCGATCGAGCGCCGCGACCTGCGCGCCCGAACGCCGCGCGAGGATCGAGGCGAGGCCGAAGTGGTCGATGTGCTGGTGGGTGACGATCAGCAGCTGTATGTCCTCGACCGCGTGGCCGTGAGCCGCGAGCGCCTGCTCGAGCTCGTCGAGCGCGCGCGCCGAGTTCGGCCCGGAGTCGATCAGCGTGAGCGGGTCGTCCTCGATCAGGTACGCGTTCACGCGCCCGACCTGAAACGGCGTCGGGATCGCGAGCCGATGAACCCCCGCGTCGGCGGCGCGCGCGAGCGCCTCACGCTCGACCTCGCCTGCGGAGGGGGGTGGATCGCTCACGAGCGGATCAGTGCGAGCACCTCGTCGCGCCGGCGTTCCATGTCCTCGCGCGAGACGAGCGACTCCAGGCACAGGCGCAGCAGCGGCTCGGTGTTGGAGGAGCGCACGTTGAAGTGCCAGTCGTCGTAGTCGATCGAGATCCCGTCCAGGTGCGACTGGCGCGCGTCGGAGTAGCGCTCGGCGATCTCGGCCATCTTGCCCTCCTGATCTGCCACCTCGGAGTTGATCTCGCCCGAGATGAAGTACTTGGCGCGGTAGGGCGCGAGCAGCGACGACAGCGAGGCGCTCTCCTCGGAGAGTTTCTCGAGGATCAGCAACGCCGGCAGCGTGCCGGAGTCCGCGCAGTAGAAGTCGCGGAAGTAGTAGTGCCCGGAGACCTCGCCGCCGAACAGCGAGCCCTCCTCGCGCATGCGCGCCTTGAAGAACGCGTGGCCGACGCGATTGATGAACGGCGTTCCGCCCGCCTGGTGAACGGTGTCGGCGACCGCGCGCGAGGCGCGCACGTCATAGAGGATCGCCGAGCCGGGATTGCGCGCGAGCAGCGCCTGAGCGAGCAGCGCGGTCATGAAGTCGCCGGCGACGAACTCGCCGCTGTCGTCGATGAAGAAGCAGCGGTCGCCGTCGCCGTCCCATGCGATCCCGAGATCCGCGCCCGACCTCGGTCACCCGCTCGATGATCGCGCGCCGGTTCTCGGGCAGCAACGGGTTCGGCTCGTGCACCGGAAAGTTGCCGTCGGGCGTCCAGCACATCTCGATCAGCTCCAGCTCGAGGCTCTCCAGCAGCGGCCCGATCATCGGCCCGGCCATCCCGTTGCCGCCGTCGACGACGACCGTCAAGGGGCGCGACGTGCGCACGGCGTCCGCGTCGATGAAGCGCAGCGCCGCCGACTGGAACTCGTCGTACAGGTCGACCTCCTGCAGCGAGCCGCGCTCAGGCCCCGCCCCTGCCTGCGCGCCGTCGTCCAGCCCCGCCTCGATCATCGCGCGGATGTCCTGGATGCCGCTGTCGCCAGACAGCGCGATCGCGCCCTCGCGTACGAGCTTGGCGCCGGTGTAGGCCTTCGGATTGTGCGACGCCGTGCACATCAGTCCGCCGTCCAGCTCGCGCGAGCCGACGAGGTAGTAGAGCATCTCGGTGCCGACCTCACCGGCGTCGATCACCGCGACGCCCTCGCGCAGCAGCCCATCTCGATAGCGCGCCGCCAGCTCCGGCGCGGTCAGGCGCATGTCGCGCCCCAGCCCGACGCGCAGCTCTCCCACCGGCTTGCCTTCCAGGCGCGCGAGCACGCGCGCGAAGGCGCGGCCGATCAGCTCTGCGACGTCGCCGTCGATCTGCTCGCCGTACAGGCCTCGGATGTCATAGGCCTTGAAGATCTCTGGCGAGGGCAGACCCGGCATCGGCTCGCCCATCCTACGCGTCGCCGGCGCGGAGCCGCGGCGCCCGGCGCGCGATGCGCCGCTCGCCGATTCGTACACTGCCGGATATGTCCGGGCACTCCAAGTGGGCGAGCATCAAGCACAAGAAGGCGATCGTTGACTCCCGCCGCGGTCAGCAGTTCACCAAGCTCGCGCGCGCGATCACCGTCGCCGCGCGCGACGGCGGTGGGGACCCGGCGGCCAACGCTTCGCTCGAGAACGCGATGCGCAAGGCCAAGGAAGCGTCGATGCCGAAAGACAACATCGAACGCGCGATCGCGAAGGGGACCGGCGAGGGTGCGGAGGCCGCCGCGATCGAGTCGGTGCTGTACGAGGGCTATGGCGCCGGCGGAGTGGCGCTGCTGATCGAGGCGTTGACCGACAACCGCAACCGCACGAGCGCAGACGTGCGCCACGCCTTCTCCAAGTACGGCGGCAGCCTCGGCGAGCCGGGCTCGGTCGCCTACCTGTTCGAGAAGAAGGGGGCGATCGTGATCGACGCCACGCGCTACTCAGAAGACGACCTGATGGTCGCCGTCGAGGCCGGCGCGGAGGACATCGCCACCGACGAGGATGTCTTCGAAGTGGTCACCGAGCCGGCCGACTTCGCCCCGGTGCTGGCCGCCATCGAAGGCGCGGGCGTCGAGATCGACACCGCCGAGCTCGCCTACCGCCCCTCGACGCTCGTTCCGATCGACGAGACGCAGGCGTCGTCGCTGATGCGCCTGATCGAGACGCTCGAAGAGCTCGACGACGTCGACGCGGTGCACGCGAACTTCGACGCGCCGGCCGACGTGCTCGCGCGCGTCGCCGGCTGAGCCCGCCCGCACATCCGGCCCACCCGCGCCAGGCAGGCGTCCGGGGTCGGGCGCAGAATCAGCAGTCATGATCGTCCTCGGCATCGACCCCGGCCTGGCGAACACGGGCTATGGCGTGGTCCAGCGTCGCGCCGACGGCCTCGTGGCGCTTGACGGCGGCGTCATCCAGACGGCGTCGAGTACCCCGCGCGAGCGCCGGCTGGCCGACATCCACGCCGCGGTGGCGGGTCTGCTGGACGAGCACGAGCCGGCGGCCGTCGCGCTCGAGGAGCTCTACTTCGGGCAGAACGTGCGCACGGCGTTCGCCGTCGGCCATGCGCGCGGCGTGGCGATGATGGCCGCCGGGCAGCGCGGGCTGCCGTGCGCCGGCTACACGCCCCAGCAGGTCAAGGGCGCCGTATGCGGAAGCGGGCGCGCCGACAAGGAACAGGTGGCGCGCATGGTCGCGGCGCTGCTCGGCCTGCCCGAGCCACCGCGGGCAGACCACGCCTCAGACGCGCTGGCCGTCGCGATCTGCCACGTCAACTGCGCTCCGCTGTCACGCGCGCTGGCCGAGGCCGCGCGATGATCGCGCTGCTGCGCGGAGAGGTGGCCCTGCGCCGCCCCGATCACGTGGTCGTGATGTGCGCCAGCGTCGGCTATCGAGCGGCGGTGTCGGCCGAGACGCTGCGCCACGTGCCGGCGGTAGGCGAGGAGGTGACGCTGCACGCGCACCTGATCGTGCGCGATGACGCGCTGGCCCTCTATGGCTTTCACTCAGAGCAGGAGCGAGATCTCTTCCTGATGCTGCTGTCCGTGCAGGCGGTCGGGCCCAAGGTGGCGCTCGCGATCCTCTCCGGCGGGACGCCGCGCGAGCTGATCGCGGCGCTCGCGAGCGCCGACACCGCTCGCCTCCAGTCTGCGCCGGGCGTCGGCAAGCGCACCGCGGAGCGGATCATCGTCGAGCTGCGCGAGAAGGTCGGGGTGGACTCGCGCGCCGGCGCGTCTGCGGGCGGGCCGATCCTCGCCGCCGGCGCGAGCCGCGGGCCGCGCTCGCTGGCGCGCGACGGCCTGATGGAGCTCGGATACGGCCCCGGCGAGGCCGAGGAGCTGCTCGCTCGCGCCGAGGGCGACAGCGCCGAGGAGCTGATCGCGCAGGCACTGCGTGTCGCGAGGGCGCCGTCGCGATGAGCGACATGGCCACCCGCATCCAGACGCCCTACCTGGTGCCAGAGGACGAGCTGGACCGCTCGCTGCGCCCGCGCACGCTGGCGGACTTCGTCGGCCAGGAGACGCTGCGCGAGCAGCTGGCTGTGGCGATCGAGGCGTCGCGTGGACGCGAGGACGCGCTGGATCACCTGCTGCTGGCGGGACCGCCGGGCCTCGGCAAGACCTCGCTCGCGCAGATCGTCGCGGCCGAGCTGGGCGTACCCTTCGTGCAGACCGCCGGACCGGCGCTCGAGCGCAAGGGGGACGTCGCGGCGTTCCTGACGGCGCTCGAGCCGCGCAGCGTGTTCTTCGTCGACGAGATCCACCGCCTGCCACGCACGCTGGAGGAGACCTTCTATCCGGCGATGGAGGACCAGCGGCTGCCGATCACCGTCGGTCAGGGCGCGGGCGCGCGCGTGGTGACGCTGCAGCTGCCGCCGTTCACGCTGGTCGGCGCGACCACGCGCACCGGCCTGCTCACGACGCCGCTGCGTGATCGCTTTGGCATCCAGGCGCGCCTCGAGCCCTATTCCGCCGCTGAGCTGGCGGTCATCGTGCGGCGCTCGGCGGCCATCCTGCAGATCGGGCTCGAGGACGATGGCGCGAGCGCGATCGCGGCACGCAGCAGGGGCACGCCGCGCGTGGCCAACCGCCTGCTCAAGCGCGTGCGCGACTTCGCCGAGGTCCGCATGGAGGGCGTCGTGACCGCGCACGCCGCGCACGCCGCGCTAGAGCTCCTGGAGGTGGACGAGCTCGGCCTCGATCGGCTGGACCGCGAGATCCTGCGCACGATCTGCGAGAAGTTCGACGGTGGGCCGGTCGGCCTGTCGACGCTCGCGGTGGCGGTGGGCGAGGAGCAGGACACGATCGAGGACGTGTATGAGCCCTACCTGCTCAAGGAGGGGCTGATCAAGCGCACCCCCCGCGGGCGCACCGCGACAGCCGCCGCCTTTGCGCACCTCGGGCTCGAGACGCCCGTCGCGACCGGTGCGGGCGCGGGCAACGACAGCTCGCTGTTCTGAGGGGCGTGTCGCTGCGCCAGCGCGCAGCGGGTCGCGCCGGCGTCAGGCGCTGTGCGCGTCGCGAGCAGGCGCGCTGATGGGCGCGCAGGTGAGCGGATGCCTTAAGCGCCTGGCTTGCGTACCCTGTGATTGACCATGCCCCATCCGTTCATCTGTCCCAACTGCGGCCACCGCTCCAGCGAGGTGGATCGCAACGTCGGCTTCACGCGCCAGCGCCGGGGCTGCTCGAAGTGCGGCTTCGCCTTCCTGTTCGAACTGCTCGACGACTACTATCCGGCGCCTGATGCGGCGTTCTTCGTGTGCGACGGGGAGGGTCGCGTGATCGGGTGCGGCAAGAACGCGTTCGCGCTCACCGGCCTGGAGGAGGAGGAGGTGATCGGCCAGCGTGTCGATCAGGTGCTTGGCCTGGAGTTCTCAAACGGCGATGATCCGGTCGCGACCGTGCTGGAGTGGGGCGTGCGCGCCCTGGAGGTGCCGGTTCGCGTCAGCGGTGAACGCGACGTCGTGGCAGCCGCCACGGCGGACATGTTCCCGGCCTATGACGACGACGGCGGACTGCTGCTCGTGCTGACCCCCGAGAAATAGCGCAAACTAAGACCGATGACCGATCGACGTCGAAACACCTTCGTGCTGCTGATCGTCGCCGGGCTGGCGCTCGCGTCGCTCGTCGTCATCATCGGCCTTCCGAGCGTGATCAAGCCGAAGCAGACGCGCCTCGGCCTCGACCTGAAGGGCGGCATCGAGCTCGTCTACCAGGCCAGACCGACCGCGGAGTCAAAAGTCGATGCCGAATCGCTGGAACGGGCGATCAACATCATGCGCAAGCGCGTCGACGCGATCGGCGTCGCCCAGCCGGAAATCCAGCGTTCAGGGGCGGATGAAATCGACGTCGCGCTACCCGACGTGAGCGAACCCCAAGCGCGCCGAAGAAGAGGTCGGCAAGACCGCGCAGCTTCGCTTCTATGACTGGGAGCCCAACGTCATCGGGCCGGACGGCCAGCCCGCGCAGGACGAACCGACGGTGACCGGCGGCGAGAACGCCGGCTCCTCGCAGTTCGGGCTGCCCGAGTATCAGGCGGTCCTGCGCGCGGCCAAACGGCCGGCGATCCTGCGCAAGACCGACACGACGTGGCAGCCGGGATGCACGCCGGCGCAGAAGGGCGGCTGCATCTACGGCAGCTGGTACCTCGTCGACACCAAGCACGAAAAGATGCTCTGCAAAGGCACCACGCCGACCGAACAGCCGGCGATCTGCCAGCCGGCGGAAACCGAAGCGGCGCTATATGCCGACGGCTACACACCGCCCGCCGGATCGCAACCCAAGGCGATTCGCGTAAACCCCGGCACGGTGCTCGTGCAGTCGCGCGCGATCGAAGGCACTGGCGGCAAGGTCACCAACCGCAACCCCAACAGCTGGTACGTGCTCAACGACAACCCGGTGCTGGAAGGCGACAACATCACCAACCCGCAGCAGGGCTTCGACGAAGGCGCCGGCGAAAGCGGCCAGCCGGACGTGACCTTCGGCTTCACGTCGCGCGGCAAAACGATATTCCAGCACGTCACCAAGGAAATCGCCCAGCGCGGGCAGGAAGCGCAGCTGCCGGGCACGAGCAAGGAAGCGGCGCTTCAGCACTTCGCCGTCGTGCTGGACGGCGCGCTGATCACCACGCCGTCGATCGACTACACGAAGTACCCAGAAGGGATCGATACGACCAACGGCTCGCAGATCTCCGGCGGGTTCACGCTGAACTCCGCCCAGGAACTGGCCGCCGAGCTGCAGTCCGGCGCGCTGCCGATCAGGCTGGTTGAGATCTCGCGCTCGACCGTCTCGGCGACGCTCGGCAAACAGGCGCTCAAGCAGGGCCTGCTTGCGGGGCTCGCGGGCTTTCTCGTCGTGTGCATCTTCCTGCTCGTCTTCTATCGCGTGCTGGGCATGATCGCGGTCGGGGGCCTGCTGATCTACGGGCTGTACTTCTTCGCGCTGATCAAGCTGATCCCGGTCACGCTGACGCTGCCGGGCATCGCCGGGCTGATCCTCACGATCGGCGTCGCGGCCGACGCGAACATCGTCATCTTCGAGCGCGTCAAGGAGGAGATCCGCGGAGGAAGATCGATCGTCTCGGGCATCGCGACCGGCTACAAACGCGGGTTCGCGGCGATCATCGACGCGAACGTCGTCACGTTCATGACGGCCTTCATCCTGTTCGCGCTGGCGACGGCCGAAGTGAAGGGCTTCGCCTTCATGCTGGGCATCGGCACGCTCGTGTCGCTGTTTACGGCGGTGCTCGCCACACAGGCGGCGCTCGGCGCGATGAGCCGCTCGCGGTTTGTCAGCCACCCCGCGATGCTCGGCGCCCATCGCCGGGGCAAGGGCTGGACGTTTGACTTCATGGGCGCCTCGAAGTGGTTCTTCTCGCTGTCGGGCACGATCCTCTTGATCGGAGCGCTCGCGATCGGCGGCAAGGGCCTGAACTTCGGCATCGACTTCAAGTCGGGGACGCGCATCCAGACCGCATTCGCGCGCCCGGTGAGCGAGGGTGAAGTCGCCGCCGTCGTGTCGAAGACCGGCTATCCGAACGCCGAGATCCAGAAGATCACGAGCAAGAACGTCGGCGGCGCGGGCTTTCAGATCTCGACCGAGACGTTGCGCCCGGAAGCGGTCAAAAAGCTCGAACGGCGTTCAACGAAAAGTTCGGCCACGGCGAACGCTCGACCCGGCACGAAGAACTTCTCCTCGACCTCGATCGGCCCGACGTTCGGCAAGACGGTCGCCAAGAGCGCGATCATCGCGATCATCGCCTCGCTGCTGGTGATCTCCGCCTACATCGCGCTGCGCTTTGAGTGGAAGTACGCGGTACCGGTGCTGATCGCGCTGATGCACGACCTGCTGATAACGGCTGGCGTCTACTCGCTGACGGGGAGGGAAGTCACGACGGCCACGGTCGCCGCTCTGCTGACGATCCTGGGGTACTCGCTGTACGACACGATCATCGTCTTCGATCGCGTGCGCGAGAACGTGCCGCGAATGCCGCGCGCCGCGTTCTCGCAGATCGTCAACCGGTCGATGTCCGAGGTGCTCACCAGATCGCTCGCGACGAGCTTCTGCACGTTGCTGCCGGTCATCGCGCTGCTGCTGTTCGGCGGCGAAACACTGAAGGACTTCGCCTTCGCGCTGATGGTCGGGATCGCTTCGGGCGCGTACTCGTCGATCTTCATCGCCTCGCCGGTGCTCACGCACTGGAAGGAGCGCGAGGGGGCCTACCGTCACCGGCGGGCGCGGATCGTGCGCGAACTGGGAGCCGTGCCGGCCTACGCGACGACCGCCACGGGGGCGCCGGAGGACGTCGAGCCCGAGCAGAAGAGCCGCCGCACGCGCCGCGGCAGCCTGGTCGCCCCCGAGGAGCCCGGCGAGCAGCTGTCACGCGACGAGTTCCAGGAGCTGGTCCGCGACCTCGACGTCGAGGAGGGCCCCGCCGGGAAGGGGTCGGGCAAGCCGAAGTCCGCGGGCGTCGGCGTGGTCGAGCGTCCGGCGACGCAGCCCGAGCAGGAGGCCTCCTCCGAGCAGGCGCCAAGCGAGCCAAAGCCGGCGCGCGACCCGGCCGCGGACCTGCTGCCCGAGGACCTGGTGCTCAAGGACGCGCCCAAACCGCGCGAGAAGCGCAGGCGCACGCGCAACCGCAAACACGGGAGAAGCCGCTGATGGGCATGCTCGGCTGGGTGATGATGGGCCTTGCGATCTGGCACTTCACGATCTTCTTGCCCGACCGCTTCTGGGGCGGCATCGTCGGGGCGTTCGTGGGCTCGCTCGCCGGCGCGGTGATCGTCGGGCTGATCATCTACGGGGCCAAGGTCGGGACGCTTCGAGATACCCGGCCAGCGGGCGACCGACATCGCGGTCGTGCTCTACGCGGTGCCCGGCGCGCTGCTGGGGATCGCGGCGGTCTACTTCGAGGGAATCCGCCGCGAAGCAAAAGAGCAGTCCGCGCCGGCCAGCGGCTGGCTGAGCGCCGCCGACCGATCGGTCCGGTCGGACGTTTCCGTCGAGGCCCGGCCGTAGTGTGGCGGGGTGACCGAGCCGCGCTTTGAGATCGCCGACTGTCCGCCGGCGGAGGTGGCGCGCCTGTGCGAGGAGCTCGGCGTGAGCGGGCCGGTGGCGCAGGTGCTCGTGCGGCGCGGCCTGCGCGAGCCCGACCGCGCGCGCGCCTTTCTGGCCGCCGAGGAGTCCCACGCGCCCGGCGCCTTCGCGGGCATCGCAGACGCCGTCGGCGCGATCCTCGCGCGCGTCCTCGACGGCGCTCGCATCACGGTGCACGGCGACTACGACGTCGATGGCGTGTGCGCGACGGCGGTGCTCGTGCGCGCGTTGCGCTCGCTGGGGGCGGACGTCGACTGGTACCTGCCCGACCGCGCCGGCGACGGCTACGGCCTGAGCGCGGCGACGGTGAGGCGGCTGGCGGCGCGTGGAACGCGGCTGCTCGTGACCGTCGACTGCGCGATCACGGCCGTCGAGGAGGTGGCGCTGGCGCGCGAGTTGGGCGTCGAGGTGGTGGTCACAGACCACCATGCTCGCGCGCGCGGACGGCACGCTGCCGCAGGCGCCGATCGTGCACCCGGCCATCTGCGGCTACCCCTGCCCGCAGCTGTGCGCCACGGCGGTCGCCCACAAGCTGGCGCGCGCGCTGCTCGACGCGGCCGGCGAGCGCAGCGATGGCGCGCACGCCGGCCTGGAGCTCGCGCGCCGGCGTCTGGCGGAGGATCTCGACCTGGTGGCGCTCGCGACGATCGCCGACGTGGTGGCGCTCGTCGGCGAGAACCGCTCGCTCGCGCGGCGCGGCTTGCGCGCGCTGGCCGCCACGACCAAGCCGGGGCTGCGCGCGCTGATGGCCGTCTCCGGCGTGGAGGCCGGTCGCGTGAACGAGCGCGCGGTCGGCTTCGCGCTCGCGCCGCGCCTGAACGCGGCCGGGCGCATCCAGCGGGCCGACGCGGCGCTCGAGCTCGTTCTGACCGAGGATCCTGTGCGCGCGCGGCAGGTCGCCGAGGAGCTCGACCGGGCCAATCGCGAGCGACGGCACGTCGAGCTGCAGATCCGCGGTCAGGCGGAGGCTCAGATGACCGCGCTCGGGGAGCGCAGCGCGTATGTGCTGGCCGCCGAGGGCTGGCATCCCGGGGTGATCGGGATCGTCGCGGCGCGCCTGGCCGAAAGTCGCCGGCGCCCGGTCGTGATGATCGCGCTCGACGGCGAGGTCGGAAGGGGGTCGGGGCGCAGCGGCGTCGAGGCGTTTGACCTGCTCGGCGGCCTGACCGCGTGCGCCGCGCAGCTGCGCGGCTACGGCGGCCATCGCGCGGCGGCGGGCCTGGAGATCGAGCGCGGGCGCGTGCAGGCGTTCGCCGACGCGCTGCACGAGCACGCCGGGCGGGTCCTCGCGCCGGAGGACCTCGTCGACCGTCGAGCGGGTGGACGCGGTCGTCGACGGCGAGGAGCTCGGGATGGCGCTCGCCGAGGAGCTGCAGACGCTCGCGCCGTTCGGGCGGGGCAACCCGGGCGTGTCGCTGATGGTGCAGGACGCAAGGTTCGCCGACCTGCGGCCGATGGGTGAAGGTCGCCATGTCCGCTTCACGGTCCATTCCCATGGGGCGCGTGCGCGCGCCGTCGCGTTCGGCAACGGCGGGCGGCTTCCGGTCGGCGAGGACGAGGCGGCTGAGGCGACGTTCACGCTGGAGGTCAACGAGTACAACGGCGTCAGCGAACCGCGCCTCGTGCTGCGCCAGGCGCGCCCGGCCGGCGCCGATGCGCCCGCGCCCGCCGCGCGATGTGCGCGATCCGGCCGCGCCGCAGAGGCCGAGCGCCGAGCTGCCCGAGCTCGCGCTGTTCGCCGTCCCCTAGCGGTATATCCGCGTTGGCTTTGCTCCAGCGCCTCGCTTCCCTACCCTGTAGTCATGGCTATCGCACCTGATCCAGACACTCCGCAGGCTGGCGAGGCCTCAACCGCCACCGAGACCCAGCCGCCGGGCGCCCGCTGACGTGCGCTCCGAGGAACCGTCGCGCTCGGCGCTCGGCGTCCAGGTTCGCGAGAACGGCTCGGCCACGCCGGCCAGCCTCGGTCTGAGCGAGCCGCAGCGGCGGATGCTCGGCGACCTGTTCGCGATCGTCTCCGAGCACGCCGCGGACTCCGCGGTGGAGATCGACCGCGACCGCGTGCGCGAGGCGTTCGCGTTTGCGTGCGAGCACCACGCCGCCCAGCGGCGCAAATCCGGCGAGGACTTCATCGTGCACCCGGTCGGGGTGGCGCGCATCTGCGCCGGCATGAGGCTCGACACCGAGACGCTGTGCGCGGCGCTGCTGCACGACACGGTCGAGGACACGAGCGCGTCGATCGAGGAGGTGCGCGAGCGCTTCGGCGAGGAGATCGCCGGTCTGGTCGACGGCGTGACCAAGCTGACGGGCATCACGTTCTCCTCCCACGACGAGGCGCAGGTGGAGAACTACCGCAAGATGATGGTCGCGATGGCCACGGACGTGCGGGTCATCCTGATCAAGCTCGCCGATCGCCTGCACAACATGCGCACGATCGATGCGATGTCAAAGCAGAAGCAGACCGAGAAGGCGCGCGAGACGCTCGAGATCTACGCGCCGCTGGCCCACCGGCTGGGAATCCACGCGATCAAGTGGGAGCTCGAGGACCTCGCGTTCGCGACGCTTCACCCGCGCAAGTACCAGGAGATCAAGGGTCTCGTCGCCCAGCAGCGCGACGACCGCGAGGGCTATGTCGTCAGAGGCCGGCGAGTACCTGGAACGCGAGCTGGCAGAGCTCGGGATCGAGGCGCAGATCGCCGGGCGCGCCAAGCACTTCTACTCGATCTACTCGAAGATGACCAAGAAGGGCCGCGAGTTCAACGAGATCTACGACCTGACGGCGATGCGCGTGATCGTCGACTCGGTCAAGGACTGCTACGGCACGGTCGGCGTCATCCACTCGTTGTGGAAGCCGCTGCCCGGGCGCTTCAAGGACTTCATCGCGATGCCCAAGTTCAACATGTACCAGTCGCTGCACACGACGGTGATCGGACCGGAGGGACGCCCGCTGGAGATCCAGATCCGCACGCTGCAGATGCACGAGATGGCCGAGTTCGGCGTGGCGGCGCACTGGATGTACAAGGAGGACGAGACCGGACCCGGAGAAGGCGCCAAGCTGAAGTGGCTGCGCTCGATGCTCGATTGGCAGAAGGAGCTGTCGGATCCGCGCGAGTTCATGGAGACGCTGCGCACCGACCTGTTCGAGGACGAGGTCTACGTCTTCACGCCCAAGGGCGAGGTCAAGTCGCTGGCCGCCGGCGCCACGCCGCTGGACTTCGCCTATGAGGTGCACACCGAGATCGGCCACCGCTGCGTCGGCGCGCGCGTCAACGGCAAGATCGTGCCGCTGCACTGCGAGCTTCACTCCGGCGACATCGTCGAGATCCTGACCGCCAAGCGCGAGCGCGGGCCCTCGCGCGACTGGCTGGCGATGGTGCGCACGACGCGCGCGCGCAACAAGATCAAGCAGTGGTTCAAGGCCGAGACGCGCTCTGACTCAGAGCACGCCGGGCGCGACCTGCTGCAGGAGCAGCTGCGCAAGCAGGGCCTGCCGGCGCAGAAGATCACCGGGTCGGCGCTGCTGGCCGACGTGATCCGCGAGGTCGGCTATCGCAAGGCGGACGACTTCTACATCGCCCTCGGCGCCGGCAAGGTGTCGCCGAAGGTCGTCGTCAACAAGGTCATGCAGCGCCTCAAGCAGGGCGAGGCGGCGGATGGCGAGGCGAGCGCCGTCGACCTGCTGCGCGTCGGGCGCGCGCGGCGGCGCGCGACGAAGTCATCCGAGCAGTACGGGATCCGCGTCGACGGCGTCGAGGACGTGATGCTGCGCCTGGCCAAGTGCTGTCGGCCGGTGCCCGGCGATGAGATCGTCGGCTACATCTCGCTGGGGCGCGGCATCACGATCCACCGCCAGGACTGCCCCAACGCGGTGCTGCTGGGCAAGGCGCCCGAGCGCTTCACGAGCGTCGGCTGGGAGGGCGACCAGTCGACGGCGTTCGTCGTCGAGATCCAGGTCGACGCGTGGGACCGCCACCGCCTGCTCGAGGACCTCTCGCGCGCCTTCTCGGAGTCCGGCGCGAACATCCTCGAAGCGCGCTGCCTGTCGACGCCGCCGATGGTCAAGAACCGCTTCGTCGTCGAGGTCGCCGACACTCACACGCTCAAGGGCGCGGTCACGCGCCTGCGCAACACCGACTCCGTGTTCGACGCATACCGCGTCACGCCCGGAGCCGGCTAGCAGCGCTAGGCGACGACGCTGAGCGCTTCGGGCAGCACCGAGTAGCGCGCCTCGAGCACGTGCCCGAGATAGTCGCCGTCGACCTGCAGCGGCAGCAGACGCTCGTCGGCGCTCGCGACCGTGATCTCGGTCATCTGCGAGAGGCCCGTGACCTGCCGGTGGCCGGCGACGCTCGCGCGCGGCGAGAAGGCGCGCCAGGCGATGAACGGCATCGACAGCGCGGTCGAGCGGTGCAGGACGCCCCCGGCGAGGCCGGCCGAGTCGAGCGCCGCGCCGTCGACGATCTTGATCGGGCGATCCTGGAAGTAGGTGAACGACGAGCCGTTCTGCACGATCGCGGTGACGCCCTCGAGCGTCTTGCCGCCGGCGTCGACGCGACATGCGCGGCGGGCGCAGCAGGTAGCGGCGCAGGAACGTCGTGACCGCCACCCAGACGAAGTAGTAGGGGCCCAGGCGAGCCTTCCTGTCGGGGTTGGCGTCGACGCGCTGCACGACGCTCGCGTCGAGCCCCAAGCCCGAGGCGAACGTGAAGCAGCGGCCGTTGACGACGCCGAGGCTGACCTTGCGCGGGCGCCAGTCGTCGGCCAGCGCGAGCAGGTGCTCGGTCGCGTCGACGATCTCGCCCGGGATGCCGAGCATCTTGGCGAACACGTTGGCCGAGCCGCCCGGTAGCGCGCACAGCGCAGTGGAGGAGCCGCGCAGGCCATTGGCGGCTTCGTTGACCGTGCCGTCGCCGCCGAAGGCGACGACGACGTCATAGCCCTGTGCCGCAGCCCCGCGCGAGAGCTCGGTGGCGTGGCCGCGGCGCGTCGGTGTCCACGGCGTCGACGTCGAAGCGCACCTGCAGCGCGCGCAGCACGACGCGGCGCAGGCGATCGGTGACCGTCGTTGGCATACGGGTTGACGATCATCAGCATCCGCCGGCGGCTCTCGCCGGCGCCGCGTGCCGAGCCGGTGATGCGCGTCCGGCCGCGCGCGGGCGGGTGCTCCAGCTCGGGGGGCGTGCCCACGTCAGGGGTCATATGTGCGCTCTACACCCGCCGCGCCGATGCGTTACCGTCGAGCGCTCGCAGCTGGTCTGCGATCGTTTACGCCCATCTGCTTGCTACACTGCCGCGTACATAGCTGGACACATCCAGAGGGGTGGAGGGACTGGCCCGACGAAGCCCCGGCAACCACCGTCAAGTCACGACGGGAAGGTGCCAATTCCAGAAGATGTGTGGCGGGCTTCGTGCTCTTTGCCACACCGTGACACGGCGAAGATCAATGCGAAGGGAGCCCGCAATGGCTGTGAGTCATCTGGAGTGCAAGGAGTGCAAGGCCCAGTACCCGCTGGAGGCGCTGTACGTGTGCGAGCGCTGCTTCGGTCCGCTGGAGGTCGCCTACGACCACGACGCCCGCCAGGACATCGGCGAGCTGCGCCGCCGGATCCAGGGCGGTCCGCAGAACATCTGGCGCTACGCGGACTTCCTGCCCGTCGTCGACGGGCCTCCCGGGCCCTCCGGGCGGCTGGCTTCACGCGTGGGGCTGCCGGCGGGATGCACGCCGCTGATCCGCGCCGATCGCCTGGCACAGCGGCTGGGGTTGCGCGAGGTGTGGGTCAAGAACGACGCCGCCAACCCCACGCACTCCTTCAAGGACCGTGTCGTGTCGGTGGCGGTGGCGCGCGCGCGCGAGCTCGGCTTTCAGACGATCGCCTGCGCGTCGACCGGCAACCTGGCCAACTCCGTCGCCGCCCATGGGGCGGCGCTCGGCATCGAGTCCTACGTCTTCATCCCGTCCGATCTCGAGGAGCAGAAGGTGCTCGCGACGGGCGTCTACGGAACCCATCTGGTGGCGGTGCGTGGCACCTATGACGACGTCAACCGCCTGTGCACCGAGCTGAGCGCCGAGCGCGACTGGGCGTTTGTGAACGTCAACCTGCGCCCCTACTACGCCGAGGGCTCGAAGACGCTCGCGTTCGAGATCGCCGAGCAGCTGGGCTGGGAGCTGCCCGATCGCTGCGTGGTGCCGGTCGCGTCGGGGTCGCTGTTCACGAAGATCGCCAAGGGTTTTGAGGAGTGGCGAACGCTCGGCCTGCTCGAGGGCGAGCTGCCGCGTATGAACGGCGCGCAGGCCGACGGCTGCTCACCCGTGGCGAGCGCCTTCTCCGCCGGAGCGGAGACCTGTCGGCCGGTCAGGCCGAACACGATCGCCAAGTCGCTGGCGATCGGCAACCCCGCCGACGGCCCATACGCCCTCGAGCTGGCGCGCCGCTCCGGCGGCTCGGTCGACGCCGTCAGCGACGAGGAGATTCGCGCCGGGATCGCGCTGCTTGCCCAGACGACCGGCATCTTCACCGAGACCGCCGGCGGGGTCACGACAGCCGTGCTGGCAAAGCTCGCCGCGCGCGGGGACATCGACCCGCAGGAGCGCGTCGTGCTGGTGATAACCGGCGACGGGCTGAAGACGCTCGACGCCGTGCGCGGAACCTTCCAGATGCAGACGATCGAGCCGAACGTGGAGGCCTTCGAGGCGGCCTCACCGGCGTTCACCGAGGCGCTCGCGGGCTGATGGCCGTCGTCGTGAAGATCCCTACGCAGCTGCGCGCGGTGGCCGGCGGCGAGGCCGAGGCCGAAGTTCAGGGCGCGACGGTGCAGGAGGTGCTGGACGGGCTGTTCGAGCGTCACGGAGAGCTGCGCGAGCGGATCAGCGACGAGGACGGCTCGCTGCGGCGCTTTGTGAACGTGTACATCGCCGGCGAAGACATCCGCTTCCTGGACGGGCTGAAGACGCCCGTCGCCGACGGCTCTGAGCTGACGATCCTGCCCGCCGTCGCCGGCGGCTAGGCGGGGCGCGCGCCCCCCGGTTGTCCGCGAGCGGGTCGGTATACTGGCACCGCAGTAGCGGCGCAGTGCTTAGGTAGTTCTTCACGACCGTTGAGGTAGGGCTGACCAGCGTGCAGTTTGCTGACGGTATGTCGACGCAAGCACCCATCCGTCCGCCGGCCGAGGGGCTGACCGAGCGCGTCGATCCGATCGCGTGCCTGGACGAGCGTGTGCGCCAGCAGGCGATGATGGCTCGGCCGACCTCCGCCGGACGCTACATCGAGGTCCAGGGCCCCGCCGACACGCTGATCATCCCGCTGGGCAAGGGCGTCGTGCACATCGGCCGCGGGCTGTCTGCCGACCTGCGCCTCGACGAGGCGTCGGTCTCGCGCCGTCACGCCATTCTCGTGCCGCGCCGCTCCGGGACGCGCGTGCTCGACGACCGCAGCTCCAACGGCACGTTCGTCAACGGCCGCCGCGTCACGCAGGCAGATCTGCGAAACGGCGACGTGCTGCTGATCGGTCGCGTCGTGCTCAGATACCTCGAGGTGTGACGCACCCGCTGCGGCCGGCGCCGGCGCACTGCGCCGGCGCGCAATCCTGTGCATTTCACATCAAACCGCGGCGTCTGTTCTGAGTACCCAATAGAACATTCGTCCAGTTTGTGCCACGAGCGCTCACGTGTGCTTCACTGCGTGGCCCAATCACAGCTGAAAACGGCAAACTCGTCGTGAGGCGAGGGCGCAAAGTCAGGGATCTCCACGAGATAGCTCGGCCGCCAGCGGACGCCACGGAGGGCTTCTCGTGTTTTCACTTTCAGCGCAGCGCAGCTCACGGCACCGTCAGCGCAAAACCGCCGAGCGTCCCAGCGGCCTCGGGCGACTCACCCGGGAGAGCGCCGGCTTCTCGATGCCGGAAATCCTCGCGGTCCTGCTGATCATCGGCATCCTCGCCGCGATCGCGATCGCGGTGTTCAGCTCACAGCCGGCCAAGGCGATGGGCGCGCACGCCAAGGAAGAGGCGCGCCTGGCCCAGACGACCGCGCAGACGATCGCCACAGAGACCGGCGGCGACTACTCCGGCCTCAGCCCCGCTGAGCTCAACCGCACCGAATCGGCGCTGTCGGTCACGCCAAGCACGACCGAACCCTGGGTCAGTTCCGCCGAAGGCAAGGACGGCGAATACGAAATCGTGATCAAGACCCCCTCGGGCGACGAATTCAAGATCGCGCAGAACCCGGCCGGTGAAGTGAGTCGAACTTGCGCCAACGCGACAACCAAACAGGCCTGCGCGGGCGCTGAGAGTGGCAGCTGGTAGGAGCAACGCCAGCTACCAGGGGGGGAAGGATCGCGGGCGAGGTCGGGGGGACCTCGCCCGCAGCATTTAACGCGGCGCAACGTGCGTCAGCGGCTCGTCTGTGGGCCCGAGCGCTCGCGTGAATCTTGAGTGTGCGGGCGCCGGCCGCTCGCACTACCGTGAGGCAGTGCAGATCGTCGACTTGGACAGGGTCTCCGAGCCCTACTGGCAGGAGCTGATCGCGGGGGAGGCCGAACCGTTCGGCGGCGTCGGCGAACAGCTGGCCTGGCGCGACAAGACCCACAACATCGGCATGCGCGATGACGCTGGTCGGCTCGTGGCGGCGGCTGGTGCGGTGCTCGCCGAGGTGACCGTCGCGACCCGGCCGCCGTTTCATGTCGCAGGGCTGGGCGGTTTGATCGTCACGCGCAGCGCGAGGGGACAGGGAATCGACTCAGTCTGTAGTCCGCCCAGCCCCTGAGGCGGGCCGGACGAGACCGGTCTCGTATGCGTACACGACGATCTGGACGCGGTCGCGCAGGGATAACTTGGCGAGGATGCGGCCGACGTGCGTCTTGACGGTTGCCTCGGAGAGCACGAGGTGCCCGGCGATCTCGGCGTTTGAGTGACTCCGAGCGACTTCGATCAAAACCTCGCGCTCGCGTGGCGTCAGGGTGTCTAACGCTGGATCGCTCGGGGCTTCGGGCATCGAGGGATCCGGGAGATGCTTGACAAACCGCGAGAGCAAACGACGGGTCACGCTGGGGGCGATCACCGCGTCGCCGCTGGCGACGGCGCGGATCGCAGCGAGCAGCTCGCCCGGCGGGGCGTCCTTGAGCAGGAAGCCGCTGGCTCCGGCTCGCAGAGCGGAGTAGGTGTACTCGTCGAGATCGAAGGTTGTGAGGATGATGATCCGGACCCGGTCGTCACTCACGACGATCCGCCGTGTCGCCTCGATCCCATCCAGCTCCGGCATTCGTACGTCCATCAGAACAATGTCGGGTTCCAGCTCGACGGCTCTTTCAATCGCCTCGTGCCCATTGGCGGCCTCGCCCACGATCGACATGTCCGGTTGGCTCTCGATGACCATCCGAAATCCCATTCGCATCAGCTCCTGATCGTCGGCCAGCAGGACCGTGATGCTCATTGGCCGTGGCGGTCGGGGCGGAGTTGCATGCGCACCCGCCAACCGCCCTCTGGTCGCGGACCGGTCTCGAGGCTGCCGCCGTAGGCCAGCGCTCGCTCGCGCATGCCGTGGACGCCGCGACCGTCGCTCGCCTGGCCCTCCGACTGAGGGCCGGTGTCGGTCGCCTCGAGCTCCACACAATCCGGATCGCAGCGGAGAGTGAGGCTAACCGCAGTCGGTCTGGCCGCGTGCTTGAGAGTGTTGGTGAGCGCCTCCTGGGCCACGCGGAAGACAGCTAGCTGGACTCCCTCAGGTAGCGTCGTCGGATCGCCCTCGATCTCGACACACACAGGCACGCCCGCCGCTCGCACCCGCTCGACGATTTTCTGAAGCTCCACCAGTCGTGGCTGCGGCTCCAGCGGTCGCTGGACCTCGTCGTCTCGCAAAATGCCGAGTAGGCTGCGCATCTCAACCAGCGCGTCGCGGCCGGTCGCCGAGATCTGCCTCGTCGCCAGAGCGGCCTGCTCCGGCGATGCGTCGGCGGCGTAGCCCGCGCCATCAGCCAGCGCCACCATGACGCTGAGGTTGTGGGACACCACGTCATGCATCTCGCGCGCGATCCGGTTACGCTCGGCGGCCGCCGCCAGCCGCCCCTCTTGGTCACGCTCGAATTCCAGGCGGGTCGCTCGCTCATGAAGGGAGACGAGCAGCGCACGTCGCTGGCGTACGGTAATTCCGACCACCCCAGCTGCCGTCACCAAGCCGGACAGACCGATCCAGACCTTCACCGGATCCGATGGGGCCCACTTCACGGCCGCCATCACTGCGCCGGCCTCGAGTACGGCTCCCGCGACTACGAACTCAACAAGGCTTCCGCGCAGGGCAACACCGTAGAGCGCGACGAGCAGCGCAGCATCGGCGAGCTGAGGGTCAGCGATCAGCCACTGGACGGCCGCGATCAGGGCCAGGCCAGCGAAGACAAGCAGCGCTCTACGCCGGCGCAACAGGAGCGGGAGCGAGAGCGCCGCAGTGAATGCGAGCTGTGCCCAGTCGAGGCGATCCTGCGACCAGAGGCCCACGATGCCAGCGCCAGCCACCGCCACGGCGATACTCACGTCGCTCAGCAGGGGGTGGTCCGACACCGCCCGCCCGCTGCGCTCGGCGAGTCGCTGGATCAGCGCAGTCGGCCATCCGCTCACGGCCGGCTCGACCCGCACGCTCTCGCGCCTGGTCTGTACTCGAGCTATCCGGCGTCCGACGGTGGCATCTGGC
Organism: uncultured Solirubrobacterales bacterium; assembly: GCA_963713385.1. GTDB lineage: Bacteria > Actinomycetota > Thermoleophilia > Solirubrobacterales > Solirubrobacteraceae > Palsa-744. Next base: position 462,846 of record CAVQLO010000004.1, read on the forward strand.
TTCATTGCGCGCGCCTGCTTCATGGCTTTCGACTCACCCGGTCGAGCGTATGGTCGAGCGTATCCTCACGCGAGTCTCCTTCGTGTCGGGTGGCAGGTGATCTCGCTTAGTCCATCTCACCACGGCTGGTGGCAAAGCGCTATGCGACTTTAGTCGTAGATCGCCGAGCCGAAAGATCATCCTCTCGGCTGTTGTAAAGGCTGAATCCCGGTCCTAGCCTCAGCCAACCAACCGAGGTACTCGGGCAGGCCCGGCCAAATTGGCCGTGTCCCGCACTTCTCGAGCCGTGCTTACGTGAGCCCTACAAGCCATCGTTTCGCCGACTCTTCGGCGCGCTCCCGCGCAGGGCACCTGCGGGCGCACGGTCAGCTGCCTGTGGTCGGGCGTGTCTTTCCTGCACCCCTCGCCGCGAAGGTCCCAGAGATCATCTTCCTCTTCTGGGTTGTGAAGATCCTTACCACGGCCGGCGGGGAGGCCACCTCTGATTACCTGAAGACCTACGGCAACTTCGGGGGTGGCGGGACTGAGGTCGCGTTGTTCGTGATCGCGCTACTGCTCCAGTTCGCGACGCGCCGTTACCGGGCCTTCGCGTACTGGTTCTTGGCCTATGCGATCGCCATCGCGGGTACAGGCTTCTCTGATTTTCTGCATCTCGACGTCCACATCCCCTATGCGGGGACGACCATCTTGTGGGCGGTCATCCTGGCAGCCGTGTTCTGGATCTGGCAGCGCAGCGAGGGAACGCTGTCGATCCACAGCATCACCACGCAGCGACGCGAGGCTTTCTACTGGGCTGTCGTGTTCGCGACCTTTGCGCTCGGCACCGCGCTCGGTGACTTCACGGCGACCTCGCTCGGCATGGGCTACCTGGCCTCCGGAATCTTCTTCTTCGTGCTCATCTTGATCCCGGCGCTGGCCTGGTGGCGACTCGACCTGAACAGCATCACGGCGTTCTGGATGGCCTACGTTCTGACGCGGCCGCTCGGAGCATCGTTTGCCGACTACATCAGCAAGCCGCACAGCCTCAGCGGCGTAGGCTTCGGCGACGGGCCGACCGCGCTCGTTTTTGCGCTTGGCGTCTCTGTGCTGGTTTGCTACCTGGCGATCGCTCGTCCCGACATCCAACGGTCCCCCGCTGACAGCGGGCGCTTGGTGAGTGAGACGCCCGAGTACCCGCTGGGGTCGCCCGGAGTCGAGGTCTCAAACCCCCTGTCTGCGGTCGACATAGAGCTCGACTGAGTGCATGAGTAGCGAAAGCGTTACCGCAGGCGGCCGGGGAGGAGTCGACTGGCGACGCGCCGAGTTCGTCCTCACGCTCCTCGCGTTCATCGGTTTCATCACGCTGCCGATCCGCATCACCACGATCTACAGCGACCTCCCCGCGCACCCGCTGTTCGTGCACGTGCCCGTCGTTCTGATTCCCGCCACGGTCGTCGCCGCAGTGGTCTTCATGGTCAAGCCGCGGTGGTTCTCGCGCTACGGGATCGCGCTGGTAGTGGTGTCGATCATCGCGATGAGCTCGATCTTCCTCACTATGCAGGCCGGCGCCGCGCTGCGCGCCGAGCTCAACCTGCAGGGTCAGGCCGCCAAACTGATCTCCGAACATTCGCAGGCTGCGCATATCCTCGCCTACGTCTACGTGATGTTCACCGCGACGCTGATCGTCACCTTCGCCGCACAGCGGATCTCGGGCGGGATGCCAACGGGCCTTGGCATCGTGGACCGTTTGCTTTCCCCGAAGCCGGTGTCAGCGGCGCTGCGCGTCGTACTTCTGCTGCTCGCGATCGGCGCCGGCTACATGTGCTTCAGGACGGGCGATCTCGGTGCAAAGGCGGTGTGGGAGGGACGGATCCATGCTGCCCACGGCGGTTTCCCCGGCGCTCCGGGCTTACCGGAACTCTTTTCGCCGTCGGGCACCGGCGCGCGTTAGCTGGACACCGTCGCTCGGTGTGGCGATCTCGGGGGGAGCAGGCGTGTTGCGGCCACCGAGCTCCCAACACGCCCAATCCCACTCCTGAGTCGTCAGAGTAAACCGGCCCATTTGCAGGCACTTCTGAAGCGCGCCCGGCAAGATTCGAACTTGCGACCTCTCGCTCCGGAGGCGAGCGCTCTATCCACTGAGCTACGGGCGCTTACGAAAGCGCTGCGGCGGGCCGGCCGGCGATCGCCACGACGCGTCGCCTGAGCATAAACGCTGGCGGCGCGCCGCCTCGTCAGGTCGGCTTGCCCCAGCGCCCGTCGCCGTGGTCGCGCGCGAGCTCGTCGGGCACGGCCGGCCCGGCGCCAGGGCCCAGCCCGGCCTGCTCGAGCATCCGCCGCAGGTCGATGACCGTCTGACGTCGACGTCCTTGCCGTGCGGGCGGCGAAGCACCTCGGTCTCTGACCCGAGCGTCACCTTGAACTTGCCGTTGTGCTCCTCGACGACGTCGCCGACCGCCTCCAGCAGCGACAGCACCTCGCGCCACTCGACGTTGCCGCTCGGGTGCCTGAAGATCTTCTCGACCGTGTCGCGGTGGTGGTTGTTCAGATCGGCGGTCATCGACCAGTCCTCTGTCGGTTCACGGATGCCTGCGCGGGCGTGTCGTGCGGAGCTTACCGGCGCGCCCGCGCACCGCTACCGTTGCCCCATGGACCTGTCCCTGTTCTTCGCCGGCACCGGCGGATCTGTGCCCAGCGCGCGGCGCGGGCTGCCCGCCGTGCTCGTGCGTCGCGGCGGCGACAGCCTGCTGTTCGACTGCGGCGAGGGCACGCAGCGCCAGCTGATCCGTTCGGTCGGGCTCGCCGACATCGACAGCGTCTTCATCACCCACTTCCACGCCGATCACTGGCTCGGGCTGCCGGGCATGCTCAAGTCCTTCTCGCTGCGCGAGCGTGACGCGCCGCTGAACGTCTACGGGCCGCCCGGGCTCGTCTCGCTCATGGACCAGATGCGCTTCGTCTACGGCCGCCCGGCGTATGAGCTGACCATCTCAGAGCTGCAGCCGGCCGAAGCGGTCGACTTCGACGGCTATCGCGTCGCGGCCATTCCCGTCAGCCACGGCGAGAAGGCGTGTTTCGGCTATGCGCTCGTCGAGCACGACCGTCCCGGTCACCTCGATCCCGCGCTCGCGCAGAAGCTGGGCGTGACCCCCGGGCCGGACTTCGGGCGCCTGCAGCGCGGCGAGACCGTCGACGGCGTCGCGCCGGAGCAGGTGCTCGGCCCCGTGCGCGCCGGTCGCAAGGTCGTGCTGTCGGGCGACACCCGCCCGTGCGAGGCGCTCGCGGTCGCCGCGCACGAGGCCGACCTGCTCGTGCACGAGGCGACGTTCGCCGAGCAGGAGCACGAGCGCGCCAGCCAGACCTCGCACAGCACCGCGCGCCAGGCCGCCGAGCTCGCCCGCGACGCCCACGTGCGCATGCTCGCGCTCACGCACATCTCAAGCCGCTACCCCGGCGGCGAGCTGCGCGACGAGGCGCGCGCCATCTTCGAGAACACCGAGGCCCCGCGCGACCTCGACACGATCGACATCCCCTTCCCCGAGCGCGCCGCACCGCACCTCGTCCGCTGGTCAGAGCGCTCGCCCAGAGAGGTCCCCACCGAGGACGCCGCGCCCGAGCAGCCCGTCGCGGCCGGCTAGCCTCGCGCTCGCGTCGCGCCGGCTCGCCCGACCCGCGCGGTAGCCGGCCACGGCGGCCGTGGCGCGGGCGCCGCGCGTGCTCGCTTCCCCCAAATCGAGCCCACGGCGTCGCTGGGCGCTGATACAGTCTGCGCGATCCTTTAATCCGGTCCCGAGAGGCCAGGAAGGAAGCAGATGGACAGCGAGAAGACCGTCCTTCACGAGGACGAACTGCGGCGAGCGCTGACGCGCATCGCGCACGAGATCGTCGAGCGAAACCCCGATCCGCCGGCGCTCGCGCTCGTAGGCATCCATCGACGCGGCGCGCTGCTCGCGCAGCGCCTGCAGGGGCTGATCGAAGAGCTGCTCGACGCCGAGGTGCCGCTCGGAGACCTCGACATCGGCTTCTACCGCGACGACGTCGCAAGCCGTCCCGACGCGCCGATCGTGCACGCCTCGCACATCGACTTCGACGTCTCCCAGCGCACGGTCGTGGTCGTCGACGACGTCCTCTACACGGGGCGCACCGTGCGCGCCGCGATCGAGGCGCTGTTCGACTACGGGCGTCCCGCGCGCGTGCAGCTGGCCGTGCTCGCCGATCGCGGTCACCGCGAGCTGCCGATCCGCCCCGACTACGTCGGCAAGAACCTGCCCACATCGCGCGCCGAGCACGTGCACGTGCGCGTGGCAGAGCTCGACGGCGTCGATGAGGTCGCGATCGCCCCCGCCCAAGTGCAGGCGGGCGTCTGATGGAGCACCTGCTGTCCATCGAGGACCTCGACAGGGACGCCATCGAGCGGCTCGTCAGGCGCGCGCAGAGCTTCGCCGAGGTGGCCGACCGCGAGATCAAGAAGGTCCCCGCGCTGCGCGGGCGCATGGTGCTCAACCTCTTCTACGAGGCCTCCACCCGCACGCGCAGCTCCTTCGAGCTCGCCGCCAAGCGCCTGTCGGCCGACGTCGTCAACTTCGTCGCCAGCGGCTCGAGCGTCGAGAAGGGCGAGTCGCTGAAGGACACCGTGCTCACGCTCAGCGCCCACCGGCCCGACGCGATCGTGCTGAGGACCCCGTGGGCCGGCGCCGCGGAGCTCGTCTCGCACTGGTGCAGCGCGGCCGTCATCAACGCGGGCGACGGCAAGCACGAGCACCCGACCCAGGCGCTGCTCGACGTCTACACGCTGCGCGAGCGCCTCGGCGCGATCGACGGCGCGTCCATCTGGATCGTCGGCGACGTCGCGCACTCGCGCGTCGCGCGCTCGAACATCCTCGCCTTCCAGCGCATGGGCGCCCACGTCACCGTCGCCGGCCCGCCCACGCTGCTCCCGCGCGACATACAGGCGCTCGGCTGCGAGGTGCGCTACACGCTCGACGAGCTCGACGGCGCCGACGTCGTCTACGCCCTGCGCATGCAGCGCGAGCGCATGAGCGAGGCGTGGGTGCCCTCGCTGCGCGAGTACGCCGCGTGGTATCAGCTCAACGCGCGACGCCTGCGCCCGCGCCAGCTGCTCATGCACCCCGGGCCGGTCAACCGCGGCGTCGAGGTCTCCGGCGAGGTCGTCGACTCCCCCCAGGCGGTCATCACCGCCCAGGTCGAGGCCGGCGTCGTCGTTCGCATGGCGGTCCTCTACGAGCTGCTGTCGGGGACGCGCGCCCCGCGGTCGGCTCCCGAGCTGCAGCTCGCGTGATGGCGGCACAGGCGCTCGTCCACGGCCCGAGCACTCCGGCCCAGCTGCTGCTGCGCGACGTCCACGTGCTCGACCCCCGCGCCCAGCTCGACGAGCGCCTGGACGTGCTCGTGGCAGATGGGCAGATCGCGCAGATCGCGGCGCCCGGCTCGCTGTCGCAGGGCGACGGCGGCGAGGTCATCGCCGGCGAGGGGCGTCACCTCGTGCCGGCCTTCTTCGACCCCCACGTGCACCTGCGCAGCCCCGGCCAGGAGCACAAGGAGGACCTCGAGACCGGCACCCGCGCGGCGGCGGCCGGCGGCTTCGGCGCCGTGATCGCGATGCCGAACACCGATCCGGTCATCGACTCCGCCCCGCTGCTGCGCTCGCTGCGCGACGCGGCCGTGCGCGAGGCGCACGTGCCCGTCGCCTTCCTCGCGGCGATCACGCGCGGGCTGCGCGGCGAGGAGCTGACCGAGATGGCCGAGCTGCACGAGCAGGGCGCGCCCGGCTTCACCGACGACGGCAGGCCGGTGCAGAGCGCCGGCATGCTGCGCAAGGCGCTGCAGTACCAGCGCCTGTGCGGCGGGGTCATCTGCCTGCACGAGGAGGACCCGACGCTCTCGCGCGGCGGCGCCATGCACGAGGGCGCGGTCAGCGCGGCGCTCGGCATCGGCGGCATCCCGACGGTCAGCGAGTCCACGATGGTCGCGCGCGACGCCGAGCTCGCGCTGTACGAGAGCGCGCGCGTGCACTTCCAGCACCTCAGCTGCGTCGCCTCGGTGCAGGCGCTCGCCGGCGCGAAGGCCGCGGGCGCGGCGGTCAGCGCCGAGGTCACGCCCCACCACCTGCTGCTCACCGACGAGAGCGTGCGCGGCCTGGACACGCGCATGAAGATGAACCCGCCGCTCGCCTCCGAGTCAGACCGCCGGGCGCTCGTGCAGGGTCTGCGCGACGGCACGATCGACTGCGTCGCCACCGATCACGCCCCGCACGCGCTCGAGGAGAAGGAAGTGCCCTTCGAGCAGGCGCCGATGGGCACGACCGGCCTGGAGACCGCCTTCGCCGCGCTGCACACCGGCCTGGTGCTGAGCGGCGAGCTCACGCTGTCGCTGCTCGTGCGAGCGCATGACCGCCGGCGCGCAGCTGTTCGGCCTGCCCGCGCCGCGCATCGGCGTCGGCGAGCCGGCCAACGCGACGCTGCTCGACCTCGGCGCAACGTGGGTCCCGGGCGAGCACGGCTGGGAGAGCCGCTCGAGCAACTGCTGCTTCGCGGGGCACGCGCTCACCGGGCGCGTGGCGCTCACGCTCGCGGCCGGCGCCGTCGCCTACCGCGAGCGCGCCCTGTCGGTGGTCGCGTCGTGAGCCTGCTCGAGCGCGATCGCACGGCGCTCATCGTCATCGACGTGCAGGAGGGCTTTCGCTCCTATGACTCCTTCGCCGCCGTCGCCGGCGCCTGCGCAAAGCTCGTGCAGGGCGCGCGCATCCTGGCGCTGCCGACGATCGTCAGCGAGCAGTACCCCAAGGGCCTCGGCCACACCGCGCCGGAGGTCGGCCTGCAGGGGCACGGGGGAAGAGGGCGCCGCGGTGATCGTCGCGCCGATCGAGAAGACGGTCTTCTCGGCGGCGCGCGCGGCGGGGTTCGACCTCGCCGGGCGCTCGCAGGCGGTCGTGTGCGGCATCGAGACGCACGTCTGCGTCAGCCAGACCGTCCACGACCTGCTCGACCGCGGCGTCGACGTGCACGTGCCCGCCGACGCCGTCGGATCGCGCCATCAGATCGACTACGAGCGCGGCCTGGAGCGCATGCAGCGCGCCGGCGCCGTCGTGAGCACCGTCGAGGCGGCCCTGTTCGAGCTGCTCGCGGAAGCCGGCACGCCGCGAGTTCAAGGCAAGTGCAGGCGCTGATCCGATGAGCGCGACGCGACCGCGTACGTCCTGCTCGAGGACGGCACGCGCTTTGACGGCGTCGCCTGCGGCGCCGCGGGGCACGCGGTCGGCGAGGTCGTCTTCACGACCGGCATGTCCGGCTATCAGGAGTCGCTCACCGACCCCTCCTTCGCCGGGCAGCTGCTCGCCTTCACCTACCCGCACATCGGCAACTACGGCGTCAGCGCGCGCGCGATGGAGTCCGAGCGCGCCTGGGCGCGCGCGGCGATCATGCGCGAGGCCGGCGACCGCGAGGACGCGCCCGGCGCCGAGGGCGGCTGGCTTTCCTGGCTGCGCGACTGCGGCGTGCCCGCGATCACCGGCGTGGACACGCGCGCGCTCGTGCTCGCCATCCGCGAGGCCGGCGCGATGCGCGGCGGGCTCTTCGGAAGCGAGGTCTCAGAGAGCGAGGCGCGCGTGCTGATCGAGGCCGAGCCGCCGATGGCCGGCCAGGATCTCGCCGCCGTGGTCACGCCGCGGTCCGTCAGCCATCACGGCCAGGACGGCGACGGACCGCGCATCGCGGTCATCGACACCGGCATCAAGGCGTCGATGGTGCGCGAGCTCGTCGCGCGCGGGGCGCGCGTGTCGCTGTACCCGTGCACCGCCCCCGCGGCGCAGCTGCTCGCCGAGGACCCCGACGCCGTCTTCCTCGCAAACGGCCCGGGAGACCCGGCGGCGCTGGACTACGTCGTCGACACCGTGCGCGAGATCGTCGGCAACAAGCCCGTGTGGGGGATCTGCCTCGGCCATCAGCTGCTGTGCCGCGCGGTCGGCCTGCAGACGTTCAAGCTTCCCTTCGGCCACCACGGCGCCAACCACCCCGTCAAGGACCTGCAGACGGGCCGTATCGAGATCACCTCCCAGAACCACGGCTTCGCCGCGCTCGGCCCCGGCGGCGCGCGCACGATCGACCGCGACGAGCCGGTGCGCTGGGATACGGACTTCGGCGCCGCCGCGCTGTCGCACGTAAACCTCTATGACCGCACCGTCGAGGGCCTGGAGCTGCTCGACGTGCCCGGCGGCACGGTGCAGTACCACCCCGAGGCCGGGCCCGGGCCGCACGACAGCCTGTACCTGTTCGATCGCTTCCTCGCGCGGATCGATGCCGCGGCGTAGCGACATCCACAAGATCCTGATCCTCGGCTCCGGGCCGATCGTCATCGGCCAGGCCGCCGAGTTCGACTACTCCGGCGTGCAGGCGTGCAAGGTGCTGCGCGAGGAGGGCTATGAGATCGTGCTCGTCAACTCAAACCCGGCGACGATCATGACCGACCCCGACATCGCCGACGCGACCTACATAGAGCCGCTGCTGCCGGGGCCCGTCGCGCAGGTCATACGGCGCGAGCGCCCCGACGCGCTGCTCGCCACGCTCGGCGGCCAGACGGCGCTGAACCTCGCAAAGGCGCTGCACGACGACGGCACGCTGCAGCGCCACGCGGTGGAGCTGATCGGCGCCAACTACGACGCGATCGCCTGCGCCGAGGACCGCGAGCTGTTCGGCGCGGCGATGACCGCCGCGGGCCTGCGCATGCCGCGCAGCGCGATCGCCACGAGCGTCGAGCAGGCGCTCGGCGCGCTCGACAGCATCGAAGGCGCAGAGGGCGTCGGCCTGCCCTGCATCGTGCGCCCCGCGTACACGCTCGGCGGGCGCGGCGGGGGCATCGCGCGCGACGAGGCCGAGCTTCGCACGCTGGCCGCGCGCGGAATCGAGGCCTCGCCGATCGGCCAGGTGCTGCTCGACCAGTCGGTGCTCGGCTGGGGCGAGTTCGAGCTCGAGGTGATGCGCGACAGCGCCGACAACGTCGTGATCGTGTGCTCGATCGAGAACGTCGACCCGATGGGCGTGCACACCGGCGACTCGGTCACCGTCGCGCCCCAGCAGACGCTCACCGACGACCTCTACCAGCGTCTGCGCGACCAGGCGATCGCCGTCATCCGCGCCGTCGGCGTGGAGACGGGCGGCTCCAACGTGCAGTTCGCCGTCAATCCCGACAGCGAGGAGATCCTCGTGATCGAGATGAACCCGCGCGTCTCGCGCTCCTCGGCGCTCGCCTCCAAGGCGACCGGCTTTCCGATCGCGAAGATCGCCGCGCGCCTGGCGGTCGGCTACCGCCTGGAGGAGATCGACAACGACATCACCGGCGTCACGCCGGCCTGCTTCGAGCCGACGATCGACTACGTCGTCGTCAAGTGGCCGCGCTTTGCCTTCGAGAAGTTCCCCGGCGTCGACCGGCGCCTGTCGACGCACATGAAGTCCGTCGGCGAGTCGATGGCGATCGGGCGCACCTTCTCCCAGGCGTTCGCCAAGGCGCTTCGCTCGCGCGAGCTCGACAAGCCCCCCGATCTGCGGGCCGTCGGCGACGACGAGCTGCTGGCGGGCCTGGCCGTCCCCGGCCCGGATCGCTTCGAGGCGATCCTCGAACTGCTGGGCGCGCGGCGTCGCGATCGCAGACGTGCATCGCCAGACGAGCATCGACCCCTGGTTCCTGCGCGAGCTCGCGCGCGCTCGCCGCCGAGCCCGACGGCCCGTTCGCCGGCGAGCGCTCGTTTCGCTCGGTCGACACGTGCGCCGCGGAGTTCCCCGCGCGCACGCCCTACTACTACTCGGGCTGGGAGCGCGCGCGCGCCGACGGCGAGGCCGCACACGAGGTGGTCCGCGGGCAGCGCCCCTCGGTCGTCATCCTCGGCGCCGGGCCCAACCGCATCGGGCAGGGCATCGAGTTCGACTACTGCTGCGTGCACGCGGCGATGACCGTGCGCGAGTGCGGCCGGGACGCGGTCATGATCAACTGCAACCCCGAGACGGTCTCCACCGACTACGACACCTCAGACCGGCTGTACTTCGAGCCGCTCACGCTCTCAGACGTGCTCGCCGTCGTGGAGATCGAGCGCCCCGAGGGCGTCGTCGTGCAGTTCGGCGGACAGACGCCGCTGAAGCTCGCGGCCGGCCTGGCCGGCGCGGGGGTGCCGCTGCTGGGAACGAGCGTGGAGGCGATCGACCTCGCCGAGGACCGCGGGCGCTTCGGCGCCCTGCTGAAGGAGCTCGGCTACAAGGCGCCGCCGTACGCGACCGCGACGTCGGTCGACGACGCGCTCGTCAAAGGGCGAGCACGTCGGCTACCCGCTGCTCGTGCGCCCCTCCTATGTGCTCGGCGGCAGGGCGATGGAGATCGTCTACTCGCGCGAGGGGCTCGCCGACTACCTCAGCCGCGAGGCCGCCGGCGACGGCCAGATCTTCCTCGACCGCTTCCTGGAGGACGCGACAGAGCTCGACGTCGACGCGCTGTGCGACGGGCACGACGTCTGGATCGGCGGCATCATGCAGCACGTCGAGGAGGCGGGCGTGCACTCCGGCGACAGCGCGTGCGTGCTGCCGCCGCACTCGCTCGGGCAGGAGATGCTCGAGCAGGTGCGCGCCGCCACGCGCGAGATCGCGCTCGCGATCGGCGTCGTCGGGCTGCTCAACGTCCAGTACGCCGTGCACGCCGGCGAGCTGTACGTGATCGAGGCCAACCCGCGCGCGTCGCGCACCGTGCCGTTCGTGTCCAAGGCCGTCGGCGTGCCGCTCGCAAAGCACGCCTGCCGGATCATGCTCGGCCAGCGGATCTCAGAGCTCGACCTGCCCGTCGGGGAGGAGGGCGTCGGCTACGGCAAGCACGTCTCGCTCAAGGAGGCCGTGCTGCCGTTCGATCGCTTCGAGGGCTCCGACGCGCTGCTCGGCCCCGAGATGCGCTCCACCGGCGAGGTGATGGGCATCGCGCGCGACTTCCCGACCGCCTTCGCCAAGGCGCAGGCCGCGGCCGGCGTGCCGCTGCCCGAGCGGCGGCACGGCCTTCATCAGCGTCACCGACGCCGACAAGTCCGGCGCCTTCGCGGTCGCCCAGATCCTGCACGACAACGGCTTTGAGATCGTCGCCACGCGCGGGACCGCGCAGGCGATCACGCGCATGGGCATCCCCGTCAAGCGCCTGAACAAGATCGGCGAGGGCTCGCCGCACGTCGTCGACTGGATCGAGCGCGGCGACGTCGATCTCGTCGTAAACACGCCGACCGGCTCCGGCGCGCGCGCCGACGGGCGCGAGATCCGCCGCGCGGCGGTCTCCCACGGCATTCCCTGCCTGACCACGCTCGCCGCCGGCGTGAGCGCCGCGCGCGCGATCGCCGGCGCGCGCACGGGCGGCGAGCCCGACGTGCTCTGCCTGCAGGAGCTGCACGGCCAGCGGCGCGCCTGCGGGCCCCGGGCCGACGCGCCCGCGCCCGCCGACGAGGCCGGCGTCGCGTGAGCGACTCCCAGACCGCCCATGCCGCGCAGGCCGCAGACCCCCGTCGCGTGCTCGCGCCGCTGCAGCGGCGTCTGCTGAGCGTCAGCGCCAACGAGCGCCTGGGCGCCTACCGCGTGCTCAAGCTCGCCGATCCCGAGGGCCGCGCGCCGGCGCCGGGCCAGTTCACGATGCTCGCCGCCGCCGAGCGCTGGGGCGGCGGCGAGGACGAGCGTCCGCACCTTCCGCGCGCCTTCTCGGTGGCGCGCGTGGCAGACGGAGAGGCGCACTACCTGCTGGAGGACGTCGGACCGGGCACGCATCGCCTCTGCGAGCTGGCTCCCGGGAGACGGGGTTTGGTGCTTAGGGCCGCTGGGCAGGGGATTCGCCCTGCCCGCGAGCGGGCAGCGAGCGCTGCTGGTCGGCGGCGGCGTGGGCATCGCTCCGCTGGCGATCCTGCAGGACGCCCTGGAAGGGCGCTACCGCTCGGCCGCCCCCGGCGAGCAGGCGCGCCAGCTCGACGGCGCGGGCGTGACCGTGCTGCTCGGCTTTCGCGACGGCGCGCGCGCGAGCGGCGCTCAGCTGCTGCGCGGCGGCGCGGCTGGCCAGCGACGACGGCTCGGTCGGCCATGCCGGGCGCATAACGGACCTGCTCGCCGCCGAGCTGCAGGCCGACAGCGACGCGATCGTCTTCGCCTGCGGTCCGGCGGCGATGCTCGAGGCCGTGCGGTCGCTGTGCGGGCAGCGCGCAGTCGACGCGCAGTTTGCGCTCGAGGCCGGTATGGCGTGTGGCTTCGGCGCCTGCTATGGCTGCGTCGTTCCGCGCCGCGACGGCACCTACGCGCGGGTCTGCGTCGATGGCCCGGTGCTCGACGCGGCCGAGCTCGCGCACATCGACGAGCACGCCGGGGCGCCGGCGTGAGCGTCTCATTCTGCGGCCTGACGCTCGCGCACCCCGTGATCAACGGCTCGGGCACGTTCGACGCGCTCGCCGCCGAGCGCGCTTTCGGCGCGCAGGAGCTGTACGAGCGGTTCCCCTTCTCGGCCTACGTGTCAAAGACGATCACGCTGGCGCCGCGCGAGGGCAACCCGCCGCCGCGCCTGTGGGAGGCGCCCGCCGGGCTGATCAACTCGATCGGCCTGCCAAACAAGGGGCTGCACGCCTATCTCTCCGAGGACCTGCCGTCGCTCGCGCGCCTGCCTGTGCCGCTGATAACCAACGTGATGGGCCCTGACGCCGGGCAGATCGCCGAGCTGGTCGCCGCGTGCGACGAGCGCGAGGAGATCGCGGCGCTCGAGCTGAACATGTCGTGTCCAAACGTGCGCACCGGCCTTGACATCGGCGCCGACCCGCGGCAGTTGCAGGCCGTTCTCGGTGAGGTGCGCCCGCGCACGGCCAAGCCGCTGATCGTCAAGTTGACGCCCAACACCGACGACGTGCCCGCCTGCGCGCTGGGCGCCCAGGAGGGCGGGGCCGACGCGGTGTCGCTGATCAACACGCTGCGCGCCGTCGCGCTGTCGCCGAAAGCCGCGCGCGCCAGGGGAGGGGCGCGGCGCTGGCTGGGGGGCGGCAGCGGCGGCCTGTCGGGCCCGGCGATCCGCTCGGTCGCGCTCGCGCAGGTGAGCGCGGTCGCCGAGCGGGTGAGCATCGCGGTCGTCGGCATGGGCGGGGTGCAGAGCGCCGCCCACGCGCAAGATCTGCTGGACGTGGGCGCCGCGCTCGTCGCGATCGGCACCGAGAGCTTTCGCGATCCGGCGGCGGCGGCTCGCATCGCGCGCGAGCTGACCGTGTGAAGCGGCGCGCGCGACAGCTGCGCACGCGATCGGCGTCGGCCCTGGCGCGGGCGCGGAGCACGCCCGCGAATATGCCTGTGAGCGGGTGAAAAGGTGGCTCCGCAGGGGGGTGGAAAAGCCCTGCAAACATCGCCTTACACCATCCACCAGCCTCGACGTCGCTAGCCCTCAGGTTGAGGTCCAGGTGAATTCAGCGACTTTGGCTTGATCACCGGCCGCTGGTGTGTAGACTCGCCGCCCATGGTGACGGCGACCGAAACGACGCCCGCAGGGCCCACGGGCACGCAATCGGCCTCGGCGAGCGCGTCGGTCGCTCCCGAGAGGTCGCTGAACCAGCGCATGGACGCGCTCGCGCGGGCCAATCAGATCCGCGTCAAACGCGCCCAGCTGAAGCGCGACCTGAAGGCCGGGCGCCACTCGATCGAACAGCTGCTGCTCGACCCGCCCGAGTACGTCGAGACGGCCAAGGTGTTCGACATGCTGCTCGCCGTGCCCAAGTACGGGCGCGTGAAGGTCAACAAGATCCTCGCGCACTGCCGCATCGCGCCGAGCAAGACCGTCGGCGGGCTGTCCGAGCGCCAGCGCGGCGAGCTGGTCTCGCTGCTTCACCGCTGAGCAGGCTTCCAGCGACGCTGGCTATCGGCCGTCGGCCGCTGTAAGCTCGTACTTGCAGCTGGGCCACACCGCGGCGTACGGGCGCAGGAACACCCGGCGCGCCGTCGAACCGGCAATACGGACGGTGGCTCGACATACGGACCGGCGCCCGACAGCAGCGACATCGCTCATGAGCACGATCACCTTCGACGCCCTAGATGTCCACGACGCGATCGACGTCGACCGGGTCTTGCGGGTGCACGGCGGGCGCTCGCTGCGCGGCGAGGTTCGCGTGCGCGGCGCCAAGAACACACTGCCCAAGAGCATGGTCGCGGCGCTGTTGACCGACCAGGACTGCCTGCTCGGCAACGTGTCGGGTATCCGCGACGTGGAGATCGTCGGGCGCATGATCCGCACGCTCGGCGGTGACGTGCAGCGTGTGGGCTCGGGCGAAATCCGCCTGCGTGCGGGCAACATCGCCCCGCTTGGACCGGCCGAGGCGGCCGAGTTCTCGGGCCGCAGCCGCATTCCCGTGCTGCTGTGCGGGCCGCTGCTCAACCGCGTGGGGGAGGTCTTCATCCCCGATCTCGGAGGCTGCAACATCGGGCCGCGCCCGATCGACTTCCATCTCGACGCGCTGCGCCAGCTCGGCGCGGTCGTGCATGAGACCTCCGACGGCGTGCGTCTGACCGCGCGCCGCCTGCACGGCGCGCGGATCCGCCTTCCCTACCCGAGCGTCGGCGCGACCGAGCAGATCCTGCTGTCGGCCGTCCTGGCCGAGGGCGTCACCGAGCTGTCCAACGCCGCGATCGAGCCCGAGATCATCGATCTGATCGCCGTCCTGCAGAAGATGGGCGCGACGATCTCAGTCGAAACCGACCGCGTGATCACGATCAACGGAATCGAGCGGCTGCACGGCTTTGAGCACAGCGCGCTGCCCGATCGCCTGGAGACGGCCTCCTGGGCCTGCGCGGCGCTCGCGACAGATGGCCAGATCTTCGTCTCAGGCGCCCATCAGCTGGACATGATGACCTTCCTCAACGCGTTTCGCCGGGTCGGCGGGGATTTTCGCGTCGGCGACGGCGGCATCGAGTTCTGGCGCGCTGGCGCGCTGCGCTCGGTCGCGCTCGAGACCGACGTGCACCCCGGCTTCATGACCGACTGGCAGCAGCCGTTCGTCGTCGCGCTCACGCAGGCCGAGGGGGTCTCGATCGTGCACGAGACCGTCTACGAGGACCGCTTCGGCTACACCTCGGCGCTCAACGCGATGGGCGCGCAGATCCAGCTCTATCGCGAGTGCCTGGGCGGTCGCAGCTGCCGCTTCGGCCGGCGAAACCACCTGCACAGCGCCGTGATCGTCGGTCCGACGCCGCTGCGCGGCACCGAGATCCACGTGCCCGACCTGCGCGCCGGGTTCTCCTACGTGATTGCCGCGCTGGTCGCCGAGGGCCCCTCGACGATCACCAACGTGGGCCTGATCCGTCGCGGCTATGAGAGCTTCGAGGACAAGCTGCTGGCGCTCGGCGCCGATCTGGACGTCTAGCTCGCAACGGCGGCTTCGCGCCGCGCGTTTCAACCGCGGCGCGCAATAGGGTCCGGCGATCGCGCGCGTGTTCGTCATAACGGGGCCCTCGGGGGTCGGAAAGGGCACGCTCATCCGCGGGCTGATGGAGCGCCTGCCCGAGCTGCAGCTGTCGGTGTCGGCGACGACGCGCGCGCCGCGCCCGGGCGAGCGCGACGGTGTCGACTACCATTTTCTGAGCGGCGCGGAGTTCGCGCGGCGGGTCGCCGAGGGGGACTTCGTCGAGCACGCCGACTATGCGGGTCGAAGCTATGGCACGCTGCGCTCAGAGCTCGACCAGCGTCTGCGGGCAGGCCGCCCGGTGGTGCTGGAGATCGAGGTGCAGGGCGCCCGCCAGGTGCGCGCGGCGATGCCCGAGGCGGTGCAGGTGTTCATCGCCCCGCCGTCGCTTGACGCGCTGCGCACGCGGCTGATCGGTCGCGGCACAGACGACGCCGCCGAGGTGCAGCGCCGCCTGCGCGTGGCCGAGCGCGAGCTCTCCTCCCAGCCCGAGTTCGGCCACGTCGTCGTCAACGATCGACTCGACGACGCGCTCGAGCGCCTGACGGCGATCGTGACCGACGCTCTGCGGGCCGGCTGAGCGCCGTCTGCGCCCGGCAACGCCGGCGCGCGCCCGCGGGGCACTACACTGACATGTTGACCCCAGGAAAGGTGACAAATCAGTGATCTCCCCCCGCATCGACCGCCTGCTGGACAACGTTGACTCGAACTACGCAGGCGTCGTCGTGGCCGCCAAGCGCGCGCGCCAGATCAACAGCTACTACCACAACCTCGGCGAGGGGACCTTCGACGAGTTTCCGCCGCCGATGATCGAAACGGCGTCGAAAAACTACCTCACGATCGCCCTCGAGGAGGTCGCTGCGGGCAAGCTGAAGTACCACTACCGCTAGCCTGGCGAGCACGCCCCCCGAGCGCAACCTGGCGCTCAACGCTTGCCGGCCCCGCGGCGGCCCTCTAAAACAAGCCCATGGCGCGGATACTGCTCGGCGTGAGCGGCGGCGTCGCCGCCTACAAGGCGCTCGAGCTGGTGCGCCTGGCGACCGGCGCCGGGCACGCGGTGCGCGTCGTGCAGACGCCCACCAGCCGGCGTTTCGTCGGAGCTGAGTCCTTTGCGGCGCTGAGCGGCGCGCCGGTGCTCGTGAGCGAGTTCGAACGCGACCCCGCGCGCGGCGCGTTTCCCGACCAGCGCCCGCCGACCCACGAGCCGCTCAGCCATCTCGCGCTCGTCGACAACGCGGACGTCTACCTGATCGCGCCCGCGACGGCCAACACGATCGCAAAGCTCGCCGGCGGGCACGCCGACAACCTGCTGACCAGCTGCGCACTGGCCGCGACGTGCCCGCAGGTGCTCGCGCCGGCGATGAACAACCGCATGTACGAGCACGCCGCCGTGCAGGCGAACCTGCGCACGCTGCGCGCGCGCGGCGTGAGCGTCGTCGAGCCGGACGTCGGACGCCTGGCGTCGGCCGGAGAGTACGGGGTGGGGCGCCTCGCGCCGGCGGAGCGCCTGCTGGCGGCGTGTGAGCAGGCGCTCGCGCGCGGCTGGGATGGCATGCACGGGGAGCGCGGGGGCGAGGGAGACGCGCGCAACGGCGCCCGCTCACGCGATTCCTGGCGGGGCCTGCAGGTGCTCGTCACGGCCGGCGGCACGCGCGAGCCGATCGACAGCGTGCGCTTCGTCGGCAACAGCTCCTCGGGGCGTATGGGCCTGGCGCTCGCGCGAGCGGCGCTGGCGCGCGGGGCGCAGGTCACGATCGTCGCCGCGAACGTCGCGCTGGCGCGCCCCGACGGGGCGCTCTGGCGCGAGGTTCACACCGCGGCCGAGCTCAAGCGCGAGTGCGAGGAGCAGTTTGCGCGCAGCGACGTGCTGTTGATGGCTGCCGCCGTCGCGGACTTCACGCCGGTGAGCCCCCAGCCGGGCAAGATCAAGAAGTCCGGGCGCGAGGGCCTCACCGTCGAGCTGGCGCCGACCGCCGACGTGGTCGCCGGACTGGCGGAGCATCGCCGCGCCGATCAGACGATCGTGGCCTTCGCCGCCGAGCACGGCGAGGGGGCGATCGAGCAGGGACGCGCGAAGCTCGTCGCCAAGGGGCTCGACGCGATCGTCGTCAACGACATCTCGCGCGGCGACGTCGGCTTCGAGGTGTCAGACAACGAGGTCACGATCCTCACCGCCGGCGGCTCACGGCATGTCGCGCGCGCCGCGAAGGCGAAGGTCGCCGAGGCGATCCTCGACGCCGTCGCGGCCCTGCGCGCAGACCACGGGACCCGCGCACCGCACGGCGCGCAGGTCCTAAAGTAGGCGGGACCATGGAGCACGTCTACGACCTGTATCGCAGCGGCTGCGAGCTGCTGGAGCACGGCGATCACGACGCCGCGATCGTGCCGTTGACCCAAGCGCGCAACCTCGAGCCCGACAAGGCCTCGATCCGCGAGGCGCTCGGCCGCGCGCTGTTTCACGCGCGCCGCTATGAGAGCGCCGCGCGCGAGTTTCAGGCGATCGCGTCGAGCGCGCCGACCAACGACTACGCGCTGTTCTGCCTGGGGCGCTCGATGCAGCTGCTCGGACGCCACCGCGAGGCCTGTCAGCCGCTCGCGCTTGCCTGCTCGCTGGCCCCCGAGCGCGAGGACTACCGGCGCTATCGCGATCGCGCGCGGCGCGCCGCTGGAACGCAGCCATGAGCTGTCTGCCGAGCAGGCTTGCGACGATAGCCACGTGCGCCGATGCTATCCTCTCAGCACAGCTTTCGGGCCGGCGCGCAAGCGGCGGTGGCAGTGCAGAGAGTGGGCGCACGCCCGCTTTTTTTGCGCCAACAGCCGGGTCGCGAGAGCGCGCGACAGTCACGCGGAGAGGTAGAGAATGAACACAGCGAGCGAGCAATCTGAGATGACCAGTCTGCAAGAGCAGATCGAAGACCGGCTGGCGGGCAGCGAGCCCGAGGTCGAGGTGCTCCTGGCCGAGGTCGTCGGCGGGCGCAGCCTGCGCGTGTTCATCGATCATCCCGGCGGCGTGACGCTCGCGCTCTGCGAACGCGTCAGCGCGCAGCTGAACGATCTGCGCGAGCGCTACTCGCTGGAGGTGTCCTCGCCGGGGAGCGAGCGTCCGCTGACCCGGCCCGAGCACTTTCGTCGCTTCCTCGGTCGCCGCGCGCGCGTGCGCGTGCGCGACGCCGCCGCGGCGCAGGCGGCGGGCGCGGGCGACGGCAAGGTGCGCAACTTCACCGGGGAGCTCGTGGGCGCCACCGAGCACGAGGTCACGCTTGCCGCCGCCGACGGCGGCGTGATCACGATTCCCTATTCGCAAATCCGTCGCTCGACGCTCGTGGAGGACTAGACGATGTCCCACGAGATACTCGAGGCGATGCACGCGCTGGCGCGCGAGAAGGGGATCGAGCCCGAGAAGCTGATGATCGCGCTGGAGGACGCGCTGCTGTCGGCCTACAAGAAGCAGCCGGGATCGGCGAAGTACGCGCGCGTGGAAATGGACCGCGAGACCGCCGACTTCAGGGTCATCGAACTGATCATCCCCGAACGCCTCGAGGCGCACCTGATCGTCGAGACGATCGACGAGGAAACGACGATCGACCCCGAGACGGGCGAGATGCGCGAACCCGAGGAGCCGGAAATCGATCCGGCGAAGTTCGCCGAATACCGCGATCAGATCGACGAGCGCGACGTCACTCCCGAGGACTTCGGGCGAATCGCGGCGCAGACGGCCAAGCAGGTGATCCTGCAGCGCATCCGCGAGGCCGAGCGCGACATGATGTACGAGGAGTACCGCGACCGCGTCGGCGAGCTGATCACGGGCATCGTGCAGCAGTCGGACTCGCGCTACACGCTCGTGCAGCTGCGCGAACGCGTCGAGGCGCTGCTGCCCAAGTCCGAGCAGGTCGAGGGCGAGCGCTACGACCACTCCCAGCGCATCAAGGCCGTCATCAAGGAGGTCTCGCCGTCGACCAAGGGCCCTGCGATCATCGTCTCGCGGCGCGACTCGGAGCTGATCAAGAAGCTGTTCGAGCTCGAGGTGCCAGAGATCGCGGACGGGCTGGTTGAAATCGCCAACGTCGCGCGCGAGCCCGGCTATCGCTCGAAGATCGCGGTCGTTTCACACGCCGACGGCGTGGACCCGGTGGGCGCCTGCGTCGGACCGCGCGGGTCGCGCGTGCGGATGGTCGTCTCCGAGCTGCGCGGCGAGAAGATCGACATCATCCCCCACAACGACGAGCCCGCGCGATTTGTCGCCAAGGCGCTGTCGCCGGCGCGCGTGCGCGAGGTGCTCGTCGACGACGACGCCAAGCAGGCCACGGTGATCGTGCCCGACGACCAGCTGTCGCTGGCGATCGGGCGCGAAGGGCAGAACGCGCGCCTGGCGGCGCGCCTGACCGGCTGGCGCGTGGACATCCGCTCAGAGACCGAGTTCGCCGCCGAGGAGGCCGAGCACGGCTATGAGGAGGAGGAGATCCAGGGCCGCTGCGCGGCGATCCTGTCAAACGGCCGGCGCTGTCCCAACGCGTCGCTTCCCGGCTCGCGCTACTGCGGCCTGGACACCCACCAGGCGCTGGAAGGGATCGAGGGGGACAATCTCGCAGACCTCAGCCCCGACGCAGGCGGCGAGGACCCCGAGCAGGCGGCGTCCGGCGAGCCGCTCGACGCGGCGAGCAAGCCGGCGCCATCGGTCGCCGCGGAACTCGCCGAGCGCGCAGCCCGAGTGGCCGCTGAGGAGCAGGCGAGATAGGGGTTCACACGCCGCGGCGCCGCTGCGTCGGCTGCGGACGCGTCGCGCCGAAATCCGAGCTGATCCGCCTGGTGGTGGCAGCCCGCGACGAGCCGCGGCGCCGGCGAGCCGTGGTCGATCGCGACGGGCGTGATGCCGGGCCGTGGCGCGTACCTGTGCGCCGCCGCCGCCGGGCGCGAGCCGCTGGCGGACTGCATGGCGCTCGCGACGCGACGCGGCGGGCTGGCGCGCGCGCTGCGCTGCCCCGGGCCCGTGACCTTTGAACCCATAGAATCGGTCAGTCGATGAGCAAGCGACGCGTGTATGAGATCGCCAAGGAGCAGAGGAGTCTCCAGCAAGGAGCTGCTGGAGAAGCTGAACGCAGCCGGAGTGGCTGCGAAGGCCGCGTCGTCTTCGGTCGAGGAGGCCGCGGCGCTCAGCGCGCTCGGCTCCGCGGCCCTCGACGACCAACGGCGCCTCCGCCGAGGCGCCCGCTGCTGCGCCCGCCCAGGTGAAGGCGCCCGCGCCATCACAGGCCCCTGCGCCTGCCGCGCCGCCCGCGCCCGTGGCGCAGGCGCCCGCCCAGCCGTCCGCGCCACCGCAGTCGCCGCCCGCCGCGGGCGCGGTGCAGGGCGCCCAGCCGGCGCCGGGCGTCGGCAGCGCCGAGCGGGTGCGTCCCACGCGCGACTCGCGCACCGGCGAGCGCAAGCCAGGCGACGTCGGGCCCGGAGGGCGCCGACGCGTGGTGATCGACTCGCAGGCGTCGCGACGCCAGCAGGGCGGACCCGCAAACCAGCCTCAGCGCCGGCCGCGTCGCGGGCGACGGCGCCGGGGCACCTACGACGAGACGATCGCGCCGATCGACACCGCGGCGATGGCGGCGACGGATCTGATCCGCGTCAACTCCGGCTCGACGGTCAAGGACGTGGCCGAGTATCTCGGCGTGGCGGTTCCCGAGGTGATCAAGAAGCTGATGATGCTCGGCGAGATGGCGACGCTGACTCAGACGCTGTCAGATGACGCGATCCAGGTGCTGGCCGACGAATTCGACAAGCAGATCGAAATCGTGCACGCGGCAGACGATGTGGACGTGGAGCCGGTCTTCGAGGATGCCGAGGAGGACCTCGTCGAGCGCCCGCCGGTGGTCACGATCATGGGCCACGTCGACCACGGCAAGACCTCGCTGCTGGACGCGATCCGCGAGACGCGAGGTCGTCGCCGGCGAGGCCGGCGGCATCACCCAGCACATCGGCGCCTACCAGGTTCACCACGGCGGCAAAGAGGTCACCTTCCTGGACACGCCCGGCCACGAGGCGTTCACGGCGATGCGCGCGCGCGGCGCGAGCGTGACCGACCTGGCGGTGATCGTCGTCGCCGCCGACGACGGCGTCAAGCCCCAGACCGAGGAGGCGATCGACCACGCGCGCGCCGCCGACGTGCCGATCGTCGTGGCGGTAAACAAGATCGACAAGGAGGGCGCCCAGCCCGAGCGAGTGCGCACCGAGATGACCCAGCTCGGCCTGCAGCCGTCGGAGTGGGGAGGCGAGACGGAGTTCGTCGACGTCAGCGCCAAGACGCGCGAGGGGCTCGACTCGCTGCTGGACACGATCCAGGTGGTGACCGATCTGGAGGAGCTCAAAGCAAACAGCCACGCGGACGCGTCGGGCACGGTGATCGAGTCAAAGCTCGACCCCGGCCGCGGTCCGGTCGTGAGCATCCTGATCCAGCGCGGGACGCTGCATGTCGGCGACGCGCTCGTCGCCGGCGCGCACTTCGGGCGCGTGCGCGCGATGCACGACTTCATCGGCACGCGCCTGAAAAAGGCCTCGCCCGGCCAGCCGGTCGAGACGCTCGGCTTCGACGGCGTGCCGCTGGCGGGGGAGGTCGTTCGCGTGGTCGAGAACGAGCGCCGCGCGCGCCAGCTGGCCGGCGAGCGCGCCAACCGTCTGAAGACCGAGGCGCTGGCCCGGCGATCGGGACGAAAGGTGTCCCTGGAGGACGTCTTCAAGCTCGCCCAGGAGGGCGCGGTCAAGGAGCTCAACCTGGTCATCAAGGCCGACGTGGCGGGCTCGCTGGAGGCGATCGAGGACGAGATCGCCAAGCTGCCCCAGCGCGAGGTGACGGTCAACATCATCCACCGCGGCGTCGGCGGGATCAACGAGTCCGACGTGATGCTCGCGGCGGCCTCGGGCGGCGTGATCCTGGCCTTCAACGTGCGCCCGGTCGGCGACGCGCGCCAGATCGCCGAGCGCGAGGGCGTCGAGATCCGCTCCTACGCGGTCATCTACCGCGCGATCGAGGAGCTGCGCGCGGCGATGGAGGGCATGCTCGAGCCCGCGGAGGTCGAGACGCCGCTCGGTCAGGCCGAGATCCGCCAGCTGTTCCGCGCCTCGCGGATCGGCACGATCGCCGGCTCGTTCGTGACCGAGGGCAAGGTCACGCGCGGCGCGCGCGTGCGCGTGGTGCGCGAGGGGACCGTGATCTTCGACACGACGATCGCAAGCCTGCGCCGCTTCAACGACGACGTGCGCGAGGTGACCAGCGGCTTTGAGTGCGGCATCGTGCTGACGAACTTCGCCGACCTGCGCGAGGGCGACCTGCTGGAGACCTACGAGACGCGCCTGCAGGAGCGTGAGCTGTCCTCCTGAGCGCCTGCGCGCGACTAGCGGCCGCGGCGCGGCGCCGATGAAAGGCTGCACGAGCGCTATCACCGCTCTGGCGGCCGACAGCCGGGGGGTAGGATGAGCTCCGGACGAATGCGCCGCGTGGACGAGGCGGTTCGGCAGGTGATTGGCGCAGTGGTGGCTGGAGAGCTCAAAGACCCCCGGGTGGGATTCACGACCGTGACCGATGTCAAGACAAGCGCCGACCTCAGCCATGCGCGCGTGTACGTGAGCGTGCTCGGCGACGAGAGCCTGCGCGAGAGCACCCTGGAGGGGCTGCGCAGCGCGCACGGCTTCCTGCAGGGGCGGGTCGCGAGCGAGCTGCGGCTGAAGCGCACGCCGACGCTCGAGTTCGTCTATGACGACACGAGCGAGCGGGCGCTGCGCCTGAACGCGCTGATCGACGAGATCGACGGCTCGTGAGCAGCCGACCCGAGCGCTGTCGGCGACCCGCGAGCTGATCATCGAGCGTCTGCGCGACGACCAGAGCTTCGTGCTGGCCGCGCACGAGCACCCCGACGGCGACGCGCTCGGGTCGCTCGTGGCGATGCACGGCGTGCTGAGCGCCCTGGGCAAGGACGCCGCGATGTTCGTCTCGCCCAACGACCTGCCGCTGCCGCGCGAGTACCGCATGTTCGCGCTGGACGGCATGATCGCGGCAGCCGCCGCCCGACGTCGCGCAGCGCACGGTCGTGCTGCTGGACTGCGGGAACATCGACCGCAACTCGGCGAGCGTGCTGCGCGACGGCCGCCATCTGCTGAACATCGACCACCACCACGACAACACGCTGTTCGGCACGATCAACCACGTCGTGCCCGACGCGTCGAGCACCGCGGAGATCGTCTGGGACCTGATGCACGGGCTCGGCGTCGAGCCGAGCACCGAGGTGGCCCAGGCGCTGTACATCGGGCTGATCACCGACACCGGGCGCTTCATGTACGAGAACACCGGCCCGCGCGCGCACGAGATGGCGGCTGAGCTGATCGAGGCCGGCGTGGACGTCGCGGCCGTCTATCGCCAGCTCTACGAGGACCTCCCCGCGGGCAAGCTCGCGCTGCTTGCCTCGGCGCTCGCGAACATCCAGCGCTTCGACGGCGGGCGCGCTGACGCTGGCGGCGCTCAGCAGCGAGGACTTCGAGCGCGCCGACGCCGACGACAGCTACTCGGAGGGCATCATCGACCACCTGCGCGCGCTGGAGGGCACGAAGGTCGCCGCGCTGCTGCGCGAGCTGCAGGGCGAGGAGCGAAAGGGTCAGCGCAAAGTCTCGCTGCGCGCGACCGACGACGACGTCGACGTGTCGATCATCGCCCGCGCGCAGGGCGGCGGAGGGCACCGGCGCGCAGCGGGCTTCTTCACGGCGCTCGGCCTGGAGGAGCTGGTCGCGTTCCTGCGCGAGGCGATCGCCGAGCAGCTGCACGCGCTGCCCGACGGGCAGGCGCAGGCGACGCTCGCCTGATCGCGCTCGGCGCCCGATGGACGGGATCCTGCTGATCGACAAGCCGGCGGGGATGACCTCCCACGACGTCGTCGCCGCGGTCAGACGCGCCCTGGATGGCGTGAAGGTCGGCCACGCCGGCACGCTCGACCCGTTCGCGACGGGCCTGTTGATCGTGCTCGTCGGCAGCGCGACCAAAGCCCAGCGCCAGCTGATGGAGCTGCCCAAGCGCTATGAGACCGTCGCCCGCCTGGGCGCGACCTCGAGCACCGGCGATCCCGAGGGGGAGATCTCACACAACGGGAAGGCTGCCGCCGGATCCGCTCGTGCTCGCCACCGGCGCGATCAAGCAGCGCCCGCCGCGCCACTCCGCCGTGAAGATCTCCGGTGAGCGCGCCTACAAGCGGGCGCGCAGGGGAGAGCGAGTTCGAGATGCCCGAGCGCACGGTGAGCGTGTATCGCTTCCAGCAGCTGTGGCGCGAGGACGACCCCGCCGTGCCCGGATGCCAGCGCGCGGCGTTCGTGATCGAGTGCTCGGCGGGGACATACGTCCGTTCGCTGATCTCAGACCTCGGCGACGCCTACTGCGAGCAGCTGCGGCGCACCTCGATCGGCCCGTTTGAGGTGCGCGACGCGGTGGCGCCTCCGCCCAGGGGCCAGCCGTGGCGGCACCCTCCGCTGCTCGCGCTGGCCGACGCGCTGCACGCCGCGGCGCAGGCGTCGCCGACCCGCGCGCCCGCCCGACGGCCCGGCGCGGGGCGGCGAGGCCGCCTTGGCCCCTGACTCGCAATAGGCTTGGCGGCGTGAAGGTCACGAGCCTGCCCGACGTCTCGCCCGCGCAGCGCGACGGGCGCAAGGTGGCGGTCGGCACATTCGACGGGGTCCACGTCGGCCATCGCGAGGTGATCGCCGGCTCCGACAGCGTGCTGACCTTCGAGCCCCATCCGGTCTCGGTGGTCGCGCCGCAGCACACGCCGAAGCTGCTGACGACGCTCGCGCGTAAGGCGCAGCTGATCGAGTCGCTCGGCGTGGCGGAGCTGATCGTGATCCCCTTCGACGAGCAGTTCGCCAAGCGCTCGGCGACGCGTTCATCGACGAGGTGCTCGTCGGCGCGCTGGGCGCGGTGCAGGTCGCGATCGGCGAGAACTTCCGCTTCGGGCACAAGGCCCAGGGCGACCCGCAGCTGCTCGCCTCAGACGGGCGCTTCCAGACGATCGTGCACCCGATTCTCGAGATGGACGGCGAGATCGTGTCCTCCAGCAGGATCCGCGGGCTGGTGCTGGCGGGCGACGTCGCCGAGGCCGACCGCCTGCTCGGGGCGCCCTTTCAGCTGTGCGGAGAGGTCGTGCACGGCGATGAACGCGGCCGCGAGCTCGGCTTTCCGACGGCCAACCTGATCCCCGACGAGGCGCTCGCCTGCCCTGGGCACGGGGTCTACGCGTGCCTGTCAGAAGGGCGTCCGGCGGCGGTGAGCATCGGCGTGCGCCCGACTTTCGACACGGGCCGCGGCGAGCTGATCGAGGCCTACCTGATCGACTTCGAGGGCGATCTCTACGACAGCACGCTGCGCCTTGACTTCATCGCGCGGCTGCGTGGCGAGCGCAATTTCGACACGCCGCAGGCGCTCGTCGAGCAGATGCACCACGACGTGGCGCAGACGCGCGAGATCGTCGCCGCCAGGGCGGGCTCCTAGCGGCTGGCTGGGCGCAGCTGTCTGCTACCGTTTCTCGCCCGATGGCCGCCATCACGACAGAGCGAAAGCGCGAGATCGCCGCGCAGTTCGGCGCCAACGAGCGCGACATGGGCTCGACGAAGGTGCAGATCGCGCTGCTGACCGAGCGCATCAACCATCTCACCGAGCACCTGCGCCAGGCCGGCAAGGACCACCACTCGCGGCGCGGGCTGCTGATGCTCGTCGGTCGTCGCAGGCGCTTCCTCGACTACCTGCAGCGGCGCGACCTCGAGGGCTACCGGGCGCTTATCAAAGAGCTCGGCCTGCGCAAGTAGAGACGACCGTGGGCGCTTCGCGGAATGCTGCGTCCTCGGTCGCTCGCGTGCACAGCCCGCCACGCTCCCTGCGTCCTTCGCTACGACTCGGTCCCTCGACCCACGACCGTCTTTATGAGCGTGATCGAGTCCGGCACGCCCGCGCCGGCATTCAAGCTGGGGCGCGCGGGCGACCCGTTCACCGAGGCCGACCTGCAGGGAGCGGTGACCGCGCTCGTGTTCTACCCGTTCGCGTTCAGCCCAGTGTGCACCGACCAGCTGCAGCTGTATGAGCCGCTCGTCGCGGAGATCGCACCGCAGGGAGCGACGATCTATGGCGTCTCCTGCGACGCGGTGTGGTCGCAGGCGGCCTTCAAGGACAAGCTCGGCGTGAGCATCGAGCAGCTGTCTGACTTCGAGCCCAAGGGCGCGACATGTCAGGCATTCGGCGTCTATCACCCGGCGGATTCGCCCAGCGGGCGCTCGTCGTGACCGGGCCGGACGGCGTCGTCAGCTGGAGCTACGAGGCGCCATCGCCGGGCGAGCTGCCCGGCGTGGAGCTGCTGCGCGAAGGACTTGCCGCGGCCGGCGTTCGCTAAGCTGCGTACGTTCGGAAAGAGATAGAAAAAAGACAGCGGACCGCCGACCGACCGGCGGGACAGGAAGGCAGTGAATATGAGTAGCGATGGGGTTACGCGGGTGTCCGCGCAGATCGCCGACACCGAGATCTCGTTCGAGACCGGGAGGATGGCCAAGCAGGCCTCGGGCGCAGTGGTCGTCCGTCAAGGTGACACGATGGTGCTGGCGACGGCCGTCGCGGGAGGCGTGCGCGACGTCGACTTCCTCCCCCTGACGGTGGACGTCGAGGAACGGATGTACGCCACCGGGAAAATCCCCGGCTCGTTCTTCAAGCGCGAGGGCCGTCCGGGTGAGAAGGCGACGCTGACGGCGCGCATGATCGACCGCCCGCTGCGCCCGCTGTTCTCAAAGGACTGGCGCTATGACACCCAGCTCGTGGCGATCCCGCTCTCGATCGACCACGTCCACCCTTATGACATCCTCGCGATGAACGGAGCGTCCGCCGCGGTGATGATCTCCGACATCCCGTTCCCGACGCCGGTCGGCGCGGTGCGCATCGGCAAGGTCGACGGCAACTTCGTCGTCAACCCCGACGAGAAAGACCTGATCCGCCCCGAAGACGAGGACGCCGGCGGCGAGGGGGGAAACTCAGACCTCGATCTGATCGTGGCCGGCACCGAGGACGCCATCCTGATGGTCGAGGCGGGCGCCAACGAGATTCCCGAGGCCGAGATCCTCGACGCGCTGGACATCGCGCACGCCGAGATCAAGAAGCTGTGCGCGCTGCAGCGCGAGCTGGCCGAGAAGGTCGGCAAGGAGAAGAAAGCGTTCGCGCCGATCGAGGTCGACGAGAAGCTGCTGGAGGAGATCCGCGCCTCCCACGGCTCAAAGCTCGACGACGCGACGCAGGTCGAGGACAAGCTGGCGCGCCAGGACGCGACCAAGGCCGTCGAGCAGGAGATCCTCGAGCAGTACGGGCCGAGCGCGAGCGAGGGCGCCTCAGAGGAGCAGCTGCAGGCGGCCAAGGAGCGCCGCGCCGCCGCCCAGCTGGCCTTCGACACGCTCGAGAAGTCGATCATCCGCGAGCGCATCGCGGTCGACAAGAAGCGTCCCGACGGCCGTGGCGCGGACGAGATCCGCGACATCACGATCGAAGTGGGCGTCACGCCTCGCACGCACGGCTCGGCGCTGTTCACGCGCGGTCAGACCCAGGCGCTGAGCGTCGCCGCGCTGGGCACGCTCAAGGAGGAGATGCGCATCGACACGCTCGGACTGGAGACGAAAAAGTACTACTGGCACCACTACAACTTCCCGCCGTTCTCGGTCGGCGAGGCGGGGCGCATGGGCGGCGTCAAGCGCCGCGACATCGGCCACGGCGCGCTGGCCGAGCGCGCGCTGGCTCCGATGGTGCCCTCGATCGACGGCTTCCCCTACTCGATCCGCGTCGTGTCGGACATCCTCGAGTCAAACGGCTCCTCCTCGATGGCCTCGGTCTGCGGCTCCTCGCTGTCGCTGATGGACGCCGGCGTACCGCTGAAGCGGCCTGTCGCCGGCATCGCGATGGGCCTGATCAAAGAGGGCGAGGAGTACATCGTGCTGACGGACATCGCCGGCGTCGAGGACCACCTCGGCGACATGGACTTCAAGGTCGCCGGCACCGAGCGCGGGATCACCGCGCTGCAGATGGACATCAAGATCGGCGGCGTGACGTTTGACATCCTGCGCGACGCGCTGACGCGCGCGCACGAGGCGCGCACGTTCATCCTCGTCAAAGATGGCCGCGGTGATCGACTCGCCGCGCTCGCAGCTGTCGCAGTTCGCGCCGCGCATCCAGACGATCCAGATCGACCCTTCGCAGATCGGCCTGTTGATCGGCAAGGGCGGGGAAACGATCCGCGGCCTGTCCGAGGAGTTCGAATCGCAGATCGACGTCAACGACGACGGACAGGTGCTGATCTACTCGGCCAACGGAGAGCTCGGCGATGCGCTCGTGGAGCGGGTGCGGATGATGACCAAGGAGGTCGAGGTCGGCGACGAGTACGTCGGCAAGGTCGTGAAGACGACGACCTTCGGCGCTTTCGTCGAGCTGGCGAAGGGCACCGACGGCCTGCTGCACATCTCAAACGTCTCGCCGGGCGAGCGCGTGGAGACGGTCGAGGACGTGCTGAACCGCGGCGACGAGGTCAGCGTGCGCGTCGTCGAGGTCGACCGCGAGCGCGGTCGGATCGGGCTGCGTTTGGCCGACGACCCCGAGATCGCCGGCAAGTCCGCCGCGGATCTGGCCGGAGTGGGCGCTTCGGGCGGTGGCGGCGGTGGTCCGCGACGCAACGGTCGCGACGGCGGCGACCGCGAAGAGCGCGGACCGCGTCGCGATCGCGGCGAGGGCCGTGGCTCGGGCCGTCCGCGTCGCAGCGGCGACCGTGGCAGAGATCGTTACTGAGCTGCAGCATCGCCTCACCACGCTGGACTCCGGCGTGCGTGTCATCACCGAACGGATGCCGGCGGTGCGATCTGTCGCGCTCGGCTTCTGGATAGCCGCCGGGTCGACCGGCGAGTCCGAGGCCGAGCGCGGGATCACGCATCTGCTGGAGCACATGCTGTTCCGCGGCAGCGACCGCTACGAGTCGCGAGGAGATCGACCAGATCTTCGACGCGATGGGCGCGGAGGTCAACGCCGGCACCGACAAGGAAGCCACGTCGGTCTACACGCGCGTGCTCGACGGCCACCTCGAGCGCGCGTTTGACGTGATGAGCGACATGGTGTGGCGCCCGCGCATGGCGGATCTGCAGACCGAGCGCGAAGTCGTGCTCGAGGAGATCGCGATGTATGAGGACGATCCCCAGGACAAGGTGTTCGACGTGCTCGGCGAGGCGGTCTTCGGCGCGCACCCGCTGGGCCGCGCGGTGATCGGCACGCCGCAGGTCGTCGGCGCGGCGACGCGCGATCAGCTGGCCGCCTTTCACGCCGCGCGCTATCGCCCCGAGCGCGTGGTGATAGCGGCCGCGGGCTCGGTCGATCACGACGCGCTGGTGGAGATGGCGCGGGCGATCGATCCGCCGTCGCCAGAGCGGCGAGCCCGCGCGGCGCAGCTACGTGGGGGCGCCCGAGCTCACCCGGCGCGTGCGCTTCCTGACGAAGGACACAGAGCAGTACCACCTCTGCCTTGGCGGCGGCGGGCTGGCGCACGACGACGAGCGCCGCTTCGCGCTGCGCGTGCTGGAAGGGGTGCTCGGCGGGACGTCGTCCTCGCGGCTGTTCCAGGAGGTGCGCGAGCGCCGCGGGCTGGCGTACTCGGTCTTCTGCTTCTCCAACCTGTACGCGAGCACCGGTGAGGTCGGGCTGTACGTCGGCACGCGACCGGAGAACCTCAGCGAGGCGACGGCGATCGTCGCGCGCGAGCTCGTGCGCTGCGTGGCCGATCCGGCGGATGAGGCCGAGCTGGTGCGCTCGCGCGAGAACCTCAAGGGTCGCGTCGTGCTCGCGCTGGAGTCGACCGGCGCGCGCATGAGCCGCCTCGGGGCCTCGACGCTGCACGACCTGCCGATCCTGTCGGTCGACGAGGTGATCGAGCGCATCGACGCGGTGACGATGGACGATCTGCGTGAGCTCGCCGGCGAGCTGTTTGACCCTGCGCGGCTGTCGATCGCGAGCGTCGGTCCCGACGAGGCGGCCTTTCAAGCCGCGATCGAGCCGCTGCAGGCCATCGCCGCCGCGGGCGGCGATGGCGTCGCGCAGGTCAACGGTCGCGTCGCCGGAGCGACGCGCGGATGATCAAGGTCGCGGTGGCGGGCGCGGCCGGGCGCATGGGCGCGACGGTCTGCGAGGCGGTGCAGGGCGCCGAGGACATGGAGCTCGTGGGGCGCGCCGATCCGCTGCTGTCGACGACGCTCGAGGAGGTGCTGCCCGGCGCGGACGTGCTCGTTGACTTCACGCGCCCGGACACCGCGCTGGGCAACGCGCTGACGTGCGTGCGCTCGGGCGTGCACGCGGTGATCGGCACGACGGGCTTCGATCCCGCGCCGCTGCGCCAGGCGCGCCCGGTCCAGGGCCGCCCGCGGGCGAACGTGCTGATCGCGCCGAACTTCGCGATCGGCGCCGTGCTGATGACGCGCTTCGCCGTGGAAGCCGCGCGCCACATGGAGAAGGCCGAGATCATCGAGCTGCACCACGACGGCAAGCTGGACGCCCCGAGCGGCACGGCGGCGCGCACCGCCGAGCTGATCGCCGAGGCGACGGGCGGCGAGGCGCCGCCGATCCACTCGGTGCGACTGCCGGGCCTGGTCGCCCACCAGGAGGTCATCCTCGGAGACCTCGGCCAGACGCTGACGATCCGCCACGACACGGTCAGCCGCGAGTCGTTCATGCCGGGCGTGCTGCTGGCGGTTCGGCGCGTCGGGGGACTCGAGGAGCCGCTGACGATCGGGCTGGAGAGCCTGCTGTTCTGAGCGGCTCAGGCGCGATACGTTGCGTCTGAAAGCCGCCTCGGGTCGCTGAGCGACGAGCTTCGCTGGCGATCTGCGTGCGATACTGGGCGCATGCCAGCGGCGACTCTCGGTGCGGTGTTGACCGCGATCATCACCCCGTTCGACGAGCGCGGCGCCGTCAATGAGGAGTCATTCGTCGCACTCATGCGTCACCTCGCCGACAACGGCTCCGACGGCTTTGTCGTCGCCGGGACCACCGGCGAGGCGTCGACCCTGACCGACGAGGAGCAGCTCGGTCTGATCGCGCTGGCTGTGTCCGAGCGGCCCGAGGGTAAGACGATCGTCGCCGGAACCGGGACCAACGACACCCGCCAAGCGGTGCATCTCACCGAACGCGCCACCGAGCTTGGCGTGGACGCGACGCTGTCGGTCACCCCCTACTACAACAAGCCCAGCCGGCTGGGTCTAAGGCGCCACTACGAAGCGGTGGCCGGTGCGACCGACCGGCCGGTGTCTGCTCTACAACATCCCCGGCCGGACGGCCACCAACATGGACAGCGACCTGCTGGCCGAGCTGGCGCAGATCGACGGCATCGAGGGCGTCAAGCAGGCCAACGCGCAGGAACTGCGACCGATCGACGGTCTGGCGCTGTATGCGGGCGACGACGCGACGTTTGCCCGCACGCTCGACATCGGGGGCGCCGGGGGCGTGCTCGTCGCCAGCCACCTCGTGGGGCCCGAGATGCAGCGGATGGTGCGCGAGCCCGAGAGTCGGGCCGCGATCGACGCTTCGCTGGTCGACGTGTATGAGACGTTGTTCATCACGGCCAGCCCCACCCCCACGAAGGCCGCGCTGAACCTGCTGGGACACGAGGTCGGCGGACTGCGGCTGCCGCTGGTGGAGGCCACGCAGGACGAGCTCGCGCAGGTGCGCGCGATGCTCGAGCGCCACGGCATGCTGGCCGGAGCCCAGACGGCCGCGTGAGCACACTGCGCGTCCTGCCCCTCGGGGGCCTGGGGGAGATAGGCAAGAACATGACGGTCGTCGAGTACGACGGGCGGATCGTCGTGGTCGACGTCGGGCTGCGCTTTCCCACGCCGGACATGGTCGGCATCGATCTCGTGCTGCCGGACTTCAGCTACCTGCGCGATCGGGCGCGCGACATCGAGGCGATCGTGATCACGCACGGCCACGAGGACCACATCGGCGCGCTGCCGTGGGTGCTGCGCGAGCTCGGCCCCAAGCGTCTGCCGCCGGTGTATGGCGGGGCGCTGACGATGGCGATGGCGCGCTCAAAGCTCGACGAGCACAAGCTGCGCGACGTCGAGCTCAACGACGTCGACGTGGCCGACGTGCTCGAGCTCGGACCGTTCTCGATGGAGATGATCCACATGACCCACTCGATCCCCGACTCGAGCGCGGTCGCGCTGGGCACCGACCTCGGCACGGTGCTGATCACCGGCGACTACAAGTTCGACCAGACGCCCGTCGACGGCCCGCCGGCCGACGTCTCGCGCCTGGCCGAACTCGGGCGCGAGGGGGTGCTGCTGCTGTGCGGGGACTCCACGAACGTCGATCGCGCCGGCTTCTCGCCGTCGGAGTCGGTCGTCGGGCCCCACCTGGAGGAGGTCTTCGCCCGCTGCGAGGGGCGCATCGTCGTGACGAGCTTCGCGTCGAACATCCACCGCGTGCAGCAGGTGATGGACGCTGCCGCCGAGCTGGACAGAAAGGTCGCGCTGGTGGGTCGCTCGATGCGCAAGAACGTGAGCATCGGGCGCGCGCTGGACCACATCGAGGTCCCCGAGGGGCTGCTCGTGGGACCGCGCGAGATAGACGACTTCGCCGACGATCGCGTGGTGATCATCTCGACCGGCTCCCAGGGGGAGCCGCTGAGCGCGTTGCGGCGCATGGCCTACCGCGACCACCCGCAGGTGCAGCTGCGCGAGGGCGACACGGTCGTCTTCTCGGCCACGCCGGTGCCGGGCAACGAGCGCGCCGTCAACGAGACGATCGATCGCCTCTACCACATCGGCTGCGACGTGATCACGACGAGCGACGCGCCGGTTCACGCGTCCGGGCACGGCTATGCCGAAGAGATCAAGCTGATGCTCAACCTCACCAAGCCGCGCTACGTGATGCCCTTCCACGGCGACTTCAAGCGCATGCGCCTGCACTGCCAGCTGGCCGAAGCGGTGGGCGTGGACTCGCGCGACGTGTTCGCGGGCGACAACGGGCTGCCGCTGGAAATCGACTCGCGCAAAGCGTACCTCGGCGAGCGCGAGCAGGCGGGGATGATCTTCGTCGACGGCGTGGAGATCGGCGACATGGCAGACGTCGCGCTGCGCGACCGGCGGATGCTCTCCGCAGACGGGATATTCGTCGTCGTGGTGACGATCGCCGAGCAGGACGGGCACTCGGTGACCGACCCGGAGGTGATCCTGCGCGGCGTGCCGTTCCTCGATCAGGCCGACGAGCTGCAGGACGAGATCAGGACGACGGTGGAGGCCGCGCTGGCGCGCGCGGCGAATGAGGAAATCCGTGAGGTCGACCTGCTCTCGCAGGTACTGCACGACGACCTCGCGAAGCTAGTCTACGACCGCCTCAAGCGCCGCCCGATGGTCCTGCCCGTCGTCGTCGAGGTCTGAGGAGGCCTCGGGAAGGCGCACGACGAAGCGCGCGCCGCCTCGCTGCCCGGCTTCGCACCGTGACGCTGCCGCCGTGGGACTCGGCGACCGCGCGGACGATCGCGAGGCCCAGGCCGAAGGACCCGCCGCGGTCGCCGGCGCCGCGCACGAAGCGCTCGAACAGGGTGGAGGCCAGCTCGGGCGGGATGCCCGGGCCGTCGTCCTCGACGACGAGCGTCACCTGCCCGGCGGACGCGCTGGTGCGAGACGCGGATCTCGGTGCCCGGCGGCGTGTGGCGCAGGGCGTTCTCGAGCAGGTTGATCGTGAGGCGGTGAAGCTCGTCGCGCGAGGCCTTGACGATCGCGGGATGGACGTCGAGGGAGATGTCGTGGTGCGAGCTGACGGGACCGAGCTCACCGGCCGCCTCGACGACGACCTGCGCGAGGTCGCACGGCTCGCGACGCACGACGCGACCGACGTCCGTGCGCGCCAGCAGCAGCAGGTCGGCGACCAGGCGGCGCATGCGCTGTGAGGAGCGCAGCGCCGAGCGCGCGGCGTCGCCCTGATCGCCCTTGAGCGAGTCGGCGAGCAGCTCCAGGTTCGCGAGCACGCTGGTCAGCGGGGTGCGCAGCTCGTGTGACGCGTCGGCGACGAACTGGCGCTGGCGGGCGAGCAGGTCCTCGATCTCCTCGCGCGCGGCGTCGAGCTCTCGGAGCATGCCGTCGAGCGTGCGCGCGAGCTCTGCGACCTCGTCGTCAGCCTCGGGCTGGGGGACGCGAAGCGAGGCGTCGCGCGTGCGCGCGATCTGCGCGGCGGTGGTCGTCAGCTGTGCGATCGGCGCCATCGCCCGGCGCGCTATGGCCATCCCGGCGAGCAGCGCGAACACCGTCCCGGCGAGCACGCCGAGCACGAGGAAGAGCTCCAGGCGCGCGATCGTCGACGCCGTGTCAGCAACGGTGCGCCCGTACTCGATGTAGACCTGTCCGATCGGCTCGCCGCCGGCGCCCGAGGCGGATCAGCGCGATGCGGCTGACCACGCGGTAGCCGTTGGTCGTGTGCGGGCTGAGCGTCGGCGGGCCGAGCGCCGCGCCGCTCGCGGGAGCCTGCTCGATAACCGCGCCATCGAGCGTGAGCACGCGAATGACGGCCTGGTGGACGGGAATCGCGAGATCGGCCAGCGGCGGCTCGATCGCGAGGATCCGGTAGGTGGTCGGGTTGATCTCGATGCTCAGCTGCGCGGGCAGCTCGTCGGCCGTCTCGGTGACCTGGCGGTCGAAGTCGGCGTCGATGCGATGCACCGTCAGCGAGCCGATGGCGAGCGCGAAGGCGCACAGGATGACGAATGTCAGCAGCGCCGAAACGCCTGCCAGGCGTGCGCGGATGGGCAGGCGATCGAGACTTGCGGACGGGCGCGCGAGGGCGCCGCGGGCGGCGCGAAGGACGCTATGCGCGGAGGACGTAGCCGGCCCCCCGGATCGTGTGCAGCAGGCGCGGCTCGCCCTCGGCCTCCAGCTTGCGCCGCAGGTTGGAGACGAACACCTCGATCGTGTTGGTCGTCGAGAAGGGGTCATATCCCCAGACCTCGTCGAGCAGCCGCTGGCGCGAGATGACGATGCGCTCGTTGCGCATCAGGTATTCGAGCAGCTCGAACTCGCGCTGGGTGAGATCGATCACGCGCTCGCCGCGTACGACCTCGTGGGTATCTGAGTTCAGTGACAGGTCTGAGACGCGCATCGGGGCCGAGCCGCGCGGCGGGCGGCGGCGCAGCGCGGCGCGCATGCGCGCCAGCAGCTCCTGGCGCTCGAAGGGCTTGACGAGATAGTCGTCGGCGCCCGCGTCCAGGCCCTCCACGCGCGACTCGAGCGCGTCGCGCGCGGTGAGGATCAGGATCGGGATGTCGTCGTCGGCGCGCAGCGTGCGGGCGACGTCCAGGCCGTCGATGCCCGGCAGGCCGAGGTCGAGGATGACGAGGTCGGGGGCGAACGAGCGCGCATGCTCGAGCGCGGCTCCGCCGTCGGCGACGGAATTGACCTCGTAGCCCTCCATGCGCAGCGAGCGCTGCAGGGCCTGGGCGATGTCCTCGTCGTCCTCGACGACGAGGACGCGGGGGGCACGTGAGAAGTCGTTCATGGCTCTTTATGTAGCGTTTTGCGCTAAAGCGATCGTAAGGCCCTTCGGGCAGGTTACGAAGGATTGGCGTCGAAGTTGCGCCAGTGACCCGCACCCGAAAGCGTCCGGTGAGCGCGGCCGCGCGCAAGCGAAAGCGGCGCCGCGGACCGCGCGCAGCCCGCGCAGACGCTCGCGCGCGCGCACGGGCGCGCTTCGCCGGGCCGCGAGCGCCGTCGTGGCGTTCCTTGCGCATCCGCCTCGCGTGAGCGCCCTTGACCAGCGCGGGCGCGACGTGCTCGGCCTGGGGCTCGTCGCGATCGGCCTGTTCATGGGCTTCGTGCTCTACGGAGGCTGGGACGGCGGCGGCGCCGGTCATGGCCTTCAAAGCGCGTCGGCTTGGCTGTTGGGCGGCGCGCGGATCCTCGCTCCCGTGGCGCTGCTGGCCGGCGGCGCTGCGCTGCTGCTGAGCGCGCCGCCACGTGACGACGAGCCGGCTGCGGGCGCCTCGCGCGTGGCCGGGGCGCTCTGCCTGTTCGCGGCGCTGACGCTGGCGCTCGCGGCCGAAACGTTCGGCGCGGGCTCCGGCGCCGGACGCCGGCAGGCGCCGTGGACCTCGGCGTCGCTGCAGGCGCACGGGGGAATCCTCGGCGAGGCGCTCTATCAGGCCACCAGGCGGCTGGTGGGCGAGCTGGGCGTCGACATCCTGGTCGTCTTCCTGGCGGTCGCGGGCGCGGTGCTGGTGACCGGCGTATCGCCGCAGCGCGCGCTGAGCGCGACCGCCGGCGCCGTGCGCCGGGCGCTGCGCGCCATCGGCGCGCTCTCCAAACGCCGGCAGGCCTCAGCGCAGCCCGCGGACTGGATCGACGGGGCCGGGGATGACCTCGCCGGAATCCGTCGCGGCGCGACTGGCCAGCCGCGAGGAGTTCGCCGAGCCCGCGCCTTCTCCGCAGGAGCTGATCGTGCGCGCGACCCATGTCGAGGCGCCCGCGCACGACGACGTCGAGGAGCAGGGACCGCTTGCCGCTGAGGAGCCCGCGGCGGAGCCGGAGGTCGAGGAGCAGCAGGAGATCTCAGGCGTCGCGCACGTGGACGCTGGCGAGCTGACGCCGCAGGGGCGTCTGCGCGACGCTGTCACCGACGACCCGGACTTCGTGTGGGAGCTGCCCGACGCCGGCGCGTTGCTGACGCGCTCCACGGGCGAGCAGGCGCGCCCGGACACGGCCGGCCAGGAGCAGGTCGCCGCGGGCCTCGTCGAGGCGCTCGGGCACTTCGGCGTGGAGGCGAAGGTGATCGGCACCGTGACGGGGCCGCACATCACGCGCTATGAGCTGCGCCTGGCGCCGGGCACGAAGGTCGCCAAGGTGGCCCAGCTCAAGGACGACCTCGCCTACGCGCTGGCGGCGACGGACATCCGCATCCTCGCGCCGATCCCCGGAAAGCAGGCGGTCGGTGTGGAGGTGCCAAATGCGCGCAGGCGGATCGTGCGCCTGGGCGATGTCTTCCAGCAGCCGCCGAAGGACTGGTCGCCGTTGACGGTGTGGCTGGGCAAGGACGTGGCCGGCAAGGCGATCGGAGCCGACCTGGCCAAGATGCCCCACCTGCTCGTCGCGGGCACGACCGGCGCCGGCAAGTCGGGCGCGATCAACGCGATGCTCGCGAGCGTGCTGCTGCGCGCCAGCCCGCACGAGCTGCGCCTGGTGCTCGTCGATCCCAAGCAGGTGGAGCTCAACCACTACGAGTCGATCCCGCATCTGCTGACGCCGGTGATCACCAGCCCGCGGATGGCGGCCAACGCGCTCGCGAACCTGGTGCGGGAGATGGAGCAGCGCTACGGCACGATGTCGCTGGCGCGCACACGCAGCCTGGACGAGCTGAACAAGTCGCGGCGCAAGCGCGGCGAAGCGCCGCTGCCCTACATCCTGTGCGTGATCGACGAGCTCGCCGACCTGATGATGGTCGCACCGGCCGACGTCGAGGACTCGATCATCCGCCTGGCGCAGAAGGCGCGCGCGGTGGGGATCCACCTGGTGCTGGCCACGCAGAGCCCGCGCGTGGACGTGATCACCGGCATGATCAAGGCCAACGTGCCGTCGCGGATCGCCTTCGCGGTCTCGAGCCAGACCGACTCGCGCGTGATCCTCGACCAGAACGGAGCGGAGTCGCTGCTGGGTCAGGGCGACATGCTGTTCAGCCCGGTCGGCAGCTCGCGCCTGCAGCGCATCCAGGGCGCCTACATCGACGAGGCGCAGATCGCCAAGCTGACCGACCTGTGGCGTCGCCAGGGTGAGCCCGAGCTGCACGAGGAGCTGCTGCAGCAGGTCGAGCCCGAGATCCCCGAGGGCTCCGGCGAGGAGCTCGACCCCGACGAGGATCCGCTGCTGCGCGACGCGATCACGCTGGTCGTGGAGATGGGGACGGCCTCGACCTCGATGCTTCAGCGCCGCCTGCGCCTGGGCTATACGCGGGCAGGGCGGATGATCGACATGCTCGAGCGCCGCGGGGTGATCTCCGGGTATGAGGGCTCAAAGCCCCGCCAGGTGCTGATCGGCGAGGCCGACCTCGCGCGCGTGCTGGCCGACCTGGACGGCGCCGGCGAAGCGGCACGAACGGCGCCGGTCGAGTCCTGAGCGGCGTCTGCACGAACGCGTGCGCGGGTGCCTCGCGGGCGCTTGTGCGGCGCAGCTAGCCACTAGCCTCTCTAGGGCTATGCCAGAGATCGGTGAGACGCTGCGCGACGCGCGCATGCGCGCGCGTATCGACGTGTCTGAGATCGAGGCCCAGACGAAGATCAGGGCCAAGTACCTGCGCGCGCTGGAGAACGAAGAGTGGAGCCTGCTGCCGGGCCCGACGTTCGTCAAGAGCTTCTTGCGCACCTACGCGCAGGCGCTCGGGCTGGACGGGAAGGCGCTCGTCGAGGAGTACCGCGAAAGCTACGAGGACCCGGCCGACGCCCCGCCGGAGCC
Source organism: uncultured Solirubrobacterales bacterium (assembly GCA_963713385.1). Lineage (GTDB taxonomy): Bacteria > Actinomycetota > Thermoleophilia > Solirubrobacterales > Solirubrobacteraceae > Palsa-744. The sequence goes on from CAVQLO010000004.1 coordinate 501,766, forward strand.
GATCGTCTCAAGCCCGCAGCGCTCACCGGCGGGCGGCACGAGGCCCGATCGGGCCATCGCGCGTGTACATCGTCGGCGTGGCGGTGGTGTCGCTGGTGATCGTGCTGCTGATCGTCGGCCTGCTGAGCGGCGGCGGCTCCTCGTCGCCGACGACGCGCGAGCGTCCACGGCCAGGCATGCGAGCCACCGCAGATCCGGTCATGCGCCGCACGGCTCGCGCGCGCCGGCTGCGCAGGCCGACGCGGCCGTGCGCGTCGGCCTGGAAGCGACGGGGCCTGTGTACGTTTGCCTGATCGGCGAAGGCGGCAAGCGGCTGATCGCCGGCAAGACGCTGGAAGCGGGCGCGAAGACGACCACCTACACGGCCAAGCGCTTCGAGCTGACGCTCGGCAACAACGCCGTGAAGCTGATGATCGACGGGACGCCGCGCAGCGTGCCCGCGAGCTCGGAAGCGATCGGCTACTCGATCACCAAGGCCGGGCGCAGGCCGCTCACGCCCGGGCACCTGCCGACCTGCACATGAGCGACGCCGGCGCGCGCGACGAAGATCGCCGGGCGGGCGCGCGCGACGGCGGCCTCCCGCCGCGCGCGGGGATCGTCGTGACCGGCACCGAGGTGCTGACAGGCCGCGTCAGCGACCGCAACGGCCCGTGGCTGTCGGAACGGCTGCTCGAGCTCGGGGTGGACCACGCATACACGACGATCGTGGGCGATCGTCGCGCAGGACATGGAGCAGGCGCTCGGCTTCATGTCGGCGCAGGGCATGGACGTGATCGTCACGAGCGGTGGCCTGGGGCCCACCGCCGACGACAAGACCGCCGAGGTGGTGGGGCGCTTCCAGGGTCGCGAGATGGTGCTCGACCGGGCGCTCGCGGGGCGCATCGCCGAAATCGTCGCGCCGCTGGCCAAACGCTGGCGCAACATCGACCCGCGAGGCGCTGCTCGCGGCCAACGAGAAGCAGGCCACCGTTCCCGCCGGGGCGACGGTGCTCGAGCCGGTGGGGACCGCGCCGGGGCTGGTCGTGCCCAGCGAGGGCCAGAGCGGGCCGACGATCGTGGTGCTGCCCGGCCCGCCGCGCGAGCTTCAGCCGATGTGGAGCGATGCGCTGCAGACGGAGGCGCTGCGGCGGGCTGTCGCCGGCGCGACCTCCTACGCGCAGCGCACGATGCGCCTGTTCGGAATCCCCGAGTCGGAGATCGCGCAGACGCTGCGCACCGCCGAACAGGAGGGCGTGGCGCTGGAGCGCCTGGAGGTCACGACGTGCCTCAAACGCGGGGAGATCGAGATCGTGACGCGCTTTGAGCCCGCGCAGCGAGCGGTGTATGACGCCTTTGAGGCGCTGGTTCGCACGCACCACGCCGACACGCTGTTCTCGCTGGACGGCAGCACGGTCGATCAGCAGGTGGCGGCGCTGCTGCGCGGAGGGGCGCTTCGCGAGGACCGGTCCGGCGTGGACGCCGACGCCACGCCGGGTGTCCCGCGCTCGATCGCGACGGGCGGAGTCGTGCACCGGCGGGCTTCTGGCCGCGCGCCTGACCGACCCGCCGGGCGCGTCAGGCTACGTCAGGGGCGCGATCGTCGCCTACGCCAACGACGTCAAGATCGGCCAGCTGGGCGTCGCGGCGCGAGCTGATCGACTCACACGGCGCGGTCAGCCGCGAGGTCGCGGAAGCTCTCGCACACGGCGCGAGGACCGCGTCTGGGCGCCGAGTCGGGGTCGGGATCACCGGCGTGGCCGGCCCTGGCGGCGGCAGCGAGGACAAGCCCGTGGGTCTGGTCTGGCTGAGCGTCGCGCGTCAGCCCCGACAGCGTGCTGACGCGCTCGGTCAACCTGCCCGGCGGCAGGGCCGACGTGCGCGACCGCGCGACCACGGTGGCGATGCACCTGATCCGTCGCGCGCTGCTTGACGTCGAGGCCGACGCGCGCCGACGGCGGCTGACCGCGGCGGGGCGATGTCCGGCAGGGGCACCGTGCGGCTGTTCGTGGCGATCGACCTGCCGCGGGCCGTGCGCGAGGCGCTGGCCGCCTGGGCGCGCGGCGCGCTCTCGGGCTCAGGGATTCGGGTCGGCGCCGGCCCCGGTGGACCGCTTCGCCTGCTTGAGCCCGAGACGCTGCATCTGACGCTGTGCTTCCTGGGCGACCGCCCAGCGCAGGAGGTCGACGCGATCGACGCGGCGCTTGACGCCGGCGCCACAAGCGTCGGCGAGCTGTCTGTAGGCGCCCCGCTGTGGCTGCCCGCCAAGCGCCCGCGCGCGCTCGCGGTTGAGGTCCATGACCGCGCGGGAGAGCTTGGCCGCCTGCACGACGCGGTGACCCGGGGGATCGCCGGCGCGACGGCCTGGGAACCCGAGCGGCGGCGCTTCAGGGCCCACATCACGCTCGCGCGGGTCCGCGCCAGGGGACGCAGCGCTCAGGCGCTGCTCTGGCAGACCAGCCTGCCGGCCACCCCGCGCCTGCGCTTCCAGCCGCAGTCGCTCACCCTGTACAGCTCCAGGCTCGCGCCCGGAGGCGCCCTCCATGAGCCGCTGGCGAGCAGCCGCCTGCTGCCCGGGGAGCTCTAGGCGGCCGCGCGGCGTGTCGCGCCTTCGAGCCCCCGTTCGCCGGTCATCGCCGGGCCGTTCTCGCGCACGCTCTACTCTTCTTCTTCTTCGAGACTGCATTCGAAGCGTCGCGCCGTCGCTTGAGACGGTCGGATAGGCGCCTTCTTCGCAGTACGGTTCAGAGCCGTCGTCACAGACGAAGGAGTTGCCTTGGGCGAAGGGAGCGCTGCCGTCTTCGCAGATCGCTTCTTCGGTTTCGGTGGTCGGGAGTGGGGATCCGGACGCGGACCCGCTCTTTCCCGGGTTGTTGCATATCAGCGTCGAGCCGCTGGAGGCGACGATCGGGTAGGAGCCGTTTTCGCAGACCGGTTCTGAGCCGTCGTCGCAGGAGAACGCGTCGGTGCCGGTGCGCACCGGAGCGCTGCCGTCTTCGCAGCCGGCCTTGACCGGGCGCAGCGACGGGCGTTTTGCGGGTCGGCTTGCGCGTCGTCTTGCGCGTGACCCTCGTGGCGATCCGCCGCTTGCCCTTGTGTGCGCTCTTCTTGGCCGCTCGCCGGGCGTGGCGCTTGGACTTGGAGTGCGTGCGGCCCTTGGAATGCGGGTGGGCCTTGGAGTGAGCGTGGGCGTCGGTCTTGTGATGGGACTGGCTGCACGCGCGCGCGCCGTGCCTGTGACTGGCCGCGGAGCACGCCGGCTTGCCTGCCAGAGCGGCCGCGCAGATGGCGAGGACACCGAGCGCAGCGATAGCTGCTGTGAAGCGTGAGAACGGTGAAAAAGCGTCGGCCTGGAAGGCTCATGTGCAACCCCCGATCCGTCGGGCAATAGTGGTTGCTGATGCGTCAGGGCGGTCATCGTCGCGAGCGCGCGGCGGCGTGAGGACGCGTCCGCCGAGTGGACAAAATGGGTGGCGGGCGAGACGGCGATACGAACAACTGTTCCGTCCGAAGGGTCCTCTAGCTTGCCGTCCTCATCTCGAACCCGAGGAGCTAGACGATGTCCGTCACCGACGAGGAGAAGGTCGCCAAGGCGCGAGACGCGGCGTTGAAGGGCGCGCTCACCCAGATCGAGCGCGAGTTCGGCAAGGGCAGCGTGATGCGCATGGGCGACGAGGGCGCCAAGGTGCGCGTCGACGCGATCTCCACGGGCGCGCTGTCGCTCGATCTGGCGCTCGGGATCGGCGGCGTCCCGCGCGGGCGCGTCGTCGAGGTCTACGGCCCGGAGTCCTCGGGCAAGACGACGCTGATCTACCACGTGCTCGCCGAGGCGCAGAAGCTGGGGGGAGTGTGCGCGTTCATCGACGCCGAGCACGCGATGGACCCGCTCTACGCGAAGGAGATCGGCGTCGACATCGACGAGCTGCTCGTCTCCCAGCCCGACTACGGCGAGCAGGCGCTCGAGATCGCCGACATGCTGGTGCGCTCCGGGGCGGTGGACGTGGTGGCGATCGACTCGGTCGCCGCGCTGACGCCGCGCAAGGAGCTCGAGGGGCAGATGGACGACACGACGGTTGGCGAGCAGGCGCGGATGATGTCCAAGGCGATGCGCAAGCTCGCCGGGAACCTGAACCGCACGCAGACGCTGTGCATCCTCACCAACCAGATCCGCGAAAAGGTCGGGGTGATGTTCGGCTCGCCCGAGACCCAGCCCGGGGGGCGGGCGCTGAAGTTCTACGCGTCCCAGCGCCTTGACATACGACGCATCGAGACGCTCAAGGACGGAACGGAGGCCGTGGGCAACCGCGTGCGCGTGAAGGTCGTCAAGAACAAGGTGGCTCCGCCGTTTCGCCAGGCCGAATTCGACATCGAGTTCGGCAAGGGCATCTCGACGTCGGGCTGCCTGCTGGACCTGGGGATCGAGCACAACATCCTGGCCAAGTCGGGCTCGTTCTTCTCTTACGGCAACGATCGCCTCGGCCAGGGGCGGGCTGCGGCGAAGGCCTACCTCGATGCAAATCCGGCGGTGGCGAAGGAGATCGAGGAAAAGATCTACGCGGCGCTGGGCAGCGACGCGGATCACGTCACGCCGATCGACCGCGACAAGGACGCTGACACTCCGGCTCCGATCGCGAGCGAACCGGAACCGGTCCCGGCGGTAGCCGCCGCCTAACTAGCGGGCCGTTGAGCGGCGCGGGGCGGCGTCCTCGGTCGCTCGCGTGCGATTGCTCGGCGCCGTGGCTTAACGGCGCGCTGGTCCCAGACCTCAGCGGACGAAGGGGGCTACCCTTTCCCGATGGCTAGCTACCACCTCACCACCTTCGGCTGCCAGATGAACGAGCACGACTCCGAGCGGATGAAGGGGATGCTCGAGTCGCTGGGCTACCGCGAGGCGCCCGAGCGCGGCGAGGCGGACGTGATCCTGTTCAACACGTGCTCGATCCGCGAGACGGCCGATCGGCGCTTCATCTCCCACCTCGGTGAAGCCAAGCGCCTGAAGCGCGAACAGCCGGCGCGGATCATCGGCGTCGGCGGCTGCTGGGCGCAGTCGGTCAAGGAGGAGGTGTTCGAGCGCTTCCCGTTCGTCGACGTGGCGTTCGGCCCGGGGCAGGTGCATCGGCTGGCGGAGTTCCTGACGAGCGACTCGCTGACGGCGCAGGGGTTCTTCGAGTTCGAGGGCTTCACCGGGCACCTCCCGGCGCACCGCGCGCGTCCGTTCCAGGGCTGGCTTCAGATCAGCGTGGGGTGCAACTGCGCGTGCTCGTACTGCATCGTGCCCTCGACGCGCGGCCGGGAGGTGTCGCGGCCGCTTGATGAGCTCGTGGTGGAGGCTCGCGCGATGGCGGCGGACGGCGTGCGCGAGATCACCCTGCTGGGGCAGAACGTCAACTCCTACGGGCGCGATCTGGGCCGCGAGGCTCGCGCGTCGGGCGTCAGAACCGGCGGCGGAGGGTTCACGCAGCGCCCCACGTTCGCCGGGCTGCTGGCGGCGGTCGATGCGATCGACGGCATCGACCGCATCCGCTACACGAGCCCTCACCCGAAGGACATGCGCGAGGACGTGGTGCGCGCGCACGCCGAGCTGGCGAGCGTCTGCGAGCACATCCATCTGCCGCTGCAATCGGGCTCGTCGCGCATCCTGAAGGCGATGCGGCGCACGTATGACCGCGAGCGCTACCTGGACCGCGTCGCGCTGATCCGCGAGCACGTGCCCGACGCGGCGCTGACGACTGACATCATCGTCGGGTTCCCCGGCGAGACCGAGGACGACTTCCAGCAGACGCTCGAGGTCGTCGAGCAGGTCGGCTACGACAGCGCGTTCACGTTCGTCTTCTCGCCGCGGCGCGGCACCGAGGCCGCGAGCATGTCCGAGGGCGCTGTGGCCCATCCGGTCAAGGTGGAGCGCATGCAGCGCCTGGTGGACCTCGTGCAACAGGGCGCGCGCGAGCGCGCCCAGCGCTTCGTCGGGCGCACGCTCGAGGTGCTCGTCGAAGGGTCCTCGCGCACCGATGCGCAGCGCCTGCGCGGGCGCACGCGCCACAACAAGGTCGTCAACTTCTCGGGGCTGGCCGCGGCGGGGGAGCTGCGCGACCGTGCAGATCACCTCCGCCACCAGCCAGACGCTGTCGGGCGAGGAACGACTGCTCGCGCGGGCTGCCGCGTGAGCGACGGCCGCAGGCCGGTTCGTACGTCAAACGAGCGCGGCCGCCGGGCGCGCGCACCCTCTTGTCGAAGCGCGCCCGCCCGGCGGGTGGGGGTGTGGCTGGCCGCGCGAGCGAGCCTAGGTTGCCGTGCCGGACGCCTGTTCGCTGGAGCTGAGCCGGCCTCGGGACTGAAGCTAGATCCCGTGCTTCCCGTGGAGCCGCTGCTGCCGGTGGATCCAGTTCCCATGCCCGGGCACGGATGCTTGCCCGGGCCGCCGCCCTTCGGCGGCGTGCCCGATCTCGGCGCCGGCGGGAGTTGGCGCCGAGGACGGGGGCGCCGAGGACTGGGTGGTGGCGCCGGTCGCCCCGGTGGAACCCGAGGCGGCGCTCGGCGAGGACGCGGCGCGCGGCGATGCCGGCGGCGGTGCCGGCCGTGGCAAGCGTTCCGGTTCCGATCAACACGGCGAGGGTCTTTCTTGAGACGGTCATGCTGTCGGTACCTCCTTGGAGGGGGTCGCGATGCGTTGTGCAGCGATCCTCGCCCGCGTCGCTAAGCGCGCCCGCAGCGCAGCGTGTGGAGCGCGATAGACGCTGCTGGGAATCTCGTCAGAGCGCCGGCGGGGTCGTCCGGACAGGATGCGAACATACGTTCGTGCGCTGGAGCAACCTGACCATCGAGAACGAGGAGCAGCGCCCGCTGCCCGGGTACCGCGACGAGGCGGTCGTGCGCCGCTTCGACGCGCCGCAGGCGCTGCAGACACGCTTCTATGAGGTGCGCGCGCGCTCGGTTCTCAATCGCGTGCCGGAGAGCTCGCGGATGCCGTTTCGCTGGACGATCAACCCCTACAGGGGCTGCAGCCACGCGTGCGTCTTCTGCTTCGCGCGGCCCACTCACCGTTATCTGGGCTTCGACGCCGGGCGCGACTTCGAGCGTGAGATCGTCGTCAAGGTCAACGCGCCGGAGGTGCTGCGCGTCGAGCTCGCGCGGCGCTCCTGGGGGCACGAGCACGTCGCGCTCGGCACGAACACCGATCCCTATCAATGGGTCGAGGGGCGATACCGGCTGATGGAGGGAATCTGGGAGGCGCTGCGAGACGCGGCCAACCCCTGCTCGGTGCTGACCAAGTCGCCGCTGCTGCTGCGCGATCTGGGGCTGATGCTCGAGGTCTCCAAGCGCACGAGCATCAGCGCGTGCCTGTCGATCCCTACGCTCGACGAGAAGGCGTGGCGCGCAACCGAGCCGCACACGCCCAGCCCGCGCGCGAGGCTCGAGGCTGTCGCCGAGCTCAACCGCGCCGGCATCCCCACGGGCGTCCTGATCGCGCCGCTGATGCCGGGCGTCAACGACGCGCCGCGTCAGGTCGAGCCGTTGCTGGCGGCGGCCGCGCAGGCGGGCGCGACGAGCGTCGGCGGCGTGGCGCTCCACTTGCGCGGCGAGGTGCGCGACGTGTTCATGGATTGGCTGTCGAGCGCGCGTCCGGACCTCGTGGCGCGCTATCGCGAGCTGTATCGACGCGGCGCCTACGCGCCGCCCAAGGAACGAAAGCGCCTCTCGCGGCCTGGTGCGCTCGAGCCGGCTGGCCGAGGCAGATGCGCGCCAACCCACGCGGCGTGAAGTCAGACGTCGGCGGCCAGGCGCCGCTGACAGGGCGTGCACCCGCGCCGCTGGCTCAGGAGCGGCTGTTCTGATGGAGCGCCGGCGCGCGCATCGCGTCAGCGCCGGTCTGCGAGCGCGCGCTCGTAGGTGCGGGCGATCTCCTCAGAGCCCATCCTGCGGGAGATCGCCGAGGCGAGGTCCGGCGCGACGTTCCACAACAGCGCGCCGGCGCGCAGCAGGGGAGAGCTGACCTGCACCTCGGGCAGGTTGCGCTCGATCGCCCGCACGACCGCTGCGCCGACGTCCTGCGGGCTGCGCGTGCCGACGCCGAAGGGCAGCTTCGCGCCGGAGTCGGCGTACAGGCCGGCGTCGCGAATGAATCCGGGCAGCACGCACGACACGCCCACGCCGCTGCCGTGCAGGTCGATGCGCAGCGCTCCGGCCAGGCCGCGCAGGCCGAACTTCGTCGCGTGATAGAGCGGGTTGCCCGGAGCACACGCGCGTCCGCCGGTCGAGGAGATGAAGACGAGCTGCCCGCGGCCGCGCTCGAGCATCCCGGGCAGCAGCGCGCGGGCGAGCGCGATCGGGGCGCGCAGGTTGACGGCGAGAACGCGATCGATCTCTTCGCCGTTGAGCGCCTGAAGCGGTGCGGCAGCCGGCAGAGCGGCGTTGGCGACGAGCACGTCCACCTGCGCCCGCCTGTGTCGCCAGGTCGTTGACCTGCGCGGGATCGCTCAGGTCGGCGACGATGGCGCTCGCGGAGAATCGCCGCGCGCGCTCCTCGAGCACGTCGGCGCGCCTGGCGCTGAGCGTCAGCTGCGCGCCGCGCCTGCACGAGCGCTGCGGCGATCGCGTCGCCCAGGCCGCCGGTCGCGCCGGTGAGCAGCGTGGAGGAGCCCGGGAGGCGCACTTGCTGCGAGCCTACGACAATGCAGGTCATCGCGCTGTTCGGGCCGACGGGGGTGGGCAAGACCGCCATCGCGATCGCCCTCGCCGAGCGGCTGCGCGCGGCCGGCGAGGACCCCGTGGCCGTATCCGCCGACGCGCTGCAGGTCTACGCGGGGCTCGAGATCCTCACGGGCGCGCCCAACCAGGCCGAGCAGGCCGCGCTCGAGCATCGACTGGTCTCGACGGTGGCGCTCGCAGGAGACGTTCAGCGCCGGGCTGTATGCGCAGCGCGCGCACGCGGAGATCGACGCGCTGCTGCGCGCGGGGCGGCGCCCGATCGTCGTCGGGGGGACCGGCCTTTACCTGCGGGCTGCCCTGAGCGACCTCGACCTGCGGCCGCCGGCGAGCGCCGAGCAGCGCGCGCGGCTGCTGTCAGAGCTCGGCACGCTGGGCGCGCCGGCGCTTCACGCGCGCCTGGCCGAGCGCGCGAGCTGGGCGGCGCAGGGCATAGACCCCAACGACCGCCAACGCGTCGTGCGCGCGCTCGAGCTGCTGGACGCCGGCGAGCTGCACCCGCCCGCGGGCCCGTCGCAGCTGTGGAGTGAGGAGCTTCGCCATGAGACGCTGCTGGCCGGCCTGACGATGCGCCGCGAGGAGCTGTACGAGCGGATCGAGGCGCGCGTGGATGAGATGGTGGCTGCCGGCGCGCGCGAGCAGGTGCTGCGCGCGCACAGCGCCGGCGCGTCGGCGACCGCGCGCAAGGCGCTCGGCTTCGCGGAGCTGCTGGACGGGGACGTCGAGGCGATGAAGCGACGCACGCGCAACTACGCAAAGCGCCAGCTGACGTGGATGCGAAAGCTCGCCGCCGTGCGTCTGATCGACGTGACCGGACGCGATCCGGGCGCGGTCGCGCGCGAGATCCTAGACTCAGCCGCCGGATGACCTTCGAGAAGTGGCAGGCGCTGGGCAACGACTATCTGATCCTCGAGCGCGACTCGCTGCCGTTCACGCTCACGCCCGAGCGCGTGCGTCGCCTGTGCGACGGGCACTTCGGGGTCGGCGCCGACGGTGTGCTGCTGCTGTCGCCCTCCGAGGATCCGGCGCGCGTCGCCGAGCTGCGCATCTTCAACCCCGACGGCTCGGAGGCCGAGCTGTCGGGCAACGGCGCGCGCGAGGCGATCCTCTACCTGCGCGCCCACGGCTGGACCGACCGCGACGAGTTCGCGATCGGCACGCTCGCCGGCGACATCAGACCGACGATCACCGGCCCGCACACATGCAGGGTCGACATGGGCACGGCGAGGCTGACCTCGCAAGACTTCCCGGACGGCGCGCCCGACGGGCGAGGCGCGATCGACGCCGGCGGGCGCACGTGGCGCTTTCAGCACGTGTCGATCGGCAACCCGCAGTGCGCGATCGCGCTGGCAGGCGGAGGCCGAGCTGCAGGCGCTGGACCTGCCCGCGCTCGGCCCGCAGATCGAAGCCAGCGCGCTGTTTCCCAACCGCACGAACGTGTCCTGGTATGCCGAGCTCGGCGGCGAGCCCGAGCCGCGCATCCGCGCGCGGATCTTCGAGCGCGGGGTGGGGGAGACGCTCTCCTCGGGCACTGGCGCGAGCGGCGCTGCGGTAGCGTACGTGCGTGACCGCGCCGGCGAGACGCGGCGCGCGGGAAGCACGCCGGTGACGGTCGTGCTCGACGGCGGCGAGCTGCTGGTCGAGGTCGCCGAGGACCTGCGCGTGCAGCTCACCGGTTGGGCGCGGCCGGTGTATGAGGGGCGCTTGAGCGACGACCTGCTCAGCGAGCTCGAGGACTGCCAATGACCGAGGATGTGCACGTGATCGCGATCGGGACAGCACGATGAAGCCGAGCCGCCGACTGGAGCGCATACCGCCGTATGCGTTCGCGGCGCTGGAGCAGAAGATCGCAGCCAAGCGCGCGGCCGGCGTGGACGTGATCAGCCTGGGCATCGGCGACCCCGACCGCCCGACCGCGCCGCTGATCGTCGAGGCGATGCAGGAGGCCGTCAGCGAGCCCGAGACCCACCGCTACCCGAGCAACCGCGGGCGCGAGGACTTCCGCGGCGCGGTGCGCGACTTCTACGAGCGGCGCTTTGACGTGCGGCTCGATCCCGACAGCGAGATCATCCCGGCGATCGGCGCCAAGGAGGCGATCTTCAACCTCAACCTCGCCTTCCTGGACCCGGGCGACTACGCGCTCGCCGCCGACCCCGGGTACCCCGTCTACACCGGCGGTCCCTGGCTGGCCGGCGCCGAGCCGGTGCTGATGGCGCTCGAGCCCGAGCTCGGCTTCACGCCCGACCTCGGCGCGATCGACGAGGACGTCGCGCGGCGCGCGAAGCTGATGTACCTCAACTACCCCAACAACCCGACCGGCGCGGTCGCGCCGGAGGGCTTCTTCGAGCGCGTGGTCGACTTCGCGCGCTCGTACGAGATCCTCGTCGTGCACGACAGCGCCTACTCGGAGATCTCCTACGACGGCTACCGCGCGCCGTCGTTTCTGGCCACGCCCGGCGCCAAGGAGGTCGGCATCGAGGTCTTCTCGCTGTCCAAGGGCTACAACATGACCGGCTGGCGCTGCGGGGTGCTCGTCGGCAACGCCGAGGCGCTGCACACCTACTGGCGCTTGAAGACGAACATCGACTCGGGGCTGTTCGAGGCCGTGCAGCTCGCGGGCGTCGCCGCGCTGTCGCCCGACGCCGACGCGGAGGTCGCCTCGATGAACGAGCTCTACCGGCGCCGGCGCGATCTGGTGTGCGACGCGCTGCGCGAGATCGGCGTCGACGTGCACCCGCCGCACGGCACGATCTACGTCTGGGCGCCGGTGCCCGCGGGCTTTGAGACCTCGGAGGCCTACTGCGAGCACGTGCTCGAGCAGGCCGGCGTCGTGCTCTCGCCCGGCGCGATCTACGGGCCGGCCGGAGAGGGCTGGTTTCGCATCTCGCTGACGACGCCCGACGATCGCCTGCTGGAAGCGGTGCAGCGGTTGGGTGCGCTGGCCGGCTGAGCGGGCTCTAGACTGAGAGGTCAATGCAGGGAGGCGATGATGGCCGCAGGGCCGTGATCCAAACGCCCGACGCGGCGTCGGGGAACGGGTCGCAGTCACCACAGCGCGCGCGCCAGCGCGCGTTCTGCATCGCCGCGCTGCCCGAGGGCAACGACCTCTCCGAGCTGGGCGAGCTGCTGCGCACCGCCGGCGTCGCGGTCGTCGGCGAGCTCGTGCAGCGACGCGACAGGCCCCATCCCAACACATACCTCGGGCCGGGCAAGGTGGGGGAGGCCAAGGCCGCCGCCACGGCGTGCGACGCAAACGTGATCGCCTGCGACGACGAGCTCAGCCCGCGCCAGGAGCGAAACCTCGAAGAGGCGCTCGGCCTGCCGGTCATCGACAGGACGGCGATCATCCTCGACATCTTCGCCTCACACGCCGGCAGCGCGGAGGGCAAGCTGCAGGTCGAGCTGGCCCAGCTGCAGTACAACCTCGCGCGCATGCGCGGCCTGTGGAGCCACCTCGAGCGCCTCGGCGGCGGGATCGGCACGAGAGGACCGGGCGAGACCCAGATCGAGACCGACCGCCGCCTCGCGCGAGACCGCATCGCGACGCTGCGCCGTCGCCTGGAGCACGTCAAGCGCACCCGCGCGGTCCAGCGCGCCGAGCGCGAGCGCGCGACGCTTCCGACGATCGCGCTCGTCGGCTACACGAACGCCGGCAAGTCGACGCTGCTCAACGCTCTGACCGGCGCAGAGGCGGGCGTGCGCGACCGGCTGTTTCACACGCTCGACCCGACCACGCGCACGCTGCGCGCGACCAAGGCGCCGGGGGGGACGGTTCCGATCAGGTCAACGGGAACGGCAACGGAGCCGCGCGGCGGCTTTCGCGCTCTGGCAGGCCCTACCTGCTGACCGACACCGTCGGGTTCATCAGCAAGCTGCCGCACGAGCTCGTCGACGCGTTCGCCGCGACGCTCGAGGAGACGCGTCGCGCCGATCTGCTCGCTGCACGTGCTCGACGCTTCGGCAGCTGAAGCGCGCGGCGAGGCGATGCAGATCGCCGTCGACGAGACGCTCGAGGAGATCGGCGTCGGCGATCGCCCGCGGCTGCTGGTGCTCAACAAGGTCGACCTGCTGCCCGAGCCGGCCGACGGGTCAGCTCGGCCTGGCGGCTGCAGAGGACGGGCGCCGCGACGAGCTGCGCCTGCACCACCCCGACGCCGTGCTCGTCAGCGCGGTCACCGGCGAGGGCCTCGACGAGCTGCGCGCGCGCATCGATCAGGAGCTCTCGGGCGGGCTTGCAGCGGTCGATCTGCTCGTGCCCTACGCCGACGGCGGCAGCCTCGCCGAGCTGCACGAGATGGCCGGCGAGGTCACGCGCGAGGACACCCCGCAGGGCGTGCGCGTGCAGGCGCTGCTGCCCGCCCACCTGGTGGCGCGCTTTGCGCGCTTTGCCGACCGTAGCGGCCTAGTGTCGATCAGCGATCGTCGCCGCTGCCCGAGAGCACCCCGCGACGCTGGCGCGAGAGCAGCTTCTCGAGGTTCTGCTGCGCGACGTCGTCGAGGTCCAGCCCCAGCTCGCTGGCCAGCTGCGCGACGTACCAGAGCACATCGCCAAGCTCCTTTGACATCGCAGCGCGCCGCTCGGCGCTGATCTCGGCGCCGTCGTCGCGAATGGCCTTCTTGGCGTGCTCGGCCAGCTCGCCCGCCTCGCCCGCGAGACCGAGCGCCGGGTAGGCCAGCCAGGCCTCGCGCGGATACTCGGCCGTGCGTCGCGAAAGCCTCTGGTAGTCGGCGAGCTCCACGAGCGAGATCCTACGATCGCGCTTGCAGGTGCGGGCGGAGGCTTTGCGCAGTTTGCGCGCAGATCCGCCGGGTGCGCCGCAGGGCGCGAGCATCACACGCCGGCGGCGCGGCGCGCGCTGAGGTGCGCCTCGTGCTCGAGCTCGTCTGCCAGCGGCGCCAGATCGCGCGCTGCCAGGCCGAGCGCCCGCGCGATCAGCCAGTCGGCGAACCAGGTGTTCTTCGGCAGCAGCGGACCGTGCAGGTAGGTGCCGATCACAGAGCCCGCGATCGCGCCCTCCTGGCCTGAGAGCCCGTCGTTGCCGTGGCCGGCGAGGACCCGCCCCAGCGCCCGGGCGCCCGACCCCAGCTGCGTGCGTCCGCCGTGGTTCTCAAAGCCCGCGAGCACCTCGGGCTGTGAGGGCCTCTCATCGTGCGCGCGCTCGGGCAGCGCGACCTCGATCGCGACGTTGCCGATCAGCCGGGCGCCGGGCTCTCGCACGGTGCGCACATCCAGCAGGCCGACGCCCTCGATCTCCTCGTCGTCGAGCGTGTAGGCGTGACCCAGCAGCTGATAGCCGCCGCAGACGCCGAGCACGACCGCGCCGCGGCCAGCCGCGGCGTGCAGCGCGTCGCGCTTGCTGTCGAGCAGGTCCTGCGCGCACAGGCGCTGGTCTCGGTCCTGGCCTCCGCCGAGATAGAAGAGGTCGTGTGAGACGGGGTCAAGCGCCTCACCGAGGCCGCTCGAGCTCAGCTGAAAGTCGATCCCGCGCCACGCGCAGCGGCGGCTGAGCACGAGCAGGTTGCCGCGGTCGGCATAGATGTTCATCAGGTCGGGATACAACGCGCAGACTCGCAGCGCGCGCGACGGGGGGGAGGGCGCCGCGCTCATGACAGCGCGTCGGCCGCCTCGCCGCGCTCCACGAGCAGCTCGCGCAGCGAGAGCATCGCGGTGTAGGTCGGCAGCGCAAACAGCGGCGCCACCTCGCTCGCAGCCGTCGCTCGCCGGACGATCGGCGGCCGCGAGGTCAAGCGCGGCGCGCAGGTCGCCCTCGACCGCGATGCGCGACGGATCGATGCCGGCGTACTTCAACCTCAGGGCCAGCTCGGGCGCTCGCGCGCCGGAGCACGTGGCGCGGCGCACCCGCCCTGCGAGCAGCTCGAAGTCGGCGTCCCAGATCCAGGAGACGTCGCGCCCGTCTGCGATCTGGTCGTTGAGCACGCCGAGCAGATCGTGCTCGCCGGGCTCGAGCGCCAGCGTGCGCAGCACCTCGTTGGCGCCCGCGGGGTTCTTGACGAGCAGGATCTGAAGCTCGCGCGGCGCGCTCGCGGCCGGGGTCGATGCGCTCGGGGCGAGCATCACGCTCTCGGCCCGTCCGAAGGCCGGCCTTGCGCTCTGCAGTCCCGCGACGATGCTTTGCAGGCTCACGCCGAGCGAGCTCGTCAGCGCCGCCGCCGCGAGCGCGTTGTAGACGTTGTAAAGACCCGGCAGCGCCAGTGCCACCGGTGCCTGGCCCGCGGCTGTGTGCAGCGTGAAGCTGCACGCGCGCACCCCTTCCAGGCGCACGTCGGTCGCGAGCACCTGCGGCGCGGGTCGGGTCTGGCCGCAGCTCTGGCAGCGGTAGTGCCCGAGGTGGCCCAGGTAGACGACGTCGAAGGTGTAGGCCGCCCCGCAGCGACGACAGTGCCTGGCGTCTGCGGCGTGGGCCATGCTCGCCAGCGCCAGCGAGTCGTCCTGCACGCCGTAGTAGAGCACGCCGCCGCGGTCTCGCCCGAGGTCTGCGATCAGCGGATCGTCGGCGTTGAGCACGACGTCGGCCTCGCGCGCGGGACCGTCGTGCAGCGCACGGTCCCAGCGTTCTGCGATCCGATCGAGCTCGCCATAGCGGTCCAGCTGGTCGCGGAAGAGGTTTCCGAGCAGGACCATCCGCGGGCGCAGCTCGGCGGCGATCTCGTCAAGCCACAGCTCGTCGACCTCGAACAGGCCGAGCTCGCCCTCGATCGAGCCGCCGCGGCGGGCCGCATAGAGCAGCTCGGTGGCCACGCCGCCGGCCATGTTCGCGCCCGCGCGGTTGTGCACGAGCGCGATGCCCGCGTCAGAGAGGATCGACGCGGCCATCGCCGTCGTCGTCGTCTTGCCGTTCGTCGCTGACACGAGCGCGCTGCCGCGGGGCAGGCGAGCGCCGAGCGCGCCGAGCGCGCCGGGGTCGAGCTTCATCAGCACCTTGCCGGGAAGGCTCGTCGCGCCGCCGCCGCGCAGGCGCGACAGCGCGCCGACGGCGCGCGCGAGCGCGAGCTCGACGCCCAGCGCGCGCGCCATCAGTCTCCGAGTGGCGCGTCGCCTGCGCCGGCGCGCTGCACCGCAGGCTCCGCGGGATGCGCCGGCGCGTCGCTCGGCGGCTTTGAGAACGGTCCGCGGTGGGCGATGCGGGCGGCGCCCGCGCCGCGCGGCGAGACGCCGTGCTCGACGGGAACGAGCACGCGCAGGGCCGCGCCGACGCTGCGCAGGCGCACGGGCAGCGTTGCGATCGGATCGCCGTCTGCATACAGCGTGAACGGGCGATCGGCAGATATCTCGAGCTCGGCGGCGCGGAAGACCCGCACCGCGGGCTCACGCAGGTGGGTGCCGTTGAAGACGCGCAGCAGATCCACCAGGAGACGCAGGCGCCCGATCTGCCCGATGGTCACGACATCGAACTGGCCATCGTCGAGCAGCGCGTCGGGTGCCATGCGCATCCCGCCGCCATAGGCGCGCGAGTTGGCGGCGCAGATCGAGTATCCGACGATCGTGTGGCGCTCGCCCTGCGGCTGCAAGGAGATCTCAAAGCGCGCCGGGCGCCAGCGCCACAGCGCGCGCAGCGCGCCGTAGGCATACACCAGCCGGCCCAGCCGCGGCGACGCCTCGTTGGCGATGCGGTTGGCTTCGCTGTCAAAGCCCGCCGATGCGATGCCGACGAACGTGCGCCGTCCCAGCGGCGTCTCTGCGCTGGCCTCGGCGGCGCAGACTTCCCCGAGGTCCATCGCGCGCGGCACGCCTCGCGCGATCGTCGCGCAGGCCGCGAGTGGGTCCTTCGGTATGCCGAGTACTCGCGCCAGGTCGTTGCCGCGCCCGGCGGGCAGCACGCCGAGCGTGGAGCCCGGCACCTCGCGCAGCGCGTCCGCCACGACGCCGATCAGACCGTCGCCGCCCAGCACCGCGACGGTCTCGCGCGCCAGCGCGGCCTCGCGCGCGAGCTCGCGAGCGTGAGCAACGCCCTCGGCGTCACAGCGGCGCGCACTCAGCCCGTCCGCGCGCAGCGCCTGCATGACCTCATTCGCGACACGCCCAGCCCTGCCTCCGCCGGCGGCCGGGTTGACGATCACGCAGACGGGCGTCACCGCGCAAGGGTAGTGCGCGCCCGCACGGAAGCCCGGTGCCCGGGGGCTCAGCGTCCGCCGCTACTGGCGCGATCGCGCCGGCGCCGGCCGATCATGGCGATCACCGCGAGCGCCGCGATCGCGACGAATAGCCCGAGCAGAACGGCCGGAGCGACGCTCAGGCCGCCGAACGGCAGCGACACGAGCTCGACGATGCCGAAGCCGATCGCGATCAGCGCGACGATCAAGACGATGATCAAGACGATGCCCCGCGCCCGCGCGAGGATGCCCGCTGAGGCCGGCGGGATCAGCAGCCCCATCGCACGCAGGGCGAACAGCTGGCGACCGGTGGGGGGCGTCTGGCCGAGGCGCTCGACCGCGTCCTTGAGGTCGCCGGCGCGCCGTTCGGCGAGCGCCAGCGACGCATCGGCCATGCGTCGCAGCTGCATCCGTTCCTGCGGGCGCGCGGCGGCGATGGCGCGCTGGAAGTAGTCGCGCGCCTTGTCGGGCTCGAAGCGCTCAGACGCGCGCGAGCCGAGGATCGCCATTGCGGCTGACTTGTACTTAGTCTCCGCCTCGAGCTCCTCGTCGGAGCGTAGCTCCAGCGCCTGGATCGCCTCCATGGCGCCGCGCTGCTCTATGCGAATCTGGCGCTGCTTGGGGGGCATCTGGCGCCATTCTACGGCTTGCAGTGGCGTCGCGGGCGCCGGGTGGGCGCGCGAAGAGCCCTGGTTGTGGCGAGCGACAGCCGGTATGCTCGCCCAATGCGCAGCGACCGTTCGAGCTCGCCTCAGCGTCATCTCCCGAGGCGCGCAAGGCGCGCGCGCCTGTCATGCACGCTCGCGATTCTCGCGCTGGGCCTCGCCGCATTGAGCACCGCGGCGCCGCCAGCGCTCGCGGCGTCAGCCGCAAGCGGCGGCAACGCGTTCAACGAACTCACCGCGGGCGGACAGCAGTCGACGCCGACGACCACGACGACGAGCGAATCGTCCTCTCAATCGTCGAACACGAACTCAAAAACGCTCGTCTTCGCCGCGCTCGGGGTGGCCGTCGTGCTGCTGGTCGGCATCGCCTACGTGATCGCGCGCGACGCGCGACGCGTGGCGCCCGCCGGCGAGGCGCACGGCGGCGAAAGCGCGTTCACGCGCGACCCGGCTGCGCAGCTGCGCAAGCGTCGCGCGAAGGCCAAGGCGGCACGCCGCCAGCGCAAGCGAAACCGCTAGCGCGACACGTGCGCGGGGCGCCTGGCGACAGCGGTCGTGCGCACACGTGGCGGAGCCGGCGGCGGACCTGATCCGTGGGGGCCGCGCCGGCGCGGCGGGCGGTCGGGCAGTGGCCTGTGCGGGTGGGGATCCAGCGGGCCCGCCGGGAGGGCGCGGCTGCCGCCGTCGTCTTCGGCTGAGTCCTGCGTATCGACCGTGCGCACCGCCGCATCGTCGCGGAAGGGGATCCACAGCATGAGCGCGGCGATCGGGAGCTTGATCAGCCCCAGCAACACGATCAGCAGCCACAGCGACATCTCCAGCCCGATGCTACTACTGGCGCGTGTCATCCAGCGCAAACGCCGATCTCGAGCTGCTCGCAGCAGAGGTCAGCGCCTGCCGGCGATGCCCGCGCTTGGTGGCCTGGCGCGAGCAAGTGGCGCGCGAGCGTCGCGCCTCCTTCGCGCACGAGCGCTACTGGGGCCGTCCACTGCCCGCGTTCGGCGACGCGCGAGCGCGTCTGCTCGTGCTCGGGTTGGCTCCGGCCGCGCACGGCGCAAATCGCACCGGCCGGATGTTCACCGGCGATCGCTCGGGCGACTTCCTGTTCGCCGCGCTGTGGCGCGCGGGCTTTGCCAACCAGCCGACCTCGACCGATCGCGAGGACGGCTTGAGGCTGAGCGATGTGCGGATCACCGCTGCGGTGCGCTGCGCGCCGCCGGCCAACCGCCCGACGCCGGCAGAGCGCGACAACTGCCTGGCGTGGACGGTGCGCGAACTTCACGCGCTGCAGCGTGTGCGCGTCGTGCTCTGCCTGGGCGCTTTCGCATGGAACGCGGCGCTCGTGCTGCTGGCGCAGGCGGCCGGAGACGGCGTGAGCGTGCCGCGGCCGCGGCCGCGCTTCGGTCACGGATCAGAGCTCTCCTTCGCTGGGCGCACGCTGATCGGCTGTTTTCACCCCAGCCAGCAGAACACGTTCACGGGCAAGCTCACCGTGCCGATGATCGATGCGGTGCTGGGGCGCGCTCGCGAGCTGGCCGAAGCGGTCGACTAAGGGGCCGGGCGAAGCGACGACGGGTCCTTGGAAGCACTCGCGCCAGCGCGGGATGAGACTTCCAGCGCCGGCGAGGACGCGCCGTCGTTCGCGGCCAGCAAGGACGCCGTGAGCTCGTCGGCTGCAACTGGGCGTGAGATGACATAGCCCTGCCCGATGTCGCACCCGAGCGTTCTGAGGAGATCGAGCGCGGCGCTCGTCTCGATGCCCTCGGCGACGACGCGCAGGCCCAGATGGCGCGCGAGCTCGATCGTCGAGCGCACGATCGCCTCGGCGCGAGGGTCGGCGCAGATGCCGGTGACGAACGACCTGTCGATCTTGAGCTCGCTCGCCGGCAGATCGCTTTCGCGCGGGCATGCTGACCTACTCGACGCAGGGCCCCCTAGCTAAAGGCCGAGCCGCCAATATCAGACGCGATGTCTAGGGGTTAGAGGCGTGGTTTTCGTTGTTAGTTGACATAACATGCATTATCGAGCGTTGAGGCAGTCAAGGGAGAACCACGTCCTGACCTCTTCTCCGTCCCTATAGCGGTACGCACCGCGCTCCTCGATCAGATGAAGCTCGTCGCCGCTAGCGACTACAGGTTGGCGACCCATTGCGGGACCACGATGAACACGGAATCGCTGGTCCCCGCAGAGCTCCGACAAGACCTGGACCAGCAGGTCGACAGCGGCTTCCTCCTCTAGCCCCAGCTGCCGTTCGAACGACTCTTTGGCCTCAGGGAGCGCGATCGTGCCTTCGCCGCAATAGTCCTCGACGATCGCTTGCGCCCGCTCCCTCAGGCTCTCAGCCATACATGCATTATCGAGCTAGACGATCACCAAACCACCCCGGAAGAGCAGCCAGGTAACGGCCACGACCAGAGCCCACGACAGCACGCGGCGAACCCGCACCCGGCTCCGACCACCGTGGGCTAGACGCCACACCCGCCGACGACGACGCCGCGCCCTACGCGCAGCACGACCTCGCGCCAGCTTGTCCCAGTAGGCATCGATGGCCCCGCGCGTGAGGGCGCGCTCCAGGACCTCCTGACCTTCGCGGATCGCGCGCTCACGCGCACCATCCTCCTCAGCCACATACGGCGCAGCTACCCCCGTCGCAGAACGCTCACGCTCACGACGATCGGCTTCCCACGGCTCGGCTTTGTGTGTCGGCATCCCTGCCCCCTTGCCCTTTATCTGCCGAAAAGACTACCTCAGCGAACATCCATTATCGAGCGTTGGAAGTTCGTGGCTCAGTCCGGCTCGCCTCGCCCAATCTGGGCTTCGACGCCTTTCTTCGCGAACTCCAGCATCCCTATCGCGACCCACGCGTACTGCCCGGCCCGGATGCGAAGTTCGACTTGGCCGTCGGGCCCCGCAACCTCCACGATGGTGATAACGCGCCCGATCGTGAAGCCGTCGCCGAACTCGGCTTCGATGGCGTCCATCTGCTCGGCGACTTCCTGCATCAGCTTGGCCCTCGGGTTGGGCTCGATTCCTGCGTCGTCTTTGTCTGCGTCTGCCACGACCGACCTCCGTTTCAGAACGAGCAAACGAGCATCATGCCACCCACCGGACGGGGCTTGATGCCCTGCCCCGGGCAGCTTCCCTATGCTGGCCGGGTGCCAAGAGCGACCTGGAGACTGCCAGCGTCCTTGATCGCGGCGACGACCGTCGCCGTCATGCTCGCATCGTGTGGCTCCTCGAGCTCGGGCAGCACCGCGACCGTCTCCGGGAGTCAGTACACCGCCCCCACCCAATCGTCAGCCACGACGGCGGCGAGCGGCACCACGACAGCCCCGCCGGTCCAAGCCTCGATCGCAACCCCCGGGTGCAGGCATGTGGCGGCTCCGGCCTCGCGCGCTAGCGAGCAGGCGTCGAAATACACCACGCAGCTCGATCCCGCGCACAGCTACACGGTCCGCCTGGCGACCAACTGCGGCCCGATCGTCATCCAGCTCGCCGTCGCGCAGGCACCGAAGACCGCTTCATCGTTCGCGCACCTCGTGCAGACCGGCTACTACAACGACCTCACCTTCCATCGTGTCGTGCCGGGCTTCGTGATCCAGGGCGGAGATCCAAAGGGCAACGGCACCGGTGGTCCGAGCTGGGAACTCGTCGAGCCGCCCCCGGCGAACCTTCGCTACACGAAAGGGGTCGTCGCCATGGCCAAGGGCGCGAACGCGCCGTCGGGAGCCTCGGGCAGCCAGTTCTTCATCGTCGTCGGCGCCAACACCAACCTGCCGCCCGTATACGCGCTGGTGGGGCACGTGGTCAGCGGACAGAGAGCTGCGGAAGCGATCTCGCACGTGCCGACCGAAGCTGCGGCTGAAGGCGGCGAAGCGAGCAAACCGCGT
This sequence comes from uncultured Solirubrobacterales bacterium, assembly GCA_963713385.1. Classification (GTDB taxonomy): domain Bacteria; phylum Actinomycetota; class Thermoleophilia; order Solirubrobacterales; family Solirubrobacteraceae; genus Palsa-744. Next base: position 523,112 of record CAVQLO010000004.1, read on the forward strand.
GTGCCGATCGTGATCGAACGCGCCACGCTCAGCATCCACTGAGTCTGCGCTAGCCAGGACGGCGCCTCGAGTCTCCGGTCGATCGGCGTCGACTGCGCCGCTTCGCCGGACACGGGGGCCGTGGCGGTCATCACCGCTCTTCGGCGACCGCCGGCGCCTACCGCGAGCGGCTACACCGTGATCGCTTTTGTCGTTATCTGTGGAACGGCCTACGGCGTCGACTCCTTCCTCCAGGCCATCCACGTGGTGGGTACGTGAGCGTGAAACTGCCGCGCCTTGACAGCTCCCAGCATCTGCCGGCGGTCGATCCAGCGGATCTGCAGCCGCAGGAGCGCTATGAGGATGAGCTCATCATGCACCTCGAGCGCGACCAGTTCGTAGCCGAGACCTCACGACCGCTCCCGCGCGCCGAGCTGACCCAGCGCGTCGTCGTCGCGCTGTGGGCGCTGCGCGTGTTCGTCACGCTCATCGGCCTAATGGTCATCTACACATTCGTCGATCAGCTGCACTAGAGCGACGACGTGCTGCGTTAGCCTTTCCTTTGTATTTAAGAAGGTGAGTGTCGATCATGCATGAATCATTGACGGTGAGCGTCGATCATCCGTGAAGCGGATAACGAGACACCTCTTCGGGCGTGACGGCGACGCGCCGGCGACGCGCCGGTCGTCCAAGAGCTTTGTGCCGTTGGGGGCGCTGCTCGCCGTGCTGGCGATCGGCACCGTCGTGGTGGTCGTCGCCCGCAACCACAAGGTCGGCGACCTGATCGGGTCTCGCGCGGCCAGCGCCTCGGCGGCGCCGTTGCCGGCGACCGCGCTGCAGACGCTCCCGCGCCACGCGATCGCCAACGGCACCGATTCGCTCACCGTCACCCTCTCGGCGCCGCCCTCCCCCACCTCTCCGCTGCCGACGCTCAGGCCGGCGGTCGCGGGAACGTGGAGCATCGTCGGCGACTCAGAGGTGTTCACGCCCATCTCGACGCTCGAGCCCTGTGCGACCTACACCTTGACCGTTTGGGCCAACACGACATCCACCGGACACTCGCGCTTGGGTAAGCGCCACACGGTCGGGCTGAACGCGCCTGCCCGCCGCTCGCGGGACTCCAGCAAACGCTCGCGCACCTCGGATACCTGGGGGCCAGGTTTCACCCGTTGTACGTCTTTCACCAGCCGAGCGGCCCCAGACGCGCCGCGAAGCGGCGACGCACGCGTTTCACCCGCCGCGCGGCGCGCTGGCGCCCGACCCCGCCGACGCGCCGGAAGTGGAAATGGGTCACCTCGATGAGACCACGCGCGGCGCGCTGAGCGTCTACCAGACAGAGCGCGGCCTGGAAGTGACCGGCGAACCCAACCGCCGCACGTGGGCGTCGCTGCTGTCCGCCGAGACCACCGACCACCGCAATCCCGACCCCTACACGTGGGTGTGGGTGTCGAGGGCATACCGGAGACGCTCGAGGTCCATCGCGGTCATCACGTCGTGCTCACGAGCCCCACTAACACCGGCGTGCCGGGTGCGGAAACGCCGCAGGGGATCTTCCCGATCTTCGCGCGCTTCGTGTCGACGACGATGACCGGCACCGACGTCGACGGCACGAAATACGTCGTGCCCGACGTCCCCTGGGTGAACTACTTCAACGGCGGCGACACCATGCACGGCTACCCGCGCGCCTCCTACGGCTCGCCCCAGTCAAACGGCTGCGTGGAGTTGCCGATCGAAACGGCCGAAAGTCTTCGGCATGCTGCGCATCGGCGACATCGTCAAAATCACGTGAGCAGGCGCACGATCGCCGACAGGCCGACGACGACGATCACCGCGCGCAGCGCCGTCGGCGACATCCGCCGCCCGTAGCGCGCGCCGAGCTGCGCACCGAGGATCGACGTCGCCGCGATGATCGCCGCCGGCCCCCAGTCGACGTGCGCGGCGAACACGAAGTACAGCCCCGCCACGGCGTTGACCAGCCCGGCCAGCACGTTCTTCAGCGCGTTCGTGCGCTGCAGATCCTGGCGCAGGCTGACCCCGAGGACCGCCAGCAGCAGGATGCCCTGCGCCGCGCCGAAATAGCCGCCGTAGACGCCGATCACATAGAGCAGCAGCGCCAGCAGCGCCGGCGCGCGCTGCTCGAGGTCGACATCGGTGTGGACAGCCAGCGAGTGAGGCGTCCCTGCAGCAGTGTCAGCACGAGCGCAAGCGCGATGAACGCGGGGACGACGGCCGCGAACGTCGACGCCGGCAGGAGCAGCAGCGCGACCGCGCCCGTGATTCCGCCCAGCAGCGACATGCTGCCCAGGCGCAGCGCGCGCCGGCGCTGACCGGCGAGCTCGCGCCGGTAGCCGATCGCACCGGAGACCGAGCCCGGCACGAGACCGATCGTGTTCGAGACGTTCGCCGTCACGGGCGCATAGCCGAAGGCCAGCAGCACGGGGAACGTGATCAGCGTGCCGCTGCCCACGACCGTGTTGATCGCGCCGGCGCCCAGACCGGCCACGGCGATCCAGACGATTTCGCCTACGCTCATGCGCCCAGCACAGCAGCTCGCGTCAGCTCAGCGCAGGAAGTCGACGATCGCCTGCCTGAAGCGCGGGTCCGCGAGGGCCGTCATGTGGTCGCCGGAGACCAGCTCGAGCGTCGCGCCGGGAATCGCGTCGGCGAGCACCTGCGGCCTGATCGCGAGCGGGTCGCGATCGCCGGCGAGCACGAGCGTGGGCGCACCGATCGCGTCGAGCGCGATGCCCCCGCGAAAGACCGACGAGGCCTGCGCCACGAGCGCCTGGCGGTCGGCGTCCACCGCGTCTGCCAGGCGGCGAAAGGCCTGCGCCTCCTCGGTCTCGATCGTCGCCGGGTCCTCGGTCGCCAACGCCTGAAGCAGCGACTCGTTTGACACCGCGCGCCGATCGACACCGCCGCACTCGATCACGCCCGAGCCGACGCCGCCGACGACCAGCCGCCTGACACGCTCGCTGGCACTGGCGAAGATCAGCGACACGATCGCCCCCATCGAATAGCCGACAACGTCCACCTGCGGCTCGTCTATCAGCTCGACGAGAAGCTCCAGGTCGCGCGCCATACGCTGCTCGCCGTAGCGGGCCGGGTCGTGGGGCTTGTGGGAGTGTCCGTGTCCCCTCGCGTCAGGCGCGACCACGCGATGCCCGCTGTCAACCAGCGCCTGCACGACACCCGTGGTGACCCAGTTGGCCTCTGCGTCTGCGACAAAGCCGTGGTGCAGGACGACCGGTGGCGAGACGCCCGGCTCGCCCCACTGGTGATAGGCGATCTCGAGGTCATCCCAGGTCTTGAAGGTCTGCATCAGGGGCTCGAGACCCTATCGCGCGCCCGCGGGCGCGCGCTCGAGACACGCGGTCGCGCTCCTGCGGCGCGCGACGACCTGCGTCCCCGATCGAGCTCACGGCGCTTGCGTGAACCCGATCGCAGGGGCATGTTCTGCCGTTGCGGGACGCGGAGGCGCGCCCGATCGCGACGCGGCTATTGAACGGTGATCGTGCCTTCCATGCCCGCGGCGCGATGGCCCGGCACCGAGCAGAAGAACTTGTAGGTTCCCGCCTTGAGGTTGACCGACAACGCCTTTGAGCCGCCTTTGAACGTCGGCGTGGCGCCTACGATCTTGTGGCCGGAGGATTCGACGTTGAGGTTGTGTTCAAGCGGAGCCATGTTGGTGAAGTCGATCGTCACTTTGCCGGGTTTGACCGTCAGCGACGTGTTGTCGTATTTCAGCTGGCCTTCCGGGTTGGCCGCGATGTCGACGACCTGGGTGGCTCCGCTGGTCGCCGGGGCTGCGGCGGAGGGCGTTTTGGATGTGGTCGCAGGCGCGGCCGGGGTCGATGCCGAAGCGGCTGGCGTGGATGCCGAAGAGCTGGTGTTGCTCGAGGTGCTGCCGCAACCAGCGAGGGCCAGCGCGCCCGCCGCGAGGGCGAGCATCGAAATCGTTGGCATGGAGGGCGTCTTTGCGCGACTGCTGCTTGGAGCTCACGGGTCAGATCCTCCGTCGGGTTGGGGCCATCAGCCCATTAAGGACGACTTCCCATAGGCCTGCCCGCTGATCACGGGAGGCCGAGCCAGAGCGATGATTCAGAGATCTGCGTGCCACCCGCGCTCAGTAGCCGTAGGGCGGGTTCCGGTGGGCATCGTCGGGGCCGGACGGGGTGCTGGCGGGGGGCTGCTCGCTTCCGTGGTGGCGGGGACGGCGTGCCATGTGCCGCCGAAGCTTTCGATGCCTTCGCCGTTTGTTTCGCCCTTGGCACGAGTCGCTGGAGAAGCGATGCACGGGACGCCGCGCAGCGTGACCTGCAGCGCGCCGTTGTTGCGGTGGAGGATTCCCAGGTGCCCCTTCAGCCCGGGGCCGGCCTTGAGCTTGGTTTTGGTCGAGGGCACGGTCAGCGGCGGCCAGACCGCCAGGCATTCGTTGCTCTTGCACAGAAGGTGTTTCGCCGTCTCGGGGCTGAGCGCGTAGAGGGTCCGCCCTGGGCGTTGACGGCGATCTGCTCTTCGAGCTTCGAGTTCGCGGCGGAACTCACGGTCAGGCCCGTGCTCGAGGCGAGCGCCGCGGCGGCAAACGAAGCGACAAGCGCCAGCGCGACCGCGAATGCGCACGCACCACGCGCGACGGGCGACGCCGTGCGCGGGCTCCAGGTGCTGCTGCTCCTCTGAAGCGATCATGGAGACTTCCTTTGTTCGTTGTGTGGACCTGCCTAGCTAGACACCGATGCTCGCCCAACCTTGAGGCGACCGGCACCAGGACCCGAAACTTACGGCTAGCTGCTACTCAGGGCTCGGTGTGAATCACGACATCGGCGATGTCGGGGTCTGCAGGCGCAACTCCTCCTCGAGCTCGCCGGCGAGCCGGTGAGCGTCGGCCAGCGACGCGTCGGCGGGCAGCGCCAGGGTGAGGAACAGGACGCGGCCCGCGTCGGTGGACAGGAGCTTGACCCGCGGCGGCTGCTCTCCAGTGCGCTCGCGCACCAGCCGCTCGATCTCGCGCGCGGCGAGATGTCCGCGGCCATCGGGCGGGCGGGCGCGAGCGTGCGCTCGAGCGGCTCGAGATGGGTCTGCACGTGGGCCACGCCCAGTCGCGCGCAGATCGCGCGCTCGACGCGCTCGGCGATCTCGTGCGCGGTCTGCAGGTCGAGGTCGGCGGGGAACTTCAGATGCAGTGAGACGCTCACCGAGCCATCCTGCTCGAAGATCGCGATGTCGTGAGCCTCCGTCACCAGCGGCTCGGCCAGCGCGATCGCAAGGACCCGATCGCGCAGGTCGAGCCCGCGGCGGCGGGGCTCGACGTGCACGACCACGTCGCTGCCCGGCAGCGCCCCTCGACGGCGCCCTCCACGAGGTCGGCGGCGCGATGGCCCTCGACGACGGCCCGGCCCGGGGGAACGGTGACGACCACATCGGCGAAGTAGCGCCCAGCCGACTCGCGCAGGCGCAGCCGGTCGAGCTCGACGTCGGCTCCGACATCGGCGATCGCGCGTTCGGCGGCCTCCCTCGCCTCCTCGGGGTGCGGTCCATCAGGACGTTGGCGTTCTCGGCGATCAGCCGCGTCGCGGTCGCGAGGATCAGCACGCGACGAACAGCGCGGCCACGGAGTCGCCCTGGGCGAAACCCGCGCGCACCGCGAGCAGTCCGGCGAGCACCGCCAGCGAGCCGGCCATGTCGGCGGCGAAGTGAAACCCGTTGGAGCGCAGCGCCGACGCCGATAGCGTCTAGCGGCAGACAGCGAGACGGCGGTGCGGCTGAAATCGACAGCGAGGGCGAACGCCGATGACCGCGAACTGATACCAGGCGGATTTCAAACGTCTGGCCGCGCCGAGCAGGCGGCCGAATCGCCTCGATGCCCACGAGCAGAGCGCCGGCCAGCAGGATGCCGACTCGCCCAGGGCGCCGAGGTTCTCCGCGCGGCGATGGCCGTAGGGGTGGCCGCGATCGGCCGGCCGGCCGCCCAATCGCACCGCGAAGAACGTAGAACGGCCGCGATCACGTCGCCGCTCGACTCGATCCCGGCAGAGATCAGGCCGAGGCTGCCGGTCGCCAGGCCAACGCCCAGCTTCAGCGCGACCAGCACGCCGGCCGCCACAATCGAGATCAGCGTCGTCAGGCGCGGTGTAGAGCTCGTCCTCGCTCTGGGTGGACTGGGCCATCGCTAGAGACTAGGGTCCACTACGCACGATGATCCGCACGTCACATCGCGCGCGCTTGTTCGGCGCGACTCGGCGTGCTGGGCTGCTCGCGCTACCGCGCTCGGCGGCTGTGGCGGCGGGTCGACGTCCACCGCGGCCAGCGTCCGCAGAACAGCGCGCGGCGCTCGCCGGCTACGTAAGCCAGTCGAGCCGATGCAGGCTGGCGGTCAACCGGCTGCTGATCGGCGCCGACCCGATCCTCTCGGCCAATCACGACAAGCGCATCTCGCCCGCGCAGGCCTCGCTCAGGATGGGTGCGCTGGAGCGACACTTTGCCGCCTACACGGTCGACATCGCCGCGATCAGGCCGCCGACGCCCGCGCTGCGCGCACTGCACGACGTCTACGCGCACACCTACGTGCTCGAGGACTCCTATCTCAGCGCGCTGACCACCGGGCTGGGCGAGAGCGAGCTCGATGAACTGCCGAACACCGAATCGAACAGCGCGCGGCGATCATCCAGTGGCGCAGGGCCTGGAAGTGCTGGCCGGCGCGCCGGCTACGCGCTGCCCGCCGACCTGCAGGTTGCGGGTCGCGGCGAGATCCGCCCCGATCCCGACGGCAGCTGAAGCTCGCCTGCGCCGGGCTGTGACACGTGCGCGCGCCCTTGCAGCGGAAGGAACCACCGCCCATGGAGTCCTTGGTTGCAGCAGCCAAAGATCGACCACCGCCCGCTCCAGCGGGCGCGTCCAAGGAGTGTCCATGCGCCTGCCCTGAAGTTCTTCCTCCCCGCCCTCGCGTCCCTGGCCCTGGCGGCATGCGGGAGCAGCTCCTCCAGCTCGACCGCCACGCAGGCCTCCACGCCCACGACGTCCGCCACACCCGCCGCCAGCGCGGCGATCGTCAAGACCGCGTCGAGCCCGACGCTGCAGTCGACCGTGCTGATCAACGCCCAGGGCATGACGCTGTATCACCTCAGCGGCGAGGTCGGCGGCAAATTCATCTGCACGAGCGCCGCATGCGTGCAGTCTGGCACCCCCTCACGGTCACCGCCGCGACGACGCCCAGCGGCAGGGTCAGCGCCCTGAGCACCGTCAAGCGCCCCGACGGCACGGTGCAGGTCACCTACAAGGGGGCGCCGCTGTACACGTTCGCGGGGGACAAACAGCCCGGCGAAGACAAGGGCCAGGGCATCAAAGACGTCGGCACCTGGAGCGCCGCGACGACGAGCGAAGGCAGCTCCTCGGCGACGCAGACCGAATCCCAGCCGGCGTCCTCCGAGCTCCTCGAACTCATCGGGCTCGGGCGGCTCGGAATCGTCTGGCTCGGGCGGCTACGGCTACTGACAGCCGGCGCGACGGCCGGCGCCCGGCCGGCCGTCGTTGAGATTACGGCGTCGCCTGCCCCTATCGTGAGGCCATGGCCCACGATCACGCCGCGCACTCCCATGGCGTGAGCCCGAGCGCCGACCGCGGCAAGCTGGCCGTCGCGCTCGGCTTGATCATCGTCTTCATGGCCTTCGAGGTGGCCGCCGGCATCGTGTCGCACTCGCTCGCGCTGCTGTCAGACGCGGGCCACATGTTCGGCGACGCCGCCGCGATCGGCTTCTCGCTGTGGCGCTGCAGCTCGCCGCGCGACCCGCCAAGGGCGCGATGACCTTCGGACTGAGGCGCCTGGAGATCCTCTCCGCGCAGGCCAACGGCGTGACCTTGCTGATCCTCGCCGCGTTCATCGCCTACGAGGCGGTTCGCCGCCTGTTCGCTCCGCTGCAGGTGCGCGGCGGGCTGATGCTGGCGGTCGCGCTCGTCGGCATCGCGGTGAACCTCGCGGCCGTCTGGACGCTCGCGCGAGCCAATCGCTCGAGCCTCAACGTGCAGGGCAGCTATCAGCACGTGCTGACCGACCTCTACGGCTTCATCGGCACCGCCGTCGCGGCCGCGGTGATCCTGCTGGCGGGATTTGAGCGCGCGGACCCGATCGCGTCGCTGCTGATCGCCGCGCTCATGATCAGGGCGGGCATATCGCTGCTGCTGGCCTCCGGACGGATCTTCCTCGAGGCCGCGCCCAAGGGCCTCGACCCCCAGGAGATCGGACGCGCGCTCGTCGGCCAGCACGGGGTCGTCGAGGTGCACGACCTGCACGTATGGGAAATATCCAGCGGCTTTCCCTCCCTCTCGGCCCACGTGCTCGTGGAGGCCACGCGCGACTGCCACGACGCGCGGCGCGAGCTGGAGGCCCTGCTGCGCTCGCGTTTTCAGCTGGATCACACGACGCTGCAGGTCGATCATTGCGGCGAGCAGCTGCTGGACATCGAGCTTCCGGGCGCGCGCGCCGCCGCGCCACGCGCGTCCTGACGTGCAGCCAGTCCGTCGCCGCACACGTCCATCCGCCTAGCCGGCGCGTCTGGGCCTCAGCATCAGGCGTCGATCACCCGATAGAGAGCTCCCTCTCAACCACAGAGCCTTTCGGGCGCCTCGCGGGTTTCAATCAGGCGCCCCTCGGGCAGTTTGACCGCACCAGTGCGGCAGGTGAGCCCACACCACGCATCGAATGTGACTCTAGCAACATGCCAAACGCAATAATTGACAAGACAACTACCCTGGCGTATAATTCCGACTCCAAGCATCGGATTAGAAGGACGCCTATGTCAGACCAGCGCAAAACCCCAGCAAACACGCCAAATCAACACCAGACGGCCGGTCACGAGAACGAGGTGGACGCCGTCCTCGACAGGACCCCCGCGTCCACGCCCGGGCGCCTCGACAGCCCCATCGAGCGGGCCGAGATCGGCACGCCCGACACGTTCATCCCGGAGTCGGTCGACCAGCTGCTCGCGCACTCGCGACGCTACCCGCTGCTCACGCCCGCCCAGGAGATCGAACTGGCCCAGCGGATCGAGCGCGGCGACCTGCACGCCAAGGAACTGCTCGTCAACTCCAACCTGCGTCTGGTCGCCTCCAACGCGCGGCGCTACCAGAACCAGGGCCTGCCGCTCGCCGACCTCGTCCAGGAGGGCATGCTCGGACTGATTCGCGCGAGCGAGAAGTTCGACTGGCGCAAGGGCTTTCGCTTCTCCACCTACGCGACGCTGTGGATCCGCCAGGCGATCCAGCGCGGCCTCGAGAACTCCGGGCGCACGATCCGCCTGCCCGTGCACGTCGCCCAGCGCTCGCGCAAGGTCGGGCGCGTCGAGCGCGAGCTGTCGGTGCGCCTCGGGCGCGAGCCGACGATCGAGGAGCTGGCGGCCGAGACCGGTCTGCGAGATCGAGCAGGTCGAGGAGGTGCGCCACCAGCGCGCCGCGCTCGTCAGCCTCGATCAGCAGGTCGGCGAGGACGGCGACACCGCGCTCGGCGATCTGCTGCCCTCCGACACCGAGGCTCCCGAGGAGACCGCCTGGGACAACGAGCGCGAGCGCATCGTGCACGGGCGATCTCCCAGCTGCCCGAAACCGAGCGGACGGTCCTGACGCTGCGCTTCGGCACCGGACGCGAGGAGCCGCAGACGCTGACCGCGATCGGCGGCGACTCGGCTTCTCCGCCGAGCGGGCGTCGCAGCTCGAGCAGCGCGCGCTGAAGAAGCTCGCCGAGTCGCCGGAGCTGGCGGCGCTGCGCGAGGCCGCCTCCCTCAATCGACGGCTCCGCGGCGAGCTCCCGGTGCGCCCGTCATGCGCGGTCGTGGTCGAGCCTGCACGCTGCGCATGCCATGACACGATGGCGCAGGCCCCGGAACAATTCAGGGCTCCTGTCTTCGCGAGGGCCTCGCAAGCGTGAGTGGATCGCCGGCCGAACTGGCCGGAAGGAGAGTCGTACGCCATGTCAGGCAAGTCTCTGTGGGAGCGGACCGTCGAGCTCACGATAGCCGTGGGCGAACGGATCCTCGCGCCGATCGAGCGCTACATCGGCAGACGTTCGCTCGTCGGCGACACGACGTTCTTCGACAACGAGCTGTTTCCCTGGATCGCGGAGGTCGAGGCCAACTGGACGACGATCCGCGACGAGCTGGCGACCGTGCTCGAAGACCGCGAGGCGCTGCCCAACTTCCAGGACATCTCCAAGGACCAGATCGAGATAACCGACGACGACCGCTGGAAGACATTCTTCCTCTACGGCTTCGGCTTCCAGGCAAAGCTCGGCGTCGAGATGTGCCCGCGGACCGCCGCGCTGATGCGCGCCGATCCCGGGCATGACGACCGCGATGTTCTCGATCCTCTCGCCGCGCAAGCACATTCTCGACCACCGCGGCCCCTACAAGGGCGTGCTGCGCTACCACCTCGGCCTGATCGTTCCCCGCGACGCGCGCGCCTGCCGCATCCGCGTGGGCGAGGACTTCCGCCACTGGGAGGAGGGCCAGAGCATGATCTTCGACGACACGTTCAACCACGAGGTCTGGAACGACACCGACGAGACGCGCGTCGTGCTGTTCGTCGACGTGCTGCGACCCCTCCCCTTCCCCGAGTCGGCGATCAACAGGCTGATCGTCAAGGCGATCGCGCTCTCGCCGTTCGTGCTCGACGCCAAGCGAAACCAGCAGGCCTGGGAACGGCGCTACCGCGAGCGAGCGCGCTCGACGCAGCGCGCGCTGGCCTGACGCGCCGCGATCACACGCCCGAGACGTCCAGGCCGGTCCCCTGCAGAAGGGTGTTCGCCTTCGCGTTGAGCGTCGTGAACTCGCCCGTCAGGATCAGCACGCCGAGCGCGATCATGATCACGCCGCCGACGCCGATCACGACCGGGTAGTGGCGCTTGACGATCGCGAGCGCTTCGGTCGCGCGCTCGAAGGCCAGCGCAATCAGCAGGAACGGGATCGCGAGGCCCGCCGAGTAGAAGGCGAGAAGCAGCGCCGCGTGCGCAGCCGAGTGCGAGATCGCCGCCTGCGTGAGAATCGCGCCGAGCGTGATGCTCGTGCAGGGCGTCCACGCGATCGCGAACGCCGCGCCGGCGATCACCGGCCCGCCGCGCCCGGCCAGGCGCAGCAGCGCGTCGGGGTGCCACTCGCGGTTGAGCACGTTCACGAACGGCGTCGCGAGGAAGATCACGCCCATCGCGATGATCACGATCCCGCCGACCTGCTCGAGCGTCTGTTTGTGGGTGTTCAGCGCCGAGCCGATCGCCGTCGCGCTCAGCCCGAGCAGGATGAAGATCGCCGAGAAGCTCGCGATGAACAGCAGGCTCGGCACGAGCACACGGCGCGCGCCCGCGTCCTTTAGCTCGACCGGCGTGACCCCTATCACCGTCGATAGGTAGCCGGGCACGAGCGGCAGCACGCACGGAGACAGGAACGACACGAGGCCCGCCGCGAGCGCGACCGGCACGCCGACGCCCGTCGCGGCGTCCGACGCGGAAGCAAGCGCTACATCGATCACGACCACTCCCCGCGCGCGCTGGAAAGCGCCGGCGCCGCGCGCAGCTCGGCCAGCTCGCTCTCAAGGCGCGCGACTCGCTCACGCAGCTCCTGGAGCTCGGCGGCCAGGTGGCCGGCTGGCGGCACGGTGCTCGCGGCGCTCTCCCCGACCGCGCCCCGCGCAGGAGGGTCGCCAGCGTCATCGCGGCTCGGGCCGGCGAGCTTTGGATCCACGGGGGCCGCGGCTGTGGTTGCGGCCTCGAGCGCGTCGGGGTCCTGCAGCAGCTGACCGTAGCGCTCCTCCTTCTGTCCCGGGCGGCGCTCGTGGCGGGACACCAGCCCGCGCTCGATCAGGCGCATGAGCGTCTCGTGAACCTCCTCGAGCCCCGCGAAGCGGTGCATCCGCTCGGCTCGCTGCTTGAGCTCTCCGGGCGTCTGGGGTCCGCGCAGCATCAGCACAGACATGATCGCGTGCTCGTCCTCGCCCAGCGGCAGCGCCTCGGCGAGCAGGTGGCGATACTTCGGCGCGCGGCTCGCGCGCCGCTCGCCAGACGCACGTACCCGCGACGCTCCAGGCGGCGAAGCGCCTCGCGTAGGGTCTCGTCGTCGTAGTCGACGACCGGATCACGGTTGGTCGACTGGTTGCACGCCGAGCGCAACGCGTTTAGCGTGAGCGGATAGGTCTCAGGCGTCGTGCGCTGCTTTTCAAGCAGGCAGCCGAGCACCCTGACCTCGCTTCCGAGCAACCCGAAAGCGCCAGCAAACGAAGGGTTTCCGCCGCTCACGCAGCGCGCTCCGTCGTGTGGCCGGTCTCCGCCACCACGACGCGAGACGGCGCCTCGAGCGCGGGCAGCACGCTGGCGAACGTCTTGCGCAGCCCGCGGGAGGTGAGCGCGTCTGCCAGCGGCGGCAAGCCGGCGGTGTCGAGGTTCGCGTTCGCGCGCTTCACGGCACCCCTAGCGTACCTTCGCGGACCTCCGACCGATGCCGTCCGCAGGACGGAGCGCTTCGGCGGGCCGTCACTGCGCCGCGCTCTAAAGTCACGCGGGTGAGCGCCCAGCCCTTCAGCCAGGGACACGGCGGCGGAGGCCGTGCTTCGTCGCCGCCGCGCCCCGAGGACACGCCCGACCGGCCGGTCTCGCTGCGGCGGGTGGCGCGCCTGTTCTTGCCCTACCGGCTGCGCCTCAGCTCGCTGCTGTCACTCATCTTCCTCAGCTCGATCCTCGGCGTGATCTCGCCGTTCTTGCTGCGCGAAGTGCTCGACACCGCGATCCCGAAGAAGAACGTCGCGCTGCTGTCGGCGCTCGTCGGCGGCATGATTGCCCTGTCGGTGCTCACCGGGGTGATCGGCGTCGCGCAGACCTGGATCTCGAACCAGGTCGGCCAGCGGGTGATGCACGACCTGCGCGCGGCAGTATTCGAGCACCTGCAGAAGATGTCGCTGGCGTTCTTCACGCGCACGCGCTCCGGGGAGGTGCAGGCGCGGATCGCCTATGACATCGGCGGCATCGACGATGTCGTCACGAGCACGGCCACATCGACGGTCTCGACCGTCACAACCGTGGCCGCGACGATCGTCGCGATGTTCCTGCTGAGCTGGGAGCTGGCGGTCTTCTCGCTCGCGCTGCTGCCGTTCTTCGTCTGGCTGACACGCCGGGTCGGCAACGAGCGCAGGCGCATCCAGTCGGTGCGCCAGAGCCGCCTGGCAGACATGTCCACGCTGGTCGCGGAGTCGCTCTCGGTCTCGGGGGTCCTGCTGGGCAAAACGATGGGTCGCTCCAAGGAGCTGGTCGACCGCTTCAGCGACGAATCCAGCCAGGTGGCCGACCTCGAGGTGCGGGCGCGCATGGCCGGGCGCTGGCGGATGGCGACGGTCCAGATGAGCTTTGCGATCATGCCCGCGGCGGTCTACTGGTTCGCGGGCTACACCTTCGCGCAGGGCAACGACGTGATCACGATCGGAACGGTCGTGGCGTTCACCACGCTGCAGACGCGGCTGCTGTTCCCGATGCAGCAGCTGCTCTCGGTCGGCCTGGAAGTGCAGACCTCGCTGGCGCTGTTCGGGCGCATCTTCGAGTACCTCGACCTGCCGATCGACATCGAGGAGCGCCCCGGCGCGCGCCAGCTGAGCAACGTCCGCGGCGACGTGGCGCTCGAAGACGTGTGGTTTCGGTACGCCCCGGACGCGCCCTGGACGCTGCGCGAAATCGATGCACAGGTCCCGGCCGGCACGCGCACGGCGCTCGTCGGCGAGACGGGCGCGGGCAAGACGACGCTCGCCTACCTCGTCGCGCGCCTGTACGAGCCCCAGCGCGGGCGGGTCACGATCGACGGCGTGGACATTCGCGACGTGACGCTCGCACTCGCTGGCCGCGACGGTCGGCCTGGTATCTCAGGAGACCTACCTGTTCCACGCCTCGATCCGGGAGAACCTGCGCTTCGCCTGTCCGCAGGCAAGCGACGAGGAGATCGAACGGGCGGCCATCGCGGCGCAGATACACGAGCTGATCACCTCTCTGCCGGACGGCTATGACACGCCGGTGGGCGAGCGCGGCTACCGCTTCTCCGGCGGCGAGAAGCAGCGCATCGCGATCGCCCGCACGATCCTGCGAAACCCGCCCGTGCTGATCCTCGACGAGGCGACCTCGGCGCTTGACACCGAGACCGAGCGCGCCGTACAGGCGGCGCTCGACGAGCTCGCGCGCGGACGCACGACGATCGCGATCGCGCACCGGCTCTCGACGATCCGCGACTCCGACCAGATACTCGTGCTCGACTCCGGCCAGATCGTCGAGCGCGGCACGCACGACGCGCTCCAGGCGCTCGGCGGGCGCTACGCCGCGCTGCTCAGCGGCGCGGACATCGCCGACGGTCCGCTCGCCGACGACGCCGCGGGCGACGCTCGCCTGAACGACCGGGCTCACGCGGTCGCGTCGATGTTCAGGCGCACGTAGTCGACCACGACCGGCGAGCCAAGCTCGGCGAGCACGTCCTCGATAAAGGGCTCGCGGAGGTCCGCCGGCAGGTGCTGCACGTGCGGGCCGAGCACGATCGTCGAGAGAAACTCGCCGGGGTGCTCGGGCTGCTGGGGCGCCGGCGCAAGCCAGCACTCGGCCGTCGCGAAGCCGGCCGCCAGCAGCCGTGCGTGGGTGGGCTCGGCGCCCGCGTAGTTCCACGGGGGCTGAAATCCGACGAAACGCCCGCGCGTAGGGTTCGCGTGCGAGCACCTGCCCGGCGCCTGCGCGCAGCTTTGTGATGTTGCCCTCTCCTCCGCACTGCGCCTACGAGCCTTCCGCCCGGGACAAGCGCGGCGTGAAGGCGCGCGAAGAGGCGATCGTGGTCTGTGATCCAATGAAACGTCGCGGTCGAGAAGATCGCATCGGCCGGCGGATCGAGCTCGAGCGCCAGCAGGTCGCCGCGACGCACTTCCACGCGCGAGCCCGCGCCGGCCAGACGCTCGCGCGCCGCCGCGACCATCGACTCCGACGCGTCCAGCGCGATCACGCGACCATTCGGCAGGCGCTGCAGCAGGGCTTCGGTCACACGGCCCGATCCGCATCCCGCATCGAGCACGGTCTCATCGCCCGCGAGCTCCAAACGGTCGAGCACGCCCAGGCCCATCGCTGCCATGACTCCGGAGATCCGGTCATAGCTGTGCCCGTCCCAGGCGCGCGTCTCTGACATACGCGCGTATGCTATCACGGACAGTTGCCGGTTTCGCCGCAGACCATGGCCGGCCGGGCTCCGGGCGATCAGCAGGCGCCGCGAGATAGCTCGGCGATCGCGGCGGAGACCTGACCGCCCTGCCATGCGATCGGCGAGGCGCCACTCTCCTCGACGAGCAGCCTCGCGCGCGGGATGCTCTCGGCGTAGCGCTCGGCGACGACCAGCGGATGGAGCGAGTCGGCCTCGTCGCGATTGCCGAGCACGAGCGTCGGGCACCGCTATCTGTGGAGGTCTGCGAGCGTCTCAAACGGCCGCGAGCGCGGGACCGACGGAAAGCGCGTCGGCCACGGCGGCCGGGTCTCGTGAGCTCCATCCGCTGGCGCAGCACGCGCTCTGTGACCTCCCGCCAGCTGCGCCGGGAGCGAGTCGAGGTCATATGCGGCCAGAAAGCCCTCCACCCCACCCTCGCGCAACCCTCGCGCGAGCGCGTCCCAGCGCTCGAAGGCGTCCGGGCCGGGACGCCAGCGCGGATCGAAGGCAGGAGTGATCAGCGCGAGCGCGATCACGCGGTCCGGGATTGCGCAACGCAAAGCGAAGCGATCGTGTGTGCGCCCATCGACACGCCGGCGAGCACCGCGCGGTCGATGTCCGCGGCGTCGAGCACATGCTCGAGGTCGCGGGCAGACGCTCGTAGCCATAGGAGTGCGGCGTTGCGGCGCGGGCGTGGAGAGGCCGTGGCCGCGGGCGTCGTAGGCGAGCACGCGATGGCCGGAGCGCTGCAGCGCGCGCGAGCCCATGACGAACGTAGCGACGGCTGCCGGTCAGGCCATGCAGCGCGACGATCGGCGGGCCCTCGCCGGCCACCTCTCCGGAGAGCGTCACGCCGTCGTCGGTGAGCATGCTCACCGGGCGCGAGTCAGACATGCACCGCCGCGTTGGCGCGCACGAGCTCGCTCGAGCGCTCGACGCGCTCCCAGAAGAACAGGTGGCCGACGTCGTCGAAGATCTCAACGCGAGATCCGGGAATCAGCCAAGCGACCATCTGCCCGTTGGCGACCGGCAGGATCTGGTCGACGGCGCCGTGCAGCACGAGCGTCGGCGTCGCTATCGCACCCAGCCGCTGCGAGGTGTCGTGGCCGGCGATCGCGACCTGCTGCGCGACGATCACCTGCGAGCGCGACCGACCTGGTCATGCCGATCTCACGAAAACGCGCCCAGGCCTGCTCGTCGGCGGCGAACTGCGGCGAGACGTTGGCCTCCCACGAGACCCGCAAGGCGCGCTCGCGATCGCCGGACTGCCTCGCCTCGGCCAGTCGGGTGGCGACCTCGGGGGCCATGCCCACGCTGCCCGGCCCACCGCAGTAGGTGCACCCGAGCGCCAGCGTGCGCACGAGCTCAGGACGTTTGAGCACGAGCTCCTGGGCGATCATGCCGCCCATCGAGATTCCGAGCACGTGCGCGGCGTCGATCCCCAGCGCTTCGAGCAGGCCCGCCGCGTCCTGCGCCATCTGTGCGATCGTGATCGGTCCGTCCAGCCGCGTGCTCGCACCGACGCCGCGATGGTCATAGACGATCACCTCGAAGTCCTCGCGCAGCGCATCCAGGAAGGGCTCGCCCCAGCTGAGCATCGTTCCCGCCATGCCCATCAGCATCAGCAACGGCGGGCCAGACCCGCTGCGCTCGCAGTCGAGCTCGATGTCTCCCACGCTCACGAGCGCCATCGCGCCATCCTACCCAGCGCTGGCTCTCCGCCCAAACCAAGGCCGTCCTGCAGGAAGCCCGATCGGGCGGCCTTAGACGGGAAGCGCCAGCTGATCGACGGCCCGCGGCGTGCAGGCCGAAGAGGCCGTCTCGGCCGCCGCTCGGTGAGCGATCGCCCGGCGCGTCGGCGTCAGTCAGCCCGGCCACGCGGACACCGAGCAGGCGCACGGGGCGCGCCGGCGCGTACTGCTGCAGCAGCCGCTGCGCGGTGGCGGTGACGAGCTCGGCATCGTGGGTCGCCTGCTCGATCGTGTGTGAGCGCGTGATCGTCTGAAAGTCGTCGAGACGGACCTTGATGGCGATCGTGCGCCCGCGGCGGCCGTGCGCGCTGAGGCTCGCGCACAGCTCACCCGCCATCCTCGACAACTCTGCGCACAGGCGCGAGGCTGTCGCTGACGTCGGTGTCAAACGTGCGCTCGCGCGACTCAGAGACGACCTTGCGCGCCGCCCCCACCACGCCGTCGTGTTCAAAGCGCGCGCGGCGCCCGAGCTCGACGCCGAGGCTAGGGCCGAAGCGCGCCACGAGCAGCGACTGCGGAGCGGCTGCGACGGCGGCGAGCGTCCCCAGCCCGAGCTCAGCCAGGCGAGCGACCGTCTTTGGCCCGATGCCGGGGATCAGCCCGGGCGAGGCGTCCGCGAAGCGCGCGCATGCCTGCTGGCGGCTGAGCACGACGAAGCCAGCCGGCTTCTCGGCGTCGGAGGCGACCTTCGCGACGAGCTTGTTCGGGCCGATGCCGACCGAGCAGTTCAGCGCCGTCTGCTCGCGAATCTCGGCCACGAGCCGGCGCATCGCCGCACGCGGCGAGTACAGGCCGGCCAGGTCCAGATAGGCCTCGTCCAGCCCGACCACCTCCACGCGCGCGACGTGCGCGCGCACGAGGCCCATCACCTCTGCGGAGGCCTGGCGATAGGTCGGGAAGTCGGGCGCCAGGAAGACGGCCTGCGGACACAGCCGACGGGCACGCGCGGCCGGCATCGCAGAGCCGATGCCGTAACGGCGCGCCTCATAGCTCGCGGTCGTCACGACCGCACGCGGGCCAGAGCCGGCCACGACCACCGGCCGGCCGCGCAACTCGGGGTGGCGGCGCAGCTCGATCGAGACGTAGAAGGCGTCGCAGTCGACATGCGCCGTCGTCAGCTGGGACGCTTCGGCGGGCACCGCTCTGAATCTAGCGACGCGCGCGGCGCCTGCCGGTGGCGTCCGATGTGGGGCGGATCTGGCCCAACGACGCGCCGCGGCGTTTGTAAAGTAGGCTTCTGAGCGCAACATGGACCTGACCTTCAGCGAGCAGGAGAACGCCTTTCGCGACGAGCTTCGCGGGTGGCTGTCGGACAACGCGCCCGACCCAGAGGTGTCGGACGGCGACGAGGACGGCGCCTACAAGCGCCGGCGCGACTGGCAGCGAAAGCTCTACGACGGCGGTTGGGCCGCGCCGGCGTGGCCCACGGAGTACGGCGGTCGCGGAGCCTCGCAGACCGAGTCGGCCATCTACTTCGAGGAGATCGGCCGCGCCCATGTCCCGCTGCCCGCCAACGTCCTCGGCCTGCTGCTCGCCGGCCCGACGATCATGACGTGGGGCACGCCCGAGCAGAAGGAGCGCTACCTGGCGCCCATCCTCTCGGCCGAGGAGATCTGGTGTCAGGGCTTCTCTGAGCCGGATGCCGGCTCGGATCTCGCGTCGCTGAAGACGCGCGCGGTCCGCGACGGCGACGATTGGCTGATCACGGGCCAGAAGGTGTGGACCAGCGGCGCGCAGTACTCGAAGTGGTGCATGCTCGTGGCGCGCAGCGACGCCGACGTACCCAAGCACAAGGGCCTGACCTACTTCATCATGGACATGGAGCAGGAGGGCGTTCAGATCCGCCCGCTGCGCCAGATCACGGGATCGCCCGAGTTCAACGAGCTGTTCATCGAGGAGGCGCGCGTCCCCGACGCGAACATCCTCGGCGGCGAGGGCAACGGCTGGAAGGTCGCGCTCACAACGCTGATGAACGAGCGCGCGGGGCTCGGCTTTTTGCTGCAGATCCACATGCGCCAGCAGCTGGACGAGCTGATCGCGCTCGCCGCCGAGCGCGGCCTGCTCGAGGACTCGCTGTACGCCGACGCGCTGGCCGAGCTGCACGTGCGCTGCGAGTCGGTGCGGCTGCTCGCCTGGAAGGGCCTGACCGACGTCGAGCGCTACGGCCAGCCCGGCCCGGAGGGATCGCTGGTCAAGTGGCTGTGGTCTGAAAGCAACCAGCGCCTGACCCAACTCGCCGTGGACATCGTCGGCGCCGAGGCGCTCACGGCGAATACCGGTTGGAGCTATGAGCAGCTGCGCGCGCGCGGCAACACGATCGAGGGCGGCACGACCGAGGTGCTCAAGAACATCGTCGCCGAGCGCGTGCTCGGCCTGCCGCGCCTGAAGTTCGCCGCCTAGGAGGAGATCTGATGGACTTCGGCCTGACAGACGACCAACGCGATATCCAACGCGCGGCGCGCGACATGCTCGCCGACCGCGCTCGCCCAGAGCGCGTGCGCGAGCACGCCGAAGCGGGCACGACCGATGAGGCCCTGTGGAAGGAGATGAGCGAGCTCGGCTGGCCGGGCATCGCGATCTCCGAGGACAACGGCGGGCAGGGGCTCGGCCCGATCGAGCTGTCGATCCTCTGCGAGGAGCTCGGGCGCACGGTGGCCCCGGTGCCCTTCCTGCCGAGCGTGCTCGCCGCGACGCTGATCGAGCAGGCCGGCTCGGCCGCTCAGCACGAGCGCTGGCTCCCGGGCCTCGCGAGCGGCGAGTCCAAGGGCGCGGTGGGTGTCGCCGACGGCGACAGCGCAGAGCTCGTGATCGGCGGAGCCGACGCGGACGTGATCGTGATCGTCAAGGACGATCAGACGGCA
Organism: uncultured Solirubrobacterales bacterium; assembly: GCA_963713385.1. Classification (GTDB taxonomy): domain Bacteria; phylum Actinomycetota; class Thermoleophilia; order Solirubrobacterales; family Solirubrobacteraceae; genus Palsa-744. The sequence goes on from CAVQLO010000004.1 coordinate 542,885, forward strand.
TCGCTGCTCACGCCCCAACAGAGCGAGGTCACACCGGTGGCGTCGATCGACTCGACGCGCTCGGCGGCGCGAGTGACCGCCGTCGAGGACGCCGGAGAGCCGCTCCCCGGCGACGTCGCCGCCGCGGTCGACCGCGCGCTGGTCGCGATCAGCTCAGAGCTCGTCGGGGTGTGCGACCGCGCGCTCGGCATGACGCTCGACTACGTCAAGGAACGCAAGCAGTTCGGCGTGCCGGTGGGCTCCTTTCAGGCGGTCTCCCACCGCTGTGCGGACATGCTGCTCGAAACCGAGAAGGCGCGCTCGACGACCGCTCAGGCGGGCTGGTGCGCCGAGGCGGACCCCGAGGGCCTGCCCGAAGCCGCTGCAATGGCAAAGGCGGCCGCCTCGGACGCCGGACGCGGGGTCACCGCCAGCGCCATCCAGGCTCACGGCGGAATCGGCTTCACGTGGGAGGCCGATGTGCACTGGCTTTACAAGCGCGCCCAGCTCGACGCCGGGCTGCTGGGGGGCGCAAAGCACCACAGGGCGCGACTCGCAGCGCTCCTCGTGGAGCGCGTGGGCGGACTCCAGGTCGGATGACGGCGCCGCCAGCGCGCGCCGCCGCGCCGAGCAATCGCCACTGGCGACAGGAACGGAGCTGTCGTGCAGCCTGCGCCGCGCGGACGTAACCCTTACGGCCAGGACGGCGTGCAGCGCGGTCCGGACGGGATCGCGCGCTACGTCGATCGCCCACCATCGCTCGTCGCGCTGCTGAAGGCGAGCGTCGAGCGCGACGCGGGCGCGACGGCGATCGTCGAGCTCGGCGGCCCCTCGCTGACCTACGGCGAGCTTTGGGAGCGCGCCGCGCGTGTGGCGGGCGGGCTGTACGAGGCCGGCGCCGAGCGCGGCGAGCGCGTCGCGATTCGCCTGCTCAAACGGCATCGACTGGGTGCTCGCGTTCTGGGGAATCCAGCTGGCGGGCATGGTGGCGGTCCCGGTCAACACGCGCTTCACCGACGACGAGGCCGCGTACGTCATCGGCGACTCCGGCGCGAGCTTCACCTTCAAGGAGGGAGCCGCGTTGCCCGACGGCGAGCCGATCGCAACCGAGGACCTCGAACCGGAAGATCTGGCCGCGATCTTCTACACGAGCGGCACGACCGGCTTCCCCAAGGGCGCCATGACCTCTCACGCCAACTTCACCACCAACAGCGAGAACTCCTTCCGCTGCCTGGCCATCGAGCGCGCCGATGGACCCGCGCTCGCCACGTTGGTGTCGGTACCCCTGTTCCATGTCACCGGCTGCAACAGCCAGCTGATCCCGGTGCTCGAGCTCGGCGGAAGGGTCGAGATCCTCACCAACCCACTCGACCTCGACGGGTTCTTCACTGCCGTCGGCGAGCACCACGTCACCCAGCTCGTCTCGGTGCCGGCGATCTACCACGCGGTGATACACAACCCTCGCTTCGCCGAGCTCGACGTCGGTCACGTGACGTGGGTCTCCTATGGCGGCGCGCCGATCGCCGAGAGCCTCGTGCACGAACTGATGAGCGCCTTCCCCAACGCGCGCGTGGGCAACGGCTTCGGCCTGACCGAGACCTCGTCGCTGACGACCTTCCTGCCCCACGAGGAGGCGGCCGAGCACGCCGACTCCGTCGGCTTTGCGATGCCGGTCGTCGACCTGGCGATCGATGACCCCGACCCCGCGACCGGCGCCGGCGAGCTGCTGGTGCGCGGATCGAACGTGGTGCAGGGCTACTGGAACAAGCCGCAGGAGACGGCCGAAACGTTCGTCGACGGCTGGCTGCACACGGGCGACCTGGGGCGTATCGACGACGACGGCCTGCTGTACATCGTCGATCGCAAGAAGGACATGATCAATCGCGGCGGCGAGAACGTCTACTCGCTGGAAGTCGAGAACGTGCTCGCCGACGCTCCGGGCGTCGGCGAGGCGACCGTCGTGGGCGTGCCCGACGAGATGATGGGCGAGAAGGTGGGCGCGGTGATCGTGCCGGCGGCCGGCGAGACGGTCGACGCGCGCGCGATCGTCGACTACTCGCGCGCACACCTGGCGGACTTCAAGGTGCCCCAGTACATCGCCGTGCGCGAGGAGCCCCTGCCGCGCAACCCCGGCGGGAAGGTCCTGAAGGGAAAGCTGCGCGAGGAAACGGATTGGGGCGAGCCGCTGCGCTGAGGCAGCGTCGAGCGAGCGTCGATCGCTAGGAGATCTACGCGAGGAGGAGCCAGTGCCCGAGGTGCAGACCGTGCAGGGCGCCGTCGACGCAGGCGAGCTCGGAGTCACGCTGATCCACGAGCACCTGCGTACTCGCGACGACGCGGTCGCCGCGGAGTGGCCGCGCGCATACGACGAGCAGGCCGAGCTGGACGCGGCGCTGGCGGAAGTACGCGGAGCCCGCGGGCACGGGGTGCAGACGATCGTCGACCCGACGGCGATGTACCTCGGGCGCGACGTGCGCTTCATGAAGCAGGTGGCCGACGAGACGGGCGTGCGCATCGTCGCGTGCACGGGCATCTACAGCTATGGCCACCTCCCCCAGTTCTTCGTCAACCGCGACGTCGACGCGATGGCCGCGCTGTTCGTCTCGGACATCGAAGAGGGCATCCAGGGCACGCCGATCCGCGCCGCGTTCATCAAGTGCGCCGCCGACGTGGCGGGCGTGACCGAGAACATCGAGAAGATCCACCGGGCCGCCGCGCGCGCAAGCGTGCAGACAGGGGCGCCGATCATGGCCCACTCGGCGCCGCCGACGGCCAACGCCCCGCGCCAGATCGAGATCCTCCTCGAGGAGGGCGTCGACCCGACGCGCATCCAGATCGCCCACGGCGGCGACACCGACGACGTCGACTTCATCGAGTCGCTGATCGACAAGGGCGTGTACGTCGGCCTCGACCGCTACGGCCTGGAGATGTTCCTGCCGATCGACCGACGCAACGCGACCGCCGCCGAGCTGCTGCGCCGCGGGCACGCGCAGCGCTTGATGATCTCCCAGGACGCGTGCGGGACGATCGACTGGTTTCCCGCCGAGACGAGGCCGCAGTTCGAAAGCTCAGGGGCGATTCGCAACTGGACGATGTCGCTCGTCTTCGAGGAGGTCGTGCCGACGCTGCGCGAGCTGGGCGTGATGGACGACGAGTCCTTCGCCACGGTGTTCATCGAGAACCCCAGGCGCTGGCTGGCGGGCTGAGTCAGCCGCCATGCGATGCGCCGCGGCTCGCCGAGGGGCGGCTGGTGGCGATCGCGCGCGGGGCGGCGGGCGCAGTCTGCTGGGCGAGCGCGTGTCCGGCGAAGCGAGCATGCTCGCCAGATGGGCTTCGACCGTTTCCAGGCTGTGTTCGCCGGGGTAGATGGCGCTTTTCGCGCGCGCTCCGGCCGCCCTCAGCGCTGCCGCGAAGGGCGCGTCCTCGGCCGGGTTTGCGATGTGATCGGATTCGGCGCCGTAGAGAAACGCGCGCAGACCGACGCTGGGAGAGGATCGGCCGGTCGGCGTGCAGATCGCTCTGCAGCCCGTTGAAGAAGCCCAGCCAGCTCTCGACGACCGAGTAGCGGTAGGGGTATGACAGCGCGAGGTTCATCGCGCCGTAGCCGCCCATCGAGTCTCCGGCGATCGCGCGCGCGCGACGCGACGCGATCGTCGGCAGCATCCGGTCGACGAGCTGCTGAACTTCGAGCACGTAGCTTTCATAGTGCTGGGCGCCGGTGTTGCGCCAGTTGTTGGCCCCCGGGCCGCCCTGGATCATCACGGCGATCATCGGCGGGATCGTGTGGTGTGCGATCAGGCGATCGAGCGTGCCCTGAAGCCCGATCTGCAGAAACGCGCTGTCGGGCTGGTCGTTGCCGTGAAGCAGGTACAGGACCGGGTAGCGCGCGGTCGTGCTCGCGTAGCCGGACGGCAGGTAGACGAGGAACGAGCCGCGGCCGTGCAGCGCCGGGGAGGTGTACGTCGCGGAGTCGATCGAGCTGCCAGCCGAGTCGCGGCTGACCTCGTCGAGCGTCGCCAGCGGCGGGGCGGGCGTGTCGGGCAGATTGGCGCTCAGCGAGTCAGAGGATCGCCCGAGCGACGGCGTGACCGGCGAGGCCGACGAGGTGCTCGAGGCCGAGCGGCCCGTTGAGCGCGATCGTCGCGAGCATCGCCGCGATGACCCCGACCAGCGTCCCGCGCACACGCGGAAGCACTCGCTGTCGGGGCCACGACACAGGCGCAGCCGGCGCGACGGCGACCGGCTCCAGACGAGGAGGAAACGCGGGAACCCAGGATGGCGGCAGGTCCTCTGCCGCTGCTCCCGCGCATCCCGGCCAGCTCCAGTCGCCAAGACTGTCCAGCCACACCTGTGTGCGTGATCCCTTCTTTCCGGCAGGCATCGCGCTGATTCAACGACGCCTGACGAGGAAAGCCAACCTCTGCACGAAGCGTCCCAGGGGCCTCAGCTCGTGCTCCAGACGTCTCCCGTGCCGGCGAAGCCAAGCTCGCGCTTCGTCGCTTCGGTGAGGTCGAATTCCCGCCCGGCGACATACGGGCCGCGGTCGATCACCGGCACGCGCACCGAGCGATCGCCGTAGCGGATCGTCACGATCGTGCCGCACGGCAGCGTCTTGTTGGCCACCCCGACGGTCGAGCTCGTCAGCCATCCGCCGCACGCGAGGCTTCCTCCGCCGCCGTACCAGGAGGCTCCCGCCAGGCGGTAGACGTTCAGCCGGCCGAGAGGCGCGCCGCGCGGGCTCGTCCTCGACGTCGCCGGCGAAGCGCAGCCGCACTCGCATGCTGCCGATCGCGTGCGGTGTGTAGCGCACGCGGAAGCGGCCGAGCGCGCCGGTGCGAGTCCACGCCACCGAGCGCCAACCTCGGCGCAGCGCGACCTGCAAAGACACGATCCGCCCGGCCAAGCCGGGGCGCAGCGTGCCCGTGATGACGTCCTCATGGTCGTCGAGGACGTTGAGTCCCGCACGGCGAACGCGCAGAACGGTGTCGGTCAAATCCTGCCCGGCGGGCTGCCCGAGCAGCGGTGCCGTCGTTTGTGAGCTGATGACGACGATCCCAGCGGGACTGAGCGCCTCAGCCAGCCGCATAGGCGGCTCGGCGGCCTGCATACATCCAACCTCCTTGCTAACTGCCTACGGGGTTAGCTGTCGGGCTCACGCCGACCGCGCGACACGACAGGGCGTGCGCGGGTCGGGCGTTACGGCCACAGCAGCGGCCGATTCGCCCCATCCAGACCGCGTCCATTGCGGTCCGGCAGTCGGGTCCCCCGATCGCCTCCATCAACGGAAGCGACTCAGCAGCGTAATAACGCTTTTATGAACCCTATGGGATCGGTGGGGCGAGGTTGTGTGACCGATGTCACATATGGGCAACGACTGTATAAATGATGACTCGCACAATCTAGGTTTCTGCGATCGTGCCCTTGCGCTATTGGCCTTTGACGGTCCAAGTGGTCAAGCTGATCGGTCTGTCTTGGTGGCCAATGGCGTTTGTGAGCTTGCGGATCACGTCCACGACGGTGCTTGCGGTATCCCAGAGGATCTCGTTGCCGCCTCCCCGACGTTTACCGCTAGAGAACGAGAGATCGGCGCCGATCTCGCCTTGCACCTGCACATGTGGGTGCGCGGAGCCGCAAATGAGCTTCAGGGGTATTGCGCGGTCGTGCAATACACGCCGGTCGAAATGGAAGATGCTGTCTTGGGCGACGTGAGGCTGAAGGCGAAGATCGGGTTGGCGAAATCGCAGACCCCAAAGGTGCACGAGTCGGTGCTTGTCTTGGTTCCAGAGGTCGTGGATGGTCCGGACGTCATGGCAGTAGAAGCGCCCGTATCGCTGTGGGTAGGGCTGCAACGCCTCGATGAATGCTTTTGGGCCAGGGCCAAGGCCGCCGATCTTGTATCGCGCGCTGGCGAACTTGGCGCGACTGGTGCAGACAGGGAACGCGGAGCGCTCGCTGGGCTTGCGCTCCCAGTCGATGGTGAGCCAGTAGATGGCTTGTTCCAGCGCGGATTGCAGGTCGTGAACGGCCTCTCCGAGCACGACGGCCCATGTGACCGGGATCGGCTCTTGGAAGCGCAGGCGAAAGAAGTGCTTGCGTCCGTGGTCGTGTATCTCTGGCACAAGTCCCATGGCCGACGATCGTTCCACGTGGTAATCTCCCGCGTGGAGGACTCCGAAGTGCTCATTCGCTCGCGCGATCTTCGCCTCTATCCCTTCAAGGGCACGCGGGTCAACCTTCATGATGTGATCTTATGTCAAGACGCTTGACATTCGCTGAAGTGTCTAGTATCTTGACAGTATGGCCGCAGGCAACAGACATGATCCGACCCGGACCGCGTGCTCGGACTCGGGCTTTTCGCTCATGGAGTTCATGCGCGAATACCCCGACGATGCGGCCTGTCTAGAGCATCTTTGGCGATCGCGCTACTCGCCCGACGGCGAACACGCCGAGTGCCCGAAGTGCGAGCATGAGCGCGTTTTCAAGCGCTACGCGACCGCTCAGGGTCGCCAGTCGTGGACCTGCACCGGCTGCGGGCACCACGTCCATCCGACGGCCGGGACGATCTTCGCCAAGTCGTCTACCTCGCTGCACCTCTGGTACTTCGCCATCTACATGATCACGAGCACTCGCTGCGGCGTGTCGGCCAAGATGCTTGAGCGCGAGATCGGCGTGTCCTACAAGACCGCGTGGCGGATGCTCAACAAGATTCGCAACGAGCTGATGGTCGATGACGGCGAGCCGCTCCGAGGCGACGTAGAGGTCGATGAGGCGTCTGTGGACGGCAAGCCGCGCAAGCGCCAAGGCGAGCACCCGCGCTTCTCTGGCGACCCCGAGCGCCGGCGTGACGCAGCGAAACTACGCGAACGTAGTAGAGCAACGGTGTTTGCTGCTGTGGAGCGCGGTGGACGTATCAAGGCGACTGTGCTGCCGTCGCGGCGCGGGCCACAGCTCAAGCGCCAGGTCATCAAGTGGGTTGAGCCAGAGTCCATCATCATCACCGACGACTGGCCCGCCTACCACGGCCTAGATCGCCACTTCATCTCGCATAGTCGGATCAATCACTCCGCTGGCTACTACGTGGACGGCAACACCCATACCAACACGGTCGAGGCGTTCTTTGGGCACCTAAAGCCGTCGATCCGTGGGACCTACCGCAAGGTGTCCCACCGCTGGCTCCAGGGCTACCTAAACGAGTTCGTGTGGCGACGTAACGCGCGCTACAACCAGACCTCGATGTTCGAGTCGCTGCTCGATAGGGCCACGCATGAGCGAGTCTGAGGCAGTGAAGGGCATCCGGCGCGCTGCCAAACGGCGCGAGTACTCCGAGCGGCTACGGCGCGCAGCGACTGACGAGCTACGCGAGCGGATACGCCAGGCGCAGGCCGAAGGCGTGTCTATCGCTCGGATCGCTCGGGAGGCTCGTCTGTCTCGGCAGGGCGTTTACGACCTCTTGGCGGCGGCGCGACCTTCCTGACCATTCTCGTCGAAGTCCTCCCGCTCAGGAATCGGGATTTCGTGGCCCGCTGGCGTGGTCTGTTTCGGCTCGACGGATCGCTGATCGCCCATAGAGGGAGGCTATCGCAGGCTGCGGGGTGTCTCGCGTGCTCGGAGGTTCTCGCGTTCTCGCCTGCGACCCCATACCACCGCGACCGCGACGATGAGCGTCCCTAGAAGCAGGCCCCCAACTGCCGCGACGGGAACGACCCAGCCGCCGCCTGAGCGCAGCGCTGCATAGATCCTGATGCCGAACGCGACCGCGCCGAATGCGACCGAGACGATGAGGATCGTCCGTCTGTCTCGCATACGCCTCTAATCGGGGAGTCCATCAGTCTTCTTGAATTGCGTAGCGCGAACTCCGACGACTACGCCGCTTATACAGTTGCTGCCCATATGTGACCGATGTCACACAGGTGTCCTAGTCGTTCTTTTCTAGGAGGTGCTTGGTCGAATGAAGGGCCAGAAAGCCGCAGCGGACGCAGACCTGACCGATAGCTTCGACGGGCTCGACTCCCGGCGCCTGCTGAGGACGAACGACGAACTCAGCCCGCAGCGGCTCGAATTCTCCACGGGCGCAGACAGGGCACGCGCGGGAGGACAACTTCTCCGACAGCGCTTGGTCGATCCGCGCGAACTCGTCTTGACTGCTCACGAGAAACGCCTCATCTCAGCGCCTTCAGTCAGCCGAAGCTTCTTCGCCCGCTTCCTCGCTGAGGCGTGCCAATTCCTCATCGCTGAAGCCTTCGTCGGCCTCCAGGACCTCGCGCGCGCGCTCGAGGTCCTGCGCCTCGACGTAGATGTCTCGCCCGCCGGCAGCCCCGAGCCGGATACCTCCGCTGGCCATTCGCGCCGAATGAGCGATGCCCGCCTCCGACAGCCGCTCTCCGACCATTTCGGCCTCCGCCTCATTGCCGACGGTGGTCAGCACCTTTGGATCATCGGACATCCGTTAGCAGGCTAGCGCCATGACCGCAGCTTCGCCGCGAGCGGCTTGCGCTGTGAACTGGCGAGCAGCGCGAGGACCGACGTGACGATCAACCCGAGCTCGATCCCACCGCCCAGCGCAAACACGAGCACGATGACCACGACCACCAGAGGCCCCAGGATGCCCGCCGCCATCACCTCATACCGGTCCTCCACACAGGCAAACCTACACGCGCCAGCAGCACTGCGGTGTCGCTATCCGCTATCCCGACGCGGGCTTTCGGCTTGGCGTCGCGGCGGTCGGAACCGCGTTGATCTGCTCCTGCGTGATGTTGCCGTCATCGGGCACCAGCGGATGATGGAGTCGGCAGAGTTTGTAGCGTCCATGCACGAAGCGCCCGAGGCGATGACAACCGGTCTTGTGGCATTCGAGGTGCCTGTACACGCCGATCACGAACGCGATCAGCGTGATCGTGCCGGCGAGTTCGACCCAGCTGTCGGTGAAGACCTGCGGCTGGCTCCAGAAGGTCAGGGCGAGGGTCACGGCTTCGTTTATACAGGACCCACAAGCGCCGCCAATGTCGGCGTACGCCGACCATCGAGACTGCTCTAGGCTGCGGCCATGGGGCAAATCGCCGCGCTCTTCGTCGCCGCCACCGTATTCGCCTTCGGGCTGAATCGGCTCGGTCGGTGGCTGCGCAACAAGGGCTCCAAGCGCCGCTGACGGTCGCCGCGATCAACTCGCGGCGCGCGCAGCCAGCGGCCCCGCGCTACCTCAGCGCGACGCCCAGCCGGATCAGGACCTGTTCGACGGTGGCGTGCATCGCCACGATCGCCGCCGGGCCGAACTGCGTCTTGCTGATCGAGAACGCGACCTGAAGCGCCGGTTCCCCGTCCGCCCACACCCGCGCCTGCGCTCCCTCATCGACCGTCACGCACGCGACCGGCGCGCCGCCGACGAGCACCTTTCCCGGTCGCGTGAAGTCCTCGACGCTCAGCACCCGCCCGCCGTCGGGGTGGTAGGTGACCGAGCTGAAGTCAAGGCTCGCGAAGCTTGGCGCCGCGACGCGATGCTGGTCGGCGTTTGACAGCGTGGCGAGCAGGCGCAGCGCCTCCAGGTGGCGGCGGTTTGGCTGGTGATAGGGCTGAAGGCGCTCGATCAGCCAACGCGAGCGCTCGTCGAAGAAGGCCAGCGTGTCATGACGCCGGAAGGCTTTCTCGCCGCGACTCAGCGGAAACGCCACGAGGCGTCGGCTCGCTTTCGCGGCCTTGCGGTCGTGGCGGATGGCGAGCTGCCAGGCGGCCGCGTCGAGCGCCGACGCGCAGGTTGTGCGCGACGTCGCCGACCATCGCCCCCAGCCGCGCATCCGGGGAGCCGAGCTGCACGAAGCGCGCGACGTGACATTCGGCGTCGGGCTCGAACGCGACGTCGATGCGATAGGCCTTGGGCTGACCCCACACGACCTCGCCGCACGCCGCGTTGAGCGCCTGGATGTGGTCGAGCGCGCGGGCGTGCTTGACCCAGGCGTCTCGCAGCGGGTCATCCATGCGCGCGGCCCTCGGCGTGGCGGCAGGCCAAAATCAAGCGCAAGAGACTACCCGCCGACCCCCCCGAAGGTCCCGGCGCAGGGACGATCGCTTCCGCTACTCCGGCTCGCCCTCGCCGATGCTGCTCAGCATCATCGCCTCGGCCATCCGCAGCAGGCCGATCGTCGTGTGCGGACGGGCCTCGTTGCTGCGCACCGAGACGTCTGAACCGTGCGGGCCGATGACCTCGACGATCGTGCACACGTTCCCGATTTCGCAATCGTCGCCGTAGCGGCCTTCAAGCGCCTCCATCTGCGCCGCGACGACCTGCCCGATCCTGCTCTGATCAAACGTCATCTGCCAAGACCTCCAGTCGAAGCGGTTTGCGATCACTGTCGCACATGGCCGTCGATCAGCCGCCTGTTTGAAAGCGATCCTGCGGCTCTGAGCGGGACGTCATTGACGGGCGCGCGTCCAACCGCGACAATCGACTCGCATGCCGACAAACCCCGACCGCCTGTCCGCGCTGGACTCGGCCTTTCTACAGCTGGAGGAAAGCTCGACCGCGCACATGCACGTCGCGTCGGTGATGGTCTTCGAGGGCGATGCGCCCAGCCTGCAGGAGCTGACCGACCACGTGCTCAGCCGCCTGCACCTCGTCCCCCGCTACCGCCAGCGCCTCGCGCACGTCCCCTACGGTCAGGGGCGGCCGGTGTGGGCTGATGACCCCCACTTCAACCCGCGCTACCACATACGCCACACCGCGCTGCCGCGCCCGGCCGACGAGGCCGCGCTCACCCAGCTCGCGGGACGCCTGTTCTCCCAGCGCCTGGACCGCTCCAAGCCGCTGTGGGAGATCTGGCTCGTCGAGCGTCTCGCGGGCAAGCGCTTCGCGCTGATAGCCAAGGCCCACCACGCGCTCGTCGACGGCATCTCCGGAGTTGACATCACGACGGTCCTGTTCGACGCCGCGCCGGACGCCCTCGACGTGCCGCCGCCGAAGACCTCGTGGACGGCGAGGCCGTTGCCGGGCAGCGCCAAGCTGCTCGGCGAGGCCCTGCTGGAGCGGGCGATCGTCCCGCGCGAGATGGTCCGCAGCGTGCGCGCGCTGCTGCGCACGCCGGGCAGGGCCATCGCGCACCTCGGCGCGCGACATCGCGAGCGTCGGCGCCACGACGCTGACCGCGGTCAAAGACCAGGCTCCCGCCAGCCCGTTCAACGTCGACATCGGCCCGCACCGGCGCTGCGCGTTCATCGACGCCGACCTCGCCAAGCTCAAGGCGATCAAGGACGCGCTCGGCGGCACGCTCAACGACGTCGTGCTCACATCGGTGACGCTCGCGCTCGGGCGCTACCTGCGCAGGCAGGGCGTCGACACCGACGGGCTGACGCTGAAGGCGATGGTGCCCGTCTCGGTGCGCGCCGACTCCGAAAGGGGCGCGCTGGGCAACCGCGTGGCGGCGATGTGGGCGCCGCTGCCGGTGCACATCACCGACCCCGCGCAATGCCTGGCGGCAGGTCAGCCTGGAGATGAAGGGACTCAAGCGCTCCGGACAGGCGGTCGGCGCCCAGGTGCTCACCAACCTCGCCGGCTTCGCCCCGCCCACGATCCTCAGCCAGGCGGCGCGCCTGCAGGCTCGCCAGCCGTTCTTCAACCTCGTCGTCACCAACGTCCCCGGGCCGCAGTTTCCCGCTCTACCTGCTCGCGCGGCGCATGCTCGTGCTCTACCCGATCGTGCCGCTCGCGCGCCGCCAGGCGCTCGGCATAGCCGTCATGAGCTACGACGGCCACCTCGGGTTCGGACTGCTCGGCGACTACGACGCGCTGCCCGACCTCGAAGACCTCTCGCAGGACCTCTCCTGGGCGATCGGCGCTCTCACCCGAACCGCGCGCGCCAAGACCAAGGACGCCGACGTGCAGCGAACCACTGCGCGCGCCGCGCCTGCCCGCCCGGCGTCCGCAAAACCCTCAGCCGCCACGACCTCCGTGCGCGACAAGGCGCCACAGCCGCCCAAGCCGCGGCCGGCCCGCCAGCGGCGTGGAAACGCGCACAAACGGACAGCGTCCCAAGCCCGCCGGCACGCGCTGAGGTGCGCCTGGCCCTCTGCCAGATGAACGCCACCGTCGGCGACATCGCCGGCAACGCGCAGCTCATACGCGATGGGCGTGCAAGCGGCGCGCGACGCCGACGCCGAGCTCGTGCTGTTCGGCGAGCTCGCGCTCACCGGCTACCCGCCCGAGGACCTGCTCCTGCGCGAGGGCTTCCTGCGCGACACCGCGCGCGCGCTGCAGGCGCTCGCGCAGGACGTGTCGGGCACGACCGCGATCGTCGGCTTCCCGCAGGCCGACGGCGAGCGCGTGTTCAACGCCGCCGCCGTCCTCGCCGACGGCGCGGTCCAGGCCGTCTATCGCAAGAGCCATCTGCCCAACTACGGGGTCTTCGACGAGCAGCGCTACTTCGCGCCCGGCGCCGAGCCGGCCGTCATCGACGTCGGCGCAGCAGCGCGTCGGGCTGACGGTCTGCGAGGACCTCTGGGTGCCGGGCCCGCCCGCCTCGCAGGAGGCCGCGGCGGGAGCGGGGCTGATCGTCAACATCTCGGCCTCGCCCTACCAGGCCGGCAAGGGCGCAGAACGAGAACAGCTGTTCGCGATGCGCGCGCTGGAGACCGGCGCCTACATCGCCTTCTGCGGGCTCGTCGGCGGACAGGACGAACTGGTCTTCGACGGGCACTCCTTCGTGCTCGACCCGACCGGCCAGACGATCGCCCGCGCCAGCCAGTTCCAGGAGGACCTGCTGATCTGCGAGCTGACGGGCGGCGAGGGCGCCGGGCGGTCCGCTGCGCCCGATGCTGCAGCCGCTGGAGGCGGAGGTCTATGCCGCGCTCACGCTCGGGCTGCGCGACTACGCGGCCAAGAACTCCTTCGACCACGTCGTGCTCGGCCTTTCGGGCGGGATCGACTCGGCGCTCGTCGCCTGCCTGGCGGTCGACGCGCTCGGCCCCGAGCGCGTGACCGTCGCCGTGATGCCCTCTCCCTACTCCTCGCACGCCACCCAGGACGACGCGCGCGAGCTGGCCGCGAGACTCGGCGTGAACGTCCACGATCTGTCGATCGAGCCGGTCATGAACGCCTATGCCACGACGCTGCGCGAGCCGCTCGGCACCCTGTCGGCGAGCGCCGCCGGCCAACGACCTGACCGAGGAGAACCTGCAGGCGCGCATCCGCGGCAACCTGCTCATGGCGCTCTCAAACCGCTTCGGCTGGCTCGTGCTGACGACCGGCAACAAGTCGGAGATGTCCGTCGGCTACACGACCCTCTACGGCGATCTCGTCGGGGGCTTCGCGGTCATCAAGGACGTGCCCAAGACGCTCGTCTACCGCCTGTGCGAGTGGCGCAACTCCCCCGCCGGCGCCGCCGACGGGCAAACGACAGCCTCTCCCGACGGCCTGCCGGCGCGCGTCCTGCGCCCGATCCCCGACTCGATTCTCACGCGCGCCCCCTCGGCCGAGCTGAGGCCCGACCAGCGCGACGAGGACTCGCTGCCGCCCTATGAGCTGCTCGACCGGATCCTGCAGGGATACATCGAGCTCGACCAGGGACGCGACGAGCTGATCGCGCAGGGCCTCCCCGAGGCGCAGGTCGACGACGCGATACGGCTCGTCGACCGCGCCGAGTACAAGCGCCGCCAGGCGCCGCCCGGCATCAAGGTCACATCGCGCGCCTTCGGGCGCGACCGGCGCATGCCGATCACCAACCGCTACGGGCGCGACGGCGCGCGGTGAGCGCCGCGCGCCGAGGCCGCGCCGGCGCGCTGTCGCTGGCGATGCTCTGCGCGCTGTCGCTCGCGGGCTGCGCCAACACGCTGCAGGACCAGCCGATCGCGCACAACATCCTCGAGGGCATCCTCGTCGCCCCCTATCCCGTCTACTGGCTCGGAGCCTCGTTTCACGGCCACGCGATCACCGAAGCGACGAAGGATCCCGGTGGCGCGTATCGCCTGCAGTACGGCGACTGCGTGCAGGGTGGGCAGAGCACGTGCATCCCGGTCGTGCGCGTGGTGACCTCGCCCGACAACAGCTTCATCCCCGGCGGTGAATCGCCGGCGCACCGCGCGAGCCTGCGCGGCGTGGTTGTGACCGTCGCCGAAGCCGGCAGGACGATCGAGGTTCCCACCGCGGGCGTCGTCGTCAGCGTCCACTCCCCCGATCCCGCGCTCGCGGCCAGCGCGGCGCAGACGATCGTGCCGATCAACGCGCCCGGCGCGCCGCTCGCGGCGCTGCCCGCGCGCCAGCCGGACACCGGCTTTGCCGAGACGCCGCTGCCGGCGCAGTTGCCCTCTCCCCTGCGCGCGCCGCCGGGACAGCCGCTGCTGCGCTGAGCGCCGCGCGCTCCGCGGCCGGGACTCAGGCCGTACCGCGCGCCGGCGGGGTCTGGCCCTCGGGCATCGGCCTGACGGCGATCGTCATGCGCGTGACCGCGCACGTGCGCCCCTCGTCGTCGCTGAAGGTCACGTCCCACACCCACGTCGTGCGACCGCGATGCAGGCGGGTCGCGACCGCGTTCACGCCGCCCACGGGTCACCGGACGCAGGAAGCTCGTGTTGTTCGACATGCCCATCGCGACGTCGCCCTGCGCCTGCACCGACATCGAGGTGACGATCGAGGTCATCGACTCGGCCAGCGACGCATACACCCCGCCGTGGACCAAGCCGTAGGGCTGCATGATCTCCTCGCGAACGGTCACCTGAGCGCGCACCTCGCTGTCCGACAGGGCCAGGAACTCGATGCCGTAGAGACGGTCATAGCCGCGCAGCGATCCGTTCAGCTCGGCGGCAGTGGGCATGGCCATCGCGGGGTCACGATAGCCTACGGATTGTGCCGCACGCGCCCGCTCGGGCGCGCGACCGAATCCATGACCGGCCTGGACCACCTCCCTCCCGACCAACGCGCAGCATTGTCGCTGCTGCTGCGCCAGCGCAAGAGCTACGGCGAGGTCGCCGCGCTGCTCGGCATCTCAGAGCAGGCCGTCCAGGAGCGGGCGTACGCCGCGCTGGACGCGCTCGGCAACGGATCGGCGGGCGGCGCCGACGCGCTCGTCCGCACGCCAGCGCGCGGACATCGGCGACTACGTCCTCGGCCAGCAGCCGGGCGTCGCAGATCGCCTCAGGACGCGCACCTACCTCGACGGCTCGCGCCCGGCGCGCGAATGGGCCAGCGCGCTGGTCGACGAGCTGGGCCCGCTGGCGAGCACGCCGCTGCCCGAGATCCCGGCCGGTGCGGACGCGCAAGCGCCGCGAGAGCCGGCGCCCGAGCAGCCGCGCCCGCCGGCCGAGGACGCGCCCGGCGACGCACCCGCGCCGCCCGCCGCGAGGCCGCTTCCGAGCTCGCGCGTGGGCGGCGCGCTGCTGCTCACCGCGATCGTCACCGGGATCATCGTCGCGGTCGTGCTCGCCAGCGGCTCAGGCAGGCGGCTCTCACAACGCGGCTCCCGGGACGAGCGCCGCCACCCCAGCCGCCACCTCGACGACGGCCAGCGCGCCGTCGAGCCTCCACCTCGACGTCCGCCTCGACGCCCGCCAAAACCGGCAGCGGGCCCAGCGAAGAGGCCCGCATACCGCTCACCTCGCCGGACCCGGCGAGCAAAACGATCGGCGTGGCCGTGATCCTCGCCGAAGGCAGCCAGCACGCCTTCTACCTGGCGGCGGAAAAGGTGCCGCCGACGAACGGGTTCTTCTACGCGGTCTGGCTGTACAACTCGCCGAGCAGCTTCGAGGCGCTGGGCAAAAGCCCGCCGGTGAGCTCCAACGGGCGCATGCAGGGCGGCGCGCTGCTGCCGACGAACGCCGCCGCGTTCTCGAAAATGATCGTCACGCGCGAGAGCAGCACCCACCCGACGCATCCGGGCCCGATCATCCTCAGCGGCGCGTTCAAGCTGAGCCACTGATCCGCTGCAGGCCATCGAGCGCCTGCTGCAGCGTGTCGTTGCCCGCGCGGCGCACCATCTGGTTGCCAAAGCCCTTGAAGTAGCTGCCGAGGCCGACCCATTTGGTCGCGCCGACTTTCGACAGCGAGTCGTTGAGCGTCTGGCGCAGCTCGATCGAGACGTTCGTCGCGCCCTCGCGCCGGCTGCAGCGAGATCTCGGTCTCGGCGGAGCGCAGCAGCCGTTCAAAGGGCGTGTCGAGCCACCTGCTGGGCCCAGGTGGCCACGTGGCGGGCCTCGTCGAGCTGGACGAGCTTGAAGTCCGCGCGCACGAGCTTGCCCTTTCCCGTCCGCATCACCTCGGTGAAGCCCTCGCCGTCGACGTCCTCCACGCGCTCCACGCGCGGCCACCAGCGCGGCAGGTGATGGGGATCGGCGATCACCTCCCACAGCTCCTGCGCGGTGGCTTCGATCGTGCGACTGGCTTCGGAGGTGGGCACGCCGCAAAGGCTAGGACGTGTAGGTGATCAGCGCGTGCGCGTCGCGCGGGGCGAGCTGCTCGCGGCCGTGCAGGAAGGCCAGCTCGATCAGAAATCCGCAGCCCGCCACCTCGCCGCCGAGGCGCTCCACGAGCTCGCACAACGTCCGCGCGGTTCCCCCGGTCGCCAGCAGGTCGTCGTGCACGAGCACGCGCGACCCGCTGCGCCAGCGCGTCGCTGTGCAGCTGCAGCTCGCCGACGCCGTACTCGAGCGCGTAGCGCGCGCTGACGGTCTCAGACGGCAGCTTGCCGGGCTTGCGCGCCAGCAGGAAGCCGACGCCGAGCTCGAGCGCGAGCGCGGGGCCGAGCAGAAACCCGCGCGCCTCCGCCGCCACCACGCAGTCGACGTTCAACGGACGCGCGTAGTCCGCCAATCCGGCGACCGCCTCCGCGAGCGCGTCGGCGTCCGCCAGCAGCGGCGTTATGTCCTTGAAGCCGATCCCCGCCGTCGGAAAGTCGGGAACCTCGCGCACCAGCCGATGCAGCAGCTCGTAGCGAGCGGGCTCGCGCTCGGGCGCGCGGCCCGCCGGGGCGCCGGCCGCCCCGCCGGCGCGATTCTCGGCGGGCTGTGCGCCCAGCGCCGACATCAGCGCACGATCTTGCGCAGGTCGCGGATCAACAGCAGGTGCTTGAGGTGGGTGGCGACCGTGGCGAGGTTCTCGAGCGCCTCGAGCGCCTCCTTGCGGCGCTGGGCGTTTCGCGAGCGCAGCGCCGGGGCGAGGATCTGCTGAAGCAGGTTGGCCTCGCGATCTGCCGAGGTGCGAAACACGCGCAGGTTGCGCCCGCCCACGCCATATCGCGCGAGCTCGGCGACCGCGGAGATGATCTCGCGCTCGGTCTCGTCGAAGTAGCGAAGCCCGCCGCGCATCTCCCCCTTGACGACGCCGAACTCCTCGAGCTCGGCCACGAGCTTCTCGTCGGCCTTCGTCTCCTCCAGCACGTCCTCGAGCGAGTAGCAGCGCGCCCGACGGGTCGGCGATCGGCCAGCGAACACTCGCGCCCGGGCGCCACGGCCGCCCCGCCTCGCGCCCGCCCCCCGACGCTGCGGGAGCGCTGTCTGAGGAGACGCCGGCCGCGAGCTCCTGGCGGATCACGCGCAACGGCAGGAACTCGTCGCGCTGCATGCGCAGGATCGTGCGCAGCCGCGCGACGTCGCCCTGGGTGTAGAGGCGGTAGCCGCCGGGCGTGCGGCGCGGCGTCAGCAGCTTCTGATCCTCCAGGTAGCGGATCTTCGAGATCGAGATGTTCGGGAACTCCTGCGCGAGCGCCTTGCACACCGCGCCGATCGTCAGCGACTTCTTGCGAGCCCCCTCTGCGCCCGCGGCGCCGGCCGCCTGCTCGGACTCCTCGGCCTGCGCGGCCGCCGCCGCGGCGATCTGCTGCTCGCTGTCGCCGGTTCGTGACGTCGAGGCGGCCATCAGCGCGCGTGAAAGGTCAGCTTGTACTTGCCGATCTGCACCTCATCGCCCTCCTCCAGGCGCTGAGACTCGATCCGCGAGCGGTTCACGTAGGTGCCGTTCAGCGATCCGCAGTCGTCCAGGTGCCACTGGTCCCCGCGCGCGGATCAGCAGCGCGTGATCGCGCGAGACGGTCACGTCGTCGAGGAACACCTCGCAGTCCGGGCGCCGGCCGATGCTCATGCGCTCCCCCTCGACGGCAAAGCTCTCCCCGACGCGACCGCCGCCGGCGCGAATCACGAGCGCCGGGCCGCGCGTCGTGACGTCCTCGAGCTCGACCGGCACGAGCTCGCCGGTCTCGTCGATGCGATACGTCGCGGTGACCGGCTCACCGCTGCCCTCGGGTCGCGCGAGCAGCGCGCCGCAGCGCTGGCAGTAGTTCGCCCCCTCGTCGTTGACGAAGCCGCACTCGGTGCAGTGCAGAGCCATGCTCCAGCGACCTCCTAGCCGTCGCGCCGTTGCGCGAAGCGATCCCAGGCCGAGCCGGCCGGCGATCGCCTTGAAGGCCGTCAACTGCCGCTCGCTCACGCCGAGCGTCGGGCTGGCGGTTGGCGAGGATGTCGGTCAGCTGCTGGACATCGTCGCCGGTGATCATCATCTCACCGCCATCGTGCTTCTTGCGCAGCCGGTTGACCAGCTCGGCGCGCAGGATGTCGATCTTGCCGTGCAGGATGCGCCGCTTGTAGGAGATCTCGGTCTCCTCCTCGGCGAGCTGGCGAATGACGTCTTTCAGTTCGACGTCTGTGAGCGAACCAAGGTCGGGGAACGTGTCGTCCATCGTGGTCTCTCCTCGTGCGTTCTTGCGCCGCGTCGCGTCGACTGGGCGTCGTCGGACCGGCCAGGGCGCCCAGTATAGGGCTCACAACGTGAGGCTGAGCTTGAGGCTGCGCCGGCCGGATCGCACGTACATCGCGCTGGCCGTCAGCGCGAGCGCGAGACCGACGTACAGGAGCACTTCAGCGAGCGTCGCCAGGCCGACCATCGCGAAGAACAGCGAGCCCATCACGGGCGCGACCGCCAGTCGCCCGGGCCAGTTGATGGCCAGCTGCACGCCGCGGCGGATCCCGTAGCGCGCGAGCGCGAGCATGAACAGCTCGCGCGCGGCCAGCAGCGCGAGCGCCCAGCGCGGCAGCAGCTCAAAGCGCCAGCAGACGATCACTCCGCAGATCACGAGCAGGCGGTCTGTCGCGGGATCCATCAGCGCGCCGAGGCGGCTGTACTGGCCGGTCACGCGCGCCGCGATCCCGTCGGCGTAGTCGCCCCAGCCGATCACCGCGAACAGCACGGCGGCGGCCGCGCTCGTGCCGTCTGAGCTCGACAGCGCGACGACCAGGAAGACGGGGATCAGCGCCAGGCGCGCGAAGCCGATCGCGTTGGGGATCGTCCACGGGCGAAGCGGCTGGCCGGCCTGCGTCTCGGGCTGCGGCGGTCCCGAGCGGTCCAGGCCGATCAGGCGCCGTGCGCTCATGCGCGCCCGGCGCCGAGCGCTCATCGGCGGCTCGCGTGCCGGCTCGTCGCCGCGGCTCACGCGCCGGCGGCCGGCGGCCGGCCGTGTCCTAGGGGAGGCTCTGCCACAGCTCATCCACCGCGCGCACGAGCTCGCCGCCCTCGCCCCCCAGCGGCAGGGCGGGGCCGTCCTTGCGCCCGCGGCGCACCTGCACCTCTATCTCGCCGGACTCGAGCGACTTGCGCCCGACCGTCAGGCGCAGCGGGCAGCCGAGCAGCTCGGCGTCGGCGAACTTCTCGCCCGGGCCGAGGTCGCGGTCGTCGTAGAGCACGTCCACCCCGCCCTCGAGCAGGCGCTCGTAGACCGCGTCGGCGGCGTCGCGCTCGGGCGTCCCCGGCTTGCCGATCGCGACCAGATGCACCGCGAACGGCGCGAGCGCCTTCGGCCAGGAGATGCCGTGCTCGTCGGCGAACTGCTCCACGGCGGCCGCCACGATCCGCGCCGGGCCGATCCCGTAGGAGCCCATCCAGACGAGCTGCTCGTGGCCGCGACTCGTCGAGATAGCGCGCGCCCAGCGGCTCGGAGTAGCGCGTGCCGAGCTTGAAGATGTTGCCGATCTCGATCGCCGTTCAAGCAGCTGGATCTGCTCGCCGTCGACGCGTGTCGCCGCCGCGCATCTGCTCTTTGCCCGGCTGGGCGCTCACGCACCTCGGCGTTGGCGGCGTAGCCCGGACTCGTCAGCACGATCTCGTCCTCGCCGGCCGGCGCACGGCGCCATGTACTCGTGCGCGCCCAGGCCGCCCATCATCCCGACGTCCACTCGCACGCGGTAGAAGCTCAGCCCCGTGCGCGCCATGATGCGGTCATAGGCGCCCACGTGCAGCGCGTAGCGCTCCTCCATGCCCGGCCTGGTCGCGATCGAAGGAGTAGGAGTCCTTCATGATGAACTCGCGCGTGCGCAGCACGCCCGGCGCGCGGGCGCGGCTCGTCGCGCTCCTTGATCTGGAAGTGGTAGACGATCAGCGGCAGGTCGCGGTAGGAGCGCACGAGCTGGGCGATGTGGAAGGTGACCGCCTCCTCGTGGGTCATCGCGAGCACGAGCTCTGAGCCCTTGCGGTCGCTGCAGCTTGAACAGCTCCTCGATCTCCAGGCGGCCGGTCTTGCGCCACGGCTCGGCGGGCTGGAGCACGGGCATCAGCATCTCCTGCGCGCCGATCGCATCCATCTCCGAGCGGATGATGTCCACGACGCGCTCGTGCACGCGCCAGCCGGCCGGCAGCCAGGTCCACAGGCCCGCGCCCATCTGGCGGATCAGCCCCGCGCGCACCATCAGCTTGTGCGAGATCGCCTCGGCGTCGGCCGGCGGGCTCTTCTCGGTCGGCAGGAGGTACTCGGACAGGCGGGTCATCGGTCGGTCCTCGGCGGTGGCGCCGCGGAGCGTCGAGGGTATACGACCGCGGGGAGGTGCAAGGACGACTCCGGCCCGACCGGCGTGTGGGCCGGTCGGGCCGGAGCGTCCTGGCTGTGCTGACTCGCTCTCGGTATCGCTGACCGAGAGCGGTCTATTTCCTTACGGCAGCGGGTGCAGGAGCTTGTACAGAGCCCCCTGGAGACCGACCTCGGGCACCAGTGTTGCCGAGCGTCACGTTCACGTCGAGAGGTGCGTGCCCCATTCGGGTCCGAGCGTTTCCTCGCAGCGCTTCCCGCGGGTCTTCTTTCTGGGTTTTGGTGAGCTGCAGCCATGACGCACCGTTGGCTGTGATTGCACTGGGCCGTGTACTCGGCCGGTGTCGCAACCCACGGCGTCGAGGCTTTCGGCGTCTGCACGAATTCTTCCAGCAGGCCCGGGAACTTTTTCGTCGGGTAGTACGACAGCGCCACGCCGGTGAACGATTCACTCTCGGAACAGGACGCGGCAGCGTCGGGTTCACGCACGCGACCTGCGGGTTCGCCACCTGCGGAGCTACCGCCACCGAGCGCCCAGCGAGCGGGCTTTCCGGCCGTCCGAAGTTCGACGGGTTCGGCGGTTCTTTGAGGAAGCTCGAGTACGCGATCACACAGCCGATCGAATACGATCGACCTGCATAGCGGCGTGTTCTGGAAGGTGCCGCCCTCGGTCTTGCCTTCGGGCACGATCACGTTGCCGCCGAGGATCACCGCGGAGACGAGTTTCGACTTCAGCGCCGGGTTCTTTTCGATCACTTCCTTGAGCAGGACCTCGAGCATCGCCGAGCCCTGCGAGTGGCCGATCAGCGCGAACGCCGCGCCCGTCGTTGTACTTAGCAGAGTATTCCTCAAATCCTGCGAGCACGCCGTCGAAGGCCTTTTCGGAGGATTCTTTGGTGACCAGGCCTGGCGTCATTCAGGGCCGGGATCGTGATCTGCGGATAGATCGGCGCGTACACCTTGCACACCTGCGAGAAGCGCGAAGCCTGCGCTTCGGCGATCGCCGTCTCTTCCGGTTCGATCGTTTCGGTCGCGTTTGCCGCGAACTGGCTGCTCACCGTCGGGTAGACGTAGAAGCAGTCGATCGGCGGGTTGGCAGCCGGCTTCGGGTTTTCGACGAAGCTCTGGCCGTTGCCAAGCTCGACCGTCGTTTCCTCGCTGTTCAGGCACGGGTTGTTGGCAAGGCCCGGCCGGCACAGCCACGTGGTTTCCGCCGACGCCGAGGCCGCCAGAGCGCCCGGGATCGCCAGCGCAGCCACGCTCAGTACTGCGATCATCAACGCCCGCGCATGAGTCGGGCGTCGTCGTCTTTCCGTGATCCATCACTCCTCCTTTGGTTATGCGGCCGCCAGCGATCCGGCAAGGGCCGCTCTTGCGACGGATATTAGTCATTGCGATCCAGGACGTGTCAAACCCCCTAGCCCTGTCAGCGCACGCCGAGCAGCGCCGCCTGGACCTCGCGCAGTCGCGCGACGTCGCCGCGGATCCCGATGATCGCGTCGTTGTAGAGGAAGGACTCCGCCAGCCGCACGATCGCGTACGCCAGGCTCTCCGGCGCGGCGGTCGGCGCGAACTCCCCCGACTCGACCTCGGCCACGATCAGGCGTTCGACCTTCAAGACCATCCGCGGCTGGACTATCCCCGCACTCGAGGTCAGCACGCGCAGCGCGCGCTCCTGCTCGCGTTCAAGCCATATCCGAAGCCCGGGGGTGGCCACCAGCTCGCGGTTGAAGGCGTCAAAGGCGTTGACCAGCGCCCTGGCCCCGGTGCCCGAGACGCTGCGGCGGTGCGCCTCGAGCCGAGCTTCGGCCAGCACCGCAAGCGTCTCTCCCACGAAGCACTCGCGCGTCCCGAACCAGCGGTGCATGGTGGCGCGCGCCAAGCCGAGCTCGCGCGCGATCGCCTGCACGTCGACGCGCTCGCCGGCGAGGAATCGCTCGGTGGCGAGCGCGAGCGCGTCGTTTCTGGCGGCCGCGGCCGGCCGGCCGGGACGTTTGGGCGTGACCTGGGTCACCCCCAGAGCCTAGCCGCGCACGCCCCGGGAGCACCAGCGGGCGGGGATGCTCCCGGCGGAGGCGTTACCCGCTCAACGGTGCCGGCCGCGCGGCCTCGGCGCCGGTCGATAATGCCCACGGTAACGGTCTCGGTGGCGGATCGGGTGATGAGGATGATGGACCCGGCCGCCACGATGGTGTCTGCGTGGCGGTGGAGGAGGAGGCGGCGGCGGGAGAGCTTCGTAGGTGAAGCTGGGACCGAGCACCGATTTGCCGTTGGTGGTTTCGACGACGACTTCCTCTGCGCCGGGGGCGTGGGCTTTGGTGGTGGCCTTGATCTCTTCGGAGGAGACCACTTCATCGACCGTCGCTTCTGAGCCGATCGTGACCTTGGCGCCCGCCAGGAAGCCGCTGCCTTTGATCGTCACTTCGGTGCCGCCGGCTTCGGGGCCGGAGCTCGGCGTGACTTCGCTGACCGTCGGGCGGCGCCGTTTCCTGCTCGTAGGTCGCCGACTGAAGCGCGGTGAGATGGACGAGGTTGCCGTGCGGCACGTTCATGTCCTCCAAGTGGGTGCCCCACAGCGGGCCCAGGACTTCGGAGATCTTTTCGCGAGGGTCTTCCGCGAGGCCCGACGTCGGTCAGCTGCAGCCAGCTTGCGCCGTTGGCATGCTCGCATTGACCGGTGTACTGGCCTGGCATGCTCACCCACGGGGTCGGGGCGGGCGGCGAGTGGATGTCTTTGAGCGCCCCCAGAAAGCCCGGGAAAGGCTCAGAGGACTCATAGCGCAGCATTGGGCTTGCCTGTTCGCTGTGTTCGGGCATGGCCGGGTTCACGCACAGGACTTCGAGCTTGTTCTCTTCTTCTTCAGTGAGCACGGTTCTGAAGCAGCGGGCTGTTCACCCGCCCGAAGTCAGCCCCTTCAGGCGGTTCCTTGAGGAAGGACGAGTACGCCACCACGCAATGCGTCTCGCCAGCGGACTGGCAGGCGGGCACGTTCTGAAAGTCGCCGCCCTCGGTCTTTCCCTTCGGCACGAGTACGTTGCCGCCCATCAGCAGCGCTGAGACCATCTGCTTGCGCAGCGTTGGATTGGGGTCGATTCTTTTCTTTGATCAGCTGCTTGAGCAGGAGCGCGCCCTGGGAGTGGCCGATCAGCACGAAGCCCCTGCCGTCGTTGTACTTTTCCAGGTATTCTTCAAACGCCGTGAGCATGCCCACGTACGCGATTTCCTCGGCTTCCGGCGTCACCTCTCCGGGCGTGGTGATGGCGATCAGCGTCAGCTGCGGGTAGATAGGTGCGTAGACCTTGCAGGTCTGGGAGAACCGCGATGCCTGGTCGATGGCGATCTGAGTGTCTTCAGGGTGAACTTCCAGATTCGCATTTAGCGGGCTGAACTGGCTGTCCACCGTCGGGTAGACATAGAAACAGTCGATCGGTGGGTTGCTGGCGGGCTCAGCTTGTTCGATGGAGCTGCTGCCGTTGCCGAGCTCGACCGTTGCTTCCTCACTGCTTTCGCATGGATTGTTCGACAAGCCCGGGCTTGCAAAGCCACGTCGTTTCTGCCGATGCCGCCGTCGCCGCCAGCCCCGACGCGATGAACGCCCCCGCGATGAGAGCCATCGCCACACACGCGCGCAAGCGGACCGCCTGAGTCGAACGCAGCCTCAATCCGTGATGCATCGTCGCTCCCCTTCCATCCCCTGACCCTCCGTGGCAGATAATCGTTGCCGCGCCTTCCCTCCACGATCCTACTGGGACGGCTCGATGAAAGCAAGCGCGCACCCTGGCGCAGCAACGCTCTCCTGCCTCTGATAGAACAGCGATCGACCCCTCGCACCTAGACGATAGATCGAAAAGGAGCCCAGCAATGGCCTATTCCGTTCCGCCGCTCCCCTACGCGCTACGACGCGCTCGAACCGCACATCGACAAGGCGACGATGGAATTCCACCACGACAAGCACCACCAGGCCTACGTGGACAAGGTCAACGCCGCGCTCGAGGGCACGCCGCTGGCGGACACGGCGATCGAGGACATTCTGCGCGACCTGGGCCAGGTGCCCGCCGACAAGCGCACCGCCGTGCAGAACAACGGCGGCGGCCACTACAACCACACGCTGTTCTGGGAGAGCATGAGCCCCGACGGCGGCGGCGCCGCCGAGCGGCGCGCTGGCGCGAGCGCGATCGACTCGGCGTTCGGCTCCTTCGACGCGACTTCCAGGCCGAAATCAAGGAAACCGGCATCAACCAGTTCGGCTCGGGCTGGTCCTGGCTCGTCCTCGACGGCTCGGCCTCGCGATCGTCGGCAGCGCCCAACCAGGACAACCCGATCTCGAGCGGGAGCACGCCGCTGCTCGGCGTCGACGTGTGGGAGCACGCCTACTACCTCAAGTACCAGAACCGCCGTCCCGACTACATCGACGCGTGGTGGAACGTCGTCAACTGGCCGAAGGTAGCCGAGCGCTTCGCCGCCGTCTCCTGAGCGGACTGTCTCGATGTTCAGCCCCTCGCACATGTGCGAGGGGGTCGAGGGGCGCATGCGCCCCTCGATGCAAGCGGCGCATGCGCCGCTTGAAGGCCCGCCGCATGCGGCGGGCCGCGGCGGCACAGTGGCCGCCGGCCGGCCAGATGCTCGCTCAGCTGCGCTGGAAGCGCCGCCCCGCGACCGGCGAGGCCTCCTCGTCGAGCGCCTGCGATCCGTTGGGCGGCGCGACCGGGCCGTCGCCGGTGA
The DNA here is from genome assembly GCA_963713385.1 of uncultured Solirubrobacterales bacterium. Classification (GTDB taxonomy): domain Bacteria; phylum Actinomycetota; class Thermoleophilia; order Solirubrobacterales; family Solirubrobacteraceae; genus Palsa-744. The sequence continues at coordinate 568,346 of CAVQLO010000004.1, forward strand.
GCATCGACTCGAGCACCGCGTCGGCGGCCTCGTCGTTGGCCGTCGCGGCCGCCTCGAGCGCCGCCATGCGCTCGGGCGTCATCTGCGTGGCGTCCTCGTTCTCGGCCAGCCACTCGCGCGCCTCGGCCGCCGCGCGCTCGTCGCGCTGGACGGTCTTGCCGGCCGCGTAGTAGCGGTCGATCTCCTTGAACAGCTCGTCGACGAGCTCCTCGGTGGGCACCTTCTTCAGCGGCTCGCCCTTGGAGTAGATCATGCCCATGTCTTTGGCGCCGGTGATGCCGAAGTCCGCGTGGCGCGCCTCGCCGATGCCGTTCACCGCGCAGCCGAGCACCGAGACCTCGATCGGGTCCTCGTAGGCTTCAAGGCGCCGCTCGACCTCGGCGACGACCGTGTCCATGTCGAACTGCAGGCGCCCGCACGTCGGGCAGGCGATCAGGTCCGGGCCGCGCTCGCGCAGCTTCAGCGCCTTGAGGATCTCCCACGCGACCTTCACCTCCTCCTCGGCGTGGAACGTCGACAGCGAGATGCGGATCGTGTCGCCGATGCCGTCCGCGAGCAGCGTGCCCAGGCCGACCGCCGACTTCAGCGAGCCCGACCACTTCGTGCCGGCCTCGGTCACGCCGAGATGCAGCGGATAGGGGATGCGCCCCGATAGCAGGCGATTGGACGCGATCGTGTTCGGCACCGACGTCGACTTCATCGACACCTTGAAGTTGTCGAAGTCCAGGCTCTCCATCAGCGCGACGGTCTCCAGCGCGGCGGTCACGAGCGCCTGCACGGGGTCGTCGTACTCCAGCTGGCGCAGGTGCTTGGGCAGCGAGCCCGAGTTGACGCCCACGCGCAGCGGCGTGCCGCGCTGCTTGGCCAGCGCGATCACCTCGGCGACCTTCTCCGGGCCGCCGATGTTGCCCGGGTTCAGCCGCACGCAGTGCGCGCCCGCCTCGATCGCCTTCAGCGCGAGCGTGTGGTTGAAGTGGATGTCGGCGATCACCGGGATCGGCGAGCGCTCCACGATCGTCTTCAGCGCCTCGGCGTCCTGCTCGCGCGGCACCGCCACGCGCACGATGTCCGCGCCCGCCTCGGCGACGGTCTGGATCTGCGCCATCGTTGCCGAGAGGTTGGCCGTCTCGGTCTTGGTCATCGTCTGCACCGCCACCGGCGCGCCGCCGCCGATGGGCACGCCGCCGACGTCTATCTGGCGCTCGGAGGCCATGTGCTGATTCTACGATGACCGACTCGCGCGCCGGGCCGTGCGCGCGCGAGATGTCAGCCACCGAGGCGTCCGATGTCGTTGCTGAAGCCGTTGAACACGAGGAACAGCATCAGCACGATGCCGACCGAGCTGAAGCGGTACATCGCCACGAGCGAGATGCGCCTTCCGCGCACCTTCTCGGCGAGCGCCCACAGGATGTGCCCGCCGTCCAGCGGCAGGAACGGGAAGAGGTTGATCACGGCGAGGATCAGCGAGATGAAGCCGAGGAACACGAGCGCAAAGCCCGCGCCGGCGACGACCGTTTCGTGCGCGTCCTCGGTGATGCCGACGATGCTCGAGATTTCCCCGCGCGCCTTGGAGCTCGTCAGCGCGTGGCGCAAAGCCGGTGAGCGTCTGCTCGGTCACGTGCCACATCTCAGAGACCGACGCGCCGGCGGCGGCGAGCGCGCCGAAGCGCTTCGGTTCGCCAAACGCGAAGCCGATCTCCATGCGCTTGGCTTCCTGTTCATAGCGCGGATAGACCGACAGCGCCACGTCGCGCCCGGACCGTCGCACGGTCAGGTGCACCGGCGTGGCGGCGCGGCAGTCCTTGGTCGCCGTTCCCGCACAGCGGTGGCTCTCGATCGCCGCGCGCGCCGAGCTGACCGTCACCGGGCTTTTCCCGTCCACCGCGAGGATGTGATCTCCGGGCCGCAGCGTCCCCTCGGCGGGCGTCTGCTTGTCGACCGCGAGCACCGAGGTCGTCGTCGCGAGCGTGTTGACCGACGGGTCGAGGTTGCCGAGCGCGATCGCGCCGTTGATGCTGCCGGCGAACAGCACCGCCCAGAAGAGCAGGAAGGCGATCGCGATGTTCACGCCGGGCCCCGCCAGGATCACGACGATGCGCTTCCACGGCGCCTGGTTGCAGTAGGCACGCCGCGTGATCTCGGGGTCGAGCTCGAACTCCGGCGTGCCGTCATCGGGCGGAGTGTGCGCGGCTCCCGGGAGCACCGCCTCCGCAGCCGCGGCCGGGGCGGAGCCCTTGAGCTCCTCGGGGCTCATGCCGGTGATCTTCACGTAGCCCCCGAACGGCAGCGCGCCGATCGCGTACTCGGTCTCGCCGCGGCGGATGCGCGCGATCGTCGGCGGGAAGAACAGCGAGAAGCGCTCCACGCGCATGCCGACGGCCTTCGCCGCGGTGAAGTGCCCGAGCTCGTGCAGCACGATCAGCACGACGATGCCCAGGATGGTCAGAGCCCAGCTCACTGACCTCAGTCTGGCAGGCGCGCGCGCGACATCCGCTGGTTTGCGCTCAGGCGGCCGCGTCCGCGACAGCCAGCGCTGCGACCGCTCGCGCCTCGCGGTCGGCCTCATACAGCGACTCGAAGGCGCGCACCGGCTCGCCGGGCAGCGTCGCAAGCGTGCGCTCGATCACCTGAGCGATCTGCAGGAAGCGCAGCCGCCCCTCGCAGGAACGCGTGCACGGCGACCTCGTTGGCGGCGTTGAGCACGCACGGCGCGGTGCCGCCGGCGCGCGCCGCCTCGCGCGCGAGCGCCAGGCAGGGAAAGGCGCCGAGGTCGACCGCTTCGAACGTCAGCTCCCCCACGTCGGCCAGGGACAGCGGGACGACGTCGACGTCGACGCTCTCGCCGCCGTGCAGCGCATAGGAGATCGCGATGCGCATGTCGCGCGGTCCGAGGTGCGCGAGCATCGCGCCGTCGGCCATCTGCACGAGCCCGTGCACGAGCGACTGCGGATGCACGACCACGTCGATTCGCTCATACGGCGTGCCGAACAGGTGATGGGCCTCCATCAGCTCCAGGCCCTTGTTCATGAGCGTCGCCGAGTCGATCGTGATCTTGCCGCCCATCGCCCAGGTCGGGTGCGCGAGCGCCTGCGCCACGGTCACGTCCTGTAGCTCCTCGCGCCCGCGCCCGCGAAACGGCCCGCCGCTGGCGGTGATCGTCAGGCGCTCGCACCGAGCCCGGCGGCTGTCCGGCGAGCAGCTGGTGAAGCGCGGTGTGCTCGGAGTCCACGGGCACGATCTGCGCGCCGGTCGCTTCCGCCAGCGCCGTCACGAGCTCGCCGCCGACGACCAGCGACTCCTTGTTGGCGAGCGCCAGGTCGATCCCCTCGCCGAGCGTCGCCACCGTCGGCCCGAGGCCGGCCGAGCCGACGAGCGCGTTGAGCACCAGATCGGCGCCCGACTCGACGACCAGGCGCACGAGGCCCTCGGCCCCGCCAAGCACCTCGCCCGTCGCCCCACACCCCCGCGGCGGCGGCAGCCGCCCGCTCATCGGCGATCGCCACACGCGTGACGCCGTGCGCGCGCGCCTGCTGCACGAGCTCCTCCCACGAGCTCTCGGCCGACAGCCCGACGAGCTCGAGCTCCTCGCTGGCGGCGCAGACCTGCAGCGCCTGCGTGCCGATCGAGCCGGTCGAGCCGAGGATCAGCAGGCGCTTTCGCTCAGACATACGCCGACCTTATATCGCCCGCCCTGTGCCTACGCTGCTGCGATGCCTCGATCAGGGCCATGCTTTTGACGTTGGCGACCAGCTTGACCGGGCCGGCGAGCTGACGCAGACGCTGGGCGGTCTAGCGGACCGTCCGTCCGTCCCAATAAATGCCGCCGGCGCCGTTGGAGGGAGATGGCCGGGGGCATTTCCTCAGGAGGAGAGGTGCGGGCATGCTAGGCCGGCGCCCCCGCCAGTCACCCCCGGGTGCGCATCGCACACACTCCGCAGGAAGAGCCACCGGTGCGCTCGGTGGCCTGCGCGGCGTCCCAACTGAGCCGCCGTGTGGGGCTAACTACGGGTTTTTGACTTCAAGCAATTCAAACCCTTTGGCGTTGGACGTCTCGATATCGACTTTTTTGGTCGGTACGGTGCCGTAGGTCGCTGTTTTGAGCGTTTTTTCCGTTCTGCCTTCGGACATCACTCCACCAGGCTCTGTGGTGCATGCCAGGCGGTCAGTCTGTCCCGTGAAGATGATCTTGGACGCGCTGAACTGGCCAGCTACACCATTTTCCAAATGGGGATCCCAGGAGCCCGTGCAGAGTGTCGATTCTGCCACCAGTTCGCTCGTGTGCGCTACGTAGCAGCCCACGATCTGCTCGACGCCTTTGGTTTCGAGCAGGTTTTCGTAACCCGATTCGACCAATACGTTCGGCCACGGCAGGTCCTCGGAGTGTATCTGCAGTTCTAGGCCCTCTTCTTCCGGGCATTCTGTGTCGGCGCAGTTAGTCGTGGCGAACAGGTCGGTCTCGCCTTCGCCCGCGCCTCCGCCCGTGGGGTTTTTGTATTCCCCGATGGCCGCGTTCTCACAGCTGAGCGGTGTGAGCGCGTTATTGCTGTTTGACAGCGACAGGGTGCCCCACGAGACGCTCGGGTATGTCTTGCCTTCTGGCGCTTTGATCCCGTCGACGTACCACTGGACCGGAGGCAGCGGCGCCGGAGTCGTAAAGCTCAGTGTAGGGCCGTCGACAGCGGGCTTCACCCATTCTCTCGTGTCTTCCGTGCGCACCGCCTGCGCAGCTACGACGCGGTAGTAGTAGGTCGTTTCGGGGGATAGCGGCCGTCCCGCGCTCGCCACAGCGAGCGTGACGAGCACCCCGCTCTTACCGTATTCGGCGCTTTCTATCGGCAAGGAGCCCTGTTGTTCGGGCACGCCCAGACAAAAGGAGCTGTCGTCTCCCGTCGGGCACGTGAATTCAGGCGCCAGTTCGGAAGGGCTCGTGGCAAGCTCGAACTGGTAGTAGGCATAGGGTTTTTCGACGGCCACCGTGTTGAGGTGAGCTTCGAGGGTGGCGTCGCTTGCGATGACGCGCGAGACCGACTCGGATTCGATCGTCGGGGATGCCGCCATCGCCCCACCCGGCGCTAGCGCAAGGCCGAGCGCGGTTGCAGCCGCGACCCACAGGGCGCTGCGTAGGCGCCGCCTCTGCACTGGACTCCTCCATCCTGCCGTTACGAGAACGATGCAGGGAACAGGCTACTCGTGCTTGACGGGCACTGCAAGGATCACTCGCGACATCAATGCACATATGCCGCCCAGATGTAATAGCCGACGACGATCGCGAAGATCGCCGCGTCGAGCCGGTCGAGCGCCCCGCCGTGGGCGCCGAACAGCGCCCCGGAGTCCTTGGCGCCGGCTTCGCGCTTGAGGAAGGACTCGAACAGGTCGCCGACGGGCGCGGCGAGCGCGACGCCGATGCCGAGCACGACGGCGTGCATGCCGGGCAGCCAGCTCTGGTAGCGCCCGGCGATCCAGACGCCGAGCACCGCGCACGCCATCCCGATCAGAAGGCCCTCGACGGTCTTGTTCGGCGAGATGCTCGGAGCGAGCGGGCGGCGCCCGAACAGCTGCCCGCCGAGGTAGGCGCCGGTGTCGCCGAGGAACGTGCCGACGAGCACGTCGATCACGATGCCCAGGCCGTGCGGCAGGCCGCGCAGCAGCACCGCGGTGGCGAGCGCAAAGCCGATCCAGTAGATGCCGAGCAGCGTCAGCGCCATCCCCCCCACGCTCGGGCGCGGCTGCATGAGCGTCAGCCCGAACAGCACGGGCAGAGCCGCGATCGCGGCGAGCAGCACCTGCGCCTGATCGCCGTAGTAGGCCGCCGCGATCAGCCCGCCGAGCGCGATGAAGCCGGCCAGGCGCACCGGCCGGGCGCGCGCGTACATCTCATACAGCTCGTGCATGCAGACACAGCCGAGCGCGAACAGCCCGAGCGCGAACACCGCGCCGCCCTCGATCACGAGGAACAGGGCCACGGCCACGGCCGGGATCGCCGCGAGCAGGCGCGCGCTGAGCTCGGAGCGCTCGCGCTGGGGCGGGCGGCGGCTCGCGCGCGGACGGCGCGCCGGGCGGGCGCGGGTGGCCATCAGGCGCCCGTCATCGCCCGCCGAACCTGCGCCGGCGCGCGGAGAACTCGGCCAGCGACTGTTCGAGCGCCTCGCGCGTGAAGTCCGGCCACAGCTCGTCGCGGAAGATCAGCTCCGAGTAGGCCGACTGCCACAGCAGGTAGTTGGACAGGCGCCGCTCGCCGCTGGTGCGGATGATCAGGTCGGGATCGTGCATCTCCGGTGCGTATAGGCAGGCGCGGAACTCCTCCTCGCTGCTTCCCTCAAAGCGCCGCGCCGCGTCGAGGATCTCCGCCCGTCCACCGTAGTTGAACGCGACGAACAGGGTGATGCGCTCGTTGCCGGCGGTCAGCGCCTCGGCCCAGTCCATCTGCTCGCGCAGCCTCTCGCTGACGCCCTCACGCCGGCCGATGAAGCGCATGCGCACCCCCTCCTCGTGAAGCTCGGGCGTCTCGCCGGCGATGCGCGCGGAGAACATCTCCATCAGCCCGCTCACCTCGCCGGCTGGGCGCGACCAGTTCTCGGTCGAGAAGGAGTAGACGGTCAGCTCCTCGATGCCGAGGTCAACGGCGTCGCGCAGGCGCGCCTTGACCGTGTCTGCGCCGGCGCTGTGCCCGTCGTTGATCGGCACGCCGCGCGCCCGCGCCCAGCGTCCGTTGCCGTCGGTGATGATCGCGACGTACCTGGGGCGCTCGCCCTTGCCGGGCGAGGAGTCCGCCGGCGCCCGCTCCCCGGCTGCCGCCATCAGACTTCGAGGATCTCGTCTTCCTTGGCCTTGAGCGCGCCGTCGAGCTCGCTGACCCGGCCGTCGGTCAGCTTCTGCAGCTCGACCTCCGCGCGATGCTCGTCGTCGGAGGACGCCTCGCCCTCGGACTTCAGCTCGCGCAGGTGCTGCATCACGTCGCGGCGCACGTTGCGGATCGCGACGCGGCCCTCCTCGGCGAGGTTGCGCACGACCTTGACCAGCTCGCGGCGGCGCTCTTCGGTCAGCTCGGGCACGACCATGCGCACCACGTTGCCGTCGTTGGACGGGTTGAGCTTGACGTCGGACTCGTTGATCGCCTTCTCGATCGCCTTGATCGCCGACTTGTCATACGGCTGCACGGTGATCAGCCGCGCTTCGGGCGCGGAGATCGTCGCGAGCTGGTTGAGCGGCGTCTGCGCGCCATAGTAGTCGACGACCACGCGATCCAGCAGCGACGGGCTGGCTCGCCCCGTGCGCACCGTGGAGAACTCGAGCTGGGCGGAATGCACGGACTTGACCATCCGCTCGCGCGCGTCCTTGAGCAGCTCGTCGATCAGATCATCGGCCATCGTCAGCTCCAGTCGGGGTCGTGACAAGTGTGCCCACGCGCTCGCCTGAGACTATCCGGGCAAGCGCGGTCTCGTCGTCCATGTTGAACACGTTCAGCGGCATGCCGTTGTCCATGCACAGCGCGAGCGCCGTCGAGTCCATCACGCGCAGGCGTCGCTCGATCGCCTCCATGTGGGTGATCTGCGGGATGAACTCCGCGTTCGGGTCGACGGCCGGATCGGCGCTGTAGACGCCCTGCACGCCGTTCTTGGCCATCAGGATGATCTCCGCGTGGATCTCCGCGGCGCGCAGCGCCGCGGCCGTGTCGGTCGTGAAGAACGGATTGCCGGTGCCGGCAGCGAAGATCACGACCCTGCCCTTCTCCAGGTGGCGCATCGCGCGGCGGCGGATGTACGGCTCGGCGACCTCCGAGACGCCGAGCGCGGACTGCACGCGCGTGTTCGTGCCGACCTTCTCGAGCGCGTCCTGCAGCGTGAGCGCGTTGAGCACCGTCGCGAGCATGCCCATGTAGTCGGCGGTCGCGCGGTCCATGCCCGCCGCCGCGGCCTGCATGCCGCGGTAGATGTTGCCGGCGCCGACGACGATCGCGACCTGCACGCCCTGCTCGCGCACCGCCGCGACCTGCTGGGCGACGGTGACGACGCGCGCTGGGTCCGTGCCGTAGTCGAGGCTGCCCATCAGCGCCTCGCCGGAGAGCTTGAGCAGGATTCGCTTGAAGACCGCGCCGGCCACTGCGGCCGGAGCCTACTGCCCTACCGCAAAGCGCGCGAAGCGGCGGATCACGACGTTCTCGCCGGTCTTCGCCGTGAGCTCGTCGCGCAGCTGCTGCACCGTCTTGCCCTCGAACTTGGGGTTGTGCATCTCCTGCTCGAGCAGCACGATCGTCTGATACCAGGAGTCCAGCTTGCCCGCGACGATCTTCTCGCGGATGTTCTCCGGCTTGTCGGCAGCCTCCTGCTCGTACACGCGCGCCTCGGCGTCGCGCGCCTCCTGCGGCACGTCGTCGCGCCCCACGTACTGCACGGTGGGCGTTCGCCGCGATCTGCATCGCGACGTCGCGCGCGAAGGCCACGAAGTCCTCGTTGGTCGCCACGAAGTCGGTGTTGCAATCGACCTCGATCAGCACGCCAACCTTCGAGCCCGCGTGGATGTAGGACTGCACCGTCCCCTCGGTCGCCGTGCGCTCGCCGAGATCCTGGATCTTCTTGCCCTGCTTGACGCGCAGGATCTCGATCGCCTGCTCGATGTCGCCGCCGGCCTCGGCGAGCGCCTTCTTGCAGTCCATCATGCCCGCGCCGGTGCGATCGCGCAGCGCCTTCACGTCCTTGGCCGATATGTCCGAGCCCTCGACCGCGCTCATGACTCGCTCCCCTCGGCGACCGCCTCCGCGGCGGGCTCGGGCTCTGGATCTGGCTCGGGCTCGGGCGTGGCGTCTGGGGCGTCCGGCGTGGCGTCTGGGGCGTCCGGCGTGGCGTCTGGGACGTCCGGCGTGGCGTCTGGGACGTCGGGCGCGGGCTCGGCGCTGTCGGCCGGCGCCGCTGGCGCTTGTTCGGCTTCGGGCTCGGCGGCCGCCTGCGGCTCGAGAGGCCGCGGGGTCTGGCGCAGCGGCCTCGGCGGGCGGCTCGCTCGCCCGCGGCTCGGGCTGCGCGGCGACGGGCTCCGGCGCGGGCTGCTCGGCGGCGGGCGTAGGAGCCGGGGCGGGAGTCTCGCTCGCGGCGGTCGCCGGCGGCGTCTCGGCAGCCGGTGGCGTCTCGGCAGCCGGTGGCGTCTCGGCAGCCGGTGGCGTCTCGGTGGGCGCGGCGGCGGCAGCCGCCTGGGCAGCCGCGGCCTGGGCTGCGGCCGCCTCCTTGGCCGCCTGCTCCTCGGCCAGGCGCTTGGCCTCTTCCTCGGCCTCGCGCTTGGCGCGCGCCTCGGCCTCGGCGCGAGCGCGTTCCTCGGCTTCCTGGCGCGCGCGGTCCTCCTCGGCGCGGAAGATCGAGTAGCCCTCGGCGACGACCTGGCCGATCGCCTCGGGTGATCAGCGCGCAGGAGCGGATCGCGTCGTCGTTTCCGGGGATCACGTAGTCGATCCCGTCGGGGTCGCAGTTGGTGTCGACCAGTCCGATGATCGGGATGCGCAGCCGCTGGGCCTCGCGCACCGCTATCACCTCGGTTTTGAGGTCGATCACGAACATCGCGCTCGGCACGCGCTGCATGTCTTTGACGCCGCCGAGGTTGGCGCGCAGCTTGGCGAGATCGGCCAGCGCGGACATCCGCTCGCGCGTGGGCAGCAGCGCGAGCTGGCCCTCGGCCTCGTAGCGCTCGAGGTCGTGAAGCCGGCGGATGCGCTGGTTGATCGTCTGGAAGTTCGTCAGCAGCCCTCCCAGCCAGCGGTGGTTGACGTAGGGCATGCCTGCCGCGGTGGCGACTTCGCGGATGGTGTCGCGAGCCTGCTTCTTGGTGCCGACGAACAGCACGGTGCCGCCGCGATGGGCCAGCTCGCTGGCGAACTTCTGCGCCTGTTCGAGCAGCGCGGCCGTCTTGACGAGATCGATGATGTAGATGCCGCCGCGCTCGCCATAGATGAAGCGGCGCATCTTCGGGTTCCAGCGACGAGTCTGGTGGCCGAAGTGGACCCCGGCCTCCAGCAACTCGGGAATGCTTACCTGAGCCACGGGTACTCCCTTTTTGTAGTTGCCTTGCCGCCGTACGGACGTAGCGGACCCGAAGACTCGCTTTGAGCTCCGGGCAGGGCCGCTATCCCTCACCGCACGGATAGTGGATTGAGACTGCCGTCGCAGGATAGCCGAACGCGGCCTCTAGGACCCTTCGGCGAGCTTCAGCGCAGCCTGCAGATCGGCGGGCAGCGGCGAGTGCACCTCGACGCGCTCGCCGGTCAGCGGGTGCGCGAAGGCCAGGCGCGCGGCGTGCAGGAACTGGCGCTGCAGCCCGAGCACGCCCGGCGCCCCGTACTCGCGATCGCCGCACACGGGATGGCCTATCGCCTGCAGGTGGACGCGGATCTGGTGCGTGCGCCCGGTCTCCAGGCGCAGGCGCAGCAGCGAGGTGCCCGCCAGCGCGCGCTCGAGCGTGAAGTGCGTGCGCGCCTCGCGCGAGCGCGACGGGCCGCGCGCGCCGCCCACGGCCATGCGCGTGCGCGCCCGCGGATCGCGCCCGATCGGCGCCTCGATCGTCCCCGAGCGCGCCGGCGGGCGGCCCTGTACGAGCGCCAGGTATTCGCGCTCGATCTCGCGCCGCGCGAGCGCCGCCGCGAGCAGCCTGTGGGCCTGCTCGGTGCGCGAGATCACGAGCAGCCCCGACGTGTCGCGATCGAGGCGGTGCACGATGCCCGCGCGCTGCGGGTCGCCGCCGCCGGCGCGCCCGGCGAGCAGCTGCGCGAGGGTCCCCTGCGGATGCCCGCGCGCCGGATGGACGACGACCCCCGGGGCCTTGTCGACGACCAGCAGCTGCTCGTCCTCGTAGAGGACCTGGAACGGCTCGCTCACCGTTGGCTCGCTCGCTGTTCGTGGTGGCGGCGGTGATCGATGATCAAGAACAGCAGCGCGACGCCGACCACGATCGAGGTGTCCGCGAGGTTGAACGGCGGCCACCCGAGCGGAAGCTTGATGAAGTCGGTCACCGAGCCGTAGCGCAGACGGTCGAGCACGTTGCCGAGCGCGCCTCCGAGCAGCATTCCCGTCGGCAGCCAGAGCAGCGGCTCGGCGGCGTGGCGGGCGAAGTAGACGACCAGAGCCGCGAGCGCGACGCCGATCAGGACCGTCACGATCACATGGCTTCCCGGCAGCAACCCGAACGCCACGCCGCGATTGCGCGTGCGCACGAGCTCGATCGCGGGCAGCAGTTTGCGTTCTTCGCCTTCGGTGATCGACGCGCGCACCGCGCGCTTGCTCAGCTGGTCGATAGCGACGACGGCGAGCAGGACGACGGCGACGCGCGCCCATCCGATCGCACGGCCACGCGCCGGTCGCTGCTCGGGCGCGCCGGCCGACGCGCCTTCGCCGACGCCGAGCCCGTCGGGGCGAGTGCCCTCGGTCGCCGACACCGCGCCTCAGCCGGCGATCAGGCGCCGGACGACGAACGCGTTGATCAGCTCGCAGCGCGATGATCGCGAGGATCGGGCTGAAGTCGAGGCCGCCGAAGGACGGCAGCATGCGGCGAAAGATGCGCAGGAAGGGCTCGCAGATGTCGCGCAGGAAGCCGAGCACGACGTCCACCGTGCGCGAGTAGGGCGGGCGCACGCCGACCGAGAACAGCAGCTGGATGACGATGTACAGGATGATCAGCAGCGTGTACACGTAGATCAGCGTCGAAAGGAAGTCGGCGATCTGCGAGCGCGCCGTGGCGAGGATCGCCACGGCGATCATCCGCCCTCCCCGAGCACAGCGTCCAGCGCGTCGCTGAACGCGCCGCGCAGGCCGGCGCTCTCGAGCGCCTGCAGCCCGCGCGCGGTGACGCCGCCGGGCGAGGCGACCTCGCGACGCACCGCCTGCGTGTCGTTGCCGCGGCGACGCAGCAGCTCGGCGGTGCCGGCGAGCGTCTGCACGACCAGCTGCGAGCCGAGCGCCGCCGGGATGCCGCGGCGGATGCCCGCGTCGACCTGCGCCTCGGCGACGAGCGCCACGTAGGCCGGCGCGCAGGACATCAGGCCCATCGCGACGTCGAGCAGCTCGTCGGGCAGCACGACGAGCGTGCCGAGCTCGGCGAACAGCCGCTCGACCTCGGCGACGAGTTCACCGGCCGGCGAGGTCGACGGCGTGCCGCCCCGGGCGCTCGGGGTCGGCGGCCTGCACGATCGCCCCCGCACGCACCTCGACGGGCAGCGATGGAATGAAGCGAAACACCGGCCGCTCGGGATAGGCGTCCTTCAGCGCCGCCAGCGGCGTCGCGGCGAGGATCGACGCGACCGCGCGCGCGTGCGGCGCGACTTCGCGCGCGACGTCGGCGAGCTGTGCGGGCTTGTGGCAGAGCACCACCAGATCCGCGCGCTGCGCGACGAGCGCGTTTGAGTCGAGCGCCTCACCGCCAACCTCCTGCGCGAGCGCCTGCGCGCGCTCGCGCAGCGGGTCCGAGCACACAACCGGTCGCCCCCAGCCGCGCGCCAGCGCGCGCGCCATGTTGCCGGCGCCGATGAGTCCTATTTGCATGATGGCTTCACGCTAGTGAGAATCGAGCCGGCGCCACTGGCGTGCGAGAGTCAAGCCTGGCAAGGACGCAGTGAGCGAAGTGCGCTCGAGCACACGAGCGATCGAGGACACAGCCAGGCGCAGGCTATCGCGCGCCTGTCAGGACTGGTTGAAGAAGCCCTTCTCGATCAGCCGCGCGCGCTCCTCGGCGGAGATCTCGACGTTGCGCGGCGTGAGCATGAAGACCTTGTCGGCGATCCGCTGCATGCCGCCGTCGAGCGCGTAGGTCAACCCCGAGGCGAAGTCGATCAGGCGCTTGGCCAGGTCGGTGTCGGAGCCCTGCAGGTTGAGGATGACCGGGATCGAGTCCTTGAACTTGTCGGCGATCTGCTGCGCGTCGTTGAAGGACTTGGGCACGACGAGGTGCACGCGCACGTCGCCGTTGCCGCGGCCGACCGGCTTGAGCACGGTCGTCGCGCGCCCGTGCCTGCCACCGCCTTCGGGCGGGTCGTCCTCGGCGAAGATGTCGTCGAACTCGTCGCGGCGGCGGCGCAGCCGGCGAACGTTGGGCCGCTCGCGATAGCGATCCTCGATGTCCGCCTCGGGCGCGTCCTCATAGTCGTCCTGATACTCCTCGGCGAGGCCGAAGTACACAAGGGCGCTGTGCCAGGAGTCGCGAATAGACATCGATTAATGGTGCGTTTCGCGCGTCGGACCGATTTCCCTGCTCATGCTAACCGCTGATCGCAACCCGACGGCCGCGACCGCAGGCGCTAATCGTAGAGGTTGGTGCCGATTCGTACGATCGTCGCGCCCTCCTCGACGGCGACGACGTAATCCTGCGAGGTGCCCATCGACAGCTGCGCGAGGCCGTGCTCGCGCGCCAGCTCGCGCAGCGCCGAGAACCAGCGTCGACTGTCGCGCGGGTCGCGCGCGAGCGGCGGCATCGTCATCAGACCGGCGACCGGCACCGGCGAGCGCTCGATGAACGCGGCGAGCTGTGCGGGCGCGACCCCCGCCTTGCCCTGCTCGGCGGCGACGTTGACCTCGATCAGGATGCTCAGGCCCGGCCGCGCGAGCTCGCGATGGCGCGCGAGCTCAGACAGCGCCGAGTCAGACGCGACCGAGTGGATGAGGCGCACGTGCGGCACGATCAGGCGTACGCGCCGGCTCTGCAACTGACCGATGAAATCCCACTCGAACAGCGCCCCGTGGGCGGCCACCTTCGCCTGAAGGTCCTGCGCGCGGTTCTCCCCGACCAGCCGCACGCCCGCCTGCGCGAGCACCGGCAGGTCGCTGCGCAGCGACGTACTTGGTCGCGGCGAGCACATCCACCCCGTCGGGGTCGCGGCCGGCGCGGGCCGCGGCGGCCGCGATCTGCTCGCGCACGCGCCGCAGGTTCTCGCGCACGCGCCCGGCGTCGACGACGCGAATCAGCCCAGCCACGCGATGCCCGCCTGGCGTCCCGCGCGCTGTGCTTCGCGCCGATGCGAGAAGAAGCGCGCGTCGCAGATCGTGCACAACCCGACATCGCGCACGCTGCGCACCCCCGCGCGCAGCAGCCGCTCGCGCGCGATCGCCTTCAGGTCGATCGCGACGCCGCGCCGGGCCCGCTCGCTCGCCGCCTCGCCGGGCCCGTCGCCGGCGCTGCGAGCGCAGAGCGGCGTGCACCTCGGGGCCCACCTCATAGCAGCAGGGGCCCGCGCCGGGTCCGATGATCGCCTCGATCTGCGGATCTTCGCGGTCGAGCTCGCGCAGCGCGCGGACACCCTCCTCGAGCACGCCGGCGGCGAGGCCCCGCCAGCCGGCGTGGACGGCGGCGACCGCGTGGCGCGATCCGAGCATCACCGGCAGGCAGTCGGCGGTCAGCACCATCGCGCCCACGCGCGCCAGGTCGGTCGCCTGGCCGTCGGCCTCCGACGTGGCGGCGCCGTTGTCGGCGCCCTGGGCGTCGCGCACGCGGCGCACGGTGCTGCCGTGCACCTGCGCGCCCGCGAACAGGCGCTGCAGCTGCAGCTGCGCGCACAGGCGATCGCGCGCGGCGGCGCCGTGCTCGTGGTCGTCGCCGCGCATCGTCGACAGGTTGCCGTCGGCCCGCTCGGTGAACAGCGCGACGCCCGCGCCCGCGAGCGCCAGGCGGATCATCGCGACGTCCGGGCCGGCCGCGCGGTCACGGTCGCTCAAGCGCGGCGCGCAGCTGCGCCTCGCGCTCGTCGGGAAGCCGCTCATCCAGGCGAGCGCGCAGGACCTCCTCCAGGCGGCGACCGATGTCCGGCCCCTCGGGGATGCCCGCCGCGATCAGGTCAGAGCCGTCGATTCGCAGGCGCACGTGGCGCACGTCCTCGAGCCACCGACGCGCCGCCTGCCCGTCGGCCTGCGCTCCGGCGAGCGCGACCCCCTCGGGCGGCGCGCCGGCGAGCGCGACATGCAGCTCGGCGGCGCTGCTCGCGCCGCGCAGGCCGTCCACGAGAGACTCGCCGGCGCGCGCCGCCGCGACAGCGCGATCGCGGTCGGGCGCGGAGAACTCCAGGCGATCCAGCAGCGCGCGCAGCTCGCCGTCGGGATCGGCGCCCACGCGCAGCACGAGCGCCAGGCCGAGCACCGCGAGCAGCAGCAGGTCGGGGCGGCCGTCGGCGGGCAGCAGCGCGAGCGCTCGTTGCGCGAGCGCGCTGTCAAAGCGCAGGCGAGGGTGCAGCTCGCCGAGCAGCCCGAGCTCGTCCATCGCGGCGAGCGCCTGCGGGGCGCTGTCTTCGCCGAGCGCGAGGCGCAGCTCCGCGCCCAGGCGCGCGCCCGAGACGCTGGCGAGCGCGTGCGACGTCAGCGCGTCGCGCGCCAGGCGCGCGGTGTCGGCGTCGACCTCGAAACCCAGCCGCGCGCGGTAGCGCGCCATGCGCAGCAGGCGCGTCGGGTCATCGCGAAAGCTCTCGTCGTGGAGCACGCGCAGCAGGCCGTCCGAGAGGTCCGCGAGCGCGTGCTCTGCCGCGCGGACCTGTCCAGCCCGCGAGCCGCCGAGCGCGATCGCGATCGCGTTGACTGTGAAGTCGCGCCGGCGCAGGTCCTGCTCGGGAGAGCCCTCGCGTACCTCGGGAAGGGCGCCGGGCGCCGGGTAGCGCTCGTCGCGGCGCGTCGCGACGTCGATGCGCCCGCCCTGCCAGCGCACGAGCGCCGTGCCGAAGCGCTCGTGCTCGCTGAACGTCGCGCTCGCGTGAAGGCGCGACGCGATCTGGCCCGCCAGCGCGCCGGCGTCGCGCGCGACCACGACGTCGAGCTCGCGCGGCTCGCGCCCGAGCATCAGGTCGCGCACCGCGCCGCCGACGAGCTCGACGTCCTCGCGCCGCCCAGCCACTTCAAGCAACTCGGGCCCTCCGGCGAGGTCGCGCACGGCGGCGATCACCGCGTCGCCGTCATTTCGCTGCCCGGCCGACATCAGAGCTCCTCAGCGCGTGGCCTCAGCCTGTTCGCACGGGCACGCCCGCGCCGGCCAGGTGGGCCTTGGCCTCGGCGACGGTGAAGCGCCCGTAGTGGAAGATCGACGCGCACAGCGCCGCGTCGGCGCCGCTGTCAAACGCCTGCGCGAGGTGCTCGAGCTCGCCGGCGCCGCCCGAGGCGATCACCGGCACGCTCACCGCCTCGCTGACCGCCGTCGTCAATGCGAGGTCATAGCCCTCGCTCGTGCCGTCGCGGTCCATGCTCGTCAACAACACCTCGCCCGCGCCGCGCTCGACGGCCTCGCGCGTCCATTGCACGACGTCGCGACCGGTGGGCGTGCGCCCGCCGGCGAGGTAGGCCTCCCAGTGACGCGCCGCCGTTGACGGCCACGGCCTTGGCGTCGACCGCGAGCACGACGCACTGCGCGCCGAACACGCCGGCGAGCTCGTCGATCAGCTCGGGGCGTTGCAGCGCGGCCGAGTTGACAGCGACCTTGTCGGCGCCGGCGTCGAGCACCGCCTGGGCGTCGCGCGCCGAGCGGACGCCGCCGCCGATCGTGAACGGGATGAAGACCTCATCGGCGGTGCGGCGCGCGAGCTGTGCGATCGTCTCGCGGCGCTCGTGCGTGGCGGTGATGTCCAGGAAGACGAGCTCATCGGCGCCCTCACGGTCGTAGTGGGCGGCGAGCTCCACCGGGTCGCCCGCATCGCGGATGTCGACGAATTCGACGCCCTTGACGACGCGCCCGTCATCTACGTCCAGACAGGGGATGACGCGCTTGAAATGCACCCGCTCACGGTAGCGGCCCGCCGCCGGAGCCGGCCGTCGCGCGTCACTCGCCGAGCGCCTCGCGAGCCTGGGCGATCGTGAAGCGCCGCTCATACAGCGCCTTGCCGACGATCACCCCGCCGAGCGCCGTCTCCTGCAGCGCGGCGAGACCCTCGAGGTCGGCGAGCGCGCCGATGCCGCCTGAGTAGATGACGCGTGGCGCGCGCGGCGCTCGCCACGGCGCGCACCTCGTCGAGGTCGGGGCCTTCGAGCATGCCGTCGCGATCGACGTTCGTGTAGACGAGCTCGCGCACGCCGAGCTCGTGCAGCCGCGCCAGCACCGCGTCGGTGCCGAGATCGGTCGTCTCGGTCCATCCGGCGGTCGACACGCGCCCGCCGCGCACGTCGACCGAGACGAGCACGCGCTCGGGTCCGTGCGCGGCGAGCGCGCCGCGCAGAAGGTCGGGGTCGGTGAAGGCCGCGGTCCCGAGGATCACGCGCGCCGCGCCGGCCTGCAGCGCGGCGTCGACGGCCTCGGCCGAGCGCAGCCCGCCGCCGTACTGCACCGGCACGCCGAGCTCGCTCGCGATCCGCCGCAGATGCTCGAGGTTCACCGGCACTCCGCTTTTTGCGCCATCGAGATCGACGACGTGCAGGTGCTCGGCGCCGGCGTCGGTCCAGGCGCGCGCCGCGCTGAGCGGATCCTCGTCGTAGACCTTCTTGGCGTCGAAGTCGCCCTTCACCAGGCGGACGGCGTTGCCGGCGAGGATGTCGATCGCCGGGTAGAGCCTCACAGCGCGGCGGGCATTCTCGCGCGCGCGCAGACGCGCGCGAAGTTGGCGAGCATTCGCAGGCCCGCCGCCGAGGACTTCTCGGGATGAAACTGCACGCCGTAGAAGGACCCCTTCTGCACCGCGCTGACGAACGGCGCGCCGTACTCGGCGACGCCGAGCACGTCCTGCTCGCGCGCCGGCACGGGCGCGAAGGAGTGCACGTGGTAGAAGGCGCACTCGCGCGGAAGATCGTCGAGCAGCGGCGAGCCGCCCGCGACGAAGCGCACCTCGGTCCAGCCGATGTGCGGAAGCTTCAGCGACCCCGGCTGCAGCTCGCGCACCTCACCGGCGACGATGCCGAGCCCCTGCGCTCCCCCGCGCTCGGTCGAGTAGTCAAAAGCGAGCTCCATTCCCAGGCAGATGCCGAGCACCGGCGCCTGCGAGGCGACGCGCTCGCGCAGCAGCTCGTCCAGTCCGAGCTCGCGCAGGTTGTCCATCGCGCGCGGAAACGCCCCGACGCCGGGCACGACCAAGCCGGCGGCGGCGCGCAGGCGCGCGGGATCGCGGCTGATGATCGCGCGCGCGCCGACGTGCTCCAGCGCCTTCTCGACCGAGCGGCGGTTGCCCATGCCGTAGTCGACGACGGCGATCTCGACCGCTTCGCTTGGCAGCGCCTCGCTCATGCGGTCAACGTCCCCTTGGTGCTCGGCACGCCCGGCTCGCTGGGGTCGATCGCGACCGCCGCGCGCAGCGCGAGCGCGAACGCCTTGAACGCCGCCTCGATCATGTGGTGGGCGTTCGTGCCCGCCTCCACGCGCAGGTGCAGCGTCAGCTTGGCCGCGTTGGCCAGCGCGCGGAAGAACTCCTCGGTGAGCTCGTGCTCGAAGCCGCCGGTCGCGCCCGGTGGCAGGCGTGCGTCAAACAGCGTGAACGGGCGCCCGGAGATGTCAAGCGCGCAGGTCGCCCGCGCCTCGTCCATCGGCGCGGTCGCCGAGCCGTAGCGGACGATTCCGGCGCGATCGCCGAGCGCGCTGTCGAGCGCCTGGCCGAGCACGATCGCGGTGTCCTCGGCGGTGTGGTGCGCGCCGGTCTGCAGGTCGCCGCTGACCTTCACGTCGAGGTCCAGCCGGCCGTGTCGCGCGAGCAGGTCGAGCATGTGGTCGAGGAAGCCGACGCCGGTGTCACGCGTGCCCTTTCCGCTGCCTTCCAGCGCGAGCGTGAGCCGCACGTCGGTCTCGCCGGTCTTTCGCTCGATGGTCGCTGTCCTGGCTGGCATCGCCTAATTGTCGCCGATGCGCGCCTGCATCGATTCGGCGTGCACCTCAAAGCCCTCGGCTTCGGCGATCGGCACGCCGGCGCCGGCCAGCTTCTCCGCCGCTGCTCCGATGCGCACCTCGGCCATCCTGCGGCGGAAGTGGCGCGCGGAGAGCATCGACGCAAAGCGCGCGGCGCCGGCGGTCGGCAGGACGTGGTTTGAGCCGGCGACGTAGTCGCCGAACGCGGTCGCGCTGGCGACGCCCACGAACAGGCAGCCCGCGCAGCGCACGAGCGGCGCGAGCGCCTCCATCTCTGCTCCGATCAGCTGCAGGTGCTCGGGCGCGAAGGCGTTCGCGAGGGCGAGCGCCTCGCGCGCGTCGGCGACCCGCACGAGCGCGATCGCCGCGTCGGCGACCGTCGGGCGTTCGGCGGCGAGCTCTGCCAGCAGCGCGGCGAGCCCGTCGATCGCGCTCGCCGCCGGTGACACCGCGACGACGAGGCTGCCCTCGCCGTGCTCGGCCTGCGCGAGCATGTCCAGCGCCGCGAGACGAAGATCGTGCTCGCTGGCGTCTGAGCCGAGCGCGACAAGCAGGTCGCTGGGGCCGGCGAACCCGTCTATGCCGACGATTCCCGACAGCAGCCGCTTGGCCTCCTGCACGTACAGGTTGCCGGGGCCGACCACGACGTCGACGCGCGCGACCGTCTCGGTGCCGTGCGCCAGCGCGGCGATCGCCTGCGCGCCGCCCATGCGGTAGACGCGCTCCACTCCGCACAGCCGGCAGGTGCCGAGGATCGCCGCGTCGATCTGTCCGTCGACGCCGGGCGGCGCGCAGACGGCGACGTCGAGCACGCCGGCGGCGCGCGCGGTCACGACGCCCATCGCGACGGTGCTCGGGTACGGCGCCCGCCCGCCGGGCACGTAGACGGCCGCCGACTGGACGGGAACCTCGCGCAGCGTGACGCGCTGACCCTGGGGAAGATCGACCGCGACGTCCTCGCTGACGCCCGCGTGGGCGACCTCGGCGACGTTCGCGATCGCCACCTGCAGCCCGGCGACCAGGTCGAGCTCCAGCCCCGTCAGCGCCTCGTCGAGCTCGTGCGCGTCCACGAGCAGCGGGCGCGGCTGCTCGCCGGCGGTGTCGAAGCGGCGCGTGTAGTCCAGCACCGCGCTATCCCCGCCGGCCTGCACGCCGGCGACGATCTCGCGCACGGCCGCCTCGACGCTCGTCGCGTCGGGCACGAGCGAGCGCAGCTGCGCCGCGACGGCGTCCGTGCCCGGACGCTGCGCGTCGTCGGTCGCCAGCAGCTCGATCCGCATCTCAGGCGCGCGCGGCGGTCAGGCTTCGCAGCTGCTCGAGCAGGCTGTCGATCGACGCCGCCTTGAGCTTGTGCGCGACCGGGTTGGCGATCAGGCGCGCGGTGCAGACGACGATCTCCTCGCGCACGACCAGGTTGTTCTCGCGCAGCGTCGTGCCGGTGGCGGTCAGGTCGACGATCGCCTCGACCATGCCGGTCAGCGGCGCGAGCTCGACCGAGCCCTTGACCTCGACGATCTCGGCCTGGCGGCCGGTCTCCTCGAGGTGGCGCGCGGCGATGTGCGGATACTTGGTCGCGACGCGCATGACGCCCAGGCGGCGCAGCGTCTCGAGCGCCGGATCGGGATCGCCGGCCGGGCTGGCCATCACCATCGTGCAGCGCCCGTACCCGAGGTCCAGCAGCTCATAGACGTCGCGTCCCATCCCGTCGGCGCGCCCGGAGGCCTGCTCGAGCAGCACGTCCTTGCCGGTGACGCCGAGATCCGCAGCGCCCGCCTCGACGTAGGTGGGAACGTCGGAGGGGCGCATGGTGATCACGCCGATGTCCTCGAACAGCAGCTTGCGGTCGTTGCCGCGCAGCTCCTCGGTGTCGAGCCCCAGACGCGTCAGCAGATCGACCGTTTCCTGAAAGAGCGCGCCGCGCGGCACCGCGATCGTCAGCCCGTTCGTGGCGCTCATGCCGAGCCCTCCTGCGCGCCGGAGACCAGCAGCGCGCCGGTCCCGCGCTCCTCGCCGGCGAGCGCCATGTGCAGGCGGTCGACGCCGAGCGCGAAGCCGACCGCCGGGAGCTGGCGGCCGAAGCGCCCGAGCAGGTCGTCGTAGCGCCCGCCGCCGCCGATCGGCGCGCCGTGGGCGGGGTCGTACACCTCAAAGACGGCGCCGGTGTAGTAGCCGATGTTGCGCACGAGGCCGAGATCGAAGATGACTCGCTCGGCGACGGCCGGCTCGAGCTGCTCGTGCACGCGTCGCAACCCGATCACGGCCTCGACCGCCTGCTCGGGCGCATCGGTGAGCACCTCCGGGCCACCGCGGCGCTGGGGCACGCCGAGCAGCAGCTCGGCCGCCTCGCCCGACACGCCCGCCCTCGCCAGCCGGCTCTCGAGGCCGACGAAATCCCGCCGCACGAGCGCCTCCAGAAGGCTCGCGCGGGCCACCTCGGGCACCTGCAGGCGCGCCATCAAGGCGGGGAACAGCGAGGCGTCGCCGAGCCCCACCCTGTAGTCCTTCAGCCCCGTTGCGTCGAGCGCGTGGCAGAGCACGGTGAGAGCCTCGGCGGTGCCGTCGGGCGCGGGCGAGCCCAGCAGCTCGATCCCGGCCTGCAGCAGCTCGCGCGGCTGGCCGCGCTGCGGGCGCACGCCGCGGTAGCAGTGGGCCAGGTAGCAGAAGCGCAGCGGCGGTTCGCTGGCGGCGTAGCGCGTGGACACCACGCGCGCGATCGGCACGGTCATGTCCGAGCGCAGCACGAGCACCGCGCCCGTCTCGTCGAACACGCGATACGCCGGCTCGGCTTCTGCCATCTCCGCGCGCGCGAGCACCGACTCGTACTCGAGCGCGGGCGTGTAGACCTCGCCGTAGCCGTGGCGCTCGAACACGCTCCTCAGCGTGTCCGTGATCGCGCGCACCTCGCGCGTCTCTTCGGGAAGCACGTCACGGGTACCGCTGGGGATCGGGTGGATCATCGGTTCGCCATCGAAGCGGACGCCCAAAGCTAACAGCCGCAGCGCGGCGGGCCCGGATCCAGCCATCGCCGGTCGCCGCCCGGCCTCGGCGCCCCGCTCGCGAGAGCCAGTGTCAAGCGCACACGATCGCCTCTGTGCGGGCTGTGCTGCAACGCGCGTTGCACCCGAGGTCATGCCGCGATCGCAGTCTCAGAGCCAAATCTTCGCATCTTGATCGACGCGCACACACGTTCGCATCGCGTCCATCCGAACGCCTCCCTATCGTACGAACACATGTTCCCCCACGAGAGAACATCGATGTTCACGCGGCGCCTCCAAGGCGCCCTGCGCCTGGGCCGCTCGTTCCTGTTGCTCGAAGACGATCGGGAGGACGTCGACTGGGAGGTCGACCAGGACGAGCCGGCCCAGGCAGAGCATCCTCACCGAGCGCCGCTGCAGAGCCGGCTCGCCAGCCGAAGGAACGGCGAAGGCGAGCCGGCTGTGCAGCCGTGCCTGTCACCGGTCGCGACCGCAACAGCGCACGGCGCCGGGCCGCGCAAGCGACGGGTGACGACCGCGGCGCCGCGCCACTCCTGCGGACACGCCGGCGCGAGCCCCGCGGCTCGCTACCGTCGGGCGCTGTAGCCTCGCTGGCGATGCCCGCCCGCCCACGCCAAGCTCGATCGACCGTCAGCACGCGGCTCTGATGGAGCAGCGGCTGAGCCTTGTCACCCTCGGCGTCGCCGACGTTCGGCATGCGCGAGACTTCTATGAAGGCATCGGATGGCACAGCAGGACGGCGGAGGAGTCCGACGTCGTCTTCTTTCAGGCCGGCGCGATGGTCGTGGCGCTGTGGGACCGCGACAAGCTCGCCGGCGACAGCGGCGTCGAGCGCGGGCGCGGCTACGGCGGCGTGACGCTCGCCTACAACGCGCGCTCGCCCGAGGAGGTCGACGCCGTGATCGACGAAGCGCGAGACGCCGGCGCCGAGATCACGCGCGAGCCCGGCGAGACGTTCTGGGGCGGCTACTCGGGAGTCTTCACCGACCCCGACGGTCATCCATGGGAGGTCGCACACAACCCGCATTGGACGATCGACGCCGGCGGCGGCGTCGAACTCGGCGACTGAGCTCGCTCGTCGCCGACGAACGACAACGGGCCGCCGATGGCGACCCGTTGAACGTAAAAACCGGCGGCGTCCTACTCTCCCAGGCCCTTGCGGGCCAAGTACCATCGGCGCTGAGGGGCTTAACTGCTCTGTTCGGAATGGGAAGAGGTGTTTCCCCCTCGCCAAAGCCACCGGAAAATGGCGAGAAACCGGCGCCCCCGGTCCTTCAAAACTGCACAGCGCCACAGCGGGTACCACTGAAATCAAAAATCCGTCAAGCCCTCGACCCATTAGTACCGGTCTCCTTCAGACGTCACCGCCCTTCCAGATCCGGCCTATCAACCTGGTGGTCTACCAGGGGTCTTACTCCCTCTAGGGGATGGGAGAGCTCATCTTGAGGCCGGCTTCCCGCTTAGATGCCTTCAGCGGTTATCCGATCCACACGTAGCTAGCCTGCTATGCCCTTGGCAGGACAACAGATACACCAGAGGTGTGTTCATCCCGGTCCTCTCGTACTAGGGACAAATCCTCGCAACTCTCCAACGCCCACGGCAGATAGGGACCGAACTGTCTCACGACGTTCTGAACCCAGCTCGCGTACCGCTTTAATGGGCGAACAGCCCAACCCTTGGGAGCAACTCCACCCCCAGGATGCGACGAGCCGACATCGAGGTGCCAAACCGGGCCGTCGATGTGGACTCTTGGGCCCGATAAGCCTGTTATCCCCGGAGTACCTTTTATCCGTTGAGCGACGGCACTTCCACTTGCTACCGCCGGATCACTAAGACCTGCTTTCGCACCTGCTCGACTTGTCAGTCTCGCAGTCAAGCTCCCTTACTACCTTTACGCTCTACGTACGGTTTCCGACCGTACTGAGGGAACCTTTGTGCGCCTCCGTTACATTTTGGGAGGCGACCGCCCCAGTCAAACTACCCGCCTGGAACTGTTCAGCACCCGGCTTCACGGCGTGCTGTTAGAAACCCAATGCACCAAGGGTGGTATCTCAAGTTTGGCTCCACGCCGGCCGCAACCGGCGCTTCAAAGCCTCCCACCTATCCTGAGCGAAATGCACCGAATCCCAATACCAGGTTGTAGTAAAGGTTCACGGGGTCTTTCCGTCTAGCCGCGGGTACTCGGCATCTTCACCGAGACTGCAATTTCACCGAGCCCCTCGTTGAGACAGTGCTGAAGTCGTTACGCCATTCGTGCAGGTCGGAACTTACCGACAAGTAATTTCGCTGATTTCTTACCGAACAACTGAGCGCAGGGCGCGTCCTATGCACCGCGCCTTCACCTGCATGTCGCCATGCAGCGGACCACTTATGAGTCCGTGGTCCGCGAGTCGGCGTACGGCTTCCGAGGATTCTGATCATCGTAGCTGGGCTTCTGACGATTCATCTTTCGCAGACCTTCCGCTATGCCGATGACGGCATTGTGTCCGATCATCCGCGTCGATCATTCCACGCGCGGAAGACTGCACAAGCTTCTCGCGCTTCGCATCCCCGCAAGGGGAAATGCTCAAAGAGCGGCAGGATCGAACTCCACGAGCTCTTCGAAGCACCACATACGAACTTGAAGGTGCGGTCGCTCTTGTGATCGCGCGCGATAACGCCACCGACAACCGAAGAACGCTCCAGATCCTCCAGCAGTCGCAAGATCCCTCTCGTTGAGCGAAACCGAGAACACGGCCTCACCTGAGGCCGGTCTTGTAGCTTCGCGCGCGATGGCTGCGAACGAAGCCGACGGAAAAGCATCCCTCATCCGTGAGACCTGTGACATACCACGGATCCAGCCGATACTGCACATCCATAGGGCCTTTCTTCGATGAGGGCCGGCGTATTGCACGCTGCATCGCAGTCTTCCCGAAGTCAGCGCGCCTCTCCTTTCGGATAGTCGTTAGGGGGTCGCTAGGACTTCCCTCGGGATTCCCCCGCCATATGGCGGTGAGGGTTTCCCCGATATGGCCGGTTCGCGGTCGCCTCTCGCGAGGCGACGGGGCAAGTGATTATGCTTACCCGACAAGGAATTTCGCTACCTTAGGCACTGTTACTATGCATTTCGCTTCGAAGCGGTCCGCTCATTTCTGGTCCGCCGACTCTCCGTGTCGCCCACGAGGGTCGGACTATCTCATCTCGACCTGGTCTGGGGACGGCTCGGCGTATAGTCTCTGAGGATTCCCACTGCCTTCGACGCCGACCGGGGCACCGTCGAAACGGTGAACCGTCCTGATCTGACTCGACATTGGGCCTTTCCTGCTGATTGTCCGCACCCGGCACATTTTCACGGTACCGCCCGCTTGGGACGGTACTCGTAGTGCGGGATACTCGGATGTTCCAGCATATAGCCGAGTTTTACAACTACCTCGGTCAACTGATAGTTACGGCCGCCGTTTACCGGGGCTTAGCTTCGCTGCTTCGGACCGAAGTCCTGACAACTCCACGTAACCTTCCGGCACCGGGCAGGCGTCAGCCCCTATACGTCGTCTTACGACTTAGCAGAGACCTGTGTTTTTGGTAAACAGTCGCTTCAGCCAATTCACTGCGGCCCCATCGGGCTCCACTCGCGAGGAGTTTCACCCTACCGGGGCGCCCCTTATCCCAAAGTTACGGGGCGATTTTGCCGAGTTCCTTAACGAGGGTTATCTCGATCACCTTAGTATTCTCTACTTGCCCACCTGTGTCGGTTTTGGTACGGGCACGCGCTTCCTCCCTAGAGGCTTTTCTCGGAGGTATGGCGTCGGGGAGGCGCCGGCTGTAAAGCCAGCTCACATCGCACCTCGGGTTGAATGCAGCCCTGCATTTGACATGGGCCGCCCCTACATGCTTGTCCCAGGACAACCATCGCCTGAGTTCCCTTAGCCTTCCTCGTCACCCCATCGGTCAAACGGAACGACGTGGTACAGGAATATCAACCTGTTGGCCATCGACTACGCCTTTCGGCCTCGCCTTAGGTCCCGACTAACCCTGAGCAGACGAACTTTACTCAGGAATCCTTGGGCAATCGGCGGGGGAGATTCTCACTCCCCTTTCGTTACTTATGCCGGCATTCTCACTTCCCAAGCCTCCACGGCGAGCTTACGCTGCCGCTTTACCGGCTTGGGAACGCTCTCCTACCGCGCGATCGACCCGAAGGTCTCACGCACCCGCAGCTTCGGTGACTAGCTTGAGCCCCGTTACATTGTCCGCGCTCGAACACTTGACCAGTGAGCTGTTACGCACTCTTTCAAGGATGGCTGCCTCTAAGCCAACCTCCTGGTTGTCTAGGCACTCGAACATCGTTTCCCACTTAGCTAGTACTTAGGGACCTTAGCTGGCGGTCTGGGCTGTTTCCCTTTTGACGCTGAAGTTTATCCCCCAGCAACTGACTCCCGGAGTAGACGTTTTGGTCTTCGGAGTTTGCCTGAAGTCGGTAACCTGGTAGGGCCCCTAATCCAAACAGTGCTCTACGGCCAAAACGCAATTTATCCGAGGCTATACCTAAATATATTTCGGAGAGAACCAGATATCACTGAACTTGATTAGCCTTTCACTCCAACCCACAGGTCATCCGCCCAGTTTTCAACCTAGGTCGGTTCGGCCCTCCACGAGGTCTTACCCCCGCTTCAGCCTGCCCATGGGTAGCTCGTTCAGCTTCGGGTCTACCGCCTGCGACTCTGTCGCCCTGTTAGGACTCGCTTTCGCTACGGCTCCGCTCATCGCTTAACCTTGCCGCAGACGAGTAACTCGCCGGCTCGTTATGCAAAAAGCACGCGGTCACAGGACAAGCCTGCTCCCACCGCTTGTAGGCACGCGGTTTCAGGTACTATTTCACTCCCCTTCCGGGGTACTTTTCACCTTTCCCTCACGGTACTTGTCCGCTATCGGTCACCAAGGAGTACTTAGCCTTGGAGGGTGGTCCCCCCAGGTTCAGTCCGCGTTTCACGTGCGCGGACTTACTCAGGAACATCTGACGGAAGGCCATGCAGTTTCGTCTACGGGACGATTGCCCTCTACGGTGCGCGGTTCCACGCGCTTCGACTACCGCACGACTTTGTAACTTCCGCCGAGCCGGACACGGCTCGGACCAGACGCCCTACAACCCCCGACAGACAACGCGTGTCCGCTTGCATCTGTCAGGTTTGGGCTGATCCCCTTTCGCTCGCCACTACTCAGGGAGTCTCTTTTGATTTTCTTTCCTCAGGGTACTGAGATGTTTCACTTCCCCTGCTTGCCTTCCACCGGCCTATGTGTTCAGCCGGGGATAACGCCGCATTACCAGCGCTGGGTTTCCCCATTCGGGAATCCACGGGTCAATGGCCATTCAGCGCCTAACCGTGGCTTATCGCAGCCGTTCACGCCCTTCATCGACTCTTGGTGCCAAGGCATCCACCATGTGCCCTTACTATCTTGACGGTGATCAGACCGTTCGAGAGCTCTCGCGCCCCTGTGAGGGAGCGATCGAGATCGAGCGGCCCGGTGATACCCGTTTTCAGCCGCGCTTATCGTCGCGGCTGATGTGGCTTCTGTGCAGTTTTCAAGGACCGGGAGAGGCGCATACGCCGCCCGTCCGGTGATCCGCGCTCGTCAACGTCTGACGAACGCGGGACCGGCCAGGCTGCGCCGGTCTCTCAAAACTCAACAGCATGCTGGGCCGTTTGGTCCGCGTGTCGACGCCTTCCGCAAGTAGAAACGGATTGCGCGCGCCACGGCGGACACCCAGCCAGGCTCGGTCGACGTGCTAGGCCCGATCGCTCGTATGCCGACTGGTCGTCTGGCGCTCCCGAAGGAGCGCTGCGCCTGACGGTCGCTGCGGTCGGGGCACCTAAGTGCTCCCTAGAAAGGAGGTGATCCAGCCGCAGCTTCCGCTACGGCTACCTTGTTACGACTTCACCCCAGTCGCGGGCCCCACCTTCGACGGCTCCCTCCCTTGCGGGTTAGGCCACCGGCTTCGGGTGTTGCTCACTCCCGTGGTGTGACGGGCGGTGTGTACAAGGCCCGGGAACGTATTCACCGCGGCAATGCTGATCCGCGATTACTAGCAACTCCGCCTTCATGCAGGCGAATTTCAGCCTGCAATCCGAACCGAGACGCGCTTTAAGGGATTGGCTCCACCTCACGGTATCGCAGCCCTCTGTACGCGCCAATGTAGCACGTGTGTCGCCCTGGACATAAGGGGCATGAGGACTTGACGTCATCCCCACCTTCCTCCGGTTTGTCACCGGCAGTCTCGCATGAGTCCCCAACTGAATGCTGGCAACATGCGACGGGGGTTGCGCTCGTTGCGGGACTTAACCCAACATCTCACGACACGAGCTGACGACAGCCATGCACCACCTGTGAAAGTGCCCCGAAGGGAAGGTGTGTTTCCACACCGGTCACTTACATGTCAAGCCCAGGTAAGGTTCTTCGCGTTGCGTCGAATTAAACCACATGCTCCGCTGCTTGTGCGGGCCCCCGTCAATTCCTTTGAGTTTTAGCCTTGCGGCCGTACTCCCCAGGCGGGCAACTTAATGCGTTAGCTTCGACACGGGGGGAGTCGACACCCCCCACATCTAGTTGCCATCGTTTACAGCGTGGACTACCAGGGTATCTAATCCTGTTTGCTCCCCACGCTTTCGCGTCTCAGCGTCAGTCACGTCCCAGCGAGCTGCCTTCGCCATTGGTGTTCCTCCTGATATCTGCGCATTTCACCGCTACACCAGGAATTCCACTCGCCCCTTCCGGACTCTAGCCCGACAGTATCCACCGGCATTCCAGGGTTGAGCCCTGGACTTTCACAGCGGACTAATCGGGCCGCCTACACGCTCTTTACGCCCAATAATTCCGGACAACGCTTGCACCCTACGTATTACCGCGGCTGCTGGCACGTAGTTAGCCGGTGCTTCTTGTGAAGGTACCGTCACTCCGGTCGGCTATTCACCGCCGAAGCTTCGTCCCAACTGAAAGGGGTTTACAACCCGAAAGCCTTCTTCCCCCACGCGGCGTTGCTGCGTCACGCTTTCGCGCATTGCGCAAGATTCCCCACTGCTGCCTCCCGTAGGAGTCTGGGCCGTGTCTCAGTCCCAGTGTGGCTGATCGTCCTCTCAGACCAGCTACCCATCGAAGCCTTGGTAAGCCTTTACCTCACCAACAAGCTAATGGGCCGCGGGCCCATCTCAATGCGGAGGCCGAAGCTTCCTTTCCCCTTGCGGGCACATCCGGTATTAGCCCGAGTTTCCTCGGGTTGTCCCGGTCATCGAGGCAGGTGACCCACGTGTTACTCACCCGTTCGCGGCTCTGCCCCAGGGCAAGCCCTGGTTCGTCGCTCCACTTGCATGTGTTAGGCACGCCGCCAGCGTTCGTCCTGAGCCAGGATCAAACTCTCCGTGAAGAACTTCACGAAAAGCTGTCATGGAGTTGCCGCTCGCCGCTTTCACGACGCGCGACGGGTTGGAGCCCATACACAATGGCTCCAGCCATGACGGGGTACTTCCCTACTTGACTCTTGTCCGCCATCGAAAGCGCGCAAAGCGCTCCCTCAGACGGGTCGAACCTGGACGCACATCACGATCGAACTCGATCGTAGATGCGCATGCTGTTGAGTTTTCAAAGACCGCCAAGCCTCTGTCGAAAGGGTTTCCTTCTGAGGGAGACCTACCGGGCCCTGCGTCCGTGGACGCGTTCAGGGCCAACCAGGCAGTATAGCGCTCCGGCCGCCCACGATGCGTGCATCGCGACTGCGGCTTCAGGCGCACTGACCGCCGCGCAGCAGCGTAGCGAATCGCCGCCGGCGGCGCCGCCCGCGGCGCTCAGCCGGCGCGCAGCTTGCGAAAGCGGCGCTTGCCGACCTTCAGGATCTCGCCATCGGCGAGCTCGGCGGCGACGTCGTGCTCGCCGGCCGCCAGCTGGCGATCGCCGAGCGTCACGCCGCCCTGATCGATCAGGCGCCTGGCCTCCGAGCGCGACAGGCCGAACTCCTCGGCCATCAGCGATGGCAGGTGCACGACCCCGTCAGCGCCATCGAAGGTCGCCTCGCGCACCTCCTCGGGAGCCTCGTGGCGCACGAAGACCCGATCGAAATGACGCTCAGCGTCCTGCGCGTCCTGGGGCGAGTGCAGCCACGCGACGATGTCCCTGGCGAGCGCGCGCTTGGCGTCCCTCGCCGACGGCGGCTGCGCTTCGTCGGGTTCGCCCTGCGGCGCGTCGAGCAGCAGCCGCCGGTATTCCTCGATCGCCCTGTCGGGAATGCTCATCGTCTTGCCGTACATTTCCTGCGGCTCGTCGGTCAGGCCGATCTGGTTGCCCAGCGACTTTGACATCTTGCGCTCGCCGTCGACGCCGACGAGGATCGGCATCGTCATGACCGCCTGCTCGGGCTGGCCGTAGGCGCGCTGTATGTCGCGCCCGAGCAGCAGGTTGAACTTCTGGTCGGTGCCGCCGAGCTCGACGTCGGCTCGCACCGCGACCGAGTCATAGCCCTGCAGCACCGGATAGAGCAGCTCGAGCATCGAGATCGGCTCGCGCGCCTGCCAGCGTTTTGAGAAGTCATCTCGCTCCAGCAGCTGCGCGGCGGTCGTCGTGCGCACGAGGTTGAGCAGATCGCTCGTCGGCATGTCCAGCCACTGCCCGTTGCGCGTCACCTCCAGGCGCTCGGGATCTGGGTCGAGGATCTTCAGCGCCTGGGACTGGAAGGTCTCGGCGTTGCGCTCGATCTCCTGCGCAGAGAGGATCGGACGCTCGCTCGAGCGTCCGGACGGATCGCCGATGCGCGCGGTGTAGTCGCCGATGATCAGCACGACCTTGTGCCCGGCGTCCTGGAACTCGCGCAGCTTGCGCAGCACGACCGCGTGGCCCAGGTGGATGTCGGGAGCCGTGGGGTCGATGCCGAGCTTGACGCGTAGCTGGCGCCCCTCTGCGCGCGCGCGCGTAAGCTTGTCGGCGAGCGCGCCCTCGGGCAGATCGTCGACGGCGTTGCGCGCCAGCTCGCCGGCCAGTTGGACGGGATCCACGCTGGCCGCGGAGGTGGCGTCTGACATCGGGGCCAATGCTAGACTCTCGCACCCGGTGGGCCCTGCCGCGCCTCGGCGTAGCCCCGCGCGAGAGTCAACCGAACGCCATGCCCTCTCGCGCATGGCCAGGCCCACCCGCCGATGAGCGAGGACGATCTCCCGGACATCCAGGCCACCCAGCAGCGTCCGCGTCTGAAGCGGCTGCGCCTCGTCGCGATCCTGTTCTTCGTGGCGCTGCTGGGCATCGTGTCGTTCGCCTTCGGCGTGTTCGTCGCGGTCGCGTCCGACCTGCCCTCGCTGACACGCTTCTCGCAGATCAAGAACGCGCAGAGCTCGGTCCTGCTCGACGACCTCGGGCACCCGCTGGGCATCGTCAGCCAGCAGAGCCGCGTGATCGTCACCCCCAAGGAGATCCCCTCGATCGTCAAGGAGGCGGTGATCTCGATCGAGGACAAGCGCTTCCAGACCAACAGCGGCGTGGACATCAGGGCGGTCGCGCGCGCCTTCCTGCAGGACCTGCGCCACGAAGGCTCCGTGCAGGGCGCCTCGACGATCGAGGAGCAGTTCATCAAGAACGCGCTACAGGCGCAGTCGCACCGCACGATCTTCGAGAAGCTCCGCGAGGCGGCGCTCGCCTACCAGCTCTCGCACAAGTGGTCCAAGGAAAAGATCATCACCGCCTACCTGAACACGATCTACTTCGGCAACGGCGCATACGGCATCGAGGCGGCGGCGCAGACCTACTTCGGGCACGAAGTCAACCACCTGGGGTGCGGCACGCCCGGCCACGAGCTGTGCGTGCAGCAGCTGCAGCCGTGGGAGGCCGCGCTGCTGGCCGGCATCATCCAGTCGCCGACCGGCTATGACCCGGCGAACCATCCCGCAGCCGCGCGCGCGCGGCGCAACCTCGTGCTCGCCGAGATGCACGAGCAGGGCTACCTCACGAAGAGCGTCTACGACGAAAGCGTCCAGCAGGCGCTGCCC
This sequence comes from uncultured Solirubrobacterales bacterium, assembly GCA_963713385.1. Classification (GTDB taxonomy): domain Bacteria; phylum Actinomycetota; class Thermoleophilia; order Solirubrobacterales; family Solirubrobacteraceae; genus Palsa-744. The sequence continues at coordinate 600,096 of CAVQLO010000004.1, forward strand.
GCCGCCGAGAACATCCAGGCGCCCGAGGAGCCGACCGTCGAAGGCGTCGACGTCGGCTACTTCACCAGCTGGGTGCAGCAGCAGCTCGTCGAACGCTACGGCGCGCCACGCGCATTCGACGGCGGCCTGCGCGTCAAGACGACGCTCGACCTGGAACTGCAGCGCGCCGCCGAACAGGCCGTCAACGGCTACCTGTCCTACTCCGGCGACCCGACCGCCGCGCTCGTGGCGATCGAAAACTCGACCGGCGAGGTGCGCGCGATGGTCGGCGGGCGCAACTACGACGAAAGCCCCTTCAACCTCGCCACCGAGGGCGAGCGCCAGCCGGGCTCGTCGTTCAAGGCGTTCGACCTCGCGGCGGCGCTGGAGGACGGGATCTCGCCCTACTCGGAGTGGACGTCCAAGGAGAAGGATATTCTACGTGCCCAACACCGACGGCCACGAAAAGTTCGTCGTGCACAACGACGAAGGCGACTACACCGGCGTCAACACGCTCACCAACGCCACCGCCTACTCCGACAACTCGATCTACGCCGAAGTCGGGCTGAAGGTCGGCACCCACCGCATCGCCCGCCTCGCCCATCGCATGGGCATCACAACGCCGCTGTCGACCAACCCCGCGATGACGATCGGCGGCCTGACCGTCGGCGTGACCCCACTCGACATGGCCCACGCCTACGAGACGATCGCCCACGGCGGGCAGCGCGTCAGCGGCACGCTCGGCGAACCGGGGGCACCGGTCGGCATCCAGGAAGTCAACGCCGGCTCGCACACGCTGCCCGACGGCTCCCACAGCGACGTCAACCAGGTCAAGACCACGCCCGTGCTGCCCCCGGGCATCGCCACGACCGAGACCTCGATGCTCGAAACCGTGCTGCAGTACGGCACCGCGCGCGCCGCCTCGCTCGGTCAGTTCGCCGCCGGCAAGACCGGCACCACGTCCAACTACGGCGACGCCTGGTTCATCGGCTGGGACGATCGCTACACGGTCGCCGTCTGGGTGGGCTACCCCAACAAGCTGATCCCGATGACGACGCAGTTCGACGGCACGCCCGTGCTCGGCGGCACCTTCCCGGCGCTCATCTGGCACAACTTCATGGTCTCGGCGATGCAGATCGACAAGCAGCGCTCCGAAGAAGCCGCCGCGCGCAAGGCCGAAAAGACGCACTCCGGCTCGACCGGCACGAGCAGCATCGAAGAAGCGCCTCCCTCGACGCACGAAGGCTCCACGGGCCCGCTGCACTCCGGGCCCCAGCGCCAGGGCGAAGAACACGGCGCCGGCCACGCCGCACCGGCGCCCGGCGGCGAAAAGGGCAAGGCGAGCGAACCGCATGCCGCGCCCCCCGCGACGCCGTCGCCGAGCGCCACGCCCGCTCCCGCGACGCCCTCCCCGTCCGAAAGCCAGTCGCCCGCGCCCGCGCCCGCCGCCCCGGCCCCCAAGAGCGGCGGGGCCAGTCCCGAAACGGGCGGAGCGAGCGCCTCTGGCTAGAGCCGGATGGCGGCGCGGCGCGCAGGCGTCCGCACACGCCACGGCGAGCGGCCGTCGGCCGATGGCGGGCGCGGTCGCGACACGTTCGGATTGCCCGCCACGCAAAAGCGCCACGGCAGCTCGGCAGCGTGCGTGATCCCCACCCGCGGGCCGGTCACGACCGGCGCAGCCCGCCAGGCGGCGCTCGCCGCGCGGATCACGACGGGGCCACGCGACAGCGAGCAGCCGTTCTCCGACAGCTCGATCCCGAGCGCCTGCGTGAGCTTGCCTGGTCCCGAGCAGAGATCCTCCGGCGCCTTCGCGCAGCGTGCCGAGCGCGCCCGCGCCGTCAGGCCGCGGCGCGCGTACATGACGTCCAGCCCCGCGGTCGGGGCAAGCGCACGAATCAGCACCGCCGCACCGACTGCCGGAGTCCTCGCAGACGGCGTTGAGCAGAGCATGGACTCCGTATGAGCGATACACGTAGGCGCGCCCGGGCGGTCCGAACAGCGTCTGCGTGCGCGGCGTCAGCCCGACGAAGGCATGGCACGCGGGCTCGCTGTCGTGGTAGGCCTCGGTCTCGACGATCACACCCGCCGGCCCCTCGTGCTCCACGACGCAGCCGATCAGATCGCGCGCGACCTCGAGCACCGGCCGCGCGTAGAAGCGCTCGCCGAGCGCTCGCACGGGCTAGGTGCCCTCGCCGAGCACCGCCGCCGCTGCGTCGAGCTGCTCGCGCACGCGCGCGAGCGACGTCCCGCCCTCAGACACCTTGGACTCCAGCCACGAGCTCTGCGCGAGCACCTCGCGAAACTGCTCGGCGTGCTCGGCGAGCACCTCGCTGTGCGCCGCCAGCTGCTCGCTGCTCAGCTGCGACAACGTGCATCGCCATCGAGCGCGGTCCGCACGAGCCCGGCCACGACGCCGTGCGCCTCGCGGAAGGGCACACCGAGGCGCACGAGCAGGTCGGCGACGTCGGTGGCGGCGATCAGCTCGTCCGAGGCCGCCTCGCGCATGCGCTCGGCGTCGAACGTCACGCCGCTGATCATGCCCGTCGCCGCCGACAGCGTCAAAGCCAGCGTGTCGACGGTGTCGAACAGGTGCTCCTTGTCCTCTTGCAGGTCCTTGTTGTAGGTCAACGCGAGCGCGTGCAGCACGCCGTGAAAGGCTGCCAGGTGGCCGACGACGCGCGGCGCCTTGGCGCGCAGCAGCTCCGCCGCGTCGGGGTTCTTCTTCTGCGGCATGATCGACGAGCCCGAGCTCCAGGCGTCGGGCAGCTCGCAGAAGCCAAACTCGGCGCTCGACCACAGCACGAGCTCTGCGCCCAGGCGCGAGAGGTGCGTCGAGCACGTCGCTGCGGCGCTCAGGTAGTCGAGCACGAAGTCGCGCCCGGCGACCGCGTCGATCGAGTTGGGCGCGACCTCTGCGAACCCGAGCTCGCGCGCCAGCAGCGCACGATCGGTGTCGAAGTTCACGCCCGCCAGCGCACCGGCGCCGAGCGGCAGCCGCCCGGCCTGCGCGGCCGTGAAGGCGAAGCGCTCGCGATCGCGCTGAAGCATCCAGAAGTAGGCGAGCAGGTGATGGCTGAGGTAGACCGGCTGGGCGCGCTGCAGGTGCGTGTAGCCGGGCATCGGCCAGTCCAGATGCTCGCGCGCGCGTGCCAGCAGCGCGCCCATCAGCGCGCCTATCGCCTCGCGCGCGTCCAGCGCGCGCTCGCGGGTGTAAAGCGCCAGGTCGGTCGCCACCTGGTCGTTTCGCGAGCGCGCGGTGTGCAGCCGGCCGGCGACGGCGCCGGCGACCTCCGTGAGGCGCCGCTCGATCGCCATGTGGATGTCCTCGTCGTCTGACGCGAAGGCAAAGCGCCCCTCGGCAAGCTCGAGCTCGACGGCGTCGAGCCCTGCGAGCAGCGCGTCGCGGTCCTCTGCGCTGATGATGTCGCGCTCGGCGAGCATCTTCGCGTGCGCGCGCGACACCGCTACGTCCTGCGGCCACAGCCGCCGGTCAAACCCGATCGAGGAGTTCAGGCGCTGGAAGTCGGGGTGCTGGGGCTCGTGGAAGCGCGACACGCGCGCTCAGTCTACGACCGGTCGCTGCCGCCCCGGTCGAGCACCGCGCGCAGCGCCTGGGCGACACGCGCCACCTGCGCCTCGCTCATGCTCGGGAAGAACGGCAGCGCGAGCGAGCGAGCCGCGACGTCCTCACAGACGGGAAACTCGCCCTCGCGATGGCCATAGCGCTCGCGATAGAAGCTCATCAGGTGGATCGCCGGCAGATAGGGCTTGCTCTGGATGCCGGCCGCCGCGAGCGCGCGCACCGTCGCGTCGCGGTCGACGCCGTGCGGCAGCTGCACGACGAACACGAACCAGCCGCGCACGTCGCCGGCGCTGTCTGGACAGGGCAGCGACAGCGCCTGCTCGTCGGCGAGCGCTTCGCGATACAGGCCCGCCACGCGCGCGCGGCCGGCGAGCATCTCCTGCAGGCGGGCGAGCTGGGCGATGCCGAGCGCGCACGCGATGTCCGACAGGCGGTAGTTGAAGCCGAGTCGATCGTGGTCCAGCCAGCCCATGTCCGGCGCGCGTCCCTGGTTTCGCTCGGAGTCGATGCGCTCCTTCAGCGCTCCGTCTGCGAGCGTGATCATGCCGCCCTCGCCGGTCGTCAGCTGCTTGTTGGCGTAGAAGCCGAACACCGCCGGATGCCCGCGCGCGCCGACGGCGACCCCATCGGCGTGCCTGGCGCCGAGCGCCTCGCACGCGTCCTCGACGATCGCCAGGCCGCGCTGGTCGGGCGATCCGCTCGAACGCCGCCATGTCCGCCGGGTAGCCGAAGATGTGCACCGGCAGCAGCGCCGTCGTGCGCTCGCTGACGGCCGCTGCGGCGGCCGCCGGATCGAGGTTGAGCGTGACCGGATCGATGTCGGCGAACACCGGCCGCGCGCGCTCATACAGCGCCGCGTTGGCCGACGCGACGAACGAGAACGGGCTCGTGATCGACCTCGTCGCCTTCGCGCACGCCGACCGCGCGCAGCGCCAGGTGAAGGCCGGCCGTGCCGCTGGAAACCGCGCTCGCAAGCGGCGCGCCGACGCGCTGCGCGAAGAGCCGCTCGAAGGTCGCCAGGCGCGGCCCGAGCGACAGCTGGCCCGAGCGCAGCACCTCGAGCACCGCCTGCTCCTCGGCCTCGCCGAGCAACGGCTGCGCGAGTGGGATGAGCGGGTCCGCGGAACCGCCCGCACGCGCGGGCGCGCCCGCATCCGACGCCGCGACGTGCGGCGCGACGCCCGAACGCTGCACTAGCTCCCGCCGCTGGAGCGCACGGCCTGCGTCTGCGACGGGCGCTCGGCGACCTGCATGCCGTATTCGAGCGAGTCCACGAGCGCGTCCCAGGAGGCCGCGATGAGGTTCTCCGAGACGCCGATCGAGCCCCACACGTCGTGCCCGTCGGACGCCTCGATCAGCACGCGCGTGACGGCGCCGGTGCCCTTCGTCTCATCGAGGATGCGCACCTTGAAGTTGACCAGCTCGATGTCCTTCAGGTGGGGATGGATCTCGCCGATCGCCTGGCGCAGCGCGCCGTCGAGGGCGTGCACCGGCCCGTTGCCCTCGGCGGTGCTCACGTAGCGCTCGCCGCCGACCCAGATCTTGATCGTCGCCTCGGTCGTGGCGTGCCCGTCGGAGTGCTTCTCGACGATCACGCGCCAGGACTCGAGCTTGAACAGCGGCTCATAGTGCTCCTCTGACTCGCGCCGCACGAGCAGCTCAAAAGAGCCGTCGGCCGCCTCGAACTGAAAGCCGGCGTGCTCGAGCTCCTTGACGCGCTGCACGACGCGCTCGGCGAGCGCGCTGTCGGCGTCGATGCCCGCCTGACGGGCCTTCTCGACGATCGTCGCGCGGCCCGAGAGCTCTGAGATGAGCAGGTCGCGGTCGTTGCCGACGAGCGCCGGGTCGACGTGCTCGAAGGTCTCAGACGAGGCGCTGACGCCGGCCGCGTGCATGCCGGCCTTGTGCGCGAAGGCGTGCTTGCCGACGTAGGGCTGCGCGGCGTTGGGCGAGCGGTTGAGCAGCTCGTCGAGCAGGTGTGCGGTATCGGTCAGGCGCGCGAGGCGGTCCTCGGAAAGCAGCGTCACGCCCATCTTCAGCTGCAGGTCGGCGATGATCGTGACGAGGTTGGCGTTGCCGGTGCGCTCGCCGATCCCGTTGATCGTGCCCTGCACCTGCGTCGCGCCCGCTTCGACCGCGGTGAGCGTGTTCGCCACGGCACAGCCGGAGTCGTCGTGGGTGTGGATGCCGAGCGCCACGCCGGGCAGCGCTTCGCCGACCACCGCCAGCGCGGTGCGGATCTGCGGCGGCAGCGAGCCGCCGTTGGTGTCGCACAGCACGATGCGCTCGGCCCCGGCGTCGGCGGCGACGCGCAGGCACTGCAGCGAGTAGGCGCTGTCGAGCGCGAACCCGTCGAAGAAGTGCTCGGCGTCGAGCAGCACGCGCTTGCCCTCTCCCACGAGGAAGGCGACCGAGTCGGCGATCATCGCGAGGTTTTCCTCGCGCGAGACGCGCAGCACCTTCTCGACGTGCAGGATCGACGCCTTGCCGACGAGCGTGCAGACCGGCGCGAAGCACTCGGCGATCACGCGCAGGCCCGCATCGTCGGCGGCGGCCGTGTCGCGGCGGCGTGTCATGCCGAAGGCGACTATCTCCGAGACGTCCAGGCGCTCGTCGGCGAGCAGCGCGAAGAGCTCCTGCTCCTTGGGATTTGACGCGGGGAAGCCCGCCTCGATGCAGATGCACGCCGAGCGCGTCCAGCGAGTGCACGACACGCAGCTTCTCCTCGGCCGTGAGGCTCATGCCGCCGCCGCCCATGCCGTCGCGCAGGGTGGCGTCGTATAGCTCTATGTCTGCCATGCGGCTAACTGGCCGCGGTCGTCTGCGCGTCGCCGCTGGGGGTCTCGAGCGGCGCGGAGGAGACCACGTCCAGCCACTCGCGGTAGCGCTCGGAGCGCCCGTGCACGGCGTCGTCGAAGGCCGCCTGCAGCACGCGCGTGATCTCGCCCGGCTTGCCGGTGGCGATCACGTGGTCGTCGACCTCGCGCACCGGCACGAGCTCGGCCGCCGTGCCCGACATGAACATCTCGTCGGCGAGGTACATCTCCGCACGCGCGACGTTTCGCTCGGACACCGTGTAGCCGAGGTCGCGCGCGAGCTGGATGACCGAGCTGCGCGTGATGCCGTCGAGGATCGAGTTGTGCTGGCCGGGTGTGACGATCTCGCCTTCTTTGACGATGTACACGTTCTCGCCGGTGCCCTCGCACACGTGGCCGTGGTCGTCGAGCAGGATCGCCTCTTCATAGCCCGCCTTCAGCGACTCGACCTTCGCGAGCACGCTGTTGAGGTACTGCCCCGAGGCCTTGGCGTGCGGGATCAGCGAGTCGGGGCTGATGCGCCGCCAGGAGGAGACCTTCGCGCGCACGCCATCGCGCTTGCCCTGCTCGCCCAGGTAGGAGCCCCACTCCCAGCAGGCGATCGTCACGTCGACCGGCGCCTCCAGCGGATTCAGCCCCATCTGGCCGTAGCCGCGGTTGACGATCGGGCGGACATAGCAGGAGCGAAGCCCGTTGCGCGCCACGAGCTCGAGCGTCGCCGCGCGCAGCTGCGCGGCCGAGTAGGGCACTGGCATGTAGTAGAGCTCGGCGGAGCGCAGCAGGCGCTCGATGTGGTCGGCGTTGCGAAAGACGGCCGGGCCGAGCTCTGTCTCATAGCAGCGCATCGAGTCGAACACGCCGGTGCCGTAATGCAGGCCGTGCGTCAGGACATGGATCTTGGCGTCCTCCCACGCGACGAACTCGCCGTTCATCCAGATGAGGTCTGTGGGGTCGACGCCGATTGAGCTCATGTAGTCAGTCCTTACAGTCGTTCGAGCACCGCCCGGGTAGCCTGCGCCGTGGTCGCCGTCCCGCCTAGGTCAGCGGTGCGCAGTCCCCCGTCGAGCGCGCCTTGCACAGCCGATTCTACAGCCGCCGCCTCGCTTTCCAAGCTCAATCCGTGGCGAAGCATGAGCGCGGCCGAGAGGAACATCGCGAGCGGGTTGGCCTGCCCGGAGCCCGCGATATCCGGCGCGGAGCCGTGCACGGGCTCGAACAGGCCCGGTCCGCCGTCGCCCAGCGAGGCGCTCGGCAGCATGCCGATCGAGCCCGTCAGCATCGCCGCCTCGTCGGAGAGGATGTCGCCGAACATGTTCTCGGTGAGGATCACGTCGAAGTGCCGCGGCGAGGACACGAGCTGCATCGCGGCGTTGTCGACGAGCACGTGCTCGAGCGCGATGTTCGGGAACTCGCGCGCGTGAAGCTCTGTGACGACCTCACGCCACAGGCGCGAGGTCTCGAGCACGTTGGCCTTGTCGACGCTCGAGACCTTCGTGCGCGCCGCGCCGAAGGCGGTGCGCGCGATGCGCTCGATCTCCGCGCGCGTATACACGCACGCGTCGGAGGCGGAGTCGGGCGTGCGCGTCTTCTCGCCGAAGTAGATGCCGCCGGTGAGCTCGCGCACGACGAGCAGATCGGTGCCCTCGATGCGCTCGCGCCGCAGCGGCGAGGCGTCATACAGCGCCGGCAGCGGCTTGACCGGGCGCAGGTTGGCGTACAGCTGCAGGCCCTTGCGCAGGCCGAGCAGGCCCTGCTCCGGGCGCGGCTTGCTCGGATCGGTCGTGTCCCACTTCGGCCCGCCGACGGCGGCCAGCAGCACGGCGTCCGAGCTTTTGCAGGCCGCGAGCACCTCGTCGGTGAGCGCGGTGCCGTGCGCGTCGATCGAAGCGCCGCCGAAGACGTGCTGCTCGAACTCGAAGTCGCCGACCGCGTCGAGCACCTCGAGCGCCGGGGCCATGATCTCCGGGCCGATGCCGTCGCCGGGCAGCGTTGCGATGCGATGCGTCACGGCGCGCGACGCTACCAGGACAGGCGATGCGCGCGGACGTTGCGCGCGTGCGCCGTTTCGGCGTGACGCGTGCTCACAGCGCCGTCGTAACCGGCCCCGCGCGTTCGCGCTGCGCCTCGAACGCGTCGATCTCGCTCGCCGACGCGAGCGTGACGCCGACGTCGTCGAGCCCCTCGAGCAGGCGCCGGCGGATCTCGTGGTCGATCTCGAACGCCACCTGGCGCCCCTCGAAGCGCACCTCCTGCTCGCGCAGGTCGACCTGGCCGTGGCCGACTCGCGCCAGCGCCTGGCAGTCCTCCTCTGAGAGCACGATCGGCAGCAGCCCGATCTTCGTGCAGTTGGAATAGAAGATGTCGGCGAAGCTCGGCGCGACGATCGCCTGAAAGCCGTAGTCCTGCAGGCCCCACGGAGCGTGCTCGCGCGAGGAGCCGCAGCCGAAGTTCTCGCCGGCGACGAGGATCGGGTTGGCCGGCAGGTCCCAGCCGGGCTCCTTGGCCCAGTCGTAGAAGAGGAACTCGCCGAAGCCCGAGCGCTCGACGCGCTTGAGGAACTGCTTGGGCATGATCTGGTCGGTGTCGACGTTGGCGCGGTCGAGGTGGCTGACGTTGCCTGAGATGACCTCGATCGGATTCATGTCGCGCTCCTGTCGTTGGTCGCTGTCGTCCCCGGGGTACCCGGCGTGAGCGCCCCCGTCGGACCCCGCTCTGGCGCACACGGTACAACCATGGCTATCGCTCGACGCAATCGAAGCATGTTCACACCCCCTAGGACCATTCTCGGATGTCCACGAAGCGCCCCTCGATCGCCGCCGCGGCGGCCATCTGCGGGGAGACGAGATGCGTGCGCCCGCCGCGCCCCTGGCGTCCCTCGAAGTTGCGGTTGGACGTCGACGCGCAGCGCTCACCTGGCTGGAGGATGTCGGGGTTCATGCCGAGGCACATCGAGCAGCCGGCGACGCGCCAGTCAAAGCCGGCCTCGCGGAAGACCTCATCGAGCCCCTCGGCCTCGGCCTGCGCCTTGACCTGCTGGGAGCCGGGGACGACCATCGCGCTGACGCTCGCCGCGACCGTGCGGCCCTTGACCACCTCGGCGGCGGCGCGCAGGTCGCCGATGCGCGAGTTCGTGCACGAGCCGATGAACACGCGATCTAGCGCGATCTCTGAGATCGGCGTGCCGGGCGCCAGCGCCATGTAGGCGAGCGCGCGCTCGGTCGCCTCGCGGTCGGCGGGGCTGTCGAACTCCTCGGGGGCCGGCACGGCATCGGTGACCGCGCGCACCATGCCGGGGTTGGTGCCCCAGGTGACCTGCGGCGAGAGCGCGCCGGCGTCGACGAGCACCTCGCGGTCATACGTGGCGCCCTGCTCGGTTGGCAGGCCGCGCCACGCCTCGATGGCCGCGTCGAGCTCCGCCCCCTGCGGCGCGCCCGGGCGCTGCACGTCGGTAAACCACGCGAACGTCTTCTCGTCTGGCGCGACCATGCCGGCGCGCCCACCGCCCTCGATGGTCATGTTGCAGACGGTCATGCGCCCTTCCATCGACAGTTGCTCGATCGCCGCGCCGCAGTACTCGACGACGTGGCCGGTCATGCCGCCGACGCCGAGCTGCCCGAGCGTGCCGAGGATGAGGTCCTTGGCCGTGACGCCGAAGCCGAGCGCGCCCTGATAGCTGACGCGCATCGAGGCGGGCTTCTGCTGGACCATGCACTGCGTGGCGAGCACGTGCTCGACCTCGCTCGTGCCGATGCCGAACGCGAGCGCGCCGAACGCGCCGTGCGTGGAGGTGTGCGAGTCGCCGCAGACGATCGTCATGCCCGGTTGGGTGACGCCGAGCTCGGGGCCGATGACGTGCACGATGCCCTGGCGGTCTGAGCCGAGCGAGTAGATGGGCACGCCGAACTGCTCGCAGTTGCGCTCGAGCGTTTGCACCTGCACGCGCGACAGCTCGTCCTTGATGCGCGCGGCGACGGGCGTGCCGTCGGTCGGCGTGTTGTGGTCGGCGGTGGCGAGCGTGCGGTCGGGCCGGCGCACCTTCCGCCCGGCCATGCGCAGCGCGTCAAACGCCTGCGGGCTGGTCACCTCGTGCACGAGGTGCAGGTCGATGTAGAGCAGGGGGGGTGGGCCCGAATCCACCTCGTGGGCCTCCCAGATCTTGTCGAACAGCGTCTTTGGCATCGTCATCGGCCTTTCGGTGTGCTTGCGCGTATTTCGTTTTTGATGAGGACCCCTGACGGGGTCGCGCGGGTTTTCGCAGTGGTGGGCACCTAGCTGCGCCGCAACCCGGCGGCGACGACCGCCAGGAAGGCGGCGTCCGCGTCGGTGGGGTTCTCGAAGTGATGTGGCAGATCGGCGTCGAAGGTGACGCAGTCGCCCTCTGACGAGCTGGTAGCGCACGCCGTCGCAGACGAGCACCGGAGAGCCGCTCTGCACCAGCGCCGTCTCGCGCGCGCCCGGCTCGTGGATCGGCGGGTCGTCAGGCGCTCCGGTGACGGCGCCGGGTGCGAGCGTATGGTGTGAGAGCTCGGCGCGCTGGCCCGGTTGTCCGGAGGTGAGCACCTCGAAGCTGTGCCCGCGCCGCCTGTTTCCGCCGCGCTGGCGCTGGGAGGCCTTGACGACCGTGACCGCCCCGCCCTCGTCCAGGCGCAGCAGCTGGGACAGTCGCAGCTCAAGGCCCGCGGCGATGCGCGCCGCGACGGACAGCGTCGGGCTCGTCTCGCCGCGCTCGACTTGTGAGAGCATCGGCGCGCTGACGCCGCTGCGCAGCGCGAGGTCACGCAGCGACAGCCCGGCCGCCTCGCGCAGCGCCTTCACGCGCGCGCCGATCACCACGGGGCTGAGCGGGTCGCTGGCCGCGGCTCTCGGATCGGCCTGCGCCGCGCCGCCGGCTGGCCTGCTGTGGACGGTCGCCACCTCGACGGGCGTCATACACATGTACGTTATCACAGACACCCGACAAGCCGATCCGCCACTGCCAGCCGATCCGCGACCACCGGCCGAGGCCGGGCTGACCTCGCGCGACCCTCGCCGTCAGCCGCCGGCCGTCTCGGGAAGCCCGATCGCGCCGCCCGCGCGCGACCGCGCGACGGCGACCGACAGCGCGCGCAGGTATGCGCGCGCGGCCGCGTCGATGATGTCCGTGGACACGGCCTGACCGGCGCCGGTGCAGCCCTCGACCTCGACGACGACCGACACCTCGCCGAGCGCGTCCTGGCCCTCGGTGACGGCGCCGATGGTGAAGTCGCTGAGCGTGGGCGACGCGGCGGTCGCCGCGTTGAGCGCCTGGAAGACCGCGTCGATCGGACCGTCGCCGGTGAACGAGCCCTCGGCCGTGCCGCCGTCTGGCAGCTGCACCGAAACGCGCGCGTGCGGCGGGCGCAGCGAAGAGGCGTCGACCTCGAACGAGCGCAGCGTGTAACCGGAGATCTCCTCGCGCAGCTCGTCGGTGACGAGCGCCTCGAGATCCATCGCGGTGACCTGCTTCTTGCGATCGGCGATCTCCTTGAAGCGCTTGAAGGCGGTGTTCAGCGCCTGCCCGTCCAGCGCAAAGCCCATCTCCTTCAGCGCTTTGCTCAGCGCGTGGCGCCCGGAGTGCTTGCCGAGCACGATCGAGTTGCTGCGCAGCCCGACGGTCGTCGCGTCCATGATCTCGTAGGTCGCGCGCTCCTTGAGCACGCCGTCCTGGTGGATGCCGGCCTCGTGCGCGAACGCGTTGCGTCCGACGATCGCCTTGTTGGGCTGCACGGGGTAGCCGGTCAGGCGCGACACGAGCCGGCTCGTGCGCGCGATCTCGGTCGTGTCGACCCCCGTCCACAGCCCGAGCGCCGGCTCGCGCGTGCGCAGCAGCATGACGACCTCCTCCAGCGACGCGTTGCCGGCGCGCTCGCCGATGCCGTTTATCGCGCACTCCACCTGACGACAGCCGGCCTCCACGCCGGCCAGCGAGTTGGCGACGGCCAGCCCGAGGTCGTCGTGGCAGTGAACGGACACGACGGCCTTGTGCAGGTCGGGGACCAGGCGGTAGAGCTCGTCGAACATCGCTGCGTACTCGCGCGGCATCGTGTAGCCGACGGTGTCGGGCACGTTGATCGTGCTCGCGCCCTCGTCGAGCGCGATCTGGATCACCTCGGCCATGTACTGCACGTCCGAGCGCGACCCGTCCTCGGGCGAGAACTCGACGTCCTCGGTGTACTCGCGCGCCTGCGCGACCGCCGCGCGCACCTGGCCCTTGACGTCCTCGCGCGTGGTCTGCAGCTTGCGCTCGATGTGGATGTCGCTCGTGGCGATGAAGGTGTGAATGCGCGGGCGCTGGGCGTCGCGCACGGCGTTCCACGCCGCCTCGATGTCCTGCATGCTGGTTCGCGCCAGCCCGCAGATCACCGGGCCTTCCACCTCGCGCGCGATCGCCTGCACGGACTCGAAGTCACCCGGCGAGGTGATCGGGAAGCCCGCCTCGATCACGTCCACGCCCAGCCGTGCCAGCTGGTGTGCGATCTCGAGCTTTTCCTGCTTGTTCAGGGAGATGCCCGGCGACTGCTCGCCGTCTCGCAGCGTCGTGTCGAAAATCAGGACGCGACCCGCGTCGTTGCGCTGCTCGTTGTTGCTCATGCCGTTCGTGCTCCTTCTCTATCTCGCGGTCTCTTCCTTTCTGCTGGGTATGCGGCTACGCGGCCGCCACGCGCTATTCCCCCCGAGGGGGGAGCAGAAGGAGGGAGAGAAGCGAGGTCCGGAACGACATCTGCAGGCAGCCTAGCACCGCTGGGCCCCCGCGCGAGGGCCCAGCGGTGCAAGCGGAGCTCAGTGCAGCAGCATCAGCGCGTTTTCGCCGTCGTCGACGTAATAGATGCCTTTGCCGTTCGGCGCGACGACCAGGCCGAACAGCGATCCTGCGCCGGTCTTCTTGTCGGCCGTCCTGACGACAGTCTGCTGACCGGCCGGCGTCGTTTCGACGATGTTGCCGTCGCCGGCGTTGGCGGTCAGGAGGTTGCCGTTGGGCGCGATCGTGAGCCCGAGCGGCGCGTTGAGCTTGCCGCCCTGGGTGACCGTTTCCCCGCCGTGGGGCACGGGCGTCGTGCGCGTGAGCGCCTGCGGGATGGCGGCGATGCGGTTTGACAGCGTGTCGGCCAGGTAGAGCGTGCCGCTGGAGGCGAGCGCCACGCCGGTCGGGCCGATCACGAGCGCTTCGGGGTCATCGCGCCAGGGGATCCCGCTCGCGACCACCTGTTCGCCGGTCACCTTCGGCGTGCTGCCCGTTCCCGTGCTCATCGAGAGACGCAGCACGGTCGAGTTCTTGTCCGTGTGGACGCCCTTCGCGGCGCCGCCGTTGAGCGCGTTTGAGACGAACAGCGTCGTGGTGTTGCCGTTCGTGGTGGACGTCATGTCCCACGGGCCGGCGATGTTCGGGCCGGCGATCGTGCTCACAGGGGTGCCGTCGCTGTTGAGGACGATCAGACAGCCGAGCTTGGCGGTTTCCGACTTGCCGTTGGTCGTCGGCAGGCTGCCGACGACCACATAGCCTTCGGGCAGGATGCTCAGCGCGGTCGTGAGGCCGACGCCGCCGGGGCACGGGCTCGGCAGCGAGCTCGCGCTGATCGATGCGAACAGCGTCTGCTGGCCGCCCGGCGAGATCTGCACGATCGTCGTCCCGGTGCCCTGGTTGTTGGCCTTGTCGTTGAAGTTGCTGACGAGGAAGTTGCCCGCTGTCAACTTGCCGGTCGTCTGGGGCACGATGGCGATCCCGTAGGGGTTCACGTCGCCGTTGGCCGGGACTGTCGAGGCCACCATCGACGGAGTCGAGAGCGACGCCAGAAAGGGGGTGCTCGGCGACGTGGTCGCGGCCGCGATCGTCACCGTCGGCGTCGCTTTGGCGGTCGAGCTCGACGTGGTGCTGCTGGAGCTGCCGCATCCGGCAAGCGCGACAGCGGCGAGCGTCGCCACCGCGATCAGTCTGCTGTTCACTGGAGTCTCCTGTCGTTTGTTCAAGACATGTTTCGGTAAGTGCGCAGTCGACCCTGCGGGCACGCGCCACCGCCACATAGGACTCCGGCTTGCCCGCATCCTTCCAAGGCAAGCTCACATGTCTGCCGGCGCCGCGGCGCCTCGCTCAGGAGAGAACGACCGCCCAGCCGTCGAGAAAGCCCTCCGAGGCGACGATCTCATCGACGACCTCCTGCGCGACTGGCACGTCGGTCGTGACGACCATCGCCGCCGAGCGCTGCTGGGCTGCGGCGTCGTCGGCGTCGCGCGAATGCCCGACGGCGGCCGAGGAGATGTTGATGCCGTGCGCGCCGAAGATCGTGCCGACCCGCCCGATCATCCCCGGCAGATCCTCGTAGCGGAAGATCGTCACGTGCGGCGCGAGCTCGATCGTCAGTCGGCGCCCCTGCACCTCGACGAGGTGGGGCACCTGGTTTGGGCCGATGCCGGTGCCGGCGACCGCGACGCGTTCGTCTCCGGCCACGACGGTGACGCGGATCAGCTCGTTGAAGTCCTCGGCCTCGGAGACCGCCTTCTCCTCGACGATGATGCCGCGCTGCTGGGCCATGCTCGGCGCGTTGACGAGGTTCACGGGCTCCTCGGTGCGTCCCTGCAGCGCGCCCTGGATGACCGCGAGCGCGAGCAGGCGCGTGTCGAACTCGGCGATCCGCCCGAGGAACGCGGCCTCGATGCGCTCCACCGAGCTGCCCTCGGCGAGCGCCATCGCCAAGCGCCCGAGCTGGGTGGCCATCGGCAGGAACGGACCGAGCACCTCCATGTCCTCCGCGCCGATCGCGGGGATGTTCACCGCCGTGGAGACGACGCCGCCGGTCAGCGCGGCGACCACCTGCTCGGCGCTCTGATAGCCGGCGCGGTCTGTCGCCTCGGCGGTGGAGGCGCCGAGGTGCGGCGTGACGACCACGTTGGCATAACCGAACAGCGGGTGCTCGGTCGTCGGCTCGGAGGCGAACACGTCGATCGCCGCCCCTGCGACCTTGCCCTCGTCGAGCGCGCGCTTGAGCGCGTCTTCGTCGATCAGCCCACCGCGCGCGACGTTCAGCACGCGCACCCCGTCGCGCATCTTCGCGAACGCCTCGCCGTCGAGGAAGCCTTCCGTGTCGGGCGTCTTCGGCAGGTGGACCGTGATGAAGTCGGCCTGCGCATACAGCTCGTCGGGATCGGCGGCCTTCTCGACGCCGAGCTCGCGATAGCGCTCGGCGCTGACGAATGGGTCAAAGGCGACCACGCGCATGCCAAAGCCGCGCGCGCGCTGGGCCACCAGCTGCCCGATGCGCCCGAACCCGAGTATCCCGAGCGTCTTCTCGTACAGCTCGACGCCGGAGTACTTCGAGCGGTCCCATTTGCCTGCCAGCAGCGAGGCGTGCGCCTGCGGCACGTTGCGCGCGAGCGCGAGCAGCAGCGCCATCGTGTGCTCGGCCGCCGTCACGACGTTCGATTCCGGCGCGTTTGCGACGACGATCCCGCGCCTGGTGGCCGCCTGCACGTCGACGTTGTCCACGCCCACTCCCGCGCGCCCGATCGCCCGCAGGCGCTGCGCGCGGTCGATCAGCTCGGCGGTCATCTTGGTCGCCGAGCGGATCACGATGCCGTCGTAGTCGCCGATGCGCTCGCTGAGCTCGCTCGTCGCTCCAATCGATCCCGAGGTCGACATCGAAGTGCTCGCGCAGCAGCTCGATGCCCGACTCGCCGATCTTCTCCTTGACGAGCACCTTCGCGCGCGCGTCGCCGGGCGCCTGCTCGCTGCTTGGCTGCGTCGTCGCGGCGCTCATTGGCCGACCCTCTGCACGACCCAGTCGACGCAGGCGGTGAGCGCCTGCACGTCGGCCGGATCGATCGCCGGGAACATGCCGACGCGCAGCTGGTTTCGCCCGAGCTTGCGATAGGGCTCGACGTCGACGATCTGGTTTGCGCGCAGCGTGGCCGCGACCGCCGCCGCGTCCACGCCGTCGTCGAAGTCGACCGTGCGCGACGACCAGCGAGCGCTTTGACGGATCGGCGACGAACGGGGTCGTGTAGGAGGTCTCGCTCGGCCCAGCCGTAGAGGTGCTCGGAGGATGCGCGCGTGCGCGCCACGACACCAATCGAGCCCGCCGTTGTCGAGCATCCAGGCGATCTGGTCGGCCAGCAGGAACAGCGTGGCCACGGCGGGGGTGTTGTAGGTCTGGTCCTTGACGGAGTTCTCGAGCGCGGTGTTCAGCGAGAGGAACTCGGGTATCCAGCGCGCCGACGCGTGCAGCTGGCCGATGCGCTCCTGCGCGGCGGGGCTGAGCATCGCCAGCCACAATCCGCCGTCAGACGCAAAGCCCTTCTGCGGCGCGAAGTAGTAGGCGTCCACCGCGGCGAGGTCGACGGGCAGGCCGCCGGCGCCCGAGGTCGCGTCGATCGCGACCAGCGCGCCATCGACGCCCGCCGGGCGCAGCACGGGCGCCATCACGCCGGTCGAGGTCTCGTTGTGCGCCCACGCCAAGAGGTCGACCTCGCCCTCGGCGGCGGCGGGACCGATCGCGGCGGGGTCGGGCGCGTCGCCGGGCTGCGCGGAGATCGTGACCGGGTCCTCGAGGAACGGCGCGGCGGTGGTCACGGCGGCGAACTTCTGTGAGAACTCGCCGAAGCTCAGATGCAGCGAGCGCCGCTCGCACAGGCCGAACGCCGCGGCGTCCCAGAACGCGGTCGCGCCGCCGTTGCCGAGCGCGACCTCATATCCTTGCGGCGCGCCGAGCAGCTGGCCAAGGCCCGCGCGTATCTCGCCGACGAGCGCCTTCACCGGGCGCTGGCGGTGCGAGGTCCCCATGACCTGCCCGCCCTCGCGTGCCAGACGCGCGAGCGCCTCGGGACGGACCTTCGACGGGCCACAGCCGAAGCGACCGTCGGCGGGCCTGAGGTCGTCGGGGATGACAAGCTTGGACTGTGTCGTCTGCGGGCTCGGCGTCATGGGCTTCCTCTCGCTGTCAGGCCTCTCGCGGTGAGGCGACGATGTTCTGAGATGCCCAGGCGCGCGGCGATCCACTCTCGCCGCTTCCCGGTGGTGTGCTCCACCTGAAGAACGCCAGTCGCGACGAGCAACGCGAGTGTAGCGAACGCGCTGCGACGCGCATCGCGATCGCCCTACGCGCGCCCGCCGTTGGCCTGCTCGCCGACCGCCACGCGCGTCGACACGGTCGCGCTCCACCCCGCCGCCAGGCGCGTCGGGGCGACGCCGGCCGGAGGCTCGTCGGCGAGCACGCAGTACTCGGGCGCCGGGCCGAACACCAGCGAGCGGCGCAGCAGCGCCGCTCGCTGCGGGTCCATGCCGTCGCCGAGCAGTCCCGCGAACGTCGGCGCCTTGGCGCCCTGCGGGCGCGCCACCCACACGACGACGCGCGGCGCGTCCAGCCGCGCCGGTGCCCTCGAGCACGCCATACAGCCCGCCGGCCGCCTGGCCCATCCTGTGCGCGACCTCGTCGTGGAGGGTGCGGTGCCCGCGCCCCACGGCGGCCTCGTTGAGCACCCCGAGCGCGGCGAAGTCCTCCACCAGGTACCAGTCCTCATAGGACGCCGTCGGGTGCGCGCCAGGCGCGGCCGGCGACAGCCACGGGGGCTCGTCGACGCGATATATGGCCGAGCCGCGAAAGCCCGCCGGCGGGGAGTGCGCGAGCGAGTGGTGAAACCCCTCGGCGGCGCGCTCGTAGAGCTCGCGATCGACGCCCTCGGCCGGGCGGTGCCAGAGCAGATAGGCGAGCACTCGGCCGCCTAGAAGTCCGGCTTGATCCAGTCCATGTGCGAGCGCAGCTCGCCACCGACGTGCTCGATCTGGCTGTCGGCCTGCTCGGCGCGCATGCGCTTGAAGCTCTCCTGGCCGGCGCGGTTCTCGGCGATCCACTCGCGCGCGAAGTCCCCGGATTGGATCTCGGCGAGGATCTGGCGCATGCTCTCGCGCGTCTGCTCGGTGATCACGCGCTTGCCGCGCGTGTAGTCGCCGTACTCGGCCGTGTTGGAGATCGAGAAGCGCATCCCCGCGAGGCCCTTTTCATACATCAGGTCCGCGATCAGCTTGAGCTCGTGCAGGCACTCGAAGTAGGCCATCTCGGGGTCATAGCCCGCGTCGACGAGCGTCTGAAAGCCCGCCTGGACGAGCTCGGAGGCGCCACCGCAGAGCACCGCCTGCTCGCCGAACAGGTCGGTCTCGGTCTCGTCCTTGAAGGTGGTCTCGATCACACCGCCGCGCGTGCAGCCGATGCCCTTGGCGTAGGCGAGCGCCAGCGCGCGGGCGTTTCCGGTCGCGTCCTGGTCCACCGCGATCAGCCCCGGTACGCCGCTGCCTTCGGTGAACTGGCGACGCACCAGGTGCCCGGGGCCCTTTGGCGCGACCATGCCGACGTCGACGCCGGCGGGCGGCTCGATCTCGCCGTAGTGGATCGAGAAGCCGTGGCCGAAGAGCAGCATGTTGCCCTCTGCGATGCCGTCGCGAATCTCCTCCTGCCAGACCTGGTGGTGCAGCTCGTCGGGAAGCAGGATCATCACGAGGTCACCGCGGCTCGCCGCCTCGACGACCGACAGCACCTCCAGGCCCTGCTCGCGCGCCTTGGCGACCGAGGGAGAGTCCTCGCGCAGCCCGACGACGACCTGCACGCCGGAGTCCTTCAGGTTCAGCGCGTGCGCGTGCCCCTGGGAGCCGTAGCCGATGATCGCAACGGTCTTGCCGTCGAGCAGCGAGAGGTCGGCGTCGTCGTCATAGAGCATCAGATCGCGCAGGATAGAGGACGCGCACTCGGCGGGCGCCCGACCGGCGCCCGCGCTCAGGCGACGGCGGATGCGACGAGGCTGCGCCCGGGCAGGGCGATGCTGCCGTCGCGCTCGCTGAACGGCGCCACGCGCGCGGCGAGCCCGGCGCGGATGTCGGCGATCTCCGCGGCGGGCCTGGAGAGCACGATGTCGTGGAAGACGTGCGCGACGTCGAGCGTCATCTCCCAGTAGGAGTCAAACGACGGATGGCGCTGCACGACGTCGACCGCGTCGACCTCGATGTCGGCGAAGCCGGTCTCCTCGAGCAGCTCGCGCACGCGCGCGCCATCGGCGAGCGCGAACGGTCCGGGGGTTCCCGGGGCGGGCCTCTGGAGCAGCCCCCGCTCCACGAGCTCGGCTGCCGGGAGCTGCGCCCAGGGGTTGCGCTCGAGCACGTCCCAGACCGCGAGCGCCAGAGCGCCCGTGCGGGCGCAGCACGCGCCGCGTCTCGGTCAGGGCGGCGCGCGGGTCGGCCATCAGCATGTAGCCCCAGCGACAGAGCACCACGTCCACGCTGGCCAGCGGAAGGTCGATCCATTCGGCGTTCAGCGCCTGGAACTCGACGTTTGAGAGCTCCAGCCCCGCGGCGCGCGCGCGGGCTCCCTCGAGCATCGCGTCGGCCTGGTCGGAGATGATCACGCCGCCCAGCGGGGCGATCAGCTCGGCGGCGAGCATGCCCGTCTCCCCCAGCCCCGCCGCTAGCTCCAGCACGCGCTCGCTGCTCTTGGGCGCCACCGCGTCGAGCATCCAGCCCGCTACCGGCGCGCCGAAGCGCGAGATCACCGCCTGCTGGCGCACCCAGCCGGGCGCCGCCGCCTGCCAGCCCGCGAGGCTCTCCGCCCGATGGGCTTCGGGGTCGAAGTCGATTGGGGCCTGCACCCCGTCTCGCAGTTCGTTCTCTCCTGCACCCCCCGATGCGGTCATCTGCTCCTCTTTAGTGCGTAGCGCTGCGCGAGCTCCCTGCGCAGCAGCTTGCCCGACGCCGTGCGCGGAAGCGGCTCTGTGACGAGGGTAACCTGCTTGGGCATCTTGTAGTGCGCCAGCGCGAGCTCGCAGTGCGCGCGCAGCGCTTCGCCGGTCACGCTCGAGCCCGGCCGCGCGAGCACGACCGCCGCCACCGCCTCCCCCCAGCGTGGATCGCTGAGCCCGAGCACGCCGGCCTCGATCACCTCCGGGTGTGACTCGAGCGCCGCCTCGACCTCAGCCGGCGCGACGTTCTCGCCGCCGCTGATGATCGTGTCGGCCTTGCGCCCGCCGACCGACAGGCGCCCCTCGCCGTCGAGGCTGCCGAGGTCGCCGGTGTGAAGCCAGCCGTCGGGCGCGAGCGCGCCCGGCGCGACGGTCGGCCCGCGGACGAGGATCTCGCCGTCGGCGGCGATCTGAACGCGCGTGCAGAACAGCGGCGGGCCGGCGGTCGAGGGCCTTCCAAGCGCGCGCTCGGCGCCGGACGACAGCGACGCGACGGGCTCGGTGCTGACCTGCGAGCAGGCCTCGGTCAGCCCATAGGTCAGCCCGACCGGCACGCCCGCCTCGCGCGCGCGCGCCACGAGCTCCGGCGACAGCGGCCCGCCTCCGGTCAGCGCACAGCGCAGCGCCGGCGGCTCGCGCAGTCCGGCGTCGAGCAGTCGCGCGAGCGTCGTGGCGACGAGCGACACGAGCGTGATGTCGTCTTCGGCGAGCGCCGCAAGCGCACGGTCGGTCTGGAAGCTCTCGTGCACGACGGCCGTCGTCGCGTAGATGCAGGAGCGCAGCAGGATCGACAGCCCGCCGACATGACAGACCGGCAGCGCGCACAGCCATCGCTCCTCGCGATCTGAGCCCAGCGCGACGGCCGAGCCGATCGCGCTCCACAGGAAGTTGCCGTAGGTCAGCGCGACCGGATGCGGCGTGGACGTCGTGCCCGACGTGTGCAAGACGGCGGCGATCGCATCCAACGGATGTGTCGAGCCCAACAGCTTCGCCTCGCGCCCGGCCGGGGCCGCGTGCGGGCCGCGCGCCGTCGCTCAGCGGATCCTGCACGAGCACCGCGGCCCCGTCGAGCATCGGCGCGCGCTCGGCCGGCGTCAGGCGCGGGTCGACCGGCACCGCGACCGCTCCGAGCAGCAGACATGCGTGCAGCGCCTGCGCGAAGGCCAGACCCGGCCCGAGCACGATCGCCACGCGTGCTCCAGGCTGCGCGCCGCGTGCCGCGAGCTCGCTCGCGCCGGCGCGAGCGGCCCCGAGAAGCTCGGCATAGGACCAGCTCTCCTGCGGCGTCTCGATCGCCGTGCGCTGCGGGTGCGCCGCGGCTGCGCGCGTTAGCCATCCCTCGACCTCCATGCGCGAAAGGCTAGCCTTCACGCCATGGCGACGACCTGGATGGCGGCCGGCGACGACGCCGAGCTTCGGTTCACGCGATATCCGCTACGAGAGGGCGACGGGCGCAGACGCGGGCATCGCGAAGATCACGATCGCGCGTCCCGAGGTCCGCAACGCGTTCCGCCCGCAGACCGATCATCGAGATCTCGCGCGCGCTTGAGCACGCGCGCGAGGACATCGAGATCGGGGTCATCGTGCTGACGGGCGAGGGCAGCGAGGCGTTCTGCTCGGGCGGGGATCAGCGCGTGCGGGGCGACAGCGGGTACCTGGCCGACGACGCCGCCGGCAAGGCGGGCGTCGGTCGCTTCCACGTGACCGACCTGCACGTGCAGATGCGCCGGCTGCCGAAGCCGATCGTTGCGATGGTCGCCGGCTATGCGATCGGCGGCGGCCACGTGCTGCACCTGGTGTGCGACCTGACCATCGCGGCCGACAACGCGCGCTTCGGACAGGTGGGTCCGAAGGTGGGCTCCTTCGACGGCGGCTTCGGCGCGGGCCTGCTGGCCAACACGGTGGGCGTCAAGAAGGCGAAGGAGATCTGGTTTTTGTGCCGCCAATACGACGCCTCGCAGGCGCTCGAGATGGGGCTCGTGAACACGGTCGTGCCGCTGGCGGGCCTGGAGGAGGAGACGGTCTCCTGGTGTCGCGAGATGCTCGCGCTGTCGCCCTTCGCGCTGCGGCTGCTGAAGGCCAGCTTCAACGCCTCTGAGGACGGCCTGTCCGGCATCCAGCAGCTCGCCCACGACGCGAACCTGCTGTTCTACGAAAGCGAGGAGGCGCAGGAGGGTCGTGACGCCTATCGCGAGAAGCGCACGCCTGACTTCGCCCGCTTCCCCAGGCGCGCGTGACCGCCGCCGGCCGATGACCAGCGCGCCCTCGACGAGCGCCCCGCCGCGCCCGCTGCAGGCAGCCGTGCGTCCGAACGCGGTGCGCATCTGGGTGATGGCGGCGCGCGTGCGCACGCTTCCGGCGGCGATCGCCCCGGTGCTCGTCGGCACCTCGCTGGCGCTGGGCGACGGAACGTTTGAAGCGCTCGCCTTCCTCGCGGCGCTGCTCGGCGCGATGTTCATCCAGGTCGGCACGAACCTCTCAAACGACTACTCAGACGCGCGCCGCGGCGCCGACAGCGAGGACCGGCTCGGCCCGGTGCGGGTCACAGCGGGTGGACTCGTCCCCCCCAGGCAGGTGCTCGTCGCGACGTACGCGTCCTTCGGACTGGCCGTCGCCTGCGGCGCCTATCTCGTCGCCGTCGCCGGCCCGGAGCTGCTCGCCGTCGGCGCGGCCTCGATCCTCGCCGGGCGTGCTCTATACGGGAGGGCCGCGGCCGTATGGCTACGAGGGCCTCGGCGAGCTGTTCGTGTTCCTGTTCTTCGGCGTGGTCGCCGTCGTGGGGTCCTATTTCGTGCAGGTGCAGGCGCTGCCCTGGCAGGCCTTCGGCTGCGCGGTGCCCGTCGGGCTTGCTCGCGAGCGCGATTCTCGTCGTCAACAACGTGCGCGACATCGACACCGACCGGCGCGCGGGCAAGCGCACGCTCGCGGTGAGGCTCGGGCGCGAGCGCACGCGCGCGCTGTACGGCGCGATGCTCGCGTGCGCCTTCCTCAGCGCACCGCTGCTGTGGGCGCTCGGCATGTCGGCGTGGTTGATGCTCTGCTGGGCGGCGATCCCGCTCGCGCTCTCGCTCGTGCGCGTCGTGCGCACGCGCACCGACGGCGCCGCGCTGAACGGCGCGCTCGCGAAGACCGGCGCGCTTCAGCTCGTGTTCTGCCTGCTGCTGTGCGCCGGGATCCTCGCCGGCGGCGGCATCCCGTCGTGAGCGCCACAGCGGCGACCGGCGGGCGCGGCGCGTGAAGCTCCTCGCCGAGCGGCGGCGGCTGCGGCTGCGCAACTCGCTGCACACCGCTTTCGGCCAGGTCGCCGAGCGAGAGCTGATCGCGGTCAGCCTGACGGGCGCCGATGGGATCACCGGCCACGGTGAGGCCGCGCCGCTGCAGGCATACGACGGCGTGAGCATGCAGCGCGTCAGCGATGCGCTGGCGCTCTATGCGGAGGTGCTCGGCGAGGCCGACACGCCAAGCGGCGCTGAACGGGCGGGCGAAGGCGCAGGCGGAGTCGCGTTGATCGAAGCCTGCCGGCGAGCAGACGACCTTCCGCAGGCGCTCGCGGCGGTCGACATGGCGCTGTGGGACCGAGCCGGCAAGCGGGCGGGTCGGCCGATCTCAGAGCTTCTCACCGACGAGCCCGCCGTCTCGGTGCCGGTCAGCGCGACGCTCACCGCGACCGATCGCGCCGGCGCCGCCGAGCAGGCCGGGCGCGCGCTGGCCGAGGGGTTTGAGTGCATCAAGCTCAAGGTCGGCATCGGCGACGACGCCGGCCGCGTCGCCGCGGTGCGCGCCGCCAGCTCGCCGCAGATGCTCCTTCGCCTCGACGCCAACGGCGCCTGGAGCGTCGAGCAGGCGGTGAGCGCGATCGAGTCGCTCGCGCCCGTCGGCCTGGAGCTCGTGGAGGAGCCGACGCACGGGCTGCAGGCGGTCAGGCAGGTGCGCGAACGCGTCAGCACGCGCGTGGCGATCGACGAGACCGCCGCCGAGCACGGCGCGCTCGGGGCCGGGGTCGCGGACGCGGTGTGCCTGAAGATCTCGCGCTGCGGCGGGATCTCCGGCCTGCTCGCCGCAGCCGCGCTCGTGCGCGCCTCAGACGCAGAGGTCTATGTCGGCTCGAGCCTCGACGGCCCACTGGGGATCGCGGCGGGCCTGCACGCGGCAGCGGCACTTGCCTCGCGCGGACCGGTCCCCGCCTGTGGCCTGGCAACGCTCGACATGTTCGAGGAGCTCGAGAATCCGCTGCCCGCGCGCGAGGGCCGCATCGCCCCGCCGACGGGGCCCGGGCTGGGCGTCGAGCCCCTCAGCTGACCAGCTGCGCGGCCACGCCGGCGGGATTCTCGAGCAACAGCCGATGCCCGCCGCTGATCACCACCAGCCGCGCGTCGGGGATGAGCGTCGCCATGCGCTCGCCGAGCGCGCGGAACTTCGCATCGCGGTCTCCCGCGAGCACCGTCACGGGCATCGGCAGCTCGGCGAGCCGCTCCCACAGGGGCGCCATCTCCCCCGTTCCTATCCCCCGCAGCACGGCCGCGAGCGCCTCGGGCCGGTTGCGCCGCTGATCGCTGCGCGCGAGCTCCGCCACCTCCGCGGGGTCGCCGGCGAACAGCGGCTGAGCGCCCCAGCGCTCGATGAACTCCTCGAATGGGATCCGTTGCAGCTCCGCGGCCAGCGCCTGGTCGGCGTCGCGTCTGGCGTCGGCGTTGGTCGCGATCCTCGATGCCGGCTGTGGCGGCCACGAGCACCAGCCGCCTGACGCGCTCGGGGGCCGCCAGTGCGACGTGCAGCGCGATGCGCGCACCGAGCGAGTAGCCGCACAGGACAAAGCGCTCGGGGCTCGCGCCAAGCACGTGCGAGACACAGCCGGCGAACGTGATCGGGCGTGGCGCGTCGCTCGCATCGCCCTGCCCAGGGAGGTCGAGGGCCAGCGGCAGGTAACGTTCGCCAGGCAGCTGCGTGACCACGCGATCCCATGCGTGGCGGGTGCCGCCGAAGCCGTGCAACAGGACGAGGTTCTCCTGCAAGCGGCCATCGTAGCCCTCTGTCTGAAACCAACTTTCCTCGCTGAAAGCACGGCGTGAGCTCAACCACCGACACCTACACGCTCCTCGGCGCGTTCGTCGATGAGCTCGCGCGCTGCGGGATGCGCGCCGCCTGCACCTCGCCGGGCTCTCGCTGCGCGCCGCTCGTGCTGACGCTCGCGGGCGAGCCGCGCGTGAGCTGCTTCTCTCACGTCGACGAGCGCTGCGCGGGCTTCTTCGCGCTCGGCCTGGCGAAGGCCTCGGGACTGCCGGTGGCGGTGACGTGCACGTCGGGCACGGCCGCGGCCGAGCTGCTGGCGGCCGCGATCGAGGCGCGCGAGGCGCGCGTGCCGCTGCTGCTGCTGACCGCCGACCGCCCGCCGGAGCTGCGCGACAACGGAGCGGGTCAGACGATCGATCAGCTCAAGCTCTACGGCAGCGCCGCGAAGCTGTTCGTCGAGGTCGACGTGGCCGGGTCCGACGCGGCGCGCCTGCGCTGGATCCGAACGCTCGCCTGCCGCGCGTTCTGGACGGCGCTCGAGGACCGGCCCGGCGTCGTGCATCTGAACTTCCCCCTGCGCGAGCCGCTGGTCCTCGACGGGCGCCCGGCGCCCGACGACAGCGGGCGAGCCGACGGGCGAGCCCTACGTGCAGCGCCTGGCCGCGCGGCGCGCCGAGCGGCGAGCCGGCGCGGCTCCTCGCGCGGCTGATCGGCGACTCGCGTCGCGCGATCGTCGTCGCCGGCCGCTACGAGCGCCCCGCGCCACCCGCAGCGCTTGCGCTGGCGGACGTCGCGCCGCAGGTGTGCGCCGCAAACGCGCTGCCGCTGCTGGCAGATCCGCTGTCGGGCGCCCGTCGCGGGGAAGCCGCGATCGCCCACTACGACGCGCTGCTGCGCGACCAGCCATTCGCGTCGGCCAACACTCCCGACCTCGTGCTGCGAGTCGGCGACCTGCCGGTGTCAAAGCCGCTGCGCGCCTGGCTGGCGGGCCTGCCGGACGCCACCCAGGTAGCGATCGATCCCGAGGGCGCCTGGCAGGACCCCGCCGGCGTGCTGTCGCACTCGTTGGCGCTCGAGCCCGCGCAGGCGCTGTCGGCGCTGTCGCATTCCCCCGGCGAAGCGCAGCGGGAGCTGCTCGACAGCTGGCGCAGCGCCGACGCGCGCTGTGCGGAGGCGATGCTCGGCGTGCTCGACGAAGGGCTCAGCGAGCCGGCGGTGGCGGCGGAGCTCGGCGTGCTGCTGCCGGCGGAGGCGACGCTGTTCGTGGCCTCCTCGATGCCGGTGCGAGAGATCGAGACCTTCTGGCCCGTGCGCCCGGACCCGCCGCGCGTGCTGTGCAACCGCGGCGCAAGCGGCATCGACGGCATCGTTTCGAGCGCCTTCGGCGCCGCCGCGGCCACGCAGGGGCCGGTCGTGCTGTTGATCGGCGACGTGGCGCTGGCGCACGACATCGGCGGGCTGCTGGCGGCGTCGCGCCTGCAGCTGAAGCTGACGATCGTGCTGCTGGACAACGGCGGCGGGGGGATCTTTGACTTTCTGCCGATCGCGCAGCGCGCCGATGGCGCTCGCCGAGGACACCTACGAGCGCCACCTGGCCACGCCGACCGGCCTTGACTTCGCACAGGCCGCGGCGCTCTACGGGCTCGGGCACGAGCGCGTGGGCGACGTCTTCGCGCTGCGCGAGGCGCTCGAGCGGGCACTCGCGGCGCCCGGCTCGTGCATCGTGCAGGTGCGCACCGAGCGCAGCGCCAACGTCGCGCTTCACGAACACGTGTGGGAGGCGGTGTCCGCCGCGCTGAGCGGCTGACGCTATGCCGCGAGCAGCGGCAGCAGCGCCTGCAGCTTGATCTCGGTCTCGGCGAGCTCGGCGGCGGGATCTGAGTCGCGCACGATCCCGTTGCCGGCGTAGCAGCGCGCGACGTTGCCGCGCAGCAGCGCGCAGCGAAGCGCGACGCAGAGCTCGCCGTCGCCGTTGGCGTCCGTCCAGCCGACAGGCCCGGCATACCAGCCGCGATCGAGGCCCTCCAGCGCCGGGATCAGCGCCGTCGCCAGCTCGCTGGGCTCGCCGCCGACGGCGGGCGTCGGGTGCAGCAGCCGCGCGAGCTCGAGCACGTCGACCGGCGAGGCCAGCTGGGCTCTGATCGGTGTCGCCAGGTGCTGGATGTTGGCGATGCGCGCGAGCGCGGGCTCGGGCGCTGCGGTCAACCACACCGCATGCGCGCGCGAGCGTGCGCTCGATCCGCCGCACGACGATCGCGTGCTCCTCGCGGTGACTGTCGCTGCGCAGCAGCTGCTCGCCGAGATGGTCGTCGACCGCGGGATCGGCGCTGCGCCGCGTGGAGCCCGCGAGCGCGAGCGTGCTCACGCGCTGGCCTTCGCGGCGCACGAGCAGCTCGGGGCTGGCCGCGATGAGCGTCGCCTCGCCGCGCCCGACGCAGAGGTTGAAGCACCCGGGAAACGCCTCGCGCAGCACGCCGAGGATCGCCGCCGGGTCAAACGGCTGCGGGGAGTGCACCTGGACCTCGCGCGCGACGACGATCTTCTCCAGCTCGCCCCGCGCGATCAACTCCGTCGCGCGTGCCACAGCCGCCTCGTAGTGCTCGGGAGCCATCACGCTCGCGACCCGCCGTCGAGCTGTCGGCGAGGGATCGAGCAGCGGCAGCGGACGCTCTGTCAACTCGCCGACGCGTTGCTCGAGCTCCTCGAGCTTCTCAGAGACCGTGTCATCCGGCGCAAGCAGCGCGGCGAGCGTGAGCGTCACGCTCGGCTCGGCGCCCTCGTGCGCCGCGCCGGCGCGCCTGAGCGCGACCTGCGGCACGACCATCGACGCGGGCTCAAAGCCTTCCCACGCCGGCGAGCCGCCGCCGCTTGGCGCAAACGCAAAGCCGCCGACCGCCAGCGGACCGCCGCCGCCACCGTCTCGCGAGCCCCGCGGGCCGCCGCGTGAGCGCAGGCTCGCGCGATCGTCGCCCACCGCGCTCGCGGCAAGCTCACGCCAGCGGCGGGCCACGGCGCCGAAGCGATCCTCGCCGGCCGCGCTCAGCGACACGACCTCTCCGAGCGCGGCCAGCGCCGAGCGCCGGCGGTCGGGCTGCTCGAGCACGAACCACGGCTCGCCGTCGCGCCGCGACGCCCACGCGACGGCGCTGGGATCGACTTCGGGCGCGAGCGCGAGCGTGCCCGTCGCGAGCGTCGGGTGGCCGCTTCGTCGCGCGCTGGCGAGCGCGCGCTCCAAGCGAGCGCGCAGCAACTCGCGAACCTCCTCCTCCAACCCGACATCGCCCGCCCGCAGTTGCGCGGCGGAGCTCACGTCTCGCTGCGTCCCCGCGAGATCGCGATCTCCCCTGTGCGCATCATCTCGATCAGCCCGAACGGCCGGACCATCGACTCGAACGCCTCGACCTTGTCCGTCGTGCCGGTAACCTCGACGATCAGCGAGCGCTTGGTCACGTCGACGACCTTGCCGCGGAAGATTTCCGCGATCTGCATCAGCTCGCCGCGCTGCGCGCCCTCGGCGCTGATCTTGAACAGCGCGAGCTCGCGCGCGACCGTGTCGGCCGGCTCGAGGTCTCGGATCTTCAGCACGTTGATCAGCTTGTGCAGCTGCTTTGTCACCTGGTCGATCGGGTGAAGCGCGCCGTCGACGGTGAGCGTCACGCGAGAGACCTGCTCGTCGTCGGTCGGCCCGACCGTCAGCGTGTCGATGTTGAAGCCGCGCCTGGCGAACAGGCCGGCGATGCGCGTCAGCACGCCGGCCTTGTTTTCCACGAGGATCGACAGCACGTGCTTGCGACCGGTGCGCATGTTGGTCGCGGCCTCGAGCTCCTGCAGGCTGAGTGGCTCCTTTGTCGCCGGTTCGCCCATCGCGCTCATCCCACCATGTCCCGCGCGGCCTGGCCGGCGGGGATCATCGGGTAGGTGTTCTCCTCGCGGGTCACCTGCACGTCGACGAGCACGGGCCCGGCGGTCTCGATCGCGCGTCTTCATGTCCGCCACCAGCGTGTTCTTGTCGGCCAGGCGCACGCCGGTCACGCCGTAGGCCTCGGCGAGCTTGACGAAGTCCGGGAACTGGCCCATGTCGACGTGGCTGTATTTGCCGTCCCAGAACAGCTCCTGCCACTGGCGGACCATCCCCAGGTAGCCGTTGTTCATGATGAAGACCTTGATCGGAATGTCGTTCTGCGCGCATGTCGCAAGCTCCTGCGCGTTCATCTGCACCGAGCCGTCGCCCGCGATGCAGCAGACCAGCTGATCCGGGCACGCCACCGCAGCGCCCATGGCCGCCGGCAGGCCGAAGCCCATCGTGCCCAGCCCGCCCGAGTTGATCCAGCGGCGCGGCTGGGGGAAGCTGTAGTACTGCGCCGCCCACATCTGGTGCTGGCCGACGTCTGAGGTGATGATCGCCTCGCCGCCGGTCGCCTCGATACAGCGCCTCGATCATGTACTGCGGCTTGATCTCGCTGTCGGCGCTGTCCTCGTAGACAAGCGGGTACTTCTCGCGCCAGCCTTCGATGCGCGTCCACCACGGCGCCAGGCGCGCGGGGTCGGCGCCCATCGCGCGATACTCGATCACGAGCTTTGCGAGCACGTGCTTGGCGTCGCCGACGATCGGGATGTGCGCGGGCACGTTCTTCGATATCTCGGCGGGGTCGACGTCGATGTGGATGAACTTCGCGCGCGGCGCGAACTCCGACAGCTTGCCCGTGATGCGATCGTCAAAGCGCGCGCCGACCGCGCAGATCAGATCGGCCTCGTCCATCGCGTAGTTGGCGGCACGCGTGCCGTGCATCCCGAGCATGCCCAGCCACTGCTCGTGCGGGGCGCCGAACGCGCCCAGCCCCATCAGCGTGCAGGTCACCGGGAAGCGGTCCGCGGTGGCGAACTCGGTCAGCTCGCGCGAGGCTTCGGCGTTGACGACGCCGCCGCCGGCGTAGATCACCGGCCGTTGCGCGGCGGCGAGCGCCTTGGCGGCCTGGCGGATCTGCTTCTGGTTGCCCTCGATCCTCGGCTGGTAGCCGGGCAGATGCACGTCGGTGACCGGCTCGTAATCGATCTCCGCGCGTGAGAGGTCCTGCGGGATGTCGACCAGCACCGGCCCCGGGCGCCCGCTGCGCGCGATGTGAAACGCCTCGTGGATCGCGCGCGGGATCTCCTGCGGGTGCTGGATCATGAATGAGTGCTTGACGACCGGCATCGAGATGCCCATCGTGTCGGCCTCCTGAAAGCCGTCGGTGCCGAGCAGCTCGGTGCGCACCTGGCCGGTGATGAACACGACCGGCACCGAGTCCATCATCGCGTCGCAGATCGGCGTGATCAGGTTCGTGGCGCCGGGCCCGCTGGTCGCAAACGCGACGCCCACCTTGCCGGTCGCCTTGGCGTAGCCCTCGGCGGCGTGCCCGCCGCCGGCCTCGTGGCGGACGAGGATGTGGCGGATGCCGGCGCCGACGAAGGCGTCGTAGGTGGGCAGGTTGGCGCCTCCGGGAAGCCCGAACACGACATCCACCCCCTCGGCCTTCAAACATTCCATCAAAGCGTCGACAGCGCGCATGGAATTCAGCTTACCAGCGGCCTTGGCGCGCTTTTAGGAGGAGCCGATCGCCACCCCGATGGCGAGCACGATCGCCCCGCCGACGGTCACGACGAGCAGCGACGAGCGCATCGAGACGCTCGAGGAAGCGTTTGCGCACCCAGGCGATCGCGAACAGCTCGACCGCCACGACCGCGCCCGCGACGATCAGCGCCTTGTGGACGTCGGAGATGATGAACGGGAGCGTGTGAAAGATGCCGCCGAGCGTCGTCATCCCGCCGGTGATCGAGCCGCGCACGATCGCCGAGCCGCGCCCGGTCTGCTCGCCGGTGTCCGACAGGGCCTCTGACCAGCCCATGCTCACGCCGGCGCCGAGCGCCGTCGCAAAGCCGACCAGCGAGCGCCGTGTGCGAGTTCGAGGCGATCGCAGCCGCGAAGATCGGCGCAAGCGAGGAGACGGTTCCGTCGATCATGCCCACGAGCGCCGGCTGGACGACGCGCAGCACGAAGTCCGGCTCGCCGTCGAAGCCCGCGCGCACGATCAGCCGCTCAAGCGCTGAGGCGGGCTGCTCGGTAGCTGTCTTTACCTGGGCGCTCATAGGGTTCTCATCGACACCCTAGGCCAAAAACTGGCTTAGGGAAGCCAAAATCGGCTTAGGGTTCCCTTACCGCGCGAGCCGATTGCTTGGTCGTCATCGCGCCCGGCGACGGCACTGTCGCAGACCCCGTGGACACCCTCGACAGCGCGATGCGCGCTCTGACCTGGACGCTAGCTGGGCGTGGTGCGGCCGCGCACCCACGATTCCGGCGCGACGGCGGTCTCGGGGAAGTCCAGCTCGGCGCCGCAGCGGGTGCAGACGGCGTCATAGATCTTGCGCACGCGCCCGCACTGCGGACAGGTTCGCCGCAGCTCGTCGCGCTCGAAGCGATATGCGAGCGCGGCCATCAGGCCAAACAGCGGGACGAGGCCCGAGATCGCAAACCACAGCCAGAATGAGCTGCCCTTGACTTTGCCGATGTAGCCGCCCGCCAGACCGAAGCACAGGGCGAGGATCAGGTAGGGCGCGCTGGCGGCCACGGTCAGAGGAGCACGCGCACGGCCCACACGACGGCGACGATCGCGAGGATCAGCACCACGGGGCCGGCGATCGCGAACGCGATCGCCAGAACGACCTTCAGCAGGATGTAGGCCGCGACGAGCAGAACCAGCCCGGCCACGACCATCCTGCCGATGGAGCGAGACGACGACTGGGTGGGCGACTGACTCATACCTGATCTCAGTCTAGAGGGAAAAGTGCGGCCGGACAGGAAAGCGATACCCCTGCCCGGCCGCACCCGCTCGCCAGAGCCGAGGGAAGCCGAGGCGAGAGCGGTGTGTGGAGGTCAGCTACGCACGGCCCAGCCGGCTGAGCTCACGAGCGACCCGAGTCGCCGCGAGATCGAGGCGTGACATGCCGGCGCGCTGACCGATGCTGACCAGCTTGTAGCGGCGGATCCTTGGTCCGCCGCTGGGCCCACCCACCGCCTCCTCGGGCAGCAGGAGGAACCGCCGAGGAGATGAGAGAGGAGGATTGAGAGCTGATCCCTTCATGGACAGCATGTTGGCGCACGAGCGCCGCACTGCCTTTGGCCTGCAGTCCAAAATCTCGCTCGCGCGAGCGTCCTGGCTGTCGGCGCGGAAAAGCCGACGGCGAGCGCTAGATGCCGAGCTGCTCGTGCACGAGCCTTGCCACCTCGCCGCCGTCGGCGCGCCCTTTGGTCTCGCGCATCACGTGGCCGACGATCGGGCCGATCGCCTTCGCGTTGCCCTCGCGCATGCGCTGCGCCGCATCGGCGTTGGCCGCGAGCGCCGCGGCGACGACCTCGGCGAGCTCGCCGTCGCCGCCCATCGCGGCAAGGCCCTCGGACTCGACGATCGCCGCGGGGTCCCCCCCTGCGCGACGAGCCGGTCGAGCACCTGGCGCGCGGCGCCGGTGCTCACGCGCTTGGCGCCGACGAGGCCGACGAGCGCTGCCAGGGCCTGCGGCGAGACGCGCGAGGCGCCGGGATCCTCGCCCTCCCCCAGGCGCCCGACGAGCTCGACGGCGATCCAGTTCGCAAGCGGCTGCGGATCTGGGGCGGGGTCCACGCCGCTCGCGAGCGCGGCCTCCAGGTAGTCGCCGAGCTCGACGCGAAATGCGAGCAGGCGCGCGCTGTCGGCGCTGAGGGCCAGGTCGCGCTGCAAGCGGGTCGCGCGCTCGGCGGGCAGCTCTGACATGTCGGCCGCCGCCGCGGCGACCATCTGCTCGTCGATCGTCACCGGCAGCAGGTCGGGCTCGGGGAAGTAGCGGTAGTCGTGCGCCTCCTCCTTGGAGCGCAGCGAGCTGATCGCCCCGGATGCAGGGTCGAAGTGAAGCGTCTCCTGGATGACCTGCCCGCCGCTCGCCAGGATCTTTTGCTGGCGCGTGATCTCAGCCCGGATTCCCCGTTCGATGAAACGGAAGGAGTTCATGTTCTTCAGCTCGGTCTTGACGCCAAGCCGCTCGCTGCCGACCGGGCGCAGCGAGATGTTCGCGTCGCAGCGCAGCGACCCCTCCTCCATGTTCACGTCGCTGACGCCGAGCTGGCGAAGCGTGCTGCGCAGCAGCTTCAGCCACTCGCTGGCCTGCTCGGGCGAGCGCAGATCGGGCTCTGTCACGATCTCCGCGAGCGGCGTGCCGCCGCGGTTGAAGTCGACGATGCTCGCGTCCGAGCCGTGGATTCGCCCGCTGGCGCCGATGTGGATCAGCTTTGCGGCGTCATCCTCGAGGTGCACGCGATGGATGCGCACGTCGCCCAGTTGCCCGCCGCGGCACAGCGGCTCGTCGTACTGGGAGATCTGATAGCCCTTGGGAAGGTCGGGGTAGAAGTAGTTCTTGCGATGGAAGATCGAGCGCGGCGCGAGCTCTGAGCCGAGCGCCAGGCCGATCATCAGCCCGAAATGCACGGCGCGCGCGTTGGCCACCGGCAGCGCGCCCGGCAGCCCCAGGCAGACCGCGCAGGTGTGCGTGTTCGGCGGGTCACCGAAGGACACCTCGCAGCTGCAGAACATCTTCGTCGCGGTCGCCAGCTGCACGTGGATCTCCAGGCCGATGACAGGCTCGAGCTCCCCGGCGCCGGCGCCGCCCGGCGCGCGATCGTCGGCGTTGCTGTCAGACACGCGCGACGCTCCCATCGAAGCCGATCGCCGCCTCGAGCGCGTGAGCCGCGTCGAGCAGCCTGTTCTCGCTGAACGCCGGCCCGGCGAGCTGGAGGCCGACCGGCAGTCCGGCGCCGTCGGGGCCGAGCCCGCCGTCCTCGCCTCCGCTCAGCCCGCACGGGATCGAGATCGCCGGCACGCCGGCCAGCGACATCGGCACGGTGAAGTAGTCGTTGAGATACATCGCCCAGGGGTTCGCCGTCTTCTCGCCCAGCTGGAAGGCGACGTTCCCAGACGTGGGCGTGACGATGAAGTCGACCTGCGAGAACGCCTGCCTGAAGTCCTCGGAGACCTTCGTGCGCACCCGCTGCGCGCGCCCGTAGTAGGCGTCGTAGTAGCCGGCCGACAGCGCGTAGGTGCCGAGCATGATCCGGCGCTTGACCTCGGCGCCGAACCCGTCATGTCGCGTGCGCGTGTACATGTCCAGCAGGTCGCTCGCGTCCTGCGCGCGCAGCCCATAGCGCACGCCGTCAAAGCGCG
This sequence comes from uncultured Solirubrobacterales bacterium, assembly GCA_963713385.1. Lineage (GTDB taxonomy): Bacteria > Actinomycetota > Thermoleophilia > Solirubrobacterales > Solirubrobacteraceae > Palsa-744. The sequence continues at coordinate 634,436 of CAVQLO010000004.1, forward strand.
CGAGGTTCGAGCTGGCCTCCGACGGCGCGATCACGTAATACGCCGACAGCGCGTGCGGGGAGTGCGGCAGATGCACCTCCTGCACAACGGCGCCAAGCGCCTTCGGCCAGCTCGAGCGCCTGCTCGAACGCGCGCCGCACGCCTGGTTCCGTTTCGGCACCGGCGAAATCCTCGCCGGGGTGCTGCAGCTCGGCCGGAACGCCCAGGCGCACGCCGTCCAGGCGCTCTGCGCGCGGCAGCGCGATGTCCTCGGGGAAGGCCAGCGACGTCGCGTCGCAGGGGTCGCGGCCCGACCATGTGCGCCAGCAGAATCGCGGCGTCGGTGACGTCGCGCGTGAGCGGTCCCGCCTGGTCCAGCGAGGAGGCGAACGCGATCATGCCGTAGCGAGACACCGCTCCGTAGGTCGGTTTGAGCCCGACGATCCCGCACAGCGCCGCCGGCTGACGAATCGACCCGCCGGTGTCGGTCCCCAGCGCCCAGGGCACGAGGCCCGCCGCGACCGCCGCCGCGCTGCCGCCCGAGGAGCCGCCGGGCACGCGCGCTCGGTCCCAGGGATTGAGCACCGGGCCGAACGCCGAGTTCTCGTTGGATGAGCCCATCGCGAACTCGTCCTGATTGGTCTTCGCCAGCAGCGTCGCGCCCGCATCGGTCAGGCTCGCGACCGCCCTCGCGGTGTAGGGCGGGAGATAGCCCTCCAGGATGCGCGAGCCCGACTGACTCGGAACGCCCTCCGTGCAGAACAGGTCCTTGACGGCCAGCGGCACTCCGCGCAGCGGGGCGTCGGGGCCCGGGTCGGCCTGGTCGGCCGCGCCGTCGGCGATCCACGTGAAGCAGTTCAAGCCGTCGACAGAGCCGTGCTCAACGGCCCTCTCGCGATAGAGCGAGAACAGCTCTGAAGCGCTCAGGCCGCCGGCCTGGATCTCCGCGATCGCCTGCGCTGCCGGAGAGCTCGATCGCGTCGCCCGACGAAGCGCTCATGCCTGCGGGCTCGGCACGAGAAAACCCTCGCCACTGACGGCTGGCGCCTGCGCGAGCACGACCTCGCGCGCCAGGCACGGGCGCGGCTCGTCGGGTCTCAGAGCGCCGGTCACCTCGACCACGTGCGACGTCGGCACAACCCCGTCGAGGTCCAGCTCGGCGATCTTCGCCACGTGGTCGAGCACCGCCGACAGCTCCGCGGCCAGCGGCTCTATCTCGTCCTCGTCCACGCGCCAGGCGCGCAAGGCGCGCCACGTGCAGGACCTCGTCGCGCTCGATCACGCGGAGGATTCTAGGGAGCGCCCGCCAAGCGCCGCCATGCGCGCTCAGCCGTCGGAGTCCTCCCGGGGCTGCGGCCCGGCCGACGGGTCTGCCTGCGGGGGCGTGGCCGGAGGCGGTATCGGTGGTGGCAGGGGCACAGTCGACGAGTCGCCGTGCGACGGCTGGGCTGGCTGGGGAGCTTGCCTCGTGGCCCCGGAGTCGGGCGGCGCGTCTATCTGCCGCCTCCCGTACCGGCGGCGCAACCGGCGATGTCGGCATCGCTTCCTGCTCGGCAGCCTCGCCTGGGACAGCGTCCCCTGGCGCAGGCTCCTCTGCGTCAGGCTCCTTTGCGTCAGGCTCCTGTCGTGGTTGTCGGCTCGGCGACCGGCGCGCCCGCGGGCGGCGAGGCCGCCGTCCGGTCGCGCCCGCGCGAGGCGTCCTGGACGACCAGCCCGCTGAAGGCCCGCGGCGCAGGCTCCTCGGTGACCGCGTCCTGGGGGTCTCGCGCCTCGGGCGGCTCGTGCTCGTCTGGATCTCGTGACGGGGCGGGGCCTTCGCTGCGCATCGCCAGGTACCCGCCGTAGGTGATCGCGAGCGCGGCTGCGAGCGCGATCCAGATGCCGATCTTCGTGGTGGCCGAGTAGCTGAGGTGCGCGCCGGCGGTCACTTCGCCGGCGGGCGCGATCGGGTGGTGGATGATGCGGTAGAGGATCGTCGCGCTGGAGAGCGCGCCGAGCGCGGCGACGATCGTGCCGCGCCTGACGCCGAGATCGAGCTTGCTCTGGTTGAGCGTCATCGCGACAGCGGCGAGCGCGGCCACAGCGGTCAGCAGCCAGATCCAGCGACTGTGGGTGAAGGCGTGCCAGCCGTTGAAGCTGCCGCCGAGGATCCTCAGCCCGCGCGCCGTGCCGAGCCGGACGCTCGCTTCATACCACTTGACGAGGAACAGGACGATGAGCAGCGCCAGCGCACCGCCTCCCATCAGCCGATCCGCTCGTCGCAGTCCGTTGACCTCAGAGCTCATTGCGCAGTCCCTGCCTACTCATTCCGCGCGCCGCGCGTCAGTCCTGCCCGTGTGCGACTTCTGCCAACCCGCCCGCAGAACGCGCCGGGCGGGTCGCACGGCGTCAGCGTGGCGGTGGCGGGCGCCGCTCTGGGCGCGTGGGTGGATAGATCGACGTGCGTTCGTCGCGCACGGCCTGCCAGGAGCCGACGAGCATCACCACCGCCCCGGCGAGCGCGACCCACGCGCCGGCGCACAGTCTGGTGGCGTCCTGGGGGCGCTCGAGCACGCGCACGATCGCAGCGATCACCGCCGCGATGGCGAGCAGCGTGCTCCACACGCCGACCGACACCGGCAGCGCGGGACTGCGCTCGCCGAGCGCGCTCACGACGAGCGCCAACGCGGCAGCGGCGGCGGCGATCAACAGCGCCACCGCGGGACCGAACGTCTCCCAGGCGCTGAGCTTGCCGGCCGCGTTCTCATACCAGGGCAGAAACAGCGAGACGATCACGCAGATCGCTCCGGCGAGCGCCAGCAGCTCGCCGAGGCGAAGGCGCCGTGCGCGAGGCAGCGATGGCCCGCGGGCGCGGCCGTTCAACGACTGCGGCGCCGGCGCCTCGCCCGACCCACCACCGCGCGCGCCGCTCTCGCCGCTGGCCATCAACCCTGCGCACCGGCCTGTGAGCGCGCCGCTTGAAGGGTGTTGGCCAGCAGGCAGGCGATCGTCATCGGCCCGACGCCGCCGGGCACCGGCGTGACAGCCGACGCGACCTCGACCGCGGCGGCGAAGTCCACGTCGCCGACCAGCCCGCTCTTGTTTCCTGCCTCCTGCGGGCTGATGCGGCTCAAGCCGACGTCGATCACGATCGCCCCCGGCTTGATGAAGTCACGCGTGATCAGGCGCGGGCGACCGACCGCCGCGATCAGCACATCGGCGCGGGCGCACACCTCGCGCAGGTCGCGCGTGCGCGAGTGACACGTCGTGACGGTCGCGTTGGCCGCGAGCAGCAGCTGGGCCATCGGCTTGCCGAACAGGTTCGAGCGCCCGACCACGACCGCTTCGCTGCCCTCCAAGGTCGCGTCGACACTGCGCAGAAGCTCCATCACGCCGAGCGGCGTGCAGGGCGTCAGCCCGGGGCGTCCGAGCGCAAGCAGGCCGGCGTTCACCGGCGTCAGGCCGTCCACGTCCTTGGCCGGATCGATCTTGGCCGTCAGCGCGCCACCGTCGAGATCGCCCGGCAGGGGCAGCTGCAGCAGCACGCCGCTGACGGCGGGGTCCTCGTTCAAGCGCTGCAGCTCCTCGGCGATCTGCGCGAAGGACGCATCCGCCGGCAGGCGGCTGTCCACGGCGGTCATTCCGACCTCCACGCACGCTCTCTGCTTGCCGCTGACGTAGACCGCCGAGGCGGGGTCGTCGCCGACGAGGACCGTCGCGAGGCCGGGCGCGCGACCGGCCTCGCGCGTGAACGCGGGCACCTGGCGCGCGACCTCCTCGCGCAGACGCGCGGCTATCGCCTTGCCGTCGATGATCGTCGCGGGCATCGGGCGGATCGTAGTCATCGCCTGAGCGTCACGCCCGCGGACCGGTCGATCTCGACGTGGCGCGCTCAGCGACGCGAGATCGGAGCGTATTCGGCCATCAGCTTGCGCTCGGAGCCGTCGCCGGCGAAGCGCACGACGATCACCCCGCCCGGCTCGATGCCCGTCACCACGCCCTCGCCGAACGCCGCGTGCACGACGTCCTCGCCCATGCGCAGCGAGCTCTGCGCGCCGGCGACGTTCGAGCGCGAGCTGCTCCAGCTCGCGGGACGATTGGCGCCGAGCGCCGCAGGCGCTGAGGTCCCGCGCCGGCGGGCACGCCGCCCGCGCGCGTGAGCACGAGCTCCTGCTCGGCGTCGGTCAGCTCAGACGGGATCTCCTGCAGGAAGCGACTGGGCAGGCCGAAGGTGGGGGCGCCGAACACCGACCGGCGGCGCGCGTGGGTCAGGTAGAGCTCGCGCTTGGCGCGTGTGACGCCCACGTAGAACAAGCGCCGCTCCTCCTCCAGGCTGCCCTCGTCGAGCGCGCGCGAGTGCGGAAAGACACCGTCCTCACAGCCGGCGATGAACACGATCGGGTACTCCAGGCCCTTGGCGTTGTGCAGCGTCATCAGCGTCACGAGGCTCTCGTCCTCGCGCCGCGAGTCGGCGTCGGCGACGAGCGCGAGCTGCTGTAGGAAAACGCCCAGCGTGTCCTCGCTCTCGCTGGCGCTCGCGTCGAACTCGCGCGCGACCTCGACCAGCTGATCGAGGTTTTCGAGGCGCCCCTGCGCCTCGATCGTCTTCTCCGCGCCGCCCATCGTCTCGGCCTCCAGCGCCTCGACATAACCGCTGCGCGACAGCACCGCGTCGAGCAGGTCGCCGACCGGGACCCGCTGCTCGACGAGCTCGGCCAGCTCGGACATCGTGCCCATGAAGCGCGCCAGCGACTTCACCGCCGCCGCCCCCAGGCCGGGGATCTGCTCGGGCGTGGCGGCGGCCTCCCAGACCGATACCCCCAGGCTCGTCGAGTGCGCGACGATGCGCGACAGCGAGGTCTGCCCGAGCCCGCGACGCGGCGAGTTGGCGATGCGCGAGAAGCTGACGACGTCGAACGGGTTGGCGAGCCATGACAGGTAGGCGATCGCGTCCTTGATCTCCGCTCTTTCATAGAACTTGGTGCCGCCGATCACCTGATAGGCGATCTCGCGACGCACGAGCGTGTCCTCGATCACGCGCGACATGGCGTTGGTCCGGTAGAGCACCGCGATCTCCGCGCGCGAGGCCCCCTCTTCCACCAGCCGCTCGATCTCGCCGACGACGAAGCGCGCCTCGGCGTGCTCGTCGTCGAGCTCGCGCACGTGCACCGGCGAGCCGCTGCCGAGATCGCTCCACAGGCGCTTTGCGATGCCGCCGCGGTTGTTGGCGATCACCGCGTTGGCCGCTGAGAGGATCGTCTGCGTCGAGCGATAGTTCTGCTCGAGCTTGATCACGCGCGCATCGGGGAAGTCATCCTGGAACTCGAGGATGTTGCGCACGTCGGCGCCACGGAAGCTGTAGATCGAGTTGTGTGTAACAACACCACTCGCGATGAAGTTGTGTGTGCCCTCGATGTCCAGATCAAAGACAGGCCCGTCCAAGCGAACGCGCTCAACGCTCTCAACGATGTCGTAGGTGTTGTCCTCGACGAACATCGTCATTCCCGGCCGAACCGACGCGGCTGGTATGAACGGGAGGGTATTTCGCTCGAAGGAGCTGCCCTGCGCGCCGAGCATCGCCTGGCAGCGAACCCTTACCGGAAGCAACCGCCCTGATGCGAGCCACTATCGCCATGACGGCGCCAAAATCCTTGAATACGGACTCGTAACGCCAACTCTTGGAGCCCGCCTTCGCGGGTCGAACACTAAGACCAAGTCCTTCAAGCGCCGCGCGCGCCTCCGTGTCACGCCCCCCCACCGCGACGAGGTGCATCGGCGTGCCTACCACGGCGGTCGGCGCATAGCGTGACCGTGACGATCCGCCGACGCCCCTCGTAGGAGGCTGGCATGAAGTGCGGATGATCGAGGTCGAGACCCTCCTCGGCAAGTACCGCTCCGCCTGCTGTGACAGTGTCGAGCACGTCGAAGACTCCATCGATTGCGTTCTGGTCGCCGACTACTCCGTTCGATCGTCCGTTGCGACGTGCGCGAAATGGGATCGTCGGCAGCCCGTGGCGAAGCGAGAGGATCATCTCGTGAATTCGTGCCTCCATCTCGCTGTCGTGCGTGCCGACAACCCATGCAGCATCTGCGCTCTCGGAGCGGGTCCTCAGCGCCACCCCGACGACAGGCCGCTCCTGTCCGGCCGTGTAGACGCGGGAGGTACCGACACGAAAGCCCTTGTCTCGGTGGCGCATCAGATAGGTGAGGTGCATCTGAGGCGTGGATCCAGATCGGTAGCCGGCAAAGTGCGTGTGCTCCGGTGTGCTCACGATCCGTCGTCCGCTGCGCAGACTGATCGCGACGCCCGACGGCGCGCGGGACCGGTGGGTCCGAACGACCAAGGCGGGCCGTAGGTCACCGCTGCCGTAACACGAAAGGACCTTCTCTCCCGCCTTGACGTCCTCGATCGGCTTGCCGGTGCCGTCGGCCATAGTGATGATCGTTCCCCTCGCAAGGCACTGCGCGTCGTCGCCGACCACCGCGAGGTTGCGGTGACCCTCGAGCTGCACGCGCCGTCCGCGCGCCGGCGCCTCGCGGCCGCCGCCGACCAGCAGCTGCAGCAGGCGGTACTGCGCGTGGTTGGTGTCCTGATACTCGTCCACGAGCACGTGCGCGAACGCGCGCGCGTAGCGCAGGCGAACCTCTTCGAACAGCTCGAGCACGTTGACCGTGCGCAACAGCAGGTCGTCGAAGTCCATCGCGTTCATGCGCAAAAGCTCGCGCTCGTAGAGGTCGTAGATGTCGGCCACCAGCTCCTCGAACTGCGATCCGACCGACTGGCGATAGTCGTCGGCGACGCGCAGCGCGTTCTTGGCGGCGGAGATCTGACTGTGGATCGCGGCCGGGGTGAAGCGCTTTGCGTCCACGCCCAGCTCGTCGATGCAGCGCCTGGTCAGCCGGCGCGCGTCGGCCTGGTCGTAGATGGTGAACTGGCGCGTGTAGCCCAGGCGCTGCGCCTCGCTGCGCAGGATGCGCGCGCACGCGGCGTGAAAGGTCATCACCCACATGCCGCGGGTGCCGCGCCCGAGCAGCTGCTGCACGCGGCCGCGCATCTCCTCGGCGGCCTTGTTGGTGAAGGTGATCGCGAGGATCTCGCTCGGCTGTGCCTGGTCGGTGAAGATCAGATACGCGATGCGGTGGGTCAGCACGCGCGTCTTTCCGCTGCCCGCTCCGGCGAGTATCAACAGCGGGCCCTCGCCGTGGGTGACGGCCTCGCGCTGGGGCTCGTTGAGCCCCTCCAGGAGCTCGTCGAGGTGCTCGCGATGTGGGTTCGCTGCCATTTGATCCAGCATAGATGCGCGATCGGCCGCCCCTCAGGGCCGCCGCGCGCTCAGCCGCCGGCCGGGTTTGGGCCCTTCACCGGGCGCAGCGGCCTGACGTCGGCGATCGGCTCGGGCTCCTGCTCTGAGAGCTCGCCGACCTTGCGCTCGAGCGCGCCGATGCGGTTGGCGAGCGCCTGGATCGCCTCGGCGATCGGGTCCGGGAGGTGGATCCAGTCGGCGTCGGGGCCCTCGACGCGGCGGCCATCGACACGGACCGGGTGACCGGGGTTGCCGACGACGGTCGAGTGCGGCGGCACGTCGGTGATCACCACGCTGTTGGCGCCGATCTTCGCGCCGTGACCGATCGTGATCGGACCGAGCAGCTTCGCGCCGGAGCCGATCGTGACGTTGTCCTGCACGGTCGGATGACGCTTGCCCGTGGCAAAGCCGGTGCCGCCCAGCGTGACCCCCTGATAGAGGGTCACGTCGTCGCCGATGTCGGCTGTCTCGCCGATCACGACGCCCGCCCCGTGATCGATGAACAGCCCCTGCCCGATGTTCGAAGAGGGATGGATCTCGATCCCGGTGAGCGCGCGCGTGAGCATCGAGATCAGACGCGGCGCCAGCGGCACCCCGGCGCCGGTCAGCGCGTGCGCCACGCGATAGGCCAGCAGCGCGTGGATCCCGGGCCACGTGGCGAGGATCTCGGCCGGCCCGACCCCGCGCGCCGCCGGATCGCGATCGCGCGCCGCCAGAACGTCGCGTCGCACCTCCTTGCCGACCCGCGCCAGAGCGTCAAAGGCAGCCATTGCAACAGCGTAGCGGCCGGTGTGGGGCCTCTTGACAGCTTCGCGACCGCCTCAGCGGCTCAGCGATGCGCGCCCTCCAGGGCGATCGACGGAGGCGCGAAGAACGCCTGCGAGACATAGCGCTCACCCGAGTCCGGGACGACGACGACGATTCGCTGTCCGCTGGACTCGGGACGGGCGGCCACCTGCAGCGCCGCCCACAGAGCGGCGCCGCCGGAGATGCCCGCGAGCACGCCGGCACGCTCGGCGCAGCTCCACGCCGTGCGGATCGCGTCCTCGTCTGACACCCCGATCACCTCGTCGAGCAGTTCGCGGTTGAGCACCGCCGGCACGAAGCCGGCGCCGATTCCCTGGATGCGATGCGGGCCAAGCGGGCCGCCGGAGAGCACGGCCGAGTTGCGCGGCTCCACAGCCACGACGCGCAGTCGAGGATTGCGCTCGCGCAGGTACTCGCCCGCGCCGGTGATCGTGCCTCCGGTTCCCACGCCCGCGACCAGCACGTCCACGCGGCCGTCCAACGCCCGCTCTATCTCCGGCCCCGTCGTGCGCCGGTGAACGTCGGGGTTGGCGGGGTTGGAGAACTGGTCCGGCAGAAAGACGTCGTCGCGACGCGCCATCGCGCGCGCGGCCGCGACCGCCTCGCCCATGCCTCCCATCGACTCGGTGATCTCCACCCGCGCGCCGTAGAGACGAAGCAGGCTCTCACGCTCGCGGCTCATGCCCTCGGGCAGGGTCAACACCAGGTCATAGCCCTTGGCCGCGCACACGAACGCGAGCGCGATTCCGGTGTTGCCGCTTGTCGCCTCGACGATCGTCGTGCGTCCGGGCTCTATCTCTCCCGTGGCCTCGGCGGCCTCGATCATCGCGACGCCGATCCGATCCTTGACGCTTCCGCCGGGGTTCAGCGCCTCGAGCTTGGCGAACAGCTCGACCCCGTTCTCGGCGGCGGGCGTGTCCTCGAGCAGTCGCGGGATCGCCACGAGCGGCGTGTCGCCGACCAGTTCAGAAATGTTGATCGGGATTCGGGGCATATCCCGACAATAGGCCAATCCACCCCGTTCGCCGGCGACCGCCGCCCGGACGGGCTCGGCGCCTGATGCGACCGGATGCGCTATTCGAGGTCGCAACCGGCCGGTTCCACGCCGGCGGGAAGCGAGGAGTCCGCGATCAGTTCGAGGCAGTGTTCGAGACCCTGCAGGACTTCGCTGCCCGCGCCTTCTTCGCCGCCGACAGCGCTGCTCCTGAGCAGCCGCGCCCCTTCAGAGGCCAGCGACTGGCGGACGCCCGGTTCGAGCTGCACGGGTTCATCCGATTCGCCCGTGGCGCCCGTCGGCGGGGAGGCGGTCGGACTCGACGCCGGCGCCGGCGCGGTCGCGGGACTAGCCGGGGGCGCCGTCACCGTGGTGCTCGATTGGGGTGGCGAGCCGGCCAGCGGGTTGGGCTCGGGCACGCTCACGGTCACCGACCGCGTCCTCCCAGGGGCCGAGACGACTCGCACGACGGTCGGGCTGGCCTTCTCAGGCGTCGAGCCCGTGCGCGGTCGCGCGGCGCGCCTGTGCGCCGCTGTCGAGCTCGGCGGCGCCGTGCTCTGCGCCGGGCCGGCTTCGGGCGGAGTCGAGACGGTGAAGGTCGGGCCGGCGGCGGTCTGACGGTGGCCTCCGCCGCTCGTGAGCAGTGCGTGCCCGGTGAGTCCGACGAGGAATGCGGCGACCGTGAGTCCGACGACCAATCCTATGGACAGCTTGCCCTTCATCGACTCCTCCAGCATCGTCGGGGCCCCCATCCCCGGAGGCGCGCGCCCGCAGGCCGCGCCTGGACGGATCATCGCGCAAACGTTGGTTCGATGCAGGCCGCTTCGCGCGGGAGCGAAGTATCCAGCCAGCACTGCGGAAGACCCCTCGGCTTCGACAACCACGAAATCATCAACAGCCGAGGTCGGGTAGGCGCCCGGCCCAGCGCTTCCTAAATGTGGTACATGCTCGCGCCGGCCTCGTGGGCCTCGCGCTCGATCACGTCGGCGATCGTCGTGCTCTGAAGCACGGTGCGCGCCGCCAGCGACGCGTCGCCGAAGACGCCCTCGGCGTCGCGGCCGAGCGGTCCGTCGAGCAGCTCGACGATCTCCAGCACGGTCACGCTCGCCGGCTCGCGCGCGAAGCGATAGCCGCCCTTCACGCCGCGCTGAGAGCTGATGATGCCGGCGCGGCGCAGCGTCGCGAACAGCTGCTCGAGAAACTGCACGGGGACGTCGCGCCGGCGCGCCAGCTCGCCGATCGGCACCGGCTCAGAGCCCGCGCTGCGGCCGAGCTCGGCGAGCGCGAGGACGGCGTAGGGGGACTTGCTGGTGATCGAGATCATCGCGGCGTCACACGCGATGCTAGGGAAGCGACCGGGCGGCGTGGGGCCGGGCGTCGCCGGGGCGCCGTGGCCTAGAGCCAGCCGCGCTCGGTGGCGATCAGAACCGCCTGCGCGCGGTCGACGGCGCCGAGCTTGCCGTAGATGTTGTGCAGGTGGGTGCGCACGGTGCTCGTGGAGAGCGTGAGCTCGTGGGCGATCTGCTTGTAGACCTTGCCTTCGGCCAGGCGCTGCAGCACGCCGAGCTCGCGTCCTGACAGCGGGCAGGGGTCGACGTGGCGCGGGCGCTGGCTGGAGGAGCTCGGGAGCTCATACAGCACGCGTCGAAGTTCCTTTGGCCCGAGGCCGACCGTGCGCGCGGCGTGCAGCATCTCCGCCGGAGAGACCTGATCGCCCTGGCCGTAGTGGGCGAGCATGTCGGCCAGCGCGACGACCGCGGCCTCGCCCTCGGCGTCGGGGTTGTGATGGCGCTCGATCACCGTGGCGATGCTCGGCGGCAGTCCCCAGCGCCGGGCGAGCACGCCGCCCACGAGCGCGTGATCGACGCCGAGCTCGCGGCGCTCCTGGTGGATGCGGTCGCGCGGCGTCTTGGCGCCGCGGTGCACCTGTGAGGGATAGCCGGGGTAGGCGTACATCAGCACGAGCTTTCCGATGTCATGCAGCAGGCTCGTGACGGTAAGTCGATCGCGGTACTCGTAGCCGATCTCCCCGGCGACGCGATCGGCCGCGTGCTGGGTGGCCAGCGCGTGCAGCCGGAAGCGCTCCGGCGCCGCGTCCCACACGCTCGCGCGCTCAAAGAAGTCAAACGTGCGCAGCTGCGCCGCGAGCGCCTGGACGGTCTGCGGGCTGAGCAGCTCCACGGCGCCGACGATCGTGTCCACGCGCCGGCGCGTGTCCTGCACGCGATTTGCCAGCCGCAGGACCGAGATGATCAGCGCCACATCGGACTCGACCGCCGTGACGATGTCGGCGGTGGCCACGTTCTCCTTGCCGACGACCGCCAGCAGGCGATTGCGCGACTCGGCCAGCGCGGGAAACGCCTCGAGCGCTTCAAAGGCGGCCGTCAGGCGGCGGCCATGACCCTCGTTCTGGGGGCGCTCGGCCCCAGCCGGCTGGCCGCTCGCGCCACGCGCGGGCGCCTTTGCGGCCTCCTTGGGCGCCTCGCTGTCGCCCGCCTTGGCGGCGCGCTGCTTTGGCTTTCTCGCTGTTGCCGGCATTCGGTCAGATACCCACCTTGAAGTTGCCGACCCGTGGGTCGGTGATTCGTCTCGCAGTCCTATCGGCATCGCCGGGCCAACAGTTGAGGGGTTGCGATCAGCCTCGCGCGAGCGCCGCGTCGATCCGCGCGAGCGTCTCCTCGCGCCCGAGCAGCGCGACGCTCTCGAAGATGCCCGGCGAGACCGTCGTCCCGACGATCGCCACGCGCAGCGGCTGATAGACCTCGCGCGGCTTGACGGCGCGTTGCGCGACCACTGCTTCAAGCGCCCGCGCGACGGCGCTCTCGTCGAAGCTGTCGAGCGGCTCCAGCGCCTGGCGAACGGCAACGAGCACCGCGCGCCCCTCCTCCCCGAGCCATCGCTCGCGCACCGCGGGGTCGTCAACCGGGCCGTCGAGCAGCGGGCCGCTCAGCGGCCAGAAGTCGGCAAGCGTGTGGATCTTCTCCTGGCTGATGCGCACGAGCGCCTCGAGGTGGTCGCGTCCGGTGAAGGCTTCCAGGCGTCGCGTGAGCTCGGCGGGCTCGAGGCTGCGCACGTACACGCCGTTCAGCCACTTCAGCTTGGTCTCGTCAAAGCGCGCCGGGTTGCGGCTCACGCGATCGAGCGTGAAGCGCTCGATCAGCTCCTGCGTCGACAGCACCGTCTCGTCGTCGCCCGCGCCCCAGCCCAGCAGCGCCAGGTAGTTGCGCACCGCCTCGGGCAGATAGCCGGCGTCGCGCAGCTCCTGCACCGACGCGGCCCCGTGGCGCTTTGAGAGCTTCTTGCCGTCCGGTCCATGCAGCAGCGGCAGGTGCGCATACACCGGCAGCGGCGCCTGCGCGCCGAAGCCGACGGCCCTGGCGGCCTCCAGCACGAGCAGCTGCTTGGGCGTGTTGGACAGGTGGTCCTCACCGCGGACCACGTGGGTGATCGCGGCGTCGAGATCATCGATCGCGACCGCGAAGTTGTAGAGGACCGAACCGTCCGCGCGCGCGATCACCGGCTCGTCGAGGTGGACGTGCTCAAAGCGCGTGTCGCCGCGGATCACGTCGTGCACGACGGTCGCTCCCTCGTCGGGCACGCGCAGGCGCACCGCCCCATGCTCCTGGGGCTCGCCGCGGAAGCCGCGCTCGGCGCCGTAGCGCTGCTTGAAGGCCTTCACGTCATCGGCCGTCGCGCTGGAGCGATAGGCGCGATCGCCGTCCAGCAGCGCCTGAAGGGCCTGCTGGTGGCGCTCGGCGAGCTCGCTCTGGCGGATCGGCCCCTCGTCCCAGTCCAGCTCCAACCAGCGCAGCGCGTCGAGAATCTGCTCGACGTTCTCGGGCGTAGAGCGCTCGCGGTCGGTGTCCTCGATGCGCAATATGAGCTGACCGCCCGCGTGGCGCGCGAGCAGCCAGTTGAACAGCGCGGTGCGCGCGCCGCCGATGTGCAGCGCCCCGGTGGGCGATGGAGCGAAGCGGACCCTCATAGGATGCGCGCATGCTAGTCGCCCTCCTCCCGCTGCCCATGGGCCGACAGGCATGAGCGGATGCTGATCGGCGCGCACGTCTCGCCCGCCGGCGGGCTGGCGAAGGCGATCGAGCGAGGGGAGCAGCGCGGCTGCCGCGCGATCCAGATCTTCAACCAGTCTCCGCGCATGTGGCGCCCCAGCGTCTATCGCGACGAGGACGTCGCGGCCTTTCGCGAGGCGATGGCCGCGAGCACTGTCGACGCAGTCCTGATCCACGCCGTCTACCTGCTCAACTGCGCAAGCGACGACCGCGACATCGCCAGGAAATCACTGGCCTCGCTGACGCACTCGCTGCGCGCGGGGCAGGCGATCGGCGCGCGCGCCGTCGTGCTGCACCCCGGCTCGGCCAAGGCCGGCGACGTCGGCGCGGCGATCGCGCGCGCCGGCAAGACGATCCGCGCCGCGCTGGAAGACAGCGAGGGCTGTGAGCTGCATCTGGAGAACACCGCCGGCGCCGGCGGCACGTTGGGACGGTCGTTCACAGAGCTCGCGCAACTGCTCGCCGCCGCCGGAGAGAGCCCGCGGCTCGGAGTCTGCCTGGACTCCTGCCATCTACTGGCGTCCGGCTATGACATCCGCACGATCGACGGCATGGGCACGGTCCTGCGCGAGGCGAGCCGCGAGCTCGGCCGCGGGCGCGTGCGCTCGCTTCACCTCAACGACTCCCAGACGCCGCTCGGCTCAAACCGCGACCGTCACGCCAACATCGGCGCGGGCGAGCTCGGCGAGCGCGGCTGCGCGGCGTTCCTGTCGGCGGCGGCGCTGCAAAAGCTGCCCTGTGTGCTCGAGACTCCCGGCGAGAATCGCGAAGGCCCCTCGGCGGCGGAAGTCGCGCTGGCGATCAAGCTCAACGAGCGAGGCGTCGCGGCGCGCCGGCGCGCCGCTCGCGCGCAGAAAGCCCGCACGCTAGGCGACGGCCAGCCGTGCCGGCGCAACCGCGCGCTCGAGCTCGGCGCGCACGGTGGGCGTGTTCTGCACGCGGTAGCCCTCGCCCAGGCGCAGCCTGCTCACGCCCGCTGGCGTGACGAGGTCGAGCAGCACCTCGGCCGCGCCCGGATAGTCCTCGATCACGTGCTTGAGATCCTCGATCACGCTGGCCGAGAGACTCGCCGCGTCGGCCTGCAGACGGACCGGTTGTGAGACCGTCGCGGCCGTCCGCGACTCGGCCTCGGCGCGCGCGCTGGCCTGCTCGATCTCCTGCTCGCTGGGGGCGAAGCGCTCGACGCTCTGCACGACCAGGCACGTCTTGCCGGCTTCCTTTTGGTCGACGCGCCCGCGCACGAGCACGACCTCGTCCACCGCGAGCGCCGCCTCGTGCTCGGCGAGCGCCTTGCCGAAGACCAGCAGCTCGACCGCCCCCTCGAGGTCGTCGAGCGTCGCGAACATCATGTGATCGCCGTTTCGCGTCCTGATGCGCTTGGCATCGACGATGATCCCGCCGACCGTCACCCAATCCTTGTCGCGGCGATCGGGCAGCGCGCTGAGCGGGCAGTCCACGCGCGCGCGCAGAACGTCGCGCAGCGGCTTGAGGGGATGCGCGGACACGAACAGCCCGATCGCTTCCTTCTCGGCGGCCAGCAGCTGCGCCTGGTCGAACTCTCCGCTCGGGATCGGCGGGCGGATCGGACGCGCAATCACACCCCCGGCGGCTGAGGCGCGGCCCTCGAGGCCCGCGATCCCCGTCGAGCCCGCCGGCCCACCCTGCGGCGCAGGCGCCGCTTCGGCCAGATCGAAGATCGAGCCCTGGCCGATCAGCGCGTCCTGCTGAGCCTGCTGGCCGGCCCCCTGGGCCTGCTCGAGCACCTCGAGCATCCCCTTGCGCGTCGCGCCGGTCGACCCGAAGGCCCCGCACTTGATCAGCGCCTCGATCGCCTTCTTGTTGACCGCGCGGTTATCGACGCGCTCGCAGAAGTCCCACAGCGATGTGAACTCTCCCCCCTGCTCGCGCGCGAGCTTGATCGCCTCGACCGCCTGGTAGCCGACGCCCTTGACGGCGTCCAGGCCAAAGCGAATGCTCCCGACCTCGCTGCCCGCGCTCGGCGCCCCCACGGTGAACTCGTGGTCTGAGAGGTTGACGTCGGGCGGAAGGATCTCGATCCCCATCTCCTCACAGCGCGCCACGAAGAACGGCACCTTGTCCTTGGTCGACATCACCGAGGAGATCAGCGCAGCCATGTACTCGGCCGTGTGGTTGGCCTTCAGCCAGGCGGTGCGGTAGCTGATCAGCGCGTAGCAGGCCGCGTGGGACTTGTTGAAGGAGTAGTCAGCCGACTTCTCGTTCGTCTGCCAGAGGAACTCGATCACCGAGGCGTCCGTGCCCGATGCGCGGCAGCCCTCGACGAACTCGCCCTTCAGCGCCGCCATCGCCGCCCTGTTCTTCTTGCCGATCGCCTTTCGCAGATCGTCGGCCTTGGCGCCCGAGAAGCCAGCGAGCTCCGTGGCGATCTGCATCGCCTGCTCCTGGTAGAGGATCACGCCCTTGGAGGACTCGAGGATCGGCCGCAGCCGCTCGTCGGCGTATGAGATCGCCTCGGGCTGGTGCTTTCCCTTGGCGTACACCGGGATCTGGTCCAACGCACCGGGCCGGTAGAGCGCGCCGAGCGCGATCAGGTCGTTGAACTCGTCGGGGCGGACCTTCTTGAGCGCCTCGCGCATGCCCTCTGACTCGAACTGAAAGACGCCGGTCGAGTCTCCGCGAGCGAGCATCTCATAGGTCGCCCGATCGTCCAGCGCCAGCGTAGTCATGTCCGGGCGCTCGCCGCTGGAGCGCTCGATGATGTCCAGCGCATCCTCGATCACGTCGAGGTTGCGCAGCCCGAGGAAGTCCATCTTCAGCAGCCCGATGTCCTCGATCGGCTTCATCGAGAACTGGGTCACCATGCGATACGCCCGCTCGCCGTCCTCGCCGGTGCCGGCGTCTGCGAGCTGCAGAGGGACGACGTCGGTCAGCGGTCCCTCGGCGATCACGACCGCCGCCGCGTGAATCGAGGAGTTGCGCACGATGCCCTCAAGGCCCTGCGCGACATCGAGGATCTGGCGCGCCTCGGGCTCTGCGTCATAGGCCTGGCGCAGCGGCTGGCCGCTCTTCAGGCAGTCCTCGAACGACGGCGCGCGCCCCATGATCGGATCGGGGATCAGCTTCGCCAGGCGATCGCCGGTCCCGTAGTCAAAGCCCAGCACCCGCGCGGCGTCGCGCGTGGCCGCGCGCGGGAACATCTTGCCGAAGGTGACGATCTGCGCGACCGACTCGCGTCCGTACTTCTCGGTCACGTAGCGCATCACGCGCTCGCGCCCGCGCACCGAGAAATCGATGTCGATGTCGGGCATCGACACCCGCTCGGGGTTCAGGAAACGCTCGAACATCAGGCCGTAGAGCAGCGGGTCGACGTCGGTGATCGCCAGGCAGTAGGCGACGATCGAACCAGCCGCCGAGCCGCGGCCCGGCCCGACCGCGATGCCGTGCTCCTTGGCGAACTTGACGAAGTCCCAGACGATCAGGAAGTAGGCGTTGAAGCCCATGCGGTCGATCACGTCGAGCTCCATCTCGGCGCGCGCCAGCGCCTCTGCGGGGGGCGGATCGCCGTAGCGCAGACGCAGGCCATCCTGCACGCGCTCGCGCAGGTAGTCGCGCTCGCTCTTCCCATCGGGCGTCTGAAAGCTCGGTATCAGCTGCTTGCCGAGCTCCATCTCCACCGAGCAGCGCTCCGCGATCTCGATCGTGCTCGCGATCGCCTGCGGCCACTGCGCGAATGCGCTCGCCATCTCGGCGCTGTCGCGCAGGTAGAACTCGTTGGTCTCGAAGGTCATCTTCGGCGCGGCGATCGTGCTCTTGGTCTGCACGCACAGCAGCGCCTTGTGGTGGTCGTAGTCCTCCCGGCGCAGGTAGTGGACATCGCCGGTGCCCACGAGGCTGCCGCCGAGCTCTGCGGCGATCGAGACGATGCCCTCGTTGCACTTGTCCTGGATGGCCAGGCCGTTCTTCTGCACCTCGAAGTAGACGTTCTCGGGACCGAAGATCCCGCGCAGCTCATCCGCGTGCGTTCGCGCCTCCTGGTCGCGCTCCTCGGCAAGCAGCCGGCAAAAGCGCGAGGCAAGGCAGCCCGTGAGGGCGATCACCCCGCCGGAGTGGCGCTCGAGCAGCTCGAGGTTCACGGTCGGCTTGCCGCGCTGCAGCCCCTCCAGAAAGCCGGCCGAGGAGAGCTTGACCAGGTTGCGATAGCCCGCGTCGTTGGAGGCCAGCAGCGTCAGGTGGTTGCGTTCGACCTTTCCCGCCGCGCTCGCAGCGCGGTCATCCACGAGATAGATCTCGCAGCCGAGGATCGGCTTGACGTCGTGCTTGGTGCAGGCCTTGTGCAGCTCGACCGCGCCCGTTCATCACGCCGTGATCGGTCAGGCCGAGAGCCGGCTGGCCGAACTCAGCGGCGCGCGCTGCAAGGGCCTCGATTTTGCACGCGCCATCCAGCAGCGAGTACTCGGAGTGCACATGCAGATGGGCGCACGTCGGCGTCGTCACGAGAAGCTGATCCTAGGCCCTCTGGCCGAGCCTTTCACGGCTGGCGCCTGCGCGCGAGCGCGGCGCGCCAGCGGCCGAGGAGCGACATGCTGTGCCTGTGCGGCGGCGGCTCGTGACAGGCGCCGATCCTTCCTCTCGCGCCCTCGCACGCAGCCGCGCCACCGCCCCGGCGAGCGCCTGCGCCATCTCCTCCGAAGGCTCCGCGCTCTCGCCGCGCGCGGTCTCCTCGCCGCGCGCCCTGCCCGCGGGCGGGGCGCTTGCAGCCGTCTGCGGACCGGACGCGGCGGCGCTCGCCGAGGCTGCGCCGGGTGGCGCGGAGACCTGCGCGGTCGGTGGCGCGCTGGCCTGCGTGCCCGGCGCGGGCGCCGCGGTCCGAGGGCGAGGCTGGGCGCTCGCGGTCACGCGCTGCGCCTGTGCGCTGCGCGCCTGCGCTTCGGCCGCGAGACCCGCCGTCAGCCTTGCGACGAGGTCTCGCAGCTCGCCGACGACGCCCTGCATCAGGCGATGCCCGCGCGACATGCCCGCGATCATCTGCTCGGCGCGCTCGCGCGCGCGGCGCTCGGCGTCCAGGCCGCGGTCAAACTGCACCGCGCGACGCTCGATCTCGGCCACGCGCCCCGTCAGGTCGCCCTCGACGCGGCGCAGCGCGACGCGTTCGGCGGCCGCGGCCTGCTCTGCCTCGGCGAGCTGGCGGCGCACGCCATCGAGCTCCTGCACAAGGTCCTGCGCCTCGTGTTCGCTGGCCGTGAGCGAGTGCCTCAGCCGTTGCAGCTCGGCGCGACCGCTCGCCTCCACGTCGCGCAGACGCTCTTCGGCGTCGGCGCGCAGCTGCTGCTCGGCGTACTCGCGTTGCATCGCGCGCCGCAGCTCGCGCTCGCCGACGCCCTCAGGCTGACCGGCCCACGGATCCTGCGCGGCTTGAGCGGGCGGCACGACAGGCTGCTCGGCCAGCCGCTGGCGCTCGGCCTCTGCGTCGTGCAGACGCTCCTGCAGACTGGCGACGTGCGCCTGCAGGGTCCGCATCGCCGCCTCGGCCGCCTCGGCGCGGTGGATCAGCGCGTCCGTGCCCGATTCCGCCGCGCGACGCGCGCGGCGTTCGGCCAGCAGGTCGCCCTCTCCCCGACGACCGGCGCCGCCGAATCCCACTCCCTCCGACTGAC
The DNA here is from genome assembly GCA_963713385.1 of uncultured Solirubrobacterales bacterium. Classification (GTDB taxonomy): domain Bacteria; phylum Actinomycetota; class Thermoleophilia; order Solirubrobacterales; family Solirubrobacteraceae; genus Palsa-744. The sequence continues at coordinate 653,199 of CAVQLO010000004.1, forward strand.
CCGGCCGGCCCGGGTCACCTCCCGGCGTGTCGTTCTCCTCGGCCACCACGATGACCGCAAGCTACGCGTCCGCCCGGACGGCTCGACGCGCCCTACGCGAGCCCCGCGATCAGCCCGACAGGCGCCTCGCGGCCACCACGGTGAGCGCGATCGCAGACCCTGCGCCGACGCCGATCAGCAGCGACTTGCGCCTCGAAGGCAGGCGCGTCGAGGAGCTCCGCGCGCCTGGAGCGCAGGTGTTGCTTGACGTACCACTTCCCGCCCCGCCAGACGAGATGTCCGACGACCCTGCGTGCGCCGTGAGCTCACGCTGCGGCATGCTAGTCGCGCTGCTGGCGATTTCGCAGCCGCCAGGCCATCCGCGACTGAAGCGACCACAGCTCGATGAAGCCCGGCGAGGCGGCTTGTGAGAACAGGCCGCCCGACTGCTCGAAGGAGGCGAGGCTCGCGTCATAGACCGCGTTGGGTGATGAGCGTGTGACGACGCGCGCGTGACCCTTGTACAGCTTGACGCCGATCGTCCCGCTGACCTGCTCGTTGACGCGGTCCATGTAGGCATCCAGATCGCCGCGCAGCGGCTCCAACCACAGGCCCGCGTAGACGAGATAGGCCCACTGGCGGTCGAGCTGGGGCTTGAACTGGTTCTGGTGGATCGTGCACACGAGCTTCTCGAGCTCCTGATGGGCGGGCAGCACGATCGCCGCGGCCGGCACCTCGTAAATGTCGCGCACCTTCAGCCCGACGATGCGATCCTCGATGTGGTCGACGATCCCGACACCGTGACGAGCGCCGATCTCGGCGACCCTTTCGAGCAGCTGCACCAGCTCCAGGCGCTCGCCGTCCAGCGCGACGGGCAGCCCGCGCTCGAAGGCCAGCTGCACGACCTCGGGCTCGTCGGGCGCCGCCTCGGGAGGCGTGACGAGTTGAAAGACGTCGTCCTCGCGGCGCCTGCGCGAGGTCCTCGATCCAGCGCCCCTCCGACGAGCGCCCCCAGAGGTTGTCGTCGATCGAGTACGGCGGCGCGCCCTCGCTGCCCTCGCCGGGATTTGCCTTGATCGGGATGCCGTGCTCGCGCGCGTAGGCGATCTCCTCCTCGCGGCCCATCCGCCAGCTGCGCACCGGCGCGATCACCCCGAGCTCCGGTGCCAGCGTGGCGATCGTCGCCTCGATGCGCACCTGATCGTTGCCCTTGCCGGTGCAGCCGTGGGCGATCGTGTCGCAGCCCTCGCGCCGCGCGTACTCGACGGCGAGCTTTGCGATCAGCGGCCTGCCGAGCGCCGTGAACAGCGGATAACCGCCGCCGTAGAGCGCGTTGGCCCTGATCGCCGCGGCGACGTACTCGCGCGCGAACTGCTCGCGCGCGTCGACCACGTGGCAGGCCAGCGCGCCGAGCGCAAGCGCCTTGCCCTTGACGACCTCGTAGTCCTCGCCGGGCTGGCCGAGGTTGACGGTCAGGCAGACGACCTCGGCGTCATAGCGATCCTGGATCCACTTGAGCATGACGCTCGTGTCCAGACCGCCCGAGTACAGCAGCAGTACGCGCTTGACCTGCTCGGGATCGGCCTCGTAGGAGGCGGTGCGCGCGCTCAGCGCTTGTGCTTGGACTTCGCCGACTTGCGGCCCGGCCTGTGCTTGGGCTTCGCCGGCGGGCGCAGCAGCACCGCGCGAACCGGCGCGCTCGTGGGCCGCAGGCCCGCGGCGTTGGTCACCACCACTCGCAGCACGACCGGCTGGCCGTAGGGCAGCCCGCTCAGCGTCGCGTGATAGGTCGTGATCCCGGACGTTGTCGACACAGGCTGCGCGGACACGGCGGCGTTGACCGCCTTCTGGCAGACCGGCTGCTTGCCCGTGCGCTTTCTCTTCTGTCCCTTCTTGACCGGACACTTGGTCGTGACCTTATAGATCGCGGTGCCTTGAACGGTCAGAGCGAGCGAGTAGGGGTCGGCCGCGGCGATCGACAGCAGCAGCTCTGCCCGCGGCAGCTCAACCCGGAGATCGCGCCCGTCGGCTGGCGGGTGTCGGCGGCGAGCGCGGGCAGGACGCCGCTGCGCCCGGTCGCGACGCCGCCGGCGTTGGCGGCCTGCACGATGCACACGATCTGAGCGCCGACCGCGCTGGTGGGCGGCGTGAAGACGTTGCTCGGACCGCTCTGGAGCACCTGCGGAGCGCCGGCTTCGGTCTGGAAGGTGTAGGTGAACGAGGGCGAGCCGCTCCACGCGCCCGCTTCGCAGGTCTCGGGGCTGAGGACGACCGGGGGCGGCCCGCTCGCCTTGATCACCGCTGGACCTGTCTGTCTCGGCGCAATCGGCGGCGTTTCGCTTCCTTCGATGAAGTCGCGCACCTCGGGTGCGGCGACGTTCGAGAAGGCGGCGGAGCTCCCCGTCGGACAACCGAACAGCCCGAAGTCGACGGTGCCGACCTCCACCGGGGGGCTGCCCTCGGTCAGCGGCCCGCCGCTGTCTCCCTGACAGCCGGCGGACGTCGGTCCGCTGGCGCACAGCAGAACCGCAGATTCCGGGTCGACCAGGTCACGGCAGGCATCGCTGCTGACAGCGCTCAAGCCCGTCGTCGAGTAGAGCTTCCAGTTGGGCTCGGCGTTCGCGGCTCCGTTCTGTTTGCCGAAGCCGCTGAGGGCCAGCGGGGTACCGCCTGGCGGCGTCGCCCCGATCGGCACGAGCGAGATGGCTTTCGCGCGCGGGCCGGAGAGGTTGAGCGGTTCGTTGAGCGTCAGCACCGCGTTGTCGTCGTGGATCGGCGAGACGCTGTAGTAGGGATGAACGCGCACGTTGGAGACGGCAACCGTCTGCGAGCCGACCGGGCTGACGAGCCCTTCGACCAGTTCGCTGACGTTCGACGTCCCGGAGGAGACGAGCACCGAGCTCGCCGGATATTTGATCGTCGTGCCCTCATGCGTCACGCAGTGCGCCGCGGTGAGCACCTCTGTCGGGCTGAGGATCGAGCCGCCGCAGCCAAGCTCGATCACCGAGCCGTTTTCGACGGCGACCACGAGCACGAACACCTGCCAGGGGACCTGTTCGATCGAGGTTTCCTGTCCGCCGATGATCTGCGGCGCGAGCCGCTGGCTGAGCGGCGCCACGCGCGCGGCCAGCGCGAGGCGTTCCTTGACCACGGTGCTGGTGGCGCCGGCGCTCGGCGCGAGCACGAGCGCGCCGAACGCGCAGACAGACAGCAGCGCGACAAGCAGTGCGCGCGGTCGGGTCGATGTGATCGGGCGAGCGTTCATGAGCCGTCCATCCACGCGCCCCTATCGGCCGGCTTGCCGCCGAACCTGAATCGCTGCAAATCACGCCCGAACACCCGCCGAGGGCCCGCTGCGCGCGCGCCGCTTCAGCGCCGCCGCGCGACGCGATCCACGCTGCCCTGTCGCTACCGCGAAGCGCCCTGCGCAAGCGCCGCGCCCAGGCGCTGCAGCGCCTGATCGACATCGGCGTCGGAGACGATCAGCGGGGGAAGCAGCCGCAACGTGCTCGGCCCGGTGGCGTTGACCACGAGGCGTTGCGCCAACAGCGCGCGGCGCGCGACGTCGGGAGCCGACACGTCGAGCTCGCAGGCGAGCATCAGGCCGCGTCCGCGCACCGACACGACGTGCTCCAGGCGCTGCAGACCCTCGGCGAGCCTCAACCCGCGGTCTCGCACCGACGCCAGCAGCTGCGGATCGTCGGTGAGCTCCAGCGCGGCGAGCGCACCCGCCGCGACGGCCGGCCCGCCGCCGAACGTCGAGCCGTGGTCCCCCGGCGCGAGCACCCCGGCCAGGCGCTCGCCGGTCACCAGCGCGCCGATCGGCAGCCCGCCGCCGAGCGCCTTGGCGACCGTCATCGCGTCGGGCACCACGCCGGTCTGCTGGTAGGCCCACAGACTCCCCGTGCGCCCCATGCCGCACTGGACTTCGTCGAACACGAGCGCGGCCTGGTGCTCGTCGCACAGCGCGCGCGCCGCCTGCAGCAGCTCCTCGCCGAGGACGTTGACCCCGGTCTCGCCCTGGATCGGCTCGAGCACGACGGCGGCCGTGCGCTCGTTCACGGCGGCGGCGAGCGCCTGCGGCTCGGGCGCCACGGCGCGAAAGCCCGGCACGAGCGGCGCGAACGGTGCCTGCTTTGACTCCTGCGGGGTGGCCGACAGAGCGCCGTAGGTGCGCCCGTGAAAGGCGCCGTGGACGACGACCACATCGCCCCCACGGCGTGCCTTGCGCGCGAGCTTGATAGCCGCCTCGTTGGCCTCCGAGCCGGAGTTGCAGAAGAAGACCTTCCCGCCGAGACTCGACTGCGAGAGGCGCTCTGCCAGTCGCATCGCCGGCGCCGTGTAGTAGAGGTTGCTCGTATGCATCAATCGCACGAGCTGCTCGCGGATCGCGGCGACGACGCGCGGATGGCAGTGCCCGAGGCTCGTCACGCCGACTCCGCACAGGAAGTCCAGGTACTCGTTGCCGTCGTCGTCCCACAGGCGCACGCCCTCGCCGCGCACGAACTCCACGGGCAGCCGCGCGTAGGCGGAGATCACCCGATCGCGCTCGATCGCCTGCAGCTCTGTGAGCGTCACCGGTCAACCGCCGCGCGCGGGCATCGAACGGCTGCGATGCTCATGGCGCGGCCTGGATCTTGGTGCCGATCCCGGCGTCGGTGAACAGCTCGAGCAGCAGCGAGTGGGCCAGGCGCCCGTCGAGGATGTGCGCGGCGCTCACGCCCGCGTCGATCGCCTCCACGCACGCCGCCAGCTTGGGGCGCATACCGCCCTGCAGGCCGTCGAGCGCCACACCGACCTCGGCCGTGCTCGCCTGCGCGATCAGGCTCTCGGGGTCGCGCTCCTCGCGCAGCCATCCGGGCACGTCGGTGAGGAAGATCAACTTGTAGGCGCCGAGCGCGCCCGCCACCGCGCCCGCGGCCTCGTCGGCGTTGACGTTGTAGGAGAGTCCATCGCGGTCGGCTCCGACCGAGGCGATCACGGGGATGTAGTCGCTGGCGACGTGGTGCAGCACGTCGACGTTCACGCGATCGATGCTTCCCACAAATCCGATGTCCTCGCCGCCGGGCCCCGAGCGACGTGAGACGCGAAACAGCGAGCCGTCATCGCCGCACAGGCCGATCGCCGCCTGGCCGTGGCGCCCCAGGCGCAGCACGATCTCCTTGTTGACCTTGCCGACGAGCACCATCTTGGCGACCTCGACGGTGTCCTCGTCAGATACGCGCAGGCCGCCGACGAACTCCACGGGCAGGTCCAGGCGCCGCATGTACGCAGTGATGTCCGGGCCGCCGCCGTGCACGACGACCGGGTTCAGGCCGACGTACTTCAACAGCACCACGTCGCGCGCGAACTCCTCGCGCAGCTGCGGGTCCTCCATCGCGGCCCCGCCGTACTTGATGACGACGGTCTTGCCGTGGAACTCCCTGATGTAGGGCAGCGCCTCCAGCAGCGTCCCGACGTCTCTCATGATGCCTCCGTCTCGTGCGCGCCTGGGCGCTGGGTGCTCATGTCGTGTACTCCGCGTTGATCTTCACGTATTCGTGGGAGAGATCTGAGAAGAAGACCTCCGTCTCGGCCCCATCGCCCGGCAGCTGTATGTCGTATTCGACCTCCGAACCCTCCACCGCGCGCGCCAGGGCCCGCTCGTCATAGTCGATCGCGGCGCCCGCCGAGCAAAGCAGCTCCCCCTCGATGCGGACATCGAGCGCCAGCGGCGCGCCGCCCGGCAGCGCGGCGCCCGCCGCCTGCACGATCCTGCCCCAGTTGGGGTCGCCGCCGTGCAGCGCCGCCTTGACCAGCGGTGAGTTGGCCACCGCGCGCGCCACGGACTCCACGGCGATCGGATCTCCGCCGCGCACGACCACGCGCGCGATCCGCGCCGCGCCCTCGCCGTCGGCGACCATCATGATCGCCAGCGCGCGCAGCAGCGCGTCGAGCGCCTCGCCGAACAGCAGCTCGTCCTCGCTCTCGGGCTCGATCTGCACGCCAGATGCGCCCGAGCTCATCAGGATCGCGGTGTCGTTGGTGGACAGCTGACCGTCGACCGAGCAGCGGTCGAAGGACCGCTTGACGCACACGCCGAGCAGCAGGTCGGCCGTCGGCGCCTGAAGGGCGCGCGTCGGTCTGCACGAAGCACAGCATCGTGGCGAAGTTCGGCGAGATCATGCCGGCGCCCTTGCACTGCGCGCTCAGCCGCACGACGCCCGACGCGAGCGCCACCTCGAGGTTCGCGCGCTTTTGAAAGGCGTCCGTCGTCTCGATCGCGGACTGGAAGTCCGCACCGCCGTCGGCGCGCAGCTGGGCGCTCGCGGCGAGGATCCCGCGCAGCACCTTCTCCACCGGCAGGCGATGGCTGATCGCGCCGGTCGAGGCGAGCGCCACGTCGGCCTCGTCCACGCCGGCGGCGATCGACGCGGCGCCCTGGGTCTTCGCGGCGTCTTCCAGGCCGCGACCGCCCGTCGCCGCGTTTGCGCACCCCGAGTTGGCCAGCACCGCACGCAGCTGCGCCAGGCGACAGCGCTCGCGGGTGAGCAGCACCGGAGCCGCGGCGGTCGAGCTCGCCGTGAAGCGCGCCGCGCTCACGGGCGCCGGTGAGTCGCACACGAGCAGCCCGAGATCGATCGCGTCGGCTTGCTTGATCCCACACGCCACGCCCGCCGCGCGAAAGCCGTCGGGCAGCGCCGCCGCGAGATCGAGCTCGCGCACGTGATCGGGCCTTGGCACCCAACGCGAGCCGAACAGCGCCGGCGCCTTGCGGGTGGCGTCGGGCGCGCTCACAACAGCCCCTCGGTCTCGGGCAGGCCGAACATGACGTTGAGGTTCTGCACCGCCTGGGAGGAGGTCCCCTTCCAGAGGTTGTCGATCGCCGACAGCACGACGAGCTTGCCGGTGTGCGCGTCGGCGGCCGCGAACACGCGGCAGAAGTTCGTCTCGAGCACGTCGCGGGTTCCGGGCGGGCGCTGCACGACCTCGACGAACGGCTCGCTCGCGTAGGCGTCGTGCATCAGCTCTGCGAGCTCCTGCGGCGAGACCGCTCGCGTGGGCGTCACGTAGCAGCTGGCGAGCTCGCCCTGGTCCAGCGGCACCAGATGCGTCTGCAGCTGCACGGCCAGCTCGGCGCCGAGCAGGCCGAGCTGCTCCTCGATCTCGGGCGTGTGGCGGTGGCAGGCGACCTTGTAGGGCAGGATGTTCTCGCCCGCCATCGACAGGTGCGTCGTGTCGTCAAACGCGCGCCCGGCGCCCGAGATCCCCTGCTTGGCGTCGATCACGACGTCGGCCAGCAGGCCCGCGCGGGCGAGCGGCGCCAGCGCGAGCAAGCGCGGCGGTCGGATAGCAGCCCGGGTTGGCCACGATGCCCGCGCCGGCGATCTGCTCGCGGTGCAGCTCGGTCAGGCCATAGACGGCTTCGCTCGCGCAGGTCCGGGCGGGGATGCTCTCCATACCAGCGCTCGTAGGTCTGTAGCGAGCGCAGGCGGAAATCCGCGCTCAGGTCCACGACGCGCACGCCGCGCGCGCGAAGCTCGCCCACCGTCGGCGCCGCCGCGGCGTGCGGGTAGGCGACGACGGCCGCGTCCAGGCCGTCGGCCATCGCGAGGTCAAGCTCTGAGATCTCAAGCGGCACGCGATAGCGCGGGTACAGGTCCTCAAGGCGCCGTCCCTGCTCCGAGCGCCCCGTGACGCCGACGAGCTCAAAGCCGCGATGGCGCCACAGCAGCTGCGCCGCGAGCGCGCCCGCAAAGCCCGTCGCGCCGGCGACGAGCACGCGCACCGCGTCGGCGCTGCTGGGCTGCGACAGGCTGGCGTGCGGCGCGCGATCAGCCACGCAGCTCGCCCCCCAGCTCTGCGAGCGCCGCGACGATCCGCTCGCTCGCGGGCGCCACGTCCTCCTCGCTGAGCGTGCGGTCGCTGGCGCGGAAGGACAGCGCGAGCGCCAGCGAGCGCCGATCCTCGCCCAGCTCAGGGCTCGTGTAGACGTCGAACACGCGGACGTCTGAGAGCAGCTCGCCGCCCGCCCGCGAGGCGACCGCGAGCACCTCGCCCGCCGAGACGCGCATGGGCATCACGATCGAGAGGTCGCGGTGCAGCGGCGGGTAGCCGATCAGGTCCTCATAGGAGCGCTGCAGCAGCGCGCGCGAGATCAGCCGATCGAGATCGATCTCAAAGCAGCTCGCGCCGGGCAGCTCCCAGCTCTGTGCGACGAGCGGATGAAGCTCGCCTATCCAGCCGATCCGCTCGCCGCCGAGCTGCACCGCGGCGGCGCGCGCGGTGTGCAGGAACGGCTGGCGCTCGCCGACGAGCGTCAGATCCTCGACGCGCAGCGCGCTCGCCAACGCTTCGAGCATGGCCTTGGCCGCGAAGAAGTCGGCCACCGGCGGGTCGCTGACGCCCCAGCTCGGCTCGTGCAGGCGTCCGCTCAGCAGCACGCCCAGCGAGCGGCGCTCCAGCACGCCCGTTTCGCGCTGGGCGTCGGCCAGCGCCGCGCGCTCCTCGCCGAGGCTCTCCGGCGAGGAGCCGCCGCGAGCGCGAACACGGTTCCGACCTCCAGCAGCCGCAGGTCCGACAGCCCCCGCGCCACGTTGTGCGCCGCGCTGTCGAGCAGCGAGCCGAGCAGCGTGGTGCGCAGCCGCGACTGCTCCTCAGACAGCGGGTTCTCGACGACCGGAGCCGCGCTGCGCGGATCGTCGGCCGCCAGGCGCAGCCGCTCGCTCGTCGCGGGCGAGGTGAACGTCCACCCCACCGACTCATACAGGCCGCGACCGATGAGCGCGTCGACCGCCCGGCGGCGAAGGCGCTGCTCGGCGCTCAGCACGCCGTAGGCGCCGCGGCGCTTGGGAAGCGTCGCGGGCAGGCCGTCCAGGCCATCCATCCGCGCGACCTCCTCGATCAGATCGGCCTCGCGCGTGACGTCCTCGCGACGCACCGCAGGAGGGGTCACGTCCAGCCCGTCGGGCGCCGGCGCCGTCTGGAAGTCGAGCGCCCGCAATATCTGCGCCTGACGCTCACGATCGATCTCGACTCCGAGAATCGCTCCGACGCGCGCCTCGCGCAACCTGATCGCAGGCGGCGGGTCGCCCGCGCCCCCGACGTCGATCGTTCCCGGCGTCACACGCGCGCCGCACAGCGACACGAGCAACTGCGTAGCCACCGCCTGCGCCCACAGGCACTGCTCGGGCGCAAGCCCCTTCTCAAAGCGCGACGACGCCTCGCTTCGCAGCCCGAGCGCCCACGAGGTCCGATGGATGTTCGGCCCGTTCCAGTTGGCGACCTCCAGCAGCACGCGCGTCGTGTCGGCCTGCACCTCCGAGCGCGCGCCGCCCATCAGCCCCGCGATCGACGTCGGGCCCTCGGCGTCCTCGATCAACACCATCTCGCCGTCGAGCGTGCGCGTCTGGCCGTCGAGCGTGCGCACCTGCTCGCCATCGCTTGCCCTGCGAACCGTCAAGCGCGCTCCCGACACGCGATCGAGATCGAAGGCGTGCAGCGGCTGGCCGGTCACCAGCATCGCGTAGTTGGTGATGTCCACCACGTTGTTGATCGGGCGCTGGCCGGCCGCCAGCAGCCGCGCCGCCAGCCACGGCGGCGACGGTGAGACCGTGACCTGCTCGAAGACGCGCGCGGTGAAGCGCGGGCAGAGATCCGGGCACTGCACGCTGATCTGCACGCTGTCGTCGGGCAGCGGCCCGGCGCTACCCACGTCCTGCAGCCAGGGCTCGGGCGACAGCGCCGCGCCGGTCGCCGCGTGCAGCTCGCGCGCCACGCCGTAGACCGCCGAGGCAGTCCGGGCGGTTGGGCGTGACCTCGAGCTCGATCACCGCCGTGCAGATCGCCAGCAGCGCCGCCAGCTCAGAGCCCACCTGCGGCTCGGCCTCGATCGTCAGCTCGTCGAGCACGAGGATGCCATCGCCGCCCGTTCCCAGGCCGAGCTCCTGCGCGGAGCAGATCATCCCTTCCGAGGCGACCCCGCGCAGCTTGCGCGCCTCGATCTTCAGACCGTCGGGCATCACCGCGCCGGGCAGCGCAACCGCCACCAGCTGACCCGCTGCGACGTTCGGCGCCCCGCACACGATCGTCGCCGCGCCGTTCTCGCTCGCCGCGCCGAGATCGACCTGGCAGACCTTCAGCCGGTCGGCGTCGGGATGCGGATCGGCGGCTGTCACGCGCCCGACGACAAACCGCTCCGCGTTGCCCACGCCGTGGTGGTGAATCGCCTCGACCTTCGTGCCGGTCATCGTCAGGCGCTCCTCGATGCCGTCCACGTCGAGCTGCGGCGAGCAAGTACTCAGCGCAGCCACTCGAGAGGACGGATACGCCGGTCATCCGAACTGCTCCAGGAAGCGCAGATCATTCTCGTAATACAGGCGCAGGTCGGGAATCCCATACTTGAGCATCGCGATCCGCTCGACTCCCAGCCCCCACGCGAATCCCTGCACCCTGTCGGGGTCATAGCCCGGCGCGTTGGCCTCGCTGGTGGGCACGTGGGCAAAGACGTTCGGATCCACCTCGCCGGCGCCTAGCACCTCGAGCCAGCCCTCTCCCTTGCACAGGTAACAGCGCGCGCCGCTCTTGACGAAAGCCCTTGCCGCCACAGTGAAAGCAGGACACGTCGACCTCCACGCTCGGCTCGGTGAACGGGAAGAAGTGGGGGCGCAGTCTCACCTCGCGCTCATCCCCGAAGACCGTCGCGCGCGAAGGCCAGCAGCGTGCCCTTCAGGTCGGCGAGCGTGATGTCCTCGTCCACCGCCAACCCCTCTATCTGGTGAAACTGCGGCGTGTGCGTCGCGTCGCTGTCGGGCCTGAACACGCGGCCGGGTATCACGACGTACAGCGGCGGCGGATGGGCCTCCATCGCGCGGATCTGCATCGGCGAGGTGTGCGTGCGCAGCACGACGTCCTCGGCCAGGTAGAAGGTGTCACTGTGCGCCCGCGCGGGATGGGTCGGGCTGTGGTTGAGCGCGTCGAAGTTGTAGTGCACGGTCTCAACCTCCGGGCCCTCCATGACCGTGAAGCCCAGGCCGAGGAAGATGTCCTCCAGCTCGCGCGTGGTCTGCGTGAGCACGTGCAGGCGCCCGACCGGCTGCGGCGGGCTGCCGGGCAGCGTCACGTCGATCTCCTGCGCGGCGAGACTCTGCGCGAGCTCGGCGTCCGCGAGCTCATCCGCGCGCTGGGCGATCATCGCCTCGAGCGCCTGGCGCGCCTGGTTGGCGGCCTTGCCGACCGGGCCGCGCTCCTCGGGCGCGAGCGCGGCCACCCCGCGCAGCAGCTGTGGCAGCTCGGCCTTGCGCCCCAGGTAGCGCACGCGCAGCTGCTCGAGGTCCTCGCTGGTGGCGGCGGCGCCGATCGCCTGCTGGGCCTGCGCGCGCAGCTCTCCGATCCGATCGATCATGACGTGCGGACCCTAGATGTTTGCTCGCCGCCCAGCGCGCCGGCACGCGGCCTGGCGAGCTCATACAACGCGACCGTCGCCGCCATCGCGGCGTTCAGCGAGTCCGAGGCGATCGGTATCCGCGCGACGTGCTCACACGCCGCGACCACATCCGCGGGCAGGCCCTCGCGCTCGGCGCCGATCAGCAGCGTGATCGTCGCGCAGCCCGCGAGCGCCTCGGCGACGCTCGCGAGGGGCTCCCCCGAGCGCGCCACGAGCGCCACGCGCTCGCCGGGCAGCTGCTCGGTCGCGCTGACGCGCGCCAGCCCGACCGCGAAGATCGCGCCCATGCTCGCGCGCACCGCCTTGGGCGAGTGCGGGTCCGCGCAGCCGGGGCCGAGCGCCACCGAGGAGGCGCCGAAGGCCTGCGCGCCGCGCAGCACGGTTCCGACGTTGCCCGGGTCGGACACGCCGTGCAAGAAGACGCACAGCGGGCCCGCGGCTCCGGCAGCCAGCGCTGCTCATAGACGCCTATCACGCGCGTCCCCGAGCCGAGCCGCGAGACGCCCGCCAGCACGCCCGGCTCGACATCGTGAAAGCCGTCGGCGCCGAGGCCGCTACCGCTGGCGCGAAAGCCCTCCACGGCGCTTCGCCCCGCGTCGCGCGCGGCGGCGATCAGGTCCTCGCCCTCGGCCACGAAGCGCCCGCTGCGCTCGCGCTCGCGCTTGGCGGCGAGCCGCCGCACGGACTTCAGACGCGGGTTCTGGGCGGATGCGATGTTGGTCATGTCAGGTCTTCGTGGTGGTTGTTTGTGGTCGTGGGCCTTTGCTGCTCGGGCGCAAAAAAGGGCGCCGTCCTTGTGCAGAAGCGGCGCCCGAGAGGCTGTCGATGTCGGTTGCCGTGCGGTCAGGCAGCCGACGCCTCGCGGGCGACCTCGGCAAAACGTCGGAACGCGTCGGCGTCGCGCACCGCGATGTCCGCGAGCACCTTGCGATCCAGCTCGACGCCCGCCTTCGACAGTCCGTGCATGAACTGCGAGTAGCTCATCCCGTTCTGGCGCGCGGCCGCGTTGATGCGCGTTATCCACAGCCGCCTGAAGTCGCGCTTGCGGTTGCGCCTGTCGCGGTAGGCGTACGCGTCGGCCTTCAGCAGGGCCTCCTTGGCACGCCGGTAGTTGGAGTGCGCCTCGCCGCGGTAGCCCTTCGTCAGCTTGAGCGTCGCGCGGCGCTTCTTGCGCGCGCTCAACGAGCGCTTGACCCTCATGAGTTACCGCCTTTGCGCCTGCGCGGCGCCGGTTTCGCGTCGCCCTTGGCGATTCGCTTGCTCGGCGCTCCGAGCAGCACCTTGATGCGCGGCTCGTCGTCTGCGGACATGGCGGCCGGGCGCCCCAGCGCGCGCTTGCGTTTGGGCGACTTCTTCTCGAGGATGTGGCTCGTGAACGGATGGCGGCCGCGCACCTTGCCCGACGCGGTCAGCTTGAAGCGCTTCTTGGCGCCGGAATGTGTCTTCATCTTGGGCACGAGGCCGCTGATTATGACACGGCGCTGCCGGCGGAAGCGTCCGTGCCGTCGGGCTCGGTCGCCTCAGGCGGCGTCGGCAAGCCATCACCGGCGCCGTTTGGCTGCGCGCCGTTGGCCGCGCTGGAAGCATCGGCGCCGGGCTGCGGCGCGTCCTGCGCGCCGGCCGCCTACGGGGCTCGCGCCATTGCTCGACGGCGCCTCGGGCGCGTCGGACGCCTCCTCCTCGGCGCTCGACGGCGCGTTGATCGCGGTGGCCGCGACGTCGCCCACATGAGCTCCCTCGCGCACCGGGCCGACGTCGTGCTCTGCGACGTCGCGCCCCGCGAGCACCGCCTTTGACGGCGTCAGCAGCATCGTCATGTTGCGCCCTTCCTGCATCGGGCGCTGCTCGACGGTTCCGAGCTCTGACAGCTCCTCCGCCAGGCGATCGAGGATCGCGGTGCCGCGCTCGGGGTGGGTCACCTCGCGTCCGCGGAACATGATCGTGATCTTCACCTTGTCCTTGTGACGCAGGAAGCGCTCCACATGGTGCTTCTTGGTGTCGTAGTCGTGCTGAGCGATCTTCGGGCGAAACTTGATCTCGCGGATGGTGATCTGCTGCTGGTGCTTGCGCGCCTGCTTGAGCTTCTGCGCCTGCTCGTACTTGTACTTGGAGTAGTCGAGCACGCGACACACCGGCGGACGCGCCTCGGGTGCGACCTCGACCAGATCGAGGTCGCGCTCCTGGGCGAATTTCAAAGCGTCTGGCGTCTTGAGCACACCGATCTGGTTGCCCTCGTCGTCGATCAGGCGAACCTCGGGGACGCGAATGCGCTCGTTGACCCTCGTCGTGTCCCGCTCGGGCGGGCGCCGGTCAAACCTGCGTGGAACCGGCACTAGCTGTGATGAGGTCGCGTCAAGCGGGCGTTATCCGTGACGCACTGAGGATTTGTTGGTCAACGCGGCGCAGTATAGCGCCAGCCCTACTCCCCGCAAGGGGCGTTCACAGCTCGCCGACAACTCGCTCGGCGAAGTCGCCGACGCTCATCGAGCCCTCGTCGCCCCCACGATGCTCGCGAACCGAGACCGTGCCGTCAGCCTGCTCGCGCTCGCCGACGATCAGCATGAAGGGGATCTTGCGCAGCTCGGCGTCGCGGATCTTGCGCCCCACCGACTCGCTGCGATCGTCGTGCTCGACACGCGCGCCACCCGCGCGCAGCGTCGCCGCGACCGAGCCGGCGTAGGCGTCGAAGCGATCGGCGACCGGCAGCACGATCGCCTGCACCGGCGTCGAGCCACAGCGGCAGCTCGCCGGCGTAGTGCTCGAGCATGATGCCGATGAAGCGCTCATAGGAGCCAAACAGCGCGCGGTGGATCATCACCGGCCGGTGCTCGGCGTTGTCTGCGCCGGTGTAGCTGAGCTCGAAGCGCTCGGGCATCGAGTAGTCCAGCTGCACCGTTCCAAGCTGCCAGGAGCGCCCGAGCGAGTCCGTCATGTGCATGTCGATCTTCGGCCCGTAGAAGGCGCCATCGCCTGGATTGAGCTGATAGTCAAGCCCTAGCTCTGCGAGCGTGTCGGTCAGCTTGCGCTCGGCACGGTCCCACAACTTGTCGCTGCCCACGCGCTGCTCGGGACGCGTCGAGAGCTCGAGACTGACCTCGAAGTCGAACATCGCATAGGTCGCGAAGGCCATCTGCAGCACGCCCTTCACCTCGTCGACGACCTGGTCCTCGGTGCAGAAGATGTGCGCGTCGTCCTGGGCGAAGTGACGAACGCGCAGCAGTCCATGCAGAACGCCCGACGGCTCGTTTCTGTGCAGCAGCCCCGGCTCGAAATAGCGCACCGGCAGCTCGCGGTATGAGTGGCGGGCGCTCGCGAACAGGTGGGCGTGGCCGGGGCAGTTCATCGGCTTGATACCCATCTCGCGATTCTCGACCTCGAACGTGAACATGTTCTCGCGGTACTTGCCCCAGTGCCCGGAGGTCTTCCACAACTCGGCGTCGTAGATCTGCGGCGTCTTGACCTCGCTGTAGCCGTGCTCGGCGCCCATCCTGCGCGACAGCGCGACGAGCGCGTTGAAGATGCTCGTGCCGGCAGGCAGCCAGAATGCCGCTCCGGGTGAGACGTCTGAAAATGTGAAAAGCCCGAGCTCGCGTCCGAGCTTTCTGTGATCGCGCGCCTTGGCCTGCTCGATGCGCTCCAGATGCTCTGCCAGCTGCGTCTTGGAGAAGAAGGCCGTGCCGTAGATGCGTGTCAGCATCGTGCGCGTCGAGTCGCCGCGCCAGTACGCGCCCGCGACCGACTGCAGCTTGAACGCGCCGACGCTCTTCGTGCTCGGCGCGTGCGGGCCGCGACACAGATCGGTGAACGGCCCGTTCGTGTACAGCGAGACGCTGCTCAGCGGGCTCGTCGAGTCAGACGCCGCCACGAGATCGTCGATCAGCTCGACCTTGTAGTCCTGGCCTTCGCCGACGAAGCGCTCACGCGCCTGCGCAGGCGTCACGTCCTCGCGCTCGAAGACCTCCGCCGCCTTGATGTGGGCGCGCATGCGCTCTTCGATCTTCGGGAAGTCGGCCTCGGAGACGACCGTTCCGGCGGGGAACTCGAAGTCGTAGTAGAAGCCGTCGGCGATCGCCGGGCCGATCGAGATCTTCACGCCGTCATACAGCTCCATCACCGAGGCGGCGAGCACGTGCGCGGCGTCGTGGCGGATCAGCGAGAGGGCCGCGTCGCCGCTGCGGTCGGTGATGATCGAAAGCCGCGCGCCGTCCGGCAGCGGGCGCGCCAGATCGCGCACCTCGCCGTCGCCGACCGACTGCGCGTCGGCGACCTGCACCGCGAGCGCCGCCTTGGCCAGGCCGGGCCCGATCGCCGCCGCGGCGTCGGCGCCCGTGGCGCCGTCTGGCAACTGCAGCGCCTTTCCGTCGGGGAGCGTCACCGTGACCGACATCTCGCGCTGCAGGCTACCCGCCCCGCCGCGCGCCCCGTCAGGCGATCTGCCAGGGAGCGTCGTCGGCGAGCGCGCTGCGCCGGGCCGCCCCCGCACCGACGAGCTCGATCAGCGCGCGCTCGGCGGCCGCGCGGCATGCAACGTCGGCGCTCTTGTTATGAGATGCGCCGGCCGATACGTCAGCGATATGGCGAGATGGACCTCGATCGCGACCCTCGCCGTCTGCTGCGCGCTGCTCGCCGGCTGCGGCTCGAGCTCCCCGAGCGCCAAGCCGCCCTACGTCGCCCAGGCGAATCGGATCTGCGCGACCGGACAGGCCCAGCTGCGTCGCCTCTCCAGACCCACGACGCCCGAGCAGGCGATCGACTATCTGCCGGCGGTGCTCGCGATCATGCACACCGAGAGCGGCCAGCTGAAGACACTCGATCCCCACCCCGCGAGCGCGGCCGAACTGACCGCGGCGGTGGCCACGATGCAAAGGCTTGCGACGCTGCTGGCGCGCTTCCTGCACACCCTCAAGACCGGCATCGTCGAACTCACCTCCTTCGCGCAGGTGCAGACACAGGGCAACGTGCTGCGCTCGCAGATCGACGCGCATTTCCGCCACGCCGGACTGCCCGCCTGCGTTCAGTAGCGCCATCCCTGGCCCCGGCGACGTTCGTGGGCGAGACCTCTCCCCGGCTCAAGCTTGGCGCTCAGACGACGAAAACAAGCGCATGAAATCGTTGGCGCTCGTCGGGCTCGTGGTTTCGCTCGTGCTCGGCGCGATCGCCGTTTCCTCGACCAACGATGAAATCCACGCCCGGCGAAACGCCCAGGACACGTCGCTGCTGGCCGCCGTCAACGGCGAGTCCGCGCTCATATCCGAGGGCGAGCGCCAGACCAACGCGGCGCTGTCGATGATGCTCGTCAACCCCGCCGTGCGCGGCCTGCTCAGCGGCCGCACGCCCTCCTCCGCAGAACACGCGCGCGACCTGCTCGACGCCCAGCTGGCGCTGACCACGGTCCGCCGCACGGCCTTCGTACCGGTCAGCGCCGCGTGCCTGGTCGACGCCAGCGGGCGCCAGCTCGTGTGCTCTCCGCGGCAGAGCGTCAGCGCTTTCCCGCCCAACCTCGCTGGACAGTTCGTCAAGCTCGCGGCGAGCTCTCCGATCGGCGCCGCCAGCGGCGCCTTCTTCTCGCCGATCAGCCACGAACTGTCCGTCGCGTTCCTCGCGCCGTTTCGCATCGGCGGACGCATGCTCGGCCTGGTCCACCTCGATATCGGAATCGCCAACACGCGCGGCAGCAGCCTGATCGTCGCCGACACGCCTGGCGTGAACGTCGCCCTTGCCAGCTATGAGAACGGCGAGCTGCTGATCAACAGCCCGTCCAGCCAGCTGACGGCGAGCGGGCTCGGCTCGGGCACGGTGCTGTCGGTCGGCTCCAACGGCCTCGGGCGCCGCGCGCAGCCGACGCTCAACAGCGGGCACCGCGCGATGGCCGCCACGCTTCCGATGACGATCGGCGTCGCGCGGCAGCGCGTGGCGGTGACGGCGACCGCCAACGCCGCCAACCCGACGCTGCTGAACTCCTGGAACGCCGGCATGCTCGGCGTGCTCGTGCTCGCCTTCCTCACGCTCGTCGGATCGGTCGTCGGGCTGGTCCTGTCTCACCGCAACGTCACGCGCGAACTGTCGACCGATCCGCTCACGCGCCTGGGCAACCGGCGCGCGCTGATGGAGGACCTTCCGCGCATCTGCCAGACCGCCAGCGAGGACAGGCCGGCCTTCCTGTGGTTCTTCGACCTCAACGGCTTCAAGCGCTACAACGACTCCTTCGGCCACGTCGCCGGCGACACGCTGCTCGCGCGCCTCGGCGGGCGCCTGCGCGAGACGATCAAGCCCTACGGCCGCGTCTACCGGCTTGGCGGCGACGAGTTCTGCGCGCTGATCACCTCCCCGATCGACGACCCGCACGCGCTCTTCCAGGGCGCGCGCGCCTCGCTGACAGAACACGGCGGCGGCTTCACCGTCAGCGCCTCGGCAGGCGCCGTGGAGGTCCCGCGCGAAGCCGACGAGCCGACCCAGGCGCTGCGCCTCGCCGACCAGCGCATGTACCGCCAGAAGGCGACCAGCCACACCGGCGCCGCGGAACTGATCACCTCCGTGCTGCACGCCGCGCTCGCGCAGCGCCACCCGGACCTCGGCGAGCACTCCGATGACGTCGCCGGCGACGTCGAGCTGCTGGCGCGCACGATCGGCCTCGACGACGACGGCATCGACCTCGTCATCAAAGCCGGCGACCTGCACGACGTGGGCAAGCTCGGCATCCCCGATGAGATCGTCACCAAGCCGGGGTCGCTGACCGAGCAGGAGTGGGAGTTCATGCGCCAGCACACCGTCATCGGCGAGCAGATCATCGCCGCGGCGGGACCCTCGCTGGAGCGCATCGGCCCGCTCGTGCGCGCAAGCCACGAGCGCTGGGACGGGACCGGCTATCCGGACGGGCTCAAGGCCGAGGAGATCCCGCTCGGCGCGCGCATCATCGCGGTCTGCGACTCCTTCCACGCGATGATGGACGAGCGTGTCTACAAGCCCGCGATGCCGATGGCCGACGCGCTTGCCGAGCTGCGCCGCTGCGCGGGCAGTCAGTTCGACCCGGAGCTCGTCGACGTCTTCTGCCGGCTGATCACCGAGCGCACGACGCCCGTTCGCAAGCCGACCGTGCGCGCGCGCTAGACGGCCGCGCCGCGGGGCGCGTGTTGCGGGAAAAGCCCATAGTCGTCCAGGATTCGGGTATCTGGATGAGCGCTTGGCGGCTGGTGTCGATAGGCACACATGGGCTGCGAGCACAGCGAGCTGCACAGCGGCGGCGCGCGCTATCTGCGCGAGACCAACCAGCTGCGCCTGGTCGTCGTGTGCGACAGCTGCGGCGAGGAGCTCGCCGAACTGCGGCGCATCGACTACTGCCCCCACGCGCGCCGCTTCGTCTCCCACCTCGCCGAGCTGACCGCGCACGAGCTCGGCCTCAGCGAAGCCCAGGTCGCCCAGGTGCGCTTCGCCGCCCTGGTCGTCGGCGTGGCGCGCGATCAGATCGGGCCTGAGATCCTCAACAAGCGCGGGCGCCTCAGCGAGCAGGAGTGGGCCGAGGTGCGCCGCCAGCCCGAGCTCGGCGCCGCGCTGCTGAACGACACGAGCGTCGACGAGATCCGCGAGTGGGTGCTGTGCTGCCGAGAGCGCCCCGACGGGCTGGGCTATCCGCGCGGGCTGCGCGGCGACCAGATACCGCTGGAGGCGCGCATCCTCGCCGTCACCGACGCCTACGCGGCGATGACCAGCGATCGCGCCTATCGCCTCGCGCGCGACCACGAGGACGCCTGTCGCGAGCTGTCACGCTGCGCGGGAACGCAGTTCGACGCTGAAGCGGTACGCGCTTTCCTGCGCGCGGCCACGCGGCGAAACCGCCATCTCGAGCGCGCCGCGGCCTGAGCGCCGGCCATCCACCGATCCAGGAGGAGGACACGGTGATCATCGCCACGATGAACGACCTGCCCGGCTATGACATCGAAGAGGTACTCGGCGAGGTCTTCGGTTTGACCGTGCGCTCGCGCAACCTCGGCTCGCAGATCGGCGCATCATTCAAGTCGCTCGTCGGCGGCGAGCTGAAGGGCATGACCAAGATGCTCGCCGAAGGGCGCATGCACGCCCAGCAGCGGCTCGTTGAGGAAGCCGAGGCGCGCGGCGGCGACGCGGTCGTCGCATTTCGCTTTGACACTTCAGAGCTCGGCACCACGTGGACCGAGATCTGCGCCTACGGCACCGCGGTTCGCGCCAGCAAGCGCTGACGCGGCGGGGTCCAAGCGAATCGCCCTGCGCCCGCGCTACACGCTTGCGCGTGTCGACTCGATCTATAAACATTTCATACGCCTGACATGTAACATGGTGCGATGGCCACGTCGCTTGCCCACTCCGGGCGCGCGCGCCGCACACAGTTGCAGCGGCGGCTGGCGACGCGCGTCGCGCTGCTGGACGCGGCGATCGACTGCCTGGCGCAGGAGGGCTACGCGGGCACGACGACGCGACGCGTCGCACAGCGAGCCGGCGTCACGCCGGGCGCGCTGCAGCACCACTTTCAGACCAAGCTCGAGCTGCTCGTCGCCACGCGGCGATACCTCGGCGAGGAGGTCGTGCGCCAGACGACCGCCGAAGGTCAGATCGAGGCCGCTTCGGCGACGCTGCGCACGGAGCTGCTGCTGGACCGCTGGTGGGAGGTCTGCAGCGGCAGGCTGTTCCAGGCGCTCGTCGAGCTGTGGGTCGCGGCGCGCACCGACTCCCAGCTGCGCGATGCGCTGCTCATGCGTCGAACGCGACAACGCGCACCTGTACGTCTCCGGCGCGCGCGTCAACTTCCCCGAGCTCGTCGACCGGCCGGGCTTCGCCGCGCTGATGCAGACCGCGCGCGCGACGATCCGCGGACTGGCGATGCTGCGGCTCGTCAACGAGGCCGACGCCGATCGCGCGTGGCCGCTCACGCGCGCGCACCTCCTGGCGTTGGGCGCGCGCTTCGCAGAGGGCGACGGGTCACCTTGAGCACGCCGCGCGACGGGCCTCGCTTCGCGACGCTCAAGCGCCTGGCGATGGCCGCCGCGACCGCGTTCCTGGCGATCAACCTGTGGACCGGCGCGCCGCTGCTCGCGCTGTGGGTCGGCTCGCAGGCCGGCGACCAGGCGGTGCTCAGCATGCGCGCCGTCATCGTCGTCATCCTCGTGCTCGCCGTGCTCGTCGTCGCGATGGCGTTCGCGCTGACCTGGCTGAACAACACCTACGACCGGCTCATCGGGCGTCCACAGCGCGAAATGCGCGCGCCGTGGATGCGCAGCATGCGCGGAGAGGACGAGGGGCACATCACGAGCCGCGTCGGCATCACGCTGCTCGAGGAGATCGTCATGGTCAGCGTCTACCTCGCGGTCATCAGCCTGCTCGTGTGGCTGATCTTCTTCTCCGGGTCTCCGCTGCCGACCTAGACGACGCTAGACGCGAACCTCCACCGCCACGTCGTACATCTCCACGCCGGTGCGCCGGCCCATGCCGCCGCCGGGCGGGTTCATCGCGTTCAGCGTCTCGTGACCCTTGCGCCGATCCTCCTCGGTCTCGAACAGAGAGATCGCCATGCCCTTGCCAGCCTCGGGGTCTGTCAGCAGGAGCAGGCCCTTCGCCGGCACGCCCTCAGGCGGCCCCGGCTCGGCGCCGATCCGTGCGGCCGCGTCGCGCATCGCCTGCGCCTCGCCGCCCTCCCAGCGGACAACACGTGCATACATCTCGCCACCCCCGTTGGACTCGAATGAATGGGACGCTGCCGTAAGGCTACGCGATAGGCGCGCGCGGCGGGTTGAGGCGTGCTCGGTGCGCTAGCGCGCGGGGCTGACGGCGTACCACTCGAACTCGAGCTCGGGGTTGCGTTCGCATACTTCGGCGACGATTTCGAGCACCGCCCGCCGCCCGACGTCGGTGCGTTCGTCGTGGGTCATCGCGATCGGGTCGTCGCGGTTCAGGTTCGCCCGGATCTCGTGCCCGACGCGCGTGAACGAGACTCCGCGCCGCTTGCCGATGCGCGCGGCGAGCAGGTCGATCGCCTCCATCGGGAGGCGATGCGCTGGCGTGCCTCGTGATTCTGAACCGCATAGTAGAAGCATCGACACGGTGTCTCTCGCACACAAGCTCTGCGGCCGGTCCTGCGGGCAGGTTGAGGGCGAGATGCCCAGATTTGACCACGACGGGCACCGGGCCCGTCGGGTCGAGCTGGGCCAATGCGCGAGATGCGCTGGGCGCGACGTCCTGCGGCGGCCCCGACGCCGCCCCCTGGGCCCGTGTGGGCGGGGGCGGCGTCGTGGTCTGCTCAATCGCCGGGCTCAGCGAACTCCGGTGAGCAGCATCGTCAGGGCGACGTCCTGCGCGTCGTGTTCCTGCCCGAGCGCGTTCGGGTGCACGGCGACGCTGGTGTGCGAGCCGAACAGCGGTTCGATCCAGCGTTTGCCGACTTCTTCACACGCGTTGTGACCGAAGCTCTGAATGAACGTTTCGGTGTAGATCGCGTTGTTTTTGAGCGCCTCCAGCGCCAGGTTCGCGTTGCCGCGCGCCTGAACCTGGAAGTGGAACCAGCGCAGGTCTTCCGTGGTCCACGGGATCGCCGTCGGGCAGTAGCCGTTGATCGGCGTGATTTCCGGGTAGGCGACGAGGTAGACTTTCGCCTTCGGCGCCAGCTTGTGGACCTCGCGAAGCGCTTCTTCCTGCGGGCCTTTCGTCTTTTCGAACGTTTCGGTCACGAAGCCTTCCTCGGCTTCCCGGCAAGGGGCCCCTTCGTTGGGTTTGCCGATGTCAAGCGCCGTGCACGTTGCGACGAGCGTCCCGAACAGGTTGTTGTCGTTGCCGCCCATGCCGATCGTGACGATTTCCGTCGACGGGCTGAGCGCGTTGAACTGCGGCGGCTGGTTGGGGAACTGCGCGACGGTGAAGTTTTCCGTCTTTGCCCCCGAGCAGCTGACGTCGGTCAGCGACAGGTTCAGCGCGCTGGCGACGAGGTGCGGGTAGTTGGCGAGCGACTGGCCGCACTCCGGTGGCGCCGTCGGCGACACGGGTGTGATCCCCGGGCCGGCGGTGTAGGAGTCGCCCATCGCGACGTAGGACATGCTCTTCTGGTTGGCGCCGGCTGCTGCCGGCAGGGCCGCTGCGAGCGCACCCAGCGCCGCCACCGAGAACACGATGCTGAAGCTACGACGGCGCCCGCTGCTCGCGACGACACTCCGTCCGTTGAAGAACGATCTCATATCCTTCCTCCCTCGGTTGCTGGTCCGAGCATGCCCGGGCCACGCTTTTCCGTTGGGCGGACCGCGCCGCCAAGCCGAAGCTCGCCGACGAGCCCGCTGCTACCGCACAACGACCGTAACGAGTCGCCCAAGCGGTTGCAAGCCCCCACCGTTACCCCGGCAGGGAGAGCTCAAACCCCGCTTGGACGAGCCGCCTAGTATGGACTAACCCCGGGTTGTAGTGACAGCTCGGTAGATCAGCGAGAGCTTTGTTGTGGGACGACCCCGGCCAGCTGGCCGGGGTCGTCCGCGCTTGTGCTCAGGCTCCCCTTTGTCCACCAAGACGAAGGGAAGGAGCAGTTGCATGTCGCATGATGACGTGCTGTTCGGCTACCGCCTGCGGCTCTTCACGCTCGCCGAGGAGCTTCAGAACGTGTCAGAGGCCTGCCGGCGAATGGGGGTCAGCCGCCAGACCTACTATCGGCTCAAGCACCAGACCCAGCGTTGGGGGATCGAGGCGCTGAGGGTCCGCGAGCGCCGCAGACCGCGCCAGCCGAATGAGATCGGCCCGCACCTAGAGCAGCGGATCGTGGCGTTCAGCCTCGCCCACCCAGGGATGGGCCCGCGGCGGATCTCGGCCGAACTGGCCAGGGAGAAGTGGGGCGGGCTGCGCATCTCAGAGCACGGCGTCTGGCGCGTGCTCTGCCGTCTCGGCCTAAACACCCGCACAAAGCGCCTGGCGCTGATCGCAAGGCACCGCGATCCCTATGAGCGTGCTCCCTGCCCGCCGCCGCCTGAGCGCCACATCGAGGCTTCTGAGCCCGGCGAGCTCGTGCAGATGGACTGCTTCTTCATCGGGCGGCTGTCGGGGAGCAAGGGTTCTGTCTGGCAGTACACGGCGATCGACGTCGCCTCGGGCTTCACCTGGGCAGAGCTTCATTCCTCAGAGCGAAACCCGCGCTCGCGCCACTGCCAGGCGCTGCTTCATCGCCTCTGCCACGAGCTCGCACTGGCCGGCTGGAAGCTCAGGGCCGTGTCGACCGATAACGGCTCGGAATTCGTCTCGGGAGACTTCAGGAGGGCTGTGGAGAGCCACGGCGCCCGCCAGCGCCGCATCAAGGCAGGCAGGCCGACGAGCAACGGCTGTGTCGAGCGCGTGCAGCTGACGCTGCTTGAGGAGTGCTGGCGGGCGAGCTTTGCCCGCTCGCTGGTGCCCAAGATCACGGCGCTGCGCAGAGACCTTGAGGAGTACCTCGCCTATTACAACTTCGACCGTGCGCACACCGGGCGCCTGACCCGAGGTCGCGTCCCTGGTGAGATCGTCTACGGTGCTCGCAAGATGGGAGCTGCCCGATGAGCGGCTGTCACCAGGACCTGGGAATAGGACAGCCTAGTAGCCGCTCTCGACGTCTTCAAGCTCGACGATCGCCGGCTCGAGCGCGATCCAGAACTCCAGACGAAGTGTCGCATCGCTGTCCCGGTGAACAAGCGGCGGGTCGGCAGACTCAAGCTGCTGGAGGATGCGAGCAACCTCGGTCTCGGACATGTTCGCTCGCTTGGCTACCGCACTGAGCGTACGCGACTCGACAGCGGTGTCTTTATCGAGGATCAACTCGCCCAGCACTTGACGCTCGGCTGCCGTGAGGCTGCTCATCCGCTCACCCTATCGGGCTCGCCGACGGACGAGCCAGCGCGAGGTTTGGTGCGACAAGCCCTGCGATATCCCTTGAGGACTGACTGAGGTGGTGGCCTGCGCCATGCGGCACCGACCACCACCTCTAGCTGTTGATCCTCCTACGACCCTTCGGGGCCTGTAGGTCCTTCGGGTCCGGTAGCCCCGGTTACGCCCTGGGGTCCGGTCGCTCCAGTCGCGCCTGTTTCACCAGCAGGTCCGGTTGCTCCGGTGACGCCTCTCGGGCCTTCGGCGCCGGTGGCGCCGGTCGCACCTGGACGTCCTTCTTTGCCCGGTTTTGGTTCTGGACCTTCTGGGGGCGTCACGCCGGTCGGGCCGGTTGGGCCGGTTGGGCCGGTCGCACCAGTCGCTCCGTTGGCTCCCGCTTTGCCTTCGGGCCCAGTCGCTCCGGTGACGCCGTTGGCTCCGGTGATGCCGGTCGGGCCAGTCGGACCAGTCGGTCCCCGTTTTTCGGGTTTCGGGGGTTCTTCCGGCGGCGTGGGCCCGCTCGGGCCGGTCGGGCCGGTCGGGCCCTGTTTGCCTTCTACTCCGGTAGGCCCGGTTGCTCCCGTTGCGCCTTTAGCTCCTTCCGGGCCAGTGGGGCCGATCGGGCCGGTCGGGCCGGGCGGTCCCCTTTCGGGGGGCGTGCATTCTTTTCCGCCGCATCCGCATTCTTTGCATTGGGGTCCTTCTTTGCCTGTCGGTCCCGTTGGCCCGGTCGCCCCCGTCGCTCCGTTGCTTCCCGCTGTGCCTTCGGGGCCAGTGGGACCGGTCGGTCCGCCACTGGGGCCCTTGGCTCCTGTCGGCCCGGTTGGACCGTGCGGTCCGGTGGCGCCGGTCGGTCCCGTTGCGCCTTTCGCGCCAGCCGCGCCGTTTTCGCCTTTCGCTCCCGTCGGGCCTGTTGGTCCTTGTTTGCCTTCTTTGCCTTCTACGTTCAGCGTGTACAGCGTGTAGTTTCTTTCACAACCCCCCGTTTTCAAGGGGGTCCTGGTTGGTTCGTTTGCCGCCGTGGGCACGCACAAGGAGAGCGTCGAAGACGCCATCGCTCCACTCGCGGTTGCCAGCAGCAGGATCATCCCCACACAGGCGCCTAGGCAGATGCCTATCCTCCGTGAGGCCTTCAACGCCGTCATCCAAACCACCTCCGTGACTCCTCCAGGCGGACCTAGCGCCGCCGAGCTAGAGCAAGTTAAGCACTCGCGCCCTCCAGGTGCAACGGCGGTTTACTCGCTAGACACGTAATCGTTTTCCGACGAGGGAGACGCAAGCGTCGCCTCCGCGCGGCTCTAGAGCTGCAACCGGTGGCCTGTCCGTTTGCACGGTCTACCCATGCTCTCGCCGCACCTCGCGGGACCCTACGCCCAGCGCGACGGTATAGACGCGCCCGGCGCGGACGCGCCCGGCGCGCGCAGTGGCTCGGGTGACTTGATCGTCAGAAGGGCGCCAGTTCGACGCCTTCGGCGTCCCGAACAGCGAGGAGGTGGTCAAGTAGCCCATCCTGCACAACGCCGGCTTCCTCGAACACATACAGTCTCTCGCCGTTTGGACCTGCCTCAGACACCTTGAATGTCCCGGCATCCACCTTGTGTCGCCCGCCCGGAAGGTCTACTTCGCGTACCTGCTCCATCCGCAGGAACTCAGCCACCTCGTCCATGCCGCTGATGCTAGCGCGCAGTGACCGGTCCCGAACTGCGAGTCAACCGCCGGACGGGCAGCGGCGGGAGCGGGTGGCCCAACAGGTGTGCGACGGACTGCAGGAGCATCACCAACACGCTGCGCACGGCCACGACGACGGCGGAGGGGTACACTCGCGCCAATGGAGGGTGCTGCTGCTCTGCGGCCGTGGCTCGACGGTCTCGCGCATCGCGACTCGCAATTCGTCGAGTCCTACATGGCCACCGTAGCCCTCCAGCCCATCGCTTCCCTCGCGTCTCCTCGAGGTTCGTAGGAGCGTACTACTCGACGGCGCACCGATGGCACGTCCTCCGGGAGAGGTTTTGGTCTCGCCGGGCGTTCGCCTTCGACTCGCTGTTGAGGGGTTGGACCGCCCTCTGATCACGCGTGCCACTAAAGCGGCTCGCACCGGACGCCGATACGCCGATGGATGCTTTGGGTGTTCGGGTCGATAGCCGTAGGGGCCCTTGCCGTCGCGGGGGTTGCGGCTGCGCCACTCACCGCACGGCCCCCTGAACCCGAGCCACGGTGGCGCAGGTGGACGGCTCGTGCGCTGCTCGCCATCATCTTCGTGATGGTTGGCGTGTGGTTGACGGTTGCTACCGGCACACATCACGCCTGGGCGAGCTCTCTCACGTTCGGTGTGTTCATCGCGGGAGGGGCTGGAGTCTCCTCCGGACGGGCTCTCCGGATTCGCGGGCGCGGACGCGGCGCACGTCAGCGAGAAAGCCCCTCTCAGGACTGCGCCGACCTAAGCTGTCCGAGTGGAAGTCGCAATCCTGGTCTTGTCGCTCGGCGGCATATTGATCCCGGGGGCACTGATCTTCTGGGCGATGTACCGGAGCACA
This sequence comes from uncultured Solirubrobacterales bacterium, assembly GCA_963713385.1. Taxonomy (GTDB): domain Bacteria; phylum Actinomycetota; class Thermoleophilia; order Solirubrobacterales; family Solirubrobacteraceae; genus Palsa-744. The sequence continues at coordinate 679,968 of CAVQLO010000004.1, forward strand.
GTTCTCACCCGACGCCTTCATCCGCTCGCACCCGAGCAAACACGGCGCAAACGCAAAGCCTACGCCGTGATGGTTCCCGCCACGGTGGTGGCGGCTGGGTTCGCCGTCCTTTTGCGAGCAGAGGCGCGGGAGCGGTTGTGGCGATCGCGATCGCGGCAATCGTCGTGCTCCATGCTCTACTGACGCCGTGGCGTCACTATCGGCGCGCGAAGCGGAACGAAAGCTCGCCTTAGCCAATGCCGCGAACGTTCGCGGCGACCCGATCGCGGGCGAGGCGCGACCTTACTCCGGGGCGTTCCTCGACCGAGGTGGCGGCAGGCAACTTCCTGGGCGATGTGCGTCTGGAGCACGACATCATCGCTACCGAATCTGGTCCAACGCGCGGCCAGAGTCGCTCTTGGAGCTCGATCATCGCGTTCACGCGCTCCCATGCGATCCGCTGCTCCTCCTCGAGCGGTAGCGCTGGATCCATGGGCTGGGTCTGACGACAACCGAAGCGACCCGCTCGTGCTTTCGGCACTCGCCTGTCATGGGCGATACTGGGCTCGAACTCGCTGCCGGGCGTCACGTCATGCATAGAGCCCCGTAGTTGCTCGTCGTCTGTGCTCTCCCGTTCGCTCCGTTTCGCTCATGTTGTTCCGACGTTGTTCCGACGGGACGAGCTGTCAGGCTCAGGCGCATGGCGTCATCAGCTTCCCACGAGAAATGCGGCAAGGACGTCTTGGTGGGCGCAGAGGTCCGCAAGTGCTTCCTGTCGAAGTGCCATCTCGGCCCCTGCCAGGCCTGACTGAAACACCCGTGAGCGCAGCTCGAATCCAGGCTCTTGTGCGGTTCGTCGGCCTGCGTGTGAACCGAGCGCTCTCCCACTGAGCTACGCGCCCTGGACGGCCGATTCTATTGGGCCTGAGCGATCCTGGCGGCTCCGGCGGAGGCTGCCAAGGTGGCGCTGCTGCCCATTGCTGCCCATTCACGCTCCTGTCGGGCGCCTGCTACGGGTCGGATACGAGGGCAAACAGGAGCCGGCGGGGACCGTCCCAGATCGTCCTGTGCGATAGCGCGGGGCCAGACTCGCCACGCGCTCGCTTAGCTCTGGGAGGGTGGTCCGGGATACTCCCCCTGCATGATGTCTGAGGAGTCGACGACCCCTGACACGGTGGAGCTTGTGGGCAGGGCGTTTGAGGCTGCGAACCGACGTGATCTCGACGCGGTGGCCAGCAGCTTCGCCGAAGATGCGACCCTCGACGGCAGGGGCGTGGGGACCACCGTCGAGGGACGGGCGGCCATTCGCAGCCTCCTTGAGGACTGGTTTGGCGCGTACGACGAGTTGGAGTTCGGGCTTGAGGATGTCCGCGACCTCGGCAATGGGGTTGTGTTTGCCGTGGTCGTTCAGACCGCTCGTCTGGCTGGCAGCGCCGGTCACCTTCGGGCACGCGAAGGATGGGTCTTCGTCTGGGTGCGAGGCTTGATCGCACGCCTTACGACCTCCGAGGTTGATGAGGCCCGTGCTGCCGCCGAACGCCTTGCAAAGGAACGGGAGTAGGCGATGGCGCAGGAGAACGTGGATGCTGTCCGCTCCATCGAGGAGCGGGTGCTGCTGCGGCTACCGACCCCGCTCGTGCGACTGATGACGAGGGGCTTGGGGCGTCTGCCGCCCGGACTAGCGAGCGGCTAGTCCAGGCTAGTCTGGGCGCCCTTCACGGTGCAGCCTCTACGAGCCCTTTGCACAATGGCCCGATCCTGCGGTGTGCCATTCGGTGAGGACTTCGGCGGCTCCTCGCCGGCCAGCGCGCACATAGCATCAGCCTCCGATTCTTGTGCAAATTGCGACTATCTATGCGGCCAACTTTTCGCTCCTGCCGCATAACAGGCGTAGCGTAGTGAGAGCGTTCGAATAGCTACGGGACCCAGGCGGGGACGGCAACAGAGGACGCACCACGGAGGATGCGCCACCATCGATACGCACCGTGGAACGGGGATGGCGAAGTTAGTTGCGGAGGAGGTCGCACCATGAACAAGAAGCTTTTGCTCAGCCTAGCCCCGGTGCTCGCCACGGCAGCGTTCCTAGTGATGCCGGCGGTGGCGCAGGCCACACCCTACTGGTACTCGGATGGGGTCAAGCTGCCAGAAGGCAAGACATACCCCACCCTCTCGTGGGGTACCTTGAAATTCGAAAGCAGCATAAGAACACTGCTCCCCTGGAGCTGTGAGACCGTGGCGATCGGGGACGTCGAGAACCCCACGGGCGGAGGTGCGGGCGAAGGCGAGACCGACCAGTTCGCCGGGACGGACTGCGTCGACCCCGAATGTTTCGAAGAAGACGGTCTAGAATTTCGGATGAATTCCGAGGACCTGCCGTGGCCATCCCTATTGTTCGAATCGGGTTCGAACTTCGGGCTCGAAACGAGAGGCACCGGGAATGGTCTGGGGCTGCTACGCAAATGGCACAGAAATCTTTGAGGGAGGGTGGACGTGCAACGGCGACTCGGACCCAGACTTCGAAAATGGTTCACCTGGCCAGTTCAGCGAGTCCAAACTCAACTTCATGGGACAGTTTGATTATCTGCACTGCGTGACCACAGAATCGGGAGGAGTGGAATGGGAAGGTATAACGTTGAGAGCACTCCACGTGATGACCTACGGCAGTGTACCGGCTAAAAAAGTGAACGTCGAGACGTCCAACGCCAAAGCGGCAGAAACGCTTGAAGTGAAAGATCCGTAGTAAGCGCCCGAATCCACAATCCGATAGGGGAGATGAGTACTATGGGCAGGAAACGACTGACAGGGCTTCCCCCGGTGCTCGCCACGGCAGCGTTCCTGGTGATGCCGGCGGTGGCGCAGGCCACACCCTACTGGTACTCGGATGGGGTCAAGCTGCCAGAAGGCAAGACATACCCCACCCTCTCGTGGGGTACCCTGATGATCTTCCTCAGCGAGAAGACGCCGGCATGGAGCTGTGAGAACGTGGCCATCGGGGATGTCGAGAACCCCACGGGCGGAGGCGCGGGCGAAGGCGAGACCGACCAGTTCGCCACGACGGACTGCGCCTGGTCGGAATGTCCGGAAGAAGACGGCGTAGAACTGCAGGCGCACGCCGAGGGCCTGCCGTGGCCGAACGTACTGGTCGAATCGGGTACGCAAAACCGGGTCGAAACCAACGGGGGTGGCGTGGAATGGGGCTGCTACGCCGCACACACAAACGAACTGGAACGTCCGCCGTGGTACTGCCACGGCAGCTCGGACCCACTCTTCGAAGATGGTTCACCTGGCCAGTTCACCGAGTCCAAACTCACCTTCACGGGAGAGTCTGATAAGTTGGAATGCGAAGACGAAGAGACCAAATTTGAACAGATAACGGAAAAACAACTCCACGTGATGACCTACGGCAGCGTACCGGCTAAAAAAGTGAACATCGAGACGTCCAACGCCAAAGCGGCAGAAACGCTTGAAGTCAAAGACCCCTAATTAGCGGGATACGGGTCAACTGGCCCGTGAGCGAGGGCGGTGCGGCGGGGTCGTGGACTATGTCCGCTCGCCCCCACCTCCGATGCGCCTGCCCGAGCGCTCGATGGCACCACCAGCAAGGCGAGAACGGCCACAAGTGCAATTCGTCGCATGTTGGTAGCCTACAGGCGTCCTTCCTGGACAACTGCGGCGGCCGCCCGCCCGACCGGGCAATGAGCCATCCTGGGTTTGGCGGAGACTTCAAGGCCAGGTTTTCCCTGGCGGAGGGAGAAGTCTCCGAGCATGCCAAGAGCGAGGAAGTACCCACTGGAGCTGCTGGACCGCGGAGCGCGTCTGGTCTTCGAGTCTGGGCGGCCGATCGCGCATGTCGCCAGGGATCTCGGCATCGAGTCCGAGACGCTTCGCAAACACGTCCGCCAGGCAGAAGCTGACGAGGGCCGGCGCAAAGACGTCCTGACCAGTCAGGAGCGCGAGGAGATTAGGTCCCTGCGCCGTGAGGTCTCCCAGCTGCGCCGAGCAAACGAGATTCTGAAGGCCGCCAGCGTGTTTTTCGCGTCAGTGTCAGGCTGACGCCCGTGCTCAGCGGGTTGGCTCATTTTTTTGCTGCCTGGCCGGTAGTTGCGGTCGTGGCCTTTTCCCTCTCGTGCCGCCCGCTGGGTGCCGCAGGGCGACCGGTCGTGACTTCATAGGAGCCTGATCAGTCTCTCGACTGAGGCATGTCCTCCCGTTCGCCGCTGCGGCTGTTCGATGCTAACGAGGCGAAGGAGATGGCAATGGAAGATGTTGAGGTCGTGATCGGCGCCGATGCTCACAAGCGCACGCACACGTTCGTGGCAGCCGATGAGCGTGGGCGCGAGGTGTCTTCAAAGACCGTCGCTGCGACGAGCGAGGGGCACATGGTGGTGCTCGCGTGGGCAGCGAGCTGGCCGCAGCGACGATGGGCGATCGAGGACTGCCGACACCTCACAAGGACCTTGGAGTCTGACCTTCTGCGTGCGGGGGAGACCGTCGCGCGTGTTCCCACGCATCTCATGGTGGGGGCCAGGCGCAGCGCGAGAACGCCGGGCAAGTCCGATCCGATCGATGCGCTTGCGGTAGCCCGTGCGGCTTGGCGCGAGCCCGAGCTGCCGACCGCGCAGTTGGATGGACCGGCGCGCGAGCTGCGCCTCCTCGTCGATCACCGCGAGGCCCTCGTCCGCGAGAGAACACGGCTTCAGGCCCGGATTCGCTGGCATCTGCACGAGATCTCCCCAGAGCTCGAGGTTCGTCCTCGGGGACTTCGCAGCGCGTGTGTGGTGGATCGCGTTGAGCGCCACCTGCAATCGCGCTACGGCACGATCGTCGAGATCTCACTCGAGCTGCTCGAGCGCATCCGTGCGCTGAACCGGCGCGTCAAGGAGCTCGAGCGGCGCATCACGATCCTCGTCGCGCGCCTTGCGCCCTCGCTGCTGTCGATTCCGGGCTGTGGGGCACTGTCGGCCGCGAAGATCGTCGGGGAGACCGCCGGCGTGAAGCGCTTCCGTGGCAAGAGTGCCTATGCGCGCTGGAATGGCACCGCGCCACAGCCAGCGTGGTCTGGGAACACGACCCGCTTCAGGCTTAACCGAGGCGGCAACCGCCAGGTCAACTCAGCACTTCACCGCATCGCGATCACACAGGCCCGCTCAGCCAGTCTCGGACGCGACTACTACCAGCGGCGCATCCAAACCGGCAACACCAAGACAGAGGCGCTCAGGCTCCTCAGACGCCGTCTCTCCGACGTCGTCTATCGCACCCTCATGGCCGACGAGTGCCCGCGCCGATTCCGGTGCTCGACACACCCGTCCTGCTGAAAACTTGACATAGGAGCGAGGGCGAGCTCGATCCACACCGTCCGAAGTGAGCGCGTTCATCGAGGAGCACCGCGAGCGCTTCGGGGTCGAGCCGATCTGCGAGACCTTGGGCGTGTCGGCGTCCGCTTACTACGAGCGGGCGACCGGCCAACGTTCAGCCAGAGCCGTTGACGATGAGCGGCTGCTCGGCGTGATCACAGAGCTACACGCCGCCAACTACTACGCCTACGGATCCAGGCGGATGTGGAAGGCGCTCCTCAGATCAGGAGAGCAGGTCGGCCGCAGCCGGGTCGAGCGGCTGATGCGTCAGAACGGCATCCAGGGCGCCAAGCGCCGTGGCAAGCCGTGGCGCACCACAAGAGCCGATCCCCTCGCAAAGCGCAGCCCGGACCTCGTGCAGCGCGACTTCACGGCCTCCCGACCAGATCAGATGTGGTTCGCGGACTTCACGTATCTGCGCTGCTGGGAGGGCCTCGTGTTCTTCAGCTTCGTGATCGATGCCTACAGCCGCAAGGTCGTCGGCTGGCAGTTCGCCAGCCACATGCGCACCACCCTCGTGCTCGACGCGCTAGCGATGGCGCTGCACCAGCGAGCACCCGGCGCCGACGTCGCCCTCGTGCACCACTCTGACGCGGGCAGCCAATACACCTCGATCGACTACACCCAGACCCTCGACGATCACGGCGTGCTCGCCTCGATCGGAACCGTCGGCGACGCCTACGACAACGCCCTCGCCGAGAGCTTCGTCGACTCCTTCAAGACCGAGCTCATCGCAGACCGCACATGGACATCGCGATCCCAGCTCGAGCTCGCCGTCGTTGAGTACGTCGCGTGGTTCAACAACACCCGGCTGCACGAAGCGCTCGAGGACCGGCCGCAGAGAGATCGAGGAACTCTACGCTGTCAAAGACAGGCCAACCACACCCATCAGATGAATGTTGGGAACCTACAAAAACGGTCTCCGTGGAACACAGGGCGGCTCAAGGCTACCGCCCGTGCCCGCGTTGTCGCCTTGTGGGAAGGCGCCGTCGCCTGGGCGACCATTCGGGAATGTCCCTAGAGGGTTCGAAACCGGAGGCACGGGTAGAAAGCTGGCTATGAGACAAGCCCACACCAGCCGCATCCCCCCCCTCGACCAGCGTAGGATTTCGCGCAGCATGGGCGTCGATACCTACAGAAACCTGGTCTGGCTGGGGTTCGGATTGGGTGCTCTTTTCGGTCTCATCCAAGGTGTGGCATCGCCAGCGGGCTGGCTGTGGATCACAATCCGGGCGCTCGTGTCTCTCCTCTGGCTAATCGGCGTTGTCGGGTGGCTGTTCATCGCGATTCGCGAAAGACGCTCTCGCCGTCGGCGCGCTTCCTGAGGCACCCGAGGGAGCCACTCCACAACGCACGCTGCGCGCATCCGAACCCCGGAGGACGAGGGTCCTGGCCTGAGCGAGTGTTCGGGAGTGTTCGTAGAGGCGTCCCGACCGGCGAGGGCGTTCTGGGCTACCGCTCGATTCTGACCTGCAGCGCCGGGCATGTGCCTCGCCTTGGATCCGTCGCCACACAGAACGTAGTTCTGACCTCCAGCGTTGACGTCCCGGGCGCCAGCGCCCTGTAGACGGCGCCCGAGCCAGTGCTCTTCAGGAGCACGACTGCCGCAGTGTTGGGCTGCGGCACAGGAAGCACCGGCCGGCCGGACGATTCGTGTTCGATCGTGACGGTGAGGCGGTCGCCGACATGTAGCGTCACGACGGGTGCGGCCGCGAGCACGAGTCCGGCGCAATCGCCAGAATCGGTCATGTGCCCATCGACGTCGAAGACGTACGGAACCCCGCACGTCGTGATTTCGGCCTGCGTGACCGGCGAAGAAGAGCCACAGCCGGCGAGCAACACCACGAGCATCGCCGCGACGATCACGGCGAACATCGCCCTTTGCTCACTGCCTTGCGCGACCAGCGCCGCCGGCGCATCCCCTCCTTTGGTCTCGCTACCCATTTCTCAGAGACTACGACCGACCACAAGCGTCGGTCACACCCGCGGAGCTTCTTCCTTCCAGTATCGCCGCCGCGTGAGTCAGCCCCGAATAGCGGGCGCGGGGAGCCGGAGGCAGGGCGGGCCGAAGGCCCGCCCTTGACTTGAATTAGCAACGAAACTCGTCGGCAAAGCGGTGCTGGGACGGGCGGCCGGGGCGACGGAACGGTCGGGGCGCCGGAGCGGACGGACGGACAGCCCGAGGGCCGGCAGGCCCCGCGGTCTGGCCGCCCGCCCGCGCCGCCGTATCCGCCCGCGCCGCCGTGCCGCCCGCCCCGGCACCGCCCCTGCGCCGGCACGATGTGGGTGTGATCCGCTTCCCAACCAGGCCCAGTCGATCCCCTCCCCTCAGAGCTGTCGTTCACACGGAGGCGAAGCCGACGCCTCCGCCGGATGGGGTACTTCGCTGTTAGGCGGGCGAGCGGGGGCTCGCCTGCAGACGCCGTCCTAGTCGCTAATCTGGGACTACATGCCGGAGCACGCTGAACCGCCCGAGGACTTCCGCTCCCAGCGAATGGAGTCGCCCGAGGGTAAGGGGCTTGCCCGCAGGGCGTGGGAGGCGTACTCCGCAGCTGCGAACCGGGTCGCGGGACCGACGCTTGAACCGATCGTCCGTCCGATCGCCCGTCGCATGGCCGCGCCGGTTGCTGTGGACCTCTACGGCTTCTGGCTCTGCTGGCACCTGGAAGGTGGCTTTGAGGGCTTGCGCGAGGCCGGTATGAGTCGCTCGGCGATCTACCGGCGCCTCAAACTGTTCCGCAAGCATTTCAACGCGCACCCTGACGAGTACCAGATGCCCGGTGTCTCGATCGATGTTGAGGCTTACCAGAGAGGAAACGCCGTGCCGAGGGTCGAGGTCAAGAGCTAGTCCCACAATGCGGACTATCCGTCCGGTCGCACCCCTACAGTCCCAAACATGGGACTGCCAGCAGCGACGCAGCCGCCTCGCATCGGCCGCCGAGGCGTTTCCGGTTATTGGTCGCTCACCCTCTATCCAGACGCCTGGGAGGCCGGTGGTTGCTACGTGCGCTTCCGATCCAGGGATGGAGGCGGCGGCCCGGGGACGGACCGGATCGGTCCGCCAGCGAGGCAGCCAGGCGAGCGCGGGGCAAGATCAGGCGCTACTGCGCCGCCAACCAGCTGAACCGGCTCGGCACGCTCACCTACGCGGGCGAGGGATGCCACGACCCGGCCGTCGTCCGCCGGGACATCGGGCTGTTCTTCAAGGCGTTGCGTCGACGGCTCGACGGCAAGGCGCTTGCGTACGTATGGGTGCCGCAATGGCACCCCGGCGGACATGGTCTCCATGTCCACTTCGCTGTCGGCCGCTTTATCCGAGTCGGTGTCATACGGGAAGCTTGGCCGCACGGCTTCACGTCGATCAAGCTGCTCGGGGATCTGCCCGTAGGCTCGGGGGCGATCGAGGAGGCACGCATGAGCGCGCGCTATCTCGCGCGCTACGTCGGGCGTGCGGTCGATGAGGAGCGGGCCGACGGCCTTCACCGTTACGAGGTGGCGCAGGGCTTTCAGCCCGGACGCGTGATCATCGAGGGTGTCTCCGCAGATGAAGTGCTGAAGCTCGCCTCGGAATGGTTCAAGAACGTTCCGGCGAACTTGTGGCGCTCAGAGTCAGAGAAGGATTGGCATGGACCGCCAGCCGTGTGGGCCTCCTGGGCGGGGTAGCAAGCCTGATATGGCGGCTGCGGCCCGCCTGTGGGTGGAATCCAGCTGCGCTCAGCAGGGCCTCGCGGTGAAGATCGCCGACCCGATGGTGCTCGCGGCCGTCGGCGCTCTGCTCGAGCGCGGTCAATGTGACGAGACGGCGCTCGCCGGCAAGCCGGCGGTCAAGCGCGCCAGACAGGCGTCACGCGGGTCGGGTCGAAGCGGTTGAGGCCGCGCTGACCGGGGCCGATCACGAGGTGATCGACGACGGCGGCCACGATCGCCTGCTGGCGCGTGAGGTTCAGCTGCGACCATTTTTCGCGCAAGCTCGCACCTTGCCCGACGTGCTCACCGAGGAGCGCGTTGCCGCTGATACGGGCGAGCTTTCGCCTCGCGGTTGTGAGGCGGCGCTCGATCGGACGACGCGCGGCAAGCCACTCCGCGAGCGTGATCTCCTGGGTGCCATAGGCCTGCGCTAGCTCCTCGCTTTGGCGGGCGGCGGAGTCGGCCTCCTGCTGCCACTCCTCGGCTTCGGCATCACGGCTTGAGCCGTGCAGGGCCGCGGCGAGCTCGGGCGAGTCCAGGCGATAGAGCACGCCCTCGACGACGAGCTCCTCCAGGCGCTCGGCCACTATGTAGAGGTGCCCGCAACCGCTGTATTGCGGTCCCTTAGCGCAGATGTAGCGGCGGGTGCCGTCCTGGGTCGGGCGCGAGACGAGCATCTCGCCGCACAGACCGCAGCGCAGCAGGCGTTTGAGCAGGTAGCGCCGCGCGCTGTGGTTCGTGCGACGCGAGGGATCGCTCAGGACGGCCCGGATGCGGTTGGTTTCGCTGGCACTGATGATCGCGGGCCACTCGCCCTTGGCGACCAGCTCGCCGTGGTGTTCTCGCTGCCCGCTGATGCGGCCTGAGTTCAGGATGTTGCGCAGGATGGTCGGGTTCCACGGCCGGCCCTTGACTGTCTTGACTCCACGCTCGTCGAGGTCCACGCATAGCGAGCGCAGGCTCTCGCCAGCGAGAAAGCGTCGGGCGCACTCGCGGATGACCTCCGCCTCGTCGGCCTGGATCGTCTTTCGATCCGGCCCATAGCCGAAGGGGCGCGAGCCGCCACCGGCGTCGCGGCCCGCCTGCGCGAGTTCCAGCACCTTGCGTTTGATCCGCCGGCTCTTGTCGTCGCTCTCCTTGCGAGCGACTGCACCGAGGATGCGAGCGGTGAACTGCCCGTCATGGGTGGCGAGGTCCACGTCGCCGGCAACTGAGGCCAGCGACCGGATGCCAGCGGCCTCGCATAGCTCGAAGAACTCCTCAAGCTCCTTCGGGCGGCGGTGCAGCCGATCGAGGTCCCAGACGACGACAGCGTCCACGACATGGGCCGCCAGGTCGCCGAGCATTCGCTGGTACGCGGGGCGCACCCGTCCTGAGTAGGCGCTCACGTCGTCGTCGACGTAGCGCTCGGCGACCTCCCATCCCTTGCGGGCAGCAAGTGCCTCGCAATCCTTCAGCTGCCGGCGAACGCCGAGCTGCGTCTCCGTCACGGTCGGAGGAAATACGAGCGTAGATCGCCGCCCGAGGCATTCAAGGAACATAGCGCAACCCTGGCATGGGCCAGGATGCTGTCCCTTGAAGCCACGGCTACAAGCTGAGTAGCGCCCGGCGCCGGCGCCGGACTGCGCCGACAAGCGGTTGCCTCACAAGCCGGCCAACAGGGCCGAGACTAACGCCGTCCCGCGCACTCCTCAGTGCCTCTGCCCATCTCCGATGCTGCACCGCGCGTGCTGGCGCGATAATTCTCGACCTGCCGGAGACCGCCGAGCAACGCCCCAGGCGCCCTTCGCGTTCGTCCTGGGTGCTCGTCTGGGTGCTCGTCTATAAGCTGAGCACCCAGACGAGCAGGCTGCTGCCAGGGGGGTCGTTAGGGGGGTCGGTACCCAGCGACCCCCCTAACGACCCCCCCCCCCCCCGCTGCCCGCTCGCTCCCAAAGTTTGGCTCTGCAGCTGGCCCGAGGAAGGGGGTCCCCGCCTCTCCGCTTCGCTTCAACCCGGGGACCCCCTTCCTCGACCAACACATCAGAAATGTTTATGGCAAGGCCAGATGCAGAGTGGCGAGCGGGAGCGAGCGGGCGGCCGTAGGCAGGCAGATGAGAACAACGGCTACATGAGGACCTATCGGCAACGAGAGGTGCGCGGTGGGGATGGCAGGCGGCCTCCTGCCGGGGCGGTGAAGGCGGTGGAGCGCATGCACGGCGTTGCGTGCCGTCGCAATGGCTGGTGGCGAGCAGACGTCCGAGGTGGCGACGACTGTGGATCAGAGCGTCAGACGAAACGCCTACGGCCGCGTCGAGGGATGCGTGGGAAGCACTCCCCTTCATTGCTGTTGGGTCGCTCGCTTTAGGCGATCCACTCCGTGGAGGTAGCGTCGCTCCCGCTGAAGGCCGCCGACGAGCGCGGTGGAGCAAACAGCGGGGGCGTTCTGGTCGAGTCGCTGCGTCGCAGAGCTTTCAATTCGCGTGCGCGCAGTGATCCCAGCTCGGCATATAGGACGTGGACACTTTTCTGCAGCGCGAGCCTCCTCGTTCCGCTTCGGTTGGACCCGCCGCTATCGATGACCGCGAGGGCATTCTCGCGCTCACGAACCGCATGCCCCTATACCTAACCGTGCGCGAGGTTGCGGCGATGGCCCGCTGCGAGCACAAGTCCGTCCGGCGCGCGATCGCTGCCGGCGGGCTGCCCGCGTTTCAGCCCGCCAATAGGCTGCTGATCCGCGAGGACGACGCCTACGCGTGGATCGAAGCCCGTCCAGCTGCGAGGACCATTTCGCCGTCTGACCGCCGGCGTGCCGCAAGCCGCCAGCGCCGCGCTCGGCAGTCCCAACGTCCCGGTAGCGTAAGCGATCTCAGAGACATCGAGCGGAAGGCGGTGAGAGGATGAGCGTCCGCAGGCGTGACGACCGAGGCGGGCAATACGAGGTGCGCTGGCGAGAGGGCGGACGACAGCGCTCCCGCTCGTTCGTCAAGAAGGGCGACGCCCAGGCCTTCGAGCTCGACGTCAAGCGCCGACGACAGCTCGGCCCACTCGCCGCCGGAGTGCTCCAGAGCCGCGTGACGCTTGCGCAGTTCGTACGTGAGGAATGGTGGCCCCGCTATGCCGTGCCGAACCTCAAGCCGTCGACCCGCCGTCGCTACCTCGAGGTGTGGGGCGCTCACCTCCTGCCGCGCATCGGCGACTACCAGCTGCGGGAGATCACCCCGGCCCTGGTCGAGGATCTCTGCAGCCAGTTCCACGCGGCCGGGGTCGGTGTGCAAACTCAACGCAAGGCACTGATGCTTCTCCAGGGCATCCTGCGCCGTGCCGTCGTGCGCGGGCTAATTCCCGCCAACCCGGTGAACGTCGTCGACAAGCCCCGCCAGCCACCGACGAAGCGCCCGCAGCCACTCGAGCCGCTCAAGGTCGAGAGCATCCGCATCCGACTTCGCCAGCGCGACGCGACGCTCGTCTCGATGCTGGCCTACGCCGGGCTTCGTCCCGACGAGGCGACCAGCGCGCGATGGGCAGACCTCGGTGAGCGCATCCTTCACGTTCAAGCGGGCAAGACCGAACGGGCCCGCGTCGTCGAGCTGCTGGCGCCGCTCGCACAGGATCTCGCCGAATGGCGACTCGCTATGGGTCGCCCTGCCGCGGACACGCTCATCTTCCCGCGCGCAGGCGGGCGCGAGTGGCAGCTTCACGACTGGCAGAACTGGCGGCGGCGCATCTACCAGCCCGCCGCCGCGGCCGCCGGCGTGACCGGCGACATGCGGCCGTATCGGCTGCGCTCGTCGTTCGTTTCGCTGCTGCTGTGGGAGGGACGCTCGCTGACCTACGCCGCCGATCAGGCCGGGCACTCCGTTGCAACGCTCGCGGGCCACTACGCGGGCGTCATGCGCGAGCTGGAAGATCAGCCGCGGACGCCGGCCGCCGAGGCGATTCGCCGTGCCCGAGAAGCTGCGAGGTGTGCGCCAGATGTTCGCCAAGCCCGAACGGGCAGCTAGGCCGACGCCCTCTGTTTTGTCGTCCAAAACGACAGAACCCCAGCCCTTGCCGGGGTCCTGTATGCATTCGCCTGTCATGGGCGATACTGGGCTCGAACCAGTGACCTCCGCCTTGTCGAGGCGGCGCTCTCCCAGCTGAGCTAATCGCCCTGGGAAAATCAAGCGTATCAACGGCCAAACGCCCGCGAACGCGGCGTGCACGGGCGTTTGGAGAACGTCAGGGCACGATGACGACGCGGCCTTCGCGTTCGCGCGACGCGGACCCTCCCGAGCCGCCTTCGGCCGCTTCGCCGCCGCCGACACTGGAGCCCGCTTCGCTTCCGGCTTCGGCGCCAGATCCCGCTTCTTCGGCTTGAGCGCCGCCGGGCACGCCATACGGGGACGCGCCGCCGTATGGCGAGCGCTGGGTTTCAGCGCCTCCGGCTTCGGCCTGGGATTCGCGAGTCGATGCGGCAGAGCTTCCCTGTCCGGACTCGATCGCCTTGACCGCCTGCGCGACCGTGTTCGAGGAGATCGCGAAGCCGACGCCCGTGCTGCCGGGCTGTGAGCCTTCGGTCCTCGCCGCATCGCTGGCGATCTGGGAGTTCACACCGATCACCTTGCCCTGTTCGTCCAGCAGTGGCCCGCCGGAGTTGCCGGGGTTGAGCGCCGCGTCGGTCTGGATCGCTCCGCTGATCTTCGCCCCGTCGGGTGCCGCTATTTCGCGCCCGAGCGCGGAGACGATGCCCTTCGTGAACGTCTCGCTGAGGCCGTACGGGTTGCCGATCGCATACACCGAGTCGCCGACCTGCACCGAGCTGGAGCTCGCGAGCGTCAGCGGCTTGAGACCGAGACCGGAGGGATCGACGCGTATCAGCGCGAGATCGCTGTTGGCGTCTTCGCCGACCAGCGTCGCGGTGTGCCCGGACTGCGATGACCCGCTCGGGTATACCGAGATCGAGCTCGCGCCGGCGATTACGTGATCGTTGGTCACGATGAGGCCTTCGTCGTTGAGCACGATGCCCGTGCCCGCGTCTTCGCCCTCAGACGGTGATGGCCTTGATCGAGACCACGCCCGCCGCGTCCTGCTGGTAGATCTGCGTCGGCGTCAACGATGTCGCTGACACCTGGCGGCGTGTGCCGGACGTGGCGCTCGAGGTGATCGGTGCGGCGGTGGCGGGCGCTGAGGATCGCGCGCTCCCGCTGAAGACGCCGGCTCCCGCGGTTGCGATGACCCCTCCCGCCAGAACTCCGACCAGCATCGTGATCGTCAGACGTTTCACTGCTCACCTCGACCTTTCTTGGCCATGAGGCCATGGTGTGCGCCGCTGCTGCGCGAGCGCTAACGCGCCGTGAAAGCCCCGCTAAGTCGTTTGCAAGAACTTCGCAAGCGAGATCGCCGCTGCGGCCGCGGGCGGCGAGCTCCGCCCGCGCCGCGCGCCGCCCTAGGCTCGGAACGGCCCGGCACGCTACACTGGGCGTCCGGCGACGTGGCGGAGTGGCTACGCAGCGGCCTGCAAAGCCGTCTACACCGGTTCGATTCCGGTCGTCGCCTTACTGGGCCTGAGCGCCGTCTGCGCTACCCCTAGAACGTTTGTTCCCGCGCCATAGGTCGCATCCTTGACCGCTGCGACCATGTCATCGAGTCTCGGATGCCCTAGATAGGCGTCAGTCGTGCCTAGATGCGCATGGCCGAGAAGGTGCTGCGCGACCCGCGTATCCGCGCTCCGTGCGATGTGCTCGGCATACGCATGACGGAGGTCGTGCGGCGTCACATGCGCGGCGATCCCGGCGTGCGCCGCGACACGCGTGACGAGCGCGATGAGCGCTTGGGGCGACGACGGATGCAACCGTAGATCCTGCCGTTCCGTATTCGCCGGCGGATTACGAAACCGCTGCGCGGGCAGCACGAACTCGTCGACAGCGACATTCGCGCGGATCTCCTCAACAACAGCCAGCAGATCCAGGATCACCGGCACAGTCCGCTCGCGCCCACCCTTGGCGATGTCGCCGCTCACCCAGACGACTCCGTCGCGAGCGAAGTGCCGCCCTTGGAGCCCTCGGAGCTCCGCATTGCGTAGTCCGGCACACGCAGCTAAGAACATCGCGCGACGCTCGCGTCTCCCGCGAGTCGCTTCGAGAATCGCGAGCACCTCTCGCTCGGTAAGACGCGACTTCATCGCAGGGCGACGGCGCGGCCGCCGCGTCTGCTGCGCCGGATTGTCCTTACGCCACCCCTCTTCCATCGTCCAGGCGTAGAAGCTCACGAGCTTGGACCTATTGGTCCCCTGCGTGTTCGCATGCTTCCAGCGCCGCAGAGTGCGCTTCACGTCATCCCGCCCGACATACGCCGGGTCGCGGTTGGCGACGTCCTCCCCATGCGCGACCAGCGTGGCCCTATGTCCGATCACCGACGAGCGCGAGGTCAGACGGCCCTGCGCCTCCATGTCATCGATGAACAGATCGATGGCCTGGTCGAACCTCATGCCTCCACTATAGGACTATCGTCCGATCCTGTCAACCCCAGCCCCACCGCTTCGCGCTCCGCCGCCTCCGCACGTTCCCTGTCGTACCTCGGGAACGGCCGCCCGACTTTCTCGGCATAGCGCGCCAGGTCGATCACGGGAATGTACGTCCACCTCGGCCCCCAGGCGCGGCTCTTCGTCGAGCTGTGGTAGACGCGTATCCGCCCCTTCTGGCCGAGCGTATAGATCGTCTTACGCGAGAGGCCCAGGAGCGCTGCCGCGCCTCCCGGCGACACCATCTGCGAATTGAAGCGCTCGAACAGCTTGTGGAGCTCGGGGTCGCCCTCGTTGTGCTCGGCCTTCGGCATGCCGTAAGACTAGCGTCTGACGTCTGGAGGAACGCGGGCCGTCACATCGAAGCTTCCGCCATGCCGCGCGTTGGCTTGGGCCTTCAAGATCCCGGGGCCGTCTCCGGGTACCTCCTGGAGGAGATAGTGACTGCGGCAGAATCGGCTGATCGCGGCGGCGGGATATTCGCGTTCGCGACGGCAGGCGGAATCCGCACCGTCCTTAACGACAAAGCTGTCGCCGGCCTCCTTAGGAAAGGGTCCTTCGACCTCGTCGTCGGAGTTGACTCCGTGACCGACATCCCCGCCCTCGACGCGCTGACCGACGCGTCCAAACGACATCGCGGCCTGAAGGCGCGAGCACTTGTCCACACCGAACAGGTGCTCTTCCATCCGAAGTTGAGCTGGTTCGTGGGGCCGAGCGGCATTACTGTGCTGGTTGGCTCGGGAAATCTCACGGTGCGAGGTCTCAAGGAGAATTGGGAGGCGTTCGCGAAGGTGCAGACCCCCGGCGCCCAAGCGGGAAGGCTAGAGACCCAGATTCTCGCCTGGCTGCAGCGCCACGACCACCTGCTTCTTAGCCCCGCCGATCCGAGCGCCCGAGCGGAAGCGCAGCGGAACACCGGCAACGAGCGCTCACTAAAACACCCTAAGGCCCTGGCCGGCAAGGAAAGGCCACCGACCACCGCGGAGGTGCTCGTCGCCGAGGCGCCGAAGAGCGGTAGCCGCCCAAGCCAGGTCAACTTCCACCTGGAGCATTACGAAGGATTCTTCGGCGCCAAGCCCGGCACCGGACGCCGGGTGCTACTTCACGCTGTGATGCCGCACGGAGCCGTCGGGGAGGAGGAGCCTCGCCCCAGCAGTAGCCGCAAAAGCCAGAACTACTCGTTTGAGCTCAATGCCTTCAAGACCTCACTTTCCAGCACTGCGGGGCCCCCTATCGGCCTTTACCTCCGCCTCCCGCAAGGTACCGTCCTCTACCAGCGGATCGGTCCCGGCGAAGCCGGCTACGCCCAGCTCTCGACCTTCCTTACAAACCGTTGGTCAGGGCCGGCCGGACAAAAGCGGCAGGTGGTTGCCCCACTAACTGATGTCAAAAACGCGTGGGCCGGCGCCCCGATCTGGAGTGCTGAAGTCCCGTCCAGCTGACCGTCAAACGCGGCAGATTACTAGCCGCTCCGCATCGTGGGCGACGCCTGAGTTGAGTCGCGACGCATTGAGCTTACTGTGGGCTACTCCTTCCAACCTGACGGTTTCCACATTGGAGTAGTACTCGCGGGCGAGCCGCTCGACATCGCCAAGCGGCAGAACGCGGGGCCGCGTCGCTCCGTCTCCACCGTGGGGCGAGTAGGAGAGGACCAGCGGAACGTCTAACCCCCGTGCGCCGGCGATCAGCTCTCTGAACGCCTCATGGGCCTGCGATTTGATGCAGAACGGCGACTGATGTCGGTCTGCCCGATACAGGCCCCTACTGATAATTGTGAGTTCTCCCTCGCGCATCACCGATAAACCGGGCTCGTCTCCGCGAGCGATGGTCTCTAACACGTGGTAATACCGACTGTAATGATCCCGCGTGTAGGGTGGGTCGGCGTACACGACAGACACCGGATGCGACGGAGCTTTCAACTCGTCTCTGAAATCAGCGCGTACGCTCACGCCTTCGTGAGGGGGGGTGCCAGCGACACGATACCGGTGTAGCCAGCTGGCGAAGATCTCATCCACAACCAACGCCCTCCGGCGCATTACCGCTCGCACCGACGTTGGCTTCGGGGTCCCGGCACTTGTTCTAACGCGCACGGGCTGAGCGAAATGGCTTCCGACGCTGGAGACCACGTCGCTCGCGGTGCTCAATACGGCCGCCAAGGCTATCTCTCGAACCGGCGAAGAAAGCGCCCGTGCCGCCGTCGCCAAGCGGTCCAGTGCAGCCGCTTGCTCGTACCCGAAGTAGACGCCACCGTAGTAGCGCGTCAGAACAGAACCGATCACCGGCGGGGCTCGGATCGCGGCGTGTCGAAGTCTCGCGGCGAGGACGGGGTCCGGAACGGGTTCCCCTGCCTGGTAGCGCGCGAGCGACCCGTACTCGACAACGGCGCAGATTGGCTCGTATTCGCCCCGCGCGGCGCGCCTGATGCACGACGCCTCCCAGGCAGCCAGCTGCGCTAGCGCTGCGTCGGCGCCTTCGTCCTCGACCGCCATCTGCTCGCGTAAGAGCGCGAGCACCTCCGAGGCCGCGACGTCGACATCAGCCAGCACGGCGGCAGCCAGGACCCGGGCGTACTCCTGAACGTCAACCGCTAAGACTGGCCGGCGACTGACGAAATGAGCGGCTACGACACCGGTTCCAGAGAACAAATCGAGAACCCTCCCCCCTCCGGGTCGACCGTGTCCACGGCAGCCGCGAGGGCCTCGAGCACGCGCAACTTGCTGCCGAGGTACTGCACTGAACGGAAGGCGCTGTGCTGAACGTTCCATGCGCTCAGCTGCTCCGTCACCGGCGCTCCATATGATCGTTGAGTGGTCGACATTGACTCCACGGTTTTGCGCGGCCTCCGGCCCGTCCCAAGCTTGTCGTATGGCGACAGCTCGTCCGGAAGCCGTCTCATCGAAGGTGAGACGGCCCATGTACTAGCGACGCTCGCCCCAGAGCTTATGGGGCGCGTCAGATGCATCTACGCAGACCCGCCCTACAACACGTCCGAGCGGTGGACTCACTTCGACGACAGACTGGACCACGATCGCTGGCTAGACGCGATGGCCGAGGCCCTCAGCCTCTTCTGGCCATGCCTCTCCGATGACGGCAGTCTGTGGATCTCAATCGATGATGGGAGCATGCATTACCTCAAGGTGCTCGCGGACAAGCTCTTCGGGCGCGCTTCATTCGTAACGACCGTCGTCTGGCAGCACCGGACAACTAGGGAGAACCGGCGAGCCTTCTCTAACAACCACGAGTACCTGCTCGTCTATGCTAAGGACCCGCGGCTGTTTCGCCGACGCCGAAACCGGGTGACGGCCCCGCCCCAGGTCGCCGCACGCTACAAAAACCCCGACAAAGATCCACGCGGTCCGTGGCAGTCAGTCTCGGCAAACGTTCAGGCGGGGCACGCAACGAACAGCCAGTTCTACGAGCTTGTCGCTCCTAATGGTGCGTGCCACGTTCCACCCAACGGTCGTTGCTGGGCCTACACGAGAGAGCGAATGGAGGCACTGGTCGCGGCAGGCGAAGTCTGGTTCGGCCGCGCCGGCAATGGCGTGCCCCGTATCAAGCGGTACCTTTCGGGCGCGACGCTCGGCGTCACTCCCGAGACGGTTTGGGGTCCAGATGTAGCGGGCACGACGATGGCGGCCAAGCATCACCTCTTGGCGATGTTCCCAGATGACCCCGTGTTCGACACGCCGAAGCCAGAGACGTTGATCCGGCAAATACTCACGATTGCGACGGATCCCGACGACCTCGTGCTCGACGGCTTTCTTGGCTCCGGCACCACAGCGGCCGTGGCGCAAAAGATGCGCCGCCGGTGGATTGGCATCGAGCAGGGTGGCCACGCCGTAACCCACTGCGCGGACCGCCTCCAGAAAGTCGTCGACGGCGAGTCGGGCGGCATTTCGCCTGACGTCGGTTGGACCGGCGGCGGCGGCTTTGTGTTCTTGCGGCATGAGGACGCGCCGGCGATAGCCGCGTAGCGCCTGGCCGTGTCCTCACTGCTTTACAAAGACCAAGGCGCGCTACGCGCGCTTCGGCGACCACCACGCCCCGGCGCGGGCGTCCAGCCGGTCAGGCGGGGGCGGGAGGTACGGGCGGCCGTCCGGCGGGGCTGACGCCCCCCGGCCGTCCGTCCGCCCTTCCTCCCTCCGTCTGTCCGTCCGGCCGTCCGCCCGCGCCGCGTTCGACCGTGTGTGCGCCTCCCGTGCCGCACGACCTAGATGTAAGACCCGAGCAGGTTGTTCAGGCGGTTGATGGGTGTCTGTCGCCCGATGGCTTGGTGTGGTCTTCGATGGTTGTAGATCCATAGCCATCCGTCAAGTGCCGCGGTGCGCTCGGCACTCGAGCCATAGATCGCACCATAGGCCCAGCCTCCGAGCATCGTGCGGATGAAGCGCTCCGCCTTGCCGTTGGTCTGTGGCCTGCGTGGCCTGGTGCGTAGATGACGAATCCCGAGCGCCCGGCAGGCGATCGCGTGCACAGCTGAGCGATAAGCGGAGCCGTTGTCGGTCAAGAGCTCGCGGACCTTCATGCCGTGGCGCTTGAAGAACGCGATTGCTCGTCGCAGAGGGTGTCCGAGTTTCTGTGTGCGTGGTCGGGCTCATAGTTAGTTGAGTCGGTCTCCGAAGTGGATCTTGAAGGCGATCAGGGCTGCGCTCCAGTTGTAGGCCTTTCTCCAGCTGCGTTGGGCGTTGATGATCGATAGGTAGATGAGCTTGCGGGCGGCGTCCTCGGTTGGGAAGTGTCCGCGGGTCTTGATCGTTTTGCGCACTTGGCGGTGCAGCGCCTCGATCGAGTTGGTGGTGTAGACGATTCGTCTGACGTCGGCGGGGAACGCGAGGAACGGGATCACGTGCTCCCAGCTCTCGCGCCAGGCGCGGGTGATCATCGGGTATTGCTGTCCCCAATCTCGGTCGAAGGCGGCGAGTTGCTCGGCGGCGTCTTCGGCGTCGAGCGCGGTGTAGATCGGGCGCAGAGAAGCCGCGACCTTTTTGCGGTTCTTCTCGGGCACGAACCGTAGGCTCGAGCGGATCAGGTGCACGATGCAGGTCTGCACCCAGGTCTGAGGGAAGACGGCCTCGATCGCTTCGGGGAACCCCTTCAGGCCGTCGACGCAGGCGATCAGGACGTCTTGGACGCCGCGTTGCTTTAGCTCGTTCAGGACGCTCATCCAGAACTTCGCTCCCTCTGAGGCCTGAAACCACAGACCGAGCACGTCGCGTTCGCCGTCGAGATTGACGCCCATCGCGACGTAGCAGGCCTTTCTGCGCACGGCGCCGCCGTCGCGGATCTTGACCACGAGCGCGTCGAGATAGAGCACCGGGTAGAGATCCTCAAGCGGCCGGGTCTGCCACGCCTTGACGTCCTCGAGCACCGCGTCGGTGACACGGCTGATTAGGTCGTGGCCGACCTGCACGCCGTAGATCTCCGCGAGGTGCGCCTGGATATCGCGGACGGTCATCCCGCGCGAATACATCGCGATGATCTTCTCGTCGAACCCGTCGAAACGCCGCTGGTGCTTGGGCACGATCTGCGGCTCGAACTCGCCGTTTCGGTCGCGTGGCTGCTCGATCCTCACCGACCCATGCTCGGTGTGCAGCGTCTTAGCGCTTGTGCCGTTGCGGCTATTCCCAGCACCGCCGGGCGGCGCGCCGCCGCGCTCATAGCCGAGATGATCGCTCAGCTCGGCATCCATCGCCCGCTCAATCAAACGCTTCGTCAGCGTCTGCAGCAACCCGCCCTCGCCCGTGATCTCAGCCGGCGAGCCAGCGCCCGCGAGCAGCTGGTCGACGAGCTCATTAGACAGCTCTGCAGCTCCCTCCTGGCTCTCCTGCGAATCATGCTCGGTGTGGTCTTCGATGCCTGGGATCTTCTCGTCTTCGATGCTCATCAGGCTCCCTTCCGCGAACCGCCCGATGCCGCCGGCCCCTCCGGGGCCGCCAGCATCGGCACGACCGCTAGTTCAGAAGCCCGACCTCACACAAAGAATCGGACAGACCCTCGTCGCAGGAATCCGATCGCCGTGGTCGCCTTCTCGTCATCGAGCACCTCGGCGTAGGCCAGTCGTGTGGCGTCGTCGATGGCGATATGCACGTACTCCCAGCCGATGATGTTGCGTTCGACGCCGTCGCGGTCGGTGCGTGACTTACTCGGGTTGCGTTTGCGGCCGGTGATGCGCTTGCCTGAGCCGCCGTGGATGCGTCCGAGCTTCTTGACGTCGATGTGGATCAGCTCGCCAGCGACCGTCCGTTCATAGCGCTCAGCGGGCTCCAGGCCGAGCCGGCCGAGACGACCCATCCCGATCCGCGTCAGGATTCCGGAGACCGTCGAGTGCGGCCTGTCGAGCACCTCGGAGATCTCAGGGCCCGTGAACCGCAAACGCCGCAGCGCAGCGATCGCCTCAACTGTCTGCTCATCGCTGCGGTTCGCGACAAGCATCGGCGCCGAGGAGCGATCCAGCAGACCACCGATCCCTTCGCAGCGATAGCGAGCGACCCACTTGCCCGCAGTGCGGGCGCTGACCTCGGCCGCCTCGGCAGCCTCCCTCACGGACCATCCTTCCTCAACAACACGATGCACCATCCGCTCTCGCTGCCTAAATGACAGCGCCGCATTAGCGTGCAGCTTCATTCGGATCCTCCTTGGGACTGGGGCTTAGACAACCACCAGCCTCCAAGGAGGACCGGATGAACAACGTGCTCAGGTTCTACATCTAGACCAAGGTGCAGTTGTGCCCGCAACCCGCGCCCACGACTCTCTACACGTGCCCACGCACGGGGGCTTTCCGTGGGAACGTGACCAGCGACGCCTGCGTCGGGCTGGGCGTTGGCGCACGCGTGGTTCTCGTGCAGCCGCCGTCCTCATCCTTTGCGCGGTCGCTGCACTTCTCCTAGGCGCCCTGCAGATCGGCGGCTCGCACCTAGCCGCCCTGAACGTCGGCGGCTCGCACGGACTCTCAGTCGAGACACACGGCCCCTGGCGATGGCGGTTGGTGCCCGTTCGGAACCCGGCACCAGGACAGCCCCACTACATCCGCCAGCGATACAGGGTCAACACGTACACGGGCTATGCGCTTCCTCATCGGCGCGAAACGCTCCCGAACGCTGTGATAGCGGTTCCAGGTCCCTGGCACTGGCGCTGGGTGAAAGTCCTCCGTCCACCCCCTGGGACACCCAAGTACACTCGCGAGCGCTACAGGACAATCCGCTACGTGCCGGCACCCGAAGGTCCAGCGGCGACCGCGCAACAGCGATAGTCACACTCTGTCGGAGGCGGCCGGAGGCGCAGATGCTCGCCTCCGCCCTTGTCAACTACGGCACCGAGGGGTGAGTTGAGCCAAGCGCTGACGGGCGCGTAGCTCCCGATAGTTGCGGTAGAGCCGTGTGAGCTCTGCATCGGTGCCTCCATCCCCCCACGCCCTCCATAGCCAGCGCTTGAACCGAAGGAAGCCCATCGTCACGCCGGTCCTGCGCGTCAACATGGTTGACACGTACACCGGCCGCACGAGCACCTTGCGACGTCCGGTATCCGGGTCCCGCGGCACGATCCGGTTGATGTCCTCGAGCAGCGGTACAAACGAGACCTTGGCCCGATCTGGCCGCAGGTACTTGCTGATGTAGCGTCCAGCGTGTCGCGCTGTGAACCGGTCGGGCTCGCCGGCGTCGAACGAGCTCGGGCCGGTCCCAAAGTCGTAGCTCCCTCGCTTGCGCTTTAGCGTCTGCCTGAACGTGTCGAGTGCGGCCCGCTCCGCCGCTGACTTGTAGCCCAGAATCAGATGCGGGTGAAAGACGCCGCGCTGCTGCGCCTCGCATACGTAGCCGAGCACGACGACGCGCGACTTCGTGAGCCGCCCTGTGTTCCACGGAGACCGTTTTTGTAGGTTCCCAACATTCATCTGATGGGTGTGGTTGGCCTGTCTTTGACAGCGTAGAGTTCCTCGATCTCTCTCGGCGGCCGGTCCTCGAGCGCTTCGTGCAGCCGGGTGTTGTTGAACCACGCGACGTACTCAACGACGGCGAGCTCGAGCTGGGATCGCGATGTCCATGTGCGGTCTGCGATGAGCTCGGTCTTGAAGGAGTCGACGAAGCTCTCGGCGAGGGCGTTGTCGTAGGCGTCGCCGACGGTTCCGATCGAGGCGAGCACGCCGTGATCGTCGAGGGTCTGGGTGTAGTCGATCGAGGTGTATTGGCTGCCCGCGTCAGAGTGGTGCACGAGGGCGACGTCGGCGCCGGGTGCTCGCTGGTGCAGCGCCATCGCTAGCGCGTCGAGCACGAGGGTGGTGCGCATGTGGCTGGCGAACTGCCAGCCGACGACCTTGCGGCTGTAGGCATCGATCACGAAGCTGAAGAACACGAGGCCCTCCCAGCAGCGCAGATACGTGAAGTCCGCGAACCACATCTGATCTGGTCGGGAGGCCGTGAAGTCGCGCTGCACGAGGTCCGGGCTGCGCTTTGCGAGGGGATCGGCTCTTGTGGTGCGCCACGGCTTGCCACGGCGCTTGGCGCCCTGGATGCCGTTCTGACGCATCAGCCGCTCGACCCGGCTGCGGCCGACCTGCTCTCCTGATCTGAGGAGCGCCTTCCACATCCGCCTGGATCCGTAGGCGTAGTAGTTGGCGGCGTGTAGCTCTGTGATCACGCCGAGCAGCCGCTCATCGTCAACGGCTCTGGCTGAACGTTGGCCGGTCGCCCGCTCGTAGTAAGCGGACGCCGACACGCCCAAGGTCTCGCAGATCGGCTCGACCCCGAAGCGGTTGCGGTGCTCCTCGATGAACGCGCTCACTTCGGACGGTGTGGATCGAGCTCGCCCTCGCTCCTATGTCAAGTTTTCAGCAGGACGGGTGTGTCGAGCACCGGAATCGGCGCGGGCAGCTCGTCGGCCATGAGGGTGCGATAGACGACGTCGGAGAGACGGCGTCTGAGGAGCCTGAGCGCCTCTGTCTTGGTGTTGCCGGTTTGGATGCGCCGCTGGTAGTAGTCGCGTCCGAGGCTGGCTGAGCGGGCCTGTGTGATCGCGATGCGGTGAAGTGCTGAGTTGACCTGGCGGTTGCCGCCTCGGTTAAGCCTGAAGCGGGTCGTGTTCCCAGACCACGCTGGCTGTGGCGCGGTGCCATTCCAGCGCGCATAGGCACTCTTGCCACGGAAGCGCTTCACGCCGGCGGTCTCCCCGACGATCTTCGCGGCCGACAGTGCCCCACAGCCCGGAATCGACAGCAGCGAGGGCGCAAGGCGCGCGACGAGGATCGTGATGCGCCGCTCGAGCTCCTTGACGCGCCGGTTCAGCGCACGGATGCGCTCGAGCAGCTCGAGTGAGATCTCGACGATCGTGCCGTAGCGCGATTGCAGGTGGCGCTCAACGCGATCCACCACACACGCGCTGCGAAGTCCCCGAGGACGAACCTCGAGCTCTGGGGAGATCTCGTGCAGATGCCAGCGAATCCGGGCCTGAAGCCGTGTTCTCTCGCGGACGAGGGCCTCGCGGTGATCGACGAGGAGGCGCAGCTCGCGCGCCGGTCCATCCAACTGCGCGGTCGGCAGCTCGGGCTCGCGCCAAGCCGCACGGGCTACCGCAAGCGCATCGATCGGATCGGACTTGCCCGGCGTTCTCGCGCTGCGCCTGGCCCCCACCATGAGATGCGTGGGAACACGCGCGACGGTCTCCCCCGCACGCAGAAGGTCAGACTCCAAGGTCCTTGTGAGGTGTCGGCAGTCCTCGATCGCCCATCGTCGCTGCGGCCAGCTCGCTGCCCACGCGAGCACCACCATGTGCCCCTCGCTCGTCGCAGCGACGGTCTTTGAAGACACCTCGCGCCCACGCTCATCGGCTGCCACGAACGTGTGCGTGCGCTTGTGAGCATCGGCGCCGATCACGACCTCAACATCTTCCATTGCCATCTCCTTCGCCTCGTTAGCATCGAACAGCCGCAGCGGCGAACGGGAGGACATGCCTCAGTCGAGAGACTGATCAGGCTCCTGATGAAGTCACGACCGGTCGCCCTGCGGCACCCAGCGGGCGGCACGAGAGGGAAAAGGCCACGACCGCAACTACCGGCCAGGCAGCAAAAAAATGAGCCAACCCGCTGAGCACGGGCGTCAGCCTGACACTGACGCGAAAAACACGCTGGCGGCCTTCAGAATCTCGTTTGCTCGGCGCAGCTGGGAGACCTCACGGCGCAGGGACCTAATCTCCTCGCGCTCCTGACTGGTCAGGACGTCTTTGCGCCGGCCCTCGTCAGCTTCTGCCTGGCGGACGTGTTTACGAAGCGTCTCGGACTCGATGCCGAGATCCCTGGCGACATGCGCGATCGGCCGCCCAGACTCGAAGACCAGACGCGCTCCGCGGTCCAGCAGCTCCAGTGGGTACTTCCTCGCTCTTGGCATGCTCGGAGACTTCTCCCTCCGCCAGGGAAAACCTGGCCTTGAAGTCTCCGCCAAACCCAGGATGGCTCATCGAGCCATGCCTCCGACGGGTCTGCTCGCGGGCGACCTTGAGCAGCTGCCCCAATCTTGGAGTCACGGTCTTATTCCACCCGGCCGCGGCCACCCAGTGCACCCGGCACCCGAGCTTGCCCGAGCATCGATGCTTTCGCTCGGGGCACTTGGAGCGATCCCAGGGCAGCACGTCTGCACCCGGTGCGGTGAGCGTGACCAGACACGTCTTGCCGTCCCACGCCGCTATATTCGCCAGCACCTTCTCCGCCTGGTCGCGCAGATACAGCGGCGCATACCCCGGGCAGTCGCGCCGTTTGCACGCCCAGCCCTGCCAAAGATTGCGGTAGCAGTCCGGACAGAACGTCTGTTCGCCGGAGCCTAGATCCGAGACATCGGCAGCCACGACGACCCCAGGACATGGGGTCGCAGAATCGGCTTGCTAGACCGAGTCGGGCACTGCACCGGTTCGATTCCGGTCGTCGCCTCTAAGGCCGTTTGGGCCGCGTGGTGCCCTGATTCACCTTCGTCTAGTCCCGCTGCTGAGTCAGCCGGGCTACCCTGGCATCGATCATGGATGATCGTCGGAGCCGCCTTTGTGTCCTGGGCGTGTTGCTAACGCTTGTGCCTGCAGGCTGTGGCGGTTCGTCCGGGCCACGGACCGTGCGAGTGTCTCTGATTGCGCCCACCGATGGCGCGACGATAGTAGAAAGCCGGGCGTTCGTGACCGGGTCAGTGCAGCCCACCGCGGCCAAGGTGGTGATCGACGACCGCGACGCGCCCAACCACAACGGCCACTTTGGATTATGGATGTCGGTACATCCCGGCGTGACCCATATTCGCATCGACGCCCGCGCTCCGGGATACATCGCCGACACGACCGACGTGGCGGTTCGTAGCGCACCGCGACCGTCAGCCCGCAAGCGCACGGCGGTCCAGCAGTCGTTTGCGAGTCTCGATCGTGGGAGCGCCAGCACCTGGACACCGCGCGTGGCGACGGAGGCGACAACTGTGTGCGTGCTGCGCGGTGGCTGGCAAAGCTATTGCGAATGCGCGATGCACTACGCGATGGCTGCCGGTTCGCCGTCCCAGGTTGCCAGTGCCATGGCGGCCGACGAGTCGCAGCGTCGGCTGCCCTATTGGCTCAAGCAGGCGATCGTCCACTGCCTCTGACGTGGCGCGGCCGGGCTGCTACTTCGCCGACCCCGGTTCAGCGAGTGCCTCCGTGGACCCGCCCGCCGTGGTGTCCACGAGCAGTTCCAGCACCTCGCCGACCGTACGCTCCTTGCCGACGCCACCGATGAGCGGCAGGTGCTCGCGGATGCGGTAGCGATTGCGGCGGCCGTCCTTCTGCTTGACGACGTAGCCGGCTTGCGTGAGGTCGGCGACGATGCCGAACGCACGTCGTTCGGTGATGCCGAGCGTCGCCGCGATGTCGCGCAGCCGGACGCCGGGGTCGTGAGCGATGCACAGCAGCGCCCGGGCGTGGTTGGTCAGGAAGCTCCAAGTCTGCGCCATGTCAGCTTAGTGTAGGCATCAGATTCTGGAAATTCCTTGCGTCCTTGTGATAGGGTCCAGCCCGCCACCTCGAGGATCGGCAGTCGCCGACCGCCGAGTGTTTCGAGGGCCAGGGACAGGAGTCAGCCGTGGCGAGTCCACGCCGTGTAGACCGAGCCGCGAGTGCGAGCGCGCTGGCGACGGCCGACGCGCAGGTCGGGTCGAGCGCAACCGACGCCGCGCAGGTCGCCACTGCCGCCTGGTCACTGCGCGTGAGGCGCGTCGGGGGGCTGATTCAGACGGCGTTCGCCGGCTTCTGGCTCGTGCGCGGCAGCGTGGTTCTGGGCGGCGCCGTTTCGGCGGTCCTCGTGGCGGTGTTCGGCGTCGCCGTGATCGCGGCCTTCGGCTACGCCGCAAGGGTCACGGCGGGCACGGCCCCGCGGCCGAGGAGCAGCGAGGGCAGGCGGATCGAGCGTGCCGTCACCATCGCGACCGTGCTCGAGCTCGTCGCCGCGTTCATTCTGCCGGTGATCGTCAGCTCCGCCGGGCACTCCGACTGGGTGCTGCCCTCGATCGCGATCACGATCGGCCCGTTGCTCCTGTATCTCGACCGCCTCGTGCAGATCCCGCGTTACCGGCCGGTCGGCTGGGCGCTCACGATCGGGCCGGTGATCCTCGTCGCCGTCTTGTCGGGCACGGCGCTGATCGCGAGCACGGGCATCGCCGCCGGCTTGCTGCTGCTGGGCACCGCCCTGGCCGGCTTTCACGACCTCGCGGGGGTCCGCCGCGACGGCGAACGAGCCAGCGCCGCGACGCTTGCCATGCGCGCGAACGCGCAGGCGCCGCTGTGAGCGAGGAGCTTCATGTGGTGTTCGGCGCCGGACAGGTCGGGCGCGCCCTCAGCGCGCGCCTGACAGCGCTCGGTCTTGCCGTCCGGGTGCTCTCTCGCAGCCGGCCGGCGGAGCCGGCGGACGGCTTTGACTGGCGCACGGTGGACGCGACCGATCCGGCCGCGGCGGCCGCGGCGGCCGCGGGCGCCGCGGTCATCTATCAATGCCTGAACGCCCCGTACACGGATTGGCCGATGCTGTTCCCGCCGCTGCAGCGCGGCGTGCTCGACGCGGCCGAACGCAGCGGCGCTCTGCTCGTGACGCTGGAGAACGTCTACGGGTA
Source organism: uncultured Solirubrobacterales bacterium (assembly GCA_963713385.1). Taxonomy (GTDB): domain Bacteria; phylum Actinomycetota; class Thermoleophilia; order Solirubrobacterales; family Solirubrobacteraceae; genus Palsa-744. The sequence continues at coordinate 708,560 of CAVQLO010000004.1, forward strand.
CGGTCCCGTCGCGGGCCGGCCGATGACCGAGGACCTGCCGCTGGCGGCCACGACCGTCAAGGGCCGGACGCGCGCGGCGATGACCGAGGGGCTGCTCGCCGCCGCCGAGGCCGGTCGCGTTCGCGTGGCAATCGGGAGGGCGTCGGATTTCTTCGGCGCCGGCGTCACCGAAACGACGCTCGGCGAGCGCGTCTTCGCGAACGCCGTCGCCGGCAAGCGCGCCGATTTCATCGGCAACCTCGACCTCCTCCACACCTACAGCTACGTGCCGGACGTCGCAGAGGGCCTGGCGACGCTTGGCACCGACGAGCGCGCCATCAACGAGGTGTGGCACCTGCCGGGTCCCGAGACGGTCACGACCCGCGCCGTGCTCGACCTCATCGCCGCCGAGGTCGGACACCCGGTCGCCGTCCGCTCGCTGCCGAAGCTGGCCGTGCGTGCCCTCGGGCTCGTCAACCCGTTGATGCGCGAGCTGGCCGAGATGGCTTATGAGTTCGAGGAACCGTTCGTGTTGGACACGACCAAGTACGAGTCCACCTTTGGAGCCGCCGGAACCCCGCTGGCCGACGCCATCGCCGACACCGTCGCCTGGTACCGCGACCCCACCGGCACGCCCACGTCGCGAGCGCAGCTCCCTATCTCATGACGCGTGCAGGCGTCGAGCTAGCCGCCACCACGGGTGCCGCGGACAGCCCGGGCGAGGGCGGCGGCGCCCCCAGGTTCCGATCCATCTCAAATCCGGCCACCGGCGAGCAGATCGAGTTCACGGCGGTCCCCGGGGACGGCGACGAGGACGTCCTGCGCTTCAACTGGCGCAACAGGCCGGGTGGCGCGATCACCGAGCACGTCCACCCCCGCCAGGAGGAGCGCTTCATGATCTCCTCCGGCGAAGCCCATTTCACGCTGAACGGTGAGGAGCGCGTCGTCGGCGCCGGGGACACCCTCGTCGTGCCCGTCGGCGCTCGTCACTCAGAGGCAAACCGCGGCGAGGCCGACATCGTGGGCGTGGTCGAGCTGCGGCCCGCGCTGCACAGCAAGGAGATGCACGAGGCGTTCGCGGGCCTGGCCACGGAAGGCAAGACGACGCCCCGAGGCGCGCCTAGGAACCCGCTGCGGCTCGGTGCGACGGCTTGGGCCTTCCGCGCGGACACCCGGGTGACCTCGCCGCCGATGTGGGTGCAGAACCTCGTGCTGCCCCCTCTCGCTGCGCTCGCGAAGGTGTTCGGCATCCGCCCATACGAGACGCGCTGGGACAGCCGGATCCCGTGAAGATTCACGCCCACCACCTCGCGGGCTCCGGCGCCGCACGGGAGTCAGCGATCGTCGTAGGGTGAGGCCTGCCCGCCGGCCTCAGACGCGCTCGACGCCCTGCGCCGAGCCTCCGCTGAGAAGTCCAGATAGCTCGAGACGCGCTTCGGCTTCAGCGTGCATCTTGGTCCTGAAGACCTCATAGCGGCCCTTGCCGCTCGCCTTGGCCGAGTACATCGCGACGTCCGCATCGCGCAGCAGGTCGGTGGCCGACCCTGCGTGAGCGGCGATCCCGATGCTCGCGCTTATGCGCGCGTGATGGTGGCCGATCGCGAAAGGCGCGTCGAACACGTCGATGACGCGCTCGGCGATGTTCCTCGCCGCAGCCAGTGGGTCGCTGTCACGGCAGATGACGACGAACTCGTCGCCACCGAGCCTGGCGACCACGTCGTCGTCGCGCAGCACACTGTCGATGCGCCGAGCCGTTTCGATCAGCAGCGCGTCGCCGGCTTCGTGACCGAGGCTGTCGTTGACCACCTTGAAGCCATCGAGATCGACGAACAGCACGGCTACGCGCTGCTCGCCGGGCTCTTGCAGAGCGTCGTCGAGGCGCTCGAGGAACATCCTGCGATTCGGAAGACCGGTGAGCGTGTCGTGCAGCGCCTGGTGGCTGAGCTTGGCCTCGCTCTCTCTCAGCTCGTCGAGCAGCCCCTGCTTGACCGCGATGTCCACGGCGTGACCGTAGGCGGCCGAGATCGCGCCGGCCGTCAGCTGCACGGTGCGCACGTCGTTGGCGTCAAACGCGCGGACCTCCGGTGAATTGACGTTCAGCACGCCCACGACCTCGCCGCGATGGCGCAGCGGAACGATGATCATCGAGCGCAGGCCCTGCTTTCGACAGGCGGCCTTGTCGACCCGCGAGTCGACCTCGGAGTCCTCGCAGTAGACCGCCTCGCCGCTTCGCAGACAGATCCCGGACAGGCTGGCGCCGCTCGGGGTGCGAATCACCTCGCCGCTGTCACGACCCGGACCGGTGCGGTACCTGTAGGCGATCTGCTCCCCTTCGATGATGCCCGCGCTCGCGGCGCTGGCGCCGAGCAGGATGCGCGCCCTGTCCAGGATGGTGAGCACGACGTCTTGGACATCGAACTCTGCGCGTTCGACCTCGCTGTGCAGCGCGACGATCGTCTTCAGGCGCTCGGAGTCGAGCGCCATGCTCTTCTCCAGCTCGCCGCGCACGGCCATGATTGCCCCGCCGCACGCCACGAAGGCGCCGGTGAGCATGACCGTCCAGCCAAGCGGCGCACCTCTGAACGCGTCTGAGTCATACAGCAGGGGAACGAGGTTGACGAGCACCGCCGCGCCGAGGACCCGTTCGCCAGCCCGCCGGGGCAGATACCACGCGCTGAACAAGACATAGAACAGCCCGAACGCGCGCAACGGTGAACTCGCGCCGCCCGTTGCCGCGACCAGCGCGCCCAGCGCGCCCAGGCCGAGCGTCATGCCGAGCGGATACAGGAACCTCATCGCCAGCCGTTCCGGCGCGACCACGGCGATCAGCGCGCACGACGCGGCCACCAGGCTGCCGACGAGCACGAGTCCGCCGTGTCCTTCCTGCTGTCCCAGGCAGGGCCACATACAGCGGTCCGATCAGCGCGCTCGCGACCCACATCGCGACTGCGACCTGCACCGGACGCTCCTGCGGCCCGCGATATGGCGACGTTATGCGCGCGAATGCCACGTTTGAGCATCGACCGCGCGATACCTCGCTTGAGAGATCAGGCCGACACTCGGCTCCTGTTGACCGCGCCGCCAGACGGCCGCCGGCGATGGGCCGCAGGCCACGCGATTGGTGCTTCCCCGCTTCCTCGACGAGTTCTTAGCTACGCCATAGCGGCCGCTTAGCCTCGCCCGCAACGCTTGGCGCCAGCCTTCGCAAGCCACCGAAAGAGGTGACCATGGCCCTCGCCAAGGACCAACGCCAGACCGCCCGTCGCGTGCGGCCCAGTCTGCGCTCAGGGCAGTCCCCTCGTGTGGGGCGGATCGTCGACGAGTACCCGGTCGGATACCTGACGCAGCTCGCGCGACCGCTCACCTCCCGCGGCGACACGTCGCGATCGGCGACCGCGACCGAGCGCGCCCGCGCCTTCCTGCGACAGGCCGAGGAAAGAACCTCCCGCTAGCTTACGGCCGTCGGCGGCCGAGAGACCGCGCGACCGACGAGCGGTCAGGTCGGCTTCTCACCGAGATTGCCCTGGCCTTCGAAGCGCCAACGGCCGTCTTCGTAACGGGCTTCGACGGCTCCGTTGTAGAGGGCTTCGCTGCCCTTGACCTCAAACCGCGGGAGCCTCGTGTCCAGGGCATGGCGAAACTGCTCGCCGAAGGCCTTCACTCCGGCGTGCCCGCGCGTGCTGGCGAGCGCGAGCACGCCGGCGCACCCGCCGGGGAAGACCGCGAGCTTGTGGCGCAGGGCTTCGGTGAAGCCTTCGCATGCGGCTTCAAAGCGAGACGCCTCCAGGTCGGCGACGATCTGTTCGCCCGAAGCCCTGATTTCGGCGGGCGGGTCGGTGGGCGCCGGCGCGGGTCGCGGCGCGCGCTGGAACGGCGCTGCCCCCGCTCGAGCCGCAGCCCGCGAGGATCAGCGCAAGCACGGCGACGCCGCTCGGGCGCGCTCTCGCAGAGGTGGCGCATGTCGCGCAGATTACATGCGCATCGGCAAGTCTGAGCTCATGTGCTGCTCGCCTGAGCCAACGCTTCGCGCAGGCTCTGCTCGGTCTGGGGCCCGTGAAGCGTGGCGCGAATGCGCCCCGCCGAGTCGAGCACGAAGGTCGTCGGCAGCGAGCTGAGGTCATAGCGGTAGCCGACCGTGCCGTTGGCGTCGCGCAGCGTGGAGAAGGTCCAGCCGTAGTGGCGCACGAACGAGCGCGCGCCCGACAACGCGTCGTTCCAGTCGACGCCGACGATCCGTCCGCGCCCGTCAGCGCTCTTCGAGAACCGCTCCAGTTCGGGCGCCTCGCGCATGCACGGCTCACACCAGCTGGCGAAGAACACGACCGCGACGGGTCGCCCGTGCGCGCCGGCCAGCACGCCCGACAAAGTCGCCGGCTGGCCCCGTCAGCTGTTCGCGCGGGAGCGCCGGCGCCAGTCGCCCCACCGAGGAGGGGGCCGAGGCGAGGCCGAACGCGACGAGCGCCACGATCGCGGCCGCGATTGCGACGATCCAGCCGATCAATTTGATGCGGCGACGATTGCTGCGCATCGCCCCGAACTTACCAGCGCCACTGGCTGTGCGCGCCTGTCCGGGCGTCTATGGCGAACCCGCGCTCGAACGGGTAGGCTGTCGCATCGTCAGAGTCCGCGCGTGTCAGCGTGCGCCGTTTGCTCGGGCTCCATACGACCACCGTTTGCGGGGCCGTCGGCAAAAACCTTTGCAAACCTCCCCATGTAATGCATCTTGCATCGGGATCTGATAGCTTGCCGCCCGTTCGTGCCGAGTCCGCAGCCTCAAGGGGTTTCGGATCGGGGGACCCAAAGCAGCCGATGAGGCTGCGGGGGCGAATCGCCACAAGTGTGGCGTAGCGTAGAAGTTACGCGAGCCCGACAGCTAACCCCGTAGGCGCCAAGTGACGGATGGATGGAGAAAGGACGCCTTGCCATGTCGGGATTCCCGCGTGATCTTGCCCTTGTCGACCCCTGGGAAGCTTCGCTTCAGCGTTCCCTCGCGCGCCGTGCACGGACAGGCGGCACGCGCCGCCGCGGCGCCGCGCAGCGCGCCACGACGCTCTCGACGCTGCTCGACGCGCGCACCCGCCCGGACGCGCGCGATCTGACCAGCGACGAGCTGTGGGAGCTCTCGCTGGGGCGCTCGCGCGCGCGCCGGCGCGCCAGCGAGCTGCAGTTCGTCCCCAGCAGCTCGCGCGCCAAGCGGATCTCACTCGGCGCGCTCGCGGCGCTCAGCGTCGCGCCGGCCGTGAGCCTCGCCGACGGCGGCGGGAGCTCGAGCAGCGCCCCGGCCACCACCGGCGCCGCGACCTCCGTTACTCCGCGCGAGGACGACCGTCTCTCACCAGATCGTGCTGGAAGAGGGCAACGAAGGGCGCCAGGTGCGCGCGCTCCAGCGCGCGCTCGGCGGCGTCAAAGTCGACGGCGTGTTCGGCCCTGAAACCGAACAGGCCGTGCGCGGCTTCCAGAGCGCCAGGGACCTCTCTACCGACGGCGTCGTCGGTCCGCAGACGATCGCCGCGCTGCGCACGAAGGTCGCCGCGAACGCGTCGTTCGCGAGCTTTCACCCCACCATCCCGGGTGACACGCCAACCGTGGCGAGCTCTGAAGGACAGCCCTCCTCGGGCGGCGCCGCCGTCGCCTCGGCGGCCGTGAGCAGCGAAGGCAGCGGCGCGACCGGCGCGCAGGCCGAAGGGCCCAGCGGCGAAGGGGGATCGACCGCTCAGAGCGGCTCCACCGGCCAGACCGGCGAAGCGGGCGCCACCGGCGGGACGAGCTCGACGGGTGAAACGGGCTTCCTCGGCAGAAACCGGCTCAACTTCGGAAACCGGCTCGGCCTCGGACACCGGCGGCACCGAACCCGCGAGCGCCGAAAAGCCGGCCGCGACCTCCGAAGCGCAGGCACAGACGCCGCAGCCCGAAGGCAAGGCGCCGGCCGAAGAAGCCGCGCAGAAGAAGGAAGCAGAACAGGAACGCGACGCGGTCGGGCGCCTTCAGAACGCGCTGCGGGTCACCCCCGACGGCGAATTCGGGCCGGAAACCGAGGCGGCGATCCGCCGCCTGCAGGCGCGTCACGGGCTGACCGTCGACGGCGTCGTCGGCCCGGCGACGTGGAAGGTGATCGGCGTCGACAGCGAGACGACGCTCACGCCGCCCCCCTCCGCCCTCCCGCAGACCCCTCCCACGCCGCCCGCGCATCACCGCAGCGTCGCCGACGCCGAAGCGCCATCCGCCGGCGGCACCGCGACCGGCGCCGCGCCGGCCGGCGACTCGCAGGGCAACGCGGTCGCACGTCTTCAGAGCGCGCTTCGCCTGCCCACCGACGGTGAATTCGGGCCGGAAACCGAGGCGGCGATCCGCCGCCTGCAGGCGCGTCACGGGCTGACCGTCGACGGCGTCGTCGGCCCGGCGACGTGGGCGCTGATAGGCATCCACGAGGAGACCACGCTGACGCCTCCACCTTCGGCGATCGTCCACGAACAGACCGGCGGTGGCTCGGACAGCGCGGGCGCAGGCTCCGGCGGCTCGGACGGCGGCTCGGAATCGAGCACGGGCGGCGAAGGCGTCGTCTCGCGCGTGATCGCGGCCGCCGACGAAATCGCGACCCGCCCCTACGTGTACGGCGGCGGGCACGGCTCCTTCCAGTCCGAGGGCTATGACTGCTCGGGCTCGGTCTCCTACGCGCTGCACGGCGGCGGCCTGCTGAGCTCACCGGAGGACTCGACGGGCCTTGAGTCATACGGCGACCCGGGACCGGGCAGGTACATCACGATCTACGCGAACGCCGAACACGCCTGGATGGTCATCGACGGCAGGCGCTTTGACACCGTCGCACAGGCCGAGACCGGCACGCGCTGGGCTGACTCGATGAGCTCGACCGCCGGCTTCGTCGTGCGTCACCCCGCCGGGCTCTGATCCGGCGTCCCGCCTCACCCGGGACGGCCACGAGGCCGGCCGTCCCGGCGCCGGCGCCGGCGCAACGCGCCGCCAGGGTCCGCGGCGCGCGCCGCACACCATGACCAAGAGTCTCATCCCAAGCCCCGCCTAGCCTGCCGCGCTCCAGTCCCCACCCCGGGAGGAGCAAGCAGCAGATGCTGGCGACAGCGCACACATTCACGGTCGACGGGCTTCACGCGCGCCACGTCACGGTCGAGGTCGACATACGCCGCGGACTGCCGGCGTTCATGATCGTCGGCCTCGCCGACGCGGCTGTGCGCGAGGCGCGCGAGCGCGTGCATGCGGCGATACTCAACTGCGGGTTCCAGTTCCCAGGCCGAAGGATCACCGCGAACCTCGCGCCCGGCGACGTGCCGAAGGCCGGCGCCGGATTCGACCTCGCCCTGGCGATCGCGGTGCTCGCGGCCTCCGGCCAGCTGACGCGCGAGCGGCTGCACAGCCACGCGCTGCTCGGAGAGCTCGCGCTCGACGGCTCGGTGCGAGGCTGCGGCGACGCCCTGTCGGTCGCGCAGGCGGCAAAGCGCGCCGGGCTCACGGCGCTCTGCCTGGGCGCGACGCGTGCGCGCGAGGCAGCGCTCGTGCAGGGGATCGAGGTGCTGCCCGTCGGCGACCTGCGCAGCGCGGCGCGCGTTCTGGGCGGCGGGCGCGCCGACCCGCTACCGGCGCGCGCGGCGCTCGCAGCTCCCAGGCCGGCGCCGATCGACCCGGCCCGGACCTGGCCGACGTGCGCGGCCAGCGCCACGCCGTGCAGGCGCTCGTGATCGCCGCCGCCGGCGGGCACAACGCGCTGCTCAGCGGGCCGCCCGGCACGGGCAAGACGATGCTCGCGCAGCGCATCGCGTCGATCCTGCCTGCGCTGACACCGGCCGAAGCGCTCGAGGTGACGCGCATCCATGCCGCCGGCGCCATGGCGGCGGTGCGCGAGCTGGCCAGCGAGCGCCCGTTCCGCGCGCCGCATCACTCGATCACGGCGGCCGGCCTCGTCGGCGGCGCGCAGCGCGGGCAGATCGGGGAGATCGTGCTCGCCCACAACGGCGTGCTGTTCCTGGACGAGCTGTCGGAGTTCGCGCGCCCGTCGCTGCAGGCGCTGCGCCAGCCGCTCGAGGACGGGCAGGTGGCGGTCGTGCGCGCCCGTCGCTCGGCCGTCTATCCGGCGCGCTTCATGCTGCTCGCCGCGACCAACCCCTGCCCCTGCGGATATGCCGGCGAGGGAGACCGCTGCAGGTGCAGCGAAGCAGACCTGGCGCGCCATCGCCGCCGCCTGAGCGGTCCGCTGCTCGATCGCATCGACCTGCTCGCGAACATGGCGCGCGCCGGGAGCGAGCGAGCTCGACGGCGCGCCGTTGACGAGCTCTGAGGTCGCTCGCGAACGGGTGGCACGCGCGCGCGAGCGCCAGGCCGCGCGGCTTGAGGCGGACGGGGTCCGGCTGAACGCGCACATGGACCCGCGCATGCTGCGCAGCCACGTGCGGCTCGATGATCGAGGTCAGCAGATGATGCGCCGCGCGCGCGAGCGGGGCATGCTCAGCGCGCGCGGTCATGACCGTGTGCTGCGCGTGGCGCGAACGATCGCCGATCTGGGCGGCGCGGAGAACGTCTCGGCGATCCATCTCGGCGGCGCTCTGGCCTATCGCCCCGACGCCGTGTCGGCGAGCGAACGCGCGGCATGAGCTCGCGTGCGCGCGTCGGCGCCGGGCTCGCCGGTGTGCCGCCGGGTGGCGCGGGGGCCTGCGCGCGCTGCCTTCGCCGCAGCTGGCTGCTCGGGCTGCTCGGCGGCGTGCTCGAGTACGCCAGTCGAGGCGATGGTCGGCTGCTGGAGCTGCTGGCGCTCGGCGACGAGCAGCTCGTGGCCGCCGTGGGGGGCAGTCGTCGATCTGAGCTGCGGGCCCGCTATGCGCGCTTTGACCCCGACGAGCTTCGCGCGCGCAGCGCCGTGCAGGCCGTTTGCCGTCACGACCGCCGCTACCCGCCGACGCTGAGCGGTTCCTCGGCGCCGTGGATGCTGCACGTCGCCGGCGAGCAGCGAGACGCTGTTTGAGCTGATGCGCGGGCCGACGGTGGCGATCGTGGGCGCGTCGCGCGCCAGCGACTACGGCCTGCAGATCGCGAGCTCGCTCGCGCGCGGGCTGAGCGCCAGCGGCGTCACGGTGATCGCGACCCTGAGCGAGGGCATCGCCTGCGCGGCGCACAGCGGCGCGCTGCAGGGCGCCACGGGGAGCGTCGCCGTGTTGGGAGGAGGCCTCGACGTCGCGTTTCCGGCGCGCAGGCGTTCGCTGTATGAGCGCGTGCGACGCGCCGGCTGCGTCGTGGCCGAGCTGCCGTGCGGCCTCGCGAGCCGGCGCTGGGCGCTGCGCGCCGCCGAGCGGATCGTCGCCGGACTCGCCGAGCTGACGGTCGTGGTGGAGGCCGACGACAGCGCGCGAGACCTCGCAGGCGCGCACATGGCGCAGGCGCTTGGCAGACCGCTCGCCGCGATCCCCGGCCGGGTGACTTCGCCGCTGTCACGGGGCACGCACGCCCTTTTGATGGACGGCGCGAGCCTGGTGCGCGGCGCGCGTGACGTGCTCGAGCTGTTGGGCGCGAGCGAGGCGCGACGATCACCGCCCGTGGACACCGGCCCGGGGTTGTGCGCGCGTCTGCGGCGCACGCTCGAGCAGGTGGGCGCGGGGCTGGACACGCCCGATCGGCTGCTCGCGGCGGGCGCCGACCCAGAGACGACGATGCTCGCGCTCGCAGAGCTCGAGCTGATGGGCCTGCTGTGCCGCGGCGCCGGCGCGCGCTACGTGCTGGGAGAGGCTCTCGACGCGTCAGGCGAGAGCCCTGACTGCGGACGCGGGCGCGGTCGCGCGGACGCGCGATCGAGCAAGACGCTCAAGCGGCCGGATGTGACGGCCCTAGCGCTCGGGCGGGCCGATGCGATAGACGGCGCCGGCCAGGTCGTCTGTGACGTAGAGCGCGCCTTCGGGCCCCGGCACCGCGTCGACGGCCCGCCCCCAGCGTTCGCCGGAGGGCAGCTGAAAGCCGCTGACCAGCGGCCGCGATTCGCCGAGCGTGCGCTGCCTTGCTTCCCAGGGCATCCACAGCACCGCCGGGGCGCGCGGCGGCATGCGATCCCACGAGCCGTGCACGGCGACGACCGCGCCGTTTGACCAGGGCGCCGCGATCGCCGAGCCCTCCAGGAAGTGAAAGCCGAGCGGCGCGCTGTGCGCGGGCAGGCCCCGCTGGATCGGCGCCAGCTTCGAGCAGTCCATGACGCGACCGCCGGGGTTGGCCTGTACATCGGCGGTGAAGGGCATGTTGGCGAAGCGCAGCGCCGTGCCGGCGGCGCCGGGTGTGACGTCGGGGTCGGGGTCGCAGTAGGGCCAGCCGAGGTTTCGCCCGGCCGTCAGGCGGGCGACCTCGTCGGGCGGGTGTTCGTCGACATAGGCGGGGATCACGACGCCGAAGGCTTCGGCCTGTGATTCAAAGGCGCCGTGGAACGGATAGGGGATTTCGTCGCGCTCGTTGACCGCCGTCCACAGCGAGCCGTCGGGCGCGATCGACAGGCCCTCGCCGTTGCGCACGCCGCTTGCGAACACGCGCAGGCCGCTGCCGTTGGGGCGCACCGACAGGATCGTGGCGCGCGGCGGCGATTCGCCGGGCGGCACGGGTGAGGCGTTCGAGCCCGAGCCGGCGGTCACGTAGATCGTGTGATCGCGCCCGATCGCGAGGCTCTTCGACTGGTGCACGTCATCGCCGTTGGGGTCGAGGTTCGGCAGGTTGTTGGCCGACGATCGTGCGCGCGCCGGGTAGGCCTGAGCGCTTCCACACGTAGCGGTCGACCCTGTCGAACTCGGCGACGTACAGCACGCGCACGCCCTTGAGCGTGTCGAAGGCCAGCCCCTGCGGTCCGGTGAGGCCCAGAGGATCACGCGCTGGCGCGCCGGCGCGCCGGCGCGGCCGGGGATCAGCTCGATGACCTCCCCCGCCGCCGACGCGCTGACGAGCAGATCGTGCTGCGGGGTGAAGGCGGCGAAGCGCACTTCGGGCACGCGCGCCCACACGGTCGCGCTCCAGCCGGCGGGGACGGTGAGCGTGTGCGCGACGTTGAACGGCGGCGCGCCGTTGCCGGACGGCACGGCGACGGTCACCTGCGCAAAACCGACGCCCGCGGCGCTCGCCCTCTCGGCTGGCGACGAGGAGGAGCTCGCGCCCGCCTTGCCACCGCCGGCCGTGGCGCAGGCGCCGAGCGCAAGGCACGTGAGGATCGCCAGCGCAAAGATGCGTAGGCGAAGCGCTCCGTTGCCCGCTCGACGCCAGCGCGAGCAGATGCCTGAGAAGCTCGTGAGCATGGCGCTCAGATCAGGATAGGCGCCCCGGGCAGCGCGTGAAGGCACGACGCCCGCGCGCGCCCCGCGCTGGCGCCCGGCGGGGCGGATTTCTACTCACGCGCATGTCGACCCTTCTCTATAGTTACGCGTGCCGCGCGGATGTAGCTCAGTTGGCTAGAGCGTCTGCTTGCCATGCAGAAGGTCGAGGGTTCGAGTCCCTTCATCCGCTCTCAGAACCTTGCCCACCTCAGACGCCGACAGGCCCTCCGGCATCAGACCCTCCCGGTCGTCACACGTGCCCGACCGGGCCGCGTCGAGGTGTTCGAGGCGCCGGCAGGAGAGTCAGCCTACGCGGCTCCTCGGTCGTCTCTGGCCGCGACATGCCCTGACGCCGAGCCCTTGGATAGGCTTTACGTATGGCGCTAACTGTGGATTGGCAAGAGGCGTCGGTATCGCCTAGCGGTGACGATCTGCTTGTGGGGGTGACGTTCCGGCCGGTGCCGAAGGACGCGGAGTACGTGCTGCTGTCACAAACTCTCGGGCAATTGTCCAACCGCAGCGGACCGATCAAGAAGATCGACCTGAGCGGCAACGCGATTCGCCTGCAGATCACGCAAACGCGGATGCCGAGAACATCCAGCGCTCGATCGCGGCCAAGCTCGACGAGTACGTCGCGGTGTCAGAGCGGCGCAGACAGGACGCCGAGAGCCAGGCGGCCCAAGCGCAACGAGAACGCGATGAAGCCGAGGCGACCGCGGCCGACATGCAGGAGCGCCTGCGCAAGCTGAGCTGAGCACCGACGAACCTGGGCGGCGCGCGCGCCGGTGATCGCCTAGCAGCAGCCCTATCATCCAGCGCGATGAGCGCCGTCGAGGAGAAACTGATCTCGGGCGTCGACTTCTACGCGGTGCCCACGCACGATCTCTCCGCGGCGGTGCAGTTCTACGGCGAGACGCTCGGACTGCGGCGTTCGGTGTATCTCCCCGAGAGCAACTTCGCCGAGTTCGAGACCGGCAACCTGACGCTCAGCGTGATCGACGCCGAAGCGATGGGGCTCGAGCACAACCCTCACCGCCACGAGATCGCGCTGCACGTCGATGACGTCGCTCGCGCGCGCGAGGTGTTGGAAGGGCGCGGCGTGAGCTTCAGCGGCGACACGCTCGACACGGGCGTGTGCCACATGGCCCTGTTCTCAGATCCAGACGGCAACGCGCTGATGCTCCATCACCGCTACGCGCCGCGCGTCACCGACACCTGATCCGCGCGCCGCTGGGAGCGCTCGCGAGCCGCTGAGGGCGCTCGCGCCGCGAGCACGCGCGGCGTCGGACGGCCGAGCGCGGCGCGGCGACGGCCTCATCGGGCGGCCGCCGCGAGGCGATCGAGCTACCTTCTGCACGTGGGCGCTGACCAGCGAACACGAGCGAGGCTTCGACCCGAGCGGCCCTGGCGCGAGCACGAGGCCCTATATCGGGACCTGTTCGCAGATCGCGCCGTCGCGGCGACGCTGTGGCCCGGCGCGCTCGGCGGCGTGCGCAGCCCCGAGCAGTCCTCACAGATCCTGGCCGCCGACATAGAGCACTGGCAGCATGCGTCGTTCGGCCCATGGGTGTTCTTCGAGACGACGAGCGGCATGTTCATCGGCAGGGGCGGTCTTCGCCGCTGCAAGCTCGCCGGGCGCGACGCCGTCGAGGTGCTCTACGCCGTGCGCTCAGACGCCTGGGGCGACGGCTACGCCAGCGAGATGGCCGCGCAGACGGTCGAGCGCGCGCGACAGCTCGGCCTCGACGAGATAATCGGCTTCACCGCCGTCACCAACCGCGCCTCCCAGCGCGTGCTCGAGAAGGTCGGCATCCGCTTCTCGGGCACGTTTCAATACGCGGGCATCCCCCACCGGCTCGGGCGTCTGGCGCTCGAGCGAGGAGCGCCAGACGAGCGCTCGCGACGATCGGCTAGCCTGAGCAGAGCATGTTCTTCACGAAGCGAAAGGCCGAGATGGTGGACTCCGCTAGCGCCCTTCCGGGACGCACAACAGAAATGCCCGTGCCCGCGCGCCATGAGGTGCTCGGAACGCCGCTGAAGGGACCGTTTCCCGACGGTGTGCAGACTGCGATCTTCGGCATGGGCTGCTTCTGGGGCGCCGAGCGGCTCTTCTGGGAAGCGGACGGCGTGTACACCACGGCGGTCGGCTACGCGGGCGGCTACACGCCCAACCCGACCTACGAGGAGGTGTGCAGCGGGCGCACCGGTCACACCGAGGCGGTGCTCGTCGCCTTCGATACCGCGCGCACGAGCTTCGAGGACATGCTGAAGATCTTCTGGGAGGGCCACGACCCCACCCAGGGCATGCGCCAGGGCAACGACGTCGGCAGCCAGTATCGCTCGGCGATCCTCTGGCAGAGCGACGAGCAGCGCCTCGCGGCGGAGGCCTCACGCGACGCCTACCAGCAGATGCTCACGCAGGCCGGACACGGGCAGATCACGACCGAGATCGCACAGGCCAACCCTGCGCATCCCTTCTACTACGCCGAGGACTACCACCAGCAGTACCTGGCCAAGAACCCCGGCGGCTACTGCGGCCTCGGCGGGCACCGGCGTCGCCTGCCCGGTCGGCCTCTCCAGCGCGAGCTAGGCCCCTCCCCCACGCGCGTCCAGGCCAGCCGCGGCCGGTGAGAGGCACGCTCGTGCCGGCAGGCCGCGCGTGGGCCGGCGACTGCAAGACGCGCCTGTGGCCGCGCGTCCGATCGCCGCGGCCAGGTGCGCGTCGCGCAACGGCCGCGACCCCGCCGAGGCGGGGCCGCGGATAGTCGGTTGTCATTTGCCTCCGGGCGAGCGACGCGCGCCCGGGGACGCTTGTTGGCCTAGGTCGCGCCGCCCAGCGCGGGCGCGGTGGATCGGCTGCCAGCCCGGCGGCGTGCGGCCCGCCGAGGGTCGGCACGTCGGACGGGTAGACCTCGTTGCCGTGGATCGCGTGGTCGCCGATCTCGAGCTCTTCGTCGGACAGGCGCAGCGGGAGGAAGACCCCGACGATCTTCAGCAGGATGAACGTGGCCACCGTTCCGCTGTAGAGCGATCACCCATCAGGCGGTCTCGGCCTGCCAGCGCAGAGCGCCCAGCTGCCGTGGATGAGCACCCCGGACTATGCCCGGCAGGTTCGCTGCCCCGCCGACGCCGATGTACTCGATGATATGCTGGATCGGCGAACAGCCCCACCAGCAGGCCACCGCACAGACCGGCTATCCCGTGCGTATAGATCACCCCGAGCGTGTCGTCGACGCTGCGGAACACGGGCGCTCGACTGAGGAAGCGGATCGCGAACCACACGATCGTCGATGCGACGACGCCGATGATGATCGCGCCGTAGCCGTTGACGAAACCGGCCGCCGGCGTGATGCCGACGAGGCCGGTGATCATCCCGTTGACCGAGCCGATCAGCGACGGCTTGTCGCGGAAGATGTAGTCCCACGCGATCCACACGAGCATCGCGACCGCCGTGCACACGTTCGTGTTGACCACGGCCGCCGAGGCGTCCGCGCCCGCGTAGTAGGAGTCACCGCCGTTGAAGCCGTTCCAGCCCAGCCACAGCAGCCCGGCGCCGGCCGCGACCATCAACAGGTTGTTCGGCGCGTCGACCTCTCGATCTCGTTGCAGGCGCGGCCCGATCACCGCCGCCGCCACGAACCCGGATATGCCGGCCGCCAGGTGGATGACGTAACCACCGGAGTAGTCCACGGCGCCGTGCGCCGCGAAGTAGCCGCCGCCCCAGATCAGGAACGCGTTGACCGTGTACACGCACGTGATCCACAGCAGCACGAACGGGATCCACGCCTTGAAGTTGATCCGCCCGAGCACCGAGCCCGAGCATCAGGATCGGCGTGATCGCCGCGAACACGAACTGGAAGTACACGAGCGAGGCCTCGGGGAAGTGGAACGGCGGGCCTTCGTGATCGACTGAATTTCCGCCTGGCCCTCCTCGCCGAGCGTGGCCGAGCACGCTTCCCGGTTCACCTAGGAACGTGCCGAGGAACCCCTTCGTCCCGAAGACCCCCGAGCCGCTGTGCGCGATCGGATGTCCGAAGCCCATCTTGAACGCCCACAGGCCCCAGGCGACCAGCACCAGGCAGAACGCGACGAACGTGAGCATCATGCTGTTGACCGACCAGCGCTTCTGCATGACCCCGCCGTACAGAATCGCGAGGCCCGGGAAGGCTCATCAGCCCGACGAACGTCGCCGCCGTCATCTGCCATGCGTTATCGCCGGCGTTGAGCCACGATGGGTATGCCAGCCAGGTCATGTGCCTCCGTTCCCTACGAACGTTGTCGTTGTGCGACGCCGTCCGCGGCTGCCGGCGTAGCGCGCCTTTCACAATCGGGTTATGAAACCCGGCCTTTGCTCGCGCTGGTAGGGACACCGTGGCCAACATTCGGCGAAGGCTTTCGACATTTGTCTAAGACGCCGCACGGGCCGCCCGAGAGATCTTGAGGTCGCTGCGCCTGAATTGCGAGGTCGCTCGCAGTAGGGCCCGCGCGCCCGATCCGCCGCTCAGTGCCGCGGGGAGGGGCCGACGAAACGGGAACCCCGCCCGCCGGCACGCGGGCCCGAGCAGATCCGTCGATGCCTGCGAAGGTCGCCCGAGGCGCATAGCGTGCTCCTTGCGCGCCACACCGCGGCATGGATCTGGCGCCGCCCAGCGTGCTCGCGAACGTCACGGTCGATGCAGTCGGCGCGGTGCGCGCGATCCGCTCGTCAGCGCGAAGGCGCCGAGGCCGCAGCGCGGCCAGCACGGTGCAGCCCAGCACGACCATCACCACAGACTTCTCGCGCCGCCCCCAGCGCAGCGGCTGCGACAGCCGGCGGCTCTGCTCGAACATGATCATCTCTGACGTGAGGTTACGTCAGGCGCCTACCGTCTAGGCCTCCTTGGCGTGGGGGCTGGTCAGGCGTCGCTCGCCGGCGCGGCGGCATCGCTGCCCGCGGCGCCCTGCGAGGCCCCGGCGGCGGGCTGCTGGTCCTCAGCGGGGCCCGCTGCACTGCGGCGTGAAGTTCAGCGCGGCGGAGTTGATGCAGTAGCGCTGGCCCGTCGGTCCCGGGCCGTCATCGAAGACGTGGCCGAGGTGCCCGCCGCACGTCCGACACAGCACCTCGGTGCGGCGCATGAACAGGCTGTTGTCCGGGCGCAGCTCGACGGCCTCGGCGACGGCCGGCTCGGTGAAGCTCGGCCAGCCCGTGCCGGATTCGAACTTCGTGTCGGCGCCGAACAGCATCGCGCCGCAGGCGGCACAGCGGTAGTCGCCGGAGTCCTTGTTGTAGACGTACTCGCCGCTGAACGGCGGCTCGGTGCCGGCCTTGCGAAGCACCTCGTACTGGGCGGGCGTGAGCTCCTCGCGCCACTCCTGATCGGACTTGGTCACCTTCTCCTCGCTCATCCTCGCCTAGTTCTAGCACTCTGCCGCCGCGCGCCGCAGACCCGGACTTCTCCGATCGTCCAGGCCCCCCGTATGCGGCGCGATGCGTGCTATCCTTATCTTTACGTTCACGTCAGTTTCTGTCTAACAGTTCGGAGTTGAGGATTTGAGCGAAGCGCCCGTGCAGGCACCGCCAGCGACCTCTTCGAAGGCGCGCTTCGGCGTGTCCGGTGCGCACGAGAAGTACAAGTGGTGGGCCCTCTCGTGCACGAGCCTGGGAATGCTGCTCGCGGCCACGAACTCGGGCACGCTGATCATCGCGCTGCCCGACCTGGAGCGCTCGCTGCATGCCAGCCTGCTGGCGCTCGTGTGGGTGATCCTCGCCTACCTGATCGCCGCGACCGTGCTCGTGCTGATGGCGGGAAGGCTGAGCGATCTTTTCGGGCGAAAGCGCGCCTATGTCGGCGGCTTTCTGGTGTTTGCATTCGCCTCGCTCGGCGCCGGCTTCTCGCCCGACGTCACGGTGCTCATCCTGTGGCGAGTGCTGCAGGGCATCGGCGCCGCATTCCTGTTCGCGAACGCCGCAGCGCTCGTGACAGATGCCTTCCCTGCCGAGCAGCTCGGACTGGCGATGGGCGCCAACACCATGATCGCGGCCGTCGGCCTCGTGCTCGGCCCCGTGCTCGGCGGCGCCCTGGTGGCGATCTCCTGGCACTGGGTCTTCTGGTTCAACGTCCCGCTGGCGCTCGCGGGCGCCGCGTGGGGCGCGCTGATCCTGCGCGAGCTCGCCAAACGCGACACCGTGGAGAGCTATGACGTGCTCGGCACCGTGACGTTCATCATCGGACTCACGGGGCTCGTGCTCGGCGTGTCCCGGGGCGGGTTGAGCGGCTGGAGCGATCCGATCGTGACCGCCGGCCTCGCGGCGGCGGTCGTGTTCCTGCCCGCGTGGGTTTTCATCGAGCTGCACTCGCGCGCACCCATGCTCGACCTCGGGCTGTTCAAGAATCGCCTGTTCGCCGCCGCCACCGCGGCGGCCTTCATCAACGGCCTCGCGCGCTTTGCGCTGATGTTCCTGTTCGTCTTCTACTTCCAGGGCGCGCAGGGCAACTCGCCGATCGACGCCGGGCTCAAGCTGATGCCGCTGGCGTTGGGCATGGTGATCGCCTCGCCGCTTGCCGGCATCTACGCCGACAGGCACGGCTCGCGGATGCTCGCGTCGCTGGGGATGCTGATCACCGCGATCGGGCTCGCCGGGATGACAACGCTGCAGGTGCACACCGCCTATGAGCAGAGCGCGCTCTGGCTGGCGCTGGTGGGGATCGGCTCGGGCATGTTCAACAGCCCCAACACGGCCGCGATGATGGGCACCGTTCCGCCGTACCGACGCGGCATCGCGGCGGGCGCGCGCACGCTGGTTCAGAACACCGGCGCCGTGCTGTCGATCGCGTTCGTGCTCGCGATCGTCACCTCCGCGGTTCCGAAGGCGACCTTGTTCGCCGTCTTCTCGGGTCTCGCGAACAGCCTCTCGGCCGCCAAGCTCGCGCCGTTCATCGCCAACATGCACGCGGCGCTTTGGGTGCTGGCCGGCACATCGCTGCTGGGAGCGCTCGTCTGCCTGCTGCGCCCACGACACGTAGCCGGCGAGCCGCCGTCGCCCCCCAGCGAACGTCGCCGCACGGCCCCGGTCGAGCTCGACGAGCGCGAGCCGGCCGCACAGCCCGCACGACGCCCGGCGCCCGTCGCCACGAGGGTGGGCGTATGAGCGTGCTACTTCGCATCGGCGACGTGGCCAAGCTCGTCGGCACCACGCCGCGCACGATCCGCTACTACGAGGAGATCGGGCTGCTGCCGCAGACGACGACGCGCCCGTCGGGAGGACACCGCGTGTACACCGAGACAGAGGTCGAGCGCCTGCGCGAGCTGATCCGCCTCAAGGAGCTGCTGGGCGTGACGCTCGAGGAGCTGAAGACCCTGCAGGCCGCCGAGGAGGCGCGCGCGAGCGTTCGCGCCGAGCTGCGTCGCGAGGACGTCGCTCCGCCCCGTAGGCGCGAGCTGCTCAGCGAGGCGCTCGGGCACATCGACCGTCAGCTGGAGCTCGTCGAGCACCGCGCGAGCGAGCTCGCCAAGCTCAAAGCAGAGCTCGGCGAAACGCGCAAGCGCGTGCGGAGGAAGATCCGCGAGATCGACGCCCACACGAGGGGTCCTTCCCGCCGCCGGCGCCCGCGCAGCCCGCGGGCGAGACCCGGCGATGAGCAGCTTGCCGATGGGCGCCGCGGGCGCCGACGACTGGTCGGCACAGACCCCGCCGCCGGCTGACGGCCCGCAGCAGCCCGCGCCGGCCGTGCTCGTGGACGACCTGATCGTGCGCTTCGGCGAGCTCGAAGCCGTCGGCGGCGTCTCCTTCGCGGTCGCGCCGGGCGAGGTGTTCGGCCTGCTCGGCCCAAACGGCGCCGGAAAGACGACGACGATCCGCGTGCTCACTACGCTGCTGGCGCCCAGCGAGGGCCGTGCGCTCGTCGCCGGCCACGACGTGCGCGCCGACAGCCTCGCGGTGCGCGCAAGCATCGGCTACATCCCCCAGGCGATCTCCGTCGACGGCGCGCTGACAGCCCATGAGAACCTCGACTTCTACGGCCGCGTGACGGGCGTTCCCGCGCGTGAGCGGCGCGAGCGCGTCGCGGCGGCGATCGAGACGATGGAGCTCGCGCCGATGCTCGACCGCCTCGCGCGCACGCTCTCGGGCGGCATGCTGCGCCGCCTGGAGATCGCCACGGCGCTGCTCAACCGCCCAGCGGTGCTTTTCCTCGACGAGCCGACGGTCGGCCTGGACCCGACCGCGCGGCGGATGGTGTGGGAGCGCCTGGACTCGCTCGTGGCGCAGGCTCACACGACGATCGTCGTGACCACGCACCTGATGGAGGAGGCCGAGCAGCACTGCGATCGCCTCGCGGTGATCGACAACGGACGCCTCGTCGAGCAGGGCGAGCCGAGCGAGCTGCTCGAGCGCCACGGCACCGCGAGCCTTGAAGAGGTGTTCATCGCCGTCACCGGTCATGCGATCGACGACGACGGACACGACGCCGAGGAAGGGAGGTTGTCCGATGTCCGCGCCCAGCGCCGCGTCGCCCGCCGTCTCGGCTGAGCTGCGCCCCGGTGTGCTGTCCGCATCACCGCTGACGCGCGTGGCGGCGGGAACGTTCGCGATGGCCCAGGCCGAGATGCGAAAGCTGCGCCACGACCACCTCGACATCGTCACCCGCTCGGTCCAGCCGCTGCTTTGGCTGTTCATCTTCGGCACGGCGATCGAGAACGCGCACCTGATCCACGCAGACGGCGTCAGCTACCGCGCCTACATCGCGCCGGGCGTGCTCGCGCAGGCGGCGATGTTCATCGCGATCTTCTTTGGCCTGGCCGTCATCTGGGAACGCGACGTCGGGCAGCTGCAGCGCCTGCTCGCCACCCCGCTGCCGCGCTCGGCGATCGTGCTCGGCAAGGCCGCCGGCGCCAGCGTGCGCGCCGTCGTGCAGGCGATCGTGCTGTTCTGCGTGCTGGCGATCGCCGGCATCGGCCTGAAGTGGTCGGTCGCGGGCGTCGTCGGGGCGCTGGCGATGCTGATCATCGGCACCGGCGGCTTTGCGTGCATGTCGATGCTGCTGGCGGCCGTGGTCAAGGAGCGAGAGCGCTTCATGGGGATCGGCCAGCTGATCATGATGCCGCTGTTCTTCGCGTCCTCGGCGCTGTATCCGGTTAGCATCATGCCCCCCTGGCTGCGCGTGGTGGCGCACGCCAATCCGCTCACCTATGAGGTGCAGGGGCTGCGCCAGATGCTCGTCGGGGTCGGCGGCGCGGGCGTGCTGTGGCTGGACTTCCTGGTCGTCGGCGGTTTCTTCCTCGCGATGCTCGCAGCCGCCACACGCGCCTATCCCAGGGCGATCCTCTAGGAGGCGCCTCGCGGCGCGCCTTCATGATTTCGCCAGGACGGCAGGACAACCGGCAGACAACCACGACAACGCAGGAGGAGACGGCCGATGTCAACCGCAGAGCAGATCAAGCCGAGCCCCGACGGGGTACCCGGCGCCGTCACCGACCCCAGGACGCTGATCGGCGAGGAGCTCGTCTTCGCGGGCGCTGAGGGGGATCAGATCAACGGCTACCTCGCACGCCCGGCCGCGCCCGGCGGCCACCCGGGGATGATCGTCATCCACGAGGCGCTGGGCCTCAACGACCACATCCGCGACGTCGCCAACCGGATCGCGAACCTCGGCCATGTCAGCCTCGCGGTGGACCTGTACACGCGCGAAGGCGGACCGCCGCCGATGGACGACTTCCAGAAGCTCATGCAGCGACTCTTCGCGATCCCCGATCAGCGCGTCCTCGGCGACCTGCGCGGCGCGGCGGACGTGCTGGCGGCGCGCGAGGACGTGTGTGCCAAGGTCGGTTGCATCGGCTTCTGCATGGGTGGGCGATACACGCTGCTGTTCGCCTGCAGCGACGACCGCCTGCACGCCGCGATCGACTGCTGGGGAGGCTTCATCGACACGGCTACGCCCGATGAGCACGCGACCGCCACACGGCCGACTCCCCCGCTCGAGCTCGCGGACAAGTTGAGCTGCCCGCTGCTCGCCGCGATCGGAGCCGAGGATCAGAACCCGTCTCCGGCTCTGGGCGAGCAGCTGGCGCAGCGCGCGTCACAGAGCGGTCAGGAGGTCAAAGTGGACGTCTTCCAGGACGCCGGCCACGCGTTCTTCGCCGACTATCGCCCCAACTACCGCCCGCGTGCGGCAGCCGAGCTGTGGCAGCAGATCGTCCCGTTTCTCGCGCGCTACCTGGGCGCGGCCTGATCGCGCCGCCAGGTCCCAGGCGATGGTCAGCAGCGGCGCTTGTCATAGCCCGGGCAGGACAGCACCGGCAGGCGCGGGTAGCGTGGATAGGCTGGATCCTGTCGCGAGCGACCGCACAGCGAGAAAACCGAGCCGCGCGTGTTGCGCACCTCCACCTGGTGCTCACAGCTGTCACACAGCCCGGCGTTGGCGTTTGCCTCTCGCTGGTCGGTCGCAGACGACATCGCCCACACAGCCTAGGCCCGCGACGCTCGCTGGGACGCGAGCCCCGGCAGCCGGCAAAAGTCCCCTGCAATAATAGTTGAGCGCACAACTATGACTACCTTCTATCGACTGCTCACGTTCCTGCGCCCCTATAAGCGGGGCCTGTCGATCTCGTGGCTGCTCGCGAGCGGCGCGATGGTCATGACGGTCCTCGTGCCAGCGCTCACCGGGCGGGCTGTCGATGCGCTGCAGAGCGGCGCGATGCACACGCTGCACCACGAACTGACCGCGCGCGACCACGACCGCCACCGGCTGCTGGTGCTGGCCGGGCTGATCCTCGGCGCGGTGATGGTGCGCTGGGGGCTCATGTATTGGCGGCGGCTGATCGCGGGGCGAGTCTCGCTAGGCATCGAGTACGACCTGCGCGAGCGTCTGTACGGCCACCTGCAGCGCCTGGAGCTCGGCTTCTTCGACCGTCAGCAGACCGGCCAGCTGATGTCGCGCGCGACCGTTGACACGCAGGCCGTGCGCTTCTTCCTCGGCTACGGGCTCGTGTTCATCCTGCAGTCGATCCTCACGATCGCGCTGGCCGGCGTCGCCATGTTCATCGTCAACGCGCCGCTCGCCCTGATCGTGCTGATACCCGTCCCATTCGTAGTCGTCATCTCCTACCGCTACGGGCATCGCGCGCGGCCGGCGATCCAGGAGACCCAGCAGCGGATCGGAGAGCTGACCGCAGACGCCGAGGAGAGCATCTCCGGCGTGCGCGTGATCAAGTCCTTCGCGCGCGAGCCGCGCCAGCTGAAGCGCTTCCGTCACAGCGTCGGGCGCGTCTTCAGCCAGGCGATGGTCGCAACGCGCCTGGAAGCCACCTACAACCCCGTGATCGGCTTCCTGCCCCAGCTGGGGCTGGCGGCTGTGCTGTTGCTGGGCGGTGAGAAAGTCATCAACGCCCACCTGACGCTCGGCCAGTTCACCGAGTTCTACCTCTACGTGAACATGCTCATAACGCCGATGCGCTCGCTCGGCGTGATCCTCAACCTCGCCCAGCGCGCGACCGCATCGGGCGCGCGAATCTTCCAGGTGCTCGATCGCGCTCCGCGCCTGACGAGCCCGCCCGGCGCCCCGGCCCTTCCCGCGGGCAACGGCCACGTGCAGTTGCGCGACGTCGGCCTGCGCTATGACGAAAGCGACGACTTCGGCGCCGCCTACTCACACGACCGCCCGAGCCCGGCCGCGTCGCCCTCCGGCGATGCGCACGCGCGCGCGCAGGACCTCTCGCCGGCGCCGCAGGCGCGCACCGTGCTGCACGACGTCGACCTCGATGTGCCCGCGGGGCGCACGATCGCGCTCGTCGGCGCCACGGGCTCGGGCAAGACCAGCCTCGTCTCGCTGATCCCGCGGCTGTATGACGCCAGCGAGGGCGACGTGCTGGTCGACGGCGCCAACGTGCGCGAGGTCGATCTGCACTCGCTGCGCCACGCGGTCGCGGTCGTCAGCGATGACCCGTTCCTGTTCTCTGCGACCGTCGCCGAGAACATCGCTTACGCCCGTCCGCAGGCCACGCAGCAGGAGATAGAGCTCGCGGCGCGGCGCGCGCAGGCATACGAGTTCATCGCCGACTTGCCCGACGGCATGCAGACTCGCGTGGGCGAGCGCGGGCTGACCCTCTCCGGCGGCCAGCGCCAGCGCCTGGCGATCGCGCGCGCGCTGCTGGCCGATCCGCGCGTGCTGATCCTCGATGACGCCACCTCCTCGGTCGACTCGTCGACCGAGCGCCTGATCAAGCTCGCGCTGGACGAGGCGATGGCCGGTCGCACGACCTTCATCATCGCCCACCGGCTGTCGACGATCGCGCTGGCGGACGAGATCGTCGTGCTCGACCACGGCCGCATCATCGCCCGGGGCAATCACGATCAGCTGCTGCAGAGCTCTGAGCTCTATCGCGAGATCGTCGAAAAGGGTCTGCCCGATCAGGTCTTTTTGACACTCGCTCCGACCGAGCGCGAGGTGAGCGGCCTGTGAGCGCCCAGGGCGGGCGTGGCGGAGGCGGCGGACGCGGCGTTGGGCCGGGCCTGGGCCGCGGCGGCTCGCAGTGGGACGGTCAGCGCGCAAGCAAGGAGAACCGCGGGCGCAACCTGCGCGGGCTGCTCGAGCTGCTGCGCCCCTACAGGCTGCGTGTCGCGTGCATGCTCGGCGCGCTGCTGCTCGGCACGGCCGCGCTGCTCGTGTCGCCGCTGCTCGCGCGGCTGGCGATCGACGAAGGCATCGAACGCCACGACACGCACACGCTCGTGCTCGTCGTCATCGCGTTCCTCGTCTCCGCGCTGCTGGTCTGGCTGACGACCTACGTTCAGACCTATCTCGTCGGCTGGGTTGGACAGCGAGCGCTCGCCGATCTGCGCATCCGCATCTTCACGCACCTGCAGCGCCAGCCGATCGGTTTCTATGAGAGCCGCCCGGCGGGCGTCCTGATCTCGCGCATCACCAACGACGTCGAGGCGCTGGAAAGCCTCGTCACGGACTCGGTCGTGACGCTGTTCCAGTCCGTGCTGACGCTCGTCGGCGCGATCGCGGTGTTGCTCTATCTCGACCCCAAGCTCGCGCTGATCACCTTCGCCATCGTGCCATTCGTCGCCGGCGCGAGCATCTGGTTTCGCCTCGTCTCGACCGGTGCCTTCAGGCGCACGCGCGACACGATCGCCACGATCACCGGCTACCTGCAGGAGACGCTGTCGGGCATCCGCGTCGTGCGCTCCTTCGGGCAGGAGTCGCTGCACGAGGCGCAGTTCGCTGCGCTCAACGAGGACAACCGCGAGGCCAACATGGTGACGGTGCGCCTCAACGCGGCCTACTTCCCGGCCGTGGAAATGCTCGCCGGCGTCGCGCTCGCGCTGATCGTCCTCTACGGCGGGCTGCAGGCGATCGAAGGGCACGCGACCGCGGGTACGATCGTCGCGTTCGTGGCCACGCTGAGCTTCCTGTTCGAACCG
Organism: uncultured Solirubrobacterales bacterium; assembly: GCA_963713385.1. GTDB lineage: Bacteria > Actinomycetota > Thermoleophilia > Solirubrobacterales > Solirubrobacteraceae > Palsa-744. Next base: position 733,241 of record CAVQLO010000004.1, read on the forward strand.
ATCCAGCAGCTGTCGCAGTTCTACACGACATACCAATCGGGCATGGCCGCGCTCGAGAAGATCTTCCAGTTGCTCGACGTGCAGCCCGTGCTCGAGGATCGACCCGGCGCGGTGGACCTTCCGCGCATCGAGGGCGACATCCGCTTCGAGGACCTCTCCTTCGCCTACACGCAGCGCGGATCGGGCGCCGGGCGCTCCGCGACCACTGAGAATGGTCATCGCCCGCCGGCGGATGCGCGCGCCGCGACGGTGCGCGGCTCGACGAACGGCGCGGCGGCGAGCGCAAACGCCAACGGACATACCGCACCCGACAACGGACATCGCGCCGGCGCCGTGCCCGACGGCACGCCGCAATCCCAACAGGACGGCGTCGCGGCGCGATCGACATTCGCGCTACGAAACGTCGACCTGCACGTCTCACCGGGTGAGACGGTCGCGCTGGTGGGCGCGACCGGCGCGGGGAAGTCCACGATGGCAAAGCTGCTGGCGCGCTTCTATGACCCGACGTCTGGGCGCGTGCTCGTCGACGGACACGACCTGCGCGAGATCTCGAGCTCCTCGCTTCGCTCGCAGATGGGCATCGTGCCCCAGGAGGCGTTCCTGTTCTCGGGCACGATCGGTGAGAACATCGCGTTCGGGCGACCCGACGCAGACGAGCAGCAGATCCGCGCGGCGGCCAGCGCCGTGGGCGTGGACGAACTGATCTCAGAACTCGAGCACGGCTATGACACCGAGGTCGGCGAGCGAGGCGCGCAGCTGTCCTCCGGCCAGCGCCAGCTGATCGCCTTCGCGCGCGCCCTGATCGCCGATCCGCGCATCCTCGTGCTCGATGAGGCGACCTCCAACGTCGACCTGCACACCGAGGGGCGCATCGAGGATGGCCTGCGGCGCCTGCTCTCCGGGCGCACCTCGATCGTCATCGCCCATCGCCTGTCGACGATTCGCCAGGCCGATCAGATCGTCGTGCTCGAGCACGGCGAGATCGCCGAGCAGGGCACCCACGACGAGCTCATCGCCGCACAGGGGCGCTACTTCGACCTGTACCGAGACTGGGCCGCGCAGGCCGCGCCGTAGCCCGCGATCGACGATCGAACAGAGTGTCGCGTGCTGCCGGTCACACCATCAGCGTGTCGGCCGGCTGACCGAGCAGGATCCTGCCCTGCAGCTCGTGTGAGGCAGCGTTGACCTGGAAGTGCGCGGTGGCGGTGTGCGCGTCGCGAAAGCGACGCTGAAGTGGCGAGTCGTCGTAGATCGCCGGTCCGCCCGCGAGGTCATACAGCTTGCGCACGACCTCCGCCGCGACACGTGTCGCGTGGGTCGCCGCCAGCCGCAGGTCGTTGCGCAGCGCGACCGACACGGGCTCGTCCTGCTGAGCGGCGTCCCATGCCGCGTCGATCGCCGCGTAGTAGAGGCCCCGCGCAGCGCGCAGCGAGGCCTCCGCCTCGGCGAAGCTCGCGTGGGTGGCCGGACGCTCGGCGAGCGTGCGCGTGGAGCCCTGCCCGACCTTGTGCGCGGCGAGCTGCGCGAACTCCTCGAGCGCGCCGCGCGCGTTGCCGAGCGCGGCGGCGGCGATCGACAGCGCGAAGTAGCCGAAGATCGGGAAGCGGTAGAGCGGACGATCGATGAGCGGCCCATCCAACAGCGAATACACGCGCGACGCGGGGACGAACAGCTCATCGGCGACGGCATCGTGGCTGCCGGTGCCCCGCAGGCCCAGCGTGTGCCAGGTGTCGATGATCTCGAGCTCGTCGGTCGGCATGGCGACGCTTCTCGGCGTCGGTCGCGCGCCCGCCGCGACGTCCGCGTCCAGAAAGCAGCCGGCGAAGAGCACGCCGGCGTGGGTGATTCCGCTGCAATAGGCCCACCGGCCGGTCACGACGACGCCGCCATCGACCGAGCGAGCCTTTCCGCGCGGCGCGAAGATCCCGGCGGCGATCGCCTCTGGATCGGGGAACAGCTCGGCGCGGGTCTCGACGGGCAGGTAGGCGGCGAGCAGGCTGCTCGTGGCCGCGATCGACACGCACCACCCCGCCGACGCGTCCCCACGCGCGATCTCCTCGGCGCAGCGGAGCGCCACGCCGGGCGCGAGCTCCAGCCCGCCGACCTCCTGCGGCGCGCCGGCCATCATCAGGCCTGAAGCGCGCAGGCGAGACACGAGCTCCTCCGCGAGCCTGCGCTCGCGCTCGGTCTCGACGGCCAGCGTGCGTGCCAGCTCGGAGATCTCGCGAGCGAGGCCTTCCAGCTCCTCCTGCGTTTTTGCTGTCTGGATCTTTGGCTCGTTCACGACGCCTCGCTCCCCGTACGGCTCCTAGACGCAGAACGCCAAATGAGCACGCACGCCTGCAACTCCGGGACAGGGACTCGAACCCCAAATTCGACATCCAGAGTGTCGCGTGTTGCCAATTACACCATCCCGGACGGCCACCCAAGGATAGTTGGCGGCGCAGCGCGATGGACACTCACGCCTGCGCGTGCTGCTCGTCGGGCGCGAAGTAGGCGGTGATCGCCTCCTCCAGGCCGTGATCGAGCACGAGCAGCACCTCGTCGCCTTCTTCGATCACGGTGTCGACCTTGGGCACGAAGCCCGATCCGTCGCGCAGCACCGAGATGATCTGGCTGCCTTCGGGGAGACTGATGTCGCCGACGCGCTCGCCGATCGTCGGCGCGCCGATGCCGACCTCCAGCTCGATGATCTCAAGCCCCTCCTCTTCCAGCGCGAGCAGGTGGACCAGGCCATAGCGCGGCACCTCGTGCTCGATCAGGCGCAGGATCAGATCGGTCGCCGACACGGCCGGCTGGATGCCCAGCAGCCTGAAGTGGTCGTGATTTCGCGGGTTGTTCACGCGCGCGATGATGCGGTCGCAGAGGTACTTCTCCTTGGCCACCTGGCAGACGAGCATGTTGTCCTCGTCGTCGCCGGTGACCGCGATAACGAGGTCGGCGCGCTGTATGCCGGCGCGCTCGAGCACCCACAGCTCGGTCGCGTCGCCGTATTGCGCGGCGTGCTCGAACTCCTCCTCGATCGCGAGGTAGCGAGGACGCGAGGACTCGATCACGCTGACCTCATGCCCGCGCGCGATCAGCTCGCGCGCGAGGTTGCGTCCGACCTTGCCGGCGCCGACGATGATCGCGTACATGGCTAGACGAGCTCCGGCTGCAGCGCGCTTTCGAACATTTCGATCGCGCGCTTGGTCGGTGAGATCGTGTGCAGACCCTGCTCGCCGTACCAGTCGGCGCGCGCCGGATCCATCACGCGGCAGATGACCTTCCCCACGCCAAAGCGCTTCTGCGCGATCTGGGCGATGATCACGTTCGTGTTGTCGCCGTCGGTCGAGGCGATGAACACGTCGGCGCGCTCGACCCCGGCCTGCAGCAGCGCGTCGACCTCGAGCGCAGTGCCGACCGTGAACTGACCGCCGGCGTCCTCCCAGCTGAGATCCTGACCGGCGTCCAGGCGCTCGTGCGAAAGCGGGTCCTCGTCGAGCACCGAGACCTCGTGCCCCGCCGCGAGCACCGACTTCGCCAGCGACGAGCCGACCCGTCCGGCGCCGACGATCAGCACGAACACGAGCCTGCCCAGGCGCGCTTGACTTGACTCATGGCGCTGAGATTAGACGATGCGGAGCGGCGCTTCTAGCGACCGGCCGGCGCGAGCGTCGAGGCGCGCTCGCGCAAGGAGTCCCCGGCGGCCGGCGCGGTCACGATCACACGACAGTCGGCCTTGCCGACCACGTACTTGGTCACGTCGCCGACGAAGTTTTCAAGCGGACCTCCGCGGCCGCCCAGCCGTGCTCCGCCGCGGATCAGCGACGGCTCCTCGGCGCCGAGCACGATCGCCTCGACGCCACGTCGCCGCGCCTCCTCGACGATCGCAGGGCCGGCGCGGCGCGCGCGGACCGTCGCCGTCGCCACCTGCACGCCGGTGTACTCCTCCCCCACCACCTTGGCGCGCGCGAGCGCGCGGCGAGCATGCAGGATCTGCGTTTCGGGCAGGCTCGCATCGAGCGGCAGTGACAGCGGGATGACGAAGAACCAGACCGCCTCGATCGTCGAGCTGTCGATCGCAGCCTCGTCCGTTTGCTCGCTGGCCACCAGCAGCGCCGCGGTCTGCACGATGTCCTCGTCGAGGTCCGTCCCGAAGAGCGGCACGAGGATCGAGCCGTAATCGTGTTCGCGCGGCGCTTCGTGCTGCAGGATCGACGGCGACACCGTTACCCGGCTAAGCAGCGAGGTCTCATCCGCGCGGCGGTAGACGACGTACAGCACGAGCCCCGCCGCCATCCAGCCAAGCCCGACATAGCGCGCGGGCGCGTGCACGACCATCACCGCCACCCACCCGGCCCCGCAGACGAGCGCGCCGATGGCGGCCGTCAGCGGCAGCTCGCCGCCGCGCACCCTGATCGACGGCGCGATCTTGTAGGGACGATCGCGATCGGGCTCCCTGTAGCGCAGGCGACAGACCGACAGGTGCGCGATCGTGAACGCGAGCATCGCGCCGAACGCGTAGATGCCCACCAGGAAGTCGAGGTTCTCGGGCACCACCAGCCCGGCCGCCATCACACCGGCGATCACGATCAGCACATACGGCGTCGAGCGCACCGGGTGCAGCCGCCCGAGGTCGCTGGGGATCTGGCGGTTGGTCGACAGCGAGTAGCCCACTCGCGAGAGCCCGAGCATCGCGGTGTTCGCGGCCGCGATCAGCGTGACGGTCGCAAGGCCGCCGACCACATAGCGCAGCACCTGCTCGAGCCAGTGCGGGTGAACCGGCGAGACGATGCCGATGACCGGAATGTCCAGGTAGCGCGTGGCCAGTTCTGTGTGCCCGTGGTGCACCGGCAGCGCACTCAGCGCCACGAGCGCGATGCCGACATAGATCACGAGAATCGTCCAGCTGCTCGTCTTGACCACGCGTTTGAGGCCGCGACGCCCGATCTTCACCTCGCCGGCGAGACCCGACGCCGTCTCCAGGCCGGTGAAGGCGATCGCCGCGATCGTCAGCGCGAACACCAGATCAGACCACGTCGGAGCGCTGCCGAGGTGGATCGAGGACAGCAGCGCGTGCGGCTCGAAGAAGAGCGCCAGCCCGAGCACGATGATCAGCGACTGCAGCGCCAGGTCGACGATCGCGAGTATCCCGATCCGCCGCGCCCTGCGCCCGCCCAGACCGCGTATGTTCGCGAGCACCACGAGCGCGATGAAGACCAGCGCCAGACCAAGCGCCTCCGGCCCGTGTCTCAGCGTTCCCCAGAAGACCCCCAGGTACTGCGTCGCCGAATACGTCGTGACGGCGATCAGGATGACGTACTCCAGCAGGATCGCCCAGCCGGCGACGAAGCTCACGAGCTCGTTGAAGGCGTAGCGGGCGAAGACCGTCGAGCCGCCTCGCTCCTGGTGCAGCGAGGCACCCTCCACGTAGGTCATCGCCGTCAGCGCGAACATCACCGCGGCCACCAGGAACACGACCGGCGTCAGGCCCAGCGCGTGGCCGGCGATCACGCCCAGCGCAAAATAGATCGCGCTCGCAAGCGCCGTGTAGACGATCGCGAACAGCAGCGGCGAACCGACTGTGTGGCGCAGCGCGAGCACCGGGCGCGACGCAACGTCCTGCACGCCCTCCTCCCCCGCCGAGCGCGGCTGGCCGTTGTCGCTTGCGCCCGTTTGGCTGCTCATGTCCCTCGATGCCTCCGCGCTTCGAGGTACAGCCGCCCCACACCTGCCGCGATGAACAGCACGCCGAGCAGCAGACGTGGCGACAGCGGGCTGCTCGACGTGAGCGCCTGTGCGATCAGCGCGCCGCCGATGGCGCTCATCACCAGTGAGAACACGAGCGTCAACGCGCGATGCGCCTGTCGGCCGGTCATCTGTAAACGCAGGTTATTCCGTGCGAGCGCCGGGCCGGCCAGCGGCCGGCAGACGACCGCCGCGAAACGCGAAGGCCGTCACGCCAAGGTCTCAGGTGATGAGCGGGATGATCAGGATCGCGACGATGTTCGCCACCTTGATCATCGGGTTGATCGCGGGTCCGGCGGTGTCCTTGAACGGGTCGCCCACGGTGTCGCCGGTGACCGACGCGGCGTGCGCCTCCGAGCCCTTGCCGCCAAAGGCTCCGTCCTCGATGAGCTTCTTGGCGTTATCCCACGCGCCACCGCCCGCGGTCATCAGCACGGCGAAGAAGTAGCCCACCACGATCACACCGATCAGCAGCCCGCCGAGGGCCTGCTGGTCGATCAGCCCGACGATCAGCGTCATGCCAATCGGCAGCAGCGACGGCAGGATCATCTCGCGCTGGGCGGTCTTGGTAACGATGTCCACACAGGCGGCGTAGTCGGGGTCTTCGGTTTCCTCCATGATCCCCGGGTGCTCGCGGAACTGGCGGCGCACCTCCTCGACGACCGCGCCGCCGGCGCGGCCGACGGCCTCGATCGACAGCGACGCGAACAGGCACACCATCAGCCCGCCGAGCAGCAGGCCGATCAGCACCGGCGGTTCGTTGATGCCGAACGAGATCAGGTGCCCGGCGGCGGCCTCGAGTTCTTTCTCAAAGCCGGCGAACAGCACGATCGCCGCGAGCACCGCCGAGCCGATCGCGTAACCCTTGGTGACCGCCTTGGTCGTGTTGCCGACGGCGTCCAGCCGGTCGGTGACCTTGCGCACGTCCTCGGGCAGGTCGGCCATCTCGGCGATCCCGCCGGCGTTGTCGGTGATCGGCCCGAACGCGTCGAGCGCGACGATCAGCCCCGTCAGCGAGAGCAGCCCAACCGCAGCCACGCCGATGCCGTAGATGCCCGTGACGCCTCCGCCGGCGAGCTTCCACGAGCCAAGGATCCCGAGCACGATCACGATCGCCGGCAGGGCGGTGGCCTGAAGCCCGGACGCGAAGCCCTGGATGATGTTCGTCGCGTGGCCTGTCTCCGACGCCTTGGCCGTCTTCTTGACCGGCGAGAAGCGGGTCGATGTGTAGTATTCGGTGAGGCCGAAAAGCAGTGCCGTGACGGCGATTCCGATCAGCGAGCACAGGTAGAGATGGCTCCAGCTGGGCGTGTTCACGGTGTCCCCGGCGAGCGGCGCGGCCCTGAAGGTGAGGTTGCGCATCAGCCAGTAGGTGATCGGCGCAAAGGCGGCCGCCGCGATCACCCCAGAGACGATCAGGCCCTGCAGCAGCGCACGCTCGACGTTGTCGGAGTTCGTGCGCACCGCGAAGGTGCCGATGATCGAGGCGATGATCGCCACGCCGCCGATCACCAGCGGATACAGCGCGACGCGCGTGGACTCGTGGAAGGTCAGCACTCCCAGCAGGATCACCGCGACCGCCGTCACCGCGTAGGTCTCGAACAGGTCGGCCGCCATGCCCGCGCAGTCGCCGACGTTGTCGCCGACGTTGTCAGCGATCGTCGCCGGGTTGCGCGGGTCGTCCTCGGGGATGCCCGCCTCGACCTTTCCGACGAGGTCCGCGCCGACGTCGGCTGCCTTGGTGAAGATCCCGCCGCCCAGACGCGCGAAGACCGAGATCAACGAGCCTCCAAAACCGAGCCCGATGAGCGCATCCACCGCGGTCTTGGGACTGTCGTTGAAGAACGACGTCAGCGCGCCGTAGTAGCCGGCCACGCCGATCAGCGCGAGCCCGACAACCAGCAGCCCCGTGATCGCGCCGCCGCGAAAGGCGACCTGCAGCGCGGGCGTTACGCCGCCGCGCGCCGCCTCGGCGACGCGCGCGTTGGCGCGCACGGAGACGTTCATGCCGATATAGCCGGTCGATCCCGACAGCAGGCCGCCGATCGCAAAGCCACACGCCACGGCGATGTTCTGGATGAAGATCAGCGCGACGAACAGCACCACCCCGACAATCGCGATCGTCGTGTACTGGCGGTTCAGGTAGGCGCGCGCCCCTTGCTGAACGGCCAGCGAGATGCTCTGCATCCGCTCGTTGCCGGGCGAGAGCGCCAGCAGCGATTTGGTGGTCACGAGACCGTAAATCACGGCACAGGCGGCACAAACTAGGGCGACGACCACCCCGTGGTTCGTCAGAAAGCTGCTCAACGGAATCCTCCGCGGTCTGATTGTCGGGCCGCGCGAGGATGTTCGCGCGAACATTCGCAATCCCGAATCGCGCGACAACAGCGCTGATCCGCTGCAAATGCGGCGCGCAGTCTACCGGTCCGGCCCGCGGCGTGCCCGCCGCTCGCGACCCCGCTGTGAGCGCCTCAGCGCCCGGGCACCCACAGCCTTCCGCTGGACTCGGCCGGGCCGGGAGCGGGCTCGCCCTCATCCGCGACGGGTTGATCTCCCGCCGGCGCTGGCGGCGCGTCGCGCTGGGCGCCTGGCGGCTGCTGAGCGGGCGCGGGCTGGGAAGCCTGCGCAGCGCCGCCGGCCTCACGCGCGTAAGCCATCTGCAGCTGTGACAGCGCGTCGCGCAGCGGGCGCAGTTCGCTCGGGCGCCGGCGCTCGAGGATCTCCAGCAGCGCGCGCACGCCGTCGATCGCGTCGCGCACCTGCTCGAGGTCGCGCTCGCCCTCCGCCGGCTCCTGCCCGGGGCCGGCGGGCAGCCCCAGACGTCGTCCGCCGAGGTTCAGCAGCGAGACGGCTGCCTGCAGCGCCAGGTCTGAGGTCGTGAGCCGGCTGAGTTCCTGCTCATAGGCGGCGCGCATCTCCTCCTCTGTCATCTGCCCGGGCTCGCCGGCACCCGCAAAGGGATCGTCCTGGGGCGCGGACGGGTCGCTGCTCACACCGTCACCTCCTGTGCGTAGGTTTGCCTGGTCTCGCGCACGGAGGCCGCGAAGACCTCCTCGCGCGATGCGCCGGCCTGAATCATCGCGCGCTGACGCTGCGCGCCGTTTCGCTCGGCGAAGGCGAGCTCGATTCCGAGCTCGGCGCGGATCGGAGCGGTCCACGCGACGAGCCCCTCGAGCGCCTCGCGCGCGGGCTGCTGCTCACCGCGCTGCAGATCGATCTGCCAGCCATCCATGCCAAAGCGGATCGCCCGCCACATGTTCTCCTCGATCAGTCGCGGCGGCGGGTCGACGAAGGGCAACTGCTCGTCGACGTCGCGCGCGGCCTGGGCGATGCACGACACCATCAGCGACGCGAGCGCCTCTGACTCCTGCGCGGTCGCCTGGGCGTCGCAGATGCGCACCTCCACGGTGCCGAAGCTGAAGTGCGGGCGCACCGACCACCAGACCTGCGTGAACTCCATGATCGAGCCGGTCCGCACGAGGAACTCGATGTACTCGCGATAGGCGCGCCAGCCGCCGAACGCGTCCGGCACGCCACAGCGCGGGAAGCTCTTGGTGAAGCTCTGCGTACGCGCTGAGTGAAGACCGGTGTCCAGCCCGTCGAGATATGGCGAGTTGGCCGACACGGCCAGCAGCAGCGGGAGCACCGGGCGCAGGCGGTCGCACACGCGCACGGCGCGGTCGATGTCGCGCACGCCCAGATGGACGTGCAGGCTGAAGGTGTTGTTGCGCCAGGCGACGTAGCGCAGCCCCTCCTCCACGCGCCGGTAATGCTCTGTGTCGATGATCTTCTGCTCGCGGTAGTCGGCCCATGGGTGCGTTCCGGTCGAGCCGAGCGCCGCGCCGCGCGCCTCGGCGAGCGCGAACAGCCGCCTGCGCCGCTCGCGCTGTGAGGCGAAGGCCTCCTGCCAGTCGCCGCCAGCGCCGGAGATGATCTCGATCTCCGAGGAGATCAGCTCACCTGTGATCCCGTCGTGCAGGCGCGGATCGCCCGCGGCGGCGTCGCGCAACTCCTCGAAACGGGGCGCCAGTTCCAGCGTCTGCGGATCGAGGATCGAGAACTCCTCCTCGACGCCGACCGTGAAGTCGGTCGACCGGGCGAAGGTCTCGGCGGCTGCGTCCAGGTCCAGGCTGTTCATCATCGCTTTGCGCGCCTTCTCTCAGGGCACGGGCGTCAGGTCAGATAGAAGTACAGCGCGTACAGCAGATCGACGGCGGGGCTCGAGGTGTGCACGGTTACCTCGGGCGGGACGTTCAGCAGCGACTCGGAGTAGTTGAAGATGATCTTCACGCCCGACTCGACCAGCTCGTCGGCCAGCCCCTGCGCGGCCCCTCCGGGCACCGCCAGCACCCCGACGACGATGTCCTCGTCCTCGACCACCTGACGCAGCTCGCCGATGTGGCGCACCGCCTGGCTGCCGACCTTCGAGCCGACCTTGCTCTCGTCGACGTCGAAGATCGCCACGACGCGAAAGCCGTGGTCGGCGAAGATGTCCGAGGAGGCGATCGCCTTGCCGAGGTAGCCCGCGCCCAGCAGCGCGATGTTGTGCTGCCCGGCCGTGCGCAGGATCTTGCGGATCTGCGACACGAGCGCCTCGACGTTGTAGCCGACGCCCCGCTTGCCGAACTTGCCAAAGCCCGACAGATCGCGGCGGATCTGGGTCGAGTTGACGTGCGTGTAGTCAGAGAGCTCCTGGGAGGAGATCGTCTCTTTGCCCATCTTCTTGGCCTGCGTGAGCACCTGCAGGTAGCGCGACAGCCGCGCAGCGACGCCAAGCGACAGACGCTCGCCGATGGCGCCGGCGCCTCGCTCGGCCGTGCCCGAGCCTGACCGCTGATCCTGGTACATCATCGTCCTTGACGTGAGGGATGGTCCACGGCCCCTGACTCTAGTCGCTCGCGCAGCACTGTCTCGTCGACGAAGTAGTCAAACAGCTCCTCGCCGTCGAGCGCGACCACCGGGATTCGCTCCAGGTAGGCCAGGTGAAGCGCCTCCTCGGCGGTGATGTCGACCTCGTGCAGCTCGAAGCCGAGCTCGGGTGCGAGCGCCCGCAGGGTCGCCATCGCATCGACGCACAGATGGCAGTCGGGCTTGGAGTAGACGGTCACCGTCGGGCTCACCTCGGACGCTCGCCGGTCGCGTAGGCGTCGAGATCCAGATAGCGCGGGTAGGGCAGCTGCTCGGCGAAGCGCGCGGCGCTCGCGATCATCGCTGCGTTGTCGGTGCACAGCACGCGCGGCGGCACGTGCACGGTCGCGTCGAGCGCCTGCAGGCGACGGCGCAGCTCCCCGTTGGCGGCGACGCCGCCGCCAACGGCAACCCGCTGCAGGCCCGTCTGGGCGAGCGCGCGCTGTACGCGCGAGATCAGGCTGTCAACGATCGCAGCCTGGTAGGAGGCGGCGAGGTCGGCGGCGCGCGCCGCGGCCTGATCCTCTGACAGCTCGCGCAATCGGTACAGCAGCGCCGTCTTCACGCCGGCGAACGAGAAGTCCAGGCCGCGCGCGAATGCCTGGCGTCGTGCGCCGGTCGGCTTCGCGGCGCGCGAGCCGGGGAACACGAACGCCTCGGGGTCGCCGTCGCGCGCAAGACCCTCGAACGCCGCTCCCCCGGGGTAGCCGAGCCCGAGCATCCTCGCGCCCTTGTCAAACGCCTCGCCGGCGGCGTCGTCGAGCGTGCGCCCGAGGACGTCAAAGCCGTCGTGGTCCTCGACGCGCGCCAGCAGCGTGTGTCCGCCGCTTGCGATCAAGCACAAGAACGGCGGCTCGAAGGCCTCGTGCTGCTCATCGGCCACGAGGAAATTCGCCGCGACGTGGCCCTGCAGGTGGTCGACCGGCGCAAACGCCAGCTCCCGGGCGGCGGCGAGCGCCTTCGCGGTGCACAGCCCGACGAGCAGCGCTCCGACAAGTCCCGGGCCCTGGGTCGCGGCGACGAGCTGCACATCGTCGAGCGAGATACCCGCCTCGCCGAGCGCCTGCTCGACGACGAGGTTGACGATCTGCAGGTGATGGCGCGAGGCGATCTCGGGCACGACGCCGCCGAAGCGGTCGTGAACCCCTTGAGAGGAGATCACGTTCGCGCGCGTGCGCCCCTCGTCGTCGATCACCGCGGCGCACGTGTCGTCGCAGCTGGTCTCGAGCGCGAGGACCGTCATACAGCGCCGGGGTTCGGCACGTCCTCCAGCGAGCCCGCGAGCGTCGACGGCGTGCGCCACATGACGAGCGCGTCCTCGCCGTTGTCCTGGTAGTAGCGACGCCTCACGCCGGCGGCGCGAAACCCCTCGCGTTGATACAGGCGGATCGCGACGACGTTCGAGCGGCGCACCTCGAGCGTGAAGCGCGCGTCGCGGTCGTCGACGCGCGCATACAGCTCGCACAGCAGCGACGCGGCCAGCCCCTTGCGTTGATGCGACGTGTCGACCGCGACGTTCATCACGTGCCAAACCGTGTCGTAGCGCGAGCAGATCAGGTATCCGACCAGGCGCTGCTCGCAGACCGCGGCCAGGCACACGCCCGACTGCTTGGAGAGCTCGAGCACGAACATCGCAAGCGACCACGGCGTCGGGTAGACGCGGCGCTCGACGGCCATCACGCCGGGCAGGTCCGGGTAGGTGAGCGGACGGATCTCCACGGGCAGCGGACGATCCGCCGTGAGCTCGGTCACCGACGGCTCGCTCATCGCTCCGCGCTCTCGAGCGTCCGCGCCGCCCCATCCTCGCGCTCGCGCGATCGCGCGAGCGCGATCTCGGCGTCGGGGCGGCGGCAGTAGTCAGGCAGGATCTCCTCGATGTCGCCCGCGCGGGGCGCACGGGCTCCGATCTCGCAGATGGCCGCGGCGCTGACGCGGTGAAGCGGCGAGGAGTCGCTCGCCACGAGCGCGCCGGCGCTCTGCAGCTCGCTGCGGTAGCGCACGGCGCCGTCGCCGACCGCAAGCCAGGCATGCCCGCCATCGGCGTCCAGCTCCTGTGCGCTGGCGACGACTCCGCCCAGCTCAGACGGCGAGAGCGCGCGCGGCGAGAGCATCTCCCGCTGCGGGCCCGAGCCGCTGCTCAGATAGGCGGCAAGGAACGCCTCGCCGCGGCGCGCGTCTATGACCGCGAGCACGGCGGGCTGCCCTGTCCCCTCGGCCAGGGCGCGCAGGCTCGACACGGGGACGAGCTCCGCTGAAAGCGACTGCGCCAGGCCGCGCGCGGTCGCCAGGCCGACGCGCAGCCCTGTGAACGTTCCGGGACCGACGCCGACCGCTATCCGCTGCACCATGCCCCATCCGATACCCGTATCGGCCAGCAGCCGCGCAGCCAGCGCGAGCAGCTGCGTCGTGTGTCGCGGTCGTTCACCCGGCTCTGGGTCGTCGCGTGCCTGCAGGGTCTCGCCGTCGGCGAGGCGCAATCCGACCGCCGTCGACGGCGTGGCGGTGTCGAATCCGAGCGTGATCATCGCACCTCGATGCGCCGGCGATCACCGCCGCCGTGACTGAGCGTCACGCGCAGGCGGGCGCTCGACAGCTCGCCGTCTGAGTCCGGCGCCCACTCGACGAACGCGATCCGCTCGGGCCCCAGGTAGTCGGCCAACAGCGCCGGCTCCTCATCCTCCAGATCGGCGAGGCGAAAGAGATCCAGATGTGAGACGGTCATCTCGGGCGCGGCGTAGCGATGCCCGATGCTGAACGTCGGGCTCGTCACCGGGTCGACCACGCCGAGCGCTCGCGCGGCACCGCGGACGAACGTCGTCTTCCCGGCCCCGAGCTCGCCCTGCACGAGCACAACGTCCCCGAGGCTCAGCTCGGACGCGAGCTCCGCTCCAAGCGATTCCGTCTGCTGCGGATTCGAGGTCTCGACGACACGCACGACCACCCTTGAGACTCTAGGCGAAGCGCGCCTGCCCTGTTAAATGCGACCGACCCGCGGGAGAGAGAAAGTGCGGGCCGGTCGGTTCTCAGGAGGGATGGATAAGAGCCCTATCGGCAAACTCGCCAGCGAGCCTTAGGCTTTTTGCAACAAATGTGGCAACAGATGGTCCATACCGTCATTTTCCCAAGTAAAACGGGGGTATTTGGCGTCCAGAGCGCGTCTAGAACAGGCCGAGTTGATCGACCTCAGCGGCCTCTGAGGGGTCATCCGCGGGTCTGACCGCGAGCTCCTCGCCATCCGCGAGCGCCGCGGCGCGGCGCGCCTCCTGCAGATCTGGCACAGGCTCTTCGGCCTGAGGCTGCTCCGGCGCTCCCAGCGCGAGCAGCTCCGGCAGACGCGCGAAATCCTCGCGCAGCGTCTCGAGCATCCGCGGCGTGTAGAGCGCCGCGGCGGGGTGATAGATCGGATACAGCCGCACCGCGCGGGTCCCGAGGACGAGCACCTCCGGTTGCCCATGCAGGCGCGTGATCCCGGTCGGATCGTCGCGCAGCAGCTTGGTCGAGAAGTTCCCGAGCGTGCAGATCACGGTTGGCTCGATCAGCTGCACCTGACGGAGCAGATAGTCGCGACAGTTGTCGATCTCGACCGGCTGGGGGTCGCGGTTGCCGGGAGGCCTGCACTTCAAGGTGTTCGCGACAAAGACCTCAGGGCGCGTCAAGCCGATCTCGCCTAGCAGCGTGTCGAGCAGTTTCCCCGCACGCCCCACGAACGGCAGCCCCTGCTCGTCCTCGCTCGCACCCGGCGCCTCGCCGATGAACATCAGGTCGGCGTCGGCGTTGCCGGCGCCGAATACGACCGTCTTGCGCGTCGCCGCGAGCTCGGCGCAGCGCGTGCACGCCTGCGCCTGCGCGAAGACCTCCTTCAGGGCCTCTCGCCGCTCCTCAGCCGACTGCCCGCTGACCGCATCAGCCACGGAGGGGATGGTAAGGGCTTCCTGCGCTGCGACGTTCGGTCGAGACCGCGCTTCTGCGGAGATCGACCATGTGTGAGCTTGGACACACAGTGGTCGCGGGCTGTCCACAGCGGTATGCTCTCGCTAGTCGCGACCGGTATCCCCAAGGGAACTGGACCGAGCCCATGATCCACATACACCACGTCGCCTGCCCATGAGGACGCTGGGCACCGTAGATGAGCTGCGCGCAGCGCTCGCTCCGCACCGTCGCGACGGGCGTGTGATCGGGCTGGTGCCGACGATGGGCGCGCTGCACGCCGGCCATCTGTCGCTCATCGAGCGGGCCCGCGAGGAGTGCGATCTGGTCGTCGTCTCGCTGTTCGTCAACCCGGCGCAGTTCACCGAACGCGCAGACCTGGAAAAATATCCGCGACGGGAGGAGCACGACGCCGGCCTCGCCGCCGAGGCCGGCGTCGATGTGCTCTTCGCCCCGTCGGTCGAGGAGGTCTACCCCGCCGGGTTCGCGACCTCCGTCGAGGTGCTCGGCGTGACCGACCGCCTGGAGGGCGCTATCGCGCGGCGCGGAGCATTTCCGCGGCGTGAGCACCGTCGTGACCAAGCTGCTGTGCATGGCGATGCCCGACGTCGCCTACTTCGGCCAGAAGGACGCCCAGCAGCTCGTCGTCATCCGCCGGCTCGTCGCAGATCTCAACCTGCCGGTCGCGATCGAGGCCTGCCCGACCGTACGCGAGCCCGACGGCCTCGCGCTGTCCAGCCGCAACGCATTGCTGTCCGCCGAGCAGCGTGCCCGCGCGCTCGCGTTGCCGGCGGCGCTGAAAGCGGCCTGCCGGCTCGCGGCGAGCGGCGAGCGAGACGCCCAGGCGCTGCTCTCGACCGCGCGTGACGCGATGGCTCCCTTCGACGTGCGGCCCGAGTACCTCGAGTTCGTCGACCCCGACACGCTCGAGCCGGTGCCCGCGCTCACGCAGAGAGCGCTTCTGGCGGTCGCTGCGCGGATCGGCGAGGTGCGCCTGATCGACAACGTCGTGCTCGACCCCGACACGGCGCCGGCGTCGCTCTCACCCAACCGCGAGCAGATGCTTGCGATGCATCAGACCCACTGACTCCAAGACCACCGGAAAGGCGACAACAAGATGCAACGCGTGATGCTCAAGTCCAAGATCCACCGGGCGACGATCACCGATTGCGATCTTCACTACGTCGGCTCGATCACGATCGACCGCGAGCTGCTGCAGGCGGCCGACATCCTCGAGCACGAGCAGGTGCACGTCCTGGACATAGACAACGGCGCCCGCTTTGAGACCTACACGATCGCCGGCGAGCGAGGCTCGGGGACGATGCAGATCAACGGCGCCGCCGCGCGCCTGGTGCAGCGCGGCGACACGATCATCGTCGTCTCCTACGGCCACTACGACAGAGCAGAGATGGAGCACTACCAACCCCGCGTCGTGCACGTGCAGGCGCAGACCAACCGCATCATCACCATCGACGAGGAGGTGGCGACCCTGCTGACCTCGGCGTCCGTCCCTGCCGGGACCGGGCTGTCCGAGTAGGCGCCGAGGGCGTCAACCCGCTCAAGAGAGGAAACGCCATGTCAAGCCATCCGCACATCTCCCCGACGGCGCTCGACGTGCCGTCGGACCCCGGCCGCCTGCCGATGACGCTACCGCTGCTGGCCGAGAAGAAGCGCCTCGGCGACCCGGTCGTGATGGTCACCGCCTACGACTACCCGAGCGCGCGCGCCGCCGAGGCCGCCGGCGTCGATCTCGTGCTCGTCGGCGACTCGGCCGCCACGACCGTGCTCGGCTACAGCGCCACCACGCCTGTGCGCCTGGAGGACATGCTCGTGCTCGCCGGCGCGGTGCGGCGCGGATTGAAGACGCCGCTGCTGATCGGCGACCTGCCATTTGGCTCATACGAGGTCTCAGACGAGCAGGCGATCGCGACCGCGGTGCGCATGGTCCAGGAGGCCGGCTGTGACGCGGTCAAGCTCGAGGGCGGCGGCGAGGCTCCGGCCTCGCGAGCGCGCGCGATCGTCAACGCCGGCATCCCGGTGATGGGCCACGTCGGGCTGACCCCTCAGACCTCGACCGCGCTCGGCGGATGGAAGGCTCAGGGCAGAAGCGCGCAGGCGGCGGCGAAGATCGGCGAGCACGCGCTGGCGCTGCAGCAGGCCGGCTGCTTTGCGATCGTCTTCGAGGCGATTCCCGCGGCGGTCACCGAGCAGCTCATGCCCGCGATGGAGATCCCCGTGATCGGCATCGGCGCAGGCCCCGCGACCGACGGCCAGGTGCTCGTCTTCCACGACCTGCTCGGCATGCGCGACGGTCTCGGCCCGCGCTTCGTCAAGCGCTACGCGGACCTGCAGCGGGAGATGAACGCGGAGTGACCGCCTTCGCCGAGGACGTGCGCACGCGCCGCTACCCGGCGCCCGAGCACACATACTCGATCGACCCCGACGAGCTCGCTGAGCTGCGCGCGCTGCTCGGCGAGGCCTACAGCGCCTGGCCGTAGCGCTCGGAGAAGGCGAACTCCTCGACGGCTTTGCGCGAGAGCTTCTTCGGCCACGGATCCGCGCGGTGGCCCACCAGCACGTAGGCGGCCAGCACCACATCCTCTGGAATCGCGAGCATCTCCTTGACCTGCGGCTCGGCCGGCGCGAGCAGCGTCGTCAGCGAGGCTCCGAGGCCCTCGTCGCGCAGGCCGAGCAGCACGTTCTGTACGAACGGATAGACCGAGGCGCCGCCGACGATGCTCGGGCGGTCGAGCACGCTGTCGACGATCGCGAGGTCCGACAACCTCGCGCACACGACCAGATGCAGAGGCACCTCATGCAGGCGCTGCGCGAACTCGTCGGCGCGCCTGAGCATTCGCACCCGCGCGTCGTCGTGCTCCTGGCGGTAGCGCGAGGATCTGGGCCGCGCCGGTCTGCTCGGTGTAGGCGCGCCAATGCGGAAGATAGAGGTCGCTCAGCGCCTGGCGCGTATCCGGCGTCCTGGACGGCGATCACGCGCCAGCCCTGGCGGTTGCCGCCGCTGGGCGCAAAGCGCGCGTTGTCGAGCACGCGTCGCAGGACCTCGCCATCGACGGGGTCGGCGCGAAAGCGCCGTGTCGTGGGCGCGCAGCGCATAACCTCGTTGAGCTCCATGGACGGACACTAGCCGGCCACCGACCGACCTGGCGCGAAGCGAGCATGCAAACCACCGAAGCGGACAAGCCGAGACCACGCGCGGGCGCGCCGACCATGTCGAGCGGATATCTCGGCCGCGGATCCGCGCCATGAGCAAGGCGCTTGCACCCCTCCTGGCCATCGCCATCGCCGTCTCGCTCGCCGGCTGCGGCGCCTCACACAGCGCCGTCAGCAGGCCGGCCAGCGCCCCGACTGCCCGCACGGATGCCGAGGTGGCGTCGCTGCTGGCAGGCATCCCGCAGCGAGGAAACACGCTCGGCGATCCCCGCGCTCCGGTGATCGTGCAGTACTTCGGCGACCTCGAGTGCCCTTTCTGCAGGCGCTTCACGCTCGGCCCGCTGTCGACGTTGATCGAAAGCTACGTGCGCGACGGCAGGCTGAAGATCGAATACCGCTCGCTGGAGACGGCGACCCGAGACCCGCAGACGTTCAGGATTCAGCAGGTCGCGGCGCTGGCGGCCGCAAGGCAGGACAGGATGTGGAACTTCATCGAGCTCTTCTATCGCGAGGAGGGAAAGGAGGACAGCGGCTACGTCACCGAACGCTACCTCCAGGGGCTCGCGCAACAGGTAGCCGGGCTGAACCTCATCGATGGACGGCGGCGCGCGGCGACGCCTCGCTGACCAACACCCTTTACGCCGATGCCCGCGCCGCCCGCGACGCGGACCTCTCAAGTACCCCGGCCTTCCGTATCGGCAAGACCGCCAACCGGCGCTACGTCGCGGCGATCGAAAAACTGCTCGCCGAATAGGCCGCACGCGAGCGTCGCCGGGCGCGGTGATCCACACGTTCGGCTCCAGCAGCACACCCGTCCCGTGGACGGATGGTATCGCCGCCATACCCGCTCAACGGCTCGGCCGTGCGCACAGGGCCACTTATGATGATCAGTGCGATGGAGCCGCCCGAGACCCGCTACGTCGACAGCGGCGGTGTGAACCTCGCCTATCAGGTCTTCGGCGAGGGCCCTGTCGACCTCGTGGTCGTTCCGGGGTTCGTATCGAACGTCGACGTGCAGTGGACCGATCCCATGGTCACTCGTTTCAACGAGCGGCTCGCGTCGTTCGCAAGGGTCGTGATGTACGACAAGGCCGGCACCGGCCTGTCCGATCCGGTGCCAGCGGTCCCGACGCTGGAGCAGCGGATGGAGGATCTGCTCGTGGTGCTCGACGCGGCCGGCGCGCAGCGGCCGGTCCTGCTGGGCATCTCCGAGGGAGGGCCCATGAGCATCCTGTTCGCCGCTACCTACCCCGAGCGCCTGCGCGGCCTGATACTGCTCGGCTCGATGGTATGCGGCCTCTTGGACCCGGACCAGAACCCCTGCGGTCCACGGTGGCTGCAGGTCACCGGGCTCGAGACGGCGGTGGACCACTGGGGCAAGGGGCTGAGCGTGAACGTGTTCAGCCCGACAATCGCCGGGCATCCGATGGCACACCGGGTGGTCGGCGTCCACGAGCGTGCGAGTGCCAGCCCTGCGATGGCACGCGCGGCCTATGAGGCGATTCTGCAGATCGACGTGCGCGACGTGCTCCCAGCCGTTCGCACGCCGACCCTGATCCTGCACCGGGTGGGGGACGCGGTGCCGGTCGAGGGCGCCCGCTACATGGCAGAGCACATTGTCGACGCGCAGCTGACCGAGCTCGCCGGCGCCGACCATTGGTGGTGGGTTGGCGACTCCGACGCGATCCTCGATTCGATCGAAGAGTTCGTGACCGGGTCACGCCCCGCGCGCGCGAGCGAGCGAATGCTCGCAACGGTGCTGTTCACCGACATCGTCGGCTCGACCGAGCGCGCCACGCAGCTGGGCGACGGCGCCTGGCGAGACCTGCTCGAACGCCACAACGAGATCACGCGCCAGGAGATCGCGGCCGCCCGCGGCCGCGAGGTCGACTCGACGGGCGACGGCTTTCTCGCCACCTTCGACGGCCCGGCACGCGGCGTGCGCTGCGCCCGCGCGATCATCGACGCGGTCAAGGCGCTCGGTCTGGATCTGCGCGCGGGGCTTCACGTCGGCGAGTGCGAGGTCGTCGGCGACGAAATCGCCGGGATAGCGGTCCACGTAGGAGCACGCGTGGCCGGCGCCGCTGGGGCCGGCGAGGTTCTCGTGTCGGCCACCGTGCGTGACCTGGTGGCCGGATCGGGGATCGCCTTCGAAGATGCCGGCGAGCACGAGCTCAAGGGCGTGACCGGGCGCCGCCGGCTGTACCGCGCGGTGGAGATTCCAGCCGACAGGGCGGCGGGCGCGAGCCGCTTTCGGCGACTGCGGCGCCGTTGGTGCACGAGCCGATGCCGCTGTCACAGCGCGCGCTGATCGGCGCCTTCCGCCGCGCCCCGCGCCTGAGCCGTCGCTTTGGCGAGCGACTCTACAGCCAGGTTGGACAGCAGTCCGCTCGCCGGCCGCGCGGCGGCGCTCACCCCGACGGGCCCGACCGGCGCTCGTAGATCAGCACGACCCCGCCGACCGGCCGGTCGTCAAGCTGCCGAGCCGCCGCCAGAGCCGTCCACGCGGCGGATCACGCGCGCCGGCGCGCCCGCGGCGAGCGAGAAGGCCTCGATGTCGTGCGTCACGACGCTGTTCGCGCCGATCACGCAGCGCTCGCCGATGTTCACGCCGCTCGTGACGACCGCATTCGCCCCCAGCCAGCAGTTGTCACCGATCCGCGTCGGTCCTCTGCTCTCAAAGCCCTGCCAGGTGATCGGCGTGTCGGGGTCGTCGTAGCGGTGGCTGGCGTCTGACACGAAGCAGCCGTTGGCCAGCATGCAGTGCTCGCCGATCTCCACGAGCCCCAAGGCGGCGACCATCACGCCCATGTTCAAGAACGTGCCCGCGCCGATCCGCACGCGAGCGTCGCCCGGCGCGGTGATCCACACGTTCGGCTCGAGCAGCACGCCCGCGCCGATCTCCAGGCGCCCCGCCAAGAGAGCCTCCAGCACGTTGCCCTGCACCGGCCAGCGCACGAAAGCCTCGCGCCGCAGGAACTCCCAGTGGATGCGCGCGCGCTTCCACGGCAGCGAGCCCTGCTCATACCAGCGCCACTTCTGCGCCCACAGGCGCGCCTGCGCCGAGAGCTCGCGCGCCGACTGCTCGCGCGGGCTGCCCGCCTGCATCACGCGGCGAGCCTGGCGCGGTCGCTTGCGCTCTTTGCCTCGCCTCGGCTTCGCGCGCTCGACGACCGGCGTGAGCATCTCGGCCAGGAAGCGCCCGGTGTGCGACGCCGGCTCGGCCGCGACCTCCTCGGGCGTGCCCGCCGCGATCACCATGCCGCCCTCCTCCCCACCCTCCGGGCCCATGTCGATCATCCGGTCCGCGCACTTGATCACATCGAGGTTGTGCTCGATCACGACCACGCTGTTGCCGGCGTCGACCAGCCGCGCGAGCACGTCCAGCAGGCGCTGCACGTCGGCGAAGTGCAGTCCCGTCGTCGGCTCGTCGAGGATGTACAGCGTGCGCCCGGTCGCCACCTTCGACAGCTCGGTCGCGAGCTTCACGCGCTGGGCCTCGCCGCCGGACAGCGTCGTAGCCGGCTGGCCGAGGCGCACGTAGCCGAGGCCGACCGCGTTCAGCGTCTCCAGCCGCCGGCGGATCTTCGGGATGTGCTCGAAGAACGACAGCGCCTCCTCGATCGACATGTCGAGCACGTCGGCGATGCTCTTGCCCTTGAAGCGCACCTCGAGCGTCTCGCGGTTGTAGCGCTTGCCGTGGCACTGCTCGCAGGGCACGTACACGTCGGGCAGGAAGTGCATCTCGATCTTGATCTGCCCGTCGCCCTTGCAGACCTCGCAGCGCCCGCCCTTGACGTTGAAGCTGAAGCGGCCCGGCTTGTACCCGCGCGCGCGCGCCTCCTGGGTCTTTGAGAAGAGGTCGCGGATCACGTCGAACAGCCCCGTGTAGGTCGCGGGGTTGGAGCGCGGCGTGCGCCCGATCGGCGACTGGTCGATGGCGATCACCTTGTCGAGCTGATCCAGGCCGTGCATCGCGCGGTGAGCTCCCGGACGCTGTGCGCGCGCGGTTCAGGCGGCTCGCCGCGGCCTTGTAGAGGACCTCGTTGACGAGCGTCGACTTGCCCGACCCCGACACGCCCGTCACGCAGCACAGCACGCCGAGCGGCACGTGCACGTCGATGTCGCGCAGGTTGTTCTGCGTGGCGCCCTCGATCTCCAGGTAGCCGACTCGGCGTGCGCCGCGCAGCCGGCACCGCCGACCGTGCGCTCGCCCGAGAGGAACTGGCCGGTGAGCGAGTCCTTCACCTGTTCGACCTCGCGCCGCCGTTCCCTGCGCGACGATCTCACCGCCGTGCTCGCCCGCGCCGGGCCCGAGGTCGAGCAGGTGGTCGGCCGCGCGCATCGTCTGCTCGTCGTGCTCGACGACGATCACCGTGTTGCCGAGATCGCGCAGGCGCTCGAGCGTCGCGATCAGCTTCGCGTTGTCGCGCTGGTGCAGGCCGATCGACGGCTCGTCGAGGATGTAGAGCACGCCGACCAGCGACGAGCCGATCTGCGTCGCCAGGCGGATGCGCTGCGCCTCGCCGCCGGACAGCGTCGCGGCGGCGCGATCCATCGACAGGTATCCGATGCCGACGTTCTCCAGGAACTGCAGCCGCTCTGAGATCTCGCGCAGGATCAGCCGCGCGACATGCCGGTCGCTCTCCGACAGCTCGATGTCGCTCAGCCACCTCAGCGCGCGGCGCGCCGACAGCGCGCTGAAGTCCTCGATCCTCGTGCCCGCGACGAGCACCGCGCGGGACTCCGCCCGCAGGCGCGCGCCGCCGCAGACCGGACAGGCGCGCAGCGACATGAACTCCTCGATGCGCTGGCGCGTCAGCTCGGACTCGGTCTCGCGGTAGCGGCGCTGGAGGTTGTTCACGATGCCCTCAAAGCGCGTGCCGTAGGTGCGCGTGCGCCCGAAGCGGTTGCGATAGGTGATCTGCAGGCGCTCGCCGCCCGTTCCGTAGAGGAACAGGTCGCGCTGCTCCTCGGGCAGGTCCTCCCACGGCGTGTCGAGGTCGACGCCGTAGCGCTCGGCGATCGCCTCGGCCACCTGCACGTAGTAGTTGGAGACGCTGTTGGCCCACGGCGCGATCGCGCCCTCGCCGACCGACAGCGTCGGGTCGGGCACGAGCAGCTCGGGGTCGATCTCCATCTGCGAGCCCAGTCCCGTGCATCGCTCACACGCGCCATGGGGAGAGTTGAAGGAGAAGATCCGCGGCTCGAGCTCCACCAGCGACGGCCCGTGCTCCGGGCAGGCAAAGCGCTCCGAGAACGTGAACAGCGTCCCCGCATCCGGCGCCACGCCGGGGACTATCTGCGCCGTGGCGGCGCGAGCGCCCTTGGCGCCCTTTGGCGTGCGCGCCCTGTTCCTTGGCCGAGCCGACGACCTCGATCTCGACGAGCCCGTCGGCCAGGCCGACCGCCGTCTCGATCGAGTCGGCGAGCCGCTTGCGCAGATCGTGGCGCATGACCAGCCGATCGACGACGACCGAGATGTCGTGCTTGTAGCGCTTGTCGAGCACGATCGACTCCTCGAGCATGCGCACCTCGTCGTCGATCTTCACGCGCGCGAAGCCGTCGGCGCGCAGCTCGGACAGCAGCTTGCCGTACTCGCCCTTGCGCCCGCGCACGACCGGCGCGAGCACCATGAAGCGCGTCCCGTCCGCGAGCTCCATCACCTGGTCGATGATCTGCTCGGCCGACTGGCCGACGATCGGCCTGCCGCAGATCGGGCAGTGCGGCTTGCCCACGCGCGACCACAGCAGGCGCAGGTAGTCATAGATCTCGGTCACCGTGCCGACCGTCGAGCGCGGGTTGCGCGAGGTCGTCTTCTGGTCGATCGAGATCGCCGGCGACAGACCCTCGATCGAGTCGACGTCGGGCTTGTCCATCTGCCCGAGGAACTGGCGCGCGTAGGCCGACAGCGACTCGACGTAGCGGCGCTGCCCCTCGGCGTAGATCGTGTCGAACGCGAGCGAGCTCTTGCCCGATCCCGACAGCCCCGTGATCACCACGAGCGCGTCGCGCGGCAGCGACAGCGAGATGTCCTTGAGGTTGTGCTCGCGCGCTCCCGATACGACTATCTGATCGATCGCCGGCATGTCCGGCTCATTCTATGCACGCGAACAGATGTTCGCCCCTGCCCGCCGGTTAGGGCGGCGATGGGCAAGCGAGGCAAGGACGCAGGGAGCCAAGTGTGCGCCAGCACATGAGCGGCCGAGGACGACGCATCGCGCCGCTCAGCGCCGCCCTACCCCTCGATCGCGGCGTACACCTCGTCGATCAGCCTCTGCCTGTCCGCCAGCTCGAAGTTTTCGGCCAGGTAGCGGTCGGTGTCGGCGCGCGAGTCGCCGTTGAGCGCCATGTTGAGCGCGATCAGGCGCGCGCCGTCGAGGTCGTCCCGCGGCGGGCTCCTGCGCCCCGGCATGGTCGCCGTTGGAGGGCGTCACGACCACCGCCTCCACGAGCTCGTCTTCCTCGTCCACCTCGACCGCGATCGGCACCGGCGGCGCAGCCGGCGCGCGCGGTGCGTCGCTTCGCGCGCGGCGGACTCCGCGTGTCGGCCGATCGTCGGCGACGGCCGCTCGACGGCCGCGCCGCTCGACGCGGCGTCGTACAGCTCGCCCATGTTGCGGTCGACCGCCGCGAGGTCGCCGGCGAGCATGCTCGCGCCGGCCCGCAGGCTCTCGACGAGCGAACCCACCTCGCCGTCCATCGAGGAGACGCGCTCGAGCAGGACGGCCGTCGCCTGCGACACCGCCGTCACGTGCGCGCGCGCCTGCGCGATCGCCTGCTCGCGGGTCGCCTCGGCGTCGCGCTCGGCCTCCTCGCGCATGTCGTAAGCGCTCTGAATCGACTGGCGCTCGATCTCCGCGGCCGCGGTCTCCGCCGCGTGCAGGATGCTCTGGACCTGCGTGCTCGCGGTCGAGGCGAGCGTCGGCTCCCCGCTGCCCGGGGTCGCGCGCGACAGCTCCTCGATCTCGGCCGCGAGCGCTCGCAGGTGGGCGTCGACGGCCGTCGTGTCATATCCCCGGCGCGCGATCGGGAAGTCTCGCCGTTCGATGGCCTGCCTGTCGAAGTCCACTGGGCCGAATCCTAGGCCATGTCGCCGGTGGGCACCTCGCCCGCCTGCGCACGATCGTCATCGGCGCCGGCGTCGCCCACGTCGTCCGCCGCGACGCCGCTCACCTGCATCTCGCGCAGGTCTCGACGCAGCTCGCGCAGCTCGTCGCGCAGCTGCGCCGCGTACTCAAAGCGCAGGTCCTCGGCCGCAGCCAGCATCTCCTCCTCGAGCTCGACGACCATGCGCTGCAGCTCGTGCGCCGGCATCTCGCGCGCCTGCGCGCGTCGCTCGCTGGCGCGGCGCCTGCCGCGCGGCAGCTTGGACTCCGCCTGCAGGAAGTCCGCGATGTCAGAGATGCCCTTGACGATCGTCGCGGCGGTGATCCCGTGGCGCTCGTTGTAGGCCAGCTGGATCTCGCGCCTGCGGTCGGTCTCCTCGATCGCCGCGCGCATCGCGCGCGTTTCCGTGTCCGCGTACATCAGCACCGTGCCGTCGACGTTGCGCGCCGCGCGCCCGATCGTCTGCACCAGCGACGTCTCGCCGCGCAGAAAGCCCTCCTTGTCCGCGTCGAGGATCGCGACGAGCGACACCTCGGGAAGATCCAGGCCCTCGCGTAGCAGGTTCACGCCCACGAGCACGTCGTACTCGCCCAGGCGCAGGTCGCGGATGATCTGGATGCGCTCGAGCGTGTCGATCTCCGAGTGCAGGTAGCGCGTCTTGAAGCCCAGCTCCAGCAGATAGCCCGCCAGGTCCTCT
Organism: uncultured Solirubrobacterales bacterium; assembly: GCA_963713385.1. Classification (GTDB taxonomy): domain Bacteria; phylum Actinomycetota; class Thermoleophilia; order Solirubrobacterales; family Solirubrobacteraceae; genus Palsa-744. Next base: position 758,784 of record CAVQLO010000004.1, read on the forward strand.
GACATCTTCTTGGTCAGCGTCGTCACGAGCACCCGCTCGTCGCGCTCGGTGCGCCGGCGCACCTCGTTCATCAGGTCATCGATCTGGTTGCGCGTCTCGCGCACGTGCACGATCGGATCGACGATCCCCGTCGGGCGGACGATCTGCTCGACGATGTTCGTCGACTGCGCGCGCTCGTACTCGCCCGGCGTCGCCGAGATGAACATCAGCTGCGGCGTGATCGAGAGGAACTCCTGAAAGGTCTGCGGCCGGTTGTCCAGCGCGCTCGGCAGGCGAAAGCCGTAGTCGACGAGCGTCTGCTTGCGCGAGCGGTCGCCCTCGTACATCCCGCCGATCTGCGGCACCGTCTGGTGGGACTCGTCGATGAAGCACACGAAGTCCTCGGGGAAGTAGTCGATCAGGCAGTACGGGCCGATCGCCGGGCTTGCGCCCGTCGAGCACGCGCGAGTAGTTCTCGATGCCCGAGCAGAAGCCGACCTCGCGCAGCATCTCCATGTCGTACTGCGTGCGCTGGCGCAGGCGATGGGACTCCAGCTGCTTGCCCTCGGACTCGAGCTGCTCGCAGCGCTCGTTGAGCTCGCGCCCGATCTCGGCGACGGCCGCTTCGATCGTCCCTTCCTTGACGTTGTAGTGCGTCGCCGGCCAGATCGCGACGTGCTCGAGGTCGTCCTCGATCACCTCTCCGGTGAGCGGATCGAAGTGCGTCAGGCGCTCGACCTCGTCGCCGAACATGCTCGCGCGAAAGGCCGTCTCGGCGTAGGCGGGAAAGACCTCGAGCGTCTCGCCCTTCACGCGAAACGTGCCGCGGCCGAGCGCCGTGTCGTTGCGCGTGTACTGGATCGAGACGAGCTTTCGCAGCAGCGCATCGCGGTCGATCTCCTCGCCGCGGCGCAGGATCTGCATGTTCGTCTCATACGTCTCCGGCGAGCCCAGCCCGAAGATGCACGACACCGAGGCCACGACGATCACGTCGCGGCGGGCGAACACGGCGGCCGTCGCGGCGTGGCGCAGACGGTCGACCTCCTGGTTGATCGCCGAGTCCTTCTCGATGTACAGGTCGCGGCTGGGCACGTAGGCCTCGGGCTGGTAGTAGTCGTAGTAGGAGACGAAGTACTCGACCGCGTTGTCGGGGAAGAACGTGCGGAACTCGTTGCACAGCTGCGCGGCCAGGGTCTTGTTGTGCGCGATCACGAGCGCCGGGCGCTGGACCTCCTGGATCACGCCCGGCCATCGTCATCGTCTTGCCCGTGCCGGTCGCGCCGAGCAGCGTCTGGAAGCGCTCGTCGCGCTCGACGCCCTGTGCGAGCGCCTCGATCGCCTTTGGCTGATCGGCTGTCGGGACGAAGGCGGAGTCGAGTCGAAATGCGGGCATCGCGCTGGCCCTCTACGGTAGCCCGTTCAGCGCGCGCGCCGGCGTGGCGCTACTCGGTCCCAAGCTGGCGCGGGTAGGCGGCCTCATACGCGCGCTGCGCGGCGAGCACGCGGCGCACGTATTCGCGCGTCTCGGGAAAGGGGATGTCGGCGACGGTCAGCCTCCTGCCGCCAGCGCTCGCGCGCGCGACCCATTCATCGACGTTCGCCAGCCCGCCGTTGTAGGCCGCCACCGCGAGCATCTCGTTGCCGTCGTAATGGTCGAGCAGGTATCTGAGGTAGTAGCTGCCGTAGGCGACGTTCACGCTCGGCGTGGCCAGGTCGCCGGCGGTGAAGGACGTCCCGCCCGAGAGGTGCGCCAGGTAGTAGGCGGTCGCCGGGAGGATCTGCATCAGCCCCTGCGCGCCCGCGGCGGAGGGTCGCGGTTCGAACTTGGACTCCGCATAGATGACGGCCGCGATCAGCGACGGGCTCAGACGCTTCTCGGCGGCCTGGCGGCGGATGATGCTCACGTCGCTCAGCGGCAGGCCGTGCTCGGCCTGGTTGACGGTCGAGGCGATCGCAACCACCAGCAGGGTCGCGAACGCGACGATCACGATCGTGGCCGCCGTTCGCCGTCTCATCATCAGAGCTTGTCAAGCATCGCCGACAGCGCGCGCCGCAGGTCCTCCTCGCTGCCATCGTTGCGCACGACGAACGTCGCGCGCCGCGCCTTCTCCTCCTGAGAGAGCTGGCGCGCAGCGCGCTCGTCGGCCAGTGCGTGGCCGCGCTGCGCCGCGCGCTGGCGGCGTACGGGCTCCTCGCTGATCACCGCGATCGTCGCGTCATACAGCGAGTCCAACCCCGCCTCGAACAGCAGCGGCACCTCGACCACCGCGGCGCGCGGAGCGGGCGTGCGAGCGCGCGCCGCCGTCAGCCAATCGGCCACGCGCGCTGCGACGAGCGGCCACACCACCCCCTCCAGCCATGTCCGCTCCTCGTCGCTGGAGAACGTGCGCCGCGCGATCGCCGCGCGGTCGACCACTCCCCCCGGAGCCACCTCGTCACCCCACCGCGACACCACCGCGTCGCGCAGCTCGCCGCGCTCATACAGTTCGTGCACGACCGCGTCGCTGGAGAGCACCTCCGCGCCGAGCTGCGCCAGCGCCGCAAGCGCGGTCGACTTGCCCGCGCCCATGCCACCCGTCAAGCCGACGAACGGCACGGCCGGCTTCACCTGCTCGGCGGACCGCAGCTGCGGTCAGTCCTGCTGGGAGGGCTCGACCGCGAGATCTGGCGTGGCCGCCTCGCCCTCGCCAGCGCCCGCGTCGGGCTGCTCGGTCGCCGCGTCCTCCTGGGCCTGCGCCTCGGGCGCCTCGACGACCTCGGCGGTCGCCTGCGCAGCGGACGCGTCCTCGGGCGCCGGTGGGGCGTCGGTGGCCTCCGGCCCCTCCTCGGCGGCCTCTGCCTGCACGGGCGACTCCTCGCCAAGCGGCGGCGCAGCCATCTCGGCGGCGCCCGCATCGACCGTCTCCGGCTGCGCGGCGGCGTCCGGGGCGGCGGCGTCCGGCTCGATGACCTCGGCATCGCTGACCACGGCAGCGTCGGCGCCCGCCTCCCCGTCGGCCTCAGAGGCCGCCTCGCGCGCGGGCTCGCCCGGCCGCGACACCGGCAGGATCTGGTCCTCGACGCGCTTGGCCGATAGCGACAGGCGCCTGCGCTCGGAGTCGATCTCGAGGATCTTCACGCGGATCTCGTCGCCGGGATGGACGATCTCGCGCGGGCTCTCGACGTGGTGGGCGGCAAGCTCTGAGATGTGAACGAGCCCCTCGACCCCATCCAAGATCTCTACAAAAGCTCCAAACGTGACCACCTTGGTGACCTTGCCGGCGAGCTCGTCGCCGACGTTGTAGGTGTCGACGATCCGCTGCCAGGGGTCCTCCTGGGTCTGCTTGAGCCCCAGCGAGATGCGCTGGCGGTCGCGGTCGATGTCGAGCACCTTGACCTGGACGGTGTCGCCGATCGTGAGAATCTCGCTCGGGTGGTTGACGTGCGACCACGAGAGCTCGGAGATGTGGATCAGGCCATCGATGCCGTCGAGGTCGACGAACGCTCCGAAGTCGACGATGTTCGAGATCTGCCCATCGACGACCAGCCCGGGCTGCAGGCGGTCGAGGATCTGCTGGCGAACCTCCTTGCGCTCCTCCTCGAGCACCGCGCGGCGCGAGAGCACGACGTTGTTGCGCGAGCGGTTGAGCTCGATCACCTTCGTCTCGATCTGCGTGCCCATGTATTCATCGAGGTTCGGCACGCGGCGGATGTCGACCAGCGAGGCGGGCAGGAAGCCGCGCACCCCGAGGTCGATGATCAGGCCTCCCTTGACCACCTCGATGACGGTGCCCTCGACCGGCTCACCGGACTCGGCCGCACCCTCGATGCGCCGCCACGCCTTCTCGAAGCGAGCGCGCTTCTTGGACATGATCAGACGCCCGTCCTGGTCCTCCTTGGTGAGGACGATCGCGTCGACCTCCTCGTCGAGCTGGACCTCCTCGCTGGGGTCGACCGACTTGCGGATCGACAGCTCGTTGGCGGGGATGACGCCCTCGGACTTGTAGCCGATGTCGACCAGCACCTCGTCGTTGTCGATGCGCACGACCTTGCCCGTGACAACCTCGCCCTCCTCGATCGGACGGAACGTCGCCTCGTAGTTGGGCACGATCTGCCCGTCGACTTCGAGCAGGAGCCCGTTCGACCCCTCGACCACCTGCGCCTCGGGGTTCTCTGTCAGCGTTTGCACCGGGCGAAGCGTAGCGCAGCCGTATCATTCGCACAGATGCCGACGCGGGCGACAAAGCGGGGTGCGCAGCGCACCCGTTTGACGCGGGACTGCGACGTGCTCATCTGCGGCGCCTCATTCGCCGGTCTGGCGGTCGCGCGCGAGCTGGCAGGCTCCGGCGCCCGGGTTCTCATGATCGACCGCTACGAGCTCGGCGAGCGCCAGACCTCGGCTTGCGCGATGCCGACACCCTGGCTGCAGGCGCTCGATCTGCTGGACTCGCTGCGCCAGAGCTTCGAGGAGATCGTCGTGCACACGCCGTCGGGCACCTCGCGCTGGCGGTTGCCGTGGTCGTTCTCGACGTTCGACTATCGCCAGCTGTGCGCGCTGCTCTACGGCCAGGCCGACACCCCGACGCTGGAGTTCGAGACCGCAACGGTCACCGGCCGCGACGGCCTCACGGTCAACACCGATCGCGGCGAGCTGCGCGCCCCGCTGATCGTCGACGGGCTCGGTTGGCGACGGGTGCTCTCCAACCGGATCACGATACAGCCGCCAAGCGCCCGCCTCTCGCGAGGCCTCGAGGTCCATCCCGAGGGCCGCAGCGAGGACATGGAGCTGTGGCTGGACCCGCGCTACGTGCGCTCCGGCTACAGCTGGAACTTCCCGGCCGAAGACGAGCTGCGCGTGGGCGTCGGCTCCTTCTGGCCCAGCCACCACGTCAAGCAGCCGACCGTCGCGCTCGCGCACGACCTCGGCCTGCCGGCGGAGGGCTACCAGGGCAATTGGATCCCGCACGAGCTGCGCCCCGCGGTGGAGGACGAGATCTTCTTCGTCGGTGACTCCGCCGGACACTGCCTGCCGCTGACGGCCGAGGGAATCCGCACGGCGCTCTACTTCGGCGTCGCATGCGGGCGCGAGCTGCGCGCGGTGCTCGAGGGCAGGTGCACGCGCGCCGAGGCGCTGAGCCGCTACGGAGCCTTCTCGGACTCTCACGCGTCGAAGTACCGCTGGCTGCTGCGGGTCCAGCAGGCGATCGGTCGCCTGATGAACACGCCGGTGCCCGGGGCGATCTCGCTGAGCATGCGCTCGCGACGCTTCGCGCGCTGGGGATTCGATCACTACATGGCGATCGCGCCGCCCTCCTTCGTCGGGCCCGTCGCACACGGCAGCCAGCGCAAGCGTCCGACGACCACCGTCGCGACGGCCTGAAGCAGCGCGCGCCGACAGGCGGCGCGCACACAGACCGGCCCGCGCGAGCATCTATGTGATGGATCTCGCGGCCGACCGTAGTAGGGGTGTGATCACGATCACCGCTCCCGCCCCCGCTCAGGCCGCGCACGACCGCCTGGAGGATCTCTACCGCTCCAGCCGCGACGACGTCTACGCCTACGTCGCCAGCGTGCTCGGTGATCGCGCGCTTGCCGAGGACGTCACCGCTTTGGCGTTCGAGCGCGCTTTTCGCCGGCGGCGGCTGTTCGACGCGCGGCGCGGCAGCGAGCGCGCATGGCTGTTCGGGATCGCCCGCAACGCCGCGCTGGATGAGCTGCGACGCCGCCGACGGTCAGCGGCGCTCGTGGGCGAGGCGCTCGACCAGCGCGTCTCGATCGAGGATGACGTCGATTCGAATCCTGCAGCGGACGGTCCTGCGCGCCGCGACTCCAGACGCTCACGCCGCGCGAGCGAGAGCTGGTCGCCCTGAAGTTCCACGCCGGGCTGTCGAACGTCGACCTCGCGCGTGTGCTCGGCATCAGCGAGTCAAACGCCGGCACGCAGCTGCATCGAACAATTCAGAAGCTGAGGAGGGCCTACGATGGCCAGAGCTGAGCAGCACACACTGAGCGAGACCGCAAGGTCAGAGCTCGCGGCGCTCGACGCGGCGCTCGCGGGCGAGCCCGTCTCAGCGCAGCACGCCGACCTGGCGGACATCGCCCTGCTGCTGCGCGAGGAACGGCGACGCCCCGGCCCCGAGCTCGTCGCCCGCCTCGACGAGCTCACAGCGCGCCGCGTCGCCGAGCGGCGCGGCGTCTGGCGCGAGCTCCCGCGCGCGCGACGAGCGCCCGCGCGCCGTCGTCGCGTGCCGCTTGGACGCAGCGCCATGATCGCCGCGATCGCCGCCGTCCTCGTGGCGCTCGCGATCCCCGCGGCGTTCGCGCTGCTGGGCGGCCGCGCGCAGCAGCGGTCCCCTCAGCAGGGCGCAGCTGGCGACCTCGGCGGTCGCGCAGCCCGCCGCCACCAACGACGGCGTCGTGACGACGCCCGTACCGCGCAGCGGGAAAGCCGAATCGGCGCCTGCACCCACGGGCCCGCCGCCAGGCGCCTCAGCGCGCGCGGTGGTAGCGCACCGCGACGCTCGAACTGGGCGTCCCGGCTCATCGCCTTGCTTCGGTCGACCAGCAGGTCTTCTCGATCGTCAACTCCTTCCACGGCTACGTCCAGCAGTCCAGCTCCACCCTCGGCGCCGAACAGCACGGCAGCGCGAGCTTTCAGCTGCGCGTGCCCAGCGCAAGCGTCTCGGACACGATCGCGGCCCTCTCTCAGCTCGGCAGCGTGCTGTCAGAGACAAACACGACCAACGACGTGACAGAACAGCTCGACTCGCTGCAGAGCTCGCTGACGGCCGCGCGCGCGCAGCGCGCCGCGTTGCTCGCCGAGCTGTCCGACGCTTCCGACGTGCGACAGGCCGACGCGCTGCGCGGGCGCCTGGCGGCGATCGAAGCCGAGATCGCGCACCTGCGGGCGTCGCTGGGCTCGTTGCAGCAACCAGGTCAGCTATACGCCGATCACGCTCGCGCTGAGCGCCGAACGGCCCGCGCACGCCGTCACCGGCGACGACCTCACGCCTGCCGGCGCGGTGCGCGACGCCGGGCACATCCTGAGCGTCGCCCTCGCGGTGGGGCTGCTGGCCGCTGCGGCGGCGCTGCCGATCGCGCTGGCCGTGCTGCTGTGCTGGAGCGTGCTCGGCTCCACGCGCCGCCGCCAGCGCGAGCGCGCGCTCGACGCCCAGCAACCTGACGCGCCGCCGCGAGCATCCTGAGCGCGCGCGACCGCGCGCGGTCCCGGCGGCGGTCAGGCGACGCTGCGAAGCGGCGCGGTGACCGTGCGTGCGGCGTTCAGCGCGAGGCGGCTGGCCTCGATCGCGCTCGCCCACGCGACCTCCGCGAGCAATCCCGGCGCGGCCACCATGTCGCCCGCGAGGAACACGCCGTCGCCACGATCGATCGCCGGACGATCGCGCCAGCTGGAGCCCGGCATGTCAAGCGCGCCCGAGCGCCCGTCGAGCACCTGGCGCCGGCGCCACGTCGTGCGCTCGCGCCAATCCTCCAGGCCCAGGTCGAGCAGGCGCTCCAGGCGCAGCGCCGCCTGGTCTGCGCTCTCGCCGGGACGGATCGGCATCTGCGCCTGAACGAGCTCCTCGCCCTGCGGCGCGACCGACGGGTTGGCGGCCGAGTAGCGCCCGATCCAGCCCGCCTCGTCCAGGTCGGAGACGACCGTCGGGTCGCCGCGGCGGTGGCGCAGCCCGAGATCCAGGCAGACGGTCCGCCCGCTGCGCCAGCGCAGGCCCTCGTCGCCGAGCAGCTCGCGCGCCTGCTCGAGCTCGGTCGCGACGATCACCGGGCCGCCCGGCAGCTCGTCCAGGCGCGTCGACGTCTCGACCGTCACGCCGAGCTCTGCGACGCGCCGCTCGAGCGCCGCCACGAGCGTGCTCCAGCCGTCGACCGGGTAGCGCACGACCGTCGGCGCGGTGAGCAGCAGGCGGACCGCGCGCGGCCACACGAACGCGGCCGACAGCTCGCCCGGGTCGTGATGGAAGGTGTAGAGGCCGGCTCCCGACGAGAGCATCGCCGCGGTGCGCTCGTCGGTGTGGCTGGTCGCCCAGCTGCGGAAGTCCGCGTCGATCGGCGCTTCGCGCCCGCGCAGGCGCAGGACCGCCGGCAGCGCGCCAAGCGGCGGGGTGCGCCGCAGCTGTCCATCCACGCGCAGGCGCACGCCCGTGAGCCGCGCGGTGACGTGCCCGGGGAGCAGCTCGCGCTCGTGCATCCAGCCCCAGAACGCGCCGTCGCTGAACATCGCGTGCGGGCCGAGGTTCGCGTTGTAGGGACCATCGGTGCTGCGCGCGCGCCCGCCGAGCTGCTCGTGCGCGTCGGTCAGGCGCACGCGCGCGCCGTCTTCGGCGCACGTGATCGCGGCGGTGAGCCCCGCGATCCCCGCTCCGACGATCGTGATCTGAGGGCCGCTTGCGACGCTGCCGTTGGCGTGGGTCATGGCGGATGTCCTTTCGTGCTCGCTGCTTGGGTGAGATCCACGCTACGGGTCTACTGGCCTGCTTTACAGTTCCAGTTATGGCCACGCGAAGAGGACCAGTTGGGGGACTGGAGCTGCTCGTCGAGCTCGACCGCGACGACGATATGACCCTCCACGAGCAGATCGAGCGCTCGCTGCGCGAGCACGTGCGCTCCGGACGCCTTCCCGGCGGCACGCGGCTGCCGTCCACGCGCGGCCTGGCCGCCGAGCTCGGCGTGTCGCGCGGCGTGGTCACCGAGGCCTACGGCCAGCTGGCCGCCGAGGGATACCTCACGACCAGCCAGGGCGCGCCGGTGCGCGTCGCGCGCGCGGTGCGCGTGTCTGCGCCGCGGCGCTCCGCGCAGTCGCTGCTGCCCTCCTTCGCCTACGACTTCCACCCCGGGCTGCCCGACCTCGCCGGCTTCCCGCGCGAGGCGTGGTTGCGCTCGCTGCGCAGCGCGCTGCGCGAGTCGCCGCTCGCGTCGGTCGGCTACGGCGACCCGCGCGGCGCGCCGGAGCTGCGCGAAGCGCTCGCCGCCTACCTGGCGCGTGTCCGCGGCGCAGCGGGCGACCCCGAGCACATGATGATCGTCACCGGCTTCTTGCAGGGGCTGTCGCTCGTATGTCGCGCCCTGCACAGCCGCGGCGTGCGGCGCGTGGCGCTCGAGGACCCGGGCTGGCACCTGCATCGCCTGGTCGTCGAGCAGGCCGGCCTGGAGGTCGTCGCGGTGCCGGTGGACGAGCAGGGACTCTGCGTCGAGGCGCTGGCGCAGACCGACGCCTCCGCCGTCGTCGTCACCGCCGCGCGCCAGTTTCCGACCGGCGCGGTGCTCAGCCCCGCACGTCGCGCGGAGCTGATCGAGTGGGCCGAGGAGGAGCGCCTGATCGTCGAGGACGACTACGACGCCGAGTACCGCTATGACGGTGTCGCCGTCGGCGCGCTGCAGGGACTCGCGTCCGAGCAGGTGGCGTATATCGGCTCGGCCAGCAAGCGTCTGCTGCCCGGGATGCGCCTGGCCTGGATGCTCATGCCGTCGTGGCTGACCTGGGAGCTGACGACTGCCAAGACGATCGAGGACGGCGGCTCGGAGGCGATCGGCCAGCTCGCGCTGACGGACTTCATCGCGCGCGGGGAGCTCGACCGCCACATGCGGCGCATGCGCCTGCGCTACGCCGCCCGCCGCGAGGCGCTGCTGGCGGCGCTCGCGCGGTGGCTGCCGCAGTGCCGCGCCGCCAGCGCCGACGCTGCCGGCCTGTTCGAGCTCGTGGCGCTGCCGGCGCAGGCCGACGAGCACGTGCTGCTGATCGCGGCCGCTGCTCGCGGCGTCGGCGTCGAGGGGCTCGCGCTGCACCGCTTCGCGCCCGGCGGCGAGCCCGGCGTGCTGCTCGGCTACGCCAACCTGTCAGAGCCCGCCATCGAGCAGGGGGTGCGACTGATCGGCGAGGCGCTGGCGGAGGCTTGCGTGGGTGCGCGAGCCCCAGCGCCGCTCAGCCGAGCCTCGCCCTAACGCCCGGGGATCGCGCTCAGCGGCGCACGACGAGCACGACGCCCACGACGAGCAGCACGAGCCCGGCGACGCGCGGCGCGGTTACCGGGTGCTTGGCGATGCCCAACAGGCCGAAGCGGTCGATCACGACCGAGATCGCCAGCTGCCCGGTGATCACCGCGGCCGTCAGCCCGCTCGCGCCCAGCGTGCGCACCGCCACGAGCGCGACGGTCACGTAGACGGCGCCCAGCAATCCCCCGATGAACGCCCACCAGGGCGCCTGGCCGACGTTATGGAGACTGCCCAGACCGCCGTTTGCGACGGCCGCTACCGCGACCAGCACGATCGTCCCGACCAGGAAGGACACCGAGGCGGCCTGCACGGTGCCGACGGTCTTGCCCAGGCGCGCGTTGACCGCGGGCTGCATGCCGACGAGCGCTCCGGCCATGACGGTCAACAGCACCGCCACCGTGCGGCTCACGCGACGCTCCCGGCGCGTCGCGCGCTCACTTCGCCTCCAGCCAGGTGGCGCCGACGCCGATGTCGACCGCCAGCGGCGGATCGTGGTCCCACACGCCGACCATCTCGCGTCGCACGAGCTCGCACGCGGCGCTCTGCTCGGAGGGAGGCGCTTCGAACAGCAGCTCGTCGTGGATCGTCAGCAACAGCCGCGTGTCGAGCCCCGTCTCGTCCAGCGCGGCGTGCGTGCGCACCATCGCGAGCTTGATCATGTCGGCGGCCGTGCCCTGGATGACGGTGTTCACGGCGAGGCGCTCGCCGAGCGTGCGCACCTGGTAGTTGCGCGCCGCCAGCTCGGGTATCTGGCGCCGGCGTCCCCACAGCGTGGTCACGTAGCCCTCGCGCTTGGCGCGCTCGATCGTCTCGGCCATGAACGCGGCCACGCGCGGGAAGCGCTGCAGGTATGCGTCGATGAACTCCTTCGCCTCCTCGCGCGGGATGTTCAGCCGGTCCGCCAGACCGAAGTCCGACAGCCCGTACACGATCCCGTAGTTGATCATCTTGGACTTCGAGCGCATGCCCGCGTCGATCTCCCCGGCGGCCACGCCGAAGACCTGCGAGGCCGTCGCGGTGTGCACGTCTTCATCGCGCGCGAAAATCTCCTTGAGCACCGGCTCCTGCGCGACGTGCGCGAGCACGCGCAGCTCGATCTGCGAGTAGTCGGCGGAGATCAGCACGTTGCCGTCCTCGGCCTCGAAGCAGCCGCGGATCTCGCGCCCGAGCGCCGTGCGGATCGGCACGTTTTGCATGTTCGGGTTGGTGCTCGACAGCCGGCCGGTCTGCGCGACCGCCTGCAGGAAGGTCGTGTGCACGCGCGAGCGCTCGTCGACCACCTCGGGCAGCACGTCGAGATATGTCTTCGCCAGCGTCGACAGCTCGCGCCAGCGCTCGATCTTGGGCACGATCTCGTGCTCGGAGCGAATCGCCTGCAGCACGCGCGCATCGGTCGAGTACCCGGTCTTTCCACGGCGCTTGCGCGACAGCCCGAGCTTCTCGAACAGGATCTGCCCGAGCTGCTGCGGCGAGCCGATCGTGAACTCCTCCTGCGCCAGCTCGAAGATGTCGCGCTTCCAGGCCGGCGATCTCCTCGCGCACGCGCCCGGTGATCTCGGCGAGGCGCTCGAGGTTGAGCCTCACTCCGAGCAGCTCCATCTCGCGCAACACCGACACGAGCGGCAGCTCGATGTCGTCCATCAGGCCGTCGAGGCCCCGCTCGACGATCTGCGCGCGCTGCCAGCGCGCGAGCGCGCCGAGCATCAGCGCATCCGCGGCCAGCAGATCATCAAGATCGCTTGCCAGCCCGCGCTCTTCGCACAGCTCGGCGAACGGGTAGCCGCGACGCGCGGGCTCCAGCAGGTAGGCGCCGAGCAGCGTGTCGTGCACGAGCCCCGGCGGCACGAGCCCGAGCGCCTTGGCGTCGTGGGCGACAACCTCGCGCTCGCCGACCGCGCGCGCGACCTGTTCGGGTCCTTCGCAATCGCCGGCGAAGCACGTCGGTCTGCTCGACGATCGCCGCGGCAAAGCGCCATGGCGCGCCCTCCACGAACAGCTCGCCCTCGGGCACCTCACTCTCGCGCACGACAAGTGCCAGTTGGCGATCGCCGCCGAAGCCCGCCAGCTCGTCGGGCGTGCCGGCGCGCACGCGCCCGTGCAGCTTGACCTCGGCGGCGGGCGCCGGAGCTGCGACGTCTGGATCGCCGAGCGCCTCCTCCAGGCGGCGCAGCGGGTCGCGCAGCTCGTACTCGCGAAAGACCTCGCGCACGCGCGAGCGATCGGGCTCGCGCGCGGACTCCGCCGCGATGTCGAAGTCGACGGCGACGTCGCGTTGCACAGTCGCCAGCAGCTTCGACACGCGCGCATCCTCGGCGTGCGCCTGCAGGTTCTCTTTGCGCTTGGCGCCTTTGATGTCGTCGATGTGCGCGAGCACGTCCTCCAGCGAGCCGAAGCTGCGGATCAGCTCGCTGGCCGTCTTGTCGCCGATCCCCGGGACCCCCGGGATATTGTCCGACGTGTCGCCCTTGAGGCCGTAGAAGTCGGGGATCAGCTCGGGCGGTATGCCATAGCGGTCGATCACCGCCTGGCGGTCGTAGATCTTGGTCTCGGTGATCCCGCGCGAGGTCGCCATCACCTTGACGAGCCCCTCGTCGTCGATCAGCTGAAAGACGTCGCGATCTCCGGTCACGATCATCACCGGAACCGGCGGCTGCGCGCCGAGCGCGAGCGCGGCCAGCGAGGCGATCACGTCGTCGGCCTCATAGCCGTCCACCTTCACGTTGCTGTAGCCGAAGGCCTCGACCAGCGGTTCCATCGCCGGCCACTGCTGCTTGAGCAGGTCCGGGCGCGAGCGGCGCTGGGCCTTGTACTCGGCGTAGACCTCCGTGCGCCCGGAGCTGCCCGCGTCCCAGGCGACGACCGTCGGACAGACGCCGTACTCGCTGACGATCTTCACGAGCATCGAGGCGAAGCCGAAGATCGCGTTTGTGGGCACGCCCGTCGACGTCGCGATCGACTCGGGCAACGCGAAGAACGCGCGGTAGACGAGGCTCGGGCCGTCGATCAGGAACAGGCGCCGCTGGCTCTCGGCGGCCGCCGCCGACGCTGATGCGCCGCGCGCTGCCGACCCTGCCGCGCGTGTGCCGCTCGCCACCATCGACCGCTCACTCTACGAGACGATCGCCGCGCGCAGCCGGGGTCCGAGCATGACGTGGCGGCGTGGACTTCTGCAAAGAGCGCCTAACATGCCCTGCCGCCAAGCCTAACGAGGAGCCGTCGTCGCAGTGAGCTCGACCCCAAGCGCACAGTACCGCCTGACCATCCGTGTCAAGATCGACGACACGCGCGGCACGCTCGGCCTGCTCACGAGCGCGATCACGCAGGCCGGCGGCGTCGTCGGCGCGGTCGACCTCGTCGAGACCGACGGCAACCACAGCCTGCGCGACATCGTCGTCGACGGCTCCGACCAGGCCCATTGGGAGCGCATCATCGACGCGATGGGCACGCTGGAGGGCGTCGAGGTCATCGACGCCACCGACCGCACGTTCCTGCTGCACGTCGGCGGCAAGATCGAGCAGCACAACCGCCACCCGCTGAAGACCCGCGACGACCTCTCGATGGTCTACACCCCCGGCGTGGCGCGCGTCTGCCTGGCGATCGCCGAGGATCCCGACAAGGCCTTTCAATACACGATCAAGCGCAACACGGTCGCGGTCGTCTCCGACGGCAGCGCCGTGCTCGGGCTCGGCGACATCGGCCCCGCGGCGGCGATGCCGGTGATGGAGGGCAAGTGCTGCCTGTTCAAGGAGTTCGCCGGCGTCGACGCGTTCCCGATCTGCCTGCAGACGAGCGACCCCGAGGAGATCGTGCGCAGCGTCGCGCTGATGGCGCCGACGTTCGGCGGGATCAACCTCGAGGACATCTCCGCGCCGCGCTGCTTTGAGATCGAGGACAGGCTGAAGGAGCTGCTGGACATCCCGGTCTTCCACGACGACCAGCACGGCACCGCCGTCGTCGTGATGGCCGCGCTGCTGAACGCCGTCAAGCTGACCGGGCGCACGCTCGCGGACCTCAAGGTGCTGATCATCGGGCTCGGCGCGGCGGGCATCGCGGTCACGAAGATCCTGCTCGCCGCGGGCGTGCGCCAGATCGTCGGCGCCGATTCGCGCGGTGCGCTTCACATGCAGCGCGAGGACTACCTCGACGGTTCGATGCACGAGCTCAAGCGCTGGTTCGCCGAAGCGACCAACCCCGACTGCCGCGGCGGGGCTCCGGCCGACGTGATCGACGGCGCCGACCTGCTGATCGGCGTCTCGGGAGCCCGCGCGCTGCCCGCCGACGCGCTCGCGCGCATGAACGACGACGCGATGGTCTTCGCGATGGCCAACCCAATTCCCGAGGTCCACCCCGAGGAGGCCGCCCCGCACGTGCGCATCATGGCCACCGGGCGATCTGACTTCCCCAACCAGATCAACAACGTGCTCTGCTTCCCGGGCATCTTCCGCGGCGCGCTGGACGTGCGCGCGCCGGCGATCACCGAGCCGATGAAGATGGCCGCCGCGCGCGCGATCGCTGCGATCGTCGAGGAGAACGAACTGCGCGAGGACTACATCATCCCGTCTGTCTTCAACCGCGAGGTCGCCCCCGCCGTCGCGGCCGCCGTCGCCGACGAGGCGCGCGCCGCGGGCGTCGCGCTCGCCGGACAGCAGGTCGGGTTCGCCCACGGCGACACGATGACCGGCGCCGCACAGAGCCCCGACAGCAGCGTCTGAGGCCCGGCCGGGCGCAGGCTGCGCGCGGCTCGCGCGCGTCGCGCCGTCGACGCGGTCCTTGTGAGAGGCTGCGGCGATGAGCGCCCCGCGTGTGACCGTGACCGGCGCCACGGGCCTGCTCGGGCGCTCGCTGCTTGGCGCGCTGATACAGCGCGGCGCCGAGCTGACCGTGCTCTCGCGCGACCCCGAGCGCGCGGCGGCGAGCCTCGCGAATATCGCAGCCGGGCCGCAGGCTGCGCAGATCGTCGGCTGGGATCCGCTCGAGCAGGCCGCGCCGCCCGAGGCGCTCGCCGGGCGCGACACCGTCGTGCACCTCGCGGGAGAGCCGATCGCCCAACGCTGGAGCGCGAAGGTAAAGCAGGCCATACGCGACAGCCGCGTCGGCGGCACACGCAACCTGGTGGCCGGGATCGAGCAGGCCCAGCCGCGACCGCGCGCACTGATCAGCGGATCGGCGATCGGCTACTACGGCCCGCGCGGCGAGGAGCCGCTGGACGAGGGCGCAGCGGCCGGCGAGGACTTCCTCGCCGACGTGTGCGCGGCTTGGGAGGCCGAGGCGCAGAGGGCCACAGAGCTTGGGGTGCGGGTGATGCGCCTGCGCACCGGCGTCGTGCTCGACCGCGACGGAGGGGCGCTTGCGAAGATGCTGCCGCCGTTTCGCCTGGGCGTCGGCGGCCCGGTCGCGGGCGGGCGCCAGTACGTCTCCTGGATTCACATCTCAGACCTCACGGGCATGATCCTCGCCGCGCTGCACGACGAGCGCTGGAGCGGGCCGGTGAACGCCACCGCGCCCCAGCCGGTCAGCAATCGCGACTTCTCACACGCGCTCGGCGCCGCGCTCGGGCGTCCGGCGATCGCGCCCGTGCCAGCGTTTGCGCTGCGCCTGCTGCTCGGCGAGATGGCCGAGATAGTCACGACCGGCGCGCGCGTGATGCCGGCCAAGGCGCTCGTGCTCGGCTATGACTTCGAGCGCCCCGAGCTCGACGAGGCGCTCGCCGCGGCGCTCAGGCCGGCTCGCCGACCGTCTCGCGACGGCGCGCCGCCTCATTCTCGGTCTCGATGATCACGCGACAGGGGCGCTTGCTCAGCAGGTAGGCCGCGGTCGGGCCGATCCCGCGCTCGCCCGCGGGCGCGTGGATCGTCGACCAGTAGATCACCTGCGAGCCGACGCGCTGCGCTTCTTCGACGAGCGCCGCGCCGGGATTTCGGGTGCGAATCAGGCCCGTGTGGATCTTGATGCCCGCGCGCCGCGCCTTGATGCGCGCGCCCTCCAGCACCGCGCGCCCGTGCGCCTCCTCTTCCTCCAGCCCGGCCTCGAGCGAGAGCTGGCTGGGCACCGGCAGCACGAAGATCGCATACACGACGCCCTCGGCGCCGATCAGCTTGGCCGCCGCGCTCAGCGACGAGGCGCTCACGTCGTTGCCGAAGATCGGCACGAGCGCCGTCGTGTACTCGAGCTCCTCGAAGTCCGGCGGGCGCGCGGGGCGCTCGATGCGATAGTCCTTGCGCGCGTCCAGCCCCTGACTCCTGCGGTACACGAAGTAGCCGGCCATGCCGAACACCATCCACGGGATGCCGACGTAGCGCGCCTCGACGTGCAGCACCACCACGGCGATCCACGCGCCGGCGGTGCCGAGGCCGCCTAGCACCGCGGTCAACGGTATCTCCGCGCCGCGGATGCGCACGTTCCAGGGCATCCGGTAGGGCCGCTCGCGATCGGGTTCCTTGATGCGCAGCGCGATCACCGCCGCGTGCGCGATCGTGAACGACAGCATCGCGCCGAAGGAGTAGAGGTTGCCGAGCACTTCGGTGTTGCCGTAGAGGATCAGCACACCTCGCCAGCCCCGAGAAGAACAGCAGCGTGAACCAGGGCGTGCGATAGCGGCGGTGCAGCCGGGAGAAGATGCTCGGCAGCTGACGGTGCTCGGCCAGCGACCACGACAGCCGCGAGATGCCGATCATGCCCGGCGTTGGTCGCGATGAACAGGATCGTCGCAGCGAGGATGCCGACGTAGTACTGGGCGAGTTTGAGCACCGTGCCGTGCAGCCCCAGGCGCGAGATGATGCCCAGCACCGGGTCGTTCTGGAAAAAGCCGCCGAGCGCCGTGGCGAAGCCGGGCGTCTTGAAGCTCTCGTGCAGCTGGCGCGTTGTAGCCGACCCCGTGATGGACGACCGGCAGCGCCGACAGCGCGACGACCGAGATGCCCGCGTACACGCCGAGCACCGCCAGCACCACGAGGTTGACGGCCTTGGGCACCTGGCGTCCGGGATCGCGCGACTCCTCGGCCATGTTCGCGACGGTCTCGATGCCCGTGTAGGCGAGCATCGCCAGCGACAGCGCGAAGATCAGTTCGCTCCACGTCGGCACGCTTGCCCAGGTGAACCTGGTTGACCAGCAGCGACGGGTTGAGCACGAGCACGCAACCGATCCCCACGAGCAAGGTCTGCGTGCACAGGTCAAGCAGCGCGAGGACGAAGTTCAGTTTCGCCGACTCGCCGAGGCCGCGGATGTTCAGCGCGGCCAGCACGCCCACGACGATCAGCCCGCCGAAGATGTCATCCGGGTTGTGGTTGAGCGCGTGCAGTCCCGGGAAGGCGCTCAGGTAGTGCGGCACGAAGAACGCCGAGATGGCGATCGTCAGGATGTAGTCCAGGCTCAGCGCCCAGCCCGCGAAGAACGACACGACGTCGTCGAAGGCGTGGCGTGCGAACGACGAGGAGCCGCCCGCTTCGGGGAACATCGCGGCGCCCTCGGCATAGGTTTTCGCCGTCAGCGCGAACAGCCCGCCGGCGAACACGAACACCAGCGGCGTCAGACCGAGCGCATGCGCCGCGACGAGGCCGAGCGCATAGTAGATCGAGGAGCCGACGTTGCCATAGGCGGTCGCGAACAGCCCGCCGACGCCCACCGACTTGCGCAGCCCGTGCTCTGAGAGGCGTGCCATCGGCTCGTGAGCGTACAGCGGGATGCAAAATCCCATGCACGACAGTCCGCCGTGCAGGAAGGCGACGTATGATCACGACGACCCGGGGCCAGTGCGATTCCCGGCCCTGGATATGAGAACGTCTCGGCGCGGAAACTACGACTCTGGAGAGGACTTCGTCCTCGAATACGGCGAGCTGCGCTTCACCTTCAACGAGCAGGACTTTGCCGAGCGCTGCGAGCAGGCCGCGCTGAAGCTCGGATTCGTCGGCGGGCGCCTCGGCGAGGAGGAGCTCGAAGACCTCGTCAACCTCGCCGTCAACGGCGAGATCTTCGATCCGGCATCGGCGCTCGGCGAGCACGTCAACGAATGCTGGCCCGAGCTGGTCGGCCCGGCGGAGCGCTCGCTCGTGCACTGGCTGCGCCGGCTCGTGTTCCGCGGGGCGTGGCTTGACCAGCGCGTGACCGAGGGCGAGCTCGAGATCGCCTTCCTCGCCGAGACCGGCAGCTTCACCTACCTGCAGCCCGATCGCCGCGACGAGCCGATCACGCTCGCCCCAGAGCCCTCCTGGCGCTCGGTCGCCTACCGCCGCTAGAACGGCGCTCGCCGAGCGCCGTTCTGAAGCGGTCGCGCAAAGCTAGCCGCGCGCCTCGACCGCGGCCGCGCGCGCGCGCGTGATCGCCCGGGCGCCGTCCTCGCCGACGAGCAGCTCGGGCTTGAGCGTGCCGCTGTTGATCAGATCGAGGATCGGCTGCTGCCCGGTGGACGTGAGCGCCACGTCGAGCGCGATCACGGTCGTCTCGCCGCCGAGCGGCTGCGCGGCCGTCGCGATCAGCGTCAGCGAGCCGCCGTCGCGCAGGTTGCGCGCGGCGACGAGCGCTTTGCGCGCGACGTGCGCCGGCATCGCGTCGAGGCCGTCGATCAGCACGAGCGCGTGCCCGCCGCGCGCGGCCACCCGCTTGGCCTCGTCCAGCGCGCGCTCGACCGCCTGGGCCTGGGAGTCCGGCGACGCGGCGAAGCTGAGCGCGGCCGCCGGCGCGAGCGGACCCTGCTGCCACTCGGCGATCTCCTCGGGCCTGCACCCGGTCAGCACGAGCGTCACCTGAAGCTCCTCTCGCCCGGCGAGCGCCTCCAGCACGCGACGCAGGGTCTCGGTCTTGCCAGCGCGCGGAGCCCCGACGATCACCGCGCGCGAGCCGCGGCCCAGCGGCGTCAGCCACTCGATCGCCTGCAGCGTCCGGTCGTCGGAGTTCAGCGCGAGGCGCTCGCTTGGAAACTGCACCGGCAGGTCGTCGTAGCGCGTTCCGCCGGACACCGCGTCGGCCGACGCGCCGTTGATGGTGTCGATGCGAACGAGCGACGGATAGCGCTCGGAGCGGCGCGGCGTGCGAACCGGCCCGGTCACGCGATCCCCGGAGACGAGCTCACAGCGGCGCACCTGCGCCGCGGAGATGTACACATCGTCGTCGGAGGGGTCGGGCGGCGCGATGCGCAGGAAGGCCGAGCCGTTGCCAAGCAGCTCGACGACCCCCTCCGCGACGCGGCCGCCGCCCGAGGAGGCGCCGTCGGTCTCGGTCTTTGCGTCGAGCGCGGGCGCGCGCGAGCGGGTCGCTCGCGTGGGCTCTCCGGTGGCGCCGGCTGCTCCTCGGCGGGGGCGTCGTCGTCGGCGGAGGCCTGCTCGGCGTCGTCCTTTGCCGAGGAGGAGCGCCGCGAGCGAACGAGGCGACGGCGACGTGGTCGCGAGGCGCGTCCTTCCGGTCGTGAGTCCGAGTCGGAGTCCGACTCTGAGTCCGAGTCGCCGCTCGCGTCGTCTCCGCGGTCCTCGTGCGGGCGCTCGTCGCTTGGCGAGGCGGCCTTCTCGCCACCGTCGGAATCGCCGAGGATCGCATCGATCAGCTCGGCCTTGCGCAGTCTCCTGAACCCGTCGAGGCCCAGCTGGTCGGCTATCGCGTGCAGGTCTGAGAGGTTGCTCGCCTGCAGCTCGGATCGCTCGAGTACTGTCATCTGTCCTTCTCCTTGGCTGTTTGGATTGGGCGGTTGGCTCCGGTCGCGTTGCACAGCGACCGGCACCCCGATTGCGCCTTTCACACTATCGGCTCGCCAACACCGAGCCCGGCGGGAGCCCGGCGCGGCGGCTGCGCCCAGTGGCTACTCGGCTGCAATCCGCTCGTGGCGGACTTCCTCGGCCAGCGCCAGATCCCTGCTCGCCGCCGCCTCGCCCGACAGCGCCGCCCGTACCGCGAGGAAGTCCGCCGCGGCCGCGACATCGTGCACGCGGAAGATGTGAGCGCCGGCGTCGGCCCCGTGGGCCAGCGCGGCGAGAGTGCCCGGCGAGCCGCGCGCGCGGAGACCGTCCGGTGAGCGCGCCGATGAAGTCCTTGCGCGAGATCGCGAGCAGCAGCGGTCGCCCGAGCTCGTGCAGGCGCCGCACATCGCGCAGCAGCGCGATCGTCTGGGCGGGCGTCTTTGCGAAGTCTGGCCCGGGGTCGACGATCAGCTGCTCGGCGTCGACGCCGGCGGCGATCGCGCGCTCCATGCCGTCGCGCAGGAAACCCTCCACCTCGGCGACGACGTCGCCGTAGAGGTCGGGGTCCTGCATGCGCTGCCTGGGCGCCGCGAGCGTGTGCATCACGACGAGCGCCGCTCCACTCTGCGCGCAGACATCGGCGACGCGCTCGTCGCGCAGGCCGCTGACGTCGTTGACGATGCGCGCGCCCGCGGCGATCGCGGCCTGCGCGACGGCGGGCTTGTAGGTGTCGACCGAGACGATCGTGTCGAGCTCGCCCACGATGCGCTGCACGAGCGGAACGACGCGCTCGATCTCCTGCTGCACCGCGACCGGCGGTCTGCCGGTCGTGGCCGACTCGCCGCCGACGTCGAGCATGTCCGCGCCGGCGGCGACCAGCTCGCGCGCGAGCTGAAGCTGGGCGTCGAGCGTCGCGTGGAGACCGCCATCGCTGAACGAGTCCGGCGAGGCGTTGACGATCCCCATCAGCTGCGGGCGGCCACCGAGCTCGAGCACCCGGTCGCCCGCGCGCAGGCGACGCTCGGGCGCCGTCACCGTGCAGGCTCCGCGGCCGAGTCCGCGCTCACAGCGACCTCGGCCGGCGCCTGGACCACGATTCCCTCGGCCAGCGCCTCCGCCCGGAAGGCGTCGATCTCCTCGGCGGTGCGCTGCGCGCTCCAGGACAGCTCGCCCGCCATGACATCCGCGACGCGCCGTACCGGGCCCGGCGTGCCGTCGGAGCGCTCGGTCGTCAGATCGCGCGCCGCGAGCAGCCCCAGGCGCGTCCGCCGCAGCAGCACGTCGCCGATGCTGCGCGCCTGCTCGCCGCGCGTCGCGAGAACCACCTCGGCGAGCAGGTCGGGCAGGCCGTCGACGATCGGCGCGGCCAGCCGCGCGTCCTGCTCTGCCAGCGCCAGGACGTTGTGCGCGCCGTGTCCGTAGCGCGCAGCCAGCGCCGCGTAGGAATCCTCGGGGACACCGCGCACGCGCGCGAGCTCCTCGACCGCGATCGCCTGTCCCAGCGGCACCTCCTGCGTGCGACACGGCGCCTCGCGCGCCTCGCGCTCGACGATTCGGTCGACGGTCATCTTGGCCATCCGCCGCCACGTCGTCAGCTTGCCGCCGGTGATCGTGATCATGCCCGAGGAGGTCTCATAGAGCTCGGCCTTGCGCGATATGTCGACCGACTTTTTGGGATCGCCGGTGGAGATCAGCGGGCGCACGCCCGCGAAGGCGCCCGTCAGGTCGCCGGGCCGCAGCGAGCGGCCGAAGAACTCATTGACCGCCTGCAGCAGATAGTCGATTTCCCCCGGCGCCGGACTGACGTGGTCAAGCGGCCCCTGGTAGTCGTTGTCGGTCGTTCCCACGAGCGTGCGTCCCAGCCACGGCAGCGCGAAGATCGTCCGACCGCCGCCGGCGGGGACGATCGCGCCGCTGACCAGCGGCAGGTCCTCGCTCGAGAACGTGACGTGCGTGCCGCGGCTGGGGCGGATGCTCGGCAGCTCGGCCTCGCCGTGCAGCTCCTCGGGGCGAAGCTGGTCGGCCCATACGCCGGTCGCGTTGACCACGCTCGTGCCCGACACCTCCAGACGCTCGCCCGTCTCCTCGTCGACCGCGAGCACCCCGCGCGCGTGGCCGTCGCGCTCTGACAGCGCGGTCACGTTGACGCGATTGGCGCACACGGCGCCGAAGCGCTCGGCCTCGCCGAGCACCGTCAGCAGCAGGCGCACGTCGTCGGTCTGGCAGTCATAGAACAGGTATCCGCTCGTCGGCTCGCGCCCGGCGAGCGCTGGCAGCAGCTCGATGACCTCCTCGCTGGAGATGACGCGATGGCGCGCGGGGCTCCAGGACTCGCCCTCCTCGGAGAGCTGCGGCGGCTCGCTCGCGGAGCCGTCGCGCCGCGCGCGCTCAGAGCGAGCACGCCGCGCGCGCAGCGGGCGCAGCCGCTCGCGCCCGACCGACATCACGTCATACAGGTTCAGCCCCACGCCCACGAGGCGGTCCGGACGAGCGCCGTCGAAGGCCGGCACCACGAGCGGCAGCGGGCGCACGAGGTGCGGCGCGAGCTTGACCATCAGCTGGCGCTCCAGAAGCGCCTCGCGCACGAGGCCGAGGTCGAAGTTCTGCAGGTAGCGCAGGCCGCCGTGGATCAGCTTGCTGGAGCGGCTGGACGTTCCCGAGCCGAAGTCCGCGCGCTCGAGCAGCGCCACGCTATAGCCGCGCGTCGCGGCGTCCAGCGCGACGCCGGCCCCCGTCATGCCGCCCCCCACGACCACGACATCGAACTCATCCTGCGACAGCGCCGCGAGGGCCTGGCTGCGCTCGATCACGGCCTCAGTTTCGCAGAGGCGCCTTCTCCTTCACGGCGATGCTGCGTGCGCTCGAATCAGCGCTTGGTGCCGCCGGGCGCCTGACCGCGAGCGCTACGCGGATCGGCTCCTGTTGGTAGAGACCCGCCTCGTCGATTGCGACGAGCATCAGCGTGTAGGAATACGACCGCAGATGAGAAGCAACGATCGAGAAACGGCCGGCCGCTGTCGCCCTGGCGTTGAGCCAGCGCGAAACCAGACGTGTGCACGTGAAGTGCAGAGCACCTTCATGACAGGGATAGGGCTGCAGAAACGTGAGCCGTGCTTCGATCCGCGCGACAGCGGCAAGCCCGGTTCCGGCGGAGGCCAGCAACTCGACCGTGCAGTCACTGCGCCTGCAGGTCTTTGACACGAGGCGCAGGGTCGGCGGCCGAGGCCGCGAGAACATCACCGAGCTCGCACCGGCGGCGGGCGGCGGCGTAGTCGCCGCGGCCTGTGAACCAGAACCCGGCGACGGGACGGCGGCTGGACTGGCCGCGACGATGAATACTGGGCACGCTCGCCGTCGTGAACTTTGCGTCCAGGCCTTGGCCTTTGGTCGTGGTGGCGGCGTTTTCGGCGACGATCCTGAAGTGGTAGGTGGTGCCCGCGCTCAGGCCGCTGATCGCCGCGGTGACGCCCGCGGGCTGGAGCCCGAGCCCGGCAGCGTGGCGCAGGGGGCGGTTTTGCCGTAGCTGATTTCGGTGCCGTATTCAAAGGTGCACTTGGTGACGGTGCGTGCCGTTGGGGTTGACCGTCGCGTTCAGCGTGGCGGAGGCTTCGGTCACTGCTGAGGCATCGCCGGTGACGGCCGTCGGCGGGCTGGCGGCGGCGGCGGCGCGCTGGTTTTGAAGGTTTCGTCGCTGCCTTCGCCTTTGGTCGTGGTGGCGGCGTTTTCGGCGACGATCCTGAAGTGGTAGGTCGTGCCCGCGCTCAGGCCGCTGATCGCCGCGGTGACGCGCTCGGGGCTCGAGCCCGAGCCCGGCAGCGTGGCGCAGGGGGCGGTTTTGCCGTAGCTGGTGTTCGGTGCCGTATTCAAAGGTGCACTTGGTGACCGCCGTGCCGTTGGGGTTGACCGTCGCGTTCAGCGTGGCGGACGGTTTCGGTCACGGCTGAGGCTTCGCCGGTGACGGCCGTCGGCGGGTTGGCCGGCGGCGGCGCGCTGGTTTTGAAGGTTTCGTCGGTGCCTTCGCCTTTGGTCGTGTTGGCGTTTTCGGCGACGATCCTGAAGTGGTAGGTGGTGTCCGCGCTCAGGCCGCTGATCGCCGCGGTGACCGCTTCTGGGCTCGTGCCCGAGCCGGGCGTCGGGGTGCAGGGGGCCGTTTTGCCGTAGGCCGGTTTCGGCGCCGTATTCAAAGGTGCACTTGGTGACCGCCGTGCCATTGGGGTTGACCGTGGCGTTCAGCGTGGCCGTCGGTTTCGCTCACTTCGCTGAGGCTTTGCCGGTCACGGCCGTCGGCGGGCTGGCCGCCGCGGCGGAGCGTGTTTTGAACGTTGCGTCGTTGCCTTCGCCTTTGGTCGCGGTTCGGCGTTTTCGGCGACGATCCTGAAGTGGTAGGTCGTGCCCGCGCTCAGGCCGCTGATCGCCGCGGTGACCGCCACGGGGTCAGAGCCCGAGCCCGGCAGCGTGGCGCAGGGGGCCGTTTTGCCGTAGGCCGGTCAATGTGGAACGCGCGCCGTATTCAAAGCTGCACTTGGTGACGGTCGTGCCGTTGGGGTTGACCGTGGCGTTCAGCGTGGCGGCGTTTCGGTCACTTCGGAGGCGCGCCGGTGACGGCCGTCG
The DNA here is from genome assembly GCA_963713385.1 of uncultured Solirubrobacterales bacterium. Classification (GTDB taxonomy): domain Bacteria; phylum Actinomycetota; class Thermoleophilia; order Solirubrobacterales; family Solirubrobacteraceae; genus Palsa-744. The sequence continues at coordinate 783,027 of CAVQLO010000004.1, forward strand.
GCGCGCTTCGGCCGCAGCGGCGCTCGCCGGGACCGCCACTGCGATCACGAGCAGGCACCCCGTGGCGAGCGTCGCCGACGCCAGCGCACGGGCGCGCCATCGGACGGGGCGTCTCGGAGAACTCCGCATGTTGCGACAAAATACTGCCTGACGGTCGTCAGACGTGCGCCAACTCGGCGGTGATTTCGCTCACCGCCGTCTTCGCGTCGCCGAACAGCATCGCGGTCTTCGGGTCGTAGTAGAGCTCGTTTTCGATGCCGGCGAAGCCGGGGTTCATCGAGCGCTTGATCACGATCACCGAGCTGCTGTCGGAGACTTCGAGGATCGGCATCCCGTAGATCGGCGAGGACGGCGTGTTCTTCGCGGCCGGGTTGGTCACGTCGTTGGCGCCGATCACGAGCGAGACGTCGGTGCGCTGGAACTCGGGGTTTGCGTCGTCCATCTCCTTGAGCTGGTCATACGGGACGTCCGCCTCGGCGAGCAGCACGTTCATGTGTCCGGGCATTCGCCCGGCGACCGGATGGATCGCGTAGTTGACTTCCACCCCACGCTCTTCGAGCTCTTTGGTCAGCTCGCGCACGGCGTGCTGGGCCTGGGCCACCGCCATTCCGTAGCCGGGCACGATCACGACGCGATTGGCGTAGGCCAGCTGGATCGCCGCGTCGGCGGCGCTCGTGGAGCGAACGGTGCCGGCGTGCTCGCCCGCGCCCTGCGCGCCCTCCACGGCGCCTCCTCCGCCAAAGCCGCCCGCGACGATCGACGGGATCGAGCGGTTCATCGCGACCGCCATCAGGTTGGTGAGGATCGAACCCGAGGCCCCGACGATCATGCCCGCGACGATCAGCGCCGGGTTGTTCAGCGCCATGCCGGTGGCGGCGGCCGAAAGCCCGGTGAACGCGTTCAGCATCGAGATCACGACCGGCATGTCCGCGCCGCCGATCGGGAACACGACGGCGTTGCCGAGCAGCGCGGCGACGACCAGCATTCCGATGAACAGCAGTTCAGAATGCGCGCCGGCGACGAGGTCGATCCCGGCCGCGAGCGCGAGCACGAGCAGGACCAGGTTGACGATCTGCTGGGCGGCGCCGAGCGAGATCGGGCGCCCGGGGATGATTTCCTGCAGCTTGCCGAACGCGATGTTCGAGCCCCAGAAGGAGATCGAGCCGACGATCGCGGCGAACACCGAGAAGATCGCGACGTAGGTCGGCACGCCCCCGATCTGCACCGCGCTTCGCACGACGATGCCGCCGGCGACGACGCCGCCGGCATGGATCGTGTGCTGGCCGTAGGTCGAGCCGAGGTGGCGGAACTCGACCCAGGCGATGATCGCCACCGCGCCGCCGCCGACGCCGTTGAACAGCGCGACCATCTGCGGCATCGCGGTCATCTTCACCTGGCGCGCCGCGGGCACGCCGACGACCACGCCGAGCGCCACACCGAGGGCGATCAGCCCCCAGTTGCCCTCGCCGGGGTTCAGCAGCGTGGCGATCACGGCGATCGCCATGCCGACCGCCGCGATGCGGTTTCCGCGAACGGCCGTCGTCGGTCCCGCCAGGCCGCGCAGGCCCTGGATGAACAGCGCGAAGGCGACTATGTACAGGACGTAGATGAAGCTTTCCCGCTGCAGGAAGCTGGTCGCGAGGACCGCTGTGGCGCTCACGATCCACCCTCCTGCCCGCCGCCCGTGCCAGGTTTGTCTGGCGCCTGCGAGGAGTCCTCGGCCTCCTTGCGCGGCTTGGGCCGGGACTTGAACATCTCGAGCATCCGGTCGGTCACCAGGAAGCCGCCGACGACGTTGATCGTGCCGAAGGCGACCGCGATCACGAGCAGCGCCTTGCTCAGGCCGTCCAGGCCGGCGAGTCCGAGCAGCAGCAAGCCGCCGATCAGCACGATGCCGTGAATCGCGTTCGTGCCCGACATCGGCGGCGTGTGCAGCGTGTTGGGCACCTTGGAGATGACGACGAAGCCGACGAATCCCGCGAGCACGAGGATCGCCAGGTTGGTGGTCAGGACGCTGCCGAGGATCACGCCGCCTCCACCGCCGCCTTCGCGCCGGGGTGCACGATCTCGCCGTCGCGCACGATGCAGGCGCCGGCGATGATCTCGTCCTCGAAGTCCAGCTTCAGCGCGCCGTCCTCGCCGACGAGCAGTTCGATCAGCGCGAGCACGTTGCGCGCGAACAGCTGCGAGGCGTGCTCGGGCATGAGCGCCGGCAGGTTCAGCGGCGAGACGATCTTCACGTCGTGGCGCACGATCGTCTGGCCGGGGTCGGTCAGCTCGCAGTTGCCGCCCGCCTCGCCTGCCAGATCGATGATCACCGAGCCGGGGCGCATCCCCCTGACGGCCTCCTCGGTGACGAGCTTCGGCGCCGGACGGCCCGGCACGAGCGCCGTCGTGATGACCACGTCAAAGCCCTTGATCGCATCGGTCAGCGCCTGCTGCTGGGCGGCGCGCTCCTGCTCGGTGAGCTCGCGCGCGTAGCCGCCCTCGCCGCTGGCCTCCAGGCCGAGGTCCAGCCATTGCGCGCCCAGCGACTGCACCTGCTCGGCGACCTCGGGGCGCACGTCATAGCCGGTCGTGCGCGCTCCCAGGCGCTTGGCCGTCGCCAGCGCCTGCAGCCCGGCGACGCCGACGCCGAGCACGAGCACCTTGGCGGGCGGGATCGTGCCGGCCGCGGTCATCAGCATCGGGTAGAAGCGCCCGATGTTCTCCGCCCCCAGCAGCGCGGCCTCATAGCCGGCGACGTTGCTCTGGGAGGACAGCGCGTCCATCGACTGCGCGCGCGAGATCCGCGGAATCGCCTCCATCGCGAAGGCCGTCGCCTTGGCGTCGGCCAGCGCGCGCGTCGTCTGCGGGCTCGTCAGCGGCGCGAGGAAGCCGATCAGCACCGATCCCGAGCCGAGGCTGCGGATTTCCTGCGGGTCCGGCGGCGCGATCTTCACGACCACGTCACAGCCCCACACCGCGGGCGCGTCGCCGGTCAGCTGCGCCCCGGCCTGCGCGAACTCGGAGTCGGGCAGGAGGGCGTCGGCGCCCGCGCCGTCCTGTACGACGACCTCCAGGCCCTTGGCCTTCAGCTTGCCAACGACCTCTGGCACGAGCGCCACCCGGTGCTCGCCGGCCGCCGTCTCCTTCGGAACGCCTATCCGCATGCGAGGTTCGGGAACGTATCCCATCCGAGCGGCGAGCGGCGGTCCGGGTGTGCGACACTCGAGACGCCGTGACCGTCAACCTCACGCGCATCTACACCAAGCTCGGCGACGCCGGCGAGACCCATCTGGGGGACATGAGCCGCGTGTCCAAGGTGCACCCCCGCGTCGAGGCCTACGGCACGCTGGACGAGCTCAACGCGACGCTCGGCGTCGCGCTCCTTGCGCCCGGCATGCCCGACGCCTTCGCGACCTGGCTGCAGCGCGTGCAGAACGACCTGCTGGATCTCGGCGCCGACCTGTCGGTCCCGGCGCCGGCGCCGCAGGACGGCGAGTCCCCCGAGCAGGCGCGCCAGCGGCTGAGGGTCACGCCGCAGTACACCGAGTGGCTCGAGCAGGCCTGCGACGAGGTCAACGCGACGCTCGCGCCGTTGCGCTCGTTCGTGATACCCGGCGGCACGCCCGCCGCCGCGCAGCTGCACCTGTGCCGCACGGTCTGCCGCCGCGCCGAGCGCCGAGCGCTGGCCGTCGACGACGGCAACCCCGAGGTGCTGCGCTACCTGAACCGGCTCTCAGACCTGCTGTTCATCCTCGCGCGCGCCGCCAACGGGGACTCCTCCGAGCCTCTCTGGGACCCGGGCGCGCACAGCGCGGGCGGCGAGTCCTAGGTGGAGCCACCGAGCGGCGCTGCTCGGCGAGGTCTCGCATCGGTGGCGCGCAGCGCAGCGAGCGCCAGCGCCACCCACAGCGTGCCGAGCAGATAGCCGCCGATCACGTCGCTTGGCATGTGCCAGGCGAGGATCAGCAGCGAGCAGCCGACCGCCACGGCGAACACGGCGCCGATCGCCGCGACCGCTGGTCGCAGGTGGCGCGGCGAGACGAGCACCGCGCACAGCGCGAGCACCGTCGCGGCGGTCGCGTGGCCGCTGGGCCACGAGGCCGCGGACACGTAGGTCCCGGCGATCTGGTCGTGTGAATGGGCCAGCAGCGGCTTGAGCAGCTCAGAGCTCAGCGGCGCGAGCGTCATCACCGCCGCGACCGCGATCGCCAGCCGTGCGCGCCCGCCGCGCAGCGCGAATACGACGAGCGCGATCGCGAGCAGCGTGAAGGGCAGCGGTTCGAGGATGAACAGCAGCGTGTGGGCGACGGCGTCGACGTGTGGACGGCTGAGGAGCGTGAAGTCACGCAGCGCGACGGCGTCCTTGAAACGCACGCGCGGCACGAGCGCGCTCACGCTCCAGGTCGCGGCGAGGCCGATCACGCACAGCGCCACGACGCCCAGCAGGCCCCCGACGCTCATCGGCGCGCGGCGCTGGGGACCGCCACGGCGATAGGAAACGCCGGCGCCGGGCGATATCGCGCGCGCGGTGTATGCGTGCTCTGACATGCCCTAGAAGGTTATGACGGTCTGTAAAGGCGCGCTGAAGTCCTCGGCGCGATGCGCCGCGGCTGGCCGCCGTCAGGGCCCGACCGGAAACGTCTTGCCCGACAGCGCGATCAGAGCCTGCCCGGTCACCCAGACCGGCGTCTGCGCGCTCGTGCGCGAGTAGCGGACGCTGCCGTTGATCTCAAGGCTCTGCAGGTAGCCGATCGGCGAGCGGCTGCCATTGCGCCTGACGGCGCCGGGGCTGCGCCCGATCGCGATCAGGCCCTGCACGGCCCACGCGGTCGACTGGGCATTCGATTCTTCCGGGGCCGCTGCGGATAGCCGCCGTCGGGATTCTGGGCGCGGGTCAGATAGCCGCTCGCGGCGGAGATCGCGCGCCGATCGCGCGTGCCCGCGTCGATCAGCGCCTGCAACGCGGCGCCGGTGTCATCGACGTCGCTGGGGGATCCGTGCGCGGCGAAGCTGAAGCCGCCGTCGGGGTTCTGCTGGCGCTCGATCCAGCCCGCGGCCTGGCGGATCGCGGCGAAGCTCGCCGAGTGCCCGACGGCGCGCAGCGCGAAGATCGCAAAGGCGCTGAGGACGACCTCGCCGCCGAAGGAGCCGTTGGCCGAGCGCGCACGCTGCACTTCGCCGACGAGGTCTCGCCCGGCGAAGGAGTAGGCCGAGGCCCCGCACGCGCGCACAGCGAGAATCGTGCGCTCGGCGTCGCCGAGCCCGCTCAGCGTGGAGGCTTCGTCGGCGAGTGCAGTCAGCACCGAGTGGCCGCGCTTGACGAGGCCCGCCGGATCGCGACCGGCCGCGGCCAGGCCCATCGCCGCCCAGGCGGTGTACAGCTCGCCGGAGCGCTGCCCGGGCGCCGCGCCGAAGCCGCCGTCGGGGTTCTGCGCGGACGTCAGAAAGGAGACCTCCGGCGACAGTGAAGCGCCCTGCGCGCGCGGCGCGGTGAGAATCGCCCCCGCCGCAAGCGCGACGGCGGTCAGCGCCAACGCCGCCGCCCCTCGGCTCGCGCTCTCCCAGGTGACGTTCATGCGCTCGCGCGTACGGGCGAGCAGCCGCGCGAGCTCGGGGCCGAAGGCCAGCGCGAACAGCAGCGTGGCGATCGTGTCGGTCACGTCGAAGGGCAGTCCGCCGCCCGCGACGACGACGAACGCCGCCGGCGTGTGCACGGCGCCGATCGTCCACGTGTAGACGTTCATGATCTCCTTCGCGCACACAGCCGCGAGCGCACAGCCGATGGCGAGCGGAACGCGGCCAAGCTCGCGGTTGCTGAGCCTCCCAGCCCCGCCCCGGCCAGGCCGACGAGACCCCAGGCGGCCATCTGCCACGGCGTGTACGGGCCCTGGCCGAGCATCACGTTCGAGGCGAGCATCCCGATCGCGCCGACGGTGAAGCCCGGCAGCGGCCCGAGCGAATAGCCGACGACGAACGCGATCGCGGTGATCGGCTTGACATCCGGCAGCGCCACGAACGCGTCGCGTCCGAGCGCAGCCACCGCGGCCATCGTCGCGACGACCGCGACCATGCGCGCCGAGGGGCGCCTGCGCTCATAGGCAAGCCACCCGCCCGCGAGCACGACGAACACGATCGCAAACGACGCGAGCGGCCAGCTCATCGCGCGCTCCCCGGGCGATCGTCGTGCCCGCAGACAGCCTGCGCCGCTCGGGGCCGGGAACGTCCGCGCCCGGCTGGGCCGGCGTAGCCACGCCCACCGCGCCCGCAGACCGGTCGCCGGCGGTCTGGCCGGCGATGCCCGCCCGCGCCAGATCCCCCGCCAACAGCTCGGCGCCCTGCTCTGGCAACAGCGCCCCACCGGCGCCGCCGAGGATGCGGGCGGTCTCGGTGGCGAAATACCAGCCGCCGGCCAGCAGCTCCTCGGCGGGGCCGTCGGCGATCACCCGCCCGTCGGCGAGCAGCACCGCGCGCTGAGCGCAGGCGGCCGCGAACTCGGGGTCGTGCGTCGCGACGATCACCGCCTGGCCCTCGGCGGCGCGGCGATGCAGGTCGTGCGCGAGGCGCGCCTTGGCCTCGCGATCCATTCCGCGAGTCGGCTCGTCGAGCGCGAGCACCGCCGCCCGAGAGAGCGGTGAGGACCCTTCGCGCTCTCGCCCTCGACGATCGCGAGCGCCAGGCGCTGGCGCTCGCCGCCGGACAGGTCGCGCGGGTTTCGCTCAGCCATCTCCTGCCAGGCCGACCTCCGCGAGCGCGGCCGGCGGCGCCTCATCTGCCACGCGCTCGTGCACGAAGTAGTCGCCCGGGTTCTGCAACAGCAGCGCAACGCGCCCGGCCGCCTGCACCCGGCCCCTCGTCGCCGTCAGCAAGCCGGCCGCGTGGCGCAGGAGCGTCGACTTGCCGGCGCCGTTTCGCCCCATCAGCGCGACGCTCTCGCCGGGGCGCAGTGCGAGGTCCACGCCGCGCAGAATCGCGGGACCGTCGCGCAGCTCATGCCACACGCCGCGCATATCGAGCGCGAGCGCATCGCCGCGCGCTCGACGGCGCCCGAGCGGCGCCTCATCGCCGCCGCCGGCGCACGCTGTCCTCGGGCAGCAGTCCGCGCGAGCGAAGCGTCCTTCGCGCCTGTCTGACGCCGACCGGCGCCGGCGTGAGCCCGCTCGAGCGCGAACAGCTTGGCGCCGGGGGTCTGCAGCGCCGGGGCGCCAGCGGCCGCCCAGGCGAGAAACGACGCCGGATCTCCGTCATGCGCGACCGCTTCCGTTCTCCAGCGCGATCACACGATCTGCCGCGGACAGACAGCGCTCGAGGCGGTGCTCGGCCAGCAGGATCGTCGTCTCCCACTCCTGGTTCAGCCGGCGCAGCAGCCCAATCAGCTCGTCGCCGGCGACCGGATCCAGCTGGGATGTGGGCTCGTCGAGCAACACCACCGACGGCCTGCCGGCGAGCGCCGCGCCGAGCGCCACCCGCTGCTGCTCACCCCCGGACAGGTTGTGTGATGGAGCGCTCGAGCAGCGAGTCGATGCCCAGCGCCAGCGCCACCTCCTCCACCCCACGCGCGACCGCCGTGGCGCCATGCCCGCGGCTCTCCAGCGACAGCGCGAGCTCAGATCGCACCGAGCTCGTCACGAGCTGGGTCTCAGGGTCCTGGAAGAGCGCCCCGGCAACCACGCCCAGGCGAGCGGGCCCGTGCTCGCGCGTGTCCAGCCCCGCGAGCCGCACCCGCCCGGCAAAGCGCCCACCGTGAAAATGCGGGACAAGCCCGCAGGCGGCGCGCAGCAACGTCGACTTGCCGTGTCCGGAGAGCCCGGCCAGCAGGCACAGCTCACCGGGCTGGATCTCGAGCGTGACGTCGCGCAGCGCCGCGTCCTGCACACCCGGGTAGTGATAGGTGACGTGATCGAAGGACAGGATCGAGTCACAGGTCGATCCCCC